>JAILHF010000008.1 GCA_024696005.1 Lachnospiraceae bacterium | reverse complement strand
ACGGGGCTCTTCTGGCAGACACCCGCATCCTTACCGTAGACAGCAAGCAGGGCTTCCTTCAGGGAAGAATACTCCCGGACAGCTTCCGCCATCAGAAATTGCTCCCGTTCCAGCCCCAGTCCATGGACGCCGCATATTTGATATACATATGGTCCGCCGCGATCCCGAACATCTCTCCGTAGATCTTCGTCAGTTCCGCCGTCATCTTACTGAAGGCCGCCTGATTTGCACTTCCGTAGATGTTCACACTGATAAACGCCACAGGCTCGGAATCATCCCCGCGGAAATACATGTTCTGCTCATCCTCCAGATCCAGCATGAGCCAGCTCTCGCTCTTGCCGGGGATAAGGGTAATGGCCTGTCCCAGTCTGGCCTTCAGCTCCTTTCTCTGCTCCTCCGATACCTTTACACTTACCTTGGAATCAATAAACGGCATTTTTTTGTCCTCCTTTTTATTTGTTAACTTTCTTTTTTGTTCTGTCGCAAAAAACAAATACACCTATAGCACATATGATCTGAACAGCACTGGAAACGATCATCCCTGTTCCCTCATTTCCGCTGATCCCATAGCTCACGATCGCATTTCCGACTGCATGAAACAGGATACAGGGCAGTACACTGCCGCCCACTTTATGGATCGCCGCCAGGGCAAAGGCTGATGCTGTCAAGGAAACGATAAACCACAGGTAACTCTCCGAATACTGATAGGTTCCTTTGATCAGGCAGAGCGGAAGATGCCACACGGCCCAGATCCCGCAGTTTATCAGCGTCGCAACTATGGAACCGAATCTGCTTTCCAGTTCATCCTGAAGGTAACCTCTCCATCCGATCTCTTCAAATCCTCCGAAGAACAACATGATCGGAACAAAAAGAGCCACCTGCCACCAGTTGCCGATCACCTTTCCATCTCCGAACAAAAACGGCACAGCGAAACGGATGGTTAAAAATGCAAGCATTAATGATAGTTCCGCAAGAGGATGATGAAATCTGAAAAAAGTTTTCAGGAAATAACGTATCCCTTTTTTATCAGGCTCCTTCTGTAAGAGAATAAACATGGTGATCCCGGGTGAGGATGCCGCTAAAATATAGAAAAGGATCCCGATATTATAGCCCGGGTGTTCATAATATCCCAGCCGGCTTAACAGGATGTCAAAGCCCCAGAAAACATACGTGATCGCAAATGTAAGCAACAGATAGCGGAAAAGCTTTTTATCCCTCATCGTCTGCATCCCCTTACCGTCTGCAAGCTCAGCTCTCCAGCAAAAATTCCAGCGGCTTTCCGTCACTGCTGTTGTCGCAGATCCAGACAAGGAACTTTCCGGCTTCGCTCTCCCATTTCTCCTCCGCCGTCCAGAAGCGCAGCATTTCCTCTTTTATGACAAAGCTCACTTCCTCTTCCGCTCCCGGATCCAGGGAGAGCTTTTGAAACCCGGCCAGTTCCCTGACAGGCCGGACGCGGCTTCCGCAGACATCCCGTATATAAAGCTGAACCGTAACATCTCCCTTCCTGTTTCCTGTATTCCGGACCGTTACGGAAGCTGTGAGCGGCTCGGACGCCGACATCTTCTGCGTACTAAGCTTCTGCCCGGTATATTCGAAGGATGTATACGATAATCCGTAACCAAAAGGATATAGCGCTCCGTTCTCGCAGTCAAGATACCTTGAGGTGTACTCAAAGGGAGCGTTTTCGGGTTTGGGGCGTCCCGTGGGATACATATCGTAATGCAGAGGTTCCTGCCCCACGGTGTATGGAAAGCTCACCGGCAGCCTCCCGGAAGGTGAGAGCTTTCCCGTCAGCACGTCAAGCACAGCATGCCCGCCTTCGGTGCCGGGCAGCCAGCAGATCAGCAGCGCGTCGGAAAGCTCCCGCACTTCATCAAGCTCAAGCGGTCTGCCTGTGAATATCAGGCTCACGATCTTTTTCCCTGTTTTTCTGATCTCCCGTAAGAGCTTAAGCTGTACTGCCGGCAGCTTAAGGCTCGCTTTGCTCGTGGCCTCCCCGGACTGGGTGCTGTCCTCTCCAAGACAAAGGATCACAGTATCCGCCCACTCCGCGGCACTTACAGCCTCCGCCAGGAGCCTGTCGTTTTCCTCCTGCCAGTTGTCTACATGACGGATCCCTCTCGCCGTTACTGCATCCTGATCCAGCATCTTCCCGGAAACGGCACCGCTGTTTACCAGTTCCTCAAGATGAGCACTGTAGCAGCCGGAACACATGTCGATATCCACGCCTGCCTGCATGGCCTTAAGAGCAGCATCCCTCTGATCCTCGGCATAGCCGTGATTGATCATTTCTCCCACAGCACCCCAGTCGGAGATCAGAACTCCCTTAAAGCCGAACTCTTCCCTCAGGATCTTCTTCATAAGGAAGGTGCTGCCGGTAGCGGGAATACCGTTGATACTGTTAAAGGAAGTCATGACCATGGCCTTAGCCATACAGGAATTCAAAAACTTATCCTCACCGGTGGATTCCATGATCCTGCCCCACCTCGCATCCCTGCACAGATCCGCCATAGGGGAAAAGGTGGCATGAATACCGTCAGCTGCCGCCTCACGAGCCTGCATGGCGGCTCCTTTTTTCACCTCCTCAGGATCAAAGCTTGCTCCCTGCCCCAGAGGACAGGGCAGGACCGTCTTATGCCCGTGTATCACATCCAGCATGAACATGAGAGGAATATGATGAGGATGCTCCTTCATATACTGTTCCTGGACCTTCTTAAGCCTTTTGCTGCCCCATATCCCAAGGGTACTTCCGGCCAGTCTTTTTACCCGATCCTTTACCTGCCCTCTGTCTACGCCGGTTATCTCCGCATCGGCTTCATATTCAGAACCCGGAATCTGTACCAGCTGCATTACCTTTTCTTCCGTTGACATGTCCTGAAATAAAGCTTCCAGTGCTTTCTGATCCATGTACCCTCCTATAACTTCTTCATGACCGGCCTGGTGTACTCCGTTACCGTTTCTTTCTGCTTCACTTATTGTGAATACCCAAACCTGCCAGGTAAACACTTCCTCAGCACTCCTTCTGTTTCACTCTGGCACAGAAAGGTGATTCATAAAGTTTCCCATGCACAAAATGATTATAGGATCTGCAGCCCCCTCCGCAGTATTCCCCGTATCTGCATTCCGCGCATTTGCCACTGAGCAGTTCTTTCGTGAACCTGCGGTTATAGGCAAAGGCATCCGGATCTTCCCAGATCTCCTTCAATGTTTTTTCCCGGAGATTGCCTTCGTTGAAAGCCGGATCATACATGGATTCGCAGCCGCGCACATTACCCACACTGTCGATCCCGATGGCACTGAGCCCGGCGGAGCATCCCCTGAATACGGCTTTCCCGCTCATGTTCCCGCGGATGGAACCCTCCGCCTCCGTGAAATAGCCGATATTATCCGCCACACCCAGCGCAAAAGGAACCTCGCGCATGTGGGAAGTCACAAAGTTTATCACATCTCCCATGTCAAAGCGGAAATCGATGCCGCTCTCCGCCGCATTCCCCATGGGAGAACAGGCCTGGAGCTGCCAGGCATAGATCTTCCGGCCCTTCATGATGGAATACATCTCTTCCAGGCCTTTTACATTTTCGCTGTTGAGGGTACTGATCACCGAAACCGGGATGCCGGCTTCCGACAGCTTTGCTACCGCATCCAGCGCACGCTTAAAGCTCCCCGGCTGCCGGTATCTGTCATGAACCTCCTCCGGCCCGTCAATGGAAACCGATACCGACTCCACATTGACCTCCCGGAGATCCCGGATAAGATCCTCGTGAAAAAGAAAACCGTTTGTGATGATGTTGACGTTGATCCCCAGTGAGGAGAGCCTGCCCACGATCTGCTTCCAGTCTTTTCGCATGAAGACTTCGCCGCCGATCATGGATACTCTTTGGCAGCCCAGTTCCGCAAGCTGCTCCGCCACGGCAAGGCATTCCTCCGTGGAAAGCTCCCCCTCCCTGGCTTTTCCTCCGCGCGAGCCGCAGTATTTGCAGGAAAAGCAGCAGGCCAGGGTGATCTCCCATACACATGTTCTAAGATGATACATTCCGTAATTCCCGAAAGCGGATGCTCTCCGCTCATCTTCCTGTTTGCCGCCTCAGGCAGTCGTAAACGCCTATATTTTCTTCGCCTCGACTCCTTCCAGGCTCGATCCGCATTCCGCGCAGAAACGTGCCGTCTCCGCCCCCGCAAAGCCGCAGTTCGGGCAGAACTTGTAGGCCTTGCCCTGATCGGAATTCTGCGAAGCCATAGCTGCATTCGCCGCCATCATGCCGATCCCGATCCCGCCCGCTATCTGCTGCGGTCCGGCATAAGCCATCATCATCGATGCCTGCTGATCGGGCGTCATGTTCATGAATACGTTCATCATCCCGGCAGGGCCGGCAGACATTTGCGCGGGTCCGGCATAGACAAAGCCGATGGGCTGGCTGTTCATCTGCTCGGGACCCGCATAGGCCGCCATCAGCGTCGGATCGTTCGGATCCGCCGGTCTTGAAGTCCCCTGCGCCATCGCGCTCTCCGGATACTTTTTCTCCGGCAGATCATTCGTGTTCTCTTCCATGCTGCCCTCTCCTTTCTTCTTTCAGGAAACCATGCCCTTTCGTGTATCATAACACAAAAAGCATCATTTGGCATCACTTTCCTTGGAAAAGCAGGTAAGCAGGCAGCCCCCGGGCCGCGCAAAAAAAGACCACGGGTTGCCCCGTGGCCTTTTCGTCAGATCCTGTTTTCTTTTAGTTCACAACCACTGTGATCGTGATGGCCTTTCCGTTTACCTTGGTCGTAAACTTCGCCTTGCCCTTGCTTCTTGCTACCACATAACCGCCCTCGTCGATAAACGCGATCTCGGGCTTGCTGCTCTTGAAGACAACAGGCTGCTCCACGGCCGCGAAAGCAAGATTCGTGCTCTGTCCTTTTCTACGCAGTAGATAGCAGCGCCGCTTTTCTGATCGGAATCCGCCCCTGTTACTGAGTTCCAGTGGATCTTGCTATCGCTGATATCGAGCACATTGCCGCACGCAAAAATCGCACCGCCCTGATTTTCAGCTTTATTA
>JAILHF010000051.1 GCA_024696005.1 Lachnospiraceae bacterium | reverse complement strand
GGGTGAAGATATACAGAGTGGGACTCTTAGGTGTAATCTGTATCATGATGTAGGAGTAGGAAGAATAGAGAACAGGATACTGGATCTGAACAGATATAAGGATTTTGAGACTTATGATATCAATGAGGCTCTTGAACAGATGTATGCCGGCAGATGGTCATATTATAAGGATATATCTGAGATGACCATTGAATCATACAGGATAGATTATTCACTGGATTCGAAAGGCTTTTATCAACCGGATTATGTGTTTTCATGTATACTTGATGGAGTGCAGGAAGAGATACATATACCGGCGATAAAACTCTGAAGGGGCAAAAGAGAAGAATATGATGGTTTTGAAGGTTTTGTAAAATGTAGCCAGGATGAATAAGAGAGATTAGTGATATGTTACTTTGGAGTTTTTTGACAGGAAAGATATTATAATTATAGTGCGGCACTGATTCCTGCTAATAGAGAATCCTGTAAAATCAGGAATTCTCTGTACAATGGATTGATATAGAGTATCAGCTGTGATACGGTGAAAGCACCAAAAAACAAAAAATGGGGTGCTTGTATATGGATAAGCTCAAAACGGGAGAATTGATCCGGGAAGCCAGAAAAGGAAAGAATTATACGCAGAGTGAGTTAGGTGATCTTATCGGAGTTACGAACAAAGCTGTGTCACGATGGGAGAATGGTGAGAGTTTCCCTGATATCGGAGTGCTGGAAAACCTGGCGCAGGTACTTGATCTGAAGGTTCAGGATATTGTTACAGGCGAAGTACAGCAGGACGATAAAAATGAGATCGATATGGAAGAGGCGTTGACTGAGCTTCTTCGCCAGTCAAAGATCCAGTTAAGGGAAAAGAAGAAAAGGATCCTTGGAATTGTTGCGGCTGTGGTGGCTCTGAGCTGTGCTGTTTTTGTAGGGATTGCAGGATTACAAAGTCCCTGGGGCATATTTGGAAGTTCCTCCGGAATAGCATATTATATAATGTACGGATTGACATTAATGCTTATTCTGTATGGGTGGTCTGTACAGGGAGGTGAGGCTGCGCGGCTTATAAGTCTTGAGAGGGGGATTAGGATCATTTCAAGTATCACGCTTATTTGGGCAGTTGCTATGACTTATGTGGTTTCAGTTCTCGTTATAAACGGGATAATGCCTCTTGGCATGGAACCGGGCAGAGTAGGACCATTTATCATTTTTCAGCTTACCCTGATCTTTGCCGTAAACATCTTGATGATGGCATATGAGTTATATCGATGGGCCAGAGGATCCGGTGAGCTTAACCGGGGATATATAATACAACTTGCAGCTATATACCTGCCGGCGATGTACGGGGATCTGCTCCACAGGCTGGATGAGCAGAAGGGATACCTTGGAAATCTGTCAATAAGAACAGCAATTGTACTGAGCGGGATGTGTATAGCATTGTTGATCATGAGAATGACTAAAAGGGACAGGTCATAAGCATAGACAATTATTTTTGGAAATGTGATCTGGACAGAAGACTGTTTAACAGTGATTCGGATCACATGTTTTCGGAAGGGCTATAGGATAATGGATTATAAAACAGAAACATCAGATAGTCTTCTCGTTTTGCATACTGATATACGGTCTTGCGAAAGAAAGCTCTATATGGTTAATTCCAGAATTGCAAAGGCACGATCCTCCTTACAAAAGACGGATTACCGACGCTGGATGCGGTATATAACAGGAGTCTGGCGGCGATCAAAAAGCGTATGGACTACAATAAGCAGTTAAGCTGCCATGTGCTCAGGCATACATTTGCAACGAGGTGTATTGAAAGCGGAATAACTCCTAAGACGCTCCGGATGTGGATGGGGCATAGCGACATAAGTCTTACTATGAATCGGTATGTTCATACCACATTTGAAGAGTCTGAAAGGGAAATGCTGAAGTTTGTATTATGCTCATGAAAGCAATTTGTTTTTGTGAAAAAAGGGGGAATCTGAGATCGGAATATGAAAATCGAGCCCAAATCGAGCCCATTTTTTCTTGACAACCTCCCGAAAGTCCTGTAAAATAGGCTTTTAGATGCAGGATTAGTACATCGGTAGTATGCAAGCTTCCCAAGCTTGAGAGGCGGGTCCGACTCCCGTATCCTGCTTATACAGCCGTCAAGCGCATCGACTCATACCGGCGCTTGCGGCGGTATGAGTCGATGCATTTGACGGCCAAGTGCATGAGCAAGCCGCGAAGCGGCTGCGAATGCACGCGATCGCGAAGCGATCGTGTATAAGCAGTAAATGCAGCATGAGCAAGCCGCGAAGCGGCTGCGAATGCGCGCGATCGCGAAGCGATCGTGTATAAGCAGTAAGTGCTGATGTACGAATTCATAAAGGCTATGAAGGGGACAGTAAGCATCTGAAAACCCACAGAGAGCGGCGCCTGGGCTGGAAGCGCTGCGGCGGAAGGATGACGAAGACCACCCCGGAGCCGGACCGTAATGGGTCCCCGGTGATTCCGTTATCATCAAAAAGAGTGACCTGCGCGAGCAGGTAATAAGGGTGGAACCGCGGAATAAAGAAGAGTATTTCGTCCCTTGCTTTCCGAAAAGCAAGGGATTTTTTGTACCCGGATCCCTGCCGGAGGAGGCAGTAACGGTTGGTGCGGGCGGGGCCTGCAGGGAGCAGAAACAGGAGGACAAGAGGATGAAGATCACATTGAAGGACGGAAGCGTAAAGGAATACGACGGCGCAAAGAGCGTATACGAGATCGCGCTGGACATTTCCGAGGGCCTGGCCAGGGCAGCCTGCGCCGGTGAGCTGGACGGGAAAGTGGTGGATCTGCGGACCGTTGTGGATGCGGATGCCACTCTGAACATCCTTACCGCAAAGGATAAGGAAGGACTTGCGGCCTATCGCCATACCACGGCGCATGTGCTGGCGGAAGCGGTAAAACGCCTGTTCCCGGAGGCAAAGCTTACGATCGGTCCGTCCATTGATACCGGCTTTTACTACGATTTTGATTTCCGCCCCTTTACCAGGGACGATCTGGATGCGCTGGAAGCCGAGATGAAGAAGATCATCAAGGCCGATGAAAAGATCGAGCGTTTCACGCTTAACCGTGCAGATGCCATCAAAAAGATGGAAGAGATCGGCGAGCCTTACAAGGTGGAGCTGATCGGTGACCTTCCGGAGGATGCGGAGCTGTCCTTCTACAGCCAGGGCGATTCTTTCGTAGATCTGTGCGCGGGACCGCATCTGATGAGCACGAAATACATCAAGGCATTCAAGCTGCTTTCTTCTTCCGGCGCTTACTGGCGCGGGAACGAAAAGAACGCGATGCTGCAGCGCATTTACGGGACGGCCTTCCCGACCAAGGACGAGCTGCAGGGCTATCTTGATTATCTGGAGGACATCAAGAAGCGCGACCACAACAAGATCGGCCGCGAGATGGAGCTCTTCACAACCGTGGATGTGATCGGTCAGGGCCTGCCCCTGTTCATGCCCAAGGGTACCAGGATGCTGGAGACGCTGCAGCGCTGGATCGAGGACAAGGAAGATAATGAGTGGGGCTATGTCCGCACGAAGACCCCGCTGATGGCCAAGAGCGATCTGTACAAGATCTCGGGACACTGGGATCATTACAAGGACGGCATGTTCATCCTGGGTGATGAGGAAAAGGTCGTGAACGAGATGAAGAAGGGTGAGGACGTCACGATCAAGGAAAGCGAGACCTACGCGCTGCGTCCCATGACCTGCCCGTTCCAGTTCTTCATCTACAAGGCATCCCAGAAGAGCTACCGCGATCTGCCCATCCGCATGGCCGAGACGTCCACACTGTTTCGAAACGAGGATTCCGGCGAGATGCACGGCCTGACCCGTGTGCGTCAGTTTACGATCACGGAGGCGCATCTGATCGTCCGTCCGGACCAGGCGGTCGAGGAATTCAAGGGCGCACTGGCGCTGATCAAGGAATGCCTGGAGACGCTGGGACTCAAGGACGACGTGACCTTCCGTCTGTCCAAGTGGGATCCGAACAATACGGAAAAGTATATCGGCGATCCGAAGACCTGGGAGGAAACGGAGCAGCATCTGCGTGACATCCTGACGGAGCTGGATCTGCCCTTCTACGAGGCTGTGGGCGAGGCTGCTTTCTACGGACCGAAGGTGGACATCAACACGAAGAACGTTTACGGCAAGGAAGATACCGTGATGACCGTGCAGTGGGATCCCATGAACGCGGAGCGCTTTGACATGTACTATATCGACCAAAACGGAGAGAAGCAGCGCCCGCTGATCATCCACAGGACCTCGGCAGGCTGCTATGAGCGTACCTTCGCATGGCTGATCGAAAAGTACATGGGCAAGTTCCCGACCTGGTTGTGCCCCGAGCAGGTGCGCGTGCTGCCGATCTCGGAGAAGTACGAAGAATACGCGCAGAGCGTGGAGAAGGAGCTGAAGAAGAACCGCATCTGGGCTACCAGTGACCTGCGTTCCGAAAAGATCGGCTACAAGATCCGTGAGGCCAGAAAGGCCCGTGTTCCCTATATGCTCGTTGTGGGCGAGAAGGAGCAGGAAGACGGCACCGTGAGCGTGCGCAGCCGCTTTGAAGGAGACGAGGGAGCCAAGCCCCTGCAGCAGTTCATCGACGCCATCTGTGAGGAGATCCGCACCAAAGCCATCCGTGAGGAGAAGGTCGAGGAAGAAGAACCCAAGAAGATGCGCTGATCCCGTCGGGAGGATGAACAAGGAGAAAGATCATGGCGGAAAACAAGAAAGAGATGGAGCTGGAGTTTCAGACGGAAGAGGAAGAAAGCCGTGTGCTCCGTCAGAGGGATGAGAACCCCTTAAAGCCGGTACACAGCAACATGGTGGAAAACGTCAGGGAAGAGATCATCCAGGCCTATGAAGCGGCGCTGGCCGCGAATGACAAGGACGTGGTGAAGCGCATGGAATGGGAATTCTCCACCATCGGCATCCACAAAAAGGAACTCAAGGATTACGTGGCCCGTCGCAAAGCCAACCGCGAGGGCGGGACTGATGTTGTCCTTTGAACGAAAAGCGATCAAATACTTAAAGGAGAATGCCGTTACGGTATTTCTCCTTTTTGTTACGCTCGGAGGCATCCTGGGGCGCATCTTTCTTTGGGACATCGTCAGCTCGGACATGGCGGTCTATCTCAAATGGTACAAAAGGGCGGAAGAATGCGGCGGACTGCCGGGGCTCTATGCCCTGGGACAGCGGATCAAGGGCTATAACGCGCTTTTCCAGCTGCTGATATCGATCCTGGTGCATATTCCGGGCGAGCCGCTTTACAAGATGAAGCTGACCTGGATGCTCTTTGATCTGCTGCTCGCAGCGGGGCTGGGGCGCCTGGTACGGGAAAACTGCGGTGCGGAGGAGCAAAAGGCAAAGATCTTCGGGGCGCTTGCGTACGGAGCCTGCTTCCTTTCGATGAATGTGATCTTTAATTCGGCGGCCTGGGGGCAGAGCGATTCCGTATACGTATCCCTGATCATATGGTCGCTGGTGTGGCTGCTGCGCGGCAGACATCTGAAAGCCTTCCTGCTTTTGGGTACGGCCTTTGCCTTCAAGCTGCAGACGGTCTTTATCCTGCCGTTTTATTTCTATTATTATCTCAGTGAGCAGAGTTTTTCCTGCCTGTATTTCCTGACGGTGCCGGGGGTCTTTGCCCTGAGCGCCCTGCCTCGGCAGCTGGTGCGTCTGCTTTCTCCGATCCGGGCCGAGGCCGCTGTCGAAACGTTCAGCAGCGCCGCACCCGTGAAGCTCTCCGGCCTGATCGACGTCTATATCGGGCAGATCGCTTCGGGCGGACAGATGTGCATCGAATATCCGGGTTTCTGGTCGTTCCTTCCGAACAGCCTTCCGGAAGCCGGCGGCTTTGAGGATTTTTACAAATTCCGCCTGACGGCAGTTTTGTTTGCGGGGCTTGTGCTCCTTGCGCTGATCTTTCTGTTCCTGAGACGGGGAGGGAAGAAGAGCAGGGAGGAATATCTCTTTGCGGCGTTCCTCCTGAGCTTTACGACGGTCTATTTCCTGCCGTGCATGATCGACCGCTACGGTTATCTGTACGAGGTGCTGGCGCTGGCGCTCGTGTTCGCGGACAAAAGGACGATGCTGCCTGCGTTGGGACTGTTGCTTACGATCATCTACCATTACGCGGGACGGGTGGGGATGGAGAGCCTTCCGATCACCCTTCCGCAGCTTTCGCTGATCATGCTCCTGCTGTACGGGGTTTATCTTGTGCTCTTTTTGAGCAGGGGAAAGGAGGAAAAGGATGCCGGCATTTGAGAAGAAACTGACCGACTGGCTGAAAAAGCATCTGGACCTCCTCTTTGTGCTTGCTGTCGCGGCGCTGGGACTGGCGCTGCGCTATCCGCTGCATTCGCTGCATGCCGCCGTGCCGGGAGGGCAGGGGAGCGTGGCTGCCATTTTCGCGGATCTTCTGCCGGCAGCGGCAGGGGCCTGGCTTTTGCATTCGATCGGAGAAAAACAATGGAAATGCACGCTCGCATTTGCGCTGCTCTTTCTGTCGCCTGCCGCGATCTTTTCATCGGCGGTGTACGGAAGCTTTGAGGCCGTTACCGTCGGGCTCTGCATCGGCAGCTTTTTGCTGCTGCGGGAAAAAAAGCATGTGCCGGCCTTTGTGCTCTATGCGCTGGCCTGCATGAGCGGCTTTTATGCCTGGCTTTTCCTGCCGGCATTTCTGTTCTGCTATCTGTATGAAGAGCGTTTTTCCCTGCTTTTGTTTGCTTTGCCGGGAGCGGGAAGTCTTTTGCGCGTCCTGGCGGAGAATGCGGGATTTCGGCTGCGGGGAGGGTATCTGCCCGAGGGGTTGGCCGGCGGGAAGCTGTACGTGGACTGCGCCTCGTTCTGGGCATTTCTGAAAGGAAACGAAGAGCTTCTGTTTCGGCGCTATCTCCCGCTGGCCTGGGTATTGCCTGCGGCTCTTGTTGCGGCCTGGATCTTTCTGTTTTGCCGGAAGAACCGCAAATACGATGAGGAAGATCTGCTGCTTGCGGTATTTCCGCTTGTGCAGCTTGCGGCTTATTTCCTGCCCGGGGCAGACAGCCTCTCGGCGATCTGCATCAGTGTGCCGGCATGGATCCTGGCGCTTATCAGGCCGCAGCTGATCCCGGTGGCTCTGCTTTTGGATCTTTCGGGCGTCATTCCCATGGCGGGAGCCATCTACGGGGCAGAGTGGATGCCCGTCAGCCTGCAGGCCCAGTCCTGGATCCGGGCGGCAGCCCTGGCCGCGGAAGTGTGCCTTTGCCTGAAACGCAAAAAAAAGGCTTGACGAATGCGCGGCATTATGTTATCTTATCGGAGTGCCAAGTAGAGTATCAGCTCTCACCCTGCGGCAAATGTGCTTCAGGCGTTACGATATGGAAAGTACGGCGATCGTTTGCCGTTCCTATATTGAAACGGGGAGAGATACTGCATTGGCGGTATCTTTTTTTATCATCGTCCTTTGGAGAGAGGGGGTAAAAAGCAATTAGCGATTTATTGATCAACGGTCAGATCAGGGAAAAGGAAGTGCGTGTGATCGGTGTGGACGGGGAACAGCTGGGAGTGATGAGCATCCAGGCGGCCCAGAAGCTCGCGGACGACGCAGAGGTGGATCTGGTGATGATCGCGCCTACAGCAAAACCGCCGGTATGCCGTGTGGTGGACTACGGAAAGTTCTGCTATGAACAGAAGCGCAGGGACAAAGAGGCCAAGAAAAAGCAGCATGTCGTGGAGATCAAGGAGATCAGGCTTTCGCCGAACATTGATACCAACGATCTGAACACCAAGACCGCAGCGGCCAGAAAGTTCCTTACAAAGGGAGACCGCGTAAAGATGACGCTTCGTTTCCGCGGACGTGAAATGGCACACATGGCGAATTCCAAGCATATACTGGATGATGTGGCTGAGGAGCTTTCGGACATTGCGACGATCGAAAAGGCACCGAAGGTGGAGGGCAGGACCATGACCATGTTCCTGGCCGCAAAGAAATCATAACGATGCAATCGGGGACTTGCGCCCTTTGAATGCAATAGAAGGTAAACAGGAGGGAAAAGAAAATGCCTAAGATGAAAACAAGCAGAGCAGCGGCAAAGAGATTTAAGCTTTCCGGTACCGGTAAGCTGGTCCGCAACAAGGCGTATAAGAGCCACATTCTGACGAAGAAGAGCACCAAGAGAAAGCGTAATCTGCGCCAGGATATCGTAACGGATCCTACGAACGCAAAGAACATGAAGAAGATCCTTCCTTACATCTGAGTCTTGTAAGGGAACGAATAATTCGATCGGAGGTAGAAAAAAATGGCTAGGATCAAGGGTGGCGTTAACGCCAAGAAGAAGCATAACAGAGTATTGAAGCTGGCAAAGGGCTACAGAGGTGCCCGTTCCAAGCAGTATCGTGTGGCAAAGCAGTCCGTGATGCGGGCTCTTGCAAGCGCGTATGCAGGACGCAAGGAGAGAAAGCGTCAGTTCCGTCAGCTTTGGATCGCACGTATCAATGCAGCGGCCCGCATGAACGGACTTTCCTACAGCAAGTTCATGCACGGACTCAAGCTTGCGGAAGTGGACATCAACCGCAAGATGCTTTCCGAGCTTGCCGTCAGCGATGCGCAGGGCTTCAGCGCACTGGCAGAACTGGCAAAGAGCAAGATCGCATAAAAAATCTTTTATTGTTATCCGAAAAGAGTTATCATAGAACTGCGGGAGTGATCCCGCGGTCTCCGATAACTCTTTATTTATACAGAGAGAAAGAAGGCGGAAACGATGGGTGCATTAAACGGCTTGTATCCCGAGGCAGTATTTACGGCATTTGAACAGATATGCGCGATCCCGCACGGGTCCTATCACATCGATGCGATCAGTGATCATCTGAAGGCTTTTGCGGAAAAACAGGGATACGAATGTATCCAGGATGCGGAAAAGAATATCCTGGTAAGGGTTCCGGCATTTCCGCCGGCTTACAGACAGGATCCGGTGCTGATCCTTCAGGGACACATGGATATGGTGGCGGTTCATGACGATCCGTCCGTAGACATGAGTGTTACACCGGTCAAGGTGGGCTATGAAGGTGACTGGGTCTATGCGGAGCATTCCAGCCTGGGTGGTGACGACGGCATCGCCGTGGCCATGATGATGGCGATCATGCAGGACAAGACCATCCCGCATCCGCCGCTGGAGCTGCTGATCACGACCAACGAGGAAGTGGGGATGGACGGAGCCGTCGGGCTCGATGCCTCGCTCCTTCGGGGAAAACGTCTTTTGAACCTGGATTCCGAGGACGAGGGGATCTTTACGGTCGGCTGCGCGGGCGGTGTACGTGTGGTAGCACGCCTGCCCTTTGCCGTTTCCGGAGAGGAAACGCATGTTAACGGCTTACTCGTGCGGATCCGCATCCGTGGCGGACAGGGCGGTCATTCGGGCCAGATGATCCATCTGGGACGGGCGAATGCAAACCGTCTGTTGATGCGGGCACTGGAGGCTCTGGCAACGGAGAGCGGGGCTGCCCTGCAGGAGCTCAACGGAGGAACGGCCTGCAATGCGATCCCTGCGGAAGCCGAAATGTGCGTGATCATCGAGCGGGACAAGCTGGATGAAGCCACTGCCTGCCTTCGCCGCATCCGGGAACAGTTCTGTGCGGAGTACCGCGAAAAGGATCCGGAGGTCGGACTGGAATGGGACGATGCGGAAACGGGAGCAGTGGTCGAAAGCCGCACTTCGGCAGCCTATGCGCAGAAGCTTGCCCGCATGGTCCTTGCGGAGCCGGACGGCGTGCAGGCCGTGTGCAAAGAGCCGGCAGGGCTGACCGAGACTTCACTGAATCTGGGGATCCTTCGCATCGAAGGGGATGCGGTGGCTGCGTATTTTGAGCTGCGCAGCATGAAGGGCGCGGCGGCAGAGGAGCTTCGGGATAAAGTGGCCTCCATCGCACGGGAAAACGGTGCCGATACGGAGATCTCGGCTTCCTATCCGGAATGGGAGTACCGCGAGAAATCACCGCTCCGTGATAAAATGGTAAAGATCTACCGCGAGCAGTTCGGGAAGGATCCGGTGGTGGAGGTGATCCATGCCGGCCTGGAATGCGGGGTGCTTGCAAAAAAGATCGAGGATTTTGATGCGGTTTCGATCGGACCGGACATGCAGGATATTCATACTACCAGGGAAAAGCTTAACATCGCCAGCGTCGGACGTACCTGGGAGTTCGTGCTGGAGATCCTTAAACGGAAGGATTGATCGGGGTTTGCGATGAGTGACATGAAAGAATTCTGGGGCATGATGCATGTCCTGGACAATGCGGATGATGTGGCCGTTTTCGTGGTGAGCGGAAGGGATGGTTCCATCCTTTACTGCAATCATCTGGTGACGGTTTTGACCAATGCGCATACGGGATCTCCTGTATCACAGGTCTGGGACATGGAGGATTACCAGAAGGCCAACACGCGCTGCAACGAGGGCGGGACCTACCGCTATGTGGTGGAACAGTCGCCCTTCGGGAAAAGGCGCAATGTGACGGTCAGCAAGGTCGTCTGGAGCCAGGGGATCCTGGCCTATTCGTTCCTGATCACCGCCCATGTGGACGATGAGGAAGAAGAGGAACGGGACAAGATCTTCAAGCTTCTGGGACAGGATTTCCGCCATATCTTTCTGATCGACATGATCAAGGGCGATGTGACCACACTGCTCAAGCCGCCGGCGGACGGCAGCGAAGGGCATTACCGGGCGGTATATTACCATCCCGTGCATTTTGAGGAATGGAAAAAGGAACTGATCAGCGAACATGCCCATCCGGAGGATGCGGAGGAGCTGAACCGTTTTCTGGAGCCGCTGGAGGTAAGGGACAGGCTGGCAAGAGGTGATTACGCTTTTCAGTACCGCAGCCGTCAGGGGGAGGAATACCGCTGGATGGAGCTGCGTTTCCGCCGTCCCGATGAGCTGAAGGGACGCATCATCTGCACGGAGCGCGATGTGCAGGGTGAGATTTCCCTGAATCATAAGGAACGCGAAAGTGAGATCATCCTGAATTCGATCGGCAATATCTACCGTTCGATCTACCTGCTGGATCTTGTGAGCGGGGAATATACGACCGTAAAAGAAGACCAGCTGATCTTCGGCATCCCGAAAGAGGGAAATGCCGATACGCTGCTTACCATTACTTCGGAGTTTATCCCCGATGAAGGACAGAAGCGGGATCTGCAGGCGAGCTTTTCGATCGGGGCCCTTGCGGAGGCCTTTTCGGGGGATGCGGAAAATGTGGCAAGAGAGTATCTCTCCGCCCTGAACGAGGAGGAGAGCTGGGTCAGTGTCACGGCTTTCCGGCCGCCCTACATGCAGGGGATGGAGGACAAGTGTGTCATCACGTTCATGGATGTGACCGAAAGCAAGCGCGTGGAAGCGGAGCGTGACGAGAAATCCATCATCATCGACATCCTTTCTTCGCAGCTGCGGGCGATATTTTTCATGAATCTGAAGGACGGAAGCTTCCATTCGATCAAGCTGCCGCAGAAATACCGCTATCTCCAGAAGCAGTTCAAATCCCTGGAGGGCGTCATCGGCCAATACGCACGGGCATATGTGCTGGAGCAGTACCGGGAAGCCTTCAAGAGCCATCTGTCGTTTGAGGAGCTCAAGAAACGCCCCGAAGACAACAGCAGGATCGAATACATCTACCGTACCGTGGAGAACGAGTGGATCCGCATGATCATTCATCCTTTGAGCGGGAACGGAAAGAGCGATGAAGTGGTTCTTGTATTCGAAGATTATACGGATGTGATGGAACAGAGGGAAATGTCGCTGCTCTATAATTCCGTTCTTCTGGCGGATTACGACTACATGTTTGAATATGATATCGAGAGCGACCAGATCTACACGCTGCTTTTTGACGGGGAGCGTCTGGTGCGGGAAAACAGCCTGGACTGCGGCATGCATACGGAGCGTTTCCGTGAGCTGGTGCCGATCCATCCCGATGACTTGCCCATGTTTCTGATGGTCTGCTCGGAAGAAAACCTGCAGGAGACATTCCGGGAAGGGAAGACCGTATCCCACATGTTTTTCCGGCGCATGACAGCGGACGGATACCGTCTGTTCATGTACGGCTTCCACTTTTTCGAGGACATGGGGAAGCGCCGCGTGCTGATCATGGCCCGTGACTCGGAACGGGAACTTCTGTAGTTGCTGTTCAGTCCCGAGCCACGCACTCTGCTGCGTGGCTACGGGCCGGCGCTTGGGCCGGCAGGCTTGCCGCCTATCGGCGAAGCCGATTATGCAGAGGCGGCAAGCGCGTCACGTTCAGTGGCTGGCCACGGAACGTGAACTTCTGTAAAAAGATGCCCCGGGCCGGGCTCGGGACTGAAAAGGGAGAAAATCATGAGAAAGAAAACACTCAGCATTGTATTGGACGCATTTATCGTTCTGCTTGTGATCACCATCATCTTCCTGATCGTGATGATCGTGCGGAGAGGGGAACCGGCTGCCGTTGAGCAGGAAGTGGCTATGGAAGTGCCGCCGGTCGTTTCGGACCGCGTGACGGAGGAAGAGGCGACACCGACGGAGGCGGCCCCGGAAGAGGAGGAAGTGCCCGAGGAACCCGTGATCGTTGTGGTGAACACCGATACGGTAAATATCCGCAGCGGGGCGGGGACGAGCTTCGATGTGCTGGGTGTGGCCTCGAAAGGCGACGAATACAAGCTGATCGAAACAATGGAAAGCGGCTGGAGCAAGATCGAATACCGCGGCAGCGAAGGGTATATCTTCAACGAGTACATCGATCAGAAAGAATAAAGGAGCATGATCCGGACGGACGGGATCGTGACAAAACAAGAGCAAATAAAAACCCCGCTCGCAGAGAGCGGGGTTTTTGATTTCAGTTAATGCCGGGATCAGTAGCCGTCCAGGGAGAATTCCATGCCGTTTCCGGCCAGGATCGAGCGCTGCTCTTCCAGGATCGCCCGGTAATTCGGGTCGGCGAAGAAGGCGGCGTTATGCGGACAGGAGGTCACGTTGCCGTTCTCCTTTTCGGAACCGGCCCATAGGTTCGGGTGTTCCGGCAGCGGCAGGGTCAGCACGCCCGGCAGCTTGAACGGGCAGAGGGCGTCGGCCGGAAGGCCGGTCGCGGCGCACACATCTCCGGTATAGTGGACATTACAGGTGTCATGTGGCACGGTCCCTTCGGCAAAGTACTCCGTGCGGAGGGTTCCGTCGCAGAGCCCCGCGATGGGCAGCTTGCCCGAAGCGGAGCAGACCGTGGCTGTCACGATCCCGGGCGGGACCTCGAACACCTTTTTGTCGAGCCCTTCATGCAGGGCCGACATCACGGCTTTCCACATGGTCTTGGAGAGCATGCGGTCGCTGGAAGGCACATCCACGTTGTTGTCATAGCCGGTCCAGGTAGTGGCGGTGTAGTAGGGCGTGAAGCCCGCGAACCAAAGGTCCTTGTTGGAGGAGGTGGTACCGGTCTTGCCGGCGATCGCCATGTTTCCGAAGTTCACGGCGGTACCGGTTCCCTTGGTCACCACGTCCACCATGGCATCCGTGAGAAGGAAGGCCGTGGTCTCTTTCAGCACGCGGTGCTGGTCCTGGGTCTTGGTCTTGTCGATCAGTACCTTTCCGTCATGGTCCACGATCTTGGTATAGAGCAGGGGCTCCATGTACATGCCTTTGTTGGCGATGGTGGCATAGGCGGCGTTCAGTTCCATGTTGGTGACGCCGTCCGTGATGCCGCCCAGTGCCATGGCCTGGTTTACATCGGATACCACGCGGCCGTCGGAGGTCACGCGGCGTTCCACCATCGTTGAGATCCCGAACTGCTTCAGGTAATCGATCCCCAGCTGGGGGCCTATCACGGTAAGGCATTTGATCGCGATGATGTTCAGGGACTGCTCGATACCGTAACGGACGGAGCAGGGACCGTAATAGACATTGGAACCGTACCAGTTTTTGACCGGACGGCCGGTGGAATACTTGAACGGCGCGTCGTCAAACATGTCCGCGAGCGTGATGCCGGCGGAATCGAGAGCAGCCGCGTAAACGCCGACCACCTTGAAGCAGCTTCCGGGCTGTCTGGTGGTGGAAAACGCGCGGTTTAAGGAACGGCTGGATTCCTTTACGCCCCGGCCGCCGATCATAGCCACGACATGACCGGTCGTGTGGTCCTCAACGGTCAGGGAGACCTGAGGCTGGGGAGTCAGCGAGATGCTCTCCGCGAGGATCTCGTCGCCCGGCTTCATGGTCTCTTCCTGGAATTCCTTGATCGCCGCATAGGCGTCATCCTGGGAAGCGTAGATCATGTTGAAAGCATTATTCTGTTCCTTGAAATGTGCCTTGTACATCTCGGAGGAGATGTTCTTCTGCGTTCCGTCCGCCTGCTGTATGGTGAGACGGTAGGAAAGCAGCCATTTGGTGCTGTCGGGATAATTCTCCTCGTTGGAGTAGATGTCATCGCAGATCTTCTGGATGCGGGTATCCTGACAGGTATAGATCGAAAGGCCGCTGCTGTAAAGCATGTTATAGGCACGGGTGGAAGCCTGCGTCTCGGTGTATCCCTCGGCGATCAGCATCTCGGTCAGGTCCCTGGCGACCACATCGATCACGGCGTCTTCATAATAGGTATATACGCCTTCTTCGCTTGCCTGCACGTTTGTTTCGGTGATGCGGGCGTATACATCATCGGCCAGGGCATCTTCGTATTCATCCTTGGTGATGTAGCCGAGTTCGTACATCTTCTTCAGGACGCTCTCGCGGCGCTCCGCATTCTTCTCCGGGTGGGAGATGGGATCGAGCGCGGAGGGGTTCTTGGTGATGCCGGCGATCGTGGCTGCTTCGGAAAGGTTCAGCTCATAGACCGGTTTGCCGAAGTAGCGCATGGAAGCGGCCTGCACGCCCAGAGTGTTGTGCCCGAGGTTGATGGTATTTAAGTAGAGCTCGAGGATCTCGTCCTTGGTCAGGCGCTTTTCAAGCTCGATGGCCAGGGCCTGCTCCTGGATCTTACGTTTGTATTTCTCAAATCCTTCCTCTTTGGAGAAGTTGGTGAAGACGTTGTTCTTGATCAGCTGCTGGGTGAGGGTACTGCCTCCCTGGGAAAAATGCAGCTTGTTTCTCAGACCGGCAGCCGCCGCACGCATGATGGACTTGATGTCGATGCCGTTATGCTGATAGAAACGCTCGTCCTCGATCGCGACAAAGGCGTTCGCCACGACCTTGGGGATCTTGTCCATGCCGACATAGGTACGGTTGGAATTCTCGGCAACGAGCTTTGTGAGCAGGTGGCCTTCGCTGTCGTAGAGATTGGTGGCATATCCGGTGGGTGTCACGTTGATGGTCGAGATATCCGGCGTGGAAGCCAGGATGCCCTTGAACATCCCTATGCCGAGGCAGGCGCCTATGATGGCAGCGGAAAAAGCGCAGATCAACGAGGCCTTGATCACGTTGAGCCCGAGCATGTTCTTGATCTTGGGGCCTTTGGAGCCCAGTTCACGTTGTTTTCGTTTGATCCCTTCGCGGGAATAGTCCATGATCTTACCTCCATACCCCAAAAGGGCTGTGTACGTTTTGCGGGTGCATTATACCACAGCGGGCAGGAAAAAGCAAAATTGTTACGATCCTGTTACATTTGTTACATTTGCGGAGGCTCGCCCTTTTGCCGGCTTTTGTCTGGCGGCCTGCCGGTCACTTAACGCAACGTGCTTGCGCCGGGGACGGCTTTGGTGTAGAATACGGGACATGGGTGAGATAAGGATATTGCTGGAAGGCGGTGTCGGCGAATACGAGGAGAAAAAGTCCCGTTTTATCTGCACGCTGCGCCCGGTAAAGAGCATGGAAGAGGCTTCGGCGTTCATTGAAGAGATCCGGAAGCAGTATTGGGATGCCAGGCATAACTGTTCGGCTTTTGTGATCGGCAGGAATAATGAGCTGAGCCGCTGTTCGGATGACGGGGAACCTTCCGGTACCGCGGGCCGTCCGATGCTGGAGGTCCTGAGCGGCGAGGGCGTGCATTATGCCGCAGCTGTCGTGACAAGGTATTTCGGCGGGACGCTACTGGGGACCGGCGGTCTTGTCCGTGCGTACACCCAGGCAGTCAAGGAGGCGCTGAAGAACAGTGTCACGGCCGTGGAACGGGAAGGGATGCGTTTCCTTCTCGCAATGGATTATCCGGATGTGGACCGGGTTCTGCGCCTTCTGGATGAGGAAGGCATCCGGCCGGATAAGAGCGATTACGGCAAGGATGTGACGATGGAACTCGTCACGGCCGTGGAACGGGCGGAGGCGCTGGAAAAGAGCCTCTGTGATATCAGTGCGGGACGGATCATGACCGAACGTCTCGGAGAATGTGTTTTTCTGGACCGGAGCTGAATGCTGCCGGGCAGATGCGGTTTTTGATGGGCGGCTTTTGGCCACCCGGACAGGGCAAGGGAAGGGAGGTGGAACATGGAAGATTTCAGCGAACTGCTCGAACTGATCGAGACCAAACAGTATACAAGACTCCGGCAGGAGCTGGCCGAGCAGAACTATGCGGATATCGCTTCCTTCCTGGAATCCCTTGACAAGGAACAGATGCTCAAGATCTTCCGCATCCTGCCGAAATCCCTGGCGGCCGATGTCTTTTCCTATCTGGAGATCGACAACCAGTCCGTCATCATCACCTCCCTTTCGGAAAAGGATGCCGCCAACATCATTGACAATCTGATGGCGGATGATGCCACCGACCTGATCGAGGAGATGCCCGCCAACATCGTCAAGAAGCTTCTGGCGAACGCCAGCCCGGAGACGAGAAGGGATATCAACCATCTGCTGCGCTATCCGGAGGATTCGGCCGGATCGGTGATGACGGTCGAGTATGTGGACCTGAACGAGCAGCTTACCGTCAAGGAGGCAATCGAGCGGATCCGCCGCATCGGGATCGATTCCGAGACCATCAATATCTGCTATGTGCTGGACAGCACGCGAAAGCTGAAAGGGACCGTGGCACTGCGCTACCTCCTTTTGTCCGACGATGACGAGATCATCGGGGAGATCATGCACGAGAATGTCGTGAGCATCCATACCCTGATGGACCAGGAGGAAGTGGCAAGGACCTTCCAGAAATACGACTTTACTTCGATGCCGGTTGTGGATAACGAGGAACGTCTGGTCGGGATCATCACCGTCGACGACGTCGTCGACATCATCGAAGAAGAGGCCACCGAGGATATGGAAAAGATGGCCGCTATCGTGCCTTCGGACAAGCCCTACATGAGGACGGGGGTGGTCGAGACCTGGGGGAAGCGCATGCCCTGGCTTCTTCTGCTGATGATCAGCGCGACCTTTACGGGGAGCATCATATCAGGCTTTGAGGACGCGCTCGGCGCCCTGCCCGTTCTGGTGGCCTATATCCCGATGCTGATGGACACGGGCGGAAACGCCGGAGGACAGGCATCGGTTACCGTCATCCGCGGACTTTCCCTGAACGAGATCGAATTCCGGGATGTGTTCAGGGTGATCTGGAAAGAGATGCGCGTGGCGTTTCTCTGCGGTGTCTCGCTTGCGGTGGCCAATTTCATCAAGCTCCTGCTCTTTGACAAGGTGGGAGTGAGCGTGGCGATCGTGGTGTGCCTGACGCTCTTGCTGGCGGTGCTCATCGCCAAGCTCGTGGGCTGCACGCTGCCGATGTTTGCCAAACGCATGGGCTTTGACCCGGCGGTGATGGCGAGCCCCTTCATCACGACGATCGTGGACGCGCTTTCCCTGCTGGTCTACTTTGCGATCGCGACAAGAGTGCTGCATGTGGGAGGATGAAATAAAACGTTGCGATCACGGCTGTGAATAGCAGCAATAAAACACCCGGAGAACGGATTAGTGTATTGCAGTCCGGCGGAGCGTACGGCCGGGAACGGACGATGACTATTTCCCGAAGGAGGATGAATGCGATGAGCATGGCAGACAGGATCTTTATCGATATGTGCCGGGATATCCTGGAGAACGGCACGAGCACGGAAGGCGAGAAGGTGCGTCCCCACTGGGAGGACGGCAGCAGCGCCTATACGATCAAGAAATTCGGCGTGGTGAACCGCTATGATCTGCGGAAGGAGTTTCCCGTGATCACGCTGCGGAGGACCGCGATCAAATCGGCCACGGAGGAGATGCTCTGGATCTGGCAGCAGAAGTCGAACAACGTTCACGAGCTGCACAGCCATATCTGGGACGCCTGGGCGGACGAAAACGGCAGCATCGGAAAGGCCTACGGCTACCAGATGGGCGTAAAGCATCAATATAAGGAAGGAATGATGGATCAGGTGGACCGGGTGATCTGGGATCTGAAGAACAACCCCTTCAGCCGGCGCATCATGACCAATCTCTACGTTCATCAGGATCTGCACGAGATGAACCTCTATCCCTGCGCTTACAGCATGACCTTTAACGTGACGCAGAGGAAGGGGGAGGACAAGCTCACCCTGAACGCGATATTGAACCAGCGTTCCCAGGACGTGCTGACGGCCAACAATTGGAATGTCGTGCAGTATGCGGTGCTCGTGCACATGCTGGCGCAGGTCTGCGGGATGCAGGTCGGCGAGCTGGTGCATGTGATCGCGGATGCGCATATCTATGACCGGCATGTGGAGCTCGTGCGTGAGCTGATCAGCCGCGAGCCCTTCCCGGCACCGACCTTCTGGCTGAATCCCGACAAGCATGATTTTTACGAATTCACGAGGGAAGACGTGAAGCTCGAGAACTACCAGACCGGACCGCAGATCGACGACATCCCGGTGGCGGTGTGAACCAAGGGGGCGGAAGCGGGTCGGGAGAAATTGCGAGCCGACATCGTATCTTGATCAACTTGCGATAGACGGAGTCGTGATCGGGAGCCGGGAGCGTTTTAGCGAGCCGGGACCGATCACGCGACGTCGTACCGATCAAAGTGAGCCGGGACCGATCACGCGACGTCGTACCGATCAAAGCGAGCCGGGACCGATCACGCGACGTCGTACCAATAAATCTGAGGATTACATATCATGAGAATTATCGTGGCAGCAGATGAAAACTGGGCGATCGGAAAGGGCGGGCAGCTTCTGGTGAGCATTCCGGAAGATCAGAGACTGTTCCGCAGGGAGACGGAGGGCAAGGTCGTGGTCTTCGGACGCAGGACCCTGGATACGTTCCCTGCAAAGCAGCCGCTCGCGAACCGGACCAATATCATCCTTTCCCGCGATCCGGACTTTAAGGTGAAGGGCGCGCTGGTGCTCCGTTCCCTGGAAGAGCTGTTTGAAGAGACAAAGAAATACCCGCCGGAGGATGTTTACGTCATCGGCGGGGAGAGTGTATACCGTCAGCTTCTGCCGCATTGCGACATGGTGCAGCTGACAAAGATCGATTATTCTTATGAAGCGGATGCGCATTTTCCCGATCTGGATGCCGATCCGGAGTGGAAGCTCACCGGAGAGAGCGAGGAAGGAACGTATTTCGACCTGGAATACCGTTTTCTCCGGTATGAGAGAGTGCACTGACGCAGAAAACCCCCTTTTATTTGACCACCCGGTTGCGCCCGCCCTGTTTGCCTTTATAAAGTTTGGCGTCGGCGCGGTTGATGGTGGCTTCTATGCCGAGACGGGGATTGAATTCTTCGATCCCGTAGGTCATCGTGATGTTGAAGTGATACTCCTTGAAATCCATCGGCGTGCTTTCGATCAGATGCCGCAGCTCATCCAGATAGCGGTATGCTTTTTCCAGATCCATGTTCTCAAAGGAAAAGAGAAATTCTTCTCCCCCCCAGCGGGCCACATGTCCCTTGTCCTTCATGTATTTCCGGAAGATGTCCGCTACGGTGGACAGTACGTAATCCCCCGTATCGTGTCCGTAGGTGTCGTTGACTTTCTTGAAGAAGTCGATGTCGCCGATGGCCATCGTAAAGGCCTTGTTCGAACGGTTGTAGTCAAAGACCAGTCCGGCAAGGTGTTCGTTCATGTGCCGGCGGTTGGAAAGCTTGGTCAGTGTATCCAGATTGGCCATGCGCTCCAGATTCTCGTTGATGCGGCGCAGTTTTTCCTCCGCCTGGTTGAACTTCTGGCAATAGGACCAGGCCGAAGCCAGGATCGCGCAGGAGAACATCAGCATGTTAAAGGTCTGGAACCACATCGACAGGGTTGCGGAAGGAACAACGGTCAGATTCACGGCGTTGCTGATCTCGGCCAGGCACATCAGATAGATCATCAGCGAGATCGAGTAGACGCGCTTTAAGACCATGCGGTTTGTTTTATTGAAGTAGATGAGCAGGATGTTCAAAAAGACCGGAAGGTAAAAGCCCTGCGAAAAGCCGAGAAGCAGTGTGAGCATCGTGGGGAAGAAGAGCAAAAGGATGTTTAGGAGCACCATGCCCAAAACGGTCCTGTTCTCATAGGTAAGGATAAAGGCACCCACGGTCAGACCGATGCCGCCGACCAGCAGCAGGCCGGTCAGATAATGGCCGATCGATGCGACCGTAATCCCGATGACCAGAAAATAAAGGACAAAGATACAGCAGATGATACGGATCAGTACCGCGAGATCCTTGGTCTCTTTTTCGCTCTGTACGTCCTGAAAAAGGAATGCGGTGATGCGTCCGAATGCTCCCCCCATGGATGCGCTCCCTCCTGCGGTAGATAGTCACACACAGGGAAAGTATAGCACATATGCGGGGAGACGTAAAGTTGGTGTTGTGCTCCGCGAACGGTCATTTGCTGAACGCAACCGGACAGTGCGTAACAGCAACGGTAACGTATTGACAGTGCTTTCGCGAACAGATATACTTTTATCCAAAGCGTTTTTGTAGCATTATTCCAGAACAGGAGGAAGGATCATGCAAAAGAACAAGTTAAAACGTTTTCTGGCAAGCCTGTGTACCGTGGCGATGCTGTCCCAGACGTTCCTGGAGAGTGGTGTTGCCGTGTATGCGGCCGACACGGATGCAGAAGCCGTGATCGCAGAGAGCGGGACGGAAGAAGCAGCTGTCATTCCGGCGGAAGAGCCCGGTGAGGCGCCGCTGTTGAGATCGGATGAGATCGAAGAAACAGACAGTGTTTCGGATGATGAGCCTGTGACAGAAGAGGGCACGTCCGATATCCCTGTGGAAGACGGGGAGGATACTGAGATTTCCGTAGACAGCGGGGATCTGGATGCTTATGGCACATTTGCGGACGGCACACTGACGGTAAGTAAAGAGTGCGGGAGACTGCCTAAGGATTTTGTGACTGAACCTTATAAACTTCTGCTGGAAAAAGTCGTCTTTGAACCTGGAAATGAAGCGTTGACAGTCATCGACGAAGAAGCATTTGTGGGATGTGTAAGGCTTAAAGAGGTGGATTTCAAAGGGGCGGAAAAGCTGACAGAGATCCAAGCAAATGCTTTTGATGGATGCAAGGCCCTTAAAAGTATCAATCTGTACAAAGTACAGTTTATTGATGGAAAGGCATTTCAGGATTGTGTAGGCCTCACGGAAATCACTTTCCCGACTTCTATTATACAGGTTGATAGTTGTGCTTTTTACGGTTGTACTAACCTTGCTGTTGTCAACCTTGAATCATCCAATATGTCTTTCGGCACATCTGTGTTTTTGAAGTGTAAGATTAGCAAGCTTGTGTTGAATTACAAAAACACTACAGGCGATGTGAGCTCAAATCGTACTATACCGGAACAGATTTTTTCTTCGGCTTCCTTTGATCCGGATATACCCTTTAGAATTGAAAACGATAGTAACATTGTAGAAATCAGCAAGTCGGCATTCGAGGATTCGGACTTGAAAGCAATCCTTCTTCCTGCAGGATTGACAACCATTGCTGCATCTGCATTTGCAGGCTGCAAAGAACTGGTTTCCGTTTCTTATGAAGGCTATAAGGGGGATTGGGATGTTACATTTCCCGGGAGTTTTACTACCATAAGAAAGAGTGCTTTTCAAGACTGCACAAAGTTCGAACGTGTTTATCTGCCGGATTCGATTAACTTGATGGAAGATTCCGCCTTTATGGGTTGCTCGAGCATGGTGGATCTTCGTCTTCCGGAAATAGGACCCTTTAAAATCGCAGACGAGAGGCTTGGGGAAAAACTTTTCTATGGGTGCACGGAGCTGAAACGTGTCCAGATGCCGGAGAACGACGAGACCAAAATGGGTGTGTATATTCCGGATGGTTATCAGTATGTACCTTCAGCGATGTTTGGCAAATGTGAAAAACTGGTGAAGGCCACATTTAGTAAGGATGTGGAATATATCGGCGAATCGGCATTCTATGGATGTACAGCGCTTCAGAGTGTGGTATTACCGGAAAACGAGAATTATACGGAGATCACGGATGAGTGTTTTGCTGAATGTGGTTCCTTGCGCGAATGTGTGATCCGCGAAGGGATCAAGAAAATCGGAGCGGAAGCATTCTATAAAGATGCATCTTTGGTGCTTGGAGAGCCTACAGAAAAAAATCCGAATCTGAAGGGGCTGCCGCATTCGCTGGAGGTGATTGACAGCAGTGCATTTGAGCAGTGTAAATCCATTTCGCGTCTTACACTTTGGGAGAATGTTAAAGCGCTGGGGAGTGGCGTTTTTGCAGGGGATAATGGGATCAAAGTGATCACGGTTGACAGTGATGTGATCACGGAATGCGGAAGAAGCTGCTTCTATGATGTGTTCCTTCTTGATGCTGTGTTTAACGAGCGTGTTACAAAAATCCCAGATCATCTCTTTGACGGGGCAACATGGGCAACGGATACACATTTGCATTTGGAAAAATATACGAATCTGATCAGTGTCGGGGATAGCGCTTTCAAGGGAGAAAGCGGTGATACGAAGGCGAATCTTGTAGAAGTATTGCTTCCGGAAGGCTTGAAGGAGATTGATGACGGCGCATTTTTTGAAAATGTTGGAATTGCACAGATCTTTCTTCCGGAGAGCCTGGAAAGGATCGGGGACGTGGCGTTCTACGGGTGTAAAAAACTGGAGGCAATTGATATCCCTGAGAACGTTTCGAAGATTGGAAGTCAGGCTTTTGCAATGTGTTCGCTTCTGAAAGATATCCGCTTCCGGGCTATTTCCGTTAACGAGGCAGACTCTCTTTTTGAGCAATGTAACGTAACGGATATTGTAATAGGTGAAAATGTGACCATGTTCCCGGACGGACTCTTCAAAGGGGCGCAGTTCAGCGAGAGTGATTCCGAAAAAGAAGGTGGTGCGATCCGTGTCAAGGATAAGAAAATCACACTTTATGTCAATCCCAGGGTCCGTTACATCGGAGCCTATTCCCTGACAAACATAGTGAACCTGAAAGAGGTTATATTCATAGAAGGTTCACAGTTGGAGGAAATCGGACAATATGCTTTCTCGGAAAATATAAACCTTGAATCGATCAATGTCCCTGAGGCCGTGAAACGAATCGGAAATGACGCCTTCAGAGGATGCACGAAGCTTGGAGGAGAACTGGTGCTTCCGGATGCGCTTGAGTTATTGGGTAGCAATGCTTTTGAAGGCTGCGTCTTTACCAAGCTCAGCGTAGGAAAGGGCTTGACGGAGATCCCGGCAGAGCTGATGATCAACAATACGCATCTGACGGAGATCGTGTTTGCGGAGCCGTCCAAGGTGGAAGTGATCGGTAACGGTGCCTTTTCGGGCTGCGAGAATCTGGAAAAGATCAATTTCCCGACTTCCCTCAAGGAGATCGGAAGGGAAGCATTCAAAAACTGCAAGATGCTTACGAAGCTGGTACTGCCGGAAGGACTCGAGTATATCGGCAGAGAAGCTTTTGCGGGCTGCACGGGACTTCTGGAAGTGACGATCCCCGCAACGGTGGACAGCATCGGCGCCGATGCCTTTATCAAGGAAGAGTGCGAACACACCGTTTTCCTGGTGGTTCCCGGATCCTATGCGGATAAGTGGCTGAAGGAGAACGGCTTTACCTCCAGCCTGATGAACCGGATCACCTACGAGCTTTACGGCGGTGTGAACTCTCCGGAGAATCCCGCAAGCTATAAGGATGGGGAAAGCTTTGAACTGAAGGAGCCCACTTATGTCGGTGCGGAATTCCAGGGCTGGTATCTGGATCCGGCGTTCACGAAGCCCTTCAAGAACGTCAGTGAGATGGAAGGCGACTTTACCGTATATGCGAAGTGGAAATTCATCGTTTATACGATCAGCTATGAACTGAACGGCGGCAGTGCAAACCCGAACCCCAAGACCTACACGGTATCGACCAACACGATCGAGCTCAAGGCAGCCAGACAGAAGGGCTTTGCCTTTGCAGGCTGGTTTACCGATGCGGACTTTAAGACGCAGATCGAAAAGATCGAGAAGGGAAGCACCGGCGACCTTGTGCTTTATGCTAAGTGGATCGAGGGAGGCTCGGATGCTTCCGCTGCTTCGCCTCTGGACAACACGCCCGTCATCGATGAAGGCACGACCGAGATCTGGCTGGTAAAGGGACAGAAATTCAATCTCACCGGCGGCTGGGCCCTTGTGCAGAAGTCGGACAAGAGCTTCCTTTCCGTCAGCAGCAAAGGGGCTGTAGTGGCAAAGAAGAAGACAGCTGCACCCGTGATGCTGCGTGCCGGCAGCCGCAGCCTGAGCGTGAACGTGACGGAGCCTGTCCTCACGACCAAGAAGTACACGCTTAATCCCGGTCAGGAAGCTGCGATCGCGCTCAGCTATGACAAGGATCACCTGAGCGCATACTGGTACAGCGAGAATCCCGATGTGGCAAAGGTGGATCAGGAAGGAAACATCACCGCTGTGGGCAAAGGCTCGACCAAGGTCGTGGCTTACATCAACGGCAAGGCATACAGCAGCACCGTCAAGGTACAGGAAACGAATCCGGCGGCTAAGACCAGAACGCTTCACATGATCGTGGGCACTCACAAGAAACTGAG
Organism: Lachnospiraceae bacterium; assembly: GCA_024696005.1. Lineage (GTDB taxonomy): Bacteria > Bacillota > Clostridia > Lachnospirales > Lachnospiraceae > NK4A136. The sequence continues at coordinate 560,362 of JAILHF010000051.1, read as the reverse complement.
CATAAGCAAGGTGAAGAGTCCCAGCTGGATCAGTGCCGATCCGGGCACGGCATCCATGGAAAAGAACAAGGTCACAGCCAACAAGGTGGGCACGACCACACTGACCTGCACCGACGGCAAGACCGGAGAGACCTATGAGATCGAGCTGATCGTCGAGGATATCAATCTGAAGACCGGCGGAGTGCTTCAGCCCAAAGGGAAGAACAAGTACACCCTGAATCTGAACCTCAAGGGCACCGCGACCACCACACTGGAATTTTTGGGAGTGGACCGGGATGTGGTCTTAAAGAGCAGCAAGCCGAATGTGGCTTATGTGGATGAGTACGGCGAGGTGATCCTCAAAGAGACCGGAAAGACCAAGTTCACAGTCAAGCTCGACGGGAAGACCGTTACGGTAAATGTGGAAGTAAGATAAGAAAGCAAGCTGAAAGCAAGGCTGAGGCCGGGGAGTTTTCCCCGGCCTCATTTTGTTCCTGTTCTGCGGGCGGACGGGAACTGAACGGCAAGCTCATTTTTTGCTTGCGCCGTGCCCGTAAAAATGCTATACTTTCCGCGTTTGATTTTTGGGAGGATAAGAAAATGATCAAGACAAGAGACGATATCCGTAACGTGGCGATCATTGCCCACGTTGACCACGGCAAGACAACGCTGGTGGATGAACTGCTGAAGCAGAGCGGAGTGTTTGCGGCCCATCAGGAAGTGGTGGAGCGCGTCATGGACTCCAATGACATCGAGCGGGAGCGCGGGATCACGATCCTGTCGAAAAACACCGCTGTCATGTATAAGGATACCAAGATCAATATCATCGACACACCGGGACATGCCGATTTCGGCGGAGAGGTGGAACGCGTTCTCAAAATGGTGAACGGCGTGATCCTGGTGGTGGACGCTTTTGAAGGACCGATGCCGCAGACGCGTTTCGTTCTGGGCAAGGCAATGGAGCTGAAGCTGCCGGTGATCGTATGCATCAATAAAGTGGACCGGCCGGAGGCCAGACCTTCCGAGGTGATCGACGAGGTGCTGGAGCTTCTGATTGATCTGGGAGCGGATGACGAGCAGCTGGACTGCCCCTTCGTATTTGCTTCCGCAAAGGCCGGAACGGCATCCCTTTCCGCCGAGGAAGAGGGGAAGGACATGACGCCGCTCTTTGAGACAATCCTGAGTGCGATCCCCGCGCCTGAGGGAGACCCGGACGGCGGGACCCAGGTGCTGATCAGCACCATCGATTACAACGAATATGTGGGCCGGATCGGTATCGGCAAGGTGGATAACGGTTCGGTGAAGGTCAACCAGGAAGTGGTGATCGTCAACCATCACGATCCGGACAAGGTGAAGAAGGTAAAGATCAGCAAGCTTTACGAATTTGACGGACTGGAGAAAGTGGCGGTCGACAGTGCCGAGATCGGCTCCATCGTGGCCATCTCGGGCATCGCGGACATTCACATCGGTGATACGCTCTGCGATCCGGAGCATGTGGAAGCGATCCCCTTCCAGAAGATCAGTGAGCCCACCATTTCCATGAACTTTATCGTGAACGATTCGCCCCTGGCCGGACAGGAAGGAAAGTATGTGACCAGCCGGCATCTGCGTGACCGTCTTTACAGGGAGCTGAACACCGATGTATCCCTCAGGGTCGAGGATATGGATACAACCGAAGCCTTTAAGGTCTCCGGGCGCGGTGAGCTGCACCTGTCGGTGCTGATCGAGAACATGCGCCGTGAAGGCTATGAATTTGCGGTGAGCAAGGCCGAAGTGATCTACCATGAGGAGGAGGACGGCAAAAAGACCGAGCCCATGGAGCTGGCCTATGTGGATGTGCCGGAGGAGTTTTCGGGTTCCGTGATCGAAAAACTCAGCACCAGGAAGGGCGAGCTTCTGAACATGGGAGCGGCCAGCGGCGGTTACACCAGGCTGGAATTCCGCATACCTTCCAGAGGCCTGATCGGCTACCGCGGCGAGTTCATGACCGATACCAAGGGAAACGGGATCCTGAACACGATCTTTGACGGATATGCTCCCTTCAAGGGGGAGATCAGCTACCGCAAGCAGGGCTCCCTGATCTCCTTCGAGACCGGGGAATCCGTGACCTACGGCTTGTTTAATGCCCAGGATCGTGGTAATCTTTTCATAGGGCCCGGCGAAAAAGTATATGCCGGCATGGTGATCGGCGAGAATCCCAAGCAGGAGGATATCGAGCTGAATGTCTGCAAGAAGAAACAGCTGACCAATACCCGTGCATCCGGTTCGGATGACGCACTGAAGCTGACCCCGCCCAAGCTGATGAGCCTGGAGCAGTGTCTGGAATTCATCGGCACCGATGAGCTTTTGGAGGTGACGCCGAAGAGCCTGAGGATCCGCAAAAAGATCCTGGATTCCACGGCAAGAAAGCGGGCTGCGATCTCGGCGCAGGCAAAGGCGGCCAATTAGGGGAGTTATAGATGGGGAAATTCATCCGTTCGCAGAGAGCGACCGCGTTTTTGTTCCTGCTCCTGTTCCTGGAGCTGGTTTATCTGATCAACGGCATTCTCGGTGTGGCCAATACCGGGGAGGCGATGCTGATCCGCGAGGAAGCGATCGCAGACGGATGGTCGAGTCAATGGATCGATGAGACGACCATCGTTTTCTCGACGCCTCTTTCCCTGACGGAAGGCACCCATTTTGCCGTGCGGGTTACCGGGGCCGTTAAGCAGCAGGATAAGGTCCAGCTGGATGTCATCCTTGCGGATAAAGTGGTCCTCGGAGGTTTTTCCCGGGAGATCAAAACAGATGCTGCGATAGACAGCAGCGGAGAAGCCGCTTTTTACCGCAGTGTTCATCAGGATGCGGGGAACCTTCTGGTATGCCTTCGCGGCGAGCATCTTCTGCCGGATTCCCTTCGTTTTCATGTGGACCGTATGCAATACCGCTACGGGCTGAGCACGCCTTTGTGGATCGCCCTGACCGTGACTTGCGTGCTGGCATTGGCCGTCCTGACGGCCCTTGTCGTTACACTTGTCAAAAAGCTTCCCTCCCTGAAAAAACTGGGAGAAGTTTCCTTTGATGGAAAAAAAGTGCTGGCGGAGTATTGGGATTATCTTCTCCTGCCGGTTCTGGTGACGGCCGTTCTGCTGGTGATCTACAGGAATGCCGAGCTGTTTGAGCCGCTTCTTCTCAAGAGACCGCTGGGAGATGAAAAGGAGCATTTCCTGTACACGGATCTTCTGATCCGCTACGGCTGGAAGCTTCAGAGCCCTTATGCCGGCGGAGTGAGCGGCTTTGTGGCGTATGACTATCCCTTTGCCAACAGTCTGATCTTCCTTTTGGTAAAGCTTCTGGGGAATCTGAGCAGCAATCCCTATTTTGTCTGCAATCTCTTTTATTTTTCCTGTTATCATCTGTGCGCGCTGACGGCAAACTATGCCTGCAGGAGCCTGGGCTTCCGGAAAGCGACCGGCATTCTGGTATCCTGCCTCTTTGCGTTTTCACCCTTCATCCAGCAGCGTTACCAGCATCTTTTCCTCTGTGCGTATTTCATGATCCCGCTTTGCTGCCTGCTGGCGGTGCGCATCGTGAAGGGCTATTATGAGGAACATCCCGAACGGATCGCGTCGGGACTGGCGCTGGCCCTGCTCTGTGCCACCACCGGACTTTATTATGCCTTTTTCAGCGGGATCCTTCTCGGCGGAGCCGTGGTGATCGCGATCCTGGAAAAAGAAGAAAAGAAGCTTTCGGCCTCATGGAAATTCTGTTTCCCGCTCAGCGTTCTTTTTGGCATCATCCTTCAGCTTGTGCCGAATTTCCTGTACTGGATGCGTGTGGGAGGCGCCGGCGGGGAATTCAGTTCCCGCTACTTTTCGGATGCGGAACGCTATGCGGCGAAGATGACGCAGATGATCCTTCCGCGGGCGGATCACCGTATCCCCCTTTTCCGTGCGATCAACGAAGCTTATAATTCGGGCTATCATTATGTGGCGGAGCATTTCAAGGATGTTTGGGTGGAGACCATGTTCGTCAATGAGAATGCGGACTGTTCCCTTGGCCTGCTGGCTTCCATCGGCTTTCTGATCTCCCTGGTCTGGCTGCTGCGAAGAAAAAAGGCGGAGAAAGCAGAACTGGCATCCCTGAATCTCTGGATCTTCCTGTTCGGAACGGTGGGCGGCTTCGGAAGTATGCTTGCCTTTGCCGGCTTTTCACAGCTGCGCGGCTATTGCCGTCTGGTCCTGTTTCTGATGTTCTTTTCGCTCCTGGTGCTTGCAACGGTCCTGGAAAAGCTCGTCCGCAAGGGGATGGCGCTGGGCATCTGCTGCGCCGTGCTGCTTCTGGTGGGCGTGTTTGACCAGACCGTGGATTATAAGCGAAATGACCTGGCTTCCCAGTATGAGGTGTTTAATGCCAGCAGGGACATGTACCGGAGGATCGAGAGTGCTCTTCCGGCAAACAGCGCCGTTTACACGCTGCCCTACATCAACTGGCCGGAAAGCGGCAATACGAACGTCCTGCTCGCGCCCGTGGAGACCGCTCATACGCGCTGGAGCATCGGCTGCATGCAGGGCAGGGGAGAAGCGGACTGGCAGAAGCTGATCTCGGTCCAGGCAGTGCCGGACATGGTGGAGGCCCTGCGGGCAGCCGGATACGCAGGGATCTTTCTGGACAGCGATATCTGGTATCTGGCTTCGGTGGACAGCCTGCAGTCCGGAGAGATGATCGAGCAGATCACGGCCTATCTGGGACAGGAGCCGGAGGTCAGTGCCAGCGGGCTTCAATATTTCTGGAGGCTGTAGGGAGTCCGGTTTTCGCATGGCTGCAGACGTGCAGCGTCCGGCGGCCGGCCACGGAACAGAAGTAAAAAACGCTTGCGATCCTTTCGGATGCAGGCGTTTTTTGATGGTCATTCGTACGGGGCTGATCGTTACCGTTTAAGAGGCCGGCGGCAACAGGACAGTAACATCAGATCTCTACGATCCAGCCCTCGGGAGGATCGAGCCGGCCCATCTGGATGCCGGTCAGTGTCTCGTAAAGCTTTTTGGTGGTGGGCCCCATTTCTTCCATGCCGCTGGGGAAGCAGATCTCTTCGCCGTGGTTTACGATCTTTCCTACCGGAGAGATGACGGCTGCGGTCCCGCAAAGTCCGCATTCAGCAAAATCCTTGACTTCTTCGAAGCTGATCTCGCGTTCCTCGGCTTCCAGACCGAGATATTCCTTTGCAACATGCATTAGGGAGCGTCTCGTGATGGAAGGCAGGATGGAACCGGACTTGGGTGTCACGACCTTGTTGTCCTTGGTCACGAAGATGAAGTTCGCACCGCCGGTCTCCTCAACCTTGGTGCGGGTAGCCGCATCCAGATACATGTTCTCGGCAAAGCCGGCCTTGTGTGCTTCCACAATGGGATGCAGGCTCATGGCATAGTTCAGCCCGGCTTTGATGTGACCGGTGCCATGAGGTGCCGCACGGTCAAAGTCGCTGACACAGAGCGTCAGTGGCTTTACGCCGCCTTTGAAATAAGGGCCCACCGGCGTGGTCAGGATGCGGAACTGGTATTCATCCGCAGGCTTTACACCGATGACCGCGTTGGAACCGAACATGTAAGGGCGCAGGTAAAGGGTCGCGCCGGAACCGTAGGGGGGAACCCAGGCTTCGTTGGCCTTCACGACCTGCTTGACAGCTTCCATGAAGCGATCCTTCGGGAAGGGAGGCATCTCCAGACGGAGAGCCGTGTTGTACATTCTTTCCGCATTCAGGTCGGGGCGGAAGCAGACGGTACGGCCGTCTTCCGTGGTATAGGCTTTCAGTCCCTCGAAGCAGGTCTGCGCATACTGCAGCACGCAGGCACATTCGTTCAGAACGATGTTGGCGTCATCGATGAGGGCGCCTTCGTCCCAGGAACCGTCCTTGAAGTTTGAAACATAACGCTTGTCGGTCTGGATATAACCGAAGCCCAGTGCCGACCAGTCCAGATCTTTCTTCTCCATTTTTGATCAACTTCCTTTCTGTGATAGGATGAGTTTTTACTAAGAAAACAGTTTACAACCGCGCTGTTTCTCTGTCAAGGGTATGGACCGCTTCCGGTCCCGAGCCACGCACTCCGCTGCGTGGCTGCGGGCCGGTTTCCTGCCTGACGGGCTTGCCGCAATCGGCGAAGCCGATTTATGCATGGCGGCAAGCGTGCTGCGGCTCTGCGGCCGGCCGCAGAGCCGTAGCAAGGCTTGACCGTGTGCTTAAAGCGTGGTAGATTCATAGGAAGGCGGAGCGCGGATCATCCGATGCTCCGGATCGGCTTTGAGAGGATTCTTGTCGGAGTGTAACAGGAGTGAGACTTTTATATCTGTTCTTCATACAGCCGCTGGAATATCTGATGGATGTTCTGGTGTATAAGCTGTACAATGTCTATCTTGCGCCGGTGCCGGCCCTGATCGGCCTAAGCATCATCGTGAACCTTCTGACGGCCCCCCTGTACAGACGGGCGGAGCAACTGCAGAAAAAGGAACGGGAAGAACAGAAGGCCATGGAGAGATGGCTTTCCCATATCAAAAAGACGTTTTCCGGGGATGAAAAGCAGATGATGACGGACCGCTATTACCGTCTTCGCGGGTATCTTCCCCTGCGGCAGCTTTTGGGTAGTCTTCCGCTGCTTCTGCAGATCCCTTTTTTTATTGCGGCCTATCATTATCTCTCGGACCTGAACATCCTGAAAGCGGTTCCCTACGGTGAGATCCGGGATCTGGCTTACCCGGACGCTCTGTTGGTGCTGGGAGGCAGGCACTTTAATCTGCTCCCTTTCGTGATGACGGGCATAAACCTCCTGTCGGCTTTCTTTTTTTCAAAGGACAAGAGCAGGAGAGAGAAGCTGCAGGCTTTTCTTCTGCCCCTGATCTTTCTGGTCCTTCTGTATGATTCGGCGGCGGGCCTTTTGATCTACTGGACCTGCAACAATCTGATCTCGCTGGGGAGAAGCCTGGCGGGCGTCTTTCCGAAACGGCGACGTTTGATGGTGGCTTTTTTCATGGCCCTGCTTCCCCTGCATTATATCTTCCTGAAGGTCATTGCACTGGGATATGCGGACTGGTATGTGCACGACCACGGATTCTTCTGGCTTCTGATCTTTTTGTTTTTGCTGGTCTCGTTCGGGGATCTGCTGCCGCTGCGAACGGCCGCCGGGACGAAAAAGAGGAGCTTTATCCCGATCCTTCTGGCCCTCAGCCTGTTCTTCGGGGTGACCCTTCCGGTGATCGTGACGGCCTCTTCCCCCGCGGATTTCATCGATCCCTACTTCGGCCAGAACCCCTGGGTATATACGGGCTATTCCTTGCTGGTCTTTTCGGGTCTCTTTCTTTTGTGGGGCGGCATAGCCGTACTGGTGGCGGATGAAAAAGGCCTTGCCATTCTGGGGCCTGTTTTTGCCTGGCTTCTGGCGAACGGGATCCTGAACGTATCCTTCTTCGGACAGTCCTACGGTAGCCTGAATTCCAATCTCCGCTACGACGGTCTGGTAAGATCGCCGCTATGGCTCGTCCTTTTGAACCTTGCCCTGGCCGCGGGCGTCTTTGCGGCGGTCACCCGGATCTGGAAGAAGAGGCAGCGGCTCATCGTCAGCGCCTCGCGGCTGGTCTGTGCTGTCTGCATCGGCATCGCAGTCTGGGGCGTGGTGCGGGTTTCCGGCATCGCGGAGGCTACGGAGAAAGCGGAGCAGAAATATGCCTGGGAGGATCTGAAGGAGACGGCGGTCCTGGACCGGCAGGGGAAAAATGTGCTCTTTATCATGCTGGATAGAGCAATCGGTGCCTACGTCCCCTATATCCTTTATGAAAAGCCGGAGCTTGCGGAAAAACTGGACGGTTTTACTTTTTATCCCGATACACTTTCCTTTGGCTGGAAGACGGCCATCGGGAGCCCGTCGCTTTTCGGCGGCTATGAGTATATGCCGGAGGCGATGAACCAAAGAAGCGATGAGCTGCTCAGGATCAAGCATAACGAGGCATTGTCGGTGCTGCCGGTCCTTTTCGGAAAGGCCGGTTATGCGGTGAATGTTTACGACCCTCCGATGGCCAACTATCACAACATCCCGGATCTTTCCATCTACGATCCCTATCCCTACATCGGTGCGCATCAGATGGAGGGGAAATTCAATGACAGCCCGGAAAACATGGCGGGACTCCTGGAACAGAGAAAACGTTATTTTGTCAGGTATTCGGTCATGCGCTCGGCGCCGCTTCTTCTGACGGAGGAACTCTATGACGGGGGAAATTACATGGTCCTTTCCTCCGAGGTGCGGGATCTTTCGGTAAGCTTCATGCATTATTACAGGGAACTGCAGCTCATGCCGCAGCTTACGAAGATCACGGACAGCGGGACCGGCGGTTTCGTGATGCTGCAGAACAGCATCACCCATGAGCCCAGCGTCCTGCAGATGCCGGATTACGTGCCGGCCGCCGTGGTCGACAACACCGGCTATGACATGACGAAACGCCGGAGGGCGGATGGGCCGGATCTGGAACTGGGTTACACCATCTACGAATCGCATTATGCGGCCAATATGGCGGCATTGCAGCTGCTGGGGAATTATTTTGACTGGATGCGCGAGCAGGGAGTCTATGACAATACCCGCATCGTGATCGCGGCGGACCACGGACATCCCCTGGGACAGATGGAGAGCATGCTGATGAACGGGGGAGAAGTGGATGCCATGTCCTTCAACCCGCTCCTTCTGTACAAGGATTTTGACAGCAGGGGATTTACGGTGTCGGATGCCTTCATGACAAATGCGGATGCTCCGCTGCTGGCAATATCGGGGCTTGTGGAGCCGGTCAATCCCTTTACGGGAAAGCGGATGACGGATGAGCCCAAACGGGGCGTCCTTCATGTGGCGGGAACGGAGGACAGGCACGGAATGAACGAGAAGGAGGACCGCACGCAGTATGACACGTCGGACCGCCCCTGGTACGCCGTTCATGACAGCATGCTGGATGAAAAAAACTGGAGCATCTGGAAGCAGGCGGGAGAGTGAGAAGTTCCTTGACAGATGGGGGCCTGCAGATTATGATAACATGAGGAAGTGTTGTCAGACAGAGTATCGGCCCGCAGGCACGCAGCGGAGTGTGCCGGGACAAAACAGTACAAGAGTCTATCCGGTAAAGCAGGAGGGTAAAGCCATGGATAAAAAAGCAATGTATGCACTGTCGTACGGATTGTTCGTTGTTTCCACCCGTGTCGGGGAGAAGGACAACGGCTGCATCACGAACACGGCGATCCAGGTGACGTCCGAACCCAATCAGATCGCACTTGCCGTCAACTGCGCAAACTACACGAATGAGCTGATGAAGCAGGCAGGGATCTTTAACGTTTCCGTGATCAGCGAAGAGGCGGATTTTGAACTCTTTAAGCGTTTCGGTTTCCAGTCGGGACGGGACGTGGACAAGTATGCGGGCTTTGCGGATGTGGCACGCAGCGCAAACGGCCTGACCTATGTGACGAAGGGTACCAACGCCTTCCTGTCGGCAAAGATCACAAAGCAGGTGGAGCTGGGGAGCCACACGCTCTTCATCGCCGAAGTGACGGACATGGATGTGCTCGGCAACGCGCCTTCCGCCACCTACGGCTATTACCAGTCCAACATCAAGCCGAAGCCCGAAGCCGTCGGACAGACCGCCAAGGGAGAGACGATCTGGCGCTGCACGATCTGCGGCTATGAATACGTGGGTGAGGAGCTGCCGGATGATTTCATCTGCCCGATCTGCAAGCATCCCAAGGCTGATTTTGAGAAGATCACCCGATAAGAGCCGGCTCCGCTGTTTTTGGTTTTGCGGGATTGACAGCAGATATCGTTGGTGGTATATTGATGCGTATAATTGAATAGGAGATAGAGGTTGCGGGTTTGATCAGTAGTCTGCCGGATGCGATGGGCGCAGGGGAAGGCAAGGGAAAGGCAAAACCGCCGAAAGGGGAAGGGGCCATACCGACTGCCTTGGGGGTGCCGGAAATACCGGTATCACTGTCATCTTTGGAACGAAGATGGGGCGCTATCACAGTAAGAGAAACACGCCGGCATTTTCGATGTCGGCTTTTCTTATTGAACGGCCGCCCGATGAGGACGGACCGCGAAAGACGCCGCGGAGCAAAGGCCCGAAGCGGGCCGGGAAAAAGAAGGAGGAGAAAGAAATGGCTGTATTTCAGGGAGTGGGAGTGGCTATCACCACACCTTTCAAAGCGGATCGTTCGGTGGATTACGAACAGTTCGAGAAGAACATTGAATTCCAGATCGCAAACGGGACCGATGCGATCATCGTATGCGGGACGACAGGCGAAGCAGCCACGCTCACGCACGAGGAGCATCTGGATGTGATCGAGGCCTGCGTGAAGTATGTAAAGGGACGCATCCCTGTGATCGCGGGGACCGGCTCCAACTGCACCGAGACGGCGATCTATCTGTCGCAGGAAGCGGAAAAGCGCGGGGCGGATGCGCTCCTGGTAGTGACGCCCTATTACAACAAGGCCACGCAGAAAGGACTGAAGGAGCATTTTACGATGGTGGCGGAGAGCGTGAAGCTTCCGATCATCCTCTATAACATCCCGGGACGCACCGGCGGCGTGAACATCCTGCCCGAGACCGTGGTGAGCCTTTGCCGCGAGGTGAAGAACATCGTCGGCGTAAAAGACGCGACCGGCAACATCTCCCAGGTGGCAAAGCTGATGAGCCTGGCGGGAGACGATGTGGATCTGTATTCCGGAAACGACGATCAGGTAGTGCCTCTGCTTTCCCTGGGAGGAAAGGGCGTGATCAGCGTGCTCTCCAATGTGGCGCCGAAGCAGACCCACGACATGTGCCAGAAATTCTTTGACGGGGATGTGGCGGGAAGCCGCGAGATCCAGCTGAAGGCCCTTCCGCTGATCAACGCGCTCTTCTGCGAGGTGAACCCGATCCCGGTGAAGAAGGCCGAGGAGCTGATGGGCCACTGCAGCGGCGTGCTGCGCAGACCCCTCACCGAGATGGAGCCGGAGCATGCAAAGGTCCTGGAAGCGGAGATGAAGAATTTCGGCATCCTGTAAGAAGGAGGAATCTGTCCTGCCGGCCGGAGACGGAAAACGGCAGGGGAATGATAAAAGGAGGAACAGTATGGTCAGGATCATCATGCATGGCTGCAACGGAAAGATGGGGCAGACCATTACCGGTATCGTAAAAGAGGATGCGGATTGCGAGATCGTGGCAGGCGTGGACCTGTCGGATCACATCACAAACAGCTATCCGGTGTTTAAGACCATAGCGGAATGCAGTGTGGAAGCGGATGTGGTCATCGATTTTTCCGCTGCACCCGCGGTGGATGCGCTTCTGGACTATTGCGAGGAGAAGAAGCTTCCGGTGGTGCTCTGCTCCACGGGGCTTTCCGAGGAACAGATCGAGCGGGCAACGAAGAAGAGCACGGAAAAGATCGCGGTGCTGAAATCCGCGAACATGTCCCTCGGTGTCAACGTGCTTTTGAAGCTTTTGAAGGAAGCGGCCGCACAGCTTGCACCGGCCGGTTTTGACATCGAGATCGTGGAGAAGCATCACAACCTGAAACTGGATGCTCCCTCCGGAACGGCCCTGGCTCTGGCCGATTCCATCAACGAGGAGATGGGCGGAGCGTACGAATATGTCTATGACCGCAGCCAGAGAAGGCAGAGACGGGATAAGAAGGAGCTGGGGATCAGTGCGGTACGCGGAGGCACCATCGTGGGCGATCACGACGTGATCTTTGCGGGTACCGATGAAGTGATCACCTTTTCACACCGTGCGTACTCCAAGGCCGTATTTGCCAAGGGAGCGGTACAGGCGGCAAAGTTCCTGGCCGGGAAGCCTGCGGGGCTTTACGACATGAGCGATGTGATAGGCTGACGGAATGGAATTCAGACCCTGTATCGACATACACAACGGAAAAGTAAAGCAGATCGTGGGCGGCAGTCTGAACGAGGCGGTGGCAGAGGAAAACTTTGTCGCCTCGCAGGACGCCGCCCACTTTGCATCCTTTTACAGGGAGCTTGGGATACGCGGCGGCCACGTGATCCTTCTGAACGGACGGGGCACGCCGGAGTACGATGCAACGAAGGCGGAGGCGCTGTCGGCCCTTTCGGCTTATCCGCAGGGGCTGCAGGTGGGCGGCGGCATCGCGCCGGATAACGCCGGGGAGTTCCTGGATGCCGGGGCATCCGCGGTGATCGTGACCTCCTATGTGTTCCGGGAAGGGCGCATCGACATGGAACGCCTGCATGAGATGCGCTCTGCCGTGGGGAAAGACAGGCTGGTCCTGGACCTGTCCTGCAGGCGCAAGTCGGACGGCGCCTATTATATCGTTACCGACCGCTGGCAGAAGTACACGGAGCAGAAGCTGGACCTGTCGCTGCTTGGCGAACTGGAGACCTATGCGGCGGAGTATCTGATCCACGCGGTGGATGTGGAGGGAAAGCAGTCCGGCATCGAGGCGGAAGTGGCAAAGCTTCTGGGCAGCTACCGGGGGCTTCCCGTGACCTATGCGGGTGGCGTCCACAGCCTGGAAGACATCGATACGCTCCGCAGTCTGGGGGGCGGAAGGGTGAACGTGACGATCGGGTCCGCACTGGATCTGTTCGGCGGATATCTGAAGATCGAAGAAGTGTTGAAACGCGTGGGACGTTAGTCCTGCGGGTGAGTTGCGCCCTCCCGGGAAAAGAGAGGGCATACGGATAAGGAGAGCATCGTGGCATCAGAGCTTAAATTCATCAGACAGCTTTCGAGACAGTACCCGACCATCGCGGCGGCTGCAACGGAGATCGTGAATCTCCAGTCCATCCTGAACCTTCCTGCGGGAACGGAGCATTTCATCTCCGACGTCCACGGGGAATACGAGCAGTTCAACCACGTGCTGAAAAACGGCTCGGGGGCCATACGGCGCAAGATCGACGAAGGCTTCGGGGATACGCTGACCCAGAAGGACAAGAGGGACCTGGCGGCCCTGATCTATTATCCCGAGGAACGGCTCTCCTTCATGAGCGAGGAAGAGGGCGGGCTGGATGACGACTGGTACAAGGTCATGCTCCACAGGCTGGTCCAGGTGACCAAGCGTGCGGCCTCGAAGTATACCCGTTCCAAGGTGCGAAAGGCACTTCCGAAGGACTTCGCCTATGTCATCGAGGAACTGATCACCGAGAAGGAAGAGATCGAGGACAAGGAAGGCTATTATAACGAGATCATACGGACGATCATCCGGATCGGAAGGGCCAAGGAGTTCATCATAGCGCTCTCGAGGCTGATCCAGCGTCTGGTGGTCGATCATCTGCATATCGTCGGAGATATCTTTGACCGCGGCCCGGGGCCGCACATCATCATGGATACGCTGATGCAGCACCATTCCGTGGACATCCAGTGGGGTAACCATGATATCAGCTGGATGGGAGCGGCAGCCGGTTCCGCGGCCTGCATCGCCACCGTTCTGCGTGTATGTGTGCGTTACGGCAATCTGGACATCCTGGAGGAGGGATACGGGATCAATCTGGTCCCGCTGGCGACTTTTGCGCTGGATACTTACGCCGGGGACGACTGCAAGGCGTTTTCGATCCGCAGCGGCGCGGGATACGACAGCCGGGACCTGGCGCTTGACATGAAGATGCACAAGGCCATTACCGTGATCCAGCTGAAGCTGGAAGGCCAGCTGATCAAACGCAACCCCGAGTTTGGCATGCAGTCCCGTCTGCTGCTGGACAAGATCGACCGCGAAAAGGGGACGGTCTGTGTGGACGGCAGGGAGTACAGCCTGAAGGACTGCAATCTGCCTACCGTGGATCCTAAGGACCCTTACGAGCTCTCCCCCGGAGAATATGTGGTGGTCGGAAAACTCAAGCAGGCTTTTCTGCACAGTGAGAAGCTGCAGAAGCATGTACGTTTCCTGTTCACCAAGGGCAGCCTCTACAAGGTCCATAACGGGAACCTGCTCTATCACGGCTGCGTTCCGCTGAACGAAGACGGGAGCTTCCGGAAGGTGAACCTCTTCGGGAAGGAGTATTCGGGACGCAAGCTCTACGATGCGCTGGAGTCCTATGCCCGCAAAGGCTATTATGCCGGGGATGACAGGGAGGAGCGCCGGAAGGGCCAGGACATCATGTGGTATATCTGGGCCGGAGGCGGCTCGCCTGTTTTCGGAAAAGACAAGATGGCGACCTTTGAGTCGTATTTCATTGAGGATCCCGAAGCCTCAAAGGAAAAAAAGAATCCCTATTACGCGCTTTACGAAAAGGAGGAGATCCTCGACCGCATCCTTGCGGAATTCGGCCTGACGGATCCCGGTGCGCATATCATCAACGGACATGTGCCCGTAGAGGTGAAGAAAGGGGATACGCCCCTGAAGTGCGGCGGAAAACTGCTCGTGATCGATGGCGGCTTCTCGAGAGCATACCAGTCCAAGACGGGGATCGCAGGCTATACGCTGATCGCCAATTCCCACGGGATGTGGCTGATGGCACACGAGCCCTTCGAGTCCAAGGAAGCCTCCATCCTGAAAGGGACGGACATCGTCTCGGATTCGTTGATGGTGGAGCAGTACCGGCGGCGCCATCTGGTTGCCGATACGGACATCGGCGAGGTGCTGAAGGAAAGCATCCTGGATCTGGAGGAGCTTCTGGAGGCATACCGCGACGGCGTGCTGACCGAGAAGGGAAGCTGAACGGTAAGGTTTTGCACGGCAGGCCCCAAAATGGGGCTTGCTTTTTTATTGTATCTGTAGTAGTATCGATATAACATCAATATCATTGATGTTTCACCGCTCTCGCGGTGATGCCGGCAGGACCGGCAGAAATTCACGTGATGACAACGGAATGCGCCTCATGCGTGCGGCTGCTTGTTTTTGGGCAGGGGCAGGGGATGCCTTTTTGGGACGGCAAAGGACCGCCCCGGTTACGGGCTCTCTTACCCGGGTCCGGTTTGAAACGGAGGAAAAACCATGGTTATCAGTGTATCTACGGGTGTATTGTGCGGGATCGAGAGCAGGACGGTCACGGTGGAGGTGGATGTTTCCAGCGGGCTGCCGCAGATGGAAATGGTGGGGAGCCTGTCCGGTGAGGTACGGGAGGCGCAGCTCCGCGTGCGCGTGGCACTCAAGAATGCGGGAGTCAGCATACCGCCCCAGAGAATCACGGTCAATCTAGCGCCGGCTTCGCTCCACAAGGAGGGGACGCAGTATGATCTGCCCATCGCCGCGGCGCTTCTGGCGGCACTGGGTTATTTCCCGAAGGAAAGACTCGAGGGTGTTTTTATTGCCGGGGAACTGGGGCTTGACGGGGAGGTGAAGCCTGTCTGCGGCGTGCTGCCCATGGTGCTCGAAGCAAGAAGGATGGGGCTTAAGGAATGCATACTTCCAAAGGCGAATGCCCGTGAGGGGCGCGTGGTGAGCGGGATCGATATCGTGGGAAGCGGAAGCCTGGACGAGATGCTGGCCTATCTGCGCGGAGAAAGCAGCGGGAGCGTGGAGCCGGAAGAGGAAGAACGTAAGGGGGAAGAAGGTGCTTCGGAGGATTTTGCCGATCTGTACGGGCAGGAAGGCGTGAAGAGAGCCATGGAGATCGCGGCTGCCGGCTTTCACAATCTGCTGATGATCGCGCCGCCGGGGGCCGGAAAAACCATGGCGGCCAGGAGGCTTCCGGGGATATTGCCGCCCATCACGGAGGAAGAGGCGCTGGAGGTATCCAAGATCTACAGCGTGGCAGGCCTGCTGGAAGGCGGGGGACTGATACGGGAGAGGCCTTTTGTTGCGCCGCACCATTCCGCCACGGTTCAGGCCCTTGCGGGCGGCGGAAAAAGCCCGCATCCCGGACTGATCAGCCGGGCCCATAAGGGGGTGCTGTTTTTGGATGAGGTGGTGCATTTTTCCTCGGCGGCCCTGGAGGTGCTGCGCCAGCCCCTGGAGGATAAGAAGGTCATGATCGCCAGGGCAAGCGCGAGCTACGAGTTTCCGGCCGAGTTCATGCTGGTGGCAGCCCTGAATCCCTGTCCCTGCGGGAATTATCCGGATCCGCAGCGCTGCCGCTGCAGCCAGGAGCAGGTGCGCCGCTATCTGGGCCGGCTCTCCGGCCCTCTGCTGGACCGCATCGACATGTGCGTGGAAATGGGGCGCATATCCCTGCAGGAATACCGCAGGCGCGGGCAGAGCAAAAAGGCGGAGTACGGGAGCGCCGCCATGCGGGAGCGTGTGCTGAAAGCGAGGGCAAGGCAGGAGGAGCGCTTTGCCGGAGAGGAGATCCGGTTCAACGCGCAGATGGGCGTAAAGGAGATCGGGCGCTTTGTGATGCTGGGAGAACGGGAGCAGTCCTACATGGACACGGTATACGAGAGCCTGCACCTGAGCCTGCGTTCCTATCACCGGGTATTGAAGCTGGCCAGGACCATAGCGGATCTGGACGGGATCGAGGAAGTGGGGAGAAGCCAGCTGCAGGAGGCACTCTGCTACCGGAGCGTGGAAGACCGCTATTGGGGGTAGTGTTTCACACCGAAGCCGATTGAAAGGAGAAAAAGGATGGAATATAATATGGAGCAGCAGCTGAAGCGCCTGTTTGCGGCGCAGCTGGCGGAAGTGATGCCGGCGGCTCTCCGGCAGCTGCTGGCAGTGTTCGGAGATTCGGAAAGGCTCTGGGACGGGATCCCGGAGCGGACGGACGTGCTTGATTGCCTTACGGAGGAGCAGAAAAACGAGCTGTGTCTTGCCAGGAAGAGGGGACTGCCGCTCTCCCTCGGAGAACAGATCGAAAAGGGAAGGATACGCACGGTCTGCATCGAGGAAGAAGCTTATCCGCAAAGGCTTCGCATGATACGGGATGCGCCGTTCATGCTGTTTTACAAAGGGGAACTCCCGGAGGAGGACCGGCCTGTTGTGGCTGTGGTGGGAGCCAGACATTGCAGCGATTACGGACGCCGGGCAGCCGAGTTCTTCGGCAGGGAGCTGGCTTCGGTCGGCGTGCCCGTGGTCAGCGGCATGGCAATGGGAATCGACGGGCTGGCACAGGCAGCCTGCTTGCAGGCGGGGGAAAAAAGCTACGGTGTGCTGGGCTGCGGCGTGGATGTGGTCTATCCGCCCTCCAACAGACAGCTGTACCGTGAGCTTACGGAACACGGCTGCGTGATCAGCGAGTTTCTTCCCGGAAGCGGGGCACTGCCGTTTCGTTTTCCGTTGCGGAACCGTCTGATCAGTGCCTTAAGCGACCTTCTGCTCGTGGTGGAAGCCAGGGAAAAAAGCGGCACGTTCATCACCGTGGATTACGCTCTGGAACAGGGCCGGGAGGTTTATGCCGTTCCGGGGCGTGTTGAAGACAAACTGAGCTTCGGCTGCAACCGTTTGATCGCCCAGGGGGCGGGAGCGGCGTATTGTGTGGAGGAGATCCTGCTCGCACTGAAGGGAGAGAGCAGCCGTGGCAGCCTGCGTCCGGCAACGGGGGAAGAAGAAGAGGACGGGCAGCCGCCTGAAGCAGCCGCGAAAGTCTTGCCCCGGAAGGTCTCCTGCCCGGCCGGGGCGGCAGAGGATGCATGCTGGCAGGGAGAACTGCGGCACGCGATCCGGAAACTGCTTCTGGATGCGCCCGGGACGGCACAGGAGATCTATGCGAGACTGGGAAAGCCGAAACTGGCGATACAGGAATTGCTGAGCGAACTGATGCAGCTGCAGATCGAAGGCTTGCTGCTCTGCCGCGGAGGAAGATATGAGTTGCAATGAGCTTGCCGTATACATCCATATACCGTTTTGTGTCAGGAAGTGCGCCTATTGTGATTTCCTTTCTTTTCCTGCGTCCGAGGAAGTGCGCGGGGAATACCTGAATAAGCTGGAGTGGGAGATCAAAATGCGGGCGGAAGCCTTGTCCGGCTACCGCGTATCCAGTGTGTTCTTCGGCGGGGGTACGCCCTCTGTCCTTCCGGCGGATGCGCCCGGAAGGCTTCTTGCTGCGTTGCGGGAGAACCTGGCTTTCCTTCCGGAGTCCGAGATCAGCATCGAGGCGAATCCCGGAACGGTAACGCGGGAAAAGGCCGAAGCCTGGAAGGAAGCAGGGATCAACCGACTGAGCATGGGATGCCAGTCCCTGAAGGACGAAGAACTGGCACTGCTCGGACGGATCCACCAGGCGGAGGACTCTTTCCGCTCCTTCGAGACTGCACGTGCCGCAGGATTTTCCAATATCAATGTGGATCTGATGAGCGCGCTGCCCGGGCAGAGTGTGGCGTCCTGCCTGGATTCCCTGCGGGAGGTCCTGCACCTGGGGCCGGAACATCTGTCGGCCTACAGCCTGATCGTGGAAGAAGGAACGCCCTTTTACGAAGCATACGGAAGGGCGGATGAGCTGCGCCGTCGGGGAAAGGAACAAAAGCTCCTGCCCACGGAGGAGGAAGAGCGGGAAATGCTCTATGAGGGACGCCGCATCCTTACGGAGGCCGGCTTTGTGCAGTACGAGATCTCGAATTATGCGCGGGACGGCCACGTGTGCAGGCACAATCTCTGCTATTGGAAAAGAGGGGATTACGCCGGCTTCGGACTGGGGGCGGTGGGCTGCATGGGAGAGGTGCGGCGGAAAAACACGGAAGACCTGAAACGCTATCTGGAAGCCGAGAAGGTGGAGGAGCTCTGCGGGGAAGAGGAGCATCTGACTTTGGAGGATGCGCGCGCCGAAGCCATGTTCCTCGGGCTTCGTCTGTGCGAGGGAGTCGATCCGCTGCTTTATGAGAAACGCTACGGGAAGAAGCCCGAAGAGCTGTACGGGGAGTGGATCGGGAAGATGCTCGCCGAAGGGCTGCTTGTGCGGGAGAGCGGCAGGCTGAAGCTCAGCATGCAGGGCCAGGACCTTGCCAATGTGGTCATGGGAGGCTTTGTTTGAGCGCGGGATAGTGCTTTTGACAATCCCCGGGAATATCATTATAATCAGTGTGTTTATTACGGAAAAAGCGGAGGAAAGAGTTATGCCGGAACTGGACAAGGAATGCGGAAGAAGGATCTACGAGATCGCGGAGCGTATCTTTCCGATCAACCGGAGCATCACGGGAAACGGAGTGCGCAAGACGCTTCGCATCCTTAAGGAATATCTGCCCGAGCTCACGATCCACGAGGTCCCCAGCGGCACGGAGGTGTTTGACTGGACGGTGCCGCAGGAGTGGAACTGTGAGGAAGCTTATATCGAGAACGAAGCCGGTGAGCGCATCATCGATTTTAAGGAATGCAATCTGCATGTCCTGGGATATTCGCTGCCTATGGATGAATGGATGGACTGGGAGGAGCTGAAAAAGATCGTCTATACCCAGCCCGACCAGGAGGAAGTGATCCCCTATGTTACTTCCTATTATGAAGGGCGGAGCGGTTTCTGCATGTCCGAAAAGCAGAAACGTCAGCTGGATGAGAAGGGCGGCCGCTACCATGCCGTGATCAAAAGCAGCCTGACGGCGGGCAGCCTTACCTACGGGGAATGTGTGATCCCCGGGGAGAGCGAACAGGAGATCTTTGTATCCACCTATGTCTGCCATCCTTCCATGGCGAATAACGAATGCTCGGGGCCGGCCCTCAGCGTATATCTCGCGAATCTGGTCAAGACGATGCACAGGCGCTATACCTACCGCTTTGTCTTCATACCCGAGACCATCGGAAGCATCACCTATCTGAGTAAGAATTACCGCTATCTGCAGGATCACATGCTGGCGGGCTTTCTGCTTTCCTGCGTGGGGGACGACCGTACCTATTCCATGGTGGAGACCCGTTACGGGGACACCATTACGGACAGACTGCTCCGGAATGTGCTGCATTATGTTTCCCCGGGCTATTGTCATTATACCTTCCTGGACAGAGGATCGGACGAGAGGCAGTACAATGCGCCGGGCATCGACCTTCCGGTGTGCACCTTCTGCCGTTCCAAATACGGGGAGTATCCGGAATATCATACCTCGGCGGATGATCTGAACCTGGTCTCGCCTGCCGGCTTCCGCGGAAGCCTGGAGGTGATGTGCCGCTGCATCGAGGTGCTCGAGCATAACGATAAGTATCAGATCAGCGTGTTCTGTGAGCCCATGCTCAGCAAGAGAAAGCTGCAGAGCTCCATCAGCCAGAAGGGAAATTACGCGCAGGTGATGCGTCTTCGGAATTTCATCGCCTATGCGGACGGGAAGAACGACCTGCTCCGGATCGCGGAACGGATCGGGGAATCGGTTTACGACCTGCTTCCCATCGTGGAAGAACTCAAGGCCTGCGAACTTATCTAGGAGGATGAGAGCGTGATCTATGACGAGATCGTCGGACAGCTGGGGATCAGGAGCGGGGAAAAGCTCTGGATCTCTTCGGATATCACGAAATATGTGCTGTGGAGCAGAAAGAACAAGGAGGAGTTTTCGCCGGCGCGCCTGATCGAGGTGCTCCGGGAGAGCGTCGGGAGTGAAGGGACACTGCTCTTTCCGGTGTTTTCTTTTGAATTTTCCAACCACGGCCGTTACGATTACAAAAACACGAAGGGGACCAGCGGGCATCTCGGGAATCTGGCCCTTTCCACCGAAGGCTTCCGGCGCACAAGCCATCCCATGCACAGCTTTGCGGTCTGGGGGCGTGACCGGGACCTGCTCTGTGCCATGGAAAACCTGCATTCCTTCGGGGAGGACTCGCCTTTCGGATACTGCCGGACGGAGAATGTGCGCCAGCTCATGCTGGGAACGGACCACAAACACGCGATGACCTATGTGCATTACGTTGAGACGGTCTGCAGGGTGCCCTACCGCTTTGCCAAGACCTTCCGCGGCATCTATGTAACGGAGGACGGGAAAGAGGAGGAGCGCGAATACCTTTATGCGGCGCGGCGGCTGGACGTGGGGACGAAGGAGTGCTTTAACCGCATGGGAGACATCCTGGAGCAGGCGGGGATCGGTTATGCGAAAGAGATAAGAGGGATCGAAAACCACAGCGTGCTGCTCGGCAGCAGCCATGAGCCGATGTGTGACGACATCCTTCATAACATGTGCAGGAACCTTTACGATTTTGAGGTTTCGCGCGAAGAATTGTTTAAGGGATACGGAGAAGGATCATGATCATAAGTGTTCTGGATTATCTGGAGGAAGCGGCAGGGCGTTTCCCGGATAAGACCGCCTTTGCGGATACGGAGGAGAGCTTCAGCTTCCGGAGACTGGCGGAATGTGCGAAAGCCACGGGAAGCCGTCTGGCAGCCGCGATCCCCGAAAAAAAGCCGGTAGCGGTATGCATGAAGAAGGGGGCGAATAATATCGCAGCCTTTCTGGGGGCGGTGTCGGCGGGCTGTTTTTACGTGCCCATCGATGTGCAGATGCCGCCGGAGCGCATTTCTTTGATCCTTGAGGTGCTGAAGCCGGAAGCGGTGATCTGCGATGAACCCGGTGCGGAGAGCATCCGAAACGCGGGCGGAGACTACCGGATCCTGCTGTATGCGGATGCCGTGGCAACGCCTCCGGATGAGGAGCTGTTGCGCAAGCGCCGCGAAAACATCAAGAGCACGGATCTGCTGTATGTCCTGTTTACCAGCGGATCCACGGGAACGCCGAAGGGTGTGACGATCCCGCATGCCGCCATGATCGACATGACCGAGTGGATGTGCGAAAAGTACGCTCTGAGCGAAACGAACAGCTTCTGCAACCAGGCACCCTTTTATTTCGACGCTTCGGTCCCGGATATCTATCTGCCGCTGAAGCTGGGAGCCAGCTGTTATATCCCGCCCAAGTCGTACTATACCTTTCCCAAAAAGATCCTGCAGTTTATCAGCGAGAAGGCGATCGATACTTTGATCTGGGTGCCGTCCGCCCTGTGTAATGTGGTGCGTGCCAGGGCGTTTGAGACCTGCGTGCCCGAGAGTGTGAAGCTCGTCATCTTCTGCGGCGAGGTGATGCCCTGCCGCTTTTTGAACGAATGGAGAAGGCGCATTCCGGAAGCTCTGTACGTGAACATGTACGGGCCCACCGAGGCCTGCTATGCCTGCACCTACTATGACGTGGTGAAGGATTTCGCGGATGACGGGGTGCTCCCTCTGGGGAAGGCCTGCGAGAATTCCACGGCCCTGATCCTGGACGGGGACAGGCTCTGCGCACCGGGCGAGACCGGAGAGCTCTGCATACTGGGAGAATGCCTTTCCTACGGCTATTACAATTCCCCGGAACGGACGGGGGAGGCCTTTGTGCAGAATCCGCTGAATCCGCAGTACAGGGAAATGATGTACCGCACCGGTGACCTGGCCTATGTTGCCGAAAACGGCGAGATGATGTTTGTCGGGCGCAAGGATTCCCAGATCAAGCGCCTGGGCCACAGGATCGAGCTGGGAGAGATCGAGCACGCGATCCTTGCGGACGAAGGCATCTCAAACGCCTGCTGCGTATATGACAGTGAAAAGAGCGATATCATCGCCATCTACAGCGGCAGCCTGAGTGAGGAGGAGCTGAAGGGGAAACTGGGCGAAAAGCTGCCGGCCTACATGCTTCCGACCCGCTTTGTCAGGATGATGGGGCTTCCGATGAACATCAACGGCAAGATCGACCGTGCGTTACTGAAGAAAGAATACGGAGGTGGACAGAATGGATGAGCTGATGGAGATCCTGCGGGATCTGAAGCCGGAGACGGATATCAGGCCGGATACGGCCCTGGTGGATGACGGGATCCTGGATTCTCTGGACATCATCGAACTGGTGGACCGGATCGCCGTGGTGTTTCAGGTCGAGATCGACCCCGACGAGATCGATCCCGACAATTTTGCCACAGCCGAAAAGATCTGTGAGCTGATCGCGTCGAAGAAGAAATGATGTTTCTGTATCATCTGCTGATCAGTCCCCTCGAGTATCTGCTCGAGGTCATCTTTACGATACTCTTCCGCATCTTCGGGAGTGTGCCTGCCACGCTGCTTTTTTTGAGCCTGGCGGTGAATATTCTGACCATGCCGCTCTACCGCAGGGCAGAGCTTCTTTCGGATGAGGAACGAAAGAAGCAGGAAGAGATGCGTCCCCGGCTTGCACTCATTCGCAGGAGCTTTCGCGGGGATGAGAGGACCATGATGATCGCCAGATATTACCGCTGCTGTTCCTATTCCCAGCTGCAAAGTATCGGGGGCATTCTGCCGCTTTTGCTGCAGATCCCTTTTTTTCTTGCGGCCTACCGTTTCCTTTCGGGGCTGGAGCGCCTTCGCGAATGTGAACTGCCCTTCATCGGAAGCCTGGGCGAGCCCGACGGGATGCTCACGCTTTTCGGCACCCGCGTCTCCCTTCTGCCCTTTGTCATGACGGCGGTGAACCTGCTTTCGGTCTTTGTGTATTCCAAAGGAAGGACCCGGAAGGAAAAGGCCGGGATGATCCTTCCGGCGCTGCTGTTTCTGATCCTTCTGTATCCGAGCCCGGCGGGGCTGGTCCTGTACTGGACGCTGAACAATCTGTTCTCCCTTCTCAGGAACATCCTGGACCGCCTCGGCGAACGCAAAAAAGCGGCCGTGCGGCTCCTCTCTGCGGCTTTCGGCCTGGCGGTGCTGGCAGGCAGCTTTTTCTCGGGCAGGCTCCTGGGAGATTTCCTCGCGGGAAAGACGGCAGAGGGGGTGTGCCTTCTGCTTTTGTGCCTGGCTTTCGTGATCCTGCCCTTCCCGCTGCTTTCGGAACGAAAGAAGAAAAAAGAGCTGCAGGCGCAGCCGGTGGCCGCGTGGCTTCTCCCTTCCCTGCTCATGGTGCTTCTGACCGGCGGCCTGATCCCGATGAAACTCATCGCGGCTTCCCCGCAGGAATTCGTGAACATCTTTGATTACCGTTCTCCGTTCCTGTACGTGCTGCACGCATTCCTGGTGAGCGCAGGTTGCTTTCTGGTCTGGGGAGGCATATTCCGGGGGCTCTCCGATGCGGAGGGCAAAAACAGGCTCGGGATGGCGGCAAACATCCTGGCGGCAGCGTGTCTTGCCGATTACTTTCTCTTCGGAGCGGGGGAGGGGGTGATCTCGTCGTCCCTTGTGTTTTCGCAGGAGCCTTCCTACGATGGAAAAACGGTGCTTTTGAACCTGCTTTGCGCGGGGCTCTGTGCGCTGCTGTTTGCATTGCTTCAAAAATGGCCACGCCGTCACCTTGCGGTGCTTGCACTGCTCTGTCTCAGCTGTGTGCTCATCACGGCGGCGGATGCACTGAAGGTATCCCGCTCCCTTAGTGAGCTGCCGGCAGAGAGTGGGGATGAGGGGACGGTACGCATCCTCCCCCTGTCCGAAAACGGCCGGAATGTGATCGTTCTGATGCTTGACCGGGCGATCGGTGCTTATGTGCCGTATCTCTTTGCCGAGAAGCCGGAGCTCAAGGAGCATTTCGACGGCTTTACCTGGTATCCGAATACCGTATCGAGCGGCGGCTTTACGATCTTCGGGATGCCGGCGCTCTTCGGCGGCTATGATTATACGGCGGAGAGGATCAACGAAAGGGATGAACTGAGCGTTGCGGAAAAGGTGAACGATGCGCTGCGGGTGCTCCCGCGGGTTTTCGGGGAGGAAGGCTACCGGGTGAGTGTCTGCGATCCGCCCTACGCCGGCTTTTCGGAACTGCCGGATCTTTCCATATACGATGACATGCCCTATGTGGAGGCGCATCGACTGTGGGGACGCTTTGAAGGGGGAATGACGGAGGACGGAGACGAGAACAGCATGACCGAGCGCAACTTCTTCTTCTACGGCCTCATGGAGGCGCTGCCGCAGCTTTTCCGTGCTGCGGTCTACGACGGCGGCTCGTATCTTTCCTCCGAGGATCATTTTGTCAGCGATCCCGCATTTCGCGACAATTACCGCGCCATGGATGCCTATCCGGAGCTCTGCCGGTATGAGGAGGAGGGGGACAATCTGCTGATCCTGTGCAGCAACCTGACCCACAGTCCCGCGCTGCTGGAAAAGCCGGATTACCGGAAGCCGATGGGATCGGAAGAGGGGAGGCCGGACAGGCACAAGGCCGGTGAGATGGAGCTTGATACTTCCATGTATCTGGGGGAGGAACATTATGATGTGAACATGGCAGCCTTTCTGCTGCTGGCCGACTGGTTTGACGAAATGCGAAACAGGGGCGTGTACGATAACAGCCGCATCATCATCGTGGCGGATCACGGTTATGCCCTCGGGCAGTTTGAGGAGCTGCGGATCAATGAGGAACTGGACGCGGAGGCGTATAACCCGCTGCTGATGGTCAAGGATTTCGGTGCGAAGGGCTTTACGGTCGATGACGGCTTCATGAGCAATGCGGATGTGCCGGCCCTGGCAGTGGAGGGGCTGTTGGAGGATGCCCGTGATCCCTTTACCGGGAGGAAGCTGGACTTTTCGGAAAAACCCGAAGAGATCCGGGTGACCCTGTCCACGCGACTGGGGCTGGGGGAAAACGGGGGGAACCTGCTGAATACCGGCGGGACGGCCTGGTACAGCGTGCGGGATAACATCTTTCAAAAGAAGAACTGGAAGCTTTGGAAGGAAGCGGAGGAGTAAAAGAAGGACAAAAAAGAAGAGCAGTGCAGCTGCACTGCTCCCCGTTTTTTAATCGTTCCATACAGTATTGCGTATTCCGTAAATTGATCCTATAACTAGAACTTCATCTATAGAAAATGCACATCGGTAAGGTACAGATTAAAATCGGCTTTTTAGCCCTCAACCCTTTTCACGTTGGCAGCCTGCTCGCCCTTTTCGCCGGGAACGACATCAAACTCAACGGTGGCTCCTTCTTCAAGGGTCTTATAGCCCTCTCCCTGGATGGCCGTGAAATGTACGAATACATCCTTGCCCTCTTCCGTAGAAAGGAATCCGTAACCCTTCTGTGCGTTGAACCACTTTACTTTACCTTGCATGTCCAGTACCTCCAAAAATAAATATGCTACGTCAAAAATGACATTGTAAATATAGCACAGAGAAGGAAAAATGTAAAGAAATAATTTTACACTCTTGACAGATGGGATTCTTTCCCTTACAATGCTTGTTGTGTCTGTACAGACTGTCCGTGTCCGGCGCTGGCAGATATAGAGGAGTAGTTTTATTCAATACAGTCAGGAGGTACAGGGACTTGGCAAATATCAAATCTGCAAAGAAACGGATACTTGTCAGCAGGACCAGAGCCGAGAGAAACAAGGCGATCCGTTCCGGCGTCAAGACTGCGGTAAAGAAGGTTTATGCCGCGATCGAGGCAGGGGACAAGGCCGCCGCTAAGGAAGCGCTGCTGAATGCCACGAGCACCATCGACAAGGCTACCGGCAAGGGTGTTTATCACAAGAATTATGCTTCCCGCAAGGTTTCCCGTCTGAATCTTGCCGTCAACAAGCTTGCTTAAACGAAAATATGAACAGATAACAACAGGCCCGGGTACCGTCATGCCCGGGTCTGTTTTATTTTTCCTTTTTGGAGTGAATGACATGCGCAAACGAATGCTGGCTTATCTGAAGTATATCGATCTGATCCTGGCCCATGAGCTGCCCGTGACCTCATCCTTTGACTATAGCGGGGAGTATGTGCAGAAAGCCGCGAAGGACCAGATCCCGACGCGGAAGGATTTTGAAAAGCTCCTGGAAACGCATCTGTCCCAGATCGCGTTCTTTCAGCACGAGCGGCTGATCCATCTGATCGTGACCGTGCTTTTTGCCGTGCTGAGCTTTGCGACGTTCATGCTCACCTTTGTGACGGCAATGAGCGCGCAGGAGTTCCCGACGGCATTGCTGATCCTCTTTTTGCTCCTGCTGGTATTGCTCGTGCCCTATATCATGCACTATTATCTGTTGGAGAACGGCGTGCAGAAAATGTACCGCCAGTATGACGAACTGCTCAAACAAATCCGTCAATGATCTTTTCGATCAGAAGTTTCTTTACGTAGACATCCAGGATCAGCATGCAGAGAAAGGAAAAGAGCTGGAGGAATTCCTTCTCTTCTTCGTCACTCACGTCGGGGAAGCTTTCCTTTGAGCTCCGGTATTTCTGCATCACGTCCGACTTGAGCGCATCCAGCTGGTCTTCGCCCATGTTCAGGGCTTCCTCGTAGATCGCGGCGATGTCGACTTCGCCTTCCTTTCCGTAATAGCGTTCCGTGATCGGCTTCAGAAGCTGCTGTATGTCGCTGATGGAAAGGATATTCTTGAAATAGTAGATGAAGATAAGGAGCATCACATGCTCCTTGTTGTATTTTTTCTTGGTCGGAGGCGGGAGCAGATCGTTCTTTGCATAGTTGTTGATCATGGTCTTGGTCAGGATCCGTTCTTTTTCCTGGTAGCGGGCGGTGTTGCGCAGCCGGCTGTCGATGAAAGAGGTGACCTGATCCATGTAAAGATCGATGGAGGGGATATCCTCGGGTTTGATGAAACGTATGCGTCCGAGGCTCTGCATGATGGAATTGATCAGATCTTCCGTATCCAGTGTCATTTTCTTTTCTCCCGGGGTGTATCGGCCCCTTGCTGTTTCGGCCTCAGCTTAAGGGCTGCGGGCCGGTATCCTGCTCAGCCGTCGATGTCCATGACCGTCATGGGATCGAGCGCTTTTCCGTCTTTCTTTATCTGATATACAAAATAGCTGTCATCTTCGGTAAAGATCATGAGCGTGCCGCCGCGGGCAACATCATCGCCCTCGTTCACCAGGGGCTTTCCCTTGCCGCTGTAGATGCTGGTGTAGCCGTTTTGGTGATCCAGCGTGATGGTATAGGTCCCGAGGTTTTCCTCGATGCTTTTGACAACGGCATTTCCGCTTGCCAGGACGAGACTGCCCTCTTCGGTGCTGAAATTGAGAGTCGGTTCCTTCCCGTCATCCGTGTCGGAAGGCTGTTTCATGATCGCATTGGCGCTTTTTAGCGGATAGAGGGTCGGAAGTGCCAGCTCGGCCGATTCCTCTTTCTGTGCCATTTCGTTTTCGGCACGGGTGTTCAGGGCGATGCTCAGGGCTTCCACCTGTTTTTTGAGCTCGGCGTTCTCGGAGGCGAGAAGCGTCAGCTGCTGGTCGGCTTCGGTCTTGTAGGCTTCGAGCTGCTTGACGAGCTGCTGCTTCTGGGACAGCTGTGAGCGTAGGCTCAAAAGCAGGACAAGGAGGATCAGCAGGATCACGAAAAGGATCAGGATGCTGCTCCAGGTGGCTGCCGGCAGACGGAAGGCCCCGGGATGGTGCTCGGGAACATGATGTGCGCCTTCTCCCTTCGGCAGGACGGCAGAGGTCTTGCCTGCACTCTTTTCCGCAGGCTTTTCCGCGGGAGCGGATGATCCTGTCGTTTCCTGCCGGCGTTCGGGCTTATCCGCGCCGCTTCCGGCTTTTTTCGCCTTATTGTTTTTTCTCCTGTTTTTCGCCACGTGTGATCTCCCGTAACAAAGCATGGATTTCCTGTTGCGTCCGGCGACCGTTCGGCCGCAAAACAGCAACGGATTTTGACATAGGGTTTATTATACCACATCATGCGGAGAATGAGTAGAGATTTTTGTCGGGCCTGCTTTACGATGTTCTATCCTGCACGAAGGGGCGGATCGTAACACGCTTGAAATAAGAAGGGGGATATGATACCATTTATCGGTATCTGTACCCGAAAACGGGAAATTGTTACGGTAAAGAGGGAAACACGGAAAGCATGAACGGACAGGAAAACATCAGAAATTTCTGCATTGTAGCGCATATCGACCACGGGAAATCCACACTGGCCGATCGTATCATAGAAAAGACAGGCCTTTTGACGGAACGGGAGATGCAGGAGCAGGTCCTGGATAATATGGACCTGGAACGGGAACGCGGGATCACGATCAAGGCCCAGGCCGTCCGCACGATCTACAAGGCGCGTGACGGGAAGGAGTATGTCCTGAACCTGATCGATACCCCGGGACATGTGGACTTTAATTACGAGGTGAGCCGGGCGCTGGCTGCCTGCGACGGCGCGGTCCTGGTCGTGGATGCGGCGCAGGGCATCGAGGCCCAGACACTGGCCAATGTGTATCTGGCACTGGATCATGATCTGGAAGTCTTTCCGGTCATCAACAAGATCGATCTGCCCAGCGCGGAGCCGGAGCGGGTAAAGGAAGAGATCGAGGATGTGATCGGGATCGAGGCCCAGGATGCACCGCTGATCTCCGCAAAACAGGGGACCGGCATCGAGGAGGTACTCGAAGCGATCGTGGAAAAGGTGCCCGCACCGAAAGGGGATGCGGATGCACCGCTCAAGGCGCTGATCTTTGATTCGCTCTACGACCCCTACAAGGGCGTGATCGTTTTCATGCGCATCGTTGACGGCAGGGTAAAGAAGGGTACGCGTGTGCGCATGATGGCCACCGGCGCGGTGGCGGAAGTGGTGGAAGTGGGCTGGTTCGGAGCGGGACAGTTCATTCCCTGCGAGGAGCTTTCGGCCGGCATGGTCGGTTACCTTACGGCTTCCATCAAAAATGTGAAAGACACGGCCGTGGGTGACACGGTGACGGAAGCGGACCGGCCTTGTGCCGAGGCGCTTCCCGGCTATAAGAAGGTGCTGAGCATGGTCTATTGCGGGCTCTATCCCGCGGACGGCGCCAAGTATCCCGATCTGAAGGATGCGCTGGAAAAGCTCACGCTCAATGACGCTTCGCTCTATTATGAGCCGGAGACTTCCGTGGCGCTGGGCTTCGGCTTCCGCTGCGGCTTCCTGGGACTGCTGCATCTGGAGGTGATACAGGAGCGTCTGGAACGGGAATACGATCTGGATCTGGTGACCACGGCCCCCGGTGTCGTCTACAAGGTATATAAGACGAACGGGGAGCTCATCGAGCTGACAAATCCCTCCAATCTGCCGGATCCTTCCGAGATCGACCACATGGAGGAACCCATCGTGTCGGCCGAGATCATGGTGACCAAGGACTACATCGGTCCCATCATGGAGCTCTGCCAGGAAAGAAGGGGACGTTACCTTTCGATGGAATACATCGAGGCGAACCGTGCCCTGCTCAAATATGAACTGCCCTTAAACGAGATCATCTACGACTTCTTTGACGCGCTCAAATCCCGTTCCAAGGGCTATGCATCCTTCGACTATGACATGAAGGGTTACGAGACGTCAAAGCTGGTCAAGCTGGATATCCTTATCAATAAGGAGGAAGTGGATGCCCTTTCGTTCATCGTGCACGCGGACAGTGCCTATGAACGCGGCCGCCGCATGTGCGAGCGTCTGAAGGACGAGATCCCCAGGCATCTCTTTGAGATCCCGATCCAGGCAGCCGTAGGCGGCAAGGTGATCGCCAGGGAGACCGTCAAGGCCATGCGAAAGGATGTGCTGGCAAAGTGCTACGGCGGCGACATCACGCGAAAGAAAAAGCTGCTGGAAAAGCAGAAGGAAGGCAAAAAGCGCATGCGCCAGGTAGGAAACGTGGAGATCCCGCAGAGCGCGTTCATGAGCGTGCTGAAGCTGGATGAGGAATGATATTTGACGATGGAAGTGCTGTATCTGGTCTTTGTCAGGCCTGTGGAATACATCCTGGAGATCTTTTTCTGCATCATCAGCCGCTTCGGCCATCCGGCGGCCTACGCCCTGGCCGGCCTTAGCATGATGGTCAGCCTCTTAACGCTGCCCCTCTACCTGAGGGCAGAGAAGGTTGAAGAGGAAGAACGGAGAAAAAAAGAGTCTCTGGATAAGTGGAAGCGGCATATCGGAAAAGCGTTCAGCGGAGACGAACGCTTTTTTATCCTGCAGAAGTTCTATGCGATACGGCATTACAATCCCACCATGAGCTTTATGGGGACGATCTCGCTTTTGCTGCAGATCCCCTTTTTTGCCGCGGCGTATCACCTGCTTTCGAACTGCCGCCAGCTGGAAGGAAAGAGCTTCGGGCCGGTGGCGGATCTGGGATTGCCGGACGCGCTTTTATCTTTCGGCGGATGGCAGATCAACCTGCTGCCCATCCTGATGACATTGATCAACATCGTATCGGGCATGATCTACGGGAAGGATCTGCGCGGGAAGGAGAAATGGAAGCTTTTCCTTTTTCCGCTGATCTTTCTTCTGCTTCTCTATGGCAGCCCCTCGGGCCTGGTGATCTACTGGACCTGCAACAATCTCTTTTCCCTTGGGAAGAACCTGGTCATGAAATACGCTAAGCATCCGCGCCGCTGGGGAGTGGGGGCAGGCCTTGCATTTCTGCTCTATTTTGCCGTGGGTTTCCTTACGGGATCGGAGGATGCGGACTTAAAGACCCAGATCCTGATCGTTGCAGGTTTCTGTCTGCTCATGGCTGTGATCTTCCTGCTGCTGTCCCGCTATGCAAAGCAGAAGGGGGAGGAGCCTGCGGCGGATGACAAAAAGGCCGGAGCGAGAATGTGGGGGCTGAGCCTTCTGCTTCTGTTCCTGCTGGCGGGTGTCTGGATCCCGTTAAATCTCCTGGCGGCGTCCCCGCTGGAGTTCATCGTGGAAGGACAGGTGGACCAGCCGCTGGTCTACTGTTTCCGTACCGCTATGATCGGGCTGGGCTTCTTCGGCGTGATGGGGGCGGTGCTCTATGTGCTGATGACGAAGAAGGCGGCGGAGAAAGCAGCCTTTCTTTTGTCCTGCGTCAGCCTGGGGGCACTCTTTAACTTTGTGTTTTTCGGGAAAGGGCTTACGACCATAGGCTCCAATCTGGTGTATGCTCTGGTGCCGGATTTTTACGGCAACAGCCTGGTATGGAATCTCGTTTTGATGCTGATGCTTCCGCTGATCCTGTATCTCTTCTATGAAAAGAAACGTGATCTGTCCATATTCCTTGTTGTGGCCTGCATCTGCGTGAGCGTGATGGCAGGACGGGATTTTGTGAAGACCTGCACGCTCATGAACGGAAGGGCAGATCTGGATGCGGGCAGCGGGGAGGAGAAGATCAGCCTGTCGTCGGACGGGAAGAATGTGGTGATCGTACTGCTCGACCGGGCGATCGGAGCCTATATCCCCTATATGCTGGAAGAAAAGCCGGAGTTGAAAGAGACCTACAGCGGTTTTATCTTTTATCCGAATACGATCTCGTTCGGACCGGTCACCAACTCCGGGATCTATGCCACCTATGGCGGGTACGAATATGCGCCGGATGCCTTCGGCAGACGGGAGGGGATGACGGGGCCCGAACTGCGCAGCGAGGCGCAGAAGGTGCTCCCGGTGCTCTTCAGCGAAGCCGGATACCGGACAACCATGCTGGATACGGTTTCCACCGGGGAATTCGAAAACAGCAGGTCCTATATCTTTCGGGATCATCCCGGCATCGAGGCCTATGACCTGATCGGAAAGTATACGGACAAGACCATGGCCGGGAAGAGCCTGCGCATTGTGGAACGCAACTTCTTCATGTACAGCTTCTTTCGGATGATGCCGGAGCTTCTGGCTCCTTCGGTATACGACTGGGGCAATTATCTGGGTTTTGAGCGGCCGCAGAACGTGACCTTCATGGCGGCCTACGCCGTTCTGGACAAGCTTGACGAGATCACGGGTGTCACGGAAGGACAGGGAAGCTTTACCTTCCTGTACAACATGACGACCCATGAACCCACGAAACTTCGGATGCCCGATTACACGCCTTCCCTTGAGGAGCCGGATAACAGTGCCTTTGCGGGAACGCCCTTTCTGGATAACCTGAACTATCAGGTGAACATGGCAGCGATCCTTCGGATCGGGGAATGGCTGGATTGGATGAAGAACGAGGGCGTCTATGACAATACCAGGATCATCATCGTGGCGGATCACGGCTGCGATTTCGCGGAATTCCCGGAAATGATCATATCGCCGGTCGGAAAAGAAGGCACCCTTGACCTGGAACGCTACAATGCCCTTTTGATGGTGAAGGATTTTGACGCGGAGGGCTTTACGGTATCGGAGGAATTCATGACCAATGCCGATACGCCTTGGATCGCCTGCGAGGGCCTGATCACGGATCCGGTCAATCCCTTCACGGGGGCTGCCATTTCCGCGGAGCAAAAGAACGTGAGGCCGCTTAAGGTGACAACGATCCGGGGTGTCCTGTCGGTGGACGGCGGACTGGAAAACAGCGGAGAGGACTGGTACGAGGTGGATCCGGACAAGGGGATCTTTGAGGACGAAAGCTGGATCTTCCACGCCGGCGGACGCTGAGCCTTAAGCAGCTGTCCGGCCCCGGCCACGCATTCCGCTGCGGGCCGGGATACGGCCGGGCGGGTTTGCGGATATAGTCTGTATGTGATATCATAAAAACGGTTGTTTTGATCATCGTGTGGGGAGAAGCCGGGATGCGTTATATTATCATCAGACCATTGGAAATCATATTGGAAACCCTGTTCTGCAGCATCGATAAGCTGGTTCATGATCCCGGTCTTACGCTTGTCATCGTCAGCATCCTTCTGAATATCCTTCTGCTTCCTCTTTATGCCAGTGCGGAACGCCTCAGTTCGCGGGAGCAGGAAAAGCAGAAAAAGACCGAGCGCTACCGGAAGATGATCGACCGGGGCTTCAGGGGCGATGAACGCCTGATGATGCAGAATTACTATTATAAACTGGCGGGGTATCATCCGCTGTCTTCGCTGAAGACCCTGCTTCCTCTCATGCTCCAGGTTCCCTTTTTTATCGCGGCTTATGTATTCTTTTCCAATCTTCACATCTTGGAGGATGCTTCCTTTTTATGCTTTCACGGTCTGACGGCCCCGGACGGCCTGCTTTCCGTTGCGGGCCAAAAGATCAACATCCTTCCGATCCTCATGACGGTCATCAATATCGTGGCCGGGGCTCTCTATACCAGAGGGACACAGCTCTGGCAGAAGGTTCAGGTTTACCTTCTGGCAGTGGTGTTTCTGATCCTTCTGTATGCTTCCCCCTCCGGGCTGGTGATCTACTGGACCATCAACAATCTCTTTTCCCTGGGACGGAATCTGATCGCGCTGTTTCGGAAAAAGCCGGCGACGGCCGAAGGCGGAGAGCGCAAAAAGAGGGCAAAAGCGGAGTGGGGCGTTTTTCTGCTGGCCGGCCTGAACACGGCGGTCTTTCTGGGGCTTGTGATCCCGGTTGGGCTGCTTTCGTCGGAACCCTCCTCCTTCACCCTGGGGATCAGCGAGTATCAGCCCGAGCATTACGTCTGGGTGACCTTCGCCATCTGCCTCGGATTCCTTCTGTGGGGAGCGGTGTTGTATTATACCGCCTCTGACAGGGCGCGCCGCATCTTCCGTTATCTGGAGCTGTCGATCGCGGTCATGTGCTGGGTCGACTATTTCCTTTTTCTGTACGAGGGCGGAAGCCTTTCACCGGTGCTGAACTTCATAAGCCCGGCAGAGACGATCCCTCCCCTGCGCATGTTCTTCAATCTGTTTCTGCTTTTGGCGT
The DNA here is from genome assembly GCA_024696005.1 of Lachnospiraceae bacterium. Classification (GTDB taxonomy): domain Bacteria; phylum Bacillota; class Clostridia; order Lachnospirales; family Lachnospiraceae; genus NK4A136. The sequence goes on along the minus strand of JAILHF010000051.1, from coordinate 526,157 downwards.
TTTTCGCACTCGTGATCGCGCTTGCCATCCGCTTCCCGGCGTTCACAAAGAGCGTTTTGGTCATCTCCCTGCTCACGCTCCTTCTTTTCTCGGCGCGGGACATCGCCGCGATCCGGAAGGGGATGGCCGAAACGGAAGCGCAGCTTGAGCGGGTGAACGAGCAGGAGCGGAGCTATACCTTAAGCCGCACGGGAAAGAACGTGATGGTCATCATGCTGGATAGGGCCGTGAGCCGCTACGTGCCTTATATCTTTGCCGAGGATCCCCGGATCCTGGAGCAGTTTGACGGCTTTACCTGGTATCCCAACACGGCCTCCCTGGGGCTGCTGACCAATTACGCCGCGCCCGCCCTTTTCGGGGGCTACGATTATTCGCCGGCAGCGATCAACGCACGGAAGGACGAAAAGCTGGTGGACAAGCACAACGAGGCGATGAAAGTCCTGCCCTCCGTTTTTTCCTCGGCAGGCTGGCGTGTGACGGCAACGGATATCCCTTACGGGAATTACCATGCGCTCGGCGACATGTCGATCTATGACGGGATGGAAGGGGTGAACGCCTTCAATCTGTCCTATTTCCTTCCGAATGAGACCTACGGCCCGAAGGTCGTGGAGGCGATCGAACGGAACCTGTTCTATTTTTCGCTGTACCGCATCGCGCCGGAATTCCTGAAGGACTATATCTATGATGAAGGTGCCTATCTGAGTGCCGAAGGGCAGGTGCAGTATCTCAATCCCTCCCTGATGAACAATTACGATGCGCTGGAGGCTCTTGACGATATCGCAAGGATCACGGATGAGGACTGCAATACCTTCCTGATGATGAGCAACTGCACGACGCATGAGCCCATGGTCCTGAATCCGCCGGATTATACCCTGGGGGCGGCCGGGGCGTCCATCGATTCCCTGCCCGAGTCGATCAGCTGCGGCGGTCTGGAATGCAATTTCGGCAATGCCTTCAGCCGGATCTACTGTACAGGGCATTATCACGTGAACATGCTGGCCTTTAAAACCCTGGGCAAGCTGTTTGACTACATGCGCAGGGAAGGGGTTTATGACAACACAAGGATCATACTGGTGGCGGACCATGGCTGGAACCTTTACCAGTTCGAGGACATGCTCTTTTACTATGGAGAGGAGAAGTTCGATATCGAAGCGATCAACCCCCTGCTGATGGTGAAGGATTTCGGCAGCAGGGAGGTGGGCACAGATTACACCTTCATGTCAAATGCGGATACGCCGACGCTGGCGACAGCCGGGCTGATCGATTCCCCGGTGAATCCGTATACGGGCAATCCTATCGACAGCAGCCCGAAGGAGCAGGGAGTGGAGATCATCCTCGGCCAGATCACCGACATCATCCGGGTCAATAACGGGAATACGTTTTTGCCGGAAAACTGCCCCTGGCTTAAGGTGAACAACAATATCTTTGACCCGAACGAGTACACGGTCTTTTCCCGCTAGAAAGGGTGGATGAATGCAGGTCCTGTTTTCACTGCTGATACAACCTTTGGAATATCTGCTGGATACGGTGGTTTATACTCTGAATCGGGAATACGGCATCGTTTCCGTGGTCCTGATCGGCTTGAGCATCGTGGTGAGCACTCTTACGCTTCCCCTCTACAGCCGGGCGGATGCGCTCCAGGCAGGAGAGCGGGCCAAGCAGAAAGAGATGGAGGGCTGGGTTAAGCACATCCGCAGGACGTTTTCCGGCGACGAAAGAAGCATGATGCTGGCCAGGTATTACCGCGCAAAGGCCTACAAACCGGCTTATGCATTGCGTGGGATCCTTCCCCTGCTGCTGCAGATCCCCTTCTTCATAGCGGCGTACCATTATCTCTCGAACTGTGACCTGCTGGCGGGACAGGAGCTCGGCCCGATCGCCGATCTGGGGGAGAGGGACCGGCTGATCCGTTTTGCCGGAATGGAGTTCAACCTTTTGCCCATCCTGATGACCGTGGTGAATCTCCTTTCGGGAGCATTGTATCTGAAGGAGTCCGGCCTGAAGGACAGGCTGCAGAGCCTGGCGCTGGCCATGGTGTTTCTGCTCCTGTTATACAACTGCCCTTCCGGGCTGGTGTTTTACTGGCTCTGCAACAACATTTATTCGCTGGTCAAGAATCTGTATGTCAAAGTGATACAGAACAAGAAGTTTTTCCTGACGGTCCTCCTGCTGGTGCCGCCTTTGCACTTTGCCTTTCACCGGATGGTGGCATTGGAGGAAGCGGGATGGCTGGAAAAACACGGCCTGTTTTTTGCACTGCTGTGCCTGCCGCTGGTGCTTTTCTTCTGCGGGCTCCTTCGGGGAAAAGGGAAGCGGACCGAAACGGCAGGCGCCGGGGACGGAAGGATCGTTGCGGCGGAACTGGCGGCCCTGTTTTTGCTTTACGGCCTGACGATCCCGCTGAATGTCATTTCCGCCACGCCGGAGGACTTTATCAACCGTTATCAGATCACAAGCCCTCTCCTTTATGTGGGGCGCTGCATGCTGATCTACGGGGGAGCGATCCTGGTCTGGGGAGGCCTGTTTGTCCGGATGGCCGACGCCGGGAAATACAGGAGCATCGCATCGGTGCTGGGGGTGATCCTTGCGGCTTCCTGCGTCGATTTCCTTTTCTTCGGAAAGGCGTACGGGAGCATGAACGCCGAAATCAGGTATGACCATCCCATCGCGCCGGCAATGCCGGATAAGCTTCTGAACCTCGGGATACTCCTGGTCCTGGCGGGGATCGTGCTGCTGATCGGAAAGTACAGGAGGCGCCTTTTGGGACATATGGCAAAGGCGGTCTGTGCGGTATCCCTTCTGTGCGGCGTCTACTGGGGTGTGAAGGTGCAGAAGACCGTGGCGGAGTACCGCGGGATGGGAGAGGAAAAAAGGGAAGAGACCGGGACGGAATTTGTGCTGGACCGGAACGGGAAGAACGTGATCTTCATCATGCTGGACCGTGCACTGGCGCCGTATATCCCCTACATCATGAACGAACGCCCGGAACTGGAGGCGAGTTTCGACGGCTTCTGCTGGTATCCGGATACACTCTCCTTCGGCTGGAGAACGGTATTTGCTTCGGGGCCGGCATACGGCGGCTACGAATACATGCCGGACCGCATCAATGACCGGTCGGATGCGAGCCTCATGGACAAGCATGACGAGGCCCTGTCCCTGATGCCTGTCCTTTTCGGAGAGAAGGGCTATGCGGTGAACACCTTTGATCCGCCCTATGCGGGGTATGAGGTGGTATCGGACCTTTCGATCTTTGAAGGGCTTCCGAACGTCCGCGCGGCGAATCTATCCTTCGAGTTTCTGGAGGGAGAGGAGTACGAGGCCGCATCGGCGTCCCTCAGGGACCGTAATCTGGCGGCTTACAGCCTGATGCGTTCCTGCCCGCTGTTTCTGACGGAAACGCTCTATGATGAGGGGAACTATCTGACCTACTCGGCGGCGAACAAGGACCTGGATATCTATTTCCTTGACGCGTACCGGGAACTGGAGCATCTTCCGGACCTGACGGAGATCACCGAGGGGGGAGCGCCGGGAATGACGATGATCTACAATATCGCGCCCCACGAGCCCTGTCTTTTGCAGATGCCGGATTACGAGCCGGTCGATGTGACGGACAATCTGGCCTGGAACATGGATAAGAGAGAGGCGGCGGACGGCAGCATCCTGCCCCTCGACAGCCGCTTCAACCGCGAATGCTACTGTGTGAACATGGCATCCATGCTGGCGCTGGGACGGTATTTCGACTGGCTTAGGGAAATGGGGGTGTATGACAATACCAGGATCATCGTTGTGGCGGACCACGGCTACGACCAGGGACAGCTGAAGGACATGATCTTCATGGACGGTGAACTGGATGTCATGAAGTTCAATCCGCTGCTTCTGGTAAAGGATTTTGACGCGAGGGGCTTTACGGTCTCGGATCGTTTCATGACCAATGCGGATGTGCCGCTGCTTGCCATGGAGGGGATCATCGAAGATCCGGTCAATCCGTTTACCGGAAAGCGGCTTACGGATGAGGATAAGAAGGGAGAGCTTCATGTGACCGCTTCGCCGGATGCATGCCCCATCTCCCTGCCCCGGGATGGCAGCACGGTCTATGTGAATACCTCCAATGCCCCCTGGTATGCCGTGCATGACAGCATTTTCAAAGAAGAGAACTGGAGCATCTGGAAAGAAGAGGGAGAGAGCTGGCGTTGAGTGAGAAAGAAGTTTCAAAAACGGATCGGGGAAGGGAGAAGCAGTTGCGTCTGATCGGCTGTTTATTGCTGGCAGCGTTTCTGCTGGAATTGTTCGTGTTCAATTTCCGCACGTTTCAATCCCTGTTTTTCAACGAGACGGTCGTTCCGGCAGACCATCTGAAGTTTCAGGACATGACCGCGGACGAGGCGGGGGATCTTTATCTTGCGGAGGGGCAGGGTGTGATCTATCTCACAGGACTGCCCGAGCTTCCGGGGACCGAACGGATCCGGAACGTGAGACTGGAAGCGGAACTGCCGGAGGTTGCCGACCGGCCCGATGAGGCAGGCGGGATCCTTACGATCTCGCCCTATATTCGGGATGCGGGGCATGATCAGTACGATCCCTATGCGGAGCATGTCTTTCATCCGCAGATCGAGGATTCCCACTTCCTCTGGCTCCATCCCTCGGATCCGGTAAAGACCATCACGCTGTCCCTGGAGCTTTCCGAAGGAAGCGTGCTCCGGCTCCGTTCGATCACGATCAATGCGAAACGGCCGCTGCAGATCTCGCTGCTTCGTTTTTTGGTCCTGTTTGTGATCCTGGGCGTATTTTACCTCTTAAGACCTGCTTCGTTTCTGTGGCAGGATACGGTGGGAATGCCGAAGCTCAGGAGCCTTGTCTGCGGAGTGGGGCTGGGAGCCTGTGTCCTTTTGCCCGGGATCCTTCTGGATGCTTCGAACGACTATCTGAAGTCGGAACGGAATTTCCGGCCGTACCAGATGCTGGCCGAGGCATTGGATGACGGGCAGGTGTGGCTGAAAGCCGAGGTACCGCAGGCACTGATGGATCTGGAGAATCCCTATGACTATACGGCAAGGGAAGCGGCAGGTCTGGAGGTGGACAAGGATTATCTCTGGGATACCGTGTATTATGACGGGCACTACTATTGCTATTTCGGGGCGGTTCCCTGCGTGCTGTTCTATCTGCCGGTCTGGCATTTCCTGGGACGGCACCTAAACGACGCCTTCCTTATGGTGGTACTGCTCATGCTGATCTATTCGGCGATCTACCTGTGCTGCAGGGAATGGGCGAAGCGGAAACGCCCGCAGCTGCCGGAAGGCTATCTTCTGATCATCAGCGCGATGGCCTTCCTGGGCAGCGGACTGATGTCGGTCCTCGGGAACCCGGACCCGCATGACATTCCGAGAGTGACGGGGCTTGCTTTCGTGCTCTGGGGCCTGTTTTTGTGGATGAGATCGGTCAAAAGGGAGGAAAAGGGCATACATAACGGCTTGCTTGCCGCGGGCAGTCTGCTGATGGCGCTGGCGGTGGGATGCAGGCCCAATCTTCTGCTGTATTCGTTCCTGGCCCTTCCCCTGTTCTGGCGTTTCCGGAAAACGGACGAGGCATTTGGTCCGAAAAAGAGAGCGTTTGCCCTTGCCGCGCTGCTGCTTCCTTATGTCCCGGTGGCGGCCGGGCTGATGGCATACAACGCGGTGCGCTTCGGGAGCCCGGTGAATTTCGGCTTCCAGTACAATCTGACCGTGCTCGACAGCACGAATGTGGTAAGCTCGGGCGATCTGCTGGTGATGGGGATCTACGAATACCTGTTCCGGCCGGCACAGTGGGACTGCGTTTTCCCGTTCATCGTGGAGGAGAGCCCTGCGCTTCGGAATCCGCTGGGGCACAGCAGCTTTTACTATACCTGGAATTACGGCGGACTTTTCGCGACCAATCTGCTGCTGTGGTGCCTGCCCGGGGCATGGGTGGAACGGAAGAAGGAGCGCTCGGGGCTGTATCTTCTGATCCCGGCCGTGCTCAATCTTGCGGTAAATCTTTGCATGGGAGGCGTGGCCTACCATTACCGCCTGGATTTTGCGGTATTCCTTCTGCTGGCGGCGGGCTGTGCTGCGGCGGCCATCCGGGACAGGCTGGAGGGCTCGGAGGGCGAACGCTATTTCCGGGGCTTTCTTTTGCTGGGACTGTGTCTGAGTTTCATCTTCCACGGCTCCTTCTACTGGTCGGGATCGCTCCGGGAAGGCAATACGGAATTATACTATCGTCTGTATACCATGTTCCGATAGGAGAAAAGCAGAGTGAAGAAAAAAGCGGGACGGTACATATGCATATTCCTGATCTGCATGGCGGCTGCTTTGCTGGCGGAGCTTTTTCTGTTCAATTTCCGTTTCTGGACTACGGCCGGGAATACGGAGGTGCTCGTGCCGCTTTCTGCCGTAAGCTGCGGCGCGGACGCGGAGCTTTTGGAGGACGGAAGCCTGCTCATGACGAACGGGGATGGAGTGAACATCCTCTCGTTTTCCCTGGAGGGCAGCGGGCTGGTGCCGGGAAGCATTGCGGTGGAAGCCTGCACGCTGGACGGGGACGAAAGCTGGTGGGGCTACATGCGCACTCCCTATGCGGATCTGTATTCGCCCTCCGTGCGCATGACGATCCTTCTGGAAGACGGGAAGAAGAACACCATACTCCGGCAGCGCTATCTGTATGGAAGGAGCGGGGAGAGAGAGGTGTTTGCCCTGCCGAAGACCAAAGGCGTCAAGAGCATCTCGCTGCAGCTTGCGGGAGTAAAGGGGGAGCAGGTCAGCCTGAAAAGCATCAGTCTGAATGTGCCTTTCCCGCTGCGCGTTTTGCCGCTCAGGGCCCTTGGGGTCTTTCTGTTTCTGCTGACGATCCTGCTCCTCTGGCCCGGAAAGGCGCTTTGGAAGCTGCCCTTTGTGAACGAAGAAGGCAGGCTGAACAAAAACATCGGAACGGGAGCACTGCTGCTCTTTCCGGCGTGGATGGCCGTGGTGGGCGTGATGCTTTTGCAGAATCCCGTCTACCTGCAGAACGAGAGCGGGTTTAAGCCCTATACGGATCTGGCAAGGGCATTGGCCAAAGGACAGCTCTATCTGGACATCGAACCTTCGGAGGAGCTTCTGAGCCTGGAAGATCCCTATGATCCGATGGCGCGGGAAGAGATCAAGGCGCCCTTCTGCCTGGATTATGCCTTCCGCGACGGGAAATATTATATCTACTTCGGGGTGGTGCCCTGTCTGCTGCTGTACCTGCCGTATCATCTGATCACGGGCGGGGATCTGCCGGGCTGGATCGCCCTTTTCCTGATGCTGGCAGGGGTTTACGCAGCTTTCTTTTTCCTCATAAAAGAACTGGCGGGACGCTACGAGCGGCGCATGCCGGCGGCGCTGGCGCTCCTTCTCTGGCTGGGAGGGACGGCGGTCCTGACGCTGCCTGCCGTCATGGGGGATTCCAATAACTATTACACGCCCATGCTGCCCGCCGTGATCTTTTTCCTCACCGGCATGAGCACCGTGCTTGCGGCCAAAAGAGCCCTGGAGGAAGATAAGCGGAAAAAGGGCCTGGTGCTGACGGGAGTGAGCAGTCTGCTCTTTGCCCTGATCGCCGGCTGCCGTCCGCAGCTGGTCCTGGGCGCGGCCTGCAGCATACCCATCCTGCTTCCGGCCCTGTTTCCGAAAAAGGAAGAGCGCCGGCGTCCCGATCTTAAGGCAATGGCTGTTTTCGCACTGCCTTATCTTTGCGTCGCGGCCGGACTGATGGTCTACAATCATGCGCGCTTCGGCTCGCCCTTCGATTTCGGCGCGATGTACAACCTGACCTTTGCGTTCCTGACGCAGGTGCATTTTACCTGGCAGGCCGTGGGAGCGGGGGTCGTGTATTATCTGCTGCGCCCCCTGAAGCTGAAGGCGTTTTATCCCTATCTGGAAAGGACGACCTACGAATGGAGCAATCCGAGCCTTCTGGCTTCCCATCCTTCCACCGGCGGACTGCTGTTCCTGTATCCGATCCTGCTGGCGGGGCTTGGCTGTTTCGTGCCGGTGGCGAAGGAGAACAAAGAGAAGCGGGAACTGGCATGGGTGGGACGCATCTGCTTTGTGCTGATCCCGGTGATCGCGGCGGTCACGGCTGTCATGGGAGGCCTGATGGACAGGTACCGCATGGACATCACGGTCTTCTGCGCTTTTGCGATGGTCTGCGGCATCCTTCTTTTGCGGGAGCGGATCCCGGAAAAGGGGAGAAACGCGGCACGGGCGATCCTGCTTGTGTTTGTGCTTGCCGCGGTGATCGTCAGCGGGCTTTCGTATGCGACGGAGGGACTGAATGTCCTGGATGACGTGAATCCGGAATGTTACATCGCGATCTCCCGCGCGATCGAGTTTTGGAGATGACTTGTTCTTTTGTGACAAATCATATATAATGAGCGGATGAAAGGTGGGGCTTAAGATGAATCGTTTGTTGCTTTATATCGATCCCGGAACGGGGAGCATGCTGTTTGCGGCCATGCTGGGCATCGTATCGACCGTATATTTCCTTTTGCAGCAATTGTGGCTCAAGATCAAGTACAGAGGCGGAAAGGTTGCTGTGGATGCCGATAAAAAGGAACTGGTGATCTTTGGGGAAGGCGGACAGTACTGGAAGGTCTTCAAGCCGATCTGTGACGAGCTGGAAAAGCGCGGCATGTCCTGCGAATACTACACGATGGATGAAAAGGACGGCGCCCTATCGGCGGACTACAAGCATATCAAGGTTCAGTTCATCGGCTCGGACAACAGGGCTTTTGCAAAGCTGAACCTGATGAAGGCCCACGTGTGCCTTGCCACAACGCCCGGACTGGGTGTGTACCAGTGGAAGCGTTCCAGGGGCGTGGACAAATATGTACATATCTATCACGATGCGTCGGAAGGCACCGGCTACCGTATGTTCGGACTGGACGATTACGATGCGGTACTGATGAACGGCAGCTTCCAGGAGGGATATATCCGCAGGCTGGAAGAGATGAGAGAGGAAGATCCCAAGGAACTGGTACTGGTGGGCTGCACCTATCTGGATACCCTTCTTGCCCGGAAGGAGAAAGAGGGCTCCGTAAAGAAAAACGACAAGCTGACGGTGCTTCTGGCACCCTCCTGGGGGCAGAGCGCCATCTTTTCGCGTTTCGGGGACAAGATCATCGAGGCCCTGTTAAAGACCGGCTATCACATCATCGTGAGGCCGCATCCCCAGACCTTCAAGAGTGAAGCAAAGATCATCGAACCGATCATGGAAAAGTATCCCGGCAATGAGCAGCTGGAATGGGACAGAAGCCACGACAATTTCGATTCCCTCAACCGCGCGGATGTCATGATCACGGACTTTTCCAGCGTGATGTTTGATTATTCCTTTGTGTTTGACAAGCCCATCATCTATGCGAACAAGGATTTCGATAAATCCCCTTACGATTCCGCATGGTTTGAGGACGACGAGATCTGGCACATCACGGTCATCTCCGATCTGGGCGTGGAGCTGCGGGAAGACGAGTTCGACAACATGAAGAAGGTGATCGATGACATCGTCAAGGATGATAAATATGCCGCGGGCAGAAGAAAGGCCAGAGACACGGCATGGCAGAACATTGGCGGAGCCGCAAAGGCTGTCGTGGATTATCTGGAGAGCCTGAAGGAGGAAGAACAGCCGGAAGAAGAGGCGGAAAAATCCGACAAGAAGGCAGATAAGAAGAAAGCGGAAAAAAAGAAAGAAGCCGAAGAGCCGGCTGAAGCCAAAGAATGAACAAGCAACGGATGGGGTGAAAAAAGATGCAGATTAAGGATTACAAGCTTTTTACGATCGGTCCCGCACAGATGTACCCGAGCACATTGGAAGTCCGCGGACATGTGGTCCCGTATTTCCGAACCCCTGAATTTTCGGAACTCATGCTGGATAACAAGCAGCTCATGATCGAGCTGGAGAAGGCGGATCCGGATTCGGAGTTCATCGTGCTGACGGCGTCCGGCAGCGGCGCCATGGAAGCGACCGTGATCAACTGCTTTGACAAGAACGACCGTCTGCTCATCGTCTGCGGAGGTACCTTCGGAGAACGATTTGTAAAGATCTGCGAGATCCACGGGATACCGCACGAAGTGATCCGCCTCGGGCAGGATGAAGTACTCGTGGCAGAGCATTTCGCGAAGTACGATGATGCGGGGATCACGGGTGTCCTGGTCAATATCGATGAGACTTACACGGGACAGTTATACGATATCGCCATCCTTCACGACTATTGCGAACGCAACGGGGCTTATCTCGTTGTGGATGCGATCAGTAGCTTCCTCTGCGATCCGTACGACGCCGGGAAATATGCGGTCGATGCGACGATCGTCAGTTCACAGAAGGGCCTGTGTCTTGCACCCGGCCTTTCCTTTGTGACCCTGAGCCCCAGGATGACGGAAAAAGTCCTGAAGACCGAAGTGCAGTCACTTTATTTTGATTTCAAGGATTACATCCTGAACATGAAACGCGGACAGACGCCGTTTACGCCGGCGGTCGGCGTTTGCTTTGAGCTCAATGATATGCTCCGTAAGATAAAGGAGCAGGGTGGTGTGGATGAGCGCGTGAGAGAGGTAAGGGAACGGGCGGAATACTTCAGGAGCAGGATCGCCGGAATGCCGGTCTTCCTTCCCGATTATCCGCTGTCGAACGCCATTTCCCCGATCCGATTTGAAAAAGACATTGCCATGGAATTCTTTGCCTATCTGAAAGACAACAGGGATATCATGGTCAATCCGGTGGGCGGCGAGCTCGGAAAAAGAAGCATCCGTGTTTCGCATGTCGGAGATCTGAAAAACGAAGATTATGATGAACTGATTGCGGAGATAAAGGGGTTCTTTAAGATATGACAAACGATCACAACGAAGCTTTGCTGGCATATCTGAAGGAGATCGCGCCCACCGCGGAAGGGGTGTTTATGACCCCGAGTGACGCTGTCTTTGAAGAGTGTGTCAAAATGAACTGCTTCTACTGCGGGAAATACGGGCAGAACTGGAGATGCCCGCCGAACCTTCCGGATATCGATTACCCCAGGATGTTCTCGGAATTTGACAGGGGGATGTTTGTGGCGTATACCTTTGACGTGACGGACCGGGGGATCTTTGAGAATATCCGCTCGGAGTCGAGCGTCATCCTGCATAAAACCCTGCTGCAGCTGGAAAAATGGCTTTATGAACATAACGCTCCGACGGCCATCTCTTTTGGTGCCGGCTCCTGCAAGCTGTGCAAGAACGGCTGCGGAAAGGACCGCTGCAACAACCCGTATATGTCCAGAAGCCCTCTGGAGGCGACGGGACTGAATGTGATCAAAACGGCGAAGAAGGCCGGCATCGAGATCACGTTCCCGACGAACGAGAAGCTGATGAGGGTCGGGCTTGTGCTCTGGCAGGAATATTGACGGAATAACAGACAGGAGGGATCTTGCATGAAATACATATTTATGGTGGCGGGGAAGGGAACCCGCCTGCAGCCTCTGACACTGAAGCATCCGAAGTCTTTATACAAGCTTGACGAGGAGACGACCCTGCTTCAGAGGATGGTCGCCCTGATCAAGAAGCATGATGCCGAGGCGGATATCGTCATCGTTACCGGACACATGCACAGAGCGGTGGAGGAGCAGGTTACCGGCGTGACCTTCATCTACAACCCGTTTTACGAGGTGACCAATTCCATCGCGTCTCTGTGGTTTGCCCGCGAGCATCTGGATGCGGACAATGTGGTGCTCATCGACGGGGATATCGTGATGTCGGACGAACTGGTCGAAAAGGTCATGTGCCGGCCGGTGGAGAAGGCTTATGTGCTCGTGGACAGCTCCATCAAGACGGACGGGGATTACAATGTGGAGGTCTCCGGAGATCAGGTCCTGGTCATGAGCAAGGACCTGACCAGCTATTACGGCGAGTATGCCGGTGTATCCAAGCTTGACCGTGAAAGCGCGCTTCTGATGCGCGGGGAGCTGGAGAGCATGATCGAGCAGGGCTTTTATGACCAGTGGTACGAGAATGCGCTGGTTCAGCTGATCTTCAAGAACGATTTCCGCCTGTATTACACGGATATCTCGAATTACGAATGGACGGAGGTCGATTCGGTAAATGACCTCCTTACGGCCAAACAGATCCATCTGAAGGAAAAGTAATAGGCGCGTGATTTTTTCCTTTACATACGGACGCATAGTTTGGTATAATATTCCTGTTAAGTGTCGGCGGGCTGCCGGCATGTGGGGAATAGTGATCAAAAACCGATAAAGAGAGGGTAAAAAAGATGTCGATCAGAATCAACGACGTGCTACTCGTGGCACAGCAGGCAAAGGCTTCCGATATTCATCTGACGGTTTCGCTTCCGCCGATGATGCGAGTGAACGGCCATCTGGTAAGGATGGAGCAGTTCCCGATCCTGACAGCGGATGACACGCTTGAGATCATGCTTTCCATTACGACGGATCATCAGCGAGAGATCTTCAACAGTAAAGGTGAATTGGATATGTCCTTTGCGGTGGATCCGATCGGACGTTACCGAGTGAATGCATTCCGTCAGCGCGGTTCCGTGGCCATGGCGCTCCGAACCGTCAACACCGTTGTGCCGAATCCCGAACAGCTGGGTCTGCCGGAAGCATTCGTCGAGCTTTATATGAGAAAACGTGGACTGATCCTGGTGACAGGACCTACCGGTTCCGGTAAGTCTACCTCCCTGGCGTCCATCATCAATATGGTCAACGAGCACAGAGATGCGCATATCATCACCCTGGAGGACCCGATCGAGTACCTGCATCTTCATAAGACCTCGATGGTTAACCAGCGTGAGATCGGTTTCGACTCCATGACTTACGCAAACGCACTTCGTGCAGCCCTCCGTGAAGACCCGGATGTTATCCTCGTCGGAGAGATGCGTGACTTTGAGACGATCTCCGTTGCCGTGACCGCAGCCGAAACCGGTCACCTGGTGCTTTCCACCCTGCATACGATCGGCGCGGCTTCTACCGTCGACCGTATCATCGACGTATTCCCGCCTCACCAGCAGCAGCAGATCCGTGTGCAGCTGGCAAACGTTCTGGAGGCGGTTATTTCCCAGCAGCTGATCCCTACCGCAGACGGTTCGGGACGTTGCGCCGCATTTGAAGTCATGATAGCAAATTCCGCAGTCCGTGCGCTTATCCGTGAAGGCAAGTCCCATCAGCTGCTTTCCGTCATGCAGACCAATGCGAAGCTGGGCATGATCAGCATGGATGCTTCCATCACGCAGCTGTATCAGGAAGGCAAGATCACCAGGGACATGGCGGTACAGTTCGCAGTCGATCCGGATGCCATGGCGCAGAAACTGAGATAATCATATTCGGGAGGTGTTGGGGGAATGGCATTATTCGGAGCAAAGAAAAGGCTCGGTGAACAGCTGGTAGATGCCGGCATGATCAAGCAGGAACAGCTGGAGCTCGCACTTGTTGAACAGAAGAATACCAAAGCCAAGCTCGGTGAAACGCTGATCAGCATGGGGCTGATGAAAGCCGCAGACTTCAGTAACTTCTTCAGTACCACCATGGGGATCCCCACGGCGACGACAGAAGATCTGAAGAATTTTGACCCGAAGACGATCGAAGTGGTAGGCGATGATCTGGTTCGTAAGCATCAGATCTTTCCCTACGCGTTTGACATGGATAACATCAATGCGATCCATGTGGCCATGGCGGAGCCTAACAATCTGGGCATCATCGATGATATCGAGATGGCTTCCGGCATGGAAGTGATACCGCATTACGCACCGCAGACCGAACTGGCTGTTATGCTGGACAAGCTCTACGGTGACAAGTCCCGTCAAGAAGCAGCTGACCAGTTTCTTTTGGAGCACGAGGCGGAATACGGTGTCGAGGAAGAGAAAGAGGAAGAGGATACCGTCGGCGAGGCACCCATCGTTAAGATCGTGCGAAGCATGATCCAGCAGAGTGTGCGTGAAGGCGCTTCCGATATCCATATCGAGCCGATGGAAAAAGGCCTTCGGATCCGCAGCCGTGTCGACGGCATGCTGCAGCAGGATGCGGAGTATTCCCTTACCATGCTGCCGGCTATGACAGCACGTATCAAGATCATTTCCGGTCTGGATATCTCGGAGAAAAGAAAACCGCAGGACGGACGACTTACCTATATCGTCGATAACGTCGAATACGATGTCCGTGTATCTATCCTGCCTACCGTTTACGGCGAAAAGACCGTCATGCGACTTACCAAGAAACAGGGACTGACACAGGAAAAGAAATTCCTGGGTCTTTATCCCGATGATGAGGCGCGTCTGGACGGTATTATGAATAACCCCCACGGTATCATCCTGGTAACGGGGCCTACCGGTTCCGGTAAGTCCACAACCTGTTATACCGTTCTGAACGAGCTGAACAAGCCCGATGTGAACATCATCACCGTTGAGGACCCTGTCGAAGCAAATATCGCAGGCATCAATCAGGTACAGGTGAACGTCAAGGCCGGACTTACCTTTGCTTCCGCCCTTCGTTCCATTCTCCGTCAGGACCCGGACATCATCATGATCGGTGAGATCCGAGACGGTGAGACCGCGCAGATCGCCGTGCAGGCGTCAATTACCGGTCACCTTGTTATCAGTACCCTGCATACGAACTCCACGGCCGCATCCGTGACCCGTCTGATCGATATGGGTGTGGAACCGTACATGATCGGTGACGCCGTCGTGGGCATCATCGCACAGCGTCTTGTGCGTCGTCTGTGCCAGAACTGCAAGGTGGGGCATGAGGCTACCAGACAGGAAAAGATCCTGCTCGCTTGGCCGGATGAGCAGCCCCTTACGGTTTACGAGCCGGGCGGATGCGAGATCTGCGGTAACGGTTATAAAGGCCGAAAGGCTATCTACGAGATCATGCCCATCAGCGCAGCGATCCGCCGCATCCTTCACGAGACGGTAACGGCGGAAAAGATCGAGGAAGCCGCCGTGAGCGAGGGCATGAACACCCTGCGCATGGCAGGTGCAAGAAACGTGGTGGAAGGCATCACCTCCATCGCCGAGATGGTCCGTGTGGCATACGATATGGATGCCCAGACCGCGGCAAATACCAGTGTGCTGGATGAGACATCCGAAGAAGAGGCCGGCTGATTGCAGCGTTTCCAAATGTGAAATGGCCGTCCTTGTGCGGCAAAAGAACCATAAAAACAAGAGAGGGAAAAGCGTATGGCACAGTTTGCGTACCGGGTGATAACCCCGGCAGGAAAAGAGAAAAAAGGTGTCCTGGAAGCAAAGACCAGGGATGCCGCTATGACCATGCTCAAGCAGGACAAGAATGTGGTCGTGAGCTGTGAGGAAGCCACCGGAATGAAAGCACCGGTTGATTTCCTCAGCAAAGGTAAAAAGATCACGCCCCGGGACTTTGCTCTGTTCTGCCATCAGTTCCATTCCATCAACGCCGCCGGTGTCAGCGTTGTGGACTGTATGGAGATGCTGGCGGACCAGACCGAGAACGAAGCGCTCCGCGCGGCGATCAAGTCGGTCCACACCGATATCTCAAAGGGTGAAACGCTGGCGAACTCCATGCGTAAGCAGGGCGGTGTTTTCCCCGAGATGCTGAACAATATGGTGGAAGCCGGTGAAGCTTCCGGTTCCCTGGACAAGTCCTTTGAACGTATGGCGATCCAGTTCGAAAAGGATGCGGCACTGCAGCAGGCCGTGAAAAAGGCCATCACCTACCCGATCATCCTGATCATTGTCATGGTCGGTGTTATCTTCGTGGTGCTGACCTTCGTTATCCCGACCTTCATGAACATGTTCGCCGATCTGGATGTTGAAATGCCTGCCATCACGATGGCCGTCATCCATATTTCCGACTTCTTCGTCGCCTGGTGGTGGCTGATGATCATTCTGGTCATAGCGATTATCTTCGGCTGGAAGGCCTATGCATCTACGGATTCCGGTAAAGAGATCACGTCCAGTCTGGCGCTTAAGGTTCCGGTACTCGGACCTGTAAAGACAAAGAGTGCCTGCGCGCGTCTCGGACGTACCCTCTGCACCCTTCTCGGTGCCGGTGTTAATATGGTCGATGCGATCGAGATCACCGGCCGTTCCATGGAAAACCTGCTGTACAAGCGGGCTATGAAGGAAGCGAAGGAACAGGTGCTCCGTGGCGTGCCTCTGTCGAAGCCGCTTCAGACCTGCGGTCTGTTCCCTCCCATGGTTGTCCACATGGTAGCCATCGGTGAGGAGACCGGTAATATCGAATCCATGCTTGAGAATGTGGCAAACTACTACGAGGAAGACGTGCAGACGGCTACCGAGCAGATGATGACCATCCTCGAGCCCGCGATCATCGTTGTGATGGCTGTTGTCGTAGGTTTCCTGGTCATCGCGATCCTGTCGCCCATGTTCACTCTGTACGACGCACTGTCCTAAGCAGGATAGAAAAAGGATGTCATATACGGAGCCGGAGCAATGCTTCGGCTCCGTTTTTCATCAGACGGAAGGTTTTTCGGAATGTCACTTTTGAACACGCTTTTTCTCACGCCATTGGAATATCTCTTTGATATGGTCACCTACCGTACCTACCAGGTGTTTAACGAGACGGTGATCACTTTGGTCGTGTTGAGTGCGTTTGTAAACGTGATCACGCTGCCTCTGTACCGCGAGGCGGAACGCATGGAGGCAGAGGAGAAAAAGCGGCAGGAGAGCATGAGTGTCTGGCTGAAGCATATCCGTTCTTCCTTTCAGGGAGATGAACGGATGATGATGACCAACCGCCTGTACCGTGTGCATCATTATCATCCGCTCATGGCTTTGAAGGGCAGTCTTTCCCTTTTCCTGCAGATCCCCTTTTTTCTTGCGGCATACCGCTACATCTCCGAGCTTCGTATCCTGCAGAAGGTGGAATTCTGCGGGATCGCCGATCTGGCAAGGGAAGACGGGCTGATCCGTCTTTTCGGGATGCGCTTTAACCTGCTGCCCTTTATCATGACCGCCATCAATCTGGCATCGGCCCTGAGCTATGTTGACAAAAAGGATAAAAAGAAGCTCGTGCAGATGGCTGCCATCGCGCTTGTATTTTTGCTGCTTTTGTACCGGAGTCCTTCCGGCCTGGTGCTTTACTGGATCTTCAACAACATTTTTTCGCTGGGCAAAAACGTATACCGCAGATGGATACAGAACAAGCGCCTGTTTATCTTCGGCTGTCTTTCGGTGCTGCCGCTTCTGTACGTTTATCACGAAGCCCTCGGGATGGGATCGCCGGACTGGTATTCGGCGCACAACCATTACCTGCTGCTGATCCTTCTGCCTCTTTTGTGTTATCTCCTATACCTTCTGGGGCAGCGCTTTCCGTTACTCCCTGAAAAACTTGCGGGACTTTTGAAGGGGAAGGCGTCCTACGGCGAAACGTTCATCGTGCTCCTGGCCCTGACCCTGCTGGCAGGTTGTGTGATCCCTTTGGGTGTGATCTCGGCAGCGCCGGAGGATTTCGTGGACCTTTTCCACTATGAGGATCCTTTCCGCTATTGTGCACATTCCTCCCTGGTCTATGCCGGGATCTTCATCGGCTGGGGCAGCCTGATCTGGCTTCTGGCCGGGAAGTACAAAAAAGGCGTGAAGCTGCTTTCCTCGGCCCTCCTGGGTTGCTTTCTCGCCGACTTCTTCCTGAACGGAAGGGGCTTCGGAAGCCTTAACATCTCGCTGGAATTTGATCTGGAACCGCAGATCGGCGGGGGACGCATCTTTGGGAATCTGCTTCTTCTGACGCTCATCGTCGTAGTGGTTTCTGTCCTGGGAAAGTGCAAACCTGCCTGGCTGTCCTTCTTCGGTCAGGCAGCGCTGATCGCAATGCTACTCTTTTCCGGGAAAAGCTATGTTTCCGCTTCTTCGGCTCTTTCGGAGGCGAAGACGAGAGCGGAGAGCATGGAGGTTGCGGATACGGAGAGCGGGGAGGAGAGCGAGACCTTCTTTACCCTGGACCGCAATGGCAGGAATGTGATGATCATCATGCTGGATCGGGCCATTTCGAGCTATATCCCCTTCATGCTTGCTGAAAAACCCGAGCTGAAGGAGATGCTGGACGGCTTTGTCTATTATCCGGATACGCTTTCCTTCGGCTGCAAGACCGTCTTCGCCGCGGCATCGATCTACGGAGGATACGAATATACGCCCGAGAACATGAACAAAAGAGAGGAAGAGCTTCTCGGAGACAAGCAGAATGAAGCCCTGCGCCTTCTTCCCGTACTTTTCGGGGAAGAGGGCTGGAAGGTTTCGGTGACCGATCCGCCCTATGCGGGCTACAGTCTAACCCCGGACCTTACGATCTTTGACGAAGATCCGAATGTGAAGGCCTCCTACCTGATGGGCTATTTCGGCGGCGGGGATACGGATGCGCAGACGGGCACGCTGCTGCGCGGACGCAGCTTTGTCTTCTACAGCCTGCTGCGTCTTGCGCCGCTCTGCTTTTTTGACCAGCTCTATGACGGCGGGAATTACCAGTCCGTTTTCGGAAAGGAGCACGATCTGCAGACCTCCTTCATGCAATCCTATCTGGTGCTCAAACACATGTCGGACATCACGGAAGTGGAGAGCAGCGGCGAAAACCATGTGATGATCATGACAAACAATACGACCCACGAGCTGAGCGACCTGCAGCTCCCCGACTATGAACCGGCCGCACGGGTGGATAACAGCGCCTATGACACCAGCCGGAAGACGGATGAGAACGGACGGACTCTGTATCTGCGTACCGTCAAGCAGGATCAGCATTACAAGATCGACATGGCGGCCCTGCTCACGCTCGGAAAGTATTTTGACTATCTTCGCGAAGAAGGTGTTTATGACAATACACGCATCATCCTGGTTTCGGATCACGGCCACGACCTGGCGCAGTTTGACGAGTTCGTCATGCTGGACGGAAAGCTGGATGTCACGATGTTCAACCCGCTTCTTTTGGTCAAGGATTTTGACAGCCACGGGTTTGCGGTGTCCGACAGCTTCATGACGAATGCGGATGTGCCGTCGATCGCAATGGAGGGCCTGATCAAAGATCCGGTCAATCCCTTTACCGGGAACGCGATCGGAACGCAGGAAAAAGAAGGGGAGCTTCATGTGACGGCCAGCTGGGATCACGAGGGCATCAATCTTCCGGTGGACCGTCATTGCTTTGATACCTCGGACGGTCCCTGGTTTGCGGTGCATGACGGCATTTTTGATGAGGCAAACTGGAGCGTCTGGAAGGAACAGGGAGAGAGCGGAAGATGAAGCGCAGGGATGCATGGGAACTGATCGTCACGTTTTTTCTGGCTGCCGGGATCGTGAGTGCGGCTTTTTTCCTGGCGGGGATCATGCCGGGCGGGGCTTTCCGCGCCATGGACACGGACAGCTATGACCAGATGACATCCATGCAGATGATGCTGGCGCGCCGGATCCGGGAGGGCGGCCCGCTCTTTTACAGCATGGACACGTCCCTGGGACAGAATACGGCGCTTCTGTATGCCTTTTGTGCCTACAGCCCTACTACCCTGCTCTTTCTTCTGATCCCGGATGCCTATGCCGCGATGATCGCGGGGATGATCCTGCGGCTTGCGCTGGCGGCTTTGTGTTTCCATCTGTTCCTCCGTTTCGGCCTGGGATGGGAGCGGAGGGAGAATATCCTTTTTGCGCTCTGCTACGGCCTGTGCGGATTTTCCGCGGAATATCTTCTGAGCGTGAATCTCCTGGACGGGCTTTATCTTTTGCCGCTGGTGATGTGGGCTCTGTTTTACGCCGTAAGGACAAAGCGTGTGGCGGCCCTGGTGCCGGCCTATGCAGCGGCTTTTATGATACAGTTTTACAGCGGCTATCTGATCGGACTGTTTTCGGCGGCGTCCCTGCTCGCGATCCTGTTTTTGCGGGACGGCTCCGGCTTCCTCCGCAAGAATATCCGCTTTCTGCTGCGCTGGCTTTATGCGGTGGTCTGCGCCGTGCTGATCAGCATGGTGTTTCTGGCGCCGGCGATCGCATTCTTTTTAAGCGGGACCGGCATAAGCTCCGTTGCCCTGCATGAGAGGATCCCGTTCTGGGATCTGCTCTATGCTTTCCTGTTCGGCAGGGCGCTCAGCATTGAGACGGAGGTGCCGTTTCTGTATGCAGGGATCCCCATGCTTTTGCTTGTTCCGCTCTACTTTGCGAACAAGGAGATCCCGAAGCGTGAAAGGCTGCTCTGTGCCGCTGCGGCACTCAGCCTGCCCTTAAGCTTGTATGTGGATCCTCTGTATTCCCTGCTGCATGCCTTTAACCGGCCCGACGGCTTTACCGTGCGTTATGCCTTTTTGTATGTGTTCTTCTTTCTGCTCCTTGCGGCAAGGGCCCTGTATAAAGGGGCAGGGGAGAGCGCGACGAAGGGCAGGACCGTTCTGTATTTTGGGATCCAGCTGGCGCTTTATGAGCTTGTGATCGTTATGCACGGCTTCCTTTCGGGAAGCGAAGGAAGAAAAGACTTCGTCTTTGCGCTCGCGGGCAGCGCGGTCTTTTATCTTTGCTGGATGATCGTTCTGCTTTGCAAAGCAAAGTCCGGGGACTTCTTCCGCGCGGCAGCCTTCGTTCTTGTGATAAGCGAGCTGGGAGCGCAGTTTTTGATCAACAGCAGGGAGCAGGGGCTTGTGGATGCAAAGCAGGCTCTTGTCTGGGAGGAGGAGAGCAGGGAACTTCTGTCTCAGACGCAGCAATACGGAAACGGGGACGGCCTCCTGTACCGGGCTTTTCCCGGCAACACGCCGGTCATGAACCACAGCGCGCTGTACGGCTACCGCGGGATCGGGCAGTTTGCTTCATCCAATTATTCCGCCCTGCAGAGCCTGCTGGTAAGGCTTGGGGATGAAGTGAGCTCCATGCGTTATACCCAGGCCGGAGCCACGGATGCAAGTGACATGCTCTTTGGCATCCGCATCCGCATGCGCATGTCCGGAAAGGGAGAAGAAGCGGGCACGGCCGGGGAAGCCCCCGTACTGTATGAACGCGCGCTGCCGCTGGGATACATGGTATCCCCGTCGGTACTGGAAATGGAGGAGTTTGACGGCAATCCCTTTGAGAACCAGAACAGGCTTCTGTCCGCTCTCTGCGGGGAGCGGATCAGGGCGTACGTGCCTGCGGAAGCTTTCGCTTATGAGACGGACAATGCGGATCTTCGAGAAACGGATGCGGGATACGAGATCCGCACGCTTTCTGCTGAAAACTACGGGGATGTACTCTTTGGGATCCCCCGGGAGGCTTATGAACACGCTTATATGTATCTTCAGCTTTCCGCCTATACCGGAGAAACGAAGGAAAAGCTGCCGGATCCGGACATGGCGATGAATACGGCGCTGTTCTCCCCTGCGGACCGGAAAGGCAGTGGCGCGCGTTACGGCATTGCGGCGGAAAACGCGATCCTGGAGATGACGGCGGACGGAAACGCCTTTGTGGCGCGTCTGGCCGATTTTGACGGCCCGGATAAGTGTTTTCGCTATGCGGATCAGTATTTCTGCTATCAGGATGAGGAAGCGCTTGACAGGGCTTATGCCCATTTATCCCGCAGTCCCTTCCGTGCGGAAAGCGCCCGAAACGGCCATTTTACGGGGAAAGTCACCTCCACGGCCGAGCAGCCCCTGCTTCTGTTCACGATCCCCTACGATAAAGGCTGGAGCGTGACGGTAGACGGACAGGCGCAGCCGTTGTATCCCGTGGTGAAAAACAGCTTCTGCGCAGTGGTGCTGACACCCGGGGAACACGCTCTGGAACTGCGTTTTACAGCATCGGGCGAAGCGGAAGGACGCCTTTTGGCCCTGGGTGGTCTGATCCTGTTTTTGCTCCTGATCTTATCGGAAAATCATAAAATGATGCACGAAAGAAGAAAAATTGAACATCAGTAAACTTGAACGGAGAAAGAAAACTGTTATAATAAGCTCATAAACAAAAGAGAGGGCGAAAAAATAAAAGCCCTGAACAAACAAATCAATTTTCCAAAAGGAGGAAGAAAAAATGAAGAACAAAGGTTTCTCTCTGGTCGAGCTGATCATCGTTATCGCTATCATGGCGATCCTGGTAGGTGTTATGGCACCCCAGCTGATCAAGTACATTGAGAAGAGCAAGGTATCCGCAGATACCCAGGCAGCAGATGCAGTTCACACCGCAATCCTGACCGCTATGATGGATCCCGAAGTTGTTAACAACAGCACCTACAACAGCAGCGGCGTTATCACTGGTACCGTTTCTACCGTAGCTGGCCTGAGCAAGAGTGATGTAGTTGCTTCCGCAGCACTTGAGATCCTGGGCGAGTCCAGTGGTGGAGCAGTTGACAGCCGTCTGAAGAGCACTGGCGCAAGCGCAATCAAGTTTGCTATCGTTGGTAACAACAAGGTTTCCGTTTGGGTTCTGGGTTCTGACTCCAGAGGTTCCAAGTCCGGTTCTCCTAACATCGTAGTAGAGTAATTACGATCGAGTAGACTAAAAAGAGGGAGTCGTGAGAGATCACGACTCCTTTTTTTATGCTTATTGCGGATGGGCCGGGGAAAAAGACTCGTTCGCATCACGGTTTTGCGGGATGAGGGAAGGGGTGGGGGAAGAGCAGAAGGACATAAGTTCCGGGCACCCACTCCGGAGTCACTCAGCTCTAAGAAGCTGCGGATATTCTGGGAACAGCCCGGGACCGCTCGAGACACAGCATCCCTGCTGTGGCTCTCGCTTGAGCATCCCTCCATGGATGCTCATCCCTATTTCCCTTCAGGCAGCTTCAAGAGCTGACGGGCTCCTCCGCGACTGTGCCCGTCCCTTATGTCTTCTGCTCTGCCCCGTCTACCGTTTCGCTCATCCGGCAAATCCGCATGCTCACTACACGACATATGGGTGGGGAGGCGTATTACGTGAAGCGTAATCTGGGATGCGCCGAGCGTAGGGAGGGGCGTTACCGCTAAAGAGAGAGCCGTTAGGGAGAACTGCGAAAAGAGTCTACGGATTTCGTTATCGGATTCCCAAATAGATTGTTGATTGCCGTGTGATTCCGATCGAAGGAAAAGATTGACTGTGGAAGATTCGTTTTTTCTCTGTCTTTCCCCTTTATGACAGTGTAGTGAGCATGCGTTTTCGTGGGATGAAAGTCGGTGCCAGTGGCAGAGCAGAAGGCATAAGAACCGGGAACGATCGCGGAGGAGCCCGTCAGCTCTTGAAGCTGCACGAAAAAAAAGGGACGAGCCGCAATGGATTGCGGATCGAGCGAGAGCCGTCGCACGGAGGCGACGTTAGGGAGGCGCCATTACGCGAAGCGTAATCTCAAATGCGCCGACCGATGTGCCGCCGACCGTAGGGAGGGGGCGTTTCCGCTCGAGCGTTCCCGGGCTGTTCTAGGAATGACCGCAGCTTCCCAGAGCTGCGTGGCTCCGAAGTGGTTCCCGGGGCTTATGTCTTCTGCATAACAAAAAACGATCATCCCCCGGAAACGTCCTGCGAACGGAACCCGTCCGTTTTTATGCTGTTTTTTTGGGGCGGCCGGAAATCACCATATAGACGATGGCAAGAAGAAGTGAGACCAGACTGACGATCATCCCGGCCTTGCTGCCGGGGGCGATATAGCGAAGTTCGACCTCATGCTCGCCGGGAGTAAGACGCAGCGAAAGGAAGGCGCTGCCCATCACGTTTTCCACGGCAGCTTCCTGTCCGTCAACCCATGCGCACCAGCCTTCATCCCAGGGGATGGAGGTGAAGAGGATGGGGCGGTCTTCCGTGGCCGTTACACTTCCGACGATCCGTGAGGTACTGTGCTCATGGACTTTCAGGGTCCCAGGGAGCAGATCGGCGTGGAGCTTCGGCAGGTCGTCCGGGTTGTAGCGGGCAAAAAAGATATCGCTGCAATAGACATCCGAATCGCTGTCAGATGAGAAATATATGATGGCTGTTTCCGTGTCCGGGCCGAAATCGTCCGGCATGGCGCCGGCCTTGACGATGCAGCCCGAAGAAAAAGGAAGGCTGACGGCAAAGCAGTCCCGGCTGCCGATCAGATAGGCGGAGTTCAGGGTCGCAGAAGGATCATTCTGCCGGAAACAGACCATGAAAGGCCGGTCAGGTTCCTGTTTTACGGTATAATACACGCCGGAGGTGGGGAGCATGGATGTCTTCTTATAATAGAAGGTATAGTTTCCGATCGTGCGCATATCGGCATTGTAGCTGCTGGCATCCACGTCTTCCATGGCAAGACGGTCAAAAAAGTGATAAGAGTGGCCGCTGATGGCGTTGGCAAAGCGTTCCTGGTTCTCGAAGGGATCGGGACCGGCCTCGTATGAAAGGATCCCGTCGGATACCATGTAGCCGATGGAAAGCCGGTAAGGGAAGGGTGTCAGCTCGGAGACCCTGTTGGAGTCGTCGTCGTTTACGGCCGTGATGTTCCCGGTATAGGCTGCGTCAAAGAGCATATAGGTCAGATCCGTATAGCCGTTTTCCGTGATGCTGCGGTTGACGGCGGCGATCCCCAGGTTAAAGAGGGCGTAGCGCAGTTCGTAATCGTCGGAAGAAGAAAAGGTGTTGAAGCTGTTATAACCGTAAAAGGCCGAGGAGTTGTAGTTGTTGTCTCCGTACATCGCGATGCGGTACAGGTCATTGTCATCTTCGGGGATCGAGGAAAGGATGCTTTTTTGCGCGTTATACCAGCTGTTGTATTCCGCTTCGCTGATGGGCGTAAGGTCCATGTGGCTGGCGGCCAGATGTGCCTGAAGGGTAAGTTCGGTACAGAGCAGCAAAAAGAGGCATGCGGTCAGGATGCGCCGCCGTTTCGGACAGTCGGGCAGAGGTTTTGCCGAAGGCGTGAGCAGGAAGCCCCAGATGACGAGAAATACGATGTTTACGGCCATTTCACCGGCCGAATTGGTGACATCCGAATAGGAGCGGTGCATGGGCCAGAAGTTGATCATGAAGGAATACAGGCAGATCAGGCCGGCGATATAGGGCCAGAGTTTTTTGGTGCTAAGTGTCCCGCGGCTTTCCGTGAAGACGCGGCAGGCCAGAACACAGAGCAGGAAGCAGACGCTGGCGCTGTTGCGGAAGAAATAGAAATTCGGGTAGTCAAAGGCGTGCATGAAGATGAAGACCGGCAGCCAGACCAGACTCAGGAAGGAAAAGAGCAAAAGCAGGCCGGAAAGGACGCGTTCGCGCAGGGGGATGCTCTTTCGGAAAAAATAAAAGGGAAGAAAGAGCAGGACCGGAAGCCCGCAGTAGATCAGCGGCGTGCGGTTGTCAACATCTGGCATGACACCCATCATGAGGGCGTTTGCCGTGTCGAAGATGTTGTTTTCCAGCGGGATGAAGTCGAAATTATCCGCAGCTATGTGCGAGAGCAGGTATTTGGCACTCGGAAGCAGGATGGCGGCGCAGCAGCCGGCGGCCAGGACGACCGAGGAGGTAAAGCGCAGACAGAGGAAAAAAGCTTCCTTCCATTCGGCGGCGTTTTTTCGTGCTTTCAAAAAGAGCAGGGCCAGGAACACAAGTGCGGAAAAGACCCCGACGATATAGGCCATGTAGAAATTGGACAGAAAGAGCAGGATCCAGGCCGGGATCAGAAGCGGGCTGCGCCCTTCGCGGACGAGCTTTACGATCAGAAGGATGATGATCGGAAGCAGATAGGCGGATTCCAGCCAGATCATGTCGAAATGGAAAACGACGTTGAAATTGTTAAGGGCATAACAAAGTGCGAAGAACACGGCTGCGGCATCGCTGCACTTCAGGGCCTTCTTCGCGAATACGGAAAATGCGGTTCCGCACAGGCCGATCTTCATCGTGATGATGGCGGCCGTCATGGCGGGGACCGAAATGAAATCGAGCAGATAGAGGAGGTTAAAGGGACTGAAGCAATAATAGGCATAGGTCAGCACGGAGGGCTGTCCGAAGTATTGCGAGAAGGTGTACCAGAAGTCTTCCTTTCCCTTCAGGGCGCGGAGAAAGAGCTGTATGAAATCGACATACTGCACATACAGATCGCCGCGGAGTATGGTGTAGTTGCCGTAGCCGAGCACGCCATACAGCGCGAGAAAGATGATAAAGCAGAGCGCGGGGAGGAGAAAGGCCAGCAGGGGGACGCGGACTTTTTTCAAGGCTTTCATTCGGCGTCCTCCGTGTCTTTCTTCTTCGGCTGTTCGGATTTATCTGCAGCCGGATCTTCCTCTGCGCTTGCTTTCCGCTTGGCGGCATTCTCTGCGGCGCGCCTTGCGATCAGGAGCATGATCAGGCAAAGGATCAGAGCGCCGCCGCTGATCATCTTTCCGGCGAAAGCAAACGGATTCTCGTAATGCAGGCGGATCTCGTGGGCTCCGGGGCTGAGATAGAGGCTCATGAAGCTCGCGTTCACCGAAACGCCCACATATGCGGAATTGTTGTCGACATAGATCTCCCAGCCCTTGGCATAAGGGATGGTGATGAGGAGTATGGGACGATCCTCGGTAGAGGTGACCACGCCTGTCAGCTCGCCGTCGCTCCGGGAAGTGACGGTGAGGGCATTTGCGGAAATGTCGCGGTAAAGCTCCGACAGGCGGCTGCGGTCGTAGGAGACGAAATCCATGCCGCGGACCGAATAGTCAAAGCTGCTCCCGGAGGAAAACAGAAGGTTTGCGGTGGGTACCCCTTTCTCATCTTTGGGGACGGCAAAGATCGAGCCGTCCGAAAGCTTTACTCTGTTGGAAAAGCCCACTACGGAGACGTCGGCGATCTCGGGTGCACTGCCGAGCAGGACCGGTTCCTCAGCCGGGGTGATGTGTCCGAGCACTTCAAGTCCGCTCGCGTCAGGGAAGGTGAAGCTTACGGTCCCATTTGCGGAAAGATCGCTGACATGCTGGAAGATGACGGAGTCCGAAAAAGGAAGGACATCCATGTTCTTGGTGAGGATGTTTTCGGCTTTTGTCTCCAGGGGCGTGTAAAAATCATAATCCCCGTCTGTGATGCTGTTGACGAGGGTCTCCTGGTTCTCGAAAACATTCGCAGTCGGACGCCAGGAGATCACGCTCGTGCTGCTCATAAAGCCTACCGGCAGGGCCAGTGGGGAGCCGCTTATCTGTCCGTCGGGGAGTATCGTGTACTTCACGCCCAGCAGCATGTCGGTCAGATCCGTGTAGCCGTGATCGTAAATGGTCATGAAGGAGGTGCCGATGCCCAGTGCGGACAGCGTGGAGCGCAGTTTTGCATTGTCAACGGTCGCAAAGCTGTTGAGTCCCGGATAATGGAAGCGTGACGGCGCATTCAGGCAATGCTCATCGAGCACACGGATTCGGTAAAAGCCCGGATCGCCCTCGAGCAGGGCGGGGATGAGGGTGCTTTCATTACGCTCCCAGGAAGCGATGTCTTCCTCGCTGTGATATCCGAAATCATTGCGGGAAACGGCAGTGGCACCGTTGATCACCAGTTCCGCACAAAGGAGCAGGCAGGCGATGCTGCGGGAACGGCTGCTGTTTTGGACGGCCAGCAGCAGATAAAGGCCAAGGAAACAGCCGTTTAGCAGAAACAAGCCGTAGCTGTTCGTGGGATAGCTGCTGTAAAATGCATGCTGCAAGGGGATCATGACCGCATAGAGCAGCAGGAGTGCAGCAACATAAGCCAGGGCTTTCCGGAGGGAAAAGTGATCGATCTCCGGGAAGGCCGCGGAAGCAAGCGTAAGGAGCAGGAAGACCGCGCAGAACGCGTAGCGGTGCGCATACCAGTTGGGCGCTTCAAAAGCGTGCAGGAAGCGGTATACCGGCAGGAACTGCGAGGCGGCCAGATAAAAGAGCAGCAGAGCGGCTCCCAGGGCTTTGTCCCTGCGGCTGATCCTTTTCGAGGAAAAGAAGAGGGGAAGGAGCAGAAGAGCAGGCAGGCCGCAATAGATCAGGGGGATGGGGCTGCCGAGCCCCTGGATCCCGCCGAGGAACAGGTTATTGATCACATCGGGGATCGTGGTCTGTACGAAGGCAAAGTCCGAAGCGCCCTCGGAGCGACCGTTTAAGAGCTCGTAAGCGGCAGGGAGCAGGATCGCCGCGCAGCAGGCTGCAGCCAGCAGAACGGAAAGTGCAAAGAGCGATCCCTTTTTCAAGGCTTTTTGCAGCTCTTTTTTTCCGAAGGACGGGCATTCCCGGACCAGCAGCGCCATAAAGCAAAGAGCGCTGAAGATCCCGGCGATGTAGCCCATGTAGAAATTGGTCAGAAAAAGGAGTGCATAGGCCGGGATAAGGGGAAGAAAGGAAGAACCATTCACAAAGCGTGCGATCAGAAGGATCAGCACCGGCAGGATATAGAGTGCATCCAGCCACATGATGTGCATGGACATCATGACGGAAAAAGAGGAAAGGGCGTAGCAGACGGAGAACATGACGGAGAAGAGAGTCCTGTTCTTCAGAAAGCCGCCCTGAAAGAGCTGAAAAGAAGCGGCTGCCAGGGAAAGTTTGAGTGTCACGACAAGGATGGTCATGGCGGACATGGAGATCCCGGGGATCAGATAAAGAAGATTGAAGGGACTCAGGCAATAATAGGCAAAGGTGGAAGCCGCGGGATTTCCGAGATAGATGGAGAAGCTGTAATACAGATTTCCCTTTCCCTTCAGGACTTCCAGGAAGTGACGGATAAAGGCGGTATACTGCGCATACAGGTCGCCGCTTAAGATGGTCCTGTTCCCGTAACCGAGTATGGAAGAAAACGCCAGGATGGTGAGAAAGAGCACCGCGGTCAGAACGGCGGCAAAAACAGGATACAGGTTATTGTTCTGAAGAAGCTTTTTGTTTTCGTCAGACATCGTCACTACCTCGGATCTTTTTTCTTATGATTATAAACGAAAAGCGAGAGCTGTGCAATCGTATTGATTTATGGGTGTCAAAGAGGTAAAATGTTTCTTATGTATAAGCTGCTGATCGGACCAATCGAATATCTTCTGCGTGTTCTTTTTTTCGCATTTTATCATGTGACACTGAATACCCATATCTCGCTTCTGGCCCTGAGTCTCGCGGTGGGCTTCTTGACCATGCCCTTTTACCGGCAGGCGGAGGCGATGCAGGAGGAGGAGCGCAGAAAGCGCGATTCCATGAAGGAATGGGAGGGAAAGATCCGGAAGGTCTTCCGCGGAGAGGAACGCAGTTACATGCTGCAGCATTATTACCGCATCTGCGGCTATAAGCCGGCTTTTGCTCTCAGGACGCTCTTTCCGCTGCTTTTGCAGATCCCTTTTTTTCTCGCGGCATATAACATGCTCGGAGCAGTGGAGGGGATCCCGGGAAAGCTCTTTACCGAATCGGACGGTCTGATCCGGCTCGGAGAACTGCGGATCAATTGCCTTCCCATCCTGATGACGGTGATCAATCTGCTCTCGGCATTTATCTATGTGAAGGGGAAAGGATTGGGGCTGAAGGAGAAGCTGCAGATGGCTCTGCTCCCGCTGCTTTTCCTGGTGGTCCTGTATCCCTGTCCCCAGGCCATGGTCCTCTACTGGACCTTCAACAATGCCTTCTCTCTGGTCAGGAACATCGTTACCCGTCTCGGCTGGCAGCGGATCGTGAAGAAGATCTGCATCGGAGGCGGTTTTCTGGCCGGCATGTACATGTATTCGGTGACGACGTTTGCGGGCTGCTATGTTCCGGAGATGGACCGCGATGATACCCTGGCTTCTTTCGTTTCGGTCTGCATCGTGATGTCCTACATGATCCCGGCTCTTGTGGTCCTTTTCCTGAAGGATAAAAAGATCAGGCTCTGGCGGAGGGAAGCGGAGGACCCCGGCTGGGGGACCATGCTTATAAAGGAGGCGGTGCTCTTTCTTCTGTCGGCGGTCTTCATCATCACAGGGATCGTGGAGGATTCTCCAACGGAGTTTCCGATCCGGCACGTGGGAGACCTGCTGCCGCTGATGCGCATCCCGCTCCTTTCTGCAGCGGGGACCTGGTTTGTCTGGGGTAACCTGATCTATATCCTGCTGGATAAGAAGGGCCGGGGGATCTTTGGAAGGCTCCTGGGGATCGGGACCATCCTGGCCCTGGCGGATCATTTCTTCTGGTCCAACGATCACGGGATACTGATGGCAAATTCGCGCTACGAACAGACGCCGCTCTACGGGTATCAGATCGTTCTGCCCGGGATCGCGATCTTTCTTGCGGCAGTCATCCTGCTCCTGGTCCTTTCGGACCGACTGGCTAAGATCGACAGGGCGGTCACGGTTCTGCTCCTTTTGAGTCTGGTGCTGGTCAGCGGATACCGTTTTGTAAAGATCGGGGATGCGCTTGCCTCCGAGGCCAGGATCAATGAGGAGGCGAAGAGCAGCACGCCCTTCTTTACGCTCAGCAGGTCGGGACAGAATGTGGTGCTGATCATGCTGGATCGGGCTGTCGGGACCTTTGTGCCCTTCATCATGCAGGAATGCCCGGAATTAAAGGCAAGCTTTGACGGTTTTACCTGGTATTCCGATGCCCTTTCCTTTGCGGGGCATACGAACATGGGGGCCCCCGCATTATTCGGCGGATATGAGTATAGTCCCTACGCACTGGAGGAGCGGAGCTCCGAGTCGATGGAGAGCAAGCACCTTGAGGCTCTGCAGGTACTGCCCACGATCTTCGGCGAGGCGGGCTGGCAGGTATCCCTGGCGGATCTTCCCTATGCGGATTATACCTGGGGCGGAGACATGAGCGGCTTCAAGAAGATGAAGAATACCACGGCAGCCAATCTGGAACGCAGATATTCGGGAGGTTTCTTTGTGGCGGACAGCGATCCGGATTCCTACGGAAGGGGATTTGCCGAGTACAGCGTGTTCAAGCTGGCGCCGGTGTTCATGCAGAGATTCCTCTATACGGACTGCGGCTGGGACGATGTGGCCATGGGAGGCTATCTTGCATTTTACAAGGCCTATAAGGTCATGAGCGAACTGCCGGCCCTGACCGAGATCGAAGACGGGGATACGAACCACTATATCGAATGGGACAGCAACCTGACCCACGAATCCAGGCAGATCCAGCTGCCGGATTACAGCTTCTCCCTGAGCATGCCGGTGGACAACAGCACAGTCGATGTTCCCGCCAGGCTGGAGGCGGAAGGCAGAGAGATGAAGTATGACAGCGGCGGCAGCAGGGCGCTGTTCCATGTGAACGTGCTTTCCTACAAGCTGCTGGCGGAGTGGCTGGATCTGCTGAAGCGGGAGGGTGTGTATGACAATACCCGCATCATCATCGTATCGGACCACGGCAGTGAGGCGGGTATGTTTGAGGATCTGATCCTCAGCGAGGATGTAGACGTCCAGCGATTCAACTGTCTGCTGATGATGAAGGATTTCAATGCCCACGGCTTTACGGAGAACAAAGACTTCATGACGAATGCGGATGCGCCGGCGCTGCTTCTGGACGGGGTCATCGAAAATGCAAAAAATCCCTTCAGCGGTGCTGACATCAGAATAAAGGATCCTTCGGAGAAGGAGGCGATCGTGACCACATCCCACGGCTTCCATCTGTCCGACACGAACAGCTATGATGAGCCTGCGGACAGCTGGTATCGTGTCCGGGGCAATATCTTTGACCCGGAAAACTGGAGCAGGATCGACAGGTGACGGATCCTGACGGGAGGCTTTTTTGCTGGATTTTCTTCTCACGCCAATCGAATATCTGATGGATGTCCTGTTTCGGAGAAGCCTGATGGCGACGCGGAGTCCCCAGGCTGCTTTGCTGGTGCTGAGCATCGCAGTGAGCCTGTTCACACTGCCCCTGTATCTGCGGGCAGATGCCATGCAGGAGGCGCAGAGAAAGAAGGAAGCGGACATGGAGGGGTGGCTTACTCATATCCGCAGGACCTTCCGCGGGGATGAACGGGCCCTCATCACCCAGTACTATTACGGGATCAAAAAATTCTCGCCGGCACAGGGGCTCGGAAAGCTTTTGCCGCTGCTTTTACAGATCCCCTTCTTTATGGCGGCGTACCGCTATCTCGGAGAAGCCGCACCCGTGAAGGATCCCTGGTTCTGGCAGCCGGACGCGGCGCTTCATCTGGGAGCGGTGTCTGTCAATCTGCTCCCGCTCATCATGACCGGGCTCAATCTGGTCTCGGTATTTCTGTATCAGGAACGGGTGACGATGAAGGAAAGACTGTCGATGTTGCTGCTCCCGGCGGTCTTTCTGCTCCTTTTGTACCGTTCGCCGGCCGGCCTGGTTTTGTATTGGAGCTTCAACAACCTGTTCTCACTGCTGAAGAACCTGTTCATCCGGCTCCGTTGGCAGGAATACGCCAAAAAGCTCGGTTTGGCGGCGGCCTATCTGTGCTATATTGTGTTTTTCACGCTTACGATCTACAACGGAAGCGATGTGCTGCAGCTGTCGGATTTTCCGTTTCAGGATTCCCTGGTCTCCCTGCTCACGCTGCTCCTTTTGCATGTCCCCGTGGTGCTGCTTTATCTGAAGAGCAAAGGGAAGCTGCCCGAGCGGAAAGCAGAAGAGAAGCCGCTTGCGGGGCTTTCGTATTTCCTCTGTGAATGCTGCCTTTTTCTGTTCGCGGGAGTCTACCTTCCGCTGAGCGTGATCTATGCGGCACCGGCGGATTTTCCGGTGCGGGATATCCGAAGCCTTGCGGGGCTTTTAAAGGAAAACCTTTCCTTCTGGGGAAGCGTAAGTTTTGTGTGGTGCAGCCTCCTGCTGCTCATGAGCGAGAAAAAGAAGCGCCCTGTCGTCGGGCGGCTTTTCATGATCCTTGTGCTTCTCGGTTTTTACGACTTCTTTTTCTGGGGGAACAAAAACGGCCTGCTTCTCAGCAATATGCGCTACGAGAACGATCCCACCTTCCCCTGGGCGTGGGTGGTCTTGAGCCTGGCTCTGCTGATGCTCCTGACTGCGGTGCTCTGGCAGCTGTGTGTGCGTTTTCCCTGGCAGCGGCTTCTGCCCTTTCTGGCGCTGGGCCTTTTGGGGCTCTGCCTTTACGAAGGCGGCGATGCCCTGGCGAAGGGGAAAGAGGAAGAGCTTCGGAGCGCCCGGGAGGACGAGGGGACGGAAGAGCTGATGGTCCTGTCGAAGACGGAGAAGAACGTGGTGCTGATCATGCTGGACCGGGCGGTCGGCGGCATGCTTCCCTATATAATGGAAGAAAGGGAAGGGCTTAGGGAGAAGTTTGACGGCTTTTGCTGGTATCCCAACTCCATCTCCATGGGACGGTCCACGAATCTGGGGGCACCCACGCTCTACGGCGGGTATGAATATACCCCGTCGGCCATGAATGCAAGAACGGACAAGCTCCTTTCGGAAAAACACAACGAAGCGCTGACGCTTCTGCCGACGATCTTTTCGGAAAACGGATACGGGGTGTCCGTCACTTCCGTTCCTTACGGGAATTATGTCTCATCGGGGGATAACTCCGTTTTCGACGGGATCGAAGGCGTGCGTGCCCATGCACCCGAGCGGAAGCTGCGGGCCGGGCAGGGGATGGATGAGGAAAAGCTTTCCCTGGCTTTCCGGGATTACAGTATGTTCCGCATCGCGCCCTATTTTCTGCAGCATTACCTATACTATGAAGTGAACCCGGCCAGAAGCGAATCCCTTTTGGATTTCGAGACGGCTTTTGCGGTGCTCTCGTCGTTACGGGAAGAAACAACGTTTACGGACGGGGCCGGACAGCTGAATGTGTTCTGCAATTATCTTACCCATGAGGGAACCGTGTTGCAGCTTCCGGATTATACCCTGCCGGAGGATGGTGAGATCGATAACAGCGGATACGTCCTGAACGGAGACCGCGTCGTGGACGGAAGGGTCATGCACCTGGAGACCATGAGCCAGATCCGGCATTATCATGTCAATGTGGCCGCGTACCAGTTCCTCGCGGACTGGTTCGATCTGCTGCGGGAGCAGGGGGTATATGACAATACCAGGATCGTGATCGCTTCGGACCACGGCTATCCCTTCGGACAGTTTGATGACCTGATCCAGGATGACGGCACGGACATGGAAGCGTTCAACTGTCTTCTGATGTTCAAGGATTTCGACGCCCACGGCTTCACGGTGTCGGAGGAATTCATGACCAATGCGGATGCGCCGGTCCTGGTGCTGGAAGGGCTGATCGAAGATCCGGTCAATCCCTTTACCGGGAATCCCGTCGATTCGAGCCGGAAAGAGCAGGGACCGATGGAAGTGACCTATACGGGGATATGGGAGCTTCAGGGCGGAACGGCTTTTGATACTTCCGATGCGCCGTGGTATACTGTGCATGATAATATCTTTATCAAAGAAAACTGGGAAAAGATGGAGCAGAGCGGACAATGACGGAGAAGAACGAAAAGAAGAAAACGGACCCTCAGGCGCTGGTCCTGACAATGGGCTGGCTTATCCTGCTGGGCTGGCGCATCTATGTGCTGATCCGCTATTCCTATTGCTACACCGATGACGATCAGACGCTGATGTGGTACGGCACGGTGCATTTCGCCCACGGCCATTTTCCGGAGCCCTGCTTTTTCGGTCAGGATTACGGCAGCATGTGGGAATCCCTTCTTGCCGTTCCGCTCTATCTCATGGGCTGGCCGTTATACGTGGCGCTTCCTACCGTCAGCATGCTGTGGGGATTTTTTCCCTTTGTGCTGCTGAGTGTTTCGGCCTATCGCGGCAGAAGGCCGCATGTGGCCTTCGGGATCCTGCTGCTTGCCGCCGGATGCGGCTGGGCCTGGGATGTGCTCACCTCCGTTCCACGCTCCTTTATCCCGGGGCTTCCGTTTGCGGTGCTTGCGGTAAAGCTGCTTTGGGATGAAAAGGCGGGCTTTTGGAAAAAGCTTCTTGCCGCATTCCTTGGGATGATCGGTTTTGTCATGACAGAGACGGCGCTGATCATTCTGGCTCTCGGGATCTTCCGGATGATCCTGAAGGAGAAAAAGGAATGGTTCACAAAAGGAAGCTGGCTTCCCGTGCTGCTCGGTACTGCGGCCGGAGGCTGCGTTTACGGGGCACGCTGCCTTTTCTATGTCCTGCAGCCGGAATATGCCCTGTATCATGTGGCGGGAGGCGGCTTTTCCGCCGAGGTGTTTTTGCGCAACTTAAGCGTCCTGCCGGCGAGGTTTTCCGAGTATTGCTTTGCCGGGAAGGCGGGCGTGGTCCTGATCCCCCTTTTCCTGATCCTTCTCCTTGTCTTTTGCTTTGCGAAAGGCAGGAAGGAAACGGCTTGGCTGCTGCTGGCCTCGGTCGCGGCTTCGATCCTGATGTTAGGTCTGTCTCGTTCCTACGGATACGATGACGACAGCCTTCTGTACGGGCAGCTGCGGATGCTCCTGTTCTGGGCTTATCTGGCAGTGCTGATCCCGGATTCCATGCGCTCGGAGGGCGCAGGGAAAGAGATGTCGCATCTCTTTTGCGGGGCAGCCCTGCTTTTGCTCTGCCTGATCCTTGCCTGCAAGGGCTTTCTGTTCGAACGGGCCCTGGCCGATCCGGACAGTATGGTCTGGAAGGCCAGCTTCATCGCCATGATGCGGACGGATGAGCTGCAAAAGCAGACCGGGATGCTGAAAGAGGCGGTCAGACAGAGCGGGGCGGATGTGGCGATATGCACATCCTATGCCAGAGTGCTGGCATACGGGGCGGCTGCTCTTTGCTATGAGGAGCCGGTGACGTTTTACGTTCCCGATAAGGACCGCAGATTCTGGGTTTGGCAGGAAATGGCGGAGAAAAGAGCGCACAGGATCCTCTTCTATTCGGTACCGGTGGGAGGGGAGGACTGCTTTTCCCTGCTGGAGCTGGATGAGGAGCATCCGCCCGTGCGGTATTTTGAGGAAGAGTATGGTCTGGGCCGGGATTCGGAGCTGGAATGGGGGAACCGATGGTAGGCAAAGCCGCAGTTTCTTTTCTGTACCGACTCGTGATCAGTCCGCTGGAATATCTGATGGATCTGTTTTTCTACCTGCTGATGCAGATCTCCGGAGACAGGGTGGTTTTCGCCATCATCGGCCTGAGCGGCCTGGTCTTTCTGCTGACGCTGCCGCTGTACCGGAATGCGGAAAGGCTTCAGGAGGCGGGAAGGGATAAGCAGGAGAGGGTGAGAGCCTGGAACGAGCATATCCGCAGGACCTTTTCCGGGGACGAACGCATCATGATGCGGCAGGCCCTGTACAGAAAGATTCATCGGGATCCGCTGGCCGCCCTGAAGGGCAGCCTTTCCCTGCTGTTGCAGATCCCCTTCTTTATCGCTGCCTATCATTTCCTTTCGGAGCATCCGGCGCTGAAGGGAACGGAGGTGCCTCTTCTGGGAGCACTGGACCGGCCGGATTCCCTGCTTGAGATCGCAGGAACGGGCATCCATCTGCTCCCGATCCTGATGACAGCGGTCAATCTGCTTTCGGCGGTCGTCTTCGTGGGAAAACGGCCGAAGAGCGAACTGATCCAGCCTGTCCTCCTGGCGCTTTTGTTCCTGCTTCTTCTGTATGACTGCCCTTCCGGTCTGGTGCTGTACTGGCTGTGCAATAATCTTCTGTCCCTCGGAAAGAATCTGGTCCCTGTGCCGAAAAAGAAAACGGCCGAGCAGCAGGCGGGCAAAGGGGGCTTTCTGGCCGAGGAGACCGTCGGAGCCGCACTGCTTCTGGGACTGCTGATCCCGGTGCTGTGCATTTCCGCTTCTCCGGCGGATTTCGTGGATCCCTTCCACTTTGTTTCTCCCTGGCACTATATCTACACCACTGCGCTGGATTATGCGGGGCTCTTTCTTCTGTGGGGCGGGATCTATCTGTCCCTTCTGGGAAAAGGGGGGAGACGCTTTGTCCGTTTCCTGCTGGGATGTCTTCTTACGGCAGGGAGTCTCTCTCTTTTGCTGTTTCACAGAAAGCTGGGGACGATCTCCGGGCAGCTTATCTATGACAGTCTGCCTTCCTGGTCGGATACGGAGGTCAGCATCGGGATCTTCCTGCTCATAGCCCTGCCCCTGCTCGTGTACTGGTTTCTGAAAGAGAAGGAGGCTTTGTGGCGCACGCTGCTTCGCATCCTCTGCGCGAGTCTTTTCCTCGCCTCTCTGCCGGGGCTGTTTCGGATCGGAGAGCAGCTGGCGCGCTATGAGAAGGATCAGGGGCCGGCGCTTGCGGCGGATGAAGCGAAGGAGCCTGTCTTTCATCTGAGCCGGAGCGGGAAGAACGTGGTCGTCATCATGCTGGACCGGGCGGTCTCGGCTTTTATTCCATATATAATGGAAGAAAGACCCGAACTTCCGGCGGTCTATTCCGGTTTTACCTGGTATCCGAACACGCTCTCCTTCGGGGGGAGTACCCGTCTGGGGGCACCGGCGGTCTACGGCGGTTATGAGTATTCGCCCGCGGGGATGCATGAGAGACAGGATGCGTTTTATATTGAAAAAACGGATGAGGCTCTTCTGCTGTTGCCGAAGCTGTTTGCCGGTGCGGGGTATGAGGTCGTCATGAGCGATGACCCCCTGGAAGCGCACTACCATCGGACGCCCTGGGAGGAACTGTATGCCGGGACAGAGGGGGTAAGTGCCATCGTTACGGACGGAAAGTATGCGGATTATGAGGGCTTTGTCGATATCGATGTGGAGCGGAATTTCGTGTTTTACAGCCTGTTCCGTGCGCTGCCTCCTCCGCTGGCAGCTTACGTTTACGGAAAAGGCGGCTACATGAGCGTGGTGCCGGCGTCCGATGTGAGCCCTGCCTTCTGGAATGCCTACAGTGTTCTGGATGCGCTGCCGGAATTGACGGATTACGATGCCGGCGGGGCGGGGAGTTTCATCATGCTGGCGAACCAGACGACGCACAGCCCCTGCCGCCTGCAGCTTCCCGATTACATCCCGTCCGCGAAGGTCGACAACCGCGGGTGCGAAGCGCCGGGCTACCCCTGTGATCTTCCGGGCTGGACGGATGAGCGGGTCAGCCATTATCATGTGAACATGGCGTCGCTCCTGGCCCTGGGAAGGTGGATCGAGTGCCTGAAAGCGGAAGGGGTGTACGAAAACACCCGCATTATCCTGGCAGCCGATCACGGCACCGGGCTGGGGCTTCTGGATGTGAAGCTGGAAGGCGGCGAGGATGCGACCCGGGTCAATCCCCTGCTCCTGGTCAAGGATTTCGGGGACGGGGAATTCGGCGTTTCGGAGGAATTCATGACCAATGCGGATGTGCCGAGCCTGGCCCTGGAAGGGATCGTGGAGGAGCCGGTCAATCCCTTTACCGGCCGCAGGATCGACGGGACGGCAAAGAACGCCCGACAGAAAGTTTTCTTTTCCGTACTCAGCAGGATCGACATCTTTGATGTGGAAAAGAACGGGGCGGAACTGGATACGTCGGATGGGAACGTCTATTCGGTGGGCGGAAACATTTTCGATGAAAACGAATGGAAGCTGCTTCGTCAAAAGACCGACATCAATCAATAATTTTTTGTTATATGCAAATTGACGAACAGAGTTTCATTTGTTATAATCGGCATAAGTGAAACCATATTATTTTTTATGTGCAATTTGTGCTGCTTTTTTCTTTGGTGCCATAATGTATCATTATGCTGCTTTTAAGATTTGTCTGGGGCCGGAGGAGGAACGCAACAGAACCTTGGAAAAGATGAGGGTGCCGGATGGAATGGCAGCCTGCAGAAAGAAGGGACAGGGAGGCCGCCTGTTTGCTTTCTGTATCCTGCAGGTGATCCTCTGGCTTATCCTTCTTCAGGAATACGGTGCGGATTGGTATTTCCTTTTGTGCGGCATCTGCTGCGGTCTGCTGTCGGCTTTGTCCATGGTGGATCTGGCGATCTATGAATTGCCGCCTGAACTGAATCTTCTGATCGCGTTCTGCGGAGCGGGACGCCTGATGACAGATTTGGGACACTGGTACGAATACCTGATCGGAGCCGTGCTGGTGAGCGGTTTGTTCCTTGCGATCGGGCTGATCAGCGGGGGCAGGGCCATGGGCTTCGGTGATGTCAAGATGATGGCGGCGCTCGGTTTATTCCTGGGGTGGAAAAAGATCCTTTTGGTGCTTTTGCTGGCATGCGTTTTGGGGGTGTTGATACACGGACTTCGTATGATCATCAGCAAAAAGGAGCATGTATTGGCTTTCGGGCCTTATCTTGCTTTGGGAGCGGTCGTTGCGATGATCTGGGGCGACAGAGTGATCGATTGGTATATCGGAACGTTTTTTACGTTCTGAGTAAAGTGAGCATATCACGGCCTGCGGCCGTTGCTATGATACAGGCTTTTGAAAGAGCCGTATAATCTAATATGAAAGGGGAGCAGCAAGAATGGCCAACAAGGCACTGACAATCTACATCTCGGGCGATGTTACACGTATTGCCGAGATGCAGAGGAACAACAACAAGACGGTCGTGCTGAGCAATGCGGCAGAGATCCCGACTCCGGCGGGAAGCTACAATGACGGCTACATCGTAGATGTATCGTCCGTGGCAGAAGCGATCCGGACTGCCATCTTCGGAAGAGGATTCACGGCAAAGGATGTCATCTTCACCATTGCAAGTAAAAAGATCGCCAGCAAGGAAGTAGAGATCAACTACTTCAAAAACACCAAAAAACTCGGACAGGTACTGCAGGCAAACTCCGGCGAGTATTTCCCGATGAGTGGTTCGGGGGATTACCTCTTCGCCTATTCGATCCTCGATGATTATATGACAGAGGAAGGTCGCAAGTACCGCGTATCCGCAGTGGCTGCCCCCATGGATCTTGTCCGCGGCTATTACGAAGTTGCGGAAGACCTGAAACTGAACGTTAAGAGCATCGATTACTTCGGTAATTCCGTTATTCAGCTTCTGGCCCTGCAGATGCAGGAAGGGCGTACCGATCTGGTCCTTCAGATCGAAAAAGACGCAACCTACGTCAACGTCATGCGCGGACACGTGCTCGTGTTGCAGCGTAGCGTCAACTACGGTAAGACGGCAGTTATCAATGCCCTGATGGATGTCAAGAAGATCTCGGAGAAAGACGCGAAAACGCTGCTTTCCAACGAGGCCCTTCTGGATCAGCACGTCACGGCAGATGAATATGCACAGACGGTTTCCTACCTGGTAAACGGTATCGGACGTGCGGTGGAATACCACAGAACCAAGAACCCCGGCGAACTGCTGCAGGGTATCAAGATCTTCGGTGAAGGTTCCGCCATTGCCGGTATCGAGAAGATCCTCCAGCGTGAGCTCGGTGCTCCGGTGGAACACTTCGATACACTTGCCGGCGTATCCATCAAGGGACAGGCTGCACTGACCGCAGAGGAAGTGCTCCGTTACCTGCCCAACATCGGTGCGATCATCGATCCCATGAACCTGAACATCGGTTCCGGGCAGAAGTCGAGCCTGATCGAGTCTTCGGACCTGATCAAGTATCTGAAGTACGCATTCCTGGTAGCGTTTGTGGGAAGCGCGGTCTTTACCGGCATTTCCATCTACCAGCACAAGAAGGTTGATGACGAGCGCAAGCGTCTGGAAGCCGAGATCGAGAAGATCAAGGATATCGAGGAGATCAAAGCCGCTTACGAAGAAGCGGAAGCAGAGTATCTCCAGGTCAAGGCCTTCGAGCTCGGCACGCACAATGACAATGAATACCTCGTCCAGTTCATCGATGATCTGGAAAGACTGCTTCCGAAGGACTCCCACATCACGACGATCACCTGCGTTGACGGTGAAGTGACCTTTGAATTGACCAGCGGCTGGCACGAGACGGCGAAGAACGAAGTGGCGGATGTGCTGCTCAAGATCGGCAGCCTGGATTACGTGCGCAACTTCAAGATCTCGGCTGTTGACGATCTGTGGCGTTACATCATGATCATCGGTTACGATGAGGACGGAAATCCGATCTACTGGACCGAGGATTATGTACCCGAAGGGGAAGGGGAAGAGGACGAGGAAGAAGAGGAACCGGTTGAACTGATTGATGCCGAAGACCTTGAGGATGTCGATGAGACCCGCATCCCGGATTTCCCGAAGGAATATGTGGAATATGAAGTCGGAATGGTCATCCTGGACGGAATCGAGATGATCCAGACCGTCATGCAGAGACAGGTTGTATATGAAGCAAGCTGCCACATCGGATTTACCCTTACCCCGGAAGAGCAGGAAGCTTTGAAGGCGGCAGAAGAAGCCCAGGCGCCCGAAGAGGAAGCACCGGCTGACGCTACCGAAGAGGAAGGGGGTGAGCAGTAATGCTTAATATGTCTGACAGAGACTCAAAGATCATACTGGTATTGCTGATCGTCGCGATCATTGTTCTTCCGTATACATTCTATACGAAGGGACTGCGCGAGGATACCAAATCAATTGAAGCAACAAATGCGGACCTGGATATCCGCCTGAAGGAACTGCAGGAGATGAACCAGAACCGCGAATTTTATATCGCCGAGACCGCACGCATGCAGAAGGAGCGCGACGACCTGATCGCTTCCTTCCCTGCAGAGATCGCACAGGAAAACTACACGATGTTCATGCAGTATCTGGAAGTATCTTCCATCGAAACGGCCAGCGAGAATATGGCAAAGCTGCTTGACGATGACGATGATGAGACGCCCAGGTTCGGTTACAGCGGGATCGACGGCGACACCACGTTCCTGATCGGCTCGGTAGGATACGGTGACAACGATTACATCGCCATCGGCGATGAGGACTACGGGACCAACCTGATGGGTGTCATCAACGATTCCACGCTAACCTTCAAGTGTCATTATGAAGGCCTGCGCTATATGCTGGATTATGTCCTGAATTACGAGGACCCGATGATCTACAAGAGCATCACTGTCGATTACGATCCCGATTCCGGCGAGCTGGAAGGCGAGATGCAGATCGAACAGTGGGCGATCGCCGGACCTGGCAGAGTGCTCGATCCCGTGCCTGTATTCAAGGACATCGACGAGCTTGGCATGCGTGGCCTGCAGGGCGAGAACGTCTTCGGACCGCTCAGCCCGGATGCACTCTATACGCATCAGCTGTTTGAACTCTATCTGGAAGAGATGGAGAGAAAAGCGCTGGAAGGTGAAGAAGGCGAAGGCTTTGACTTCGAATTGGAAGATGTAGTTCCGGAAGAGTAATACGATCTGTGTTTTATCCTCCCCCCTTTCCGGGGGGGGGGAGGCGGTAGTTCTGAAATGGAGGAGGAGCGCATGAAAAAAAGAAGAAAGGGACTGTTGGCTTGGTTCAGAAAGGGTTCGGCCGGAGTGACGGTCTTTGAGGTGATGATCGCGCTGGCCCTGTTTGCCGTGATCATTACGCCGGTGATGCGTTCCTTTGTCACGGCCATCCAGGTGAACAAGAGGGGCCGTGATGTGATGGTCGCGACCGATGTTGCCAATTCCATTATGGAAGGCATCAAGAGCAAGACCTATGAGGAAGTGGTCATGGCGTTGTGCGCCGCGCCCACCGGCTTTACAACATCTGTGGGAGACGAGTCTTCCAGTGCGAAGCTCGCGCTTTCCAGTATCAATGACAACTGGTATAACATGGGGCATGTCGGCGGCATCGATCCGGGCAAGAAGATCCTGGAGAGCGGTGCCCCCATGACAACCCGGAATTTCCATGGGGATTTTGAGTCTACATACATAAGTGTTGGAGCGGATGACTGTCACAAGAGAACAGCTGCAGAGACGGAAGACCAGGTGATGGCCGGGAAGGCTATTCAGGATCTGAAGCTGGGTTTTGATCCGACCATGACCTATGAGGATTATATGAAGACGAACTTTGACAAGCTTTTGTACTTCGGCTTTACGGGAAACGTACAGTTTGCCGATCCTACCCATTCTTCCGGGAAGGGGGTTCCCAAGACCACCTATATGCTTTACAGCCGCATTCAGAAGGACAACCGCTTCTATGATGCGACCGTAACATTCCTGCCCCGTTCCCATACGCAGAACAACGGCAAGGCTGAGATGAGAAGACCCGT
Organism: Lachnospiraceae bacterium; assembly: GCA_024696005.1. Taxonomy (GTDB): domain Bacteria; phylum Bacillota; class Clostridia; order Lachnospirales; family Lachnospiraceae; genus NK4A136. Next base: position 483,383 of record JAILHF010000051.1, on the reverse strand, counting down.
GGGCGGCGGAAGCTACGAGGCGGCCGATACCTATTTTACATATGAAGTTATCGTTAAGGTATACGAGTATCACTACGATCCGGCGAAGAAGCTCTGGGTAGGGCGCTTTGCGGAGGATGGTTCGAATACCTTCCAGGATCCCCCGATCGCAGAGCTTCATTCGGGGATCCTGAATAAGAGTATCAATAAGTAAGAGCAGCGCAGAAGGAGGAGAACATTATGAGGAGAATGAAAGGGAACAGGGGAGCAGCACTGGTCGCCGTATTGATCGGGATCCTGTTCATTGCGATCCTGGCAAGTTCGCTGCTCTTTATGTCGAGCATGAACTTTAAGATGAAGGGAATGCGCGCGCAGGCTTCGGATAATTTCTATACGGCTGAATACGCCATGGCGGATATGCTTGCGCAGGTCAAGCAGATGAGCTATGCTTCTGACGATCCGAGAACGAAGCTTAGCGGCTATCTGCAAGCCGGTTCCAGCACTGTTAATACAGGCAATCTGCAGAAGCTGATCGGATACGGAAGCGGAAACGGTGTATTACCCGATATTGCCAGTGCGAAGGTAAGCTGCATCTATGACGGAACGGGCGTTGCTTCCTATGAGGAGAAAGGCAATTATATCTATCTCAGAGGCATCAAAGTTACCACCACTACGAAGTCGGGGTATGAGAGCAGCATCGTGACCGATATCAAGATCGGTTTCCCTTCCAGCTCCGATGCGCCCGGCAGACTGAATGATTTCAGCATCCTTTCTGACAGCCCGCTTTCCCTTAAGGAGAGCAGCCAGTATTTCGGCGGCGACATCTACGTCAGAGCGAATACGCATCTCGGAAACGATGCCCTGCGGGTAGGGGAACATTCCAATGTGACTTTTATGGGGAACTTCTGTTTCATCGACGGTGATCTTACCATTCAGAGCGGAGGAAAGCTTTACCTGAACGGGACGACCTATGTACGCGGAAAGATCACTGTTAACGGATCCGGACATCTTTTTGTGGGCGGAGATCTTTACTATCGTGACGGGGCAAGCGGAAACATTGAGACGTTCGGAAACGGCGAAAATAAGGGCTCCGGCGGTGTGAAGTGGGAAAATTATGCCGCTTATGACGGCGGCCTCGGCAATAAGCTGGTTTCTGAGTACATGCATGTTCATAAAAGCAATGCATCCTCGGAAAAGGACATGAAGTACAATCAGAAGGATTTCCGTGATCTGTGTCAGAACGGCGGTCTGAACAAGGATGACGCCATTGTTTACGGGGACGGTGTGAGTGCCATCTATCTTACGAACCAGTCCAATGTACCTGATAGCGTGGAATATGAGAATTGCCTGATCATTTCCGGAGGCTGCCCGTCTATGTTTCAGGGTAAGCTGACGAATTGCACCTACCTCTGTGTAGATAAGTCCCAGGTTTTTGAGATCGGTGTCCAGAGAGGGAGCTTCCCCTGGGGAACCATGGATGATGCGAGCTTTGAAAAAGCCAGGAAGCTGTTTGTCAAGACCAAGACGGATAACGGTGTGACAATGCCGAGTTCCACCCTTACTGTCGACAATCTGAAAACCATTGAGGGTGACCCCAACCGCTGCAAGCTGGGGGGCATCACGCTTGAGAAGTTCACGAATGATGATGACAGCAAGCCTTTCTACTTTGATGTGTCTAAGCCGAACGAGAATTATTTCCCCTTTGATAATTTCCTGGACAAGGAAATGGAGAAGACCCTCCGTGAGTTTAAGGGGGCGGCCGGAGGAGATTCCGATGCAAGTGCACAGCCTATGATCTCGTTCTCGAACTGGTCCAAGGAATAAGGAGGTGTCTATGGCTGAGTTTAGAAAAAAAACAAGCAGCAATAAGGGCATGTCGATCATGGAGCTCCTGCTCGTGATGGCGATCTCCCTGATGATCCTTACCATGGTGGTCATCTCCTACAATGTGGTGAACAACGCCAATACGACCAAGGCGGCCAAGCGTCTGGAAAATGTATTAAAGACAGCCAGGGTGGCGGCGATGAGCCGCGGGCAGGATGCCGGCGTCGTAAAGCTCTCTACGGAGAACGGCAGGCTTTTCGCCTATGTAGGGGAAGGTGCCGCTGCCGCAAAGAAGGAACTGATCTGCAATGCCAACGTGGCCGTGTCGGTATCCGATGTCGAGGGGGTTGCTCCTCCCATCGCCGATACTCCTACTGACGGAACCGTATATGTGTCGTTCAACACCAACGGTCGCATACGTGAGTCTAGGACGGACGCTTATTATTTCATCCTCGCCAGAGGGGAGAAAGCATACAAAGTGGTTGTCTCCAAATATACGGGCGCGGTAGAGTGCGGCCTGTATACGCCCGGCGGCGGCGATGGTGAAGGCGAAGGAGAAGGCGAAGAAGGCTGATAAGATAGCCGGAAGGCGTTGAAAGGGAAGGAGGATAACATGAGGAACAATAAGGGTTATACCCTGGTGGAACTGATCGTTGCGGTAGGAGTGCTCCTTTTGGTCATGGCTGAAGTGGGCGCGCTGATGATCAACAGTCAGAGCCTGTATAAAAACGGGTATTATGAGGTAAATCTGCAGGAGAACTCGCAGCAGGTGGTGCAGACCATACAGGACCTGCTGATGAACGCCAATGTTGTGGACAGTCTGAAGGTGACGACGAATACCTCACTCGCAGGTCATAAGTCCGATGTCATCGAGTTCCAGACGGAGGAGCGCAAGAGATCCGGAGATACCTATACCGGTACTTATGAGACGGTGGATTACAAGATCTGCCGCAGGGCGGATCTGCCGGATTTTGCCGGAACCGAAAGAACAGGCAAAGCCGGTGAGTTTTCCGATCTGGTGCTGGTCAGAAAGGTAGGAGCTGTTGAGACCGTAAGCCTTATTGCAGAAGGTGTCCAGTCCATCTATCTTACCAAGAACAGTGATATCGAATCCACGGCTGACGGTGACATGTTCAATGTGAAGACCGCCGACGTGGTCAGTATCACGATGAACATGGTGAACGAGAATTACAGTTACTCCACCTCCGGCGAGATCTATCTACGTAACCGCATCGGTACCGGCGGAGATCCCTTCCCCGATTCCAGCAAGGGCTCGGCTGCGGATGTGGATATCACGATCCTTCGTATCCATGACTATAAGCTTACCGATTTTATCCCCAGCGAGTATGCCACGGGCGGAAGCTTTGCCTTTGTCACTGCGGGCGCGGACAACTTTTACGATCTGAACACATCTACCGGTGAGATCTGCTGCAAGCTGAACTTGAATTCCAACTGGAATGTTGAGAAGGAAGCGGATCTTACTGCGACCAGCGCCAGCGGCGGAACCTACAAGATCCACATCAGCACGCCGAAGGTAAATGACGGTGCAAGAATGCCTGTCTACACCTGGACGAATACCACAGTTCCGATGATCAACGCGATCCCCGTAAACGGTATCTGCACCTGTGACAAGTGTGCCAAGAATGTCGTAATGGATGCGCAGATCACCCTGCCCTGTGAGGGAACCGTAAAAGTCAGCAAGGGCGGTTGGCCGCCTTCCAGTACCACGGAGACTGTAGACCTTGCGGTACTGGCATCCAACGGTCTTTCCGGTACGAATTCCAAGGGCTTTGAGATCCGCCTGCATACGGATGAGGGGCCCGGGGATGATGATCCCAAGATGGGATCGGGTGTGTCCGAGTGGAACTGTTCCGCTAACCTGGAGAACGAGATCTTTAACCGTGTGCATGAGGGCGGCGGCAAGATCGAGATCTCCCGCATGTTCTTCTCTGTATGCCCCATGAAGCAGAAGGACGGAATCATTATGGATCATGATATTTGGGAGGAATATCCCGACGGTTTTGCATATGCAGGCCACCAGTATCGTAATGATTATTATGAATACCTTCTGGAGAGCGCAGGCAATCCCGCTGACCCTTATCAGAAGAAGGGGACGGCCGGCCAGCATTGCATGTATTTCCCGGATCCCGGTTCGACCGGAGCCGGCACGATCGCCGATTTCGAGGTGGACCGCATCCATGTGGATAACAAGGCAAACGGCTTCAGCGTAAATACCACCAATCATGCCACGGCCAGCAGCGCTTACTGGGATTACATTGTGGATCTGAACCCCGCCGTGACAGGTTATATCCGTCTTCATGTGTGGTGCCAGTTTAACAAGATCGATACCCTTGATAAGTACACCTACATCTATGACTGCTACGGATATTACTTCCCGCAGAATACCGGTACGGATGACCAGCATGACAGACTGGTGGATGAGCTCAAAGCCACTCCGACTGCAGAGGATATCCAGCCGACTCCTTCGTCCGGCAATCCCAAGCCTTACGAGTATTACGAAGGCGGTCACTGAGTTTCATGACAAAAGAGTATCCCCCACCTTCGGGTGGGGGATTTTTTTGTCTTGACATTATCACGGTCCTGTTGTATTTTTTTTATTGCGTGTGCGAATTGTATGCGCAGTTTTATAATAAGAAGGAAGATGATTATGGCAAAAAATCTTGTGATCGTGGAGTCTCCCGCAAAGGTGAAGACGATCAAGAAATTTCTCGGTGCAAATTATGAGGTATGTGCGAGCAACGGACATGTGCGCGATCTGCCGAAGAGCACCATGGGCATTGATGTGGAACACGGTTATGAGCCGAAGTATATCACGATACGCGGCAAGGGCGAAGTGCTGGCCAAGCTTCGGAAGGAAGTGAAGAAGGCCGACAATATCTATCTCGCAACCGACCCGGACCGCGAAGGGGAAGCGATCAGCTGGCATCTTTACGAGGCCCTGAAGCTCGGTGACAAGAAGGTGCACCGCATTTCTTTTAACGAGATCACCAAGAATGCAGTCAAGGAAGCCCTGAAGCATCCGAGGGACATCGACATGGATCTGGTGGATGCACAGCAGGCAAGACGCATCCTGGACCGCATGGTCGGATACCGCATCTCGCCCCTGCTCTGGGGCAAGATCAAGCGCGGGCTCTCCGCGGGCAGGGTGCAGAGCGTGGCGCTCCGTATCATCTGTGACCGTGAGGAGGAGATCGCAGCCTTCATCCCGAAGGAGTACTGGACGGTGGAAGCCGGTTTCACGGCAGGCAACGGAAAGAAGAGCTTTACCGCATCTTTTTACAGTGACGAGAACGGAAAAAAGACCATCGACAGCAAGGCGGAAGCCGAGCGGATCGAGCAGATGCTGAAAGGAGCGGAGTTTGAGCTCAAGGATATCCGCAGAGGGGAACGTACCCGCAAGGCGCCGCTTCCCTTCACCACTTCCACGATGCAGCAGGAAGCCAGCAAGGCACTGAATTATTCGACGCTGAAGACGATGCGAACGGCGCAGTCCCTTTACGAAGACGGATACATTTCCTATCTTCGTACGGACAGCACGCGCATCTCCGAGGAAGCGCTTGCGGCTGCCCACGAATACATACTTGATCAGTTCGGTGCCGATTATCCGGCGGTCCGGGCGGAGGAAGCAAAGAGTGACAAGAAGATCCAGGATGCCCACGAGGCGATCCGTCCGACGGACATTTCCCGTACCCCGGATTCGCTGAAAGACAAGCTGCCCAGGGATCAGTACCGTCTGTATGCCCTGATCTGGAAGCGTTTTGCGGCAAGCCAGATGGCTCCGGCCGTCTACGATACGCTTTCCTTAAAGCTCTGTGCCAAGGGGATCTGCTTCTCGGCCAGCGCCAGCGCGATCCGTTTTGACGGCTTCATGAAAGTATATACCGAGACGGAAACCGAAAAGGCAGAAAACAGCTTCCTGTTAAAGGAACTGAAGGAAGATACCAAAGTGCGTTTTGCTTTCCTGGAAAAGAAGCAGCACTTTACGCAGCCGCCGGCACACTATACCGAAGCCAGCCTGGTGAGGGCGCTGGAGGAACTGGGGATCGGAAGACCCTCTACCTATGCGCCTACCATCACCCTGATCCTCGGGAGAAGATATATTCTGAAGGAAAGCAAAAACCTCTTTGTGTCGGAGCTCGGCGAAGTTGTGAACCGTGTGATGAAGGACGAATTCCCGGCCATCGTGGACGTGAACTTCACGGCGACCATGGAAAGCCTTCTGGATAACATCGGTGAGGGCAAGATGAACTGGCGCACCATCATCGAGAATTTCTATCCCGATCTGGATGCCGCGGTGAAGAAGGCCGAAGAGGAGATGGCCCACATCGAGATCAAGGATGAAGTGAGCGATGTGCAATGCGAGAACTGCGGCAGGATGATGGTGATCAAGTACGGACCGCACGGGCGTTTTCTGGCGTGCCCCGGTTTCCCGGACTGCCGGAATACCAAACCCTATTTCGAAAAGACCGGCGTGCAGTGTCCCAAGTGCGGCAAGGAGATCGTCATGCGCATGACGAAGAACGGTCGGCGCTATTTTGGCTGCGAAGGGATACCCGAGTGCGACTTCATGGTCTGGAACAGTCCGGTCAAAAAGAAATGCCCGACCTGCGGCGGGCTGATGCTGAAGAAAGGAAACAAGCTGGTCTGCGCTGATGCGGAATGCGGCTATGTGGAAGAAGATAAAAGGGAGGAAGAATGAGCAATATATCGTTACTTGACCGTACCCGTAAACTCGGAAGGCTTTTGCACAACAACGCTTCCCCCAAGGTCGCGTTTGACGACATCTGCGGCGTGCTGAGCGAGACCCTGGCCTCGGATGTGTTCGTGTGCAGCCGCGGCGGCAAAGTGCTGGGGCTGGGCGAATGCAGCAGCGTGGAGCGCATGAAAGAGCTTCTGGTCTACGAAGTGGGACAGCATATCGATGAGGCTTTGAACGACCGCTTCATGACCATTCTTTCCACGCAGGACAATGTGAACCTGATGACCCTGGGCTTTGCCAAGGAAAAGAACCGTACCGGGGAACGCTATCACGCGATCGCGTCTCCGATCTATGCGTCCGGCGAGCGTCTGGGAACCCTCTTTCTCTTCAAGGACAAAGGCTGGTACGAGATGGACGACATCATCCTGGTGGAATATGCCGCCACGGTGGTCGGGCTCGAACTGATCCGCAGCCTGACGGAAGAGGCGGATGAGACCGACCGCAAGGAGCAGGGCGTTCGAAGTGCCCTGGATGCGCTTACCGCGTCGGAGCGGGAGGCGATGCGTCATATCCTGGGCCAGATCGACGGCTCGGAAGCGCTGCTGGTCACCTCCCATATTTCGGAACAGATCGGGATCGGGCGCAGCGTGGTCGTCAACGCGATCCGCAAAATGGAGAGCGCCGGGATCATCGAAAGCAGTTCCGCCGGTGTAAAGGGGACGAGGATACGTGTCCTGAACAGCTATATCTTTGAAGAAGTTTAGGATCATATTTTGTGACTGATCCTTAGCGGACACTTGTATTTTTGGGGAAATCGGATATAATATTCCTAAGCCTTTCGGCCGAGATATAGAAAGAGAAGCATAGGCAGGGACGCGCATTTCGCCAGGGAACGGCGGGGCGGGGCTGTTTGTGCTTGTTTTGTGTAGGAAGTAAAGCTACGGAGCGGATGGGGCATGATCAATACGAATGTTTATTCCTATATCAATGTTCTGGACAAGGCGGCTGATGCGGCCTGGCTTCGCAATGAGGCCATCTCGAACAACATCGCCAATGTCGATACGCCGAACTACAAGCGTCAGGACGTGGCGTTTGAGGAGGAGCTGATCCGCAATCTGAACAAGGTGGAGTACCGGACGATGGACGCGAAGGTATACAACATGCGGCTCTCACGCATTGAGCCGAGGGTGTACACCGATGCGCAGTCTGTTTCCTACCGTCTCGACGGCAACAACGTGGACATCGATACAGAAAACGTCTATCTGGCGGAGAACCAGATCACCTATAACAGCCTGATCCAGTGCCTGACAAGCGAGTTTTCGAACCTGCGCACGGCGATGGGCAACGGCGGCTGATCGAAAGGAGCGTGACAGATGGGAATCTTTACATCTTTTGACATAACGGCAACCGGACTTACGGCAGAGCGTTACCGCATGGATACCATCGCGGAGAACATCGCGAATGCCAACACGACGCGCACGGGCGACGGAACGCCCTACCGACGCAAGGTTGTGGTCTTTGAAACGCAGGAGACACAGCAGGACCGCAGGAGCTTCGGACGCGTGCTTTCCACGGTGGTAGGCACGGGACGGGCACAGCAGCGCCACGACCGCAACATCGTTGCGGAGGATCTGATCGGCTACGGCGTGAAGATCCCCAAGATCGAAGAGGATGAGGTCAGCCCCATGAACATGGTCTATGATCCTTCCCATCCGGACGCGGACGAGAACGGCTATGTGACGTATCCGAATGTCAACACGATCACCGAGATGACAAACCTGATCGATGCCAACCGCGCTTATGAAGCCAATGCCACGGTCTTTAACGCCAGCAAATCCATGGCGACGACCGGACTGGGACTGGCGGGCAGCAAGTGATAAGGAGGGCAGCTCATGCAGTATGTTGATACACGGACCGGCACAACGGTGAGCAACCCGATCGAGCGGCTCAACGTCCGGCCCGGAAAAGAGGTCAGCCGTTTTGTGAAAGAGCGCGGAAGCGATACGGAAGATATGTTTTCCTCGATCTTCAATGCGGCGCTCGATAACATCAATACAACGAACAAGTATCTCTCCGATGCGGAAAACGAAGAGATCAAGCTGGCAATGGGAAAGGCCACCAGCACCCATGATCTGGCGATCGCCCTGCAGAAAGCGTCCACGGCCCTGCAATACACCGTGACCATCAAGAACAGTTTTCTGGAGGCATACCGGCAGATCATCAACATGCAGATCTGAACGTTCTTGCGATATTGCTGTCCACAGCCTTTCCGAGTGTGGCAGTAACAGATACAGGTTCGAAGCCTGTGGGGGGAGAGCAGAAAAATGGTAGACAGATTATTGGCCTGGTTACGGTCTCTTCCGAGACGTTTCCTGGATTGGTGGGAAAAGTTTTCCAAGCGGCAGAAAGGGATCATCATCGCGCTGGCGATCTTTACGATCGCTGCTTTTGTCGTTCTGATCCTTTATGTGACAAAGCCCGAATACATGACGATCCATACGGCAAAGTCGGCCAAGGAAGCCCAGGAGGTCATCGACCTGCTGACCGGGGATGACATCGCCTACAAGACCAGCGAGGACGGGCTCACGATCTCGGTCAACCGCAAGGATTACACAAAGACGGTGCTCCTTCTGGGAAGCAACAGCATTTCCACCGACCGTTACTCCATCGATAACGTCACCGACGGCGGCTTCTTCTCTACCGAGAGCGACCGCCAGAAGAAATACATCGCCTATCTGGAGGATGCGCTCGAGCAGGACCTGGAAGGTTATGATTTCATCCGCAAAGCGGATGTGCTGCTCCATATCCCGGAAGAAGACGGCACGCTGATCGCGCAGAACAAGGAGAGCTATGCGGCTGTCAAACTGGAACTGATACAGAACTGCTCGGTCGAGCAGGCCGGCGGGATCGCGCGTCTGGTCGCGACTGCCCTCGGAAACGATACCACCACTAACATTACGATCACGGATACCACCGGGACACTGCTCTATGCCGGGGCGGATGAGAGCGCGAGCGCCGCTTCGCCCTCCAGCTACTTAAGCCTTTCGGAGCAGCAGGCCAAGATCGTCGAGCAGAAGGTCCGCAACGCCCTGCTGGCCACCAACCAGTTCTCGGGCATCGAAGTGGCGGCCAACATCGCCATTGATGCTTCGGACACGGAACGGGTGACCCACACCTATTCCAATACCGATGAAGAGGGCGACGGGGTCCTGGCCAGCCGCGATACCTATCAGAGCATCAACGAAGGAAGCACCGGCGGTGTGCCGGGAACGGACGCGAACGGAGAGGTCGAGACCGGCTACGTGTATGAGAACCAGTCGGCGACGAGCTCCAGCGTGACCGAGACCAGCGAGGACTTCCTTCCGGACGAGCAGATCGAGACCCAGACCCGCAAGGCGGGCAACATTGACCGCGAGAATTCCTCCGTTACCGTGACCCTGCTCACCTACAAGATGATCAATGAGGATGACGTGCAGGAAGCCGGCGAGCTGGAAGGCATCACCTGGAACCAGTACAAGCTGGCAAACGATATCCGCCGTGAGCTGGAGGTCCCGCAGAATCTGGTGCAGGCCGTATCCACGGCTTCGGGCATCGCCACGGGAAAGATCACGATCCTTTCCTATGAGCAGCCCTTCTTTGTGGACCACGAGGGGCTCAATATCCGTATGACCGATGTGCTGCAGATCATCCTGATCGTTCTGATCCTGGGCCTCCTGGCATTCGTGATCCTGCGCAGCATGCGCCAGGCACGTGTGGAAGAGCCCGAACCCGAGATCAGCATCGACGATATCCTGCAGTCCACCCAGCCCGATACCGAACTGGATGAGATCGGCGTGGAGGATAAGTCCGAGGCGAGAAAGATCGTGGAAAAATTTGTGGAAGACAATCCGGAGGCGGCAGCCAATCTGCTCCGCAACTGGCTGAACGACGATTGGGGATAAGAGATGGCGTCATCAAATGATTCGAGCATGACCGGTCTGCAGAAGGCGGCAGTTCTTCTGATCGCTCTGGGACCGGAAATGAGCTCGACGGTTTTCAAACATCTGAAGGAAGAAGAGATCGAGGATCTTACGCTCGAGATCGCCAACACCCGCAGCATTTCGCCGCAGGTGAAGGAGGACGTGATCAACGAGTTTTACGAGATCTGTCTTGCGCAGCAGTATATCGCAGAGGGCGGCATCAGCTATGCCAAGGAGCTTCTGGAAAAAGCCCTCGGTTCCGACAAAGCCCTGGACGTGATCGGAAAGCTGACGGCTTCGCTGCAGGTCAAGCCTTTCGAGTTCGTGCGAAAGACTGATGCGACACAGCTGCTTTCTTTCATCCAGGATGAGCATCCCCAGACCATCGCCCTGATCCTGTCCTATCTGTCGGCCAGTCAGGCGGCCCTGATCCTTTCGGCTCTGCCCCAGGAGAACCAGGCGGATGTGGCAAGGCGTATCGCGACGATGGACCGGACGAGCCCCGACGTGATACAGGAGGTGGAGCGCGTGCTGGAAAGCAAGCTTGCAAACCTGGTGAACCAGGATTACACGCAGATCGGCGGCGTGGACCAGGTGGTGGAGATCCTCAATACCACCGACCGCGGTACCGAAAAGCACATCATGGAGATCTTGGAGATCGAGGATCCGGAACTGGCGGACGAGATCCGCAAAAAGATGTTCGTATTCGAGGATATCCTGCTTCTGGACAACAAGGCCATACAGCGTGTCCTGCGTGAGGTGGAGAACAGCGATCTGGAGCTGGCGCTCAAGAGCACCAATGAAGAAGTGCAGAACGCGATCTTTACGAACCTTTCCAAGCGCCTGGCCGAGATGATCAAGGAAGACATGGAATTCATGGGCCCCGTGCGAATGAAGGACGTGGAAGATGCCCAGCAGAAGATCGTGAATGTCATTCGTAAGCTGGAGGATTCCGGCGAGATCATCATATCCCGTGGCGGAGGTGACGAGGTCATTGTCTAATTTCATCAAGGGCGGATATGTTACCGTTGAATCCGCAAAGAAGCTGACCATCAATTCCAATGAGCGGGTGGAAAAGCGTCTGGAGGAACTCCGGGCCAGGATGCAGGAAGAACCTGCGGAAGTGATACAGGAAGGATTTTCGGAGGGGCTGGATCCCCTTTTGGTAGAACGGCTGGTATCCAGTCCGGAAGAGGACGAGGCCGTGATCAAGGCCGGCGGCGCGCTGACCAGGGAAGATATCGAGGAAAAGCTGGACCATACCAGGCGGGAAGCGGAGGAGATCATCGAAGAGGCGCGCAGGGAAGCGGAGCAGATCCGCGGAGCGGCCAGGGACGAGGGACAGGCAGCGGGCTACCGGGAAGGACAGCAGCAGGCCGAGGAGGAATGCCGCAGAAAGTACCGGGAGAAGGAGCTGGAATGCGAAAACCGTGCCGCGGCGGCGGAGCGGGAGTTTCGGAAAAAGAGCGAGGAGCTGGAACCGCTTCTGGTGGACAAGATCGCCGGGATCTTTGAAAGGGTCACCGGAGCCAGGCTCGAGAACGACAGGGAGACGATCCTTTATCTTCTCAAGCGTTCTCTCACGGGACTGGACGGAAGCAGGAATTATATCGTGCATGTTTCCGCGGCGGATTATGACAATGTCAAGGCGGAAAAGGAAAACGTGGCGAAGGGAACGGGCATCCTTCCCGAGAATTTCGAGATCGTGGAGGACAACACGCTGACACCGAACGCCTGCCTGATCGAAAGCGACGGAGGAATATGGGACTGCTCCCTGGGGACGCAGTTGAGTCTCCTGGTACAGCAGCTGAAGATATTGAGTTATGAGTGAGATCGATCTGAACAAATACGACGCTGCCGCCGAACGGCTGTATTACCGGCGCCTGGGCAAGATCATGAACGTGGTGGGACTGACACTCGAAAGTGCCGGACCGGACGCGAAGATGGGCGACATGTGCCGCATCACTACCACGGACGGACATACGATCATGAGTGAGGTGGTGGGCTTCAAGAACAACATGACGCTGCTCATGCCTTACGAGGCGACGGAGGGTATCGGCGCTGGCTGTGTGGTGGAAAATATGGAGCGTCCCCTTTCCGTGCAGGTGGGGGATTTTCTTTTGGGGCAGATCCTGGACGGTCTGGGAAGGCCGATCAGCGATTTCACGCCCAGCGGCGAGACCTGGTATCCGCTGGATGCCAGATCCCCGGATCCGATGAACCGCACCATCATCGATGAAGTGCTCCCGCTCGGCGTAAAGGCCGTGGACGGTCTGATCACTGTCGGAAAGGGGCAGAGGATCGGCATCTTTGCCGGTTCCGGTGTGGGCAAATCCACCCTGATGGGAATGTTCGCGCGAAACACCAGGGCCGAACTCAACGTGATCGCCCTGATCGGCGAGCGCGGCCGTGAGGTGAGGGAGTTTATCGAACGGGACCTGGGCCCTGAGGGGATGAAGCGCAGCGTGGTCGTGTGCGCGACTTCGGACAAGCCTGCGCTGGAGCGCAAAAAAGCGGCGCAGACCGCAACGGCCATCGCGGAATACTTCCGTTCGCAGGGAAAAGACGTGCTGCTCATGATGGACAACCTGACCCGTTTCTCGATGGCACAGCGCGAGATCGGTCTGGCAACCGGAGAGCCGCCGGTGACAAGGGGATATCCGCCCAGCGTATACTCCGAGATGCCCAAGCTTCTCGAGCGCGCGGGCCGTGACGACAAGGGCTCCATAACGGGGCTTTACGCGGTGCTGGTGGATGGTGATGATTTCAACGAACCGATCACCGATACCGCCCGAGGCATCCTGGACGGTCACATCATGCTGAGCCGCCGCCTGGGAGCAAAGGGACATTATCCTGCCATTGATGTGCTGCTTTCCATTTCCCGATGCATGTCCATGGTGACCACGAAGGAACACCGGCAGGCGGCGACCAAGCTCAAGGCCGTGATGGCGACTTATGACGAGGCAGAGGATCTGATCAATATCGGGGCCTACCGGAAGGGCTCCAACAAGAACATTGATTACGCGATCGAAAAGATCGATGCGGTCAATGATTTCCTGTGCCAGGATGTGAACGATAAATTCGAATACGAAGAGACCGAGAAGCTGCTGGAGGATCTGTTCCGCTGATCAGCGTGCTTCAGCCAAGGACATGATCGGGACCGGTCATGCGAGTGCATTCGAGATACATGCTTTTAGCCTGAGACATGATCGGGAGCCGGGAGCGTTTCAGCGAGCCGGGACCGATCATGCGAGGGCGTACGAAAAATGGGGAGTAGATTGTGGCACGATTCCGCTATCGCATGCAAAACATCCTCGAACTCAAGGAAAAGATCGAGGAACAGGAGAAGAACAACTTCGCTGCAAGACGCATCGCCCTGAACGATGAAGAGGCAAAGATGGAAGCGCTGCTTGCAAAGCGTGACGGCATCGTGGAAGAAGGAAAAGCCATCCGGCTGACCGTCATCGATGTGCGGAAGATAAAGGAAAACGAACGTGAACGGGATTATGTCGAAGAGGAGATCAAAGCGCAGCGCCTGAAAGTGAGGGTGGCCGAAAAGAACCTGGAAGCGGCCAGGCAGAAGATGCAGCTGGCGATGCAGGAACGAAAGATCCATGAAAAGATGCGGGAAAAAGCCTTTGAACGTTTCGTGGAGGAAGTGAACGCCGAAGAAGTGAAAGAGATCGACGAGCTGACGAGCTACGTATACGGAACAAAGGATGAGGAGGACGGATAAAGCATATGGCAGAAGATCTGAAGGCCGAGAAGAAAAAACTCGCCGAAGAAAAGAAAAAATTCAAAAAGGACCAGGACGCCCAGAAGAAGGAAGCGAAAAAGCGGGCGAAGGAACTGGCGGCGCAGGAGGCCGAGCTTGAGGGCGAGACCACCGGCGGCGGCATTTCCATGTTCTTTGTGACGCTTTTCATCATTCTGATCTGGCTGGCGATCCTCGGCATCCTGATCAAGATGGATGTGGGCGGTTTCGGCAGCGGCGTGCTCGCGCCGGTGATCCGTGATGTTCCCATTCTCAACAAGATCCTGCCCAAGGATACCACGACCGAGACTGAGGATCTGGAGGCGTATTACGGTTACACGTCCCTGGAGGAGGCCGTAAACCAGATCAAGGCACTGGAACTGGAGCTTCAGAGCGCCAGAACCGCAAATGAGACCTATGCCGCCGATGTCACGAAGCTGGTAGGCGAGGTGGAGCGTCTCAAAACCTTTGAGGACAACCAGGAGGAGTTCGCGCGGATCAGGACGGAGTTCTTTGAACAGGTGGTCTATGCGGAGAACGGCCCCGGTCCCGAAGAGTACCGGAAATATTATGAGCAGATCGATCCGACCACGGCCGAGTATCTTTACCAGCTGGTCGTGAAGAGCAGCGCGGCATCCGGACAGATGGCGGATTACGCAGCGGCTTATGCGGCCATGCCGGCCGAGGATGCGGCCAAGATCTTTAACACCATGGGCAATTCTCTCGAACTGGTCGGAGAGATCCTCTGGAGCATGACCAGCGCCCAGCGCGGGCCCATCCTGGCAGCCATGGATCCCGAGATTGCGGCCCAGGTGACGAGGCTCATGGATCCCGAATAAGGAAAACGCCCCGCGGAGGTCTCTTTGCTCCGGTGACGGAACAGAACAGCGATCAGGGAAGCACTATTTTCCGGAAAGCGGTTAAGATACGGAAGCGCCTTGCCGATAATCTTCTTGTAATGAGATCATCTTCGAGAGGAGGAGCAGGAATGACCATAGCACCGATCACAGGTATTATGGATGCGGTTCAGGCCGGAATGCCCGCAATGCCCGCCCCCGCCGCTAAGGAGAGCGATAAGGGCGATTTCATGCAGACGTTCCAGAGTGCGAAGGAAGCACAGGCGGCACCGCAGCCGGTAAAGACGGAAGGAACCGGTGCAAAGGGAAAGGATTCCGATACGAAGCAGGCGGAGAAGGGAAATGCTTCGCCCGATGACAATACGGATGTTCGAAAGAACGACCGGCAGGCCGTCGGCAGCGACAGGCCTGCAGTAAATAAAGCGGAAAAGACGAAAACGGCCGAACAGCCGGCAGAGACGGGCAACGATACGTCGTCCGAGCCGGATGAGATTGTCATGGAGACCATATCGGCCAATGTGGCGCAGCTTTTGGAGGATATCCTTGGGCTTCTGGGCGGGGGAGACCTGCAGGAACTCACGGATGCTTTCACGCGCCTTGATCTGAAGCCGGAGGATCTTCTTTCGTCCGGCAGCGCCAATCTGCTGGTGGCGGATTTTCTCGGAGAAGGCGACCTGGCCGCGCTGGTAACGGACAGCAATCTTTCCGATATCGCCGGAGAGATCAATCAGAAGATCACCGAACTTTTGGGTGAAGTGAAGCAGCTGCTTCCCGAAGAGGAGCCGCTGAATCTGCTGAAACCCGTTGTTGCGGAGGAGCTCGGCAAAATGACCGGGAATGCCGATGTGAATGAAAACATCGCGCGTCCCGCAGTGGAACTGCCTGTTTCCGGAGAGGAGATCCGTCCCGTTCAGCAGCCTGTGCAGACGGGCGGTGATAGCGTGAAACAGGAGAGCGGCCAGGGCAGCGACGCAAAGGACGAGCGCCGCACGGACCGCTTTGCGCATGAAGATCTTCGCGGGGACCAGAACGTATTTGCTCCCGAGATGAGCAATGCGGAAGCGATGGAACTGAATGCGGAGGACCTGCGTCCCGAAGCGGAACTGCTGCGTTACGCGAGTGACCCCCGGCAGATCCTGGAACAGGTGGCAGACCGGATCAAGACCCAGGTCGGTCCCGACATGAGCAGTCTGGAAATGGTGCTGCACCCGGCCAGTCTCGGGAATGTGGCTTTGAACCTGGTAAGCCGTGACGGCAGTGTTACGGCACAGCTGACCGCTCAGAGTGAAGCGGTCAAGGAAGCGCTGGAGAGCCAGCTTGTCGTGCTCAGACAGAATCTGGAGCAGGCGGGCGTAAAGGTGACGGCCGTGGAAGTGACGGTCGGATCCCATGCCTTCGAGCAGAACCTGGAACAGGGTAACGACGGACAGAGCGATGCCGAAGCAAAGGAACAGGAAAGACTGCGCCGTGCGACCCGTAAGATCGATCTGGGGCTCGCAGGCGATGAGCCGGAAGTGGACGAGGCGGATGCCGTGACCGTGGAAATGATGCAGGCCGACGGAAACCGCATGGACTATAAGGCATAAACAGGAAAACGCCCCGGAGCCGGGAGCGTGTTAGCGAGCCGGGACGGATCGCGCAAGGCGTCGCCAGTAATCATTCAGTCACCGCCAAGAACGCGCAAGGCGTCGCCAAACAGCAGTGTCATCACCTTAGGAGGAAAACGATATGAGTCTGATAGCACCTCTTGTAGACGGACAGTTTCAAACGGAAAATTCCAGCAGCGCCAGCCTTCGCAATTCGAAGGAGGAAAAGGGAAAGAGCTCGGTCGATTCCGAGGCGTTCCTGCAGCTTCTGGTCGCGGAAATGCAGAACCAGGATCCTCTGGAGCCTACCTCCAATACCGAGTGGGTGAGCCAGTATGCGACCTTCACCCAGGTCAGCGAGATCCAGTCCATCGGCGACTCCATGGCGAGCGTCCAGGCACAGGGCCTGGTCGGAAAGAACGTGATCATGCGCGTGACGGATTCCACCGGTACCACGGATTACATCCAGGGCATGGTGGAGCGGATCGGCTATGAGGATAAAAAGGCCTATCTTTACATCGACGGCAGCCCGTATTCGATTGACGACCTTGATACCGTGGTCAGCGACGAGTACATGGCGGCGCAGGAAAAGGTGGACCGCATCCGCGAGCTGATCAAGAAGCTGCCGGGCATGCAGAATCTGACCATCGGCGATCAGGATACGGTAATGGAGCTTGGCGAGATCCTGACGGGGATGTCGGATTACGAAAAGAGCTTCGTGGATAAGGATGCCATCGACGAGATCAACCGATACGGGGAGCGCATGCTTGCCCTGGTCTCGGATCAGAATGCGCAGGACAGCGCGGAAACGCTGAAGAAGGCACTCGCTTCTTTGCCGGAGGTGGACAGCATCACGGCAGAGGAACATGCCGATAAGATCGAAAGCCTGTATTCGGCTCTGCAGAGCGTGAATGACATGGTAAAGGATTACCTGGGCAGCGACAACATTGCCAGGATCGAAGCGTACTACGAGCGCCTGCAGGAACTCCGGAAATAAAAATCTCCCGTTTACCTAAAGTATTGTCGGCGGCGTGACGATAAAGTAATTGTAATCGAGAGGAAGGTTTCTCAGGGAAGAGAAACTTAAGGATATGGACGATCGGCCTCCTTTCGGATCGAAAAGAACGAGGGGAGGCTGTTTTTATGCCTCCGCAAAGATAAAGGAGGAAATGCTTTATGATGAGATCACTCTACTCCGGCGTGGCGGGGTTAAAAACGCACCAGGTCAAGATGGACGTTATCGGTAACAACATCGCCAACGTCAACACCGTGGCTTATAAGTCCCAGTCCATTACCTTTGCGGAGCTGATGTACCAGACGACCCAGAATGCATCCGGACCCAATGCGGAAACCGGGCGTGCCGGCGTGAATGCCAAGCAGATCGGTCTCGGCGTGCAGAGCGCGGCGATCTCCACGGCGATCTCCCAGCAGGGGTCTTCCCAGAATACGGGCAATGCCTTCGATCTGCGTATCTCCGGTGACGCGTTCTTCGTCGTAAACGGCGGTTCCGGAAACAAGTTCACCCGTGATGGCTCCTTCTATGTGGATGCAGCCGGTAACCTGGCCATGAGCAGCAACGGTTACAACGTGATGGGCTGGCAGGTGGATCAGAACGGCGATATCGTGCAGGACAACGTTTCCGCACTCAAGATCCTGGCTCCGGCCAATATGACTTCTCCCCCCCAGGTGACTTCCCGTGCCAACATGAGCGGCATCGTCGATAAGATGGATCCCCAGGTGCTGGGCGACGGCAAGATCGTAAACCTGCAGATTTACGACAATCTGGGGTATTCCTACACGGCAAGGTTCAGCGTGCAGTCCACGGACGAGGAAGGCGTATACGCCCTGACCCTGGAAGACCTTCGCGATGCGAACAACGATTCCGTGCTGGACAAGTATAATGCGAATATCTTCACCGGGACGGCTTTTGATCCCACGGCTCCCGGAACGACCATCAACAGGGAAAAGACCTATTCCCTTTCCGATAAGTGGTCCATCGTGGCCGGCACCACCAAGGGCGAGATCGTAAGCTCCGACGGAAGCACCACCATCGATCCCACCAATGCCGCGCTTACGGACGAGCAGAAAGCGCAGTATGCGCAGGCCTGGGGCGTAAAGGACTGGGAGACCCTTCAGAGCCTTCAGTTCACCAAGAAGGGCGATCCCCTGGCTACCCCGCCCGTTGCGGATAAGGTGGTGGGTTTTGCGGATCTGTTCCTGCCCGCGAACGCGGATGTCCTTGCGGAAGTCATGGATACCACCGACGCGACCCTGACCTCTTCCGGCTATATCGCACAGAACGGCAAGACCCTGACGGTGTCTTACGACCAGATCAGCGGTGCCCTCAGCAAGATCGGCGGAACGAATGCCGACAATTTCTACCTGAACATTGAGCCCATCGAGGCCGGCGCGGACAATCCCTTCTCCATGGATTCCGCCCAGGGTGATGACAAGGGGGCTCCCGGCATCGCGATCTACATGAACGATACCACCAACGTGAACAACGAGAAGAAGTCCACCATCAGCGCCACCAGCGGTGACCACGATGCTTTCGGTACCGGCTGGGCCCTGGGTACCATGACCGGCGTGTCGATCCAGAACGACGGCAAGATCTACGGAGCATATGACAACGGACAGACCAAGCTCCTCGGCCAGATCGCATTTGCGAAGTTCGCGAATGCTTCCGGTCTGGAAAAGGAAGGCGACAACCTTTACGCAGCCACCCTGAACTCCGGCGAGTTCGACGGCATCGGCGTCGATGTGGCGGCAGACGGCGGCAAGGTTTCCACCGGTATCCTGGAAATGTCCAACGTGGACCTGTCCAGCGAGTTCACCGAGCTGATCACGACGCAGAGAGGTTTCCAGGCGAACAGCCGCATCATCACCGTATCCGATACCCTGCTTGAGGAACTTGTGAACCTGAAGAGATAATGACGGGCAGTCGGTACAGGCGCCCGGGGGCGCATGAGGTCTGGTGCGGAATGATGAAGAGATAACGAAAAGAACGGAAAATGATCAAGGAAGCCCCGGAGGCAGATGCCTCGGGGCTTCTCTTGCACATAACGTGCTTGCTGCCATGCAAAATCGGCTTCGGCGATGGACGGCAGGCCTGATGACCAAAGTATCGGCCCGCAGCCACGCAGCAGGTGCGTGGCCCGGGTCTGAACAGTAAGCGGTTCATGCAAAGGAGGAGGGGGGCTGACATGATCGAACTGACCAAGATCGGCGGCAACACGGTCCTGATCAACTGTGACCTGATCGAGTACGTTGAGGAGACGCCCGATACGGTGGTAACTCTGACCACAGGGCGGAAATTGATCGTAAAAGAGAGTAGACAAGAAATCAAAAATCTTGTAAAATGCTTTAAGCAGGAAATATATCGCGGATGAACACGGAGGCCGGATCGGTCACTGTGTTTTCTGTGCGTTTCCTTTAATGGGCTTTTTTTGCGCGCCGGAAGGTGCGGCTTCCTATATCACAGGTAAAGGGCAGGAACAGATATCATGGATTTAGCGTCGATAATCGGTCTTGTAATGTGCGGAATACTGGTGGTCTTTGGTATCGTCTTCGATGCCAAGAGCGGCGTGAATTTCAGCTCGCTGCTGAACTTCCTGGACGTGCCCAGCGCCATCATCACCTTCGGTGGTGCTTTCATGTGTATCATGGCCGGTAACACCATGGGTGATTTCATTGCCGGTCTGAAGAGCTTTACCGTGATCTTCAAGCCGCCCCAGGTGGATCCCGTCGGGACGATCCAGAAGATCATCCAGCTTTCCAATGTGGCCCGTAAAGAGGGCCTGCTTGCGTTGGAGGAAGGCGCGGCGGATGTGGAGGATCCTTTTCTCAAGAAAGGGATCATGCTGGTCGTCGACGGTACCGATCCCGAACTGGTGCGCGCGATCATGGAGACGGAGCTGGATGCGATGACAGAGCGCCACAAAGCCAAGAAGGGCTTCTGGGAAGGTGTTGCGGCCATGGGTCCTGCATGGGGCATGATCGGTACCCTGATCGGTCTGGTTAACATGCTGAAGGCTCTGGATGACCCGAACGCGATCGGACCCGCAATGGCCGTCGCCCTGTTGACAACGATGTACGGTTCCATGCTGGCAAACTGGATATGTGCGCCCGTTACCAGCAAGATGGGTGTTTATGACGGGATGGAAGCCGGGGAGAAGCAGATCATGATCGAAGGACTGCTTTCCATACAGGCCGGAGAAAATCCCCATGTCATTGAAGAAAAACTGAAGTCTTTCCTTGCTCCTTCGGATCGTCCGAGCGGAGAAGAGGGAGGCGGAGAGTAAGTAAACGAGGTAAAAGGAATTGGGCAAGAAGAAACAGGAAGATCCGCCTGCGGGTTCGCCCGCCTGGATGGCGACTTTCTCCGACTTGATGAATCTGCTGCTGTGCTTCTTCGTGCTGCTCTTCTCCATGAGTTCGATCGACCAGAAACGTTGGGAGGAGGTTGCGGCCAGCTTCACGTCAACCTTCAGCATCTTTTCGGGAGGAGCGCAGGCCATAGGCGACGGCATACTGATCAGCAACGGCGTGAGCCAGCTGAATCAGCTGGATGAATATATCAATTCCACCGGTAAAGCGGCGGAGGATATGGACGCCGAAAAGGAAAATATCATGGAGGAGGCGGAAAAGCAGAAGATGGCTGCCTCCGAAGAGCTGGAAGAAAAGGTCAGCGAAGCGGTGAGCGAGGCGGGACTGGATGAACTGGTGGAGCTTTCCTATACATCCCAGTACGTGGAGATCACGCTGAACGGCGCCCTGCTCTTTGACTCGGGAAGCGCGAAACTGTCCGCCGATGCGGGCGCGGTCCTGGACCAGGTGGGACTGATCCTGGAGCGTTACGCGGAGTCCACGGTGGAGATCGAGGGACATACGGATTCGGTGCCGATGCATTCCGCGCAGTTTCCCAGCAACAACGAGCTTTCGGACGCGCGTGCACTTTCGGTCTTTTACTACCTGACCGAGCATACGAGTCTGGATCCGGCCAAGGTCAAGCACAGCGGCCGCGGCGAGTACAATCCCATAGCGGACAATTCCACTGCGGAAGGACGTGCACTGAACCGCCGGGTCGAGATCAAGATCTATAACACACTGAGTGAATAAGGGAGAACCGAAATGAAGAAGAATCTGCTTTCCATCGTGATACTGTCGTTGCTTGTGGTAAACATCGTCATGACGGCCGTCATGCTGTTCTCCGTCATCGGAACGAACAAAAAGACAGCAGAGATCGTGACCGACATCGCGGGGATCCTTTCCCTTGAACTCGGGACCGACGGAAGCGGTGCCACCGGAATGCCCTCTCCCGAGGATACGGAATACTACACCATTCCCGACATGACCATCACCACCCGTCGTGCGGAAGGCGAGACCAAGGATACCTACTGCATCATCGCCATCACGATGGGCCTTAACAAGACGCACGAGAAATATGCGACCTACGGCGGCGAAGCCATGGCGAATTATGTGGACATGATCAAGGGCGAAGTGATCGCCGTGATCGGACAGTATACGGCGGACGAGATCAGGCTGATGCAGCCCGAGATCTGCGATGAGATCCTGAAGCGCGTGCAGGCACGTCTGGGCAATGACGTGATCTACGACATCTCGATCTCGAACATCGTGTTCGGCTGAGAAGAGGCAGGCCGGATCGGGATCCTGCGGAATGCTTGCGCCAGGCCCGGATCCGGGTTTTGCGGATCGCTTGCGTTTGGCCCGAATCGGGATCGGGAGCCGGGAGCGTGTCAGCGAGCCGGGACCGATCCCGTGAGGGCCGCAGAAACACTGATGATCGATGCCCGGGACCGATCCCGTGAGGGCCGCGCAAAAAAAAACGATCCCGTGAAGGCCGTGCAAACAATTACAAGCCGGGAACGTTCCCGTGGAAATACCAGAATCTTTGACCGGAAAGGAGGTGGGGATACGTGGGCGATATACTGTCGCAGGAGGAGATTGATAATCTCTTAAAAGGACTGACAGACGGAACGGTTGATGTCGAGGACATGAAGAATGCCGATGACCGTCAGGTGAAGAATTACGACTTCAAGCGTCCTGCCAAGTTCTCCAAGGAACACCTGCGTACCCTTGAGCTGATCTTTGAACATTACGGTCGGCTTCTGTCCACGAATCTTCCGGTCTATCTGCGCAAGAACGTACAGGTGGGAGTGGTGAGCTCCGAGACTGTTACCTTTAACGAGTTTACGAATGCCTTGTCGAATCCCGTGATCCTGGGGATCGTGAATTTCCAGCCCCTGATGGGGAATATCCTTCTGGATCTGACGGCGAATGTGGGCTTTTCCTTTATCGACCGCATGCTGGGAGGACCCGGCGAGCCGCTCGACAAGCTCAGGGATTTTTCCGAGATCGAGATGGGAATCCTGGAAAAGATGGTGACCATCAGCGCGCAGCTTTTGCGTGAACCCTGGAAGAACGTGCTGGAGGTCGAGCCGGTGCTCGAGCGCATCGAGACCAATACGCAGTTTGCGCAGATCATCGCGCCGAACGAAATGATCGCGATCGTTACCCTCAACATCAAGATGGGTGAGATCGAGGGCTTCATGAACGTCTGTATCCCTTACATGACCATTGAGCCCATCATAGACAACCTGAACACCAAATTCTGGTTCACCAGCATGGTTGGAAGCGATTCCGGCGATCACCGCCAGGATATCGAGAACCTCCTGCGCAGGGTCGATGTGCCGGTCAAAGCGGTGCTCGGAAAGAGCCAGATCGCCGTCAGCGATTTCCTCACGCTGCAGGTGGGAGATATCATACGGCTGGAACGCCGCGTGGACAACGAACTGGATGTCTACGTCGGGATGTACAAGAAGTTTTCCGCCGTGCCCGGCACGGATCACGACCGCTATGCTGTCCGTGTCACCGGAGTGTACAGGGAAGACGAGGAAAGGGAGGAAGCGGCAGGGGAAGCCGCGGATGCGGACGCCTAAGGTCTGCGTAAAGCCCGCGCTTCATGTGTTTGCGGGCGGAATCCATAAGAGAGGACAGAGACACGATGGATGGAATGCTATCACAGGACGAGATCAACGCGCTCCTTAACGGAATGGATCTGAGCGATTCCGGCGGTGGAGACGCGCCTGCGGACGCGGGAAGCGGCGGCGGGGGGAAACCTGCGCCCGACCAGAGTCTCCTTTCCGATATCGAAAAGGATGCCATCGGTGAGATCGCCAATATCAGCATGGGTACCTCGGCCACGACCTTATTCTCGCTGGTCAACCAGAAGGTAAACATCACGACGCCCAGAGTCACGCTTGCGAACTGGGAGACGGTGCTGGCGGATTATCCTGCGCCCTGCGTTTTCGTGGAGATCCAGTATACCATCGGCCTTACGGGGTCGAACATCCTGATCCTGAACGAACGTGACGTGAAGATCATCACGGATCTGATGATGGGCGGTGACGGCTCCAACACGGAAGGCGAGCTCGGGGATCTGCATCTTTCCGCGATTTCCGAAGCGATGAACCAGATGATGGGTTCTTCGGCGACTTCGCTTTCCTCCATGATGGAGATGAAGATCGACATCAGTCCGCCCATCGCTTCTTTGGTGAAGGTCAACGAACTGACGGACGGACGCCGGCAGGATCCCTTTACCGAAGATACCTTTGTGCAGATCGAATTCCGCATGCAGATCGGGGATCTGATCGATTCCACGATCATGCAGCTGTATCCGATCCAGTTTGCGAAGTCCTTGTATGAGAAGTTTACCGGAGGCGCTTCCTCGTCACCCGAGCCTGCGCCCGCAGCAGCCCCTGCACCCGCACCGGCTCCTGCGCCTGCTCCGGCACCCGCGCCCGCGCCTGCTCCGGCACCCGCCGCTGCAGCTCCCGGAGCAGATCCCTATGCGGGATATCCGCCGCAGCAGCCGTATCCTTATCCGCCCATGGCACAGCCCATGCCGCAGATGAACGTTCAGCCGGCACAGTTTTCGGCCTTTACGCCGGACATGGCGGCGCTGATCGGACAGGAAAACATCGGGCTGATCATGGATGTTCCGCTGGAGGTTACCGTGGAACTGGGGCGCACGTCCAAGACGATACACGATATCCTGGATTTTGCGCCGGGAACCATCATCGAACTGGAAAAGATCGCAGGTGAGCCCATCGATGTCCTTGTAAACGGCAAGTTCGTGGCCAAGGGTGAAGTGGTGGTCATTGAGGAAAGCTTCGGTGTGCGCATCACCGAGATCATTAAAGACTGATGCTGATCTATTTGAGGGTGGCAGCCGGAATGCTGCTGAGTTTTAAGGGCACGACCACTGAGAGCGCGGCACCGGGAAATGCGGTCAACAATCTGGCTCGTTTTCTGAGCCTTTTGGTGATCTTCATCCTGGTACTTGCGCTGGCCTATTATACGACGCGCCTTGTGGCCAAGAGCCAGAGGGGGCTGGGACACGCCGGGAACATGCAGATCCTTGAGAGCATGGCCCTGGGCGGGGGAAAGACACTGCTGCTGGTACGCGCCGGAAAGCATTATCTGGTGCTGGCGACCGGAAAAGACAGTGTGTCGACCGTGGCGGAGCTTGCGGAGGACGAGATCCTTCCGGTGACGGAAGGCAGTTCCCCGGGAGGCTTCGGGGAGATACTCCGGCGGGTGAAGAGCCTGCAGGCCGCGGAACCGGACAAAGGAACGGACGAACATGAAGAAAAGAACGATCAGTAAAAAACTGATCCTGCTGTGCCTGCTGCTTGCAGCGGGCATACTGTGCATTATGAGTCCTTTACGGGCACACGCCACCGATTCGGATAACGACGGGGATACGGATGAACGGACCTACGCGGAAGAACCCGGAGACGCGGAAGATTCCGGGGATGTGGCGGCTCCGAATGTCGGAAATACCGTTACGATCGCGCTGAACAACGGAAACGGTTCGGTAAACGGGGCGCTGCAGATCGTATTGATCCTGACGGCCATCTCGTTATTGCCGTTCCTTCTGCTGACGCTGACAAGCTTTACACGCATCATCATTGTTTTGCATTTTACCAGGCAGGCGCTGAACACGCAGACGGCGCCGCCGAATATGGTCCTGCTCGGGATCGCGCTTTTTCTCACGATCTATATCATGAGCCCGGTCTTCGGACAGATCTACAATGATGCGGTTGTTCCGCTGAACAACGGGGAGATCGAGACGATGGAGGCCTTTGAGGCCGGCGTAAAGCCCCTGCGGGAATACATGTATCCGCAGACCGAGGTGAAGGACGTATCGGTGTTCATGCAGATCGCCGGTTACGAGGACTGGTCCGGAGAGCCGGATGATGTCCCGCTGCAGGTGCTGATCCCGTCCTATGTGATGAGCGAACTGCGGACCGCGTTCATCATCGGCTTTCTGATCTATGTGCCGTTTTTGATCATCGACATGGTGGTATCCTCGGTGTTGATGAGCATGGGCATGATGATGTTGCCACCGACCACGATATCGATGCCGTTCAAGATATTGCTTTTTGTTCTGGCGGACGGCTGGAACCTGATCATCGTAAACCTGGTAAAGACATTTTATTAGGGGGGCTTGCTAAATGACGATCGATCTGATCACACAGATCATGGCGGATGCCATGTATACGGTCCTGATCACGGCGCTGCCGCCCCTGCTGATCTCGATGCTCATAGGACTGCTCGTCAGCATATTCCAGACAGTGACATCCATCCAGGAACAGACGCTGACCTTTGTGCCGAAGCTTCTGGCGATCTTTCTGACCCTGATGCTCGGGGGCAACTGGATGCTGAACAACATGATCGGTTTCATGGAAAAACTGTGGTCGGATTTCAGCATTTATATCCACTAGGGGCGGCGTATGAACTGGATCGTGGACTTGTCCTTTCCGCTGGAAGAACTGGAATACTTTTTGCTGATCCTGACGCGCATCTCCATGTTCGTTTTCGCTGCACCGTTTTTCGGGAGAGCCGAGGTTCCGCGCACCATCAGGGCTGCCTTCGCGGCCATCCTCAGCTTTCTTCTGTACGAGGGGATCACGCCGCATCTGTACCCGGAATACCGGACGCTTCTGGATTACACGAACCTTGTGCTGAAGGAAGCGATCACCGGGCTGGTGATCGGGGTCGTGGCAAACTGGACGATGGAGATCGCCTCCTTTGCCGGGCAGATCGTGGATACCAACATCGGCTTTTCGATGGCTTCGCAGATGGATCCGCTGACGCGCATGAACGTCACGGTGACGGGCCGCTATTACCAGTATGCTTTCATGCTGGTGTTCATCGTGGCCGGAATGGACCGCTTTCTGATACAGGCGATGGCAGACAGCTTTAAGCTGATCCCTATCGGAAAGTCGGTATTTGACCTACAGCGCTTTTACGATTCGCTGGTCGGCTTCATGGCGGAATATGTGATGCTCGGTTTCCGGATCGGGCTGCCTCTGTTCTGTGCGTCCCTGCTCACGAACGGGCTTCTGGGCATCATGGCCAAGGTGAGTCCGCAGATGAACATGTTCGCGATCGGCGTGCAGTTCAAGGCGGTCATGGGACTGGCGATCCTGGTCCTGACGGTACGCCTTCTGCCGGATGCGGCGGATCTGCTCTTTATACAGATGCGGACGATCATCGTGTCGATGATCGAAGCGATGGGAGGAAGTGCTTGAGCACCGCAGTGAACCTGACAGCCGCCGAAACGGAAAAGCTGCGGCTGCGTTTTGCATATGACCTGCAGTTCTTCGCCAAGGAAGGGGAAGGCGGGGAAAAGACCGAGGAACCGACCAGCAAGAAACTGGAGGATGCCCGCAAGGAAGGGCAGGTTGCCAAGAGCCAGGAGTTTGCTTCCAGCTTTACCCTGCTGGCGATGTTCATCCTGCTGCGCATCTGGATCTCGACGACGGGAAGCCAGCTCGGTGAACTCTTTTCCGGCTTTTACGGCCAGATACCGTATTACACGAAGCTGCCGTCTTACAAGAACCAGGCACAGGAGTATTCCAACCTGATCGGTTTCGGGATTTTGCGCACACTGGTCATCATCCTGCCGTTTCTGCTTGCGGGATTTGCGGTCTCGTTCATAGCGGACCTGGTGCAGGTGAAGTGGAAGCCGACGAGCAAACCGCTGCAGCCCAAGTTCAGCAAGCTCAACCCGGTTAACGGGCTGAAACGCATCTTTTCGCTGAACAAGCTCGTGGAGCTGATCAAATCGCTGCTCAAGATCACGGTGATGGTGATCGTGATCTACAACGAGCTCAGGGACCAATGGCCCATGCTCTTTGTGCTCTACGACATGCCGATGATGCAGGCAGTGCTCCTCTCGGGGCAGCTTTTGATCGATATCGGCCTGAAGATCTCGCTGATCTTCATCGGAGTGGCCTTTGCGGATTTCGCTTATCAGAAGTGGAAGTTCCACGAGGACATGAAGATGACCAAGCAGGAGGTCAAGGAAGAATACAAGTCCCAGGAAGGTGATCCTGCCGTAAAGGGCAAGATCCGCCAGAGGATGCAGGAAGCTTCCAGGAGGCGCATGATGCAGTCGCTGCCGCAGGCAGACGTGGTCATCACCAACCCCACGCATTACGCCGTTGCCCTGCGCTACGACAAGGATATCGCCGAGGCACCGTTTGTGGTCGCCAAGGGAGCGGATTATCTCGCGCAGCAGATCAAGAAAGCCGCGACGGAGCACGGGATCGAGATCGTGGAGAACAAACCGCTGGCCCGTTCCCTCTACGCCAACGTGGAACTGGGGGAGCAGATCCCCGAGGAACTCTATGTGGCGGTGGCGGAAGTACTTGCGATCGTATACAGAAACACCGGCCGGATCTGAGTGGCGTGAAAAGGAAGCGGTGAGACAGGATATGTGGAAGCCGAGTCATCATCCGGAGCCGGGAGCGTGTCAGCGACCGGGACGGATGATGCGAGGCAGAACCGATAACTCCCGACCGGCGGATACAGGAATCGAAAAATACAGAAAGGAGGAAAAGACATGCTCAAGAAGTTTCTGAAGGGCGATTTTGTTGTAGCCTTTTATGTCCTCGCGGCCTTCGTGATGATGATCGTCCCGATCCCGAGCTGGCTTCTTGACATATTGCTCGCGGTCAACATGGCCGTGGCCTTTTCCGTCCTTTTCTCGGCAATGTTCTCCAAGGAACCGCTGGACATGAGCTTTTATCCCACGATGCTGCTCTTCACCACACTGTTCCGCATCTCGCTGAACGTCTCCTCGACCCGTCTGATCCTGATCGACGGCAATCCCGGAAACGTGGTCATGACCTTCGGAAACTTCGTGGGCGGCGGCGATCTGGTGCTGGGCATCATCGTCTTTGCGATCCTTTTGATCGTGCAGTTCATGGTCATCAACAAAGGTTCGGAACGAGTGGCGGAAGTGACGGCGCGTTTCACGCTGGATGCCATGCCCGGTAAACAGATGGCCATCGATGCGGACCTGAATACCGGTGCCATCGACGACGCGGAAGCCAAGCGCAGGCGCGATAAGATTCAGGAAGAGGCAAGCTTCTTCGGTTCCATGGACGGTGCCGTGAAATACGTAAAGGGAGACGCGCTGGCCGGTCTGCTGATCAGCGCCATCAACCTTGTCGGCGGCATTCTGATGGGAATGTTCCGCAGGAGCATGGATTTCACGGGAGCATTGAATGCCTATGCGATCCTGACCATCGGTGACGGCCTGGTGAGCGCGATCCCTTCGCTTCTGATCTCGCTGGCTACCGGTGTGCTGGTAACAAAGGGCTCCAAGGAAGCGGATTTCGGAAATACCCTGCTCAAGCAGATCTTCGGCCTGCCCCGCGCGCTGTATGTCGTGGGTGCGACACTTTCCTTCCTGGGAGTATTCACGCCGCTGCACTGGTTTATCTTTGTCCCACTTGGTGTTGTCTTCATCCTGGTGGCGCGCAAGATGGAAAAGACCATGGAGCAGAAGTCCGTGGAAGAACAGGTGGAAGCCGAGGAAGTGGCCGAGGCGGAAGAGATCCGCAAGCCCGAGAATGTCACTTCACTTTTGCAGGTGGATCCCATTGAACTGGAATTCGGTTACGGCATCATTCCTCTTGCGGATGCGAACCAGGGCGGCGATCTTCTGGACCGCGTTGTCATGATCCGCCGTCAGATCGCACTGGAACTCGGTACGGTCGTGCCGATCATCCGTCTGCGTGATAACATCCAGCTGAACCCGAACCAGTACATCATCAAGATCAAGGGAATACAGACGGCGGAAGGAGAGATCTTCTTCGATCACTATCTGGCGATGGATCCCGGATACGTTGAGGAAAAGATCACCGGCATCCCGACCATTGAGCCGGCCTTCAAGCTGAAGGCACAGTGGATCACGGAGGGGCAGAGGGAACGTGCCGAGAGCGTCGGCTATACCGTTGTGGATCCGCCCAGCATCATCGCGACCCATCTGACCGAGGTGATCCGCCGGCACATCGCCGAGCTTTTGACGCGTCAGGATGTGCAGGCGCTTGTCGATAATCTGAAAGAGAACAATCCGGCCATCGTGGAAGAGCTTGTTCCGAAGCTTCTCGGACTCGGTGAGATCCAGAAGGTGCTGCAGAATCTCCTTTCCGAGGGGATCAGCATCCGCGATCTGCTTACGATCTTTGAAAGTCTTGCGGATCACGCGACGGCTACGAGGGACACGGATCTGCTCACGGAATATGTGCGCGCTTCCCTGAAGCGTGCGATCTCGAACAAGTATTTTGCGGGAGAGACCACGGTCAATGTATTGACGCTCGATCCCAAGCTGGAGCAGGATATCATGGCCAGTGTCAAGCAGAGCGAGCAGGGAGCGTATATAACGCTGGATCCCGAGCGCATCCGCAAGATCAACGATAATCTGGGGCTTGAGCTCGAGAAGCTCAAGGAGATGGGCGCAAGTCCGATCATCCTGACGAGTCCCATCGTGCGCATGTATTTCCGGCGTCTGGTAGAAGAGTACTTCCAGGATCTGGTGGTTGTGAGTTATAATGAAGTGGAGTCGGATGTCAATCTGCAGAGTGTGGGCATGGTGACGGCGTAAGAACGCAGGAATGCTGGGCGTGAGGATGCGCCGGCATAAGGGGAAGCAATGATCATAAAAAAGTACACGGCAAAAAGTGAAGCAGAGGCGCTCGAAGCGGCCAGGAAGGATCTCGGGGATGAGGTGACCCTGATCCATTCCCGTAACGTAAAACCCAAGGGACTGTTTTCTTTCCTGAGAAAGATGCAGGTGGAAGTGACAGTCGCCAAGGAGGAGGAGATGGACCGTTCCGAAGCCAGGGCCAGGGAAGCCGTTGCAGGCGTGGACCAGCTGCGGCAGAAGGCCGGAAACGAAGCTGACAAAGCCGAAAAGACCGAAAAGGACAAGCCGGAAGCGGCGTCTGCTCCCGCAGAGGACAGAAGGGCAACGGACCGTGCGGCAAGCCTTCTGGCAGAGGCGGCGGTGGAGGAGAAGCTCGAGAACATCCAGAATCTCCTGGAGCGGAAGCTTTCCCGCGCGGATGTTCCCGAAAAGGAAGAGACGGAAGAAAAAAAGCCGGAAACCGAGGAAGACGGAAAGCAGCGCAAGGAGCTGACGGATTTCTGCCGGCTGCTCTACCATACTCTTGTGGAAAACGAAGTGAGCGAGCGCAATGCCAACGAACTCGTGGACGAGATCGAGCAGAATTACAGCGGCGGTGCGCAGATGGAGCATGTGCTCTCGCACATCTACCAGAAGATCATCCTGAAGTTCGGAAAGACGCAGCGCATCTCTCCGGCGGAGAAAGGGGCGAAGGTCGTATTCTTCATCGGGCCCACGGGCGTGGGAAAGACCACGACGCTTGCCAAGATCGCATCCAGGTTCCGTCTGACCGAGAACAAGCGCATCGTGCTCTTTACCACGGATACCTACCGCATCTCGGCCACCGACCAGCTCAAGACCTACGCGGGGATCCTCGGAGCGCCCTTCCACGTGATCTATACGCCCGAGGAGCTGAAGGAGCATTACGAAAGATACAAGGATCTGGATTACATCCTGATCGACACGGCCGGGCATTCCCACAAGAACGAGGAGCAGAAGAAAGAGATGATGCTCTTCCTGGAAGCCCTGAAGGATGTGGCGGAGTGTGAGTTTTATCTTGTCGTGAGCGCGACTACGAAGTACAAGGATCTGGTGGCGATCGCGGATGCTTACAAGGAACTGACGGAATACAGGCTGATCTTTACCAAGCTGGACGAAACGCGGGAATGCGGCAATCTGCTGAACCTGCGGCTTCATACCGGAGCAGCCATGAGCTATGTGACGAACGGGCAGAATGTGCCCGACGACATCGAAGTCTTTAATCCGCAGAACATGGCGAAACAGCTTCTGACGGATCAGAACGCATAAGGAAAACAAATGGATCAGGCGCAACAGTTAAGAAACATCATAAAGGCAAATCCGCAGGCACAGGCTGCGCGTCCGCTGGCAAGGGTCATTACCGTTACCAGCGGCAAGGGCGGCGTGGGCAAATCCAACACGGCCATCAACCTGGCTCTGAACTTCAAGAAGCTGGGGCAGAGGGTCATCATTCTGGATGCAGACTTCGGTCTTGCCAACATCGAGATCATGTTCGGCACGCTGCCGAAGCACAATCTGAGCGATCTGATCTACCAGGGGAAAAACATTACGGAGATCATCACCTGGGGACCCGGAGACGTCGGCTTCATCTCCGGAGGCTCGGGGATAGCCGGTCTTTCCAACCTGGGGAAGGAATACCTGACGTATATCATACAGAATCTGGCACAGCTGGATGCGATCGCGGATGTGATCATCATCGATACGGGGGCCGGCATCTCGGATGCGGTTCTGGAGTTTCTGGTGGCCAGCGGTGAGATCCTTCTGATCACCACGCCGGAACCGACCTCCATCACGGATTCCTATTCCCTGTTGAAAGCATTGAACCGGCATCCGCGTTTTTCCAAAGAGAATTCCCAGATCAAGGTGATCGCGAACCGTGTGGAGAACGACGCGGAGGGCGAGATCCTCTTCAAGAAGCTGAACGTGGTGGTCGGACGTTTTCTGGGACTGCCGCTGGAGTATCTGGGAGCCGTGCCGCAGGACAAGCATCTGAGCCAGGCGGTCATGCAGCAGAAACCGGTCACGCTCGCCAACCCGGGAGCAAGATCGGCGCAGGCATTCGAGGTGATAGCGGGGCGCCTCATGCATCTGGAAACGGAAGGAAAAATAAAGAAAAGGGGGATGGCTGCGTTCTTCTCGCACATCGTGGCCAATAAAAAAGGACAATGATCGAAATCTTTGACATCGTAAGACCCGGAGACCGGGTGGACATCGAAAGCGTGAAGGCGGACGAACTCCCGGAGGATGAGCGGAAGTATTTCATCACCAAGGTATTCGACGTCAGTGAGGACGGCCAGGTGGAGATCATCATGCCGACGGAAAAGACCAAGCTTATCGTACTCAGTGTCGGGATGGTGTACGAGCTCTTCTTCTATGCCGGGAAGGGCATCTATGCCTGCACGGCCGAGGTGGTCAGCCGCAGGAATGACACGGGCGTAGCGATCGCGGTGCTTTCGCTCACGTCGGAGCTGCGCCGGCACCAGCGCAGGGAGTATTACCGCTACAGCTGCGTGATCGGTATGACCAGCGCTGAACTGACCAAGGAGGAAGCAACTCTCTATGAGCAGGGCGGTACCGTGTATTTCATGGAAGAGCCTGCGGAAAAGGGCGTGATCGTGGACCTCTCCGGCGGCGGGATCCGTTTCGTCACGGGAGCGGGGTACCGGGAAGGATCGCTGGTGCGTTGCCGTTTCATGCTGGAGCTGAAGGGGCAGATGCGGAAGTATGACCTTGTGGTGCGCATCCTTTCCGTCGAGAGCGTTGTGAACAATCCCAGCAACAGTGAGCTGCGCGGACAGTTCCTTCGCATCGAGAACGGGGAGAGGGAAGAGATCATCCGTTTCATTTTTGACGAAGAACGAAAGGGGCGGGCCCGCCAGAGCGGAAATGTATAAGCGGCCGTCTGACAACGCCTTTCTGTTTAGCATTTATGACGAAATAATGCTTGTACCGTATGCCTTTAATGTGTTATAATGCACATAGCAATCGGAGAATGTAAGGAGACGGAAGTTATGGATGCCAA
The DNA here is from genome assembly GCA_024696005.1 of Lachnospiraceae bacterium. Taxonomy (GTDB): domain Bacteria; phylum Bacillota; class Clostridia; order Lachnospirales; family Lachnospiraceae; genus NK4A136. Next base: position 449,638 of record JAILHF010000051.1, on the reverse strand, counting down.
GAAAATTCTCGTTGTTGATGATTCTGCACTCACGCGAAGAGTTCTCTGTGATATAATAAATAGCGATAAAAGATTTACTGTGGAAGGCATGGCAAACAACGGCGTGGAAGCGCTGAAGATGCTGGAAACGACCCGCTTTGACGGGATCATTACCGACATCAATATGCCGAAGATGGGCGGCCTCGAATTCCTGAAGGAACTGAAGATCCGGAAAAGAGATGAGCGCGTCATGGTGCTTTCCACGGAAACCAGCGAAGGAGCGCGGGTCACGATGGATGCGCTCGAGCTCGGAGCGGTGGATTTTATCCAGAAGCCGCAGAGCGCGATCTATTCCAAGGACCAGGATTTTATCAAGCGTTTCTTTGAGATACTGGAAGCGGTGGTCCTGTCAAACCGCAAGGCTTCCAGCGGGATCTTCCGCAATACCGTGGTGATACGGCCGGGCGGGATGATCGTGAAGGTTGACAACACCCAGGTCCCCAGAGAGGGAAAGGGAAACAAGCTGGTTGCGATCGCTTCTTCGACGGGCGGGCCCAAGGCGCTGCAGAGCGTGATCCCGCGTCTTCCGAAGAATCTGGACGCACCGGTGATGATCGTGCAGCACATGCCGGTCGGTTTCACCAAATCCCTGGCTGACCGTCTCAACAGCATGAGCGAGCTTAGCGTCAGCGAAGCAGTGGACGGCGAAGTCCTCGAAAAGGGACATGTTTATATCTCCAAAGGCGGGGCTCATCTGAACTATGTTGAGCAGAACGGCCGCGGGCGCATCGCCTATACGGACGAGCCCAGCCGGGAAGGCGTGAAACCCTGCGCCAACTATATGTTTGAATCCCTTGTGAAAAGTCCGTTCCACAGCATCGTGTGCGTGGTACTCACCGGAATGGGGAAGGACGGCACGGAAGGGATACAGAATCTTGTAAAGGCCAAGAAATGCCACATCATCGCACAGGATGAAAAGAGCTGTGTCGTGAACGGGATGCCGGGCAGCATCGTTTCTACCGGGCTCGTCAATGAAGTGGTGGATCTGGATCAGGTAGCACAAGCCATCCTGGCGAATGTCGGGGTGAGGTGATATCACGCGGACACTCCGGAGGGAGCTGATCCCGATGGGGAACTGCAGTAAAATGAAGGAGAGAAGACATGGACGTAAGCCAGTATTTAGACATCTTCCTTGACGAGAGCAAGGAGCATCTCCAAAACCTCAATACCAGTGTGCTGAATCTGGAACAGGATCCGGAAAATCCCGATACCATCGGTGAGATCTTCCGTGCGGCACACACCTTGAAGGGCATGGCAGGTACCATGGGTTACAAGCGTATGCAGACCCTGACCCATGACATGGAGAATGTGTTTTCCGAGGTGCGCGACGGTAATCTGAAGGTCAATGCGGGCATGATCGATGTATTGTTCCGCTGCCTTGATGCCATCGAAGGCTATGTTTCCGTGATCGCCGAAACCTCGGACGAAGGTACCAACGACAACGAGCCCATCATCAAGGAACTGAATGACATCCTTGCGGGCAAGGGCGGGGCTGAAGCGGCTCCTGCTGCGGAAGCACCTGCGGAAGCGCCGAAGGAAGAGGCAAAAGAGCCTGCAGCCGATGCCGGCCACGTATGGAACGTGGGCTCGCTCAGCGAAGAAGAGCAGAAGGCTCTGGAAGACGCCATGCTGGCGAATAAGAAGATCTATAACGTCACGGTCACCGTGCAGGAGAACTGCCTGCTGAAGGCGGCCAGGGCGTTTCTTGTATTCAAAGCGATCGAAGAGAGCGGCGAGATCATCGCGGCCGATCCCTCCACCCAGGACATCGAGGATGAGAAGTTTGATCTTTCCTTCTCCCTGATCATCGCATCCGAAGGAGAGCTCGAGCCGATCCTGAAGGAGATCAAGGCAGTTTCCGAGATCGCGGATGCCAAGGGCGGCATCTTTGACGGAGAGAGTTCGGCAGACGCATCGGCGAGCGAAGCGCCCAAGGACGAGAAGCCCAAGGAAGCGGAAGCCGCAAAGCCGGCACCTGCTCCCACCACCGCGGTCGCGCCCGTGAAGAACGAGGTTGCGAAGAAGCCCGAATCCAAGGCGGCACCCGCAGCCAAGAACGAAAAGAAGGGCGGAAAGCCTGCAGTGAACCGCACGGTACGTGTGGATATCGAAAAGCTGGATTCCCTGATGAATCTGGTCAGCGAGCTGATCATCGCCAAGAACTCCCTTGTGAGCGGCGCGACCAGCGAAGCCGAAAATGGCGGCAATTCCAATCTGCACGAGCAGATTGAATATCTGGAGAGTGTCACGACGAACCTGCATGAATCCGTCATGAAGGTCCGAATGGTACCCATCGAGAGCGTGGTGAGCAAATTCCCGCGCATGATCCGCGATATCTCCAAGTCTCTCAACAAGCCCATGGAGCTGTTCATGAGCGGTGAAGAGACCGAACTGGACCGTACCGTGGTCGATGAGATCGGCGATCCTCTGATGCACATGCTCCGTAATTCCGCAGACCACGGTCTGGAAATGCCTGAAGAGCGTATCGCAAAGGGCAAGCCCGAAAGCGGTTCCATTTTCCTGGATGCTTATCAGGACGGCAACAACGTTGTGATCGAGGTCAGGGATGACGGTAACGGAATCGATACCGACCGCGTGCGCCAGAAAGCCATTGAGCGCGGCATCATGACCGAGGAACAGGCATATGCGGCCGATGATTCCGAGATCATCAATCTGCTCTTCATGCCGAGCTTCTCCACGGCCAAGCAGGTTTCCGATCTGAGCGGCCGAGGCGTCGGTCTCGACGTGGTCAAGAGTAAGATCGAAGCGCTTTCCGGTGAAGTGGATGTCAAGACCAAGCTTGGGGAAGGCACGACCTTCACGATCCGCCTGCCTCTGACCCTGGCCATCATCCAGGCTCTCATGGTTGTTGTGGGCGGCGAGAAATACGCGATCGCCCTCAGCGGCATTCAGACCATCGAGGACATCAATCCTCATGATGTGAAGACCGTGGAGAGCAAGGAAGTGATCAACCTGCGCGGAACGGTCATCCCGCTTCTCCGTCTGGATCATATCCTGGAGTGTGAGTCGAGACGGAAGGCCGATTCCCACATGATCGTTGTCATCGCCAAGAAGGGCGACAAGCTGGCCGGCCTTGTGGTGGATGAACTGATCGGACAGCAGGAGATCGTTATCAAGTCCATGGGCAAGTATATCAACAAGTGCAAGTTCATCAGCGGCGCGACCATCCTCGGTGACGGTGAAGTGGCTCTGATCATTGATTCGAACGCGCTGATCTAATAAACAGGCAAGGAGAGTATGGCGATGGCAAACGAATTAAGTACCAATGTGAATGAGATCACGCAGTACATCGTGATCCGCATCGGAGAAGAGCAGTACGGCATCGATATCAAGTATATCGACAACATCGTACGCATGCAGCAGATCACTCGCGTACCTCAGGTGCCGGGGCATTTTAAGGGCGTGATCAATCTTCGCGGCGAGGTTATCCCCGTGATGAGTCTCAGGATCAAGATGGGGCTTTCCGCGGATGAGGAGACCAAGGATACGCGTATCATCATCATCAAAATGGACCAGCATGAGCCCATCGGAATGATGGTTGACAGCGTGAAAGAGGTTGTAAACCTGAACTCCGCCGAGATTGAGCGCGCAAGCTTTGACAAGAGTGACGGACAGAACGCTTATGCTTCCGGCATCGGCAAGCACGAGACCGGTCTGATCACCCTGCTTGACCTGGACATGGTCTTCCAGGGATTATAATTTTAGGAGGTGCCTGATGGCGGATACGCGCGATCTGACAATTGAAGAGATGTCCGACCAGTACTTTGATGTGCTGAAGGAGATCGGAAACATCGGAGCGGGAAATGCGACCACAGCCCTGTCCACGATGCTGGGAACCAAGGTGGACATGATGGTTCCCAAGGTCCGTCTGATGGAGTTCAAGGAAGTCGGGACCACGCTGGGCGGCGAAGAGCAGCTGGTTGCCGGCATCTACCTTGTGGTGGACGGCGATATTCACGGAAGCATCATGTTTGTCCAGAAGAAGGAATCGGCACGGGCCATGGTGCAGAAGTTGATGGGAATGCCCTCGGATGAGGAGGATTTCACCGAGATGGAGCTTTCCGCCCTGAAAGAGATCGGAAACGTCATTACCGGAGCGTATCTGAATTCCCTTTCCACACTGACAAATCTGACGATCTATCCTTCCGTTCCGGATGTCTGCATCGACATGGCAGGTGCGATCCTGTCGGTCCCCGCGATCGAGTTTGGTGCGATCTCGGACAAGATGCTTTTGATCCAGACGGATTTTGCGGATGATGATGACCTCTCGGGATATTTCATCCTGGTCCCGGATGAGGAGTCGGATGCTAAGATACTGCACGCGTTGGGATTTTGATTGACGGGATAAAACTATGGCTGAGACGATTAAAGTAGGCATAGCGGATCTGAATGTGGTCAAGCCCCCTGATCTGATTACGACGATTGGACTGGGAAGCTGTGTGGGCATAGCGATCCGCGACAAACACAGTAAGATCGGCGGGCTGGTTCATGTGATGCTTCCGAACAGCAAGGAAGTAAAGAGCAGCAACAATCTGGCCAAGTTTGCCGATACGGGCATTCCGGAGCTGGTAAGGCGTCTGGAAAAAATGGGTGCTCTCCGCAGCCGCATGGTTGCGAAGATCGCCGGCGGTGCGACCATGTTCTCTTTCCAGTCGAAATCGGAGCTTACCGGGATCGGGGACCGTAATGTCGCAGCGACAAAAGCGGCCCTGAAAGCCCTGAATATCCCCATCCTCGCAGAAGATACGGGAGCCAATTACGGACGTACCGTAACGTTCAATCCCGAGACGGGAGACTACGAGGTTAAAGCGGTAGGCAAGCCGCTGAAGGTGATCTGATGGAAGATGATGTCAAATTGCCGCAAAAGAAGAATAAGCTGAAGACGAAGCTCCTGCCGTCGTTATTTATGCTGCTGGGCGGATCGATCGCATTGATCCTGGGATTGTTGCAGCATTTCCCGATGACGGAGCTTTTGCTTGTACTGCTGATCACTCTCTTTGTATTTGCGATCCTCGGTACCGTGGTCAAAGAGATCGTGGACCGATTTAACATGAACATCGATTACAGCGATTATTTTGAGGACGCCGGAGACCTGGTGGAGAAGGGCGGCCCCGACGATAATTTCTGAGGAGGTCCCGTGCTAGATGGACGAAGCCGGTAGAAAAAGATTATGGGAAGATTATGCCAGGGTCGGCAGCGCGGATCTGCGCGAGAAGCTGATCCTGGAATATGCGCCTCTGGTCAAGCTCGTGGCCGGGCGTCTTTCCATGTATCTGGGGTACAATGTTGAATATGACGACCTTGTGAGCTATGGGATATTCGGTCTGATCGATGCGATCGACAAGTATGATATCCGCAAAGGGATCAAGTTCGAGACCTATGCATCCCTGCGGATACGCGGAGCGATCCTGGACCAGATCCGCAAGAACGACTGGATCCCGCGCACGGTGCGCCAGCGACAGAAGCAGATCGACAACGCGATGAAGGAGATCGAGGCTTCGACCGGAAGGCCCGCCACGGATGAGGAGCTTGCGACAGCTCTCGGGATCACGGACGATGAGCTTCTGGAATGGCAGTCGCAGATGAAGCTCACCAATGTCGTAAGCCTTAACGAATTCATGGAGTCCGGCAGCGAAGTGGCCGGCGACAGCACACGTGCTTCGCATTACGAATCCCCCGAAGAGGTGATGGACAAGGCGGAGCTGAAGGAAATGCTGATGGAAGCGCTGGATCTTCTTACGGAGAAAGAGCGCAGCGTGATCCTGTTCTACTACTACGAGGAACTGACCCTTAAGGAGATCGCAAGCATCCTGGAAGTATCGGAATCAAGGATCTCGCAGTTGCACACCAGGGCACTCGAGAAGATGCGCAAGCGTCTCGGGGATTATGTGGGCATCCTGCATAAGCTCAGCTAAGGAGAGGAGAGCCTATGAATGCTTATTTTCAGATCGTGCTGAACGACAGCGGCACATTTTTGCAGCTGATCCCCGGAGACGACGGGAGCCTTCCCTCGGTCCAGGAGGTAATGAATTATCTCGATTTTAAGAAAGTGCCTTTTGACGTTGCCGTGCTCGGTGCCTTTTTCAAGGCCGGCGATCCCGAAAAGCTGATCCCCCTGAGCAAGAACCGCATCCTGGCTGTTTCGGAGGGGAGCATGATCCGGATCAGCGAAGACGGGATGACCGCTACGGCCCGTTTTTATCCGCCTTCCACGGGCGGGCGTCTGCTGAACAAGGAAGAGATCTACAGCGAATGCCGCCTGGCAAAGGTGAACTTCGGCGTTGACGAAAAAGTTCTGGACGATTTCCTGGCCAACAAGAAATACTGCACGGATTATGTGATCGCAAAAGGCGTGCCGGTAAAGGAAGGCAAGGATGCCTGGATCGAATATCACTTCAACACCGACAACAGGGTACGCCCTACGCTGAATGAGGACGGCACCGTTGATTTCTTTAATCTGAACCTGGTCAATCACTGCACGGAAGGAATGGTCCTGGCGACCCTCCATCCGGAGGTGAAAGGTGAGGCCGGCCGTGACGTGAGCGGAACGGAGCTCGCGCCCAGGAATGTTAAGCCCGCGCGGCTTTCTTACGGATTAAACATCCAGCTTGCCGAGGACATGTGCTCCATCAGTTCCCGCGTGAACGGTCATGTGACGCTTACCGGAGGCAAGGTTTTTGTATCCGATGTGATGCAGGTGGTGAATGTGGACAATTCCACCGGAAACATCGAGTATCAGGGAAATGTCCTCGTACAGGGAAATGTGAATTCCAATTTCAGCATCCGCTGCAGCGGTGACGTGGAGGTGCAGGGTGTGGTGGAAGGCGCCACCATCGAGGCCGGCGGAAATATCGTGCTGGTACGGGGCATCAACGGCATGGGGAAAGGCACGCTGAAAGCCGGCGGAAATATCATCGCCAAGTACATGGAAAACTGCAAAGCGGAAGCAGGGGGCTATGTGGAGACCAATTCGATCCTGCATTCCAAGGTACAGGCGGGGACCGAGATCAATGTCATGAGCAAACGCGGGTTCATCACGGGCGGTGAGGTGATGGCGACCGGAAAGATCCGGGTGCGCACCCTGGGCTCGCAGATGGGCGCGGATACGCGCGTGACCGTCGGCGTGAACCCTTCCGTCGTAAGCCGCATCGGTGAGCTGAACAAGGAGCTTCAGGAAGAACAGAAGAATCTGAAGAGCGCTCTGCCGGTACTGGATGCCTTCAAGAAAAAACTGGCAGCCGGGGCCAAGATGACGCCGGAACAGGTCAAGCAGGTCCAGGCGCTTGCGGCAAACATTAAGACCACACAGGAAAAGATCGTGCAGGATAACGAAGAGCTGGAGAATCTGAAAGAGCTCATGCAGGAAGGATCCGAAGCGTCGGTCGAAGTCAAGGGAGAAGCCTATCAGGGCGTGATCATCGCGATATCGGATGTTTCCATGATCATTAAAGATACCGTAAAGTATTGCCGTTTTGTGCGGGAGAAAGGCGATGTTCGCATAGCGGCTCTGTAAAACGGAGGTGATCACATGGCGATCGGAATGGTCGAGATGCAGGGGATGATCAATCGGACCCAGGATTTTCAGCAGCTGCAGCATCACGAAAACGAAAAAGGGATGATCTACCAGACGCAGCAGCAGGAACAGGTGGATCAGAATGCCGATCGGTTTGTCGGCCAGGTACATAAAAAAGATAACGCGGGTGAGGATAACTCGGCGGAAGGCGGAGACGGAAAGCGTTATGCCGACAACGGCAAGAAGGGCGGAAAGAAGCCCGTTGCAAGGGAAGAAGGCCGTATCGTAAAAAAGAATACGATGGCTTTTGACATAAAGATCTAAAGGAAAAGGAAAAGAAAATGACGGTATTGGAGATTTTACTGCTGGTGGCAGGGCTTTTGGCGTTCATCAGCAGCTTTTTCCTGCCCGACGGGAAAAAGGGAGCAGACGGTGCTGTGAGTGAAGAAGAATTGCAGCGCCTGCTGGATAAAGAGATCGAGGGGAGGAGCGCAGCCCGGATCAATGAGCTTACGGAAGAAGCCGCGCAATATGCCGTTGAGAAGACGGAGCGTTCCCTGGACCGCATAGCCAATGAGAAGATCATGGCTCTGGGAGATTATTCCGACACGATCATGACGCAGATCGGAAACAATCACCAGGAGGCTGTTTTTCTTCATGACATGCTCAACCGCAGCAAGGATGAGCTGACCGAGCTTTTGAACCGTGCCGAGAAGGAATCGCACGAGGCAGGCAAGCGCGCGAACGAAGCTTATGATCTGGCGAGCAGTGCAAGAAAGCTGGCAGAGGAAGTGCAGGCAAGGGCCGACGAAGCCGGCAGGACCGTGGTGGCTGCCGAGGAAAAGATGATCGATGCGAGACGCATGATGCAGGAGCTTCCGCAGTACGAGGCCGTGCCCGGACGACAGGGGGAAGAACTCGCATCCGCGCTTTCGGCGCAGAGTGTTCCCGATGAGTCCGTTTCGGATGCCGCTTTGGCGGAAGAGCTTCCTTCGGAAGAATTTCCTGAGGAAGATTTTCCGATGGATGACATCCCCGCGGATGACATCCCTTCGGAAGCTGTTCCCGGGGAAGAGCTGAGCGAAGAGGAGATGATGGAAAAGATCCTTCGGGAAGCTACGGCGGAGCTGGCTGAGGACATCTCCCAGGTGTCGGGGCACAAGAAAAAAGCGAAGGCAAAAGAGAACGTCGAAGAGATTGAAAAGGAGCAGCCGGCAGAGAGTGCTGCGCAGGAACCTGCCGCTGAAATTGCAGTGCAGGAGAGCGTAAAAAAGCCTGCGGCAGCAAAAGCCTCCGAGGAGATCCCGGGACAGCAGATGCTGCCCATTCCGGAGAAGCACAGCCTTCCCGCTGAGATGGGCGGGCGTACCGTTGTGCGCCGCAAGACGAAGAGCACTTTGAAGAAGCTGGCGGAAGCCGAAGTGATGGAAGGGCAGATGTCCATCCCGGAAGAACTGTATCCGGATGCGCCGGGCAATTCTTCCGTGAAAGAAGCTGCTGCGGAAGAAGAAGCACCGCAGCCGAAGAAGGAAGCGGCAGCCGAGCGGAAGGCTGCAGCCCCTGCAAAGCCCAGGGCAAAGAAGAAGACGGCTGCCGAAAAAGAGAACACAGCGGAGGTGGTGCAGCTTCAGTTTGCGCCTGAAAAGGAAAACTCCGCCAATCATAACGAGCGCATTCTGGAGATGCACCGCATGGGACGCTCCAACATGGCGATCGCCAAGGATCTGGGTTTGGGGATCGGCGAGGTGAAGCTCGTGATCGATCTGTTTGAGAATGTGGGATAAAGAGGAGCAAAGATGAGACTGGCATCATATATGCGCGGACTGGGGATCGGGATGGCCGTTACATCCCTGATCCTGCATTTTTCCGGTCCGAAGGAAGCGGGAATGAGTGATGATGAGGTGCGCAGCAGGGCGCGCCAGCTGGGGATGACGGAAAGCAGGATGCTGACGGATAATGCGTATTCCGTATCGGGAGGCAATTCCGGGACTGCGCTCAGCCTTCCGAATGTCGGTGACGCAAACGATGTGCGTGAGGCCGGGGCTGCCGCGGCAGCTGATCTAAACGGTCTCGTCAATTTTGAACAGGGTTCCGATGCCACGGTTTCGGATGATGCGGCCGGGACGGGAGAGAAGAAGGAAAACGACAGTTCTGTCGTAACACCTGCACCCACGCAGGATGAAGAACCTGAGGCAACAAAGGTTCCCACGGCTACGAAAGTGCCTACGGCAACAAAGGTACCCACGGCGACGAAGGTACCGACGCCTACCGAAACACCGACGCCCACAAAGGCTCCGACGGCAGCACCCACGCCGACGCCCACGAAGGCGCCGACAGCAGCACCCACGCCGACACCCACGACGGCTCCGCTCGCAACACCGACGCCTGCGCAGGCCAATCCGGGCCCCGGAGGCCTTAACACCGAGGCAAAGGAGATCATCGTGGTATCGGGAGACGGTTCCTATACGGTCGCAAGGCGGCTGGCGGAAGCGGGGATCGTGCCTTCGGCTGCGGAATTTGACGAATACATGTGCAAAAACGGTTATGACAGAAGGATCTCGACCGGCGTGCATCTGATCCCGGCGGGAGCCACATATCAGCAGATCTGTGAGATACTGACGTCGTCGCATTAGACAGATCCTTTTCGGGAGGTGTGCTCATGAAACGCTTCGGAAAACGCATTCTGGCTTTTTGCCTGATCCTGTTCCTGCTGGGCGGCGATTTCCTGCCGATCTGCGCCGGAGAAGATGAGCCGGCCGGAAAGGAAGAGGCGGTTTCCGAAAACACCACCGGCGGAGAAGACGCGGAAGGGTCTGTTGCTGAGCCGTCCGAAGAGGAAGGTGCCCGGGAGCTTCCTGTCCCTGTGCCCACGCCCCTGCCCGGGGGCGAACCTGCCGCAAACCCCGAAACAATGTCCGGAAATGAAGCAGCCGTGTCGGAGCAATATGCCGATCTGTCGGCTTACATGATCTGCATGGGCGGTTTCCCGGAGGAGTCCGTCCCGGATGCGGGCGGGGAGGAAACGCTGCCCTTCGCTTCGGATCTGAACGGGGCCAGAAATGCGATCTATAAGGGAGTAAAATCCTGGAGCAGGACGATCGATCTTTCACCGTATTCCATTCAGAGCGATTCGCTCTATCACCTTTATCTGAGTGTCATCAATTCCCACATGGAGCTGTTTTACGTCGACGGCGGACTGAGCTGGGGGCTGACAAAGGACGGCATCGTGACGGAGATCCGTCCAAGCTATAAATCCATATACTCCAAGGCGAGTGTTAAGACCTTCAATCAGAAAGTCGATGAGATCATGGAGCTTGTTCCGGAGGACGCGAGCGATCTGGAAAAGGTGATCATCTTTCACGACTATATCGTCAACCATTGCCAGTATGATACAACGATCTCGAAGCCCGGCATCTATGATGCTTACGGCGCTCTTGTAAAAGGCCTTGCGGTGTGCAACGGCTATGCGTCGGGCTATGAATGCCTCTTGTCCCTTTCGGGAATAGAAGGCCAGCTGATCACGAGCAAGGTGCTCGATCATGCCTGGAATGTCCTGAAGCTGGACGGGAAGTGGTATTATGTCGATTGCACCTGGGATGAGACGAATGACGAATGGACCTGCCGTCATGAGAATCTTCTGAGAAGCTTGGCCGGCATGAGGGATACGGGGCATGAGGGAGAGGACTGGACCGGCTCGGAAGATTGGAAGAACGTGTACCATGATATTCCCGGAGACACGCATTACGATGCGTATTTCTGGCAGGATTGGCGCAGGACCCTTCCCGTTGCGCAACACAGGGCGGCAATCCTCACGGAGTCGGGCATCCTCGTGTACGATCTGCAGACTGAGAGCGGCAGAACGTATCCGATCGGAGCCGAGGGATTAACCGCGATCACGGCGGTTGCGGGTACGTTCTATTTCTCGACCCCGGAGGCCCTGTGCAGTCTCAGTGTTGACGGAAAATGGAAGACGGCATATGCGCTGACCGAAGAGCAGAAGGCACTGGGGATCATCGGTGAACTGGAGCCTCTGAGCTACGGGGTAAAATATTTTATCATTGAATATCCCTATTTCTATGACTTTACCGTTGTCGGGACCGGGATCTATATCATCGACGGGCTTCCCGTTCCGACGGATATCGCTACGCCGACGCCGACGGAAGTGCCTACCGTCACGCCCACGCCCACAGGGATCCCTACGGCTAAGGATGATAAACTCCTTGTGGAATTCGCGGGCAGCGGGGAGTATGTATACAGCGGCAAGGCCGTCATGCCCGACATCAATGTGTTTTACCGCGGCAGGCTTTTGTGCGCGGGGACGGATTATACCGTGAAATACAGCAACAACGTTAATGTGGGCGATGAGGCGCTGGCCACGGTAAGCGGCAAAGCCCTGCCCTTTACGTCAAGTCACAAGTTCCGCATTGTTCCGAAGGATATCGGGGAGAGGGATGTGAGAGCGCTGCCCGTTGCGGTAATGAGCGGGGAGAAAGCCGTGCCTGCACTGTATTACGGAACAAAAAAACTCGGCAGTGCGGACATCACTTACGGCAGTGAGAGTTTTTCGGAAGACGGGACATTAACGGTACAGGGCAAAGGGAATTATTGCGGAAGCCGCGAGATAGCCGTGACGGTCATGAAAGAGACGGGACGCAAGTTCCGCCTGAGCTTCAAGCCCGTAAAACGCGTCTATAACGGAGAGGCGCAGAAACTGAGCCAGGAAGAGCTTTTGGTCTATGATGCCTCTACAGGCGCAAAGCTCAGGGACGGCGCGGATTACCATGTCGTCTATCCCATTGATACCGTGAATGCGGGAACGGTGGCGATCACGGTCGTGGGGATCGGGAAATATTCGGGAAGCGTCGGAAAGTCTTACAAGATCGCACCGCTTTCCGCTTCGGACATCGAGCTGAAGACGGAAGGAGAGTGCACGTTCCGCCCCGGAGGCTGCAGCCCGGAGATAACGCTTTGGCGTGACGGCCGGCTGCTCGAACAGAACCGCGATTACAAACTCAGCCTGAAATCCAACAAGGCGGCGGGAACGGGGAAGTACAGCATCACGTTCACCGGCAACTATAAGGGGACGCCCAAAAAGGAAGGCACTTTTGTGATCAAAGCCGCGGCGTTTGACGAGAAGACCGTGGTGCTCATTCCGGATCAGGTGTATAAGAAGAGCGGAAAGTATTTTCCGGCTCCCTATGTCAGCCTGGACGGAACGGCTTTGCCCAAAGCGGAATACGATGTGGAATACTATATCGGTGACAGGCTCCTGCCTGCCGGGAGCAAGCTTACGGATGCGGATCTGACCGAAGGTGAAGTGACGATACGGGTAAAGATCAGCGGGAAAAAAGACATGAGCGGAACGGCATGGGGCGAATACCGTGTTTCCAAAGCGGAAAAGGAATACGACCTTGCGAACGCTAAGATCTCGATCATAGACAGGACGAGTAAAAAGGCGGTGAAGAAACTGCCGTATACCGGCGAGCCGGTCGTGATCGGAGGAGAGCAGGAGCTTGTGGTGACGATCGGAAAGGACAGGAAGCAGTTGAAGGAGGGCGAGGATTTTGAAGTCTTCTATGTCAACAATGTCAATAAGGGAAGCGCAACGATACTGCTGAAGGGGATAGGAAATTATTCCGGAAGCCGGAAAGGAAACTTCCGGATCGTAAAAGGGATTTTTCCCTGGTAGTTTTAAGGATCTTCCGATACGGGAATGCCGGACTCGCTGAGGAGCAGCTGCTCTTCGGCGAGTTTTCTTGTTTCCTCCACGGCATCGTCAAAGCCGGTCAGGGCGGCGAAAGGGGAAAACTGGGCGGCACGGTCGTGGAGACTCATGGCAGGCCGTTTTTTGGAACGGTAGTGAGGGTGGTCGATGATGTCGGCGTATTCGTTCATGCTTTGTGGCCTCCGATCTGCCGGTTGCGTTCACGGGCTGTGGCGCAGTCTTTCAGATTGGTCCCTTTCAGGATCGCGTTTTTTCCGAACTTCTTTTTGATCGCGATGGAAGCAAGCTGCAGGGCTTTTTCCTTGGCAAGGAGCTCGGCTTCGTTTTCGGATTCCGCTTCCTCTGCCTCGGGATCGCTGAACAGATCCAGCTGTTTGTATTGCGATTCGGAACGGTTACGTGCCAGCCCTTCTCCCTCGGGCAGGACGCGGCAGGCAGTGACGCTGATGCGGCGTACCAGAAGCAGGGGATTGACGATGCTCTCGTAAAGCTGCATGCAGGCATCGCTGAGCAGGCGTGTCGAAGCGGTGTGCATTTTCAGGTTGGTCGTGCCCTGGGCGTGCTTCGGGACCTCGCGTCCGTAGTGGTCCCGGCCGACCTCTCCCGCATATTGTTTTCGTACTTCGGGATCCTTCAGGCTGTCCACATCGTAGCCGATGTACAGCACGATCTGATCGGTCACCAGGCCCTTCTCCACAAGGTCGAGGGAGAGCAGGTCGATCATCTCGCGTGTGATCACAGCGGCTTCGTCGAAGTCATAGGGCCGCTGCAGGACCTGGCCGCGGCCGAGGCTGTTGCTTTCGGGGCGGTATTCCTTGATCGCCTGAATGGTGCAGGGCTCCCAGCCCCAGGCGTGATCGATCAGCAATTCCGCGTTGATCCCGAAGGTCTGATAGAGGGAATCTTCATACTGCTCCGAATAGCGTGCGATGTCGCCCATGGTATACAGCCCGAGATGCGCAAGCCGCCTGGCAGTGCCGTGCCCGACGCGCCAGAAATCGGTGATCGGGGTGTGGCTCCAGAGCTTCTCTCGGTAGGTACGCTCGTTCAGCTCCGCGATGCGCACGCCGTCCTCATCGGCAGGGATATGTTTGGCCACGATGTCCATGGCGATCTTGCAGAGATAGAGATTGCTCCCGATGCCGGCCGTGGCAGTGATGCCGGTTTTTTTCAACACGTCGCGTATCATGGTCACGGTAAGCTCGTGCGCACTCATGCCGCTGTTCTTCAGGTAATGCGTCACATCCAGAAACACCTCGTCGCAGGAATAGACGTGCATGTCCTCGGGGGCAACGTATTTCATGTAGATCTGATAGATCTCCGTGCTGTAGCGCATGTACAGGGACATGCGGGGCGGTGCCACGATATAGTCGACTCCGCGGTTTTTCAGGATCTGTTCCACTTCGAAAAGACGGGGGCGTCCCGGGATGCCGTATGCCTTCAGGGCGGGAGATACCGCCAGGCAGATGGTTTTGGAAGTGCGCTCCGGGTCTGCGACTACGAGACGCGCGCGCAAAGGATCAAGCCCCCGTTCCCGGCATTCCACGGAGGCATAAAAACTCTTCAGATCGATCGCGACGTAGCAGTGTTCTTCCATGAAAATGATTATCGAACAGATGTTTGCAAATGTCAAGTTTGACATTGGAGGAAGAATTGGGTATCATTCATTCTGGTTTTTGTGTCGGAAGAAATCCGCACAGGAGAAGAGAACATATGGAAGATAAGAATACGGAAGAAAAAGAAACGGCCGGAGAAGATCTGCCGGCCGGAGAAAATACACAGTCCGAAGAAATGAGTGTGGCTGAGGAGACCGTGCATGCCGAAGAAAAAGGCGTGGACGAAGGGGAAACTGTGCCCGAAGGGGAAACAGTGCCGGAAGAGGAAGCCGCACCGGAGGAGACTGTTGTCTCCGAAGAAGAAGCGACAGCGGAAGGATCGGTCGTGCCGGAAGAAGCAGCCGCACCGGAAGGGGAGAATGCACCGGAGGAAACAGCTGCCCTTTCTGAAGAACCGGCTGCATCCGAAGAGGAAAACGCGCCGGAAGGGGAGGCTGCACCGGAAGAGGCATCTTCAACGGAAGAGCCGGCCGCACCCGGGGAGCAGACGGAAGCCCCTGCGGACAGCACGGGGGCCGGGGGAGACGGCGACGGAAAAAAGAAAAAGAAGGAAAATCCGTTCAGTTTCTGGGATATCCTGGGCATCGTCGCGGGCCTTGCCGCGGTGGCCGTGATCCTCGCCAGCCTTTATGTTCTCGGCAATCTGGTCACGGTGCAGGAAAAGTACGGGGGCGCAGTCTGGTATGAGAGCCATCAGAAGGAGGAAGTGCCGCTTCCTTCGATCCCGTCCTATGCGGAAGGTACCGGCGGGAACAGTTCGATGGCGGAGAGCTTCCGCTACGGTAACAGCCATGCCCTGTACGCGACCGGCTCCGGCATCGTGGAGGATAAGAAGTACTACTATCTGGCAGATCCGACCAGGGGCAATACGATCTGGCGTGTGGAAAAGGGCGGAGAGCATGCCCGCGAGCAGATCTGTGAGCAGGCAGCGGATCTTTTAAGCCTGTCGGACGGGCGGATCTATTTCGCGACGGATGAGGGGATCTGCAGTATCACAACGGACGGGACGGAACCCCGCGTTCTGACAAAGGGAAAAGTGGGAGCCCTGCAGATGGTCAACGACTGGCTTTACTATATCCGCAGCGCGGACGGCAAACTCTGCAAATGCCATGTCGCGGACAGACGCGAGATCAGCCTTTCCGAAGAAGACTGCAATTCGTTCTGCGTTTCCGGGAATAACATCTATTATGTGGCGCTCGATCCGGAAAGGGCAAAGCGCGAAAATACCGTGATCTGCCGGATGAACGTGGACGGCGGGGAACGCATGCACCTCACGGAATACGGGGACTACAGCGGGATCGCCTATTATGACGGGAAGCTTTATTATGCAAGCTTTGATGAAGGTTACGGCATGCTGGACGCGGCATCGGATGTGACTCTTTCCGCGGAACAGCTCGGAGGGGATTTTGTCCATCTGCGCGGCTTTTATTCCGTTCCCGTTCCGCAGGACGGAAAGATCTGGTACATCGACCGAAGCGTGGACCGGGGGATCGTCTGTTACGATCCGGAAAGCGAGGAGCGGATCTTTTATTCCGTGCACGGGGTGATCTCTTTCTCGCTGCTCGAGGATGCCATCACCTACCGCTTTCTGGAGAAAGGGACCGATCCCTGCGCCGGAGCCGCCCGGATCTCCACAGGCGAAGCGCTGCCGTTGTATTGAGGAAGAATGATGGATAAGAACAAAAAGACAATCTCACCGATCCTTGTCACCGGACTGATCCTGTTCGGGATCTCGCTGATCCCGGGCTTTTGTGCGCTCTGGCTTTACCATAGCGTAGGGGGGAGGGCGTCCCGCGAACTGACAAGGGCGAACCGGCTGCTGAATGCGGGCTCTGTATCGGAAGCGGAAGCGGCATTCCGCAGTGCGCTTGCGATCGATCCGTCTTCTTCGGCCGCGCATGAGGGCCTGATGCAGCTTGCGTACGACAAACACGATCTTGCGTGGCTTTCGGATGAATACCAAAGCTGGCTGGATCTGCAGATAGCGGCCGGGAATACGGGAGATGAGCGCATTCCCATAATGCAGGATGTGCTCCGCGACGCGGAGCAGACCGATATCCTGAAAGATGCGGTGGCGGCCGCGGAGGCCGGCGATATCCGGCTCGTTTCGGAGCAGCTCGAAAAACTGCCGGCAGACGCGGAGGCATATGCCAAGTCAGAACCATTGCGGCTGGACTGCCTCCTGCATTTTGCGGAGGAAGCCTGGGATCAGCGGGATACCGCGGAGGCTATGGAAGAGCTTCGAAAAGCCAATGCGATAAGCCCGGGGGATGAGCGGGTGCGGGATGCGATCCTGAAAGCTGCCAGAGAGCAGGCGATCGATCTGATGTACGATCAGGAATACGAGGAAGCCGTTGCCCTGATGGATGAGTGCATCGGCATTTTCGGAAGGGATGTGCTGGAAGATGTCCGCGCAAAGTGCGAAGAGCTCCGGAAAGCGGACGAGCTTCTCCAGGGCAGGATGGAAAAGCTGCAGAGTGCATATAAAGATAAGGATAACGAAAAGCTGACCGAGCTTCTTCAGGATGAAAAATTCCGGGAAGCGTCCCGGCTGATCCGCACGGTCCTTTACAGTTCGGAAGCAAAGAACGGCGGCGAGGAGGCAGGCGTTGCGATCTACAGCATCGGCAACCGTCCCTATGTGTATTTCGGAAGCTTTGATGCCGAAGGGAAACGGAAGGGAAACGGCGGCTGGTGTTTTTCCGACGGCGAAGGAAAGCTCACGAGATACGAGCTGAACTGGGAAAATGATCTGCCGGAGGGGAGCGGGAGCTGCGACCGGTATAACACCATAACCAAGCGTGATGAAGGCGGAACGGTGATCGAAACGAACACGACGCATGAGCACGACAGCTTTACGGTCGAAGGCGGCGTGATGTGCGGCGATTATCACATGCAGAGTGAGGTGATCAGTGATTATCCGTATGAGTACGCAGTGGATTACAGCCTGAAGAACGGCTATGTCCCGCGGATCGAGCCGGAGGATTATCCCGAACTGATCGCGCTCTACATGCCTTATCCGGTGCCGCTGGCAGGCTGGACGACTGCTGAGGTCTATGATCCTTACTGGAAGGAGAACTATACCACCACGATCTGGTACAACTGGACGCCGAACCGCTGGGGCGTTGACGGGATCACGCCGCAGTCTGCGGCCTTTGCTCCGCGAAAGAGCGGATTTTTGAAGGAAGAGTGATTTTTCTCTTGCATTTGCGTTTACTATCTGTTAGAATACCAACGTTGCACTAAATCAGCACGCACACGGCCGTTTCGGTGGCAGGAGAACTGCTTAGGTGTGCGGAAGCGAAACCCAAACGGAGGAAAAGAAAATGGGCGTAATTTCAATGAAGCAGCTGTTGGAGGCCGGCGTACACTTCGGCCACCAGACCAGAAGATGGAACCCCAAGATGGCTCCCTACATCTTCACGGAGCGTAACGGCATCTACATCATCGACCTGCAGAAGAGCGTAGGCATGGTGGATGCTGCCTACAATGCGATCAGCGACATCGCTGCGCAGGGCGGCACGGTGCTCTTTGTGGGAACCAAGAAGCAGGCTCAGGAAGCGATCCGCTCCGAAGCAGAGCGCTGCGGAATGTACTATGTAAATGAGCGTTGGCTCGGCGGCATGCTGACCAACTTCAAGACCATCCAGTCCCGTATCAAGAGACTGAAAGAGATCGAGCGCATGTCTCAGGACGGCACCTTTGATGTGCTGCCCAAGAAGGAAGTCATGGGCATCCGCAAGGAATGGGATCGTCTGGAGAAGAACCTGGGCGGCATCAAGGAGATGAACCGCATTCCCGATGCGATCTTTGTTGTAGATCCCAAGAAGGAGCATATCTGCATCCAGGAAGCAAAGGCTCTGGGCATCATGCTCTTCGGTATCTGCGATACCAACTGCGATCCCGAGGAACTCGATTATGTGATCCCCGGTAACGACGATGCGATCCGTGCCGTAAAGCTGATCGTCTCCAAGATGGCAGACGCCATCATCGAGGGCAGACAGGGCGAAGAGAACATCGATGCATCCGACATTGCTGCAGAGAGCGCTGCGGCTGAAGCGGAGCAGGTGGCAGAAGGAACCGTATAACGGAATAAAAAGGAGGATGCTATGGCAGCTATTACAGCAGCAATGGTAAAAGAACTGCGCGAAGCAAGCGGCGCAGGCATGATGGAATGTAAAAAGGCACTTACCGAGACCGACGGCGATTTTGATGCTGCGATCGAAGTTCTGAAGAAGAGCGGTGCCATGAAGGCAGCGAAGAAGGCAAGCCGCATCGCGGCAGAAGGCCTTTGCGCAGTCGCAAAGAAGGATGACGGAAAGACCGCTGCGGTCGTTGAAGTGAACTCCGAGACCGACTTCGTTGCAAAGAACGAGAAGTTCAAGGATTTTGTTACCCGTGTGGCAGCACAGGCTCTGGAGAGCGGCGCAGCCGACATGGATGCGTTCATGGAGGAAAAGTGGATCGATGACGGCGCAAAGACCGTTCGGGAAGCTCTGAACGACATGGTGCTGACCATCGGTGAGAAGCTTGACATCCGCCGCTTCAAGAAGGTTGTGAGCGCAGACGGTCTGGTAGAAAGCTATATCCACGGCGGCGGAAAGATCGCCGTTATCGTTGAGGCACAGGGAGAGGATAAGGCAGAGATCCGCGAGGCAATGAAGAACATCGCCATGCAGGTGGCTGCCATGAGCCCCCAGTATGTAAAGAGAGAGGATATCTCCGCAGACGAGCTGGCCAAGATGAAAGAGATCACCATCGACAGCTCCCTGAACGATCCCGCATCCCTGCCCAAGCCCATTCTGCAGAAGCTCATCGACAAGGCTTTGGCAGACAAGCTTTGGAGTGATGAAGATGTGGCGATCTACGAAGAGAAGAAGAGCAACATGAACTTCCTCTTCAACTTCCTTTCCGATGCAGCAAAGGCAGCACTTGCCCAGCTGGCAATGGCAGGAAAGAGCGATTATGTGAACGACAAGATCTTCACCGGACTGGTGGATGGTCGTGTGTCCAAGCAGGTGAAGGAGATCAGCCTTTTCGAGCAGGTTTATGTCAAGGCCGAGGACGGCAAGCAGACGGTGAAGCAGTATGTGGAGCAGGTTGCGAAGGCTAACGGCGGCAGCTTCATGATCACCAATGTGGTCCGTTTCGAGACCGGTGAAGGTATCGAAAAGCGCGAAGAGAACTTCGCAGAGGAAGTGGCTAAGCAGATGCAGTAATGCAGGCAGATCCCGATCTTAAGAAAATAGAAGAACTTGCAACGAAGGCGCTGGAGCTGGCTCGTGATGAGCTGCTCCTGCACCTTCGTTTTTTTGCGTCGGCGCTTGCCCGTCTTACGCCCGCGTCCAGGCCCGGATACGGCTCGCTGGCAACGGACGGGGACAAGCTCTTTTTTGATCCCGTGACGGTGCTGTCCCTCTACCGGGAAAATCCGGTGCTTTTGAGCCGGACGCTTTTGCATGTTCTGCTGCATTGCCTCTTTGCCCATCCCTTCCATGCGGAAAAACTGGATAGGGATAAATGGGATGTCGCGACCGATGCGGCTGTGGAATCCGTGATCGTCAACCTGAAGATCCCTTCCCTTGTTCTGGAACAGGACTCGGAGCTTCAGCTTCGTTTCAAGGGCCTGAAGCAGGTTGCGGGGGCTCTTACGGCCGAGCGCATCTACCGGTATTTTGTGAATGCCGGGCTTCCGGAAGCCAGCCGGCGGGCTTATGAAGCCAGTTTTCATCGTGATGACCACCGTTACTGGGGAGAGAGACAGAAGCTCGAGATCACGCAGGAACAATGGGAGCAGCTCTCCCGCAGGATACGGACCGAGCTGAAGGCCTTTTCCAAGGACAAGACCCTGGCAGAGGCGTTGGAGGAAGGGCTGGGAGAGGCGACAAAACGCCGCTATGATTATGCGAAGATCCTGGAGCGTTTCCTTGTGATGGGCGAGCAGATGGGCATCAGTCCCGATGAATTTGACTATGTCTACTACAGCTACGGGCTGTCCCTGTACGGGGATCTGCCTCTGATCGAGCCGCTGGAATACCGGGAGGAGAGAAGGATACGGGACTTTGTCATCGCCATCGATACCTCCGCTTCCGTCAGCGGCAAGACCGTGAAGGCTTTTCTCAGGCGCACCGTCGAGATGCTGATGCAGACGGAACGTTTTTTCAGCAGGGTGAATATCCATGTCGTCCAGTGTGACAGCGAGGTGCAGAGCGATACCGTGATCCGCGGCCGGGAGGAGCTCGAGGGCTTTCTGGAGCATCTGAGTCTTCGCGGTTTCGGAGGGACGGATTTCCGGCCGGTCTTCAACTATGTTTCCGCCCTGAAAGAGCAGAAGGAATTCACGGAGCTGAAAGGGATGATCTATTTTACGGACGGCTACGGGATCTATCCGGAGCGCAAGCCGCCCATGGACGTGCTTTTTGTTTTCCTGAATGAAGACGAGCACCGTCCGCCCGTGCCCTTGTGGGCGATGAAAGCCGTTCTGGAGGCAGAGGAACTGAAAGAATACACGCAGGAGGGAAGATCATGAACATCGCAGAGGCAAAGGAACAGATCCGGGATACGGTACGGCTGTATCTGAAAAAAGATGAACTGGGGGATTATGTGCTCCCGCTGGTCAGACAGCGCCCCATTTTTCTTCTGGGCGCTCCCGGCATCGGCAAGACGGCGATCATGGAACAGATCGCTTCGGAGCTTGGGATCGCACTGGTCAGTTATTCCATGACCCATCACACCAGGCAGTCGGCCCTGGGGCTTCCGTTTATCGCAAAGAAGGATTACGGGGGAAAGGAATTCTCCGTATCGGAATATACCATGAGTGAGATCATCGCATCGGTCTATGATACGATGGAGGAGAGCGGGCTGAAGGAGGGGATCCTTTTTCTGGACGAGATCAACTGCGTTTCGGAGACTCTTTATCCGTCCATGCTCCAATTCCTGCAGTACAAGGTGTTCGGAAGGCATCGCGTGCCGGAAGGATGGGTGGTGGTCACGGCCGGAAACCCGCCCGAATACAACCGCATGGTGCGGGAATTTGATGTGGTGACGCTTGACCGTGTCCGCCTGATCGAAACAGAGGCGGATCTCAAGGCCTGGCAGAATTATGCGTACCGGCAGCATATCCATCCGGCGATCGTTTCCTATCTGGAACTCAGGCCGGAGGATTTCTACCGGATGGAACTGACGGCGGAAGGGCGTGAATATGTGACGGCCAGGGGCTGGGAAGATCTTTCGCGCGTCCTGCTGCTCTGTGAAGAAGAAGGGATGGCGGCAGGCGAGAGCGTGATACGCCAGTATCTGCATCACGAGACGGTGGTAAAGGAATTTGCGGCATATTACGAGCTCTACCGGAAATACGAGAAGGATTATTCGCCGCTCGGTATCCTGAAAGGCGAAGGCACGGAGCTGATGCGTGACCGCGTCAGGGAGGCGCCTTTTGACGAACGCATCCTTTTGTCCTCCATGCTTTCGGAGCGGATCGAGACGGATATGAGACGGGTGCTGCAGGGACTGGATGCGCTGGGACGCCTGCAGACCGTTTTGAAAGCCTGGAAAGCGAAGCAGGAGGAAAGCTCGGGGGCAGAGATCCTTTCGAAGGGGGAAGAAGCCCTCAGGGAGAAGGAAAAGCGTCTGGGAGCCGCACAGAGCCTGTCGGACGAAGAACGCTCCTCGATCCGCAGGACGCTGTTCCTCTATGACGAGCTGAGAGCAAAGATCGCGGAAGAAAGCAGGGAAGAGGGAAGGAGCGCTTTCGGGATCGCGGAGGCCTGGTACATGGAGAAGCTTTCCGGCGTAAAGGAGGAGAGCGCGCAGATCAGTGAAAGGCTGAAAAATCTGTTCTGTTTTGCGGAGGAGGCATTCGGGGAAGGCCAGGAGCTGTTGCTGCTTCTGACCAGACTTACCGTCAACGCCGATGCCTCGCGTTTCATTGCCCTTTTCGGAAGCGAAGAGTACAGCCGCCTTTCCGCGGGGATGATGGTACGGGAACGCGGGCAGGACCTGCGGAAGGAGATCGAAGCACTCGGTGTGTTCTGAGTCCGTGCTTTACTTGATATTTACAGATAGCTGAAAAACCGATATAATACAGGGTAAATCCGGAATACGGAAAAACGGGGGACTTCCGACAGGGAGGCATTATTGGGGGACGGATGAGAGTATCGATACGGATCAAGACCAGTCTGATGATCGCGGTTTTGGCATTGGTTCTCGGCGGAGTCGCGCTGACGATCAGCGGAAGTGTCATAGATAACATGGTGACCCGTGCGTATTTTTCGCGGGGCGAGGGACTGGCAGGGACGGTATCGGTGGTCCTTGACGGGGAACAGGTGCGCCGCCTGAAAGACAGGGTCATGAGTGTTTATCAGGCCACAGAAGAAAAAGTCGGCAATACGGAAATGGGCAGCGGAGCTTACGATTCCTACATCGCCCGTTTTTCCGATATCGAAAAGGATGAAGATTTTCTTGCGCTCCGTGAACAGCTGTTAAAGGTGCAGCGGGTCAATGACGTTGACTGCCTCTATCTGGTCGCGGTAGACAAAGAGACGGATTCGGCTGTCTATCTGGTGGACGCTGCGGAGGAAAATGACTGTCCTCCGGGATCTTTCGATCCGATCTATGATTTCAATGCCGGGATCTATGATGATCCCGAAAGAGGATTTCCCGCATTTGTTACGGATACGGAGGAATACGGTGAACTGGTAACGGCCGGTGCACCGGTTCACGGCGCGGACGGAAGCGTTGTCGCATACGCTTTGGTCGACATTGTGATGGGTGAGCTGCAGAAGGTATGCGGCGACATGATCCGGATGACGGGGATCACGCTCCTGATTCTCACGCTTGTTGTGTGCATCCTGGCCTTCATCATCGTGGAGTTTGCGGTGGTCCGTCCCATACGGAAGATCTCCGAGGCGGCAGTGCGCTATTGCCACGAAGAGCCGGACAGCATCCGTCACGGTTTTTATTCCCTGAAGATCCACACGGGTGACGAGATCGAGGATCTTGCCGATTCGATGAAGAAGATGGAGAGCGACATCAACGATTACTTCAGCAATCTCCTTGCGGCGAAGCAGGAGCTGCTTTCCACCAGGGAAGAGGCGGAACGGATGAACGAGATCGCCAATCTGGATGAACTGACCGGCGTGCGGAACAAACGCGCCTATGAGCTGGAGATGAGCCGCCTGGAAAAGCGCATGGAGCAGGGCGGAAAGAGCTTCGGTCTGGTCGTGATCGATCTGAACGATCTCAAAAAACTCAATGACCATTACGGACATGAGATGGGGGACCAGGCGATCCGGAAACTCTGCGGGATCATCTGCGGCGTTTTCGCGCATTCGCCGGTATTCCGCTACGGCGGGGATGAATTTGTGGTGATCCTCGAGAGGAGCGATTACGAGAATGCGGATGAACTGATGCAGCGCTTCGAAAGCATGATCCTCTGCTGCGGCATGGATACAAAGCTGAACCCCTGGGAGCGCATACAGGCGGCGGCCGGCATGGCGATCTATGACATGGAAAGAGACCGGAACCCCGCGGAGGTATTCCGGCGTGCGGACCGGGCGATGTATGCCAAAAAGCAGGAGATGAAGGCGGAGAAAAATGTTTGAGGACGGGATAAGCGAGATCCCGGCAAAGGCGATGCTGGGCAGGCACAGACTCACGTCAGTCGAGATCCCGGAGAGCGTAAAGCGGATCGGTGACTGGGCCTTCGCCGGCTGCAGTCATCTGGAGCGTGTGAAAATGCCGCCCTGTGAGCTGGGAAAAGGGGTGTTTCGGGATTGCGGCGCGCTGAAATGTCTGGACATCGGAAGAGGAGAGGATACGGCCGCCCTTTTGGCTGAGGCGGCAAGATGGGACGTGCAATATCTGGTCGAGCCGGGGACGGCAGGGTCGCGGGAATGGTTTGCGCTCTGGGATTCCTGGCTTTTCCGTTTCCTGGAGGAAGAAGACGCGGAAGGCTATTCGGGACAGGTCCCCTGCGGCGAAGAGGATTTCGGGACCTCGGACGCGGCGGCGTACGAGAGCGGGCGGCGAAGGGAGAAGGCAAGGCGCTGCCTGTTGCGGCTGATGCACGCGGAGAGCCTCGGAGAGGCGGAAAAAAAGCGGCTTCAAAACTATGTTTCGGAGCATACGGCCGGCAGTCCGGCAGGGGAAGAGGCATGGAAGCTGATCCTCGAGCGTTATGCGGAGGAGGAAGCGTGGTATGCCGCATTTGCGGAGGCGGGAGGTGTTAACGAGGACAATCTGGAGCAGATCCTCGAAGAGATCCCGGAGAGCGCAAACCGCATGAAGTCATTTTTCCTCAGAAGGGAAGGCGGAGGACGAGATCCGTTTGCGATGTTGGGAATCTGAAAAGGGCCGGAAGGCCCTTTTTTTACTTGACATAATTAAGTTATGTTAAGCGAAAACCTTGATTTGATTGACGTTAAAGGTTGTTATGTCAACGAAATACTTTATTTTCGGCACTTTCGGGGCTTTTTCTTCTTGTTGTGCAGTGCAGGTGGTGCTATAATGCATTAAGCGAAAAATGATCGAACGGAGTGTCATATGCTGGAGCGTATTCCTTCCGAACGGGTCCGGCTGCTGCCCGGACTGTTTCGGGATCGCATGGAAATAAACAGAAGATATCTGCTTTCCCTGGACGAGAGGGCGCTGTTGCAGAACTATGCGCTGGAGGCAGGAGAACGGCTTGACGGGATGCAGGATCTTGCCGATCCGGCGTCGAGCTGGCTTCATTGGGGCTGGGAATCGCCGACCTGCCAGCTTCGCGGGCATTTCCTCGGACATTGGATGAGCGCTGCCGCTGCCCTTGTCCGTTCGGAGAAGGACAGGGTGCTGAAAGCGCGGCTTTTTGACATGATCGACCGCCTGCGGGAATACCAGTTGAAGAACGGCGGGCGCTGGGTCGGGCCGATCCCCGAAAAATACTTCGACCTGCTCCTGGCGGGAGGGGATATCTGGAGTCCCCAGTATGTGATGCACAAGCTTTTCATGGGTCTGCTGGATGCTTATGAATGCACGGCTTATTCGCCGGCTCTTACGATCCTTTCCCATCTGAGCGACTGGTATGTTGACTTTTTTGCCAGGGCCGACGCCGTGGATCCGGCGGTGGCTTACCGCGGCGAGTCCGGCGGGATGCTCGAGATCTGGACCAGGCTCTACCGCCTGACCGGTGAGGAAAAGTACCGCAGTCTTCTGAAAAGATATGAATATCCGGAAATGTTCCGCATTCTGAAAGAAGGCGGGGATCCGCTGAGCGGGGAACATGCGAATACGTCGATCCCCTGGATCCTCGGCGCGGCAAGGCTGTATGAGATCAAGCACAAGGAAGAGTGGATCTCTCTTGTGAAAGCTTTCTGGGATTGTGCGGTCAGCCGCAGGGGCAGTTATTGCACGGGCGGGGCGAATGCCGGTGAATTCTGGGTTCCGGCCGGGCGCTTCGGGGAATACGCGGGAGAGCGCAACCAGGAATTCTGTACCGTATACAACATGGTCCGCCTGGCAGATTATCTCTTCCGTTTTACCGGAGAGACGGTTTATGCGGATTATATCGAGCGTAACCTGTACAACGGCTTTTTGGCACAGCAGAACGCAAAGAACGGGATGCCGGCTTATTTCCTGCCGATGGCGGCCGGGAGCCGCAAGAGCTGGGGCAGCGAAAAGAACGACTTCTGGTGCTGCCACGGATCGATGGTGCAGGCGCATGCCATTGTTTCGAACCTGATCTATTACCGGGATGAAGACAAGGTGACGATCGCCCAGTATATCCCGAGCCGTGCCGAATTCAAGATCGGCGGCGCACCGGTGGTCATCGAGATCAGGCAGAATGTGCCCGGCGGCGCGGAAAACACGCTCCGGGAAACAGAGGCAGACGAGCGCTCGCGTTGGAGTTTTGTCATCACGGTAAGGTCCGGGAAGAGCCAGCGTTTTCTTCTCCGCCTGCGCATACCGTCCTGGGTCAAAGGCCAGCCTTTTGTAAGCATCGGCGGGGAACGCCGTTTCCTTACGGAGGATGTTCTGCGGGACGGATATCTGAAGCTGGACAAGGAATGGGAGGACGAGGAGATACGCATCTGCTTCCCGGCGGAGCTTCGTGCGGAGGAGTTTCCCGACCGCCCGGATAAAAAGGCGGTCATGGAGGGGCCCATCGTGCTCGCGGCCCTTGCGGAAAATGTCTGTCTGGAGAATGTTCCGAAACGCTGCCTGATGAAGCAGAGCGAGCATGTTTATGTGGGAGGACCATGGCTTCAGAGTCATTACCGGCTTCCCCATGATGACAGGGAGATCGTTTTCAAGCCGCTGTATGAGGTTGACGATGAGATCTACACCCTGTATTGCAACAGCAGATAAGATTTGTACTTAACATAAGTTTGTGGTATACTGACGGAGGCTTTATGGACGCGTCGGAAGAGAGACGGCAAAAAGAACATAAACAGAGGATAGCAAGGCTTCGCAGGATCATAGTCGCAAGCGTGATCGTGATGTGCCTGATCCCGACGATCCTTTCGATCGTCGCACTGGCAGGCCTTGGAGCGCAGAAAAAAGAACTGCGTGAGATACGCCTTCTTCTGGAGCAGATGAGCGCGCAGGAAACCGAGGAACGCACGGTCATCCGTTCGGCAGTAGGGCCCACGCCTCTTGCGGAACATACTCTCAGCCAGACGGAGGAGCCGGCCGTGACCGAAGAGCCCGGGGAAGATCCCTATGCCGGGATGCGGAAGGTTTATCTGACCTTTGATGACGGACCGTCCGTTTATACGGATGATATCCTCGACATCCTGGCCCGCTATGATGTGAAGGCAACGTTTTTTGTGAACGGCCATGAGGGATACGAAGCGGAGTATCTGCGCATCGTTTCCGAAGGGCACAGCATCGGGATGCATTCTTACAGCCACGATTTTAACAAGGTCTATAACGATCTCGATAGTTTCGCGGAGGACCTGTACCAGAACCAGCGGCTGATCAGTGATATCACGGGTGTGGATTGCGATCTGTACCGTTTTCCCGGCGGGAGCAGCAACCAGCTGCATCACATGGACATGCAGCGCTGCATGGAATATCTGGACGCGAAAGGGATACGCTATTTTGACTGGAATGTCTCTGCTCAGGACGCGACCGGGGTCTCGTATACAGCTTCCGAGCTTGTGAATAACGTGATCAGCCAGGTCAGAAATCTGGACAGCGACACCGTGGTCGTGCTCATGCATGACGCCGTAGGAAAACATGCGACCGTGGAAGCGCTTCCGATCATCATTGAAAAGCTGCAGGCCATGGAGGATACGGTCCTGCTTCCGATCACGGAAGAAACGGAAACCGTCCAGCATGTCGTGATGCGGGAAGCGGCGGATTGAGGAGGAAATATGGGTTTTTTTCAGAATCTGAAGGATGACCTTTCCGAGGCGATGAACGGTCTGATCGGAGAGGAAGAGGAGAAGAAAGAGGAACAGACGTCCGCGGAAGAGGACAGCCTTGCGGATATCGATCTGAATAAGATGCTCGAGGAGCTCGACAGCATCGCGGCATCCGAAGATCCGGTCTCCCTGGAAGGGGAAGCACCTGCCAAGGAAGAGGCTGATCCGGAGGAAAGCGCTCCGGAAGAGAGCTCTGAGGAAGAAGTTCCTGCGGAGGAAACGCCGGCGGAAGAAGAAGCGTCGGAAGAAACTCCGGCAGAAGAGTCCCGGGCGGAAGAGGCGGAGGAGCCTGCCGCTGAGGAAGAAAGCGCCGAAGAAAGCAGTCCGGCTGAAGAAGAGGAAGAGAGCGCGGACGAAATGGATGAAAGTGCTGACGAAGAGGAAGACGAAGCCGTTTCGGAGGCGGAAAAGATGAAGAATGCCGTTTCCGAAGAGGAAGCGGAGCTTGTCGCGCGTGCAGAAGCCATGGCGGAAGCCGCGGTTCTGAAGGCACAGCAGGAAAAACAGGAGGGAAGCGCGGGTGAGGACGAATCCGTCATGACGGCCCGCGGACGCGCAGCAGCAAAACTCAGAAAAGAGGGAAGAAAGATGGAAGATGCGGAAAACCGTCCGATCTCGGAGGAGACGGCGCTGATCACCGGGGGAATGACGATCCGGGGCAACGTGGAATCCGACGGGAGCATGGACGTGTTGGGAACAGTGGAGGGCAATATCTCCATAGCCGGCAAGCTGAACGTATCCGGCGTGATCACGGGCAATTCGAGCGCAAGCGAGGTATATGCGGACGGAGCCGAGATCAACGGTGACGTGAACAGCAGCGGCAGTGTCAAGGTGGGACAGAGCACGGTCATCATCGGAAATGTAAGCGCTACCAGCGCGGTGATCGCCGGGGCGGTAAAAGGCGACATCGATGTCCGCGGACCGGTCATCCTGGATTCCGCGGCGATCGTAATGGGAAATATCCGCTCCCAGTCCGTGCAGATCTCCAACGGTGCGGTGATCGAAGGCATGTGCTCGCAGGTGTACGCGGCGGTGAACCCGTCATCCTTCTTCGAGGATTTCAAGAAGAGCGCACGCGCTGCAGGCGGAAAAAAGAAAAAGGAAGCATAAGCCATGAGGATCTTATTGAAGCTCAGCGGGGAGGCACTCGCAGACGAGAACAGACATTATGACGACGCCGTGATCGGCGGGATCGCATCACAGGTGAAGCGCATCCTGGCGGATGGCAACGAAGTGGGCGTCGTGATCGGCGGCGGCAATTACTGGCGCGGCCGCAGCAGCGGGAACATGGACCGGACCAAGGCCGATCAGATCGGAATGCTGGCAACGGTCATGAACTGCATCTATGTTTCGGAGGCTTTCCGGGCGGCAGGGATCGGAACGAGGATCTTTACGCCGTTTGCATGTTCGACCTTTACCGAGCTGTTTTCCAAGGATGCGGCTGTTGCCGCGATGAAGAACGGCCAGGTCGTTTTCTTTGCCGGCGGTACCGGGCATCCCTATTTCTCGACGGATACGGGAGTGGTCCTGCGTGCGGTCGAGGTCGAAGCCGACGGGATCTATCTCGCCAAGTCCATTGACGGCGTGTACAGTGCGGATCCGGCCAAGGATCCTTCGGCAGTGAAATATGACAGCATCAGCATTGATGATGTGATCGCAAAGAATCTGCAGGTGGTGGACATGACGGCTTCCATACTTGCGCGGGACAATAAGATGCCCATGTGGGTATTCGACCTGACGGAGGAGGACAGCATCGTCAAGGCACTGGGTGGCTCCTTCAGCGGGACCAGGATCACGGTAGGATAAGAAAAATAAGAGCAAACGATAAAACAGCTATCACGGGAGGGTGAGAAGATGGACGAAAGGATCAGTCAATACGAGGAAAAAATGAAAAAAGCGTTTGAATTCCTGCAGACGGAGCTTTCCGCCATACGTGCGGGAAGAGCGAATCCCCATGTACTGGACCGGATCCGCGTGGACTATTACGGAACACCCACGCCGCTCCAGCAGGTCGGCAATGTGACGGTTCCCGAGCCCAGGATCCTGCAGATCGCACCCTGGGAAAAGAACATGATCAAGCCGATCGAGAAAGCGATCCTGTCTTCGGATGTAGGGATCACACCCAGCAACGACGGCTCCGTGATACGTCTGGTATTCCCCGAGCTGAACGAGGAACGACGCAAGGAGCTCGTCAAGGACATCAAGAAGAAGGGTGAGGATTGCAAGGTGGCAGTCCGCAATATCCGCCGCGACGGCAACGAAGCCTTCAAGAAGCTTGCGAAGACCGAGGTCAGCGAGGACGAGATCAAGGATCTGGAAGATGCACTCCAGAAGCTTACCGATAAGTTCGTCAAGGATGTTGAGAAGGCTGTGGACGAAAAGTCCCAGGATATCCTGAAGGTATGAGCGGCGCATCCGTTCCGCGTCATCTGGCTGTCATTCTCGATGGGAACGGCCGCTGGGCAAAAAAGCGCGGTCTGCCCCGGACAGCCGGGCATGTGCAGGGTGCCAGAAATGTGGAAGACATGTGTGAATGGGTGTACAACCACGGGGTGGAGTACTTCACGGTTTATGCCTTTTCCACGGAAAACTGGGCAAGGCCGGCAGACGAAGTAAAGACGCTGATGAAGCTGCTTCGCGATTACATGGTGAACTGTGTAAAGCGGGCCAATTCCAATAACATGAAAGTCCGCGTCATCGGGGATAAGAGCGGCCTGGATGAGGATATACAGGAAAGCATCCGGGAGCTTGAGGAATCCACGAAAGACAACAGCGGACTCAAATTTACGATCGCGATCAATTACGGCGGACGTGACGAGATCCGCAGGGCAGTCCGCCGCCTGGGAGAGAAAGTCGCAGGCGGTGAGCTTGCTCCGGAAGACATCACGGAGCAGACGATCGCAGACGAATTGGATACGGCAGGTTATCCGGATCCGGATCTTCTGATCCGGACCAGCGGAGAGCTGCGTATCTCCAATTATTTGTTGTGGCAGCTTGCCTATTCGGAATTCTATGTTTCCGAGGTCTGCTGGCCCGATTTTAAAGAAGAGGAACTCGTGCAGGCGCTTGCGGCATATGCTGCGAGAGACCGGCGTTACGGAAAGGTGTAATGGCGCAGGAGACTAAGAAGAACGCAGAGACGAAAGCATCCAATATGCTGATCCGCATCATCAGCGGGATCGCCGTGGTACTGGTCATGCTTGCCGTGATCTGGCCCGGCGGGATCGTGACCGCTGCCGGACTCTGCATCATCAGCTGTATCGCACATTCGGAAATGATCAGCGCAACGGGAGTGCGCATGACAGAGGGGCATGCTCCCTGTATTTTTGAAGTGACCGGCACGCTGGCGACCGTGATCTATTATGTGATGATCTATCTCGGCTTTTCCGCCACCTGGCTGATGCTTCTGGTGGTGCTCTATGTGGTTGTGCTGATGCTGATCTTTGTGTTTACCTTTCCCGCCTATCGCGCATCCCAGGTGATGCGCAGTTATTTCAGTTTTGTCTACGGCCCCGTCATGCTGTCCTTCGTGCTCATGACACGGCTTCTTTCCTTCACCCAGGATGATGCGATCTACAATGTGGGCTTCTTTGCCGTATGGATGAGCTTTATCTCGGCCTGGGGCTCCGATACCTGCGCGTACTTCGTGGGCGTGCTCTTCGGCAAGCACAAGATCACCCCGCGGCTGAGTCCGAAGAAATCCGTGGAAGGATGTATCGGCGGCGTGATCGGAGCGGGACTGCTGGGCTTGATCTACGGCCTGCTCTTAAGCGGACTGGGCAGGATACCGGCTGAGAGCGTCTGGGGCTATTCGCTGCTGGGACTGGGAGGCAGCGTGGTGGGCCAGATCGGCGATCTGGCGGCTTCGGCCATCAAGAGGGATTTCGGGATCAAGGACTACGGCAGATGCATCCCCGGCCACGGCGGCATACTCGACCGCTTCGACAGCGTGATCTTCACCGGACCTTTGATCTATCTGCTCACCTTGAGCGTTTTGGGGAGGTAGGAGGATGAAGCGTCTGGTCCTGCTGGGTTCGACCGGTTCCATCGGTTCGCAGACCCTTGATATCGTGCGGGAATATGCGGGAGAGTTTTCCGTGACGGCACTGGCTGCCGCTTCGAATACGGAGCTCATGGAAAAACAGGTGCGGGAGTTCGGACCTGCTTATGCCGTGCTCTGGAACGAAGACGCGGCAGCGGAGCTGAAAGTCCGGATCGGTGATCTGCCCACAAAGGTGCTGAGCGGTATGGACGGCCTTCTGACCATCGCATCCCTTCCGGATTACGATATCCTGCTCACGGCAGTCGTGGGGATGATCGGAATACGTCCCACCATCGCCGCCATCAAGGCCCGCAAGACCATCGCACTTGCGAACAAGGAGACACTGGTCTGTGCCGGGCATATCATCATGCCGCTGGCAAAGGAATACGGATCGGCCATCCTGCCGGTGGATTCCGAGCACAGCGCGATCTTTCAATCCCTGAACGGCGAGCCGAAGGACCGGATCGAAAAGATCTGGCTGACCTGTTCCGGGGGACCCTTTCGGGGAAAGAAGCGGGAAGAGCTCCTTTCCGTAAAGGCGGAGGATGCCCTGAAGCACCCAAACTGGTCGATGGGCAAAAAGATCACGATCGACAGTGCCTCCATGGTAAACAAGGGGCTGGAGGTCATGGAAGCCAAATGGCTTTTCGGCGTGGATTACGACAGGATCAGGGTGGTGATCCATCCCGAATCCGTGGTCCACTCCATGGTGGAATATGTGGACGGGGCCGTGATGGCGGAGCTCGGGGCGCCCGACATGCGCCTGCCGATCCAGTATGCCCTGTTTTATCCGGACAGACGGCCGGCTGATGCTTCGCGCCCGCGCGCGGATTTCTGCGCGCTCGGAAAGCTGTGCTTTGAGGAACCCGACACGGAGACCTTCCGGGCCCTGCCGCTGGCAGTAAGGGCAGGCAAAACGGGAGGCACGATGCCGACGATATTCAACGCCGCCAATGAAGAGGCGGTCGCCCATTTCCTGGCGGGGCGCATCTCTTTTCTTCGCATCGTCGAACTGATCGAAGAGGCGATGGATGCTCACGTGCCCGTGACCGATCCCGATGTGGACCGTATCCTGGAGGCCGAGAAAGAGGCCAGGGAATCTGTATTGAAATCTATTAAATAAGCGGAGTTTAACATGCATTCACCGATATTGACCATAGTTTCTTTCATCATCATCTTCACCGTGGTTGTTGTCAGCCACGAATTCGGACATTACCTGATCGCCAGGCTGAACGGCATACGGGTAAACGAGTTTTCCATCGGCATGGGACCGGCCCTGTTCCGGAAGAAGGGAAAGATGACGGAGGTTGTGATACGCCTCCTGCCCATAGGCGGAGCCTGCATCTTTGAAGGCGAGGACGGGAAAGCATCCCTGCCGGACGGTGAAGAGGAGACGGAAGACGGCGAAAAGACCGAAAAGATCGATAAGGAGCTGAAAAGCAGCCTGGAGGCAAAGAGTTTTCAGGAGGCGCCGGTGTGGGCGCGCATCGCATCCGTATTTGCGGGGCCGGTCTTCAATGTCATTCTGGCTTATCTGCTCAGTCTGGTCATCGTCTGGTTCTGCGGCGCGGATCTTCCGGTCGTCGGAAGTGTGCTGGAGGGCTATCCGGCCGAGGCTGCCGGAATACAGGAAGGCGACACCATCATCAAGATCGACAATCTCCATACGCATCTGTGGCGTGAGATCATGGTGCATTCCTACATGAGCAGCGGGCGCGAGATGAGCATCACCTATCTGAGGGACGGACAGAAATACACCACCACGCTGACGCCGCGCTATGATGAAGCGGAAGGGCGTTATTATATCGGCTTTTCGGGCGGCGCGGAATATGAGAAGTGCAACAATGTCAAAGTGCTCAAATACAGCTGGTTTGAAGTGCGCTACTGGCTCGTCGCCACGGTGGAGAGCCTGAAGTACATGGTGAGCGGGCACGCCGCGCTGGATGATCTGGCCGGCCCCGTCGGGGTGGCCAACATCATCGACGACACCATAGAAGAGACCAAACCCATGGGCGCCTTTCTGGTGGTGCTTAACATGTTAAACATCGCGGTGCTGCTTTCCGTGAACCTCGGCGTCCTTAATCTGCTGCCGATCCCGGCGCTGGACGGAGGGCGTCTGCTCTTCCTTCTGTTCGAAGCGGTCAGCGGCCGGAAGATCCCGCCCGAAAAGGAAGGGATCGTTCATCTGATCGGCTTTGTGCTTTTGATGATCCTGATGCTGGTAGTCCTGTTCAATGATATCGGGAGGTTCTTCAAATGAATATCGACGGGATCCTGGAAGAATATGATGCGATGTTCGGGGCCAGGGAGCCCAGAGAGATTTTGTCCTGGCTGATGCAGAAGATCGACATCGCCAGGGAGGAGCGGGATGTGGCGGCCGAGATCATTCTCTTAAACGAGGTGATCGGTTTTTGCCGCGACGCTGCTTTCAAGGAAGAGGGCGTGCGCTATGCCAGGGAACTCGAGAACCTGATGCATGAGCTCGATTTTGAAGGGCGCATCGAGTATGCCACGACGATGCTGAATCTGGCAAACGCTTACCGGGGCTTCGGCATGCCGGAGGAATCGGAGAAACGCTATGCGATCTGCGAGGAGCTCTACAATGCCATGCTCCCGAAGAACGATTTTCTTTTCGCGGGACTCTACAACAACCGCGGTCTTTTATACCAGGAACTCAAAGAATGGGAGCGTGCCGTCGAAGATTTCCAGCGCGCGGCCGCCATCCTGAACACTTCCCATCCCGAGCACGAGATCGAACTGGCCAGCACCAAGGCCAATCTGGCGGCTGCCCTGATCTACGCATCCCCCGAGGGGCGCGAAGAGGCGGAGCAGTGCCTGCGCGATGCCATCGATATCTTTGAACGGGACGGCGGCACCGACTTTCATTACAGCGCGGCGCTTTCCGCCCTGGGTACCCTGTATTTCCAGAAAGAAGATTATCTCGGCGCGGCAGCCTGCTTCCGCAAGGCAATGGAGCAGCTCTATGCCGGGACCGGAGCCAGTGAGAATTACCGGCGTGTGAAGGAAAACTACGAGCTCTCCATGCGCTGCGCGGGAGAACAGCGGGAGATCGCACCCGATGAGAACGACGCATTCTCGCGGAGCGGCTATTTCTACGAAGAATACCTTCTTCCGCGCATCGAACGGGAAATCCCGGATGCCCTTTCTTACATTGCCGTGGGCTATGCCGGAGAAGGCAGCGAGCATTTCGGTTTTGATGACGAATATTCCAGGGATCACGATTATGCGCCGGGCTGCTGTGTCTGGCTTTCCGCAGTCCATGCGGAGAAATACCGCAAAAAGCTGGAAGCGCTTTACAGGGATGCATACCAGAGCGCTTTCGGCGGCGAACCCGACGTAAAGCTGGGACGGCAGGGTGTGATGGAGATCGACGAGTTCTTCGAGCGCCTCACGACCATCCCGCAGATCACGATGCGTTATTACGCGAAAGGGATCGAAGCCCTGTTGAACGACATGGATGACGAGACCCTTGCCGGTGTGGCCGCGGCCGTAAACGGCGGGATCTTCCATGACGGGGAAGGAACGATCACCAAGCTGCGCCGCTATTTCCGCGAGGAGATGCCAGAAGGCTTCCGGCGTAAGAAGCTTGCGAACCTGACGCATCTGTTCTCGCAGGCAGGGCAATACAATTACCTGCGTTCCCTGAAACGCGGCGACTTTGTGACGGCCGGGCTTTACGAAGCCAGGGCCGTGCAATGCATGCTGCAGATCGCTTTTTATCTGAACCGGCGTTTTCCGCCTTATCTGAAGCTGCTCTGCAGGGGAACGGCCGAGCTTTCCGTCCTGCCCGAGCTTTCCGACATCGCGAGAGCGATCGCGGACATGCCCTCGGGGAAGGATGTGGTCCTCGAGAACGGGACCGACAACAAGGCGCTGAGCTTTGACATCGCTTCGGCGCTGATCCTGGATCAGATGGTACAGCAGGGAATGATCGCCGATTACGACAAAAACGAACCCTTTGCGGACCGCTATATCGCCGAGATCGCAGGGCTTGTAAAGCGGAAGGCGAAAGGCGGTAAGCAGCCCGAGATCCGGGAATGGAAGCCCGAAGTCCTGAAAAGGGAAGATATAAAAAAGGATGCAGCCGGTGCCGATGAAAAGACGCGCCTGATCGAGGCTGTGGTCGCCCTGGAATGGGAACAGTTTGACCGGACGGAAAACGAAGGCGGAAGGGCGGACTGTCAGGACAACTGGGAGACCTTTTCCGTCATGCGAAAGAGCCAGTACATGACCTGGCCGGAAGAACTGCTGGTCAGCTTTTTCAGCGACCTGAGCGATGCGAAGGCACACGGCCGCAATCTGATCACCGAAAAATACGGCCGCATGATGGAAAGCACCGCGCCGGAACGCTACAAGGAGCTGGAGCCTTACTTCCCGAAGCTCGATGAGGATCGCCTCCGCATCCAGGAAGAGATCATCGCGATCCAGATCGGCTGGATGGAGGAATTCGCAAAGAAATACCCGAAGATGGCGGACAGTGCCAGAAGCATCCATACAAGCGAAGACACGGCATACAATACTTCATACGAAACCTATCTGCGCGGCGAGATCAGCACCTATTCCGATGGAACGCTGATCCTCTACGGCCGCTTCATCGCGGGCCTTGCCCAGGCCGGCCGCAACCTGGCCGCCGAGATCATGGGCAATACGGCCAGGCTTCTCGGATATAAGGATCTGGAGGACGCAGAGAAGAGGCTGGAAGGTTGAACTGCCGGATACTGTTCACAGCCGAACTGCGCACTTGCTGCGCAGTTACGGCCCAGGCTGTATACCCGGCGATGGGTTTCGCCCATTGCCGAAGGCAATTTTATTGGCGAAACCCGTTACCATTTACAGCCCAAAGGGCTGTGAATGGTAACAACCGCCGGCTTGCAGACCACATAATTTATGAAAAACGCTTGCATTTCCCCGATAATAGTGGTAAACTTAACGCGTTGTTATGGTAAGAGTAGGTGCTGCACCTACTCTTATCTGTTTGCGGACAACTGCAAAGGAGCGTAAACGATGCCGAGCAGGAAAGACACGGAACAGCTGACGGAAGAGCTTTTGAAGCCGATCGCCGAGGCGAACGGCGTCCGGATCTATGATGTGGAATATGTGAAGGAAGGAAGCGATTATTTTCTCCGGGCCTACATCGACAAGGACGGCGGCGTCAATATCCAGGACTGCGAGAACGTGAGCCGGGCGCTGTCGGAAAAGCTTGATGAAACGGATCCGATCCCCGAGGCTTACATCCTGGAAGTGAGCAGCCCGGGACTGGGAAGGCAGCTCAAGAAGGACAGACATTTCGAGAACAGTCTGGGGCAGGAAGTGGAAGTGAAGCTTTTTGAAGCCCTGGACGGAGAAAAGGAATTCCGGGGCGAGCTGAAGTCTTTTGACAAAAACAGCGTGAATCTTCTGATCGGGGAAGAGGAACGGAGCTTTGAGCGTTCAAAGATCGCCGTGGTCAAGCTTGCGGTTGATTTCTGAAAAATAGAAACGGGAAAAACGCCGGTCTAAACTGCGGAAGATGCCGGCAAAAAATAACATCAGTTGACGGAGCGTTAACGATATTAGGAGGGTAGAGATGAATTCGGAGTTGATGGATGCACTGGAAACACTGGAGCGGGACAAAGAGATCAGCAAGGACGCGATCCTCAAAGCGATCAAGGATTCCCTGATCCAGGCGTGCAAGAACCACTTCAAGTCGGCGGACAATATCCGCATCGACATCAATGAAAAGACGGGTGAGTTCCATGTGATCGCGACCAAGGAAGTGATCGAGCTCGCGGATGACGTCATGGATCCCGCGATCGAGATCAGCTGGGACGAAGCGAAGGAGATCGATCCTGATGTGGTTCCCGGCGGCTTTGTGGAAGTGGAGATCAATTCCAAGGAATTCGGACGCATCGCCACCCAGAACGCAAAGAACGTGATCACCCAGAAGCTTCGTGAAGAAGAGCGCAACGTGATCTATAATCAGTTCTCCGAGCGCAAGCATCAGATCATCACGGGTGTGGTGCAGCGTCGTGTGGGCAGAGGCTTTTCCATCAATCTGGGCAAGACCGATGCACTCCTGCCCGATCAGGAATGTGTGCCCGGCGAGAGACTCAAGCAGGGCGGCCGCATCAAGGTCTATGTCCTGGATGTGACGAGCACCCCGAAGGGCGCCAAGATCACGGTGAGCCGTTCCCATCCGGAACTGGTGCGCAAGCTTTTTGAAGAGGAAGTGACCGAGATCAAAGACGGTACCGTCGAGATCATGAACATCGCCCGTGAAGCGGGCAGCCGTACCAAGATGGCGGTCTGCTCGTACAATCCTAATGTGGATCCCGTCGGAGCCTGCGTTGGCGTGAACGGCTCGCGTGTCAACGCGATCGTGAACGAGCTTTACGGCGAGAAGATCGATATCATCAACTGGAGTGATAACCCCGGTGACCTGATCATGCATGCCCTTTCCCCGGCCAAGATCGTGAACGTATTTGCCGATCCCGAGGAAAAGACCGCCAACGTGGTCGTGCCGGATTCCCAGCTTTCGCTGGCGATCGGCAAGTCCGGACAGAATGCCCGTCTTGCCGCAAAGCTCACCGGTTTCAAGATCGACATCAAGAGCGAATCCCAGGCCGTGGATGCCGTCGGTTTCCGTATCGAGGATTACCAGGATGATTACGGCGAGGAATATGACGAAGAAGGTTATTACGTGGAGGAAGGCTACGCCGCGGAGGAAGCTCCTTCGGATAATGATGGGGAATAAGATTTGGGAATGACCGGTCAGAAGCGAACCACGGAACGCATGTGCTGCGCCTGCGGCACGCGCAGGGAGAAGAAAGACCTGATACGCATCGTGCGGACACCGGAAGGAAAGGTTACGGCGGATGGGACGGGACGCGCGAACGGCAGAGGGGTATACCTTTGCAGGGATGCAGCCTGCATCCGGCTGGCGGAAAAGAAGAAAGCGGCGGAACGATCCTTAAAAACGGAAGTCCCCGCGGAAGTATACGGCGAACTGGAGAGCTTGCTTTGAAACAGGACAGACTTTTATCGCTGCTGGGACTTGCCCAGCGGGCAGGAAAGATCAAGAGCGGCAACTACGCCGTGGAACAGAGTGTCAAGACAGGAGCCGCGTGCCTGGTGATCATGACTTGTGACACCTCGGATGCATCGAAAAAGCATATCCGGGACATGTGCACTTATTATGAGACCACATGCCGGGAATACGCGGATAAAGAACGGCTGGGAGCCGCCATAGGCAAGGAATTCCGCAGCGTCCTTTCGGTAGAGGACAGCGGGTTCTGCAAGAGCATATTGGCGCTTCTGGATCAGGAACAATAAGGGAGGTAGTGCGAACAAATGGCAAGGATCAGCGAATTTTCAAGGGAATTTACGGGAGCTGACGGCAAAGCACCCAAAAACAATCTGATCATCGAGCTTTTGGAAAAGCACGGTGCGGCCGGCAAAACGGCTTCCAGCACCTTTCCGGCTGAGCTTGAAGGAAAGATCGCGGACGAATTGAAGAGCCGGGGTTTTTCTCGTGGCGGAGCGGAAGAAAAGACGGAAAAGCCCGCACCTACTCCCGTAACGGATCAGAGCCCCGAGAAAAAAGAGCTTCCGAAGGCAGCGCCTGCGGAAGAGAAGAAGGATATCGAGAAAAAGCCCGCGGATAAGCCCGCCCAGCAGCCCAGGCCGCAGGGAAGCGCACCGCAGGGTGGTGCCCCCCAGAGAAGCAATCCCCAGGGCATGCCGCCCAAGAAGAAAAAGATCATCATCGTGAGCGGACAGGGCAGTTCTCAGGGACGCGGCCCTTCGCAGGGTGGCGGGGAGCGCCGTTATCCGCAGAACAATAACGGAGGAAACGCCTACACCAGAGGACCGATCCGTCCCCGTGACAACATGGTCGACCGTGCCGGTGCCATCACAAGCCGGCGTGAAGCGGCCGAAAGGGAGCGTGAGCTCGAAGAACAGCGCAGGGAAGCGGAAGCGGCTGCGGCTGCCCAGCAGAAAGCAAGACAGGAGGCAGCGGAAGCTGCACCTGCAACTGCACCGGCAGATACGCACAGCGCGCCGGTGGCACCCCGTACGGACCGGCCGCAGATTCGCACCGACAGGCCCCAGGCGCCTGCAGGACAGCGTTATCAGGACCGTCCCGGACAGGGTGGACCCAGACCCGGCGGAGACCGCTTCGGCGGACCGAACCGTCCCGGACAGGGTGGACCCAGGCCCGGCGGCGACCGTTTCGGTGGACCGGGACGTCCCGGACAGGGTGGCGGCAGACCCGCACCCGGCCAGAGACCCGCACAGGGTGGCGGCCGCGGAGGATTTTCTTCTGCTCCGGCACCGGCCGACAATAACCGCGGCGGAGACCGCAGAGGCCGTCATAACGACAGGGACAGAGACCGCGAGCAGCGCAAGAACGCCAGCGCGTATGAGGATAATCTGGGGAAGGGCCGCAACAACAGAGCCGGTTCCTTCCAGAAGCCCGTTGTGAAGAAGCAGGAGGCACAGGAGGACGAGATCAAGGTGATCATCCTTCCGGATTCCATCACGGTAAAGGAATTTGCCGACAAGATGCGCGTCCAGCCTTCCGAGATCGTCAAGAAGCTCTTCCTGCAGGGCGAGATGGTCACCGTGAACCAGGAGATCAGCTTTGAAAAAGCCGAAGAGATCGCCCTGGATTACGAGATCATGTGCGAACGTGAAGAAAAGGTGGATGTGATCG
Source organism: Lachnospiraceae bacterium (assembly GCA_024696005.1). GTDB lineage: Bacteria > Bacillota > Clostridia > Lachnospirales > Lachnospiraceae > NK4A136. Next base: position 408,560 of record JAILHF010000051.1, on the reverse strand, counting down.
CCGAGCTCCTCAAGGAGGATGAAGAGGACGAGAGCAAGCTGGTTTCCAGACCGCCCGTCATCTGCGTCATGGGCCATGTTGACCATGGTAAGACCTCCCTTCTGGATGCGATCCGGAAGACGCATGTGACCGACAAGGAGGCCGGCGGCATCACGCAGCATATCGGTGCTTACACGGTTTCCATCGGCGGACGTTCGATCACCTTCCTGGATACGCCGGGTCATGAAGCATTCACTTCCATGCGTATGCGCGGAGCGAATTCCACGGATATCGCGATCCTGGTGGTTGCGGCGGACGACGGCGTGATGCCGCAGACGGTCGAGGCGATCAACCATGCCAAGGCTGCGGGGATCGAGATCATCGTTGCGGTGAACAAGATCGATAAGCCCGGCGCCAATGTGGACAGGGTGAAGCAGGAGCTGACGGAATACGAACTGGTCAGCGAGGACTGGGGCGGATCCACGATCTTTGCTCCCGTATCGGCCAAGACCGGCGAGGGCATTGACAACCTGCTCGAGATGATCCTTCTCACGGCGGATGTCATGGAACTCAAGGCCAATCCGAAGCGTCAGGCCAGAGGTCTGGTCATCGAGGCCGAGCTGGATAAGGGACGCGGACCTGTTGCCACCGTTCTGGTACAGAAGGGAACCCTTCATATCGGCGACTTTGTATCGGCCGGGGCTTCCCACGGCAAGGTACGTGCCATGGTGGATGACAAGGGACGCCGTGTCAAGGATGCAGGGCCTTCCACGCCTGTGGAGATCCTGGGTCTGGATGATGTTCCCAACGCCGGCGAGATCTTTATCTGCCATCCGAACGACAAGGAAGCCAAGAGCTTTGCGGATACCTTTATCGCACAGAACAAGGAGAAGCTGCTTGAGGATACCAAGGTCAAGATGAGCCTGGAGGATGTGTTCAGCAAGATCCAGGAAGGCAACCTGAAGGAACTGAACCTGATCATCAAGGCCGATGTACAGGGCAGCGTGGAAGCGGTGAAGCAGTCACTCCTCAAGCTTTCCAACGAAGAAGTGGTCGTAAAAGTAATACACGGCGGTGTGGGTGCCATCAACGAATCCGATGTGGTTCTGGCGAGCGCATCCAACGCGATCATCATAGGCTTTAACGTTCGTCCCGATGCCGTTGCAAAGCAGACGGCCGAGCGCGAAGGCGTGGATGTAAGACTGTACAAGGTCATCTATCAGGCGATCGAAGATATCGAGGCAGCCATGAAGGGCATGCTGGATCCCGTCTTCGAGGAGAAGATCATCGGTCACGCCGAAGTGCGCCAGATCTTCAAGGCTTCGGCAGTCGGTAATATCGCCGGTGCCTTTGTCCTGGATGGTGAGTTCAAGAGAGACTGCAAGATCCGCATCACGAGAGAAGGCGAGCAGATCTATGAAGGTGCGCTGGCTTCCCTCAAGCGTTTCAAGGACGATGTGAAGGAAGTAAAGGCCGGCTACGAATGCGGTCTCGTGTTTGAAGGCTTTGATGCCATGCAGGAACTCGATGTGGTAGAAGCATATATCATGGTGGAGGTACCCAGAAGCTAAATGCGAAAGGGAAGTGTTAAAAATACAAGGATCAATTCCGAAGTCGTCAAAGTCCTCGCAGAGCTGATCCGCAGCGAAGTCAAGGATCCGCGCGTGCCGGAGTTCACATCGGTCACCGATGCCGAGGTGGCGCCGGATCTGAAGAGCTGCAAGGTATGGGTTAGCATGCTCGGTGATGAAGAGGCCATGCGGGAAGGACTGGAAGGCTTAAAGAGCGCCGAGGGATATCTCAGAAGACAGCTTGCGCACGAACTGAATCTCAGGAACACGCCCGAGCTGATCTTTTTGCCGGACCATTCCATTGCTTACGGAAATCACATGTCGCAACTGATCGATCAGGTGCGTGATGCCGACGAAAAGACGATCGCGGCACGCGGCGGGGATGATACGGAGGAAGACTGAGTCGTTACTGTCCACGGCCGAACTGCGCACCTGCTGCGCAGTTACGGCCCGACTTGTATATACGGATTGGGTTTTGCCCATCGCCGAAGGCGATTCTGTTGGCAAAACCCGCTGCCATTTGAAGCCCGGAGGGCTGCGAATGGCAGTTGAGTCTGCGGGAGAAGGGAATGACGCTGGACATCTATGAAGCGGTAAAAGAAGCCCGCACGATCGGGATCACAGGACACATCAAGCCGGACGGGGATTGCATCGGATCCTGTCTGGCTTTGCTTGCTTATCTGAGAAAGCGCCTGCCCGAAGCCGTGGTGGAGCTTTTTTTGGAAGCGCCGGAGTTTTCGTTTGATCACATTCCCCTGCGGGATCAGATCATCAGCGACCATCCCGCGCGCGAACCTTTTGATGTCTTCATCGTCTGCGATACGAATTACGAGCGTACCGGAGACGCGAAAGAGTATTTTGACAAAGCAAAGAAAACGATCAACATCGATCATCATGTCAGCAACGCGGAAGGGACGGGGCAGATCTGTCATGTCGTTCCCGAGGCGGCAGCCTGCGCCGAGATCATCTTTGACTGCATCGATCCGGCCTACATGGATCAAGACATTGCCGAGCTTCTGTACATGGGCATCGCTCATGATACGGGCGTGTTCCATTTTTCCAACACGACGCCGCAGACCATGCGGATCGCGGCGGAGCTGATGCGTTATCCTTTTGATTTTTCCAAGATGCTCGATGATACCTTTTTTGCACGCTCGCACATGACCAATCAGATGCTGGCGCATGCGATACTCGAGAGCCGTTTCTTCTTTGACAGGCGGCTGATCATCGGTTATACCGACTGGAAGCGCATGCGGGAGATCGGTGCGACCCGTGATGATACGGGCGGCATCGTGGAACGTCTTCGCATCACAAAGGATGTGGAGTGCGCGATCTATATCTATGAAAAGAAGCCCGGACAGTGGAAAGCGAGTCTCCGTTCGTCTTCCGATCTGGTGAATGTGGCGAAAGTCGGAGAAGCGTTCGGGGGCGGCGGTCATGCCCGTGCCTCGGGCTGCGAACGAAACGGCGATCTGGAAGCTTTTATCAGTGCGCTGGTAGAGGAAGTGGGGAAACAGGTAGAGGCAAAGTGATCAACGGCGTCATCAATATCTTCAAAGAAAAAGGATATACCTCGGCGGATGTGGTGGCAAGGCTCAGAGGGATCCTTCACCAGAAAAAGATCGGTCATACCGGAACGCTCGACCCGGCTGCGGAGGGAGTGCTTCCGGTATGTTTGGGTAATGCGACCGGTCTGGTGGAGAGTCTTACCGACCACGATAAGGAATATGTCTGCACATGCCGCCTGGGAGTGACCACCGATACCGAGGACATGACCGGAACGGTGCTTTCCCGAAGCGATGTGAGGCTTGCGGAAGAAGAAGTCCGCCTGGCGGCGGAGTCGTTTCTTGGGGCATACCTTCAGGTCCCGCCGATGTATTCGGCGCTGAAGCAGAACGGCAGGCGACTTTATGAGCTGGCCAGGGAAGGGATCGAAGTGGAACGAAAGCCCAGGGCACTCCGTATCACGGAGCTTGAGATCCTCGGGACGGAGCTTCCGCTGTTCCGTTTCCGTGTGGTCTGCAGCCGCGGGACCTATATCCGTTCGCTCTGCCGTGACATCGGTGAAAAGCTTGGCTGCGGTGCGGCCATGGAAGAGCTGCTTCGCAGCAGAAGCGGTGAGTTCGCGCTGGATGGCGCACTCAGGCTTGAAGAGGTGGAAAAACTGGCGGCAGAAGGGGCTATGGAAGAGCATGTCCTGCCGGTGGAGCATTTTTACCGGGAGTGCAAATGCCTTACGGTAAAAGCGGAAGAGATGCGGCTTCTCGAAAACGGGAACCCTCTTCCGGCTGCTGCTTTTTCGGAGGAAATCGAAGCAAAAGACGGAGAGCGTTTCCGTGTCTGCGATGCGGAAGGGCGATTCCGTGCCCTCTATGTATACGAAGCCGGTAAAGAGCGCTTCAAGGCGGAGCGCATGTATCTGACATGAAGATTGTGGATTCTCTGGAAACAATATGCAGCGAAAAGCGAACGGCGGTCGCGATCGGCAAATTTGACGGCGTGCACGCCGGCCACCGGCGTCTGCTCGGTGTGATCGAAGCGGCAAAAGCCGACGGGCTGACGCCCTGCGCGTTTACGTTCGATCCTTCGCCGGAGCGCTTTTTCGGAGGGGAAGGCGTAAAGCTCCTTTCGGAGAAAGACGAAAAGAGAGAGCTTCTGGAAGCGCTTGGCGTGGAGCTATTGGTGGAATATCCCCTGAATGCCGAAACGGCAGCGATCGATCCGGCACTTTTTATCGAGGAGTTTCTCTGCAAAAGGCTGCGGGCCGGCCTGGTGGCTGCGGGAAGTGATCTGTCTTTCGGCGCCGGAGGGAAGGGAAGCTTCGCACTGCTGAATGCCATGCGAAGGAGCGGCGGCTACGAGACGGCGGAAGTGGAAAAGCTTACGGTGGACGGAAGTGCGGTCAGTTCTTCGAGGATACGCGCCCTGATCGCGGAAGGCAGGATGGAGGATGCAAACCGTTGTCTGGGAAGGGCGTATTCCCTTCGCGGAAAAGTGATACACGGGGCAAGGATCGGGCACGAGATCGGGTTTCCCACGCTGAACCTTGAACCGCCGGCGGAGAAGCTGTTGCCGCCCTTCGGTGTTTACAGGACAAAGATCTGCCTTGGCGGAAAAAGCTACGCAGGACTGACCAATATCGGCGTGAAGCCCACGGTCAGGGAGAACGCGGCCGTTACCGCAGAGACCTATGTATACGATTTTGATGAAGATGCATACGGGGAAGAGATCCGGGTGGAACTGCTTTCCTTTGCAAGGCCCGAAAGGCGTTTTGACAGCCTGGAAAGCCTGAAAGCGCAGCTTGCCGCTGACATCGAAGAAAACAGGCCGTAGGGAAAAGGCTTGCTGCCCTGATCAGATCAGGCGGCGCATGAACGGGATCTTCTTAAGAAGCCAGGTCAGCGCGCTGCAGACCACAAAGCTGAAAAAGACCCAGAAGAGGGAAAACAGGAGCGTCACGGCTTTGTCGCCGGCCAGCCGGCAGAAGAAGGGGTAACAGGCCATTTTGAGATAGGGGTCCAGAAGGTAAACGCCAAAGCAGAGGGATCCGCAAAAGCCCAGGACCGACGCAAGGCGTCCCTCGAAAAACTTTGCGGCCCGGACTTCCGTAAGGCTTCGCACGGAAACAAAAAGCCAGAAAGCCGTCACATAATCGAAGCAATGGTAATAATCCGTTGTGAAAGTCCCTGTGGATTCGGCCTGTGACAGATTGCAATAAGCGCTTAGGATGATGCCGGCCACGGAGGCGGCAAAGAGCAGAAGCCGGCGCGGTGCCGTGAAGCTGCGGATATCGACCTTTTTGGCGAAAAAGTAGCCGCTGAAGGCAAAGAAGACAGGACGGTAGATCGCGAGCGGCAGGCCGAAGTCGTTTGCGATATCGAGATGAGGCCAGTGGTTCATGGTCGCAAAGCGGTTATACACCGGAAGGATGCCGCAGATCAGCACATGAAAGAATAGCAGAAAGCCATACTCTTTTTTTCCGAGCATGTTCCGCACGGGACGGATGAACGGAAAGAGAAGCAGCAGGGAAAGATAGGCGTAGAGATACCAGTAGGTCTCGGCGCCGGGCAGAGTCCCTGCGATCACGCTGCGCAGAAAGAAAAAGGGAGACAGCTCGACCTCCGTTTTGTGCAGAAAACTCACGGCCGCATTGGCCAGAAAGATCCCCAGTTCAAAAAGCAGAATGACCAGGACATGCCGCAGGGCTCTTTTGCGAAGAACCACGCCAAGGTCCTCGTCCCGATCCAGAAGCAGCGCACCCGAGATCATGAAAAAAAGCGGGATGCTGGCGCGGCTAAGCAGGATCATGGACAGGAGCAGATAGCGGACAAGGCCCTCGTGGAGCTGATAGACCGAGTTTGACGGCACGTGGTTGAGCAGGACAAACAGGGTCGCGAGGATCCGCAGGATCTCCAGATAAACGGCTTTTTCCCGGCTTTTCATCAACGCCGCCCGCCGCCGAAAGCTCCGAAGAATTCCGCCATCGGTTTGACGGTATCGTTCAGATTGGTGATCGCGTTGTTCAGGGTTTCCATGTCGATCGAGTTCATCTTGTTCATGGCGCTGGAAAGATCATCGGTCGCCTTGATCGTGAGGGAATTGATGTTCTGCACGGTGCCGCCCAGGTTTGCCTCCTGAAGCTCGGTCGTGAGATGTTCCAGGTTGTTGAGGGAGTGCATGGTGCTGTCGTAGACCGTGTTCACCTTCGGGACAATGTAATAGGCAAGCCAGAGCACCACGGCAAAGATGCCGGCCATGAACAGGGTGCGCAGCACGTTCATCGCGAAAGAAAGCTTCTGATAGCGGAGCTGTGCCTTTTCGGTGGCAGCCATGTCCCGATTGTGGGCTTCCTGTTTCTCTTCTCTTGAGATCTCTTCCTTTTTGAGTTCTTCTTCGTTCTGCTTCATCCGGCAGATCCTCCTTATGGTAAAGTTAATAGTGGTCGTCCTCAAGAACGCTCATTTCCAGATGATCAAAATCGACGGGCTCGAGAAAGCTGTCCCCGTCAAAGCGGCAGCGTGAGCTGCGCTTGAAATCACGTATGTTTTTGTCCAGCCAGATCGGAATGGGCAGATCGAAAGCATGGCAGGCGTCTTCCAGGGCATGGATGACTTTGTGCGTGCGGGTATCCTCCTCATCGCGGTCAACGGTGAGGTCGCGCTGCAGGCGGGCGTCTTTCCAGATCCGGAACCAGAATCGCATGGCTGCTGCTCCGCTCGGACGCTTACAGAAGCTTTTCGTAAAGGGAGCTTACGGCATTCCAGTCAAGCACTTCCCAAAAAGCTTTGATATAGTCGGCACGAAGGTTTTTATACTTGAGATAATAGGCATGCTCCCAGACATCCAGCGCCAGGATGGGGACGAAGCCCTCGCCTTCCATCAGCGGGTTATCCTGATTGGGGCATGCGCTCAGCTTCAGCTTTCCGCTTTTGTCCGCGGAAAGGAAGGCCCAGCCGGAACCGAATTGCGTGGCGGCCAGCCGGCTGATCTCTTCTTTCAGGGCATCGAGAGAAGCAAAATCGCGCGCGACTGCTTCCGCGAGCTTTCCGGAAGGCTCCCGGGCCGGGGCCGGTGAGAGCGTGGAAAAATAGAGATTATGGTTATAGAAGCCGCCGCCGTTGTTCCGGAGGGCTTTCCGGTCGGCGGGATCGGAGACTTCGTCAAGGGAAGAGAGGATCTCTTCAGCGCTTTTGCCCTCGAGGCCTGCTTTGCTGACAGCTGCATTGAACTGCGCGGCATAGTTTGCGTGGTGTTTTCCGTAATGGGTCTCCACGGTAAGGGTGTCGATATGAGGTTCGAGTGCATCGGTGGCGTACGGCAGGGTGACTTGTGTGAACATGATAGACCTCCTTTTTTATGTGAAATATGAAGTCGAATGGACCGTTGCCATTATATAATGGTGCGTCCGGAGTGTCAACGCCGCCCGGTTTGGGACGGAAGGGTAACGGTCACTGTTTTGTGACATCGGCCTTGATATACGGCGCATAGGCGGAAAAAGCCGAAGGGATCGAACACTCGCCCGAAACGGCCTGCGGGGTTTTCAGAAGGTAGTCTTCCCCGGGGGCATCCGGCGAACACAGTTCATCGGCACGGACGAGATAAGCCTTCATCCGCCATTCCAGATGGGAAAAGACATGACGGCTTTCCGGAAGCTCTTCTATATGGAGCGGGACGAAGCCGAGAATGCGGACGTGGGACAGGGCTTCCGGGCGGGCTAAATGCCCTTCCGCGGAGGGGAGCTCATACAGACCGGCAAGCAGTCCCTTCGGAGGGCGCTTGTGCAGCAGGACGCGGTCGCGGTAACGGATCACGAACACGGTGCGGTCCTGGATCTTTCTTGCTTTTTGCGCTTTTTTGACAGGCAGGCTGTCCTGGCATTTCAGGCGCTTTGCCAGACAGTGGGATGACAGGGGACAGTCCCCGCAGCGGGGAGCGCCGTTTGGCACGCAGATCATGGCCCCCAGGTCCATCAATGCCTGGTTGAAGCTGGCCGGCCTGTCGGCAGGCATGATGTTTTCCAGCTCGGCCTTGCGTGTCTTTTTGAGTGCCGGATCGGAGATGTCCGTATCATCGGCCAGGAGGCGCGCACATACGCGGAGCACATTCCCGTCAACGGCGGCACAGGGCAGTTTGAAGGCGATCGAGGCGATCGCGCCGGCAGTGTATTCACCGATGCCCGGGAGTGCCAGAAGCTCTTCGTAAGAGGCGGGCATTTCTCCGCCGTACTGCGCAAGGATGACACCGGCGGCTTTTTTGAGATTGCGCGCACGGTTATAGTATCCCAGGCCTTCCCATAGCTTTAACAGCTCGTCCTCGGGCACGGCGGCCAGAGAGGGGATGTCGGGAAGTGAGGCGAGAAAACGCTCGTAATAGCCCTTTGCGGCTTCCACGCGCGTCTGCTGCAGCATGATCTCGGAAAGCCAGACATGATAAGGCACAGGATCCTCCCGCCAGGGAAGGACCCTTCTGTTTCCGGCATACCAGAGCAGAAGGGGCTCAACGCATTTTTTCAGACGGGTTTCCGTTTTCATTCGTCGCTTAAGATGCCGCTGTGGTCCGTCGCGGCGATCAGCTCGGCTTTCTGCCTTTCCATTTCCGCGACAGCGGCTTTCATGCGGGGGTAGGTCAGCAGGTCCTTGATCAGGAAATACAGCGCGGCTGCCATCAGAAAGACGGCCAGACAGGTGCTGAAAAGGTCGGAAACACCGAGGGCGGGAAGCGCCTTGTAAACGGTCGCGGAGCTGCCCACCAGGGAAACGATGGTCCGGAGAAAGGACAGATGCGTCTGCTCCACGGAAAGCCTCGTGTTCTGAAAGGCGAGGTTTGTCCGCAGGATGGAGAGACCGGTCCGTTCGTGGGACAGTTCCGTCCGCTCCAGGGCCAGTTCCCGTTCCGAAAGTTTTTGCCTGTTGTTTTCGTTCATGGAAAGGATCCTCCGTAAAAATATGCTTGCGTCGGGTTCATTGAATGTATCATAGCTCTTTTGGGCATTTTTGGCAATTTCCGTTCCGAAGGGGCTCTTTTTCGCAAACTCTTTGTTACATTTCCTCATTGCATATTATGCCGCGCTTTGGTAGAATGGGTTGCGTATGAGAAACCATACGCGAGGAAGATCATGGGGCTGAAAGAGATATTGTCACTGGCGGGCGGCCTTGGCCTGTTCCTGCTGGGCATGACATTGATGAGCGAAGGCATCGAGAAGGCGGCCGGTGCCAAGTTGAGAGGAATACTGGAGATGTTTACCACAAATCCGTTCACGGGTTTGTTGGTCGGCATCGTTTTTACCGGTATCATGCAATCGTCTTCCGCCTGTACCACCCTCGTGGTCAGCTTCGTAAACTCGGGTCTGATGACTTTGGCGCAGGCAGCGGGAGTGATCTTCGGTGCCAATATCGGTACCACCATTACCAGCCAGCTGGTTTCCTTTAATTTCTCGGCATACGCGCCGCTGATTCTTCTGGGCGGTGTGATCCTTTCCATGGTGAGCAAGAGCCAGACCGTCGAAAAAGTGGCGGACGTGATCGCCGGCTTCGGCGTTCTTTTCCTGGGTATTTCCACGATGTCTTCCGGCATGGCTTCGATCAAGGAATCCGAGTCCGTGGTCAACACGCTTTCCAGCCTGACCAACCCGCTCCTTGCGGTCCTGACGGGACTGATCATCACGGCGGTTGTGCAGAGCTCTTCGGTCACGGTCTCCCTTACACTGCTGATGGCACAGCAGGGGCTTTTCCGGGATGTCAACATCTGTCTCTTCATCATACTCGGCTGCAACATCGGCGCGTGCACCACGGCGCTGCTCGCATCCCTGGCCGGTAAAAAAGACGCCAAACGCGCGGCATTCATCCATCTGCTCTTCAACGTGATCGGAACCGTGATCATGTTCATCCTGTTCCTGGTAGCCATGGATCCGATCGCCTCGGCACTGCATGCCATTTCGGCGGATGACGGCCGTTTCGTCGCAAATGCGCATACCATCATCAAGATCGCGCAGGTCATCATGCTCTTCCCGTTCTCGGGTGTGATCGTGAAGCTCACCTATTTCTTCATTCCCGGCAAAGATCAGAAGGTCGGCTATCTCGATACCTTCCAGCTGAAGTTCATCGGTGACAAGGTTCTCTTCAATCCCTCCACGGCTGTCGTGGACGGCCTGAAAGAGCTGGAGCGCATGGCTTCGCTGGCCAACGATAATCTGAACCGTTCCATGAACGCCCTGATCACGCTCGATGATGACGATATCCAGGCCGTGCATGAGATGGAGAAGAATATTGATTTCCTGAACCATTCGATCACTTCGTACTTCATCAAGATCAACCAGTCCACCCTGCCGATCGAAGACCTGCAGGGCCTGGGTGCCCTTTTCCATGTTGCAAACGATATCGAGCGCATCGGTGACCATGCCGAGAACATAGCCGACATGGCCCAGCGCCGCAAGGAGATGGGGGCGGGCTTCTCGCCGGTCGCGCAGAAGGAGCTGGCGGACATGCTCGAGATGGTCAACAAGATGCTCGGCCGTTCGCTGAAGGTGATACTCGGGAGCGGCAGCGCCGAAGTGATGAAAGAGATGTACGAGATGGAGAACCGCGTGGACGAGAAGGAACGCGAGCTCCAGCAGAACCATATCGACCGCCTGACCGAGGGCGAATGCACCCCCGAGGCCGGAATGATCTTTTCCGATGTGGCAGCGGCTCTGGAACGTGTGGCGGACCATGCTGTCAACATTGCGTCCTATATCACAAAGAGGGATGCCATCATCTGACGTAGGGCTTTGATCGAACAGGCGCGGAACCGGGCGTGAAGAACGTCCGTTTTTTTTCGCAATCTCCATCGATAAATGCCAAAAAAGAAGTGCAATGCACGGGATTTTGTGGTAAACTGTACAGGATGACGGCGCAAGCCGTAAAATACACTATTACAAAAGAAGGAGACGAATATGGCAAAGAAATGGGTGTATCTGTTCAGCGAGGGGGCTGCAGACATGCGGGAACTCCTTGGAGGAAAGGGGGCAAATCTTGCCGAAATGACCAATCTGGGCCTGCCGGTGCCCCAGGGCTTCACGATCACGACGGAAGCCTGCACGCAGTATTATGAGGACGGGCGGCAGATCAATGACGAGATCATGAACCAGATCAATGAATACGTTCAGAAGCTTCAGGAGATCACCGGCAAAAAGTTCGGTGACAAAGAGAATCCGCTCCTGGTTTCCGTGCGCTCCGGCGCAAGAGCATCCATGCCCGGCATGATGGATACGATCCTGAACCTGGGCCTGAATGAAGATGTGGTGGCCGTTCTGGCCGAGAAGTCCCAGAATCCCCGTTGGGCGTGGGACTGCTACCGGCGTTTCATCCAGATGTACTCCGACGTGGTCATGGAAGTCGGAAAGAAGTATTTCGAACAACTCATCGACAAGATGAAGAGCCGCAAGGGCGTGAAGCAGGATGTGGAGCTCGATGCGGAAGATCTGAAGGAACTGGCAAACCAGTTCAAGGCAGAATACAAGAACAAGCTCGGAGAGGATTTCCCCACGGATCCCCAGGTTCAGCTGGTGGGCGCCATCAAGGCCGTGTTCCGCAGCTGGGACAATCCCCGCGCAAACGTGTACCGTCGCGACAACGACATCCCTTATTCCTGGGGGACGGCAGTCAATGTCCAGTCCATGGCATTCGGTAACATGGGTGACGACTGCGGTACCGGCGTTGCTTTCACGAGAAACCCCGCAAACGGCGAGAAGGGTCTCTTTGGTGAGTTCCTGACCAATGCGCAGGGTGAAGATGTGGTGGCCGGCGTGCGTACACCCATGAAGATCTCCGAGATGGAAGAGAAGTTCCCTGAGGCGTTTGCCCAGTTCAAGGATGTATGCCAGAAGCTGGAGAGCCATTACCGTGACATGCAGGACATGGAGTTTACCGTTGAGCACGGCAAGCTTTACATGCTTCAGACGCGTAACGGAAAGCGCACGGCGCAGGCAGCCCTGAAGATCGCCTGCGATCTGGTTGATGAGGGCGTCCGCAGCGAGAAGGAAGCGGTTGCCATGATCGATCCCAGAAACCTGGATACGCTTCTGCATCCTACCTTCGACCAGAGCGCGATCGTGCGTGCAAGACTGATCGGCAAGGCACTGGGCGCTGCTCCCGGAGCTGCATGCGGCAAGATCGTCTTTACGGCGGCAGATGCCGAGGAATGGGCAGCACGTGGTGAGAAGGTCGTGCTGGTACGTCTGGAGACTTCACCCGAGGATATCACGGGCATGAAGGTTTCGCAGGGCATCCTGACCGTTCGCGGCGGCATGACCAGCCATGCGGCAGTTGTGGCCCGCGGAATGGGAGCCTGCTGCGTTTCCGGCTGCGGCGACATCATCATGGACGAAGAAAACAAGAAGTTTACCCTTGCAGGGAAGGAATATCACGAGGGAGACGTCATCTCCTTTGACGGAACGACCGGCAATATCTACGACGGAGCGGTTCCGACCGTGGATGCACAGATCGCCGGCGAGTTCGGCCGCATCATGGGCTGGGCGGATAAATACCGCACGCTGAAGGTGCGTACCAACGCGGATACCCCTCACGATGCGAAGAAAGCGAGAGAACTCGGTGCCGAAGGCATCGGCCTTTGCCGTACCGAGCACATGTTCTTTGATGAGGACCGCATCGAGGCCTTCCGTGAGATGATCGTATCCGATACCGTTGAAGAGAGAGAAGAGGCACTGGACAAGATCGAGCCTCTGCAGCAGGGCGACTTCGAACAGCTTTTCGAGGCCATGGAAGGCAACCCTGTCACGATCCGTTTCCTGGATCCGCCTCTGCATGAGTTCGTTCCCCGCACGGAGGAAGACATTGCCAAGCTTGCCAAGGCAAAGGGCAAGACCGTGGCCCAGATCAAGGCCCGCATCGAAGGCCTGGTGGAATTCAACCCGATGATGGGTCACCGCGGCATCCGTCTGGACGTGACCTATCCCGAGATCGCAAAGATGCAGACCATCGCCGTGATCCGCGCGGCTGTCAATACCAAGAAGAAGCATCCCGACTGGACTGTGGTCCCCGAGATCATGATCCCGCTCGTAGGCGACGCCAAGGAGCTGAAGTATGTCAAGGATATCGTGATCGCGGCTGCGGATGAGGAGCTCAAGGCACTCAAGAGCGACCTGAAGTATGAGGTCGGTACCATGATCGAGATCCCCCGTGCGGCACTTACGGCAGATACCATTGCCAAGGAAGCGGAGTTCTTCTGCTTCGGGACCAACGACCTGACGCAGATGACCTACGGTTTCTCGCGTGACGATGCCGGCAAGTTCCTTCAGGCTTATTACGAGCGCAAGATCTTTGAGAACGATCCGTTCGCAAGACTTGACCAGGACGGTGTCGGTGAGCTCATGGACATGGCCATCAAGAAGGGCAAGAGCGTTCGCCCCGACATCCACTGCGGCATCTGCGGTGAGCACGGCGGCGATCCTTCCTCGATCGAGTTCTGCCACAAGATCGGCCTGGATTATGTGAGCTGCTCGCCGTATCGTGTGCCCATTGCCAGACTGGCAGCGGCACAGGCTGCAATCGCCAACGGCTGATGCGCATCCCGAAACAGGAAAGAAGACACGTTCAGCGGCCGGGAAGGCCGCTGGACCATAAGAAAAGGCTTCCGCTGCAGCGGAAGCCCTTTTTTGTTCTGCCTTGGATCGGAAGTCCTTATTTTACCATTTTGTTGTAAACTTCCATGTATTTGTTGATCGCGCTCTTGGCCATGCGGATGTCGCCGCCGTCCAGGAAGGAATCGCGGATCATGTCCGCGGTCTTGTCCATGCAGGCTTCCGTATCCGGGTTCAGGCCGGCTTCGGGATCGTAAGCGAAGCGGGCGAGAGCAGCCAGAAGGGTGTCAAATTCTTCAAGCTCGAGCATATAGCTGGTCAGCATCTTTACATGACTGCCTTTCTGCATGAACGGATGCTTGATCTGGTAACCTTTCAGATCGGAGGGATTGGCTACGCCGCAGTATTTTTTGACCCAGTCCAGCTGAAAAAGATCCGTAAGGAGCTTCTCGACCTTGGAACGCACACCTTCGTCCGCTGCTCCGGAACCCGGTGTGGAAAACAGAGAGGGACGGCGTTCCCGGAGGTTGTTCATTTTCTTGATCAGCTCGTTGCAGGTATCGCCGTAGGTCATGAAGGTGAGCAGAAGGGAGTCGGATGCGGAACCGGTGCCCCGTCTGGCAAGGATCTCGCTTCTGCAGATATCGGAAATGCTCTGAAGGCAGGCAAGCGTCTGCCCGCAACCCTGGTCAAGAAGTTCGGGATTATAGCCCTGTTGATCCACGATGGAACTTGCATAATCATAGTATTCTTTGCACTGATGCAGTGTCGTTGCAAGATTACGGATCTCGTCTTCGGTCATCACGTTATCTCCCATGCGATTATTCGGTTAGTAAATATGGTTAATCTATATAATGAAAATAACCAAAAATGATCACTTTATATGCAGATTATATATTAACACTCTTTTCAGAAGCGTTCAAGGGCTTGACATAATATTTTTTTCTTGCTTTTTTGCAAAAGATATAATAGAATGCAACTCGGGTGAGGAACCCGGGTACATTTCAATTTCATACATCCAAAAAGGAGGAGAGAAGCAATGAAAAAAGCAGGTTTAGTACTTGCGGTATTGCTCGCTACAATGGCTGTTGCACTGGGCGGATGCACAGGCGGCAAGGCAGAGGAGACTACCTCCGGACAGATCACCATCGGTATTCCTCAGGATCTGGAAGACGGACTTGACCCGCACAAGGTAAGCGCGGCAGGTACCAAAGAGATCCTGTTCAATATCTATGAAGGCCTCGTCAAATACGATGAGAGCGGTGACCTGAAGCCGGCCGTTGCCAGCGACGTACAGACGAGTTCCGACGGACTCGTTTACACTTTTACCCTGAGGGACGGAGTGAAGTTCCACAACGGGAATGCTGTTACGGCGGAGGATGTGATCTATTCCATCAATCGCTGTGCCGATGCATCGGGCGGGGAAGCCCTGGTACCGGCTTTTGCAAACATTACCAATATCGAAAAGAAGGATGATAAGACCGTGGAAGTGGCGCTTGCCGCACCGGATACGGATTTTCTTGCGTCCATGACGGCGGCGATCATACCCGCCGACAATGCGGATCCGGCCGTGAACGTGATCGGGACCGGACCTTACCGCTTCGTTGAGCGCGCACCGCAGGAATCCATCACGCTGCAGGCGTTTGAGGATTACTGGGGTGAAAAGGCACATATTAAGGATGTGGTATTGAAGGTCGTGGCGAATCCCGACGCGATCGTGATGGAACTGAAGGGCGGCTCCATCGACATGATCGCCCGCATCACCGACACGCAGGCAGCGGAGCTTCAGGGCAGCGATTTCAATGTCCTGGAAGGAACGATGAACCTGGTGCAGGCACTTTATCTGAACAACGCGGTGGAACCGTTTACGGATGCGCGTGTGCGTCAGGCGCTCTGCTATGCGATCGACCCGCAGCAGATCATGGATTTTGTTTCCGGCGGAAAGGGTACCGAGCTGGGAAGCAGCATGTTCCCTGCATTCGGAAAGTACTTTGACGAAAGCCTCAATCATACCTACGACAAGGATGTGGAAAAGGCAAAAGCGCTTCTTGCGGAAGCGGGATATCCCAACGGCTTTTCCTTTACCATGAGCGTGCCGTCCAACTACCAGCAGCACATCTCCACTGCGGAGGTGCTTGCCGAGCAGTTCAAGGAGATCGGAGTGGACGCGAAGCTGGAGCTGATCGAATGGGACAGCTGGCTTTCGGATGTGTATGTGGGACGCCAGTTTGAATCTACCGTGATCGGCGTGGATGCTTCCACCCTGACAGCCAGGGCACTGCTGGAGCGCTTTGTTTCCGATAACGGAAAGAACTTCATCAATTTTGCTTCCGGTGATTATGACAAGGCATTTGCGGCGGCGGTCGCCACGACGGATGACGCCGAGCAGACCGCACAGTACAAGAAATGCCTGCAGATCCTTTCGGAGGAAGCGGCAAACGTGTACATTCAGGATCTGCCCACTTTTGTGGCACTGAACAAGAAATACGACGGATATAAATTCTATCCGCTCTATGTGCAGGATCTTGCGGCACTTTATGAGAAAGAAGAGTAAATGAAGGTTTATCTTCGCAAAGCGATTTCGATGCTGCTTACCCTCCTTGCGGTAAGTTTCATCGTCTTCGCGGCATTCGAGATCATTCCCGGGGACGCGGCCAGTTCGCGCCTCGGGAGCAATGCCACGCAGGCCTCCGTGGAGGCACTGCGGCATGAAATGGGGCTGGACCGCCCCTTTTTGCTACGTTATTTTTCCTGGCTCGGAGGCTGCTTTCGCGGCAATCTGGGCACATCTTATTCCTATCACATGCCGGTGGCCGGGATGATCCTGGAAAAGATCCCGATCACGGTGACACTCACGATCCTTTCGATGCTTCTTACCATGGCGGTTTCGGTTCCGCTTGCGCTGCTTTCGGCAAAATACGCCAACAGCCGTCTGGACCGTGCCGTTTATGCGGGGAACCAGTTCCTGATGGCCGTTCCGTCATTTTTCCTGGGCATTCTGATGACCTGGGTCTTCGGCATGGTGCTGCGCTGGTTCAAGCCGGGAGGCTATGTTTCCTACAAAAAAGACTTCGGAGCTTTCCTGGGATATCTGATCCTGCCCTCTGTGGCGATCGCCATTCCCAAATGCGCCATGAGCGTGAAGCTCCTGCGAAGTGCCATCCTTTCCGAGGCAAACCGCGATTACGTGCGCACGGCATACAGCCGCGGCCTGTCGACGATGGAGGTGCTTTACCGTCATGTGCTGAAAAACGCGCTGATGCCCCTGATCACCTTCTGGGGAATGGCAGTGGCAGATATGATCGCCGGCTCCATCGTGGTGGAGCAGGTGTTTAACATCCCGGGGCTGGGCAGGATCCTCCTGACATCCATCGCCAACCGGGACTATCCCGTGGTGGAAGCGGTCATTTTGCTGATCGCTGCCGTTGTTCTTTTGATGAATCTGCTGGTGGATCTTTTGTACCGCCGCATCGACCCGAGGCTGAGAGCGGAATGAAGAAGTACCGGAATTTCAATTTCATATGCGGAGCGGTGCTGACGGGCTTTTGTCTGCTGATCGTGCTGACGGGGCTGATCCGTACGCCCTACGACACGACCGCCATGAGCGTCGCGGACAGGCTTTCCGCGCCGAGCTTCGCGCATTGGATGGGCTGCGACAACTACGGCAGGGATATTTTGAGCCGCGTGATGGAAGGGATGCGCAACACGGTCTGGATCGCGCTGCTCACCGTCGCGATCGGAACACTCTCCGGGGTTGTGATCGGTGCGGTATGCGGCTATTTCGGCGGCCTTCTGGACGATATCCTGATGCGGGTCAATGATGTGCTCTTTTCCTTCCCGAGCATACTGCTGGCGCTGGTCATCATCAGCCTGCTCGGAACGGGCAGCCTGAACGTGACACTGGCCCTCGGCATTGCCTTCATCCCCAGCTTTGCGAGGATCGTCCGTTCGGAAGTGAAGAAGCAGAGCGCGCTGGAGTACGTGGAAAGCGCAAGGCTCATGGGCGCGGGGCACCTTCGCGTGATCTTTGTGCATATCCTGCCCAATATCCTGCCGGTTCTTTTGAGTTCGGTCATGATCGGCTTTAACAATGCCGTGCTGGCAGAGGCCGGGCTCAGCTATCTCGGAGTGGGTGTGCAGCCGCCGCAGGCGTCTTTGGGACGCATGCTCTCGGAAGCGCAGTCCTATCTGTTCACGGCGCCCTGGTACGCGATATTCCCGGGCCTGATGATCGTGCTGATGGTGCTTGGTTTTGCGCTTTTGGCGGAAGGGATGACGGAGGCCTGAGCGATGCTTTTGGAATGTAAGGATTTCGGAATTGAATTTCATGATCATGACCGTCCGGAACGTGCCGTGGAGGGCGTGAGTTTTTCGCTGGATGCCGGCGAGATCCTGGGGATCGTAGGAGAGAGCGGTTCAGGAAAGTCCCTGACGGCTCTGGCGATCGCAGGGCTGCTTCCCAGAAAGAAGCTGAAAAAGGAAGGCGAGATCCTCTTTGACGGCCAGGATGTGTTGCGGATGGACCGCAAAGCGCTCAGAGAGCTGCAGGGGGACGAGATCTGCATGATCTTCCAGGAGCCCATGACGGCACTGAATCCGACGATGCGCATCGGCCTTCAGGTGGAAGAGGCGCTGCGCATCCATCACAGGGAAATGGATGCGGCTGCCCGAAGGGAGCGAGCGCTTTCCTGCCTGGCAGATGTGGAGCTTCCCGATCCCGAACAGGTCTATGAATCTTACCCGCATCAGCTTTCGGGCGGGATGCGCCAGAGGGTGATGATCGCGGCGGCCATGGTCGGAGGCCCGCAGCTTCTGATCGCGGATGAACCGACGACGGCGCTTGACGTGACGGTTCAGGCCCAGATCATAAAGCTTCTGCAGAAGATCAACAGGAAAGAAAAGGTTGCCATTTTGTTCATCTCCCACGATCTGTCCCTGATCCGGCAGATCTCGCACCGTGTGTTGGTCATGCAGAACGGACGTCTGGTGGAGCAGGGGGAGGTGGAGGAAATCTTCGAGCATCCCTGCAAGGACTATACCAAACAGCTGTTGTCCGCGATCCCGAGGGTGGAACTATGAGCGAAAATCTGGTAGAATTGGATGATGTGATGGTTTCCTTCCGGAACAAAGAGGTCCTGAAGGGCATTAGCTTTGCGATACGCAAAGGTGAGATCCTTGGGCTGGCCGGAGAGAGCGGGAGCGGGAAGAGCACGATCGCACGCACGATCCTGGGGCTGCTTTCGCCCAAGGCGGGAACGGTCACGAAGCATACGGCCGAGCCACAGATGATCTTTCAGGATCCGTACGGTTCCCTGAACCCTGCCTACAGCATTTCCTGGATCATGCAGGAGCCGCTGCGTCTTCACACAAAGCTCGGAGCGGAGGAGCGCCAAAAAAAGGTGCTTGAGATGCTTGCCGAGGTGGGGCTGCCCGAGAATGTCGCCGGTCATAAACCGGCCGAGCTTTCCGGAGGACAGAGACAGAGAGTCTGCATAGGGACGGCGCTGATGCGCTCCCCGGAGCTTTTGATCGCCGATGAACCGGTCTCGGCCCTGGATGTGACAGTGGCGGCCCAGGTCCTGGCTCTTTTGAAACGGCTTCATGACGAGAAAGGTCTGTCCATGCTGTTCATCTCGCACGATCTGCGGACCATGTATCATTTCTGTGACCGCATCCTGATCCTGAAGGACGGAAAGATCATCGAGGAAGGCGTGCCGGCAGAGCTCTACCGCGAGCCGAAGGAGGAGTATACAAAGCTTTTGCTTCAGAGCGCCGGAATACGAAAAGAACAGGAGTGAGTGTTTGATGCTCTTTGAACGCTATTATCCGGACGGATACGCCCGGAATGCCTATGCGATCGATTATAAGGATCTTTATAACCGCGGATACCGCGGGATCATTTTTGATATCGACAACACGCTGGTGCCTCACGATGCGCCGGCCACGGCCAAAGCAGCCCTGCTGGTGCGGAAGCTTAAGAAGACCGGTTTCAGGGTCATGATCGTCTCGAACAACAAAGAGCCGAGGGTACGAAGCTTTGCACAGGGCGTCAACGGAGGCTATGTCTTCCGTGCCGGAAAACCCGGAAGGCGGGGCTATCTGGAGGCGGTTGATAAAATGGGGCTGGCAAGGGAGCGGGTCATCGTGATCGGGGACCAGCTCTTCACGGATATCTGGGGAGCGAACAGGAGCGGACTTCACAGCTTGCTGGTCGGGCGCATTTCCTTCCGCGAGCCGCCGCACATCCACCTGAAGCGTGTGCTGGAGTGGCCGATCCGTCTGGCTTACCGCCTCAGAAGCCTGAAGGTCTGAACAAAAAACGTTACGGGGGAAACTTCCGATGAGCATGACAAACGAACAGAAGGGAGAACGCCGCATCACGGCGCGTACCGGGATCCTCGGTCTTTTGGGGCATCCGGTGGGGCATTCCCTCTCCCCCTGTCTGCAGAATGGTCTGGCGGAATTCATGGGGACGGACCAGTGTTATCTGGCATACGATGTGGAACCTTCAGACCTGGAAAAAGCGGTGGAAGGTGCCCATGCGCTTGGCATGAGCGGCCTCAACGTCACGGTGCCTCACAAGCAGGCCGTGCGGGAATTTCTATTGAAGGAAGACGAGGTGGCGGCCCGGATCGGAGCCGTGAACACGCTGAAGCGCCGGGAAGGCGGATGGAAAGGATACAATACCGATGTATCGGGTTTCCTTCGCGCCTGCGATTCGGACGGGGTGGAACTGAAGGGAAAAAAGATCGTGCTTCTGGGAGCGGGCGGAGCCGCTTATGCAGTGCTTTACGGGATCCTGAGCCGCGAACCGAAGCGGGTACTGATCTATAACCGGAGTGTGGACAGGGCGCAGGCGCTGCAGGATCACATGAGAGAGCATTTTCCGGAAACGGATCTGAGTGTTGCCTTCAACCTGCAGGAGCTGCTGGAAAAGATGAGCCGGGCCGGAGACGGCTGGGTTGCGGTGCAGACCACGAGCCTGGGCATGTATCCGGAGACGGAGTCGAAAGCGGTGGAGGATCCTGCGTTTTACGAGCTTCTGGAATGCGGGGTCGACATCGTGTTCAATCCGGCGGAGACGGCTTTCATGAAAGCGGTCAGGGCGGCAGGCCCGGACAAAAAGGCCTATAACGGCCTGAAGATGCTGCTCTTTCAGGGCGTGCGTTCCTTCGAGATCTGGAATGACGTAAGCGTTCCGGACGAAGTTGCCTTGGAACTGCTGGGGCGGATGCGGGCCGAACTGGACGCGATGAATTGACAGGGAAAGGAAGAACAGGACATGAACATTCTGGTGATCAACGGACCGAACATCAATTTCCTCGGGATACGGGAGAAGGCCGTATACGGAACGCAGGATTACGATCATCTCCTGAAGATGATCGAGGACAAGGCGCAGGAGTGCGGCTGCAGGATCGAAGTGTTCCAGTCCAATCATGAAGGAGCGATCATCGACCGCATCCAGGATGCCTACAGCGACGGGACCGAAGGGATCATCATCAATCCGGGTGCTTATACCCATTACAGTTATGCGATCCGGGATGCCCTGGCATCCGTGGAGCTTCCCAAGATCGAGATCCACATCTCGGACATCGAAGCCAGGGAAGCCTTCCGGCACATTTCCGTCACGGCCGAGGTTTGCGATGAGCAGATCAAAGGACTCGGACTGGACGGATACCTGGTGGCGATCGATCACATCCTGGAAAAAGGAAAGGCATGAAGAGCATAGTTCTGGTAGGTTACATGGGAGCGGGGAAAAGTGTGGTGGCATCCGCGCTTTCCGATGCCTGGCATCTTCCCCTTGTGGATACGGACAAGATGATCGAGAAAAGGCTCGGGATGCGCATCTCCGACTATTTCGCGAAAGAGGGCGAGGAGGCTTTCCGCCGCTGGGAGGAAGAGATCCTGAAAGAACTGGCCGGGCGCGATTTTTCGGGTGTGCTGTCCACAGGCGGCGGCATGGTCCTGCGCCGGGAATGCCGCTCGCTGATGAAGAAACTGGGACCTGTGGTCTGGCTTCGTGCCTCGGCGGACACGATCGCGTACCGCCTGCGAAAGGATACGACCCGCCCGCTTCTGGCCGGGACAAGGAGCGTGAAGGAAAAGGCTGCGCGTATTTCGGAGATGCTGAAAAAGCGCGAAGACTATTACCGGGAAGCGTCGGAGCTGGTTTTGGATACGGATGACAAGAGCGTTTCCGAGATCGTCAGCTTCTTGACAGGATACTACTGTTATAATACAATAGACACACTCTGAGAAGGCATGCATCTTTGCGGCGAAAGCCGCGGAACGGAGGTATGCCATGCATAAGAACAGCGACACGGTCAATCCGGAGCAGGCGCTCGCGATCCGCCATGGGGACGGTCCCATGATGGTGCTGGCGGGACCGGGATCCGGAAAGACTTTTGTCATCACGCGCAGGATCGCGCATCTGATCCGCGAGCATCATGTCTCTCCTGCGCACATCCTTGTGATCACATTTACAAAAGCTGCGGCGCTTGAAATGGAAGAGCGTTTTCTTTCGTTGATGGGTGACGAAGGAGCGGGGGTCTGCTTCGGAACCTTTCATGCGGTGTTTTACGCGATGCTCCGGGAAAGCCTGCCGGGAAGCGCGACGGCGATCCTGGCGGAGAGCGACAAGAAGCGTTTTTTGAAAGAGGCCTTCGGCTGCATCCCGACGGTTACCTGCGATGATGCGGCCATGGAGGACGTGCTTTCCTGCATCTCCCGTCTGAAGAACGATGCGCTGGAACCGGAAGCTTATGACGCAGGCAGGGGGATCCTCGAAAAAGAAGACTTTGTCCGCCTTTACGGGGAATATCACCGCATCCTGCAGGAGGAGGGCATGCTCGATTTTGACGATATGGTCCTTAAGTGCCATCAGCTTTTTGTGCAGCGGCCGGAGGTGCTGAAGATCTGGCAGGAACGTTACCGCTATATCCTGATCGATGAGTTCCAGGACATTAACCCGCAGCAGTATGCCGTGATCCGTCTGCTGGCGGAACCGAGAAGAAACCTCTTCATCGTCGGGGATGACGACCAGTCGATCTACGGCTTCCGCAGTGCCGACCCGGGGATCATGCTCGGCTTTTCCGACGACTATCCTTCCGGCGGACGCATCGTGCTGCGGAACAATTACCGCAGCAGCGAGCAGATCGTGAAGGCGGCGCTCAAGCTCGTGGAACATAACGGGAAGCGTTTTGCAAAGCAGCTTAAGGCCGCGCGGAGCGACGAAGCGTCCCTGAAAGCCTGTGCCTGTGAAAACCGTTCGGAAGAAGCAGACGCGGTGGTAAGCCTGCTCAAAGAAGCGGGAAGGCACATGGCGTACAGGGACATGGCCCTTCTCTTCCGGACCCGCAGCGGGGCGCGCTATTATGCCCACGTCCTCCGGGCGGAGGGGATACCGGTCTTTCTGAAGGAGGAGGTCGGGAGTGTTTTTTCGGGAACGGTCGGTCAGGACATCCTGGCGATCCTGGCTTATGCGCACGGGGAACACCGCCGCGCCCATCTGCTGCGCTTTTTGAATAAACCCGTCCGCTACATCCGGCGTTCGCTCGTGACGGAGGAAGAAGCAGAGCTTGCGGAGCTGATCGCAAAGGAGGGCATGAGCGCAAGGAATGTAGCGGATCTGAAACACCTGGACGCGCAGCTTAAGGAGCTTTCCGAACTTCCGATCTACGCGGCGCTGTGCTATATCCGGAAAGCCATGGGCTATGAAGCCTGGATGCTTGCGGAGGCGAAGCGGAAGGGGAAGGATGTGCAGGAGCTCTCGGAAAGCTTTGAGACGATCTGTGCCAGTGCACGCTCCTGTGAGAGCTATGAACAGTGGCTCGAAGAGATCGCGGCCTTTGAGAACGGGATGAAGACCGAGGCAAAGGATGAAAAACGCGATGCCGTGCACCTGATGACCATGCACGGTTCGAAAGGGCTGGAATTTCGGCTGGTGGTTTTGCCGGATGTCAACGAAGGAAATGTCCCGCAGAAGCGTTCGGACAGCGGGGATGCGCTCGAGGAAGAACGCCGGATCTTTTATGTCGCGATGACGAGGGCAAAGGAAAGGCTTTTTCTTTTTTATCTCAAAAAGAATACCAAGCTGCGACAGGCCCCAAGCCGCTTTCTGAAGGAATTGAAGGCTTAAGGCACTTGCCCGTGCGGGAAAGCTGTGGTACACTGATTCCTTGTGAAAATACGTCATGCGTAAAAAGGGGAGGGCGGAGGATGCTTTATCTTATCCGGGACAGACTGGTCAGATGCGAAAAGAACGAACTCGGCAGCTGTCTCAAAAAGGGGGAGCAGTACGTAGCGGTGCTTACCCCGGATCAGTGGGCCGAACACAAGGACCGCTTTGAGATGGGGATCGATATGGAACTGAACATTTCCGAGATCCACGGTACCAAACTGGAAGTGAACTTCGATTCCCTGACGGGGAGCTTTGCGATACCGGACCGGGCGGATCTTTCCGGAGATGACCGGAAATTCGCCTTCGCCATGGATGAAAAGGGCGTGGTCTTCATCGATGATTCCCATACCGTGGAGGGGTTGATCGAAAAGATCCGTACGGCAAAGTTCTGGCGCTTTCCCTCTCTGGAACGTTTCCTCTACGATTTTCTGGAAATGATCGTGCACGAGGATCTGCTGCTGATGGAGCGCTACGAACGGGATCTGGACAAGGTCGAAAAGGAGATCCTGAACGGAGCGGACAGCGAATGTTTGAAACACATCAACCTGGTGCGGGGTGACGTGCGTGAGCTGCGGATCAATTACGAGCAGCTCATCGACCTGGGCCAGGAACTGGAAGAAAACGAAAACAATTTCTTCAAGGAGGAGAATCTCCGTTATTTCCATCTGTTCCTGAACCGGATGGCCAGGCTCTACGACGTGGCCGGCGCCCTCAGGGATTATACGATGCAGCTGAGCGATCTGTACAAATCCCAGATCGACATGAAACAGAACCGCATCATGACGGTTCTTACGGTGGTGACGGCAATCTTCATGCCGCTGACTCTGATCGTCGGCTGGTACGGCATGAACTTTGTGTACATGCCGGAGCTTCAGTCGCCTTTCGGTTATCCGGCCGTGATCGTTGTCTGTCTTTTGATCGTTTTGATCAGCCTGATCTTCTTCCGGAAAAAGAAGTGGCTATAGAATAAAAAGAGGGCGGGAAAGCTGTTTTCCCGCCCTTTCATCTTGCATTTTATTCTTCTTCGTCGTCTTCTTCCACGAGCTCGTCGAATTCCTGCTCGTCGAGGTATTCGTCAAAAGCTTCGGAAGCCCTTTCGTATTCGTCTTCGTCATCAATGTAGCGGAGGCTGGGCTCGCCGTTTTCGTCCTCTTCATGACCGTAGATCCATACTTCACCGTCGTCGTTGTTCCCGTCCTCGTCAAGAGGGAGCAGGGCGATGTAATCCTTTCCGTCACAGGAAAAGATCGTCACGATCGCGCAGTCTACCGGACCGTCTTCGAGATCGAGCTGCACATACATCTCATCATCGTCGTCTTCTTTTTTCTTTCCCATGGGCATCTCCTTTATCCGGAATCTGTTTTTGGCTGGCAGGCTTTCGCGTCTGCCGTTATCCTGCCCTCTATTGTAGCGTAAATGCCCGGAATTGCAAACGAAAAATAGCACTTTTACAAAATCCCTCTTTATGGTATGATTATTAGATGTTTGGAAAGGGGAGGATGCTGCCATGAAAGCGCTGGAGCATTTGAAGACCATAAACCGACACAGGGCGCTTGTGCGGAAAGGCTGTTTTGCCGTGGGCCTGTACTGGCAGGGGCTGACGCACGATCTATCCAAGTATTCGCCGGAAGAGTTCCTGACCGGCGTGAAGTATTACCAGGGGTATCGCAGCCCGAACGTGGCGGAGCGCGAGGATAAAGGCTATTCGTCCGCCTGGCTTCATCACAAGGGGCGCAACAAGCATCATTTTGAATACTGGATCGATTACGCGGACTGCGACACCGTAATGGTGCCGGGGCGCATGCCCATCCGCTACATCGTTGAGATGTTCATGGACCGTCTGGCGGCCTCCAAGGTTTACAAAGGAAAGGATTATACCGACTCTTCGGCGCTGGAGTATTACCGGAAGGGGGACATCAGCCCGCTTCTGCATCCCAGGACAAAGAAGATCCTGGAGCGCCTGCTGAAGATGAACGCCCGCTACGGAGAAGAGTATACCTTTGCTTATATCAGACGCTGCCTGCTCCGAAAGGGGAAAAGCTGCTGCTGCGGTGGCGGAGGCTGCTGCTGCGGCAGGCATTGCGGAGATGACGACGCATCGCGGAAAAAGGAAACAGCCTGCGAATGCGGATCGAAATAAAGAAACGGGAGAAAAGCAATCATGGAAGAAAAAAAGATCATTCTGACGGGAGACAGGCCCACGGGGCGTCTTCATCTGGGACATTATGTGGGGTCCCTGCGCCGACGTGTGGAGCTGCAGGAATCCGGAGAATATGACGAGATCTACATCCTGGTCGCGGACGATCAGGCACTTACCGATAACGCGGACAATCCGGGCAAGATCCGGGACAACATCATCAATGTGGCACTGGATTATCTTTCGGCCGGACTGAATCCGGAAAAGACCACGATCTGCATACAGTCCGCGCTTCCTGCGCTGCACGCGCTGACCTTCTATTACATGAACATGGTGACAACGGCCCGTCTGTCCCGCAATCCCACCGTCAAGGCGGAAATGCAGCTGCGGGGCTTTGCGGATGAAGGGCTTCCCGCCGGTTTCTTTACCTACCCGGTGTCGCAGACGGCGGACATCACGGCGTTTGACGCTACGGTCGTGCCGGTCGGGGAAGACCAGCTTCCGATGCTGGAACAGGCACGCGAGATCGTGACGCGTTTCAATCATACCTACGGGGAAACCCTGGTCATGCCCAAAGCCATGATCCCGGAAAACGAGATGCAGCGCAGACTGCCCGGTGTGGACGGCAAGGCAAAGATGAGCAAATCCCTCGGGAACTGCATCTATCTTTCGGATGACGCGGCGACCGTAAAGAAGCAGGTGAACGGAAGGATGTTCACCGACCCGCAGCATCTTCGCATCGAAGATCCGGGACATATCGAAGGAAATGTGGTCTTTACCTATCTGGATGCCTTCTCGACGCAGGAAGACTTTGCGGAATTCCTTCCGGATTACAACAATCTGGAGGAGATGAAGGAGCATTACCGCCGCGGCGGCCTCGGAGACGGAACCTGCAAGAAGTTCCTGATCAAGGTGCTCGAAAAGACCCTGCAGCCCATACGCGAGGAGCGTGCAAAATGGGAAAAGGACATCGATGCGGTGTATGACATTCTCAGACAGGGCACCGAAAGGGCAAGGGAGAAAACGGATGCCACGCTTGCACGGGTGCGTGAGGCCATGAGGATCGACTACTTCAAGGACCGCACCATCGTCAGGGAATGGGAGAAGATGCTGAAAGAAGCGAAACAGTAAGGAAGCGGAGAGAAAGACATGTATCGTAGTGCAATGATGGAACTGAGCGAGAACCGCAATGAGCTCTTCAATGAACTTTTGAACTATTGCATGAGCAGCGGGGCGATCGATCAGAGCCTGTATCTGGAATATGACGTAAAACGCGGTCTGCGCGATTCGAACGGAAAAGGCGTGCTGACCGGACTGACCGAGATCTCGGACGTGAACGGCAGCAAGGTCGTGGACGGCGTAAAGGTGCCGGCCGACGGAGAACTGTATTACCAGGGGATCAATGTCAACGATCTGGTGAAGGGCAACAGCGGAAGCCGTTATGCCTTTGAGGAGGTGACCTACCTGCTTCTGTTCGGGGATCTGCCGAACGAGAAGCAGTTCGAAAGCTTCAAGGCCATCCTCACGGATCTGCAGGAGCTGTCCGGGGATTTTGTCAGGGACGTGATCCTGCATACCCCGAGCGCCAACATCATGAATTCCCTGCAGAAGGCGATCCTGAGTCTTTATTCCTTTGACGCGAACCCGGAGGATACCGGCGTGGCGAACGTTCTGCGCCAGTGCCTGCAGATGATCGGAAAGACGCCGCTGATCTCGGTGTACGGCTATTACGGCTACCAGCATTTCGATCTGAACAGGAACCTTCTGATCAAAACACCGAAAAAGGATTACTCCACGGCGGAAAACATCCTTTACATGCTGCGGCCCGACGGGGAGTTCACCCCGCTGGAAGCTGAGGTGCTCGATACCGCACTGGTGCTGCACGCGGAGCACGGCGGCGGAAACAACTCCACCTTCACGACGCACGTGGTCACGAGCTCCGGAACGGATACCTATTCCGCGATCGCGGCTGCGATCGCTTCCCTGAAAGGCCCGAAGCACGGCGGCGCCAACCTCAAGGTGCAGCAGATGTTCGGCGACCTGAAGGACAAGGTGAAGGACTATGCCGATGAGGACCAGGTCAGGGATTATCTGGACCGTGTGCTGAAAAAGGAGGCTTTTGACGGAAGCGGCCTTATCTACGGGATGGGACACGCGATCTATACGCTTTCCGATCCGAGAAAGGTGATCCTGAAGGAGTGCGCCGGAAAGCTGGCGCAGGAGAAGGGGCGCATGGAGGAGTTCCGCCTTTATGACACGGTGGAGCGCATCGCGGCGGATCTGATCACAAAGAGCCGGCGGGTTTTCAAGCCGGTATGCGCAAACGTTGATTTCTACAGCGGCTTTCTGTACAGCATGCTTGGGATACCCGAAGAGCTCTATACGCCGATCTTTGCCATCGCGAGGATATCGGGCTGGAGCGCCCATCGTCTGGAAGAACTGGTGAACAAGGGGAAGATCATCCGTCCCGCCTATAAATATGTGGGACACCATCGGGCATATTGCCCTTTGAAGGAGAGGGATTGACATGGCAGATCATTATGTTGCGTATGTATCCTGCTATACGCAGGGAAGCAAGGTCGGCATCCGCGTTTACGACGTGGACATGGAGAACGGGATCTTCAGCGAGAAGGACCAGGTCGAGATCTCGAATTCTTCCTACATGACGATCACACACAACCGCAAGGTCCTGTATTCCATCACCGATTACGGCGTGGAGGCTTACCGCATCCGCCCCGACGGGACGCTGGAGATGATCGCGGCGGCCGGGATCAACGGCATGCGCGGCTGTTATCTTTCGACGGATTACGATGACCGCTATCTTTTTGTGGCGGGCTATCACGACGGAAAGATCACGGCGCTCCGCCTTGAAGAGGACGGCGTGATCGGCGAGATCACGGACGAGGTCTATCACAAGGGCATCGGCAGCGTGGCGGATCGGAATTTCCGCCCGCACGTCAACTGTGTGAAGATGACCAGGGATAACCATTATCTGCTGGCAGCTGATCTGGGCCTCGACCATACCAAGGTCTACCGTCTGGATCACGCGCACGGAACGCTCAAGATGGTGGACATCATCCATTCCGAGCAGTATTCCGGCCCCAGGCACATCAAGATCTCCAAGAACGGGGATTACATCTATATCGTGCACGAAGCGAGCAAGTGCGTGGATGTATATCATTACTACGAGAAAAACGACAATCCCGAATTTGAGAAGCTGCAGTCCATTTCGACGCTGAACGAATACCACGCGGGAGACGCGGCGGCATCGGCGCTGAATCTGTCCGAAGATTTCAACTACGTGCTCTGTTCGAATGCCGGAGACAACAGCGTGATCATTTACCGCATCGATCAGCTGAGCGGACGTCTTGAGAAGATCCTCTGCCTGCCGATCAGCGGGGATTACCCGAAGGATGCGGCGCTGTTCCCGGACAACCGCCATCTGGTCTCATTGAATCACGGGAATAACACGATGACCTTTTTCGCAACGGATCTGAAAAAGGGAACGCTGGTGATGAACACGAAGGAGATCAAGATCATGCAGCCCAACTGCATCGTATTCCACAGGCTTTCCTGAGAAGGATCTGCTTTTCGAAAGAGTGCGTTTTAACGCCCGGACAACCTGTCCATGCGGCTGCCGTTATTTTCGAGCAGCAGATCGAGAAGGGCAATGGCGCACATGCTTTCCACAACGACAACGGCGCGCGGAACGATCACCGGATCGTGCCGGCCGGCTATGGTGAGGAGTGTATCCTCGCCATTTTTGTTTACGGTCTTCTGTTCGCGGAAGATGGAAGGTGTGGGCTTGAAGTGGGCACGCAGGAGGATGGGGGCGCCGTTGGAGATGCCGCCGAGGATGCCGCCTGCATGGTTCGTTTCGAAAACGACTTTCCCGTTTTCCATGTGGGAACAATCGTTGTTCTCGCTGCCGCGTGCTTTGGCAGCTGCGATGCCGTCTCCGATCTCCACGGCTTTTACGCCGCCGATCGAAAAGACAGCCTGTCCCAGAACGGCGTCGAGTTTGTCAAAGACGGGCTCGCCGATCCCGGCGGGAACGCCCTCGATGCGGCATTCCGCGACACCGCCGAGGGAATCTTTTTCGGAACGGGCTTCCTCCACGAGCGCCAGAGCCTTTGCCGCTTCTTCGGCGGAAGGCATGCAGACGGGATTGGCGCTTGCAGCGGCCAGTTCTTTCAGCGAAAGAGAGGCAGCAAACCCCTCCGGGAGCGTAACGGAACCGATCGCGGTAGTGTAGGCACGCAGACGGATCCCGAGCTCTTCAAGGATGAGGGAAGCAACGGCGCCGGCGGCAACACGGGCTGCGGTCTCGCGGCCGGAGCTGCGTCCGCCGCCGCGGTAGTCGCGGATGCCGTATTTTGCGTCATAGCAATAATCGGCGTGGCCCGGACGATAGGTATCGGCCAGGTTGCCGTAATCTTTTGATATCTGGGAGGTGTTGCGGATCAGGAGCGAGATAGGGGTGCCGGTAGTGAAGCCTTCGAAAACACCCGAAAGGATCTCGACCAGGTCGTCCTCTTTGCGCGCGGTGGTGGCGGAAGAGGTGCCGGGCTTGCGGCGGTCAAGCATGGGCTGAAGGAGTTCGGGGCTAAGACGCAATCCCGCGGGACAGCCGTCTATGACGCATCCCAGCGCCGGCCCGTGGCTTTCCCCCCAGGTGGTGACACGAAACAGTTTTCCGAAACTTGATCCCGACATGGTTTCCCTCCCGTGAAAGGATATTCCGAAAATATCCTCCTGTTTTTCTGTTACGGTTACTGATTTTACCATCCCGGAGCCTGTGATGCAATAAAAAACACAAGATATATGGCCATCGGGTAGCAGAGTATACAATTTTGTGCAATATCGTCAAATATTCTTTTCTTTTGAAATCTTATCGTGTATAATATTTCTATGTATGTTGACGGATACCCGTGAACAGTACTTTTTTGACGTAAAATCAGGAGGAAACGGATCATGGCCAATATCACCTGCCCGCAGTGCAACCGCTTTGTAGACGACAGTTCAAAGCTTTGCCCGGGCTGTAAATTCAATCTCAAAAAATACATGAGAGAGCTCAAGAAAAAGGGCGGTCAGGTGAACAGCTCGATCTCCTTCGGCAGTGTATACAACCGTTCCGGCGATACCCACGGTGTGGCGGAGCTGGATTTCCTGAAGTCGGCGGCACCCGCGCCTGCGCCGGCCCCTGCAGCGGCACCTGCGCCCGAACCGGTTGCGGAAGCGCCTGCACCGGCACCCGCACCCGAAGCGTATCCGCTGCCTGCAGCGCCGAATGCGCCTGTCGTTCCGGACATGCCGAACGTTTCCTATACACCGGCTCCGGAGCCCTATGCTTACGAAAGCGAGAACCCTTCCACACAGGTGGAAGCAGGTGTATCGTCCGTTGATCCGGCAGCTCTGTTCTCGCCGGCACCCGTTTCTCCGTTCCGTCCTGCTTACAAGCCGCGTGTGGCAGCGTCCGCTCCGGCATATCAGCCCAACTATAAAGAAACGCACAGCGGAAGCAATCTGGCTTCGCTGGCACCCGAAGCAGCACCCGCAGCTCCTGCAGCACCTGTTGCACCTGCAGCGCCTGCGGCTCCTGTTGCACCGGCAGCACCGGCAGAGTCTTATCTGACGCCTCCGCCGATCCCGAGTCTGGGAGCGGAAGCTCCTGCTGCGCCGGCAGCATACGGAGTGGCACCGAGCGGTGATGTTCCGCCCGAGGCACTGTTATATGCGCAGCCTGTTGCACCGGCAGCACCGGCAGCACCCGCAGCGTACGGAGTGGCACCGAGCGGTGATGTTCCGCCCGAGGCACTGTTATATGCGCAGCCTGCTGCACCGGCAGCACCCGCAGCGTACGGAGTGGCACCGAGCGGAAACATTCCGCCCGAGACACTGTTATATGCGCAGCCTGCTGCACCCGCAGCACCTGCCGCACCCGCAGCGTACGGAGTGGCACCGAGCGGAAACGTTCCGCCTGAGGCTTTGTTATATGCGCAGCCCGCTGCACCCGCAGCACCTGCCGCACCCGCAGCGTATGGAGTGGCACCGAGCGGAAACGTTCCGCCTGAGGCTTTGTTATATGCGCAGCCCGCTGCACCCGCAGCACCGTATGCGGCACCGACATCTTCGCCGGCTGCTCTTTACGGATCGGCACCTTACCAGGCGGGAGGCTATGCCGCCGCACGTGCGGTACCGTCTTCGATGCCGGGACAGTCTGTCAGCGTTACCAATGTTACCAATACGGAGCAGACTTCCGCACCCGTGGAAGGCGGCATTTTCGAATCGGCATCCTTAAACAGCGGCGGCCAGGGAGGCGGTGCTTTGTCCGGCATGATGAGCGAACCCGGCATCCTGGAAAAGATGCGCGCAGAGGAAGAGAAGAAAAAGGCGGAAGCATCGATCTTTGAATCGGCAAGTCTCCGTGCTGCCGAGAGAGCGATCAAAAACGGCACGCAGGCTCCGGCCGGCGGCCTTCACGGCGAGATATCTTTTGACAACTATATCACTCCCGAAAGAGGTTCCTTCGGGCGTGTCACGACGGAACAGATCCAGGCCATGCAGCAGGCTGCATTCGCGGCTTCAGGCAACGGCCCTGCGCGCGGCAATGCGCCCGCATATGCCAGCCAGCAGGCAGTGGGACCGAGCGGCCTTTCCTCTTATCTGGGAAATGCGCAGTCCGCATCGCCGATCTTTGGCGGGCCGGCAACACCGGCAGCCGGGATGCCCGCATTTGCGGCAGCACCGGGCATGCCTCCCGGAGTTGCAGCTGTGCCTTATTCTTCCGCACCGGGGGTACCCGGAGGAAATCCTGTTCTCGGCGGACCGTCCCAGGTGAATGCGAATCCTTTGCTCGGGGGCACACCCTGACGGAGAGTTCTCATGATCCGGCCGATCGATAGCGGAAATTCATATGCCGGCGCTTATGGGCGAAGCGGAAAAAAAGCTGCGCGCATGCAGGATGATGCGCCGGCTTTTTTGTTGCCCGGAGAGGATGACGGCGTTGTCTGGGAACACGGGGAACAGAAGGAACGCAAGCCGCAGGCGAAAAAGACCGAAGAGGTCGTAAAGGAAACGGCATTCCATTCGGCTTCCGCGGAAAAGGCCGGGGAAGAAGCCGGTGCGAAGGCGGGATCGTCCATCCGGAAACTTTGGGAGCGGATCAGTGCTTTCCTGGGGCGCTTTTTCCACGACCTCTGGTACGGAGGCACGGAAGAAACAGCAGCCGAAAAGAAGGAAGCTGTTTCGGTCAAAGCGGCGGGACCGCAGGAGGCGGACGGGGACGACGAAGCGGACCGGGAGGAACGCATCCGCGCGCTGATCGCGGCCGGGGATGAGGAAGGATTGATGGAGCTCCTTACCGAACACGGGAAAAAGAAGTCGGCAAAGAATACGGAGCTTTTGACACATTATGACCGTTTCGGGCGCATCGTCAAGCAGCAGGACAGCGAAGTGGGCCGGCTGCTGCAGGCGGAGCAGAGCGGAAAGCGGAATGTGGTACGCCGCCCGCAGGGGAATTACAGGAGGTATGTCTGATGAGGATCGGTAACGGCTATGACGTGCACCGTCTAGGAGAAGGCAGGGATCTGATCATCGGAGGCGTAAAGATCCCTTATGAAATGGGACTGATCGGGCATTCGGATGCGGATGTGCTGACGCATGCGATCATGGATGCTCTGCTTGGCGCAGCGGCGCTGGGCGATATCGGAAAGCATTTTCCGGATACGGACGATGCCTATAAAGGAGCGGACAGCCTGGTACTTCTGGCAAAAGTCCGCGACCTGCTTTCGGAGAAGGGATATTTCGTCGAAAACATCGATGCGACGATCATCGCGCAGGCGCCGAAGATGCGCCCCTACATTGATGAGATGAACCGGCGCATTGCGGAAGTGCTGGAGCTGGATCCGGATCAGATCAACATCAAAGCCACGACGGAAGAGCATCTGGGTTTTACCGGCCGGGGAGAAGGGATCGCCGCGCAGGCGGTCTGTCTGCTTGCCACCGTGCGGGAACTCTATTCGACGGATGTGACCGCAGCAGGCGGCTGCGCAGGCTGTCCGGGCCGGGGGTGTCCCGGGATGGGAGAATAAGACTCCGGTATAATAGTTATATGCTTTTTGGACTGGATATGCTGAATCTATTAGTTTGTTTTCTAATATTTTGGAGATAAGATGAAAAAAAGCAGGGTGTGGTTGGTATGGAGTATGACTTTTATACTGCTTTCGGGATGTCGTGATACCGGAGCATATAGTAAAAAGCCGGATGATTCGATATCAAGAATGATTATGGAGACTATAGGGGATGATTATTCTTTTCGTTATCATGAAGAGAATGATGACAAAACATTCTATAATTTTGAGATTATAACAATGGAGCCATCGACGGTAAGTGATTTTGTTGATGCATGTAATAACGCTCTCCCGGAAAAAAAAGAAAAAATCTCCTTTATAGTCTCCTTTCATATTATGGGAGGCTTTGCAACGATGTTTGTTGTTAGAAATTATGATGATGTGGGAGAGATATATGATAGTATAAGTTACTTGTATATCTTAGATCAGATGGATTTTAACGAGGCATTCTGCGATCCTACGCTCTATTCGGAAATCGAAGGAATAAAAGTTCTTCATGTTGACAAAGCAATACAGGATAAAGCGGATGCCATGAGGGTAGACTGGTTCAGTTATTGGCCTGAACTGGAAAAGATCGTTGTTGAAGGGGATTAGAGACTTAAGTATTTGAATAATCATGATCGATCTCGCACCTTGAGTGCCGCAGATCGAAATAAAGATAAGGGAGACAGAAAGATGAGGATCTACAATACAGCAAGCAGAATGGTGGAGGAGTTCAAGCCGCACGAAGAAGGGAAGGCAGCGGTCTATACCTGCGGACCCACGGTCTATCATTTTGCGCATATCGGGAATCTGCGCAGCTATATCTGCGAGGACATTCTGGTCAAGACCCTGCTTTATGCGGGATATGACGTGAAACGCGTGATGAACATCACGGATGTTGGGCATCTTTCTTCGGATGCCGATACCGGCGAGGACAAGATGCTCAAAGGCGCGAAGCGCGAGCATACCACGGTGCTGGATATCGCGGAGCGTTATACGAAAGCGTTCTTCAGTGATTTCAACAAGCTGAACATGCGCATGCCGGATGTGGTCGAGCCTGCGACACACTGCATCCCGGAATTCATCCACATGATCGAGGTGCTGCTGGAAAAGGGCTATGCCTATCAGGCGGGTGAGAACGTTTACTTTGACACCTCGAAGCTGGAAAAGTATTACAGGCTTTCCAACATGAACGAAGAAGACCTGAAGGTCGGTGTCCGTGATGATGTGGATGAGGATACGAACAAGCGCAATAAAACGGACTTTGTCCTGTGGTTCACCAAGTCGAAATTTGACGACCAGGAGCTGAAGTGGGAGAGCCCCTGGGGAAAAGGATATCCCGGCTGGCACATCGAGTGCTCCTGCATCGGGATCAAGCACCTGGGCGAATACATGGACATTCACTGCGGCGGCGTGGACAACATCTTCCCCCATCATACCAACGAGATCGCACAGAGCGAGGCATTCCTGGGACATCCCTGGTGCCGTTACTGGTTCCATGTGCACCATCTGGTAGAGAAAGGCCATGGCAAGATGAGCAAGTCCAGCGGGGAGTTCCTCACGGTATCGCTGCTGGAAGAGAAGGGGTATGATCCTCTGGCTTACCGTTACTTCTGCCTCCAGTCCCATTACCGCAAGCCTCTTGAGTTTTCCTACGATGTGCTCGATCAGATGAGCGATGCCTACAAGAAGCTTCGCAAGCGCACTTCGGAGCTTAAAGCGGACGGAGAGGTGGATGCTGCGGCGTTTGAAGAGTACAGAAAGAAGTTTGAGGAAGCGCTGACGGATGACCTGAATACATCCAGCGCATTTACGGTCCTTTATGATGTGCTGAAGGCAGAGCTTAGCGAGGCGACCAAGCGGAAGCTGGTAGAGAGCTTCGATGAAGTGCTGTCGCTCAAGCTCCTGGAAGCACCGGCTGCGGAGGAAGTGGACAGCGAGCTGGAAGCCTTTGTGCAGGAAAAGATCGCGGAGCGTGCAGAAGCAAAGAAGGCAAAGGATTTTGCGATAGCGGATGCGATCCGTGACGAGCTGCTTGCAAAGGGCATCGCCATCAAGGATACCAGGGAAGGTGTGAAGTGGGAGAAGATCTGAAGAATTATTCCGCGCTTGCCTGCGCGTACCTCGGGGATGCGGTCTATGAGCGCCATGTCCGGGAATACATCCTGAAAAGCCGCGGGAATACCCAGGTGGAGAAATACCACAAGATCGCCCTGCGTTTTGTCTGCGCGGCGGCACAGGCGGCTGCGGCGGAAGCACTGAAGGATGGCTTTGACGAGGAAGAAGCGGAACAGTTCAGGCGCGGGCGCAATGCCAAGGCGCATGCGGCCCCGAAGAATGCCAAGACGGCCGACTATCGCAAGGCCACGGGCTTTGAGACGCTGATCGGCTGGCTTTGGCTTCAGGACAGAAGGGAACGGGCCGAAGAACTGATGAACCGGGCTATCGCGTATCTGGAAAAGCAGGAGGCAGCGGTGTGAGGAGGCGGAGGCTGCAGGCAGTGTCCGTTTTCCGTTTGCACACTGCGGGAAAGAGGGAAGAATGGAAATAAAGGAATCGCAGATCGAAGGCAGAAATGCCGTGCTGGAGGCCTTCCGCTCGGGAAAGAGCGTGGACAAGCTGTTCATTCTGGACGGGTGTCAGGACGGGCCGGTGCTTACGATCAAGCGCGAGGCACGCAAGCAGGAGTGCCTGATCAAATATGTGACGAAAGAGAGACTGGACCAGATCTCCGAGACCGGAAAGCATCAGGGTGTGATCGCCTTTGCGGCCGCCTATGAGTATACGCCTCTGGAAGAGATCATGAAGGATGCGGCAGAGAGCGGAAGAGCGCCGTTTCTCTTTTTCCTGGACGGGATCGAGGATCCGCATAATCTGGGCGCCATCATCCGCACAGCTTACCAGGCCGGCGCGCATGGCGTGGTGATCCCCAAGAACCGCGCCGTGGGGCTTACCCCTACCGTGGCAAGGACTTCGGCAGGCGCGCTCAACTTTCTGCCGGTGGCCAAGGTCACCAATCTGGTGCAGACGATCGAGGCGCTCAAGAAGGAAGGCATGTGGTTTGCCTGTGCGGACATGGACGGGGAAGTCATGTACCGCGCAGATCTTACCGGCTCCATCGGACTGGTGATCGGTTCCGAGGGCGAAGGCGTAAGCCGCCTGGTAAAGGAAAAATGTGATTACAAAGTATCCATTCCGATGCTGGGAAAACTGGATTCCCTGAACGCTTCTGTTGCGGCCGGCGTCCTGGCTTACGAGATCGTGCGGCAGAGGGACTATCAGTAAGCGTTACATGCACAGCTGAATTCGCGGTTTTGCTTTGAAAAGAAAAATGTGACTGTGGTCATGGACAGACATGACCGCGGTCACTTTTTTTGTTCGGCTTTATCTCCTATCATGAGAGCATGAACAAAGGAAAGCTGTTTTGAGCCAAGAAAAGGAGAGTATGATGAGCAAGAAGAAAGAAGTTATCCTTTTGGTGATCGCGTTTCTGGGAGCAATGCTCGGCTGCTACGTGGTGGTTTGCTTTAACCTTTATGTGATGCCGTCCCTGCCTCTGGCGGCGAGAATGGTCTGCATGATCCTGACATACTGGCTGATCGCCCTGATCCCCGTGATCGTGATGCTGCTTTGCAAAGATAAGCTGACGGATTACGGCTTCTGCAGGGAAGGGATCGGAAGACAGATCCTTGTCGGGATCCTGGCGGGGCTTGGAATGTCGGTGGTGTTTACCCTGATCCCGCACATTGCCGGCTTCGGCGCGTATGTGGACAACGGTACCAGATACCGCTTCTGGTGGCAGTTCCTCTTTGAATTTGTCTACTTCATCGTATCCGTCGGTGCTGTGGAAGAATTTGTGTTCCGGGGGATCCTGTACGAAAAGATCAGAAGGATCGCGGATTCGGATCTGGCCGCAATTATCGTATCCTCTGTACTGTTTGGAGTGTTTCACATCTTTGGCGGAAATGTCATCCAGGTGATCCTGACGGCGGGGCTCGGAATGATCTTCTGCCTGCTCCGCTCAAAGATCAAGGGTTGCAGCACTTTATCCCTGATCCTGGCCCACGGCGTATATGATGCCATGATCAGCGTCTGGCTTGCGGTATTCGCTGTGTGAAGGGGAATGAGTGAGCTTTAATCGGAAACGGGAGCATTGTCTCCCGTTTTTTGCGGCTTGGGGAGCATGATCCTCACGCTTTCGATGCGGTTGTTGTCCAGTTTTTCGACCTTGAGCTGTGTGCCGTCCGCAAGAGTCACACTTTCACCTTCCTTTGGAAGGCGGTCGTCCAGCTGCTCAATGATGATGCCGCTGATGGAATCGTAATCTTCGCTCGAGAAATCGGTTTCCAGCCTTTCGTTGATGTCGTCCAGATTCATGGTGCCGTCCACCAGATATTCTCCGTCACTTACCACTTTGATCAGCTCGGCTTCATCGGAATCGTATTCGTCCCGGATCTGGCCGATGATCTCTTCCAGCAGATCCTCCATGGTGATCATGCCTTCCGCGGTCCCGTATTCGTTCAGCACGATGGTGACGGACATGTTCTTTTCGCGCATCTCATTCAGGAGGTCCGCGACTTTTTTCTGCTCATAGGTATAATAGGTCTCCCGCAGGAGCTTCTGCAGATGAAAATGCTCGGGCTCCTTCAGGAAAAGAAAGTCCTTGATGTTGACCATGCCGATGATGTTGTCGGGTGTATCTTCGTAGATGGGGATGCGCGTGTACATGTGCTCGCTAAAGAGCTCGCGCAGCTCCTCGTAGCTGGCGTGGACATCCGCGGTGATCATGTTGACGCGCGGGATCATGATGTCCCTGGCCACGGCGTCCGAAAAATCGAACACATTGTGGATCATCTCGCGTTCTTCGCTCTCGATCACGCCGTCCTCATGGCTTACATCCACGTAACCGAGCAGTTCACTCTCGGTGATCCGTATCACCTTGGTGTGGGGATCGACGCCCAGCAGGCGCAGGATGCCGTTGGAGAGCTTGTCCACCAGAAAGATGATGGGCGTGAGCAGCACGGTCAGCACGCGGATCAGCGGGGCATAGTTCTTTGCATAGCGTTCGTTTTTCAGCAGGGCAAGGGTCTTGGGCGTGATCTCGCCGAAGAGCAGCACGAGTATCGTCAGCAGGCCGGTGGCAACGCTGACGGCCATGTTCCCCCAGAGCTCCTCCGCCAGCAGGGTGGTGAGAGCGGAAGCGGAGATGTTTACGATATTGTTGCCGATCAGGATGGCGGTAAGCATCTTGCCGGGATTCTCCAGGATCTTCATTACCAGGGCCGCGCGTTTGTCCCCCTCTTCGGCCAGAACTTTCATGCGCATCTTCTTGACCGTGGTAAAGGCCGTTTCGGCAGAAGAAAAAAAGGCTGACAGGATCAGCAGCACGACAAGAACGATCAGTTTTATGACCTCGGATGTGCTCATATTGACGATTATGATAGCAAATAGCGCAAAGATATGCAAGTCCGGCTCAAACGATGCATAGCGGCAGTCCTCTTTTCGTGCTATGCTACCGTCTGATCATGTTTTGAGGAGATGAATCATATGAAAATGAGGAAACGATGCCTGGGTCTTGCGTTCGGTCTGTTTTTTCTTGCGGGCTGTTCCGGGACAGACTTGCAGCCGAAAGAGACGGCGGACGGAACAGTGGCGGAAGCCCCTCCCGCAGACGATGCGGCTGTTGAAAACGATCAGATAAAGGAGGATGCAGCGATGAGTGATCCGTTTGAAGAAGTGATCGCGCAGGAACACAGCAAGATGGAAGTGGAAGCCGTGGAAGCCGAGGAAGGGGAGGAGCGCATCCCGACCGCGGAGATCGCGGAGAAGATCCCGCCCAAATATACGGCCATCCGTTCGGATGAAGCCGGAAGGATCGAAAAGATCAGCTACACGTCCCGGGATTACTTCGGTGATGGTGCCGAAGTGGAGAAAGAGGCAAATGTTTATCTGCCGGCCGGCTACGATGAAAGCAAAAAATATAATGTACTGTATCTCATGCACGGGATCGGCGGTGACGAGAACGAATGGGGCATGACATCCAATGCATCCCGCGTAAAGTGCATCATGGACAATCTGGCTTATTACGGGGACATCGAGCCGTTCATCGTGGTGACGCCCAACGGGCGTTCGGCGGCCAATCATGCCGCAAACGGTTCGGATTTTAATTCCTTTTACTGCTTCGGCGAGGAACTGCGGAATGACCTGATCCCCTATGTGGAAAGCCACTATTCCACGTATGCGGAAGAAGGCGCCGATCTGTCGGCCTCCCGGGATCACCGGGCAATGGCCGGGCTTTCCATGGGCGGGATGCAGACCATCAACATCGGGATCGGGGAATGCCTCGACCTGTTTGCCTGGTTCGGGGCTTTTTCTGCCGCGCCTACCAGCAATACGGCGCAGCGCACGGCCGAGCTTCTCGGAAATACGGATCTGGACATTCATTACTTCTATAATATCTGCGGGACGGAGGACGAGATCGCCTATGCCAGTGCGGCTGCAGCGGCAAAGGAGCTTCCGGCCGCATGTCCGCTGTTTGAGGAGGGAAAGAACTTCCGCTGGCAGGAGCTTCCGGGAAGGCACGATTTCGACATCTGGTATCTGGGCTTTTACAACTTTGCACAGATCGCTTTTTCGGAATGAGCGGAAGAAAAACGCAGGTCCGTAAGCCCGGGGCACCGGGCAGGGAAAAAAGCAAAAACTAAGAGAGTTTTCCTTTGCAAATTAAAGGACAGTATGATAAGATAGAAAACGGCTCGGCCTGTGTGCCGGGGAACAATCTACAAGATATCATTTATGGAGGAAGAACAATGTCAAAGAAAATTGTTTTAGCAGGTGCCTGCCGTACCGCGATCGGTACGATGGGTGGGGGGCTTTCCACAACGCCGGCAGCCCAGCTGGGTGCGATCGTCATCAAGGAAGCGCTGAACCGTGCGGGTGTGGCTCCCGAAAAGGTAGATCAGGTCTATATGGGCTGCGTGATCCAGGCGGGCCAGGGGCAGAATGTGGCCCGTCAGGCTTCCATCAAAGCAGGCCTTCCGATCGAAGTGCCTGCCGTCACCATAAATGTTGTATGCGGTTCCGGTCTGAACTGCGTGAATATGGCTGCACAGATGATCGCTGCGGGCGATGCCGACATCGTGGTTGCAGGCGGCATGGAGAACATGTCCATGGCACCTTTCGCGATCCCCAACGGCCGTTACGGCTATCGCATGATGTGGCCTTCCCAGAGCCAGGGCGGCCTGGTGGATACCATGGTCAAGGATGCTCTGTGGGATGCATTCAACGATTATCACATGATCACGACTGCGGACAACGTAGCCAAGGAATACGGCCTTACCAGAGAAGAGCTCGATGAGTTCGCTCTCAAGAGCCAGCTGAAGGCTTGTGCCGCACAGGAGAACGGTGCATTCGACAAGGAGATCGTTCCCGTCGAGATCAAGAAGAAGAAGGAGACCATCCTCTTCAATAAGGATGAGGGACCCCGTCCCGGCAGCACCATCGAGGGACTGCAGAAGCTTAAGCCCCTCAATCCCGACGGTGTGGTCACTGCGGGTAATGCTTCCGGCATCAACGACGGCGCAGCAGCCGTTGTGGTAATGACCGAGGAGAAGGCGAAGGAGCTGGGTGTGAAGCCCATGGCTACTTTCGTGGCAGGCGCTCTTGCAGGCGTTCGTCCCGAGGTGATGGGCATCGGTCCCGTTGCAGCTACCCGCAAGGCAATGGCCAAGTGCGGCTACAAGATCGAGGACTTCGACATCATCGAGGCCAACGAGGCATTTGCGGCTCAGTCTGTTGCGGTAGGCAAGGATCTGGGCATCGATGTTGACAAGCAGCTGAACCCCAACGGCGGTGCCATCGCCCTGGGTCATCCGGTAGGCGCATCCGGTGCGCGCATCCTGGTTACGCTGCTCCACGAGATGGAAGCAAAGGGAGCGAAGAAGGGTCTGGCCACGCTGTGCATCGGCGGCGGCATGGGCTGCGCAACCATAGTAGAGAGATACGAAGGGTAAGACGGAGGGGGGAGTGCAAACACTCCCCCTTCTTTATGTAAACCATACAGGAGGTTTGGAATGGAATTTATTTTGTATGAAGTAAAGGATGCCGTAGGGATCATCACCATCAACCGTGAGAAGGCGCTGAACGCGCTCAATTCCCAGGTTCTGGATGAGCTGAATGCCACTCTCGACGCTGTGGATCTGAATGCAGTACGCTGCCTGATCCTGACCGGCGCCGGCGAGAAGAGCTTCGTGGCCGGAGCGGACATCGGCGAGATGAGCACCCTTACCAAGGCAGAGGGCGAGGCATTCGGCAAGAAGGGCAACGATGTGTTCCTGAAGCTCGAGAAGTTCCCGATCCCCGTGATCGCTGCGGTAAACGGCTTTGCACTGGGCGGCGGCTGCGAGATCTCCATGAGCTGTGACATCCGCATCTGCTCGGACAACGCAATGTTCGGTCAGCCTGAAGTGGGGCTTGGCATCACGCCCGGTTTCGGCGGTACCCAGAGACTGGCACGTCTGGTAGGCGCAGGCATGGCAAAGCAGATGATCTACACGGCCCGCAACATCAAGGCGGACGAAGCTCTGCGCATCGGTCTTGTGAATGCGGTTTATCCGCAGGCTGAGCTGATGGATGCGGCACTCAAGATGGCAAACGGCATTGCCGCACAGGCTCCCATTGCCGTTCGCAACTGCAAGAAGGCCATCAACGAAGGTCTGCAGGTTTCCATCGACGAAGGCGTTGCCATCGAAGAAAAGCTCTTCGGAGACTGCTTCGAGACCGAGGACCAGAAGGCAGGCATGGGGAACTTCCTGAAGAAGAAAGACGACCCCACCAAAGTCAAGGTCGTAGCCTTCCAGAACAAGTAAGGCGCTGCCATGGTAGTGCTCGGAGGGATTGCCGTAGTGATCGTCGTGGTCGCAGCGATCGGTGTGATCGCGCTGCTGGCGCTCATCGTCATCGGGATCACGGTCCTCGTGAAAAAGAAGAACGGACAGGCACAGCTCGAGATGCAGCTCAAGATCGAGAATGACCGCCTGTTGCAGCAACAGCCGTCCGACCCGTCGGATCCGTATCGGCAGACAAGAGATTCAAACGTTCAAAATAATTAAGGAGGAATGATAAATGAAGGTAGGTGTTATCGGTGCAGGTACCATGGGAAGCGGTATCGCGCAGGCATTCGCACAGTGTGACAAGGTAGATACCGTATATCTGTGTGACATCAAGCAGGAGTTTGCCGACGGCGGCAAGGCTAAGGTTCAGAAGGCCATGGACAAGCTGGTGGCAAAGGGAAAGAAAGAGCAGAGCGAAGCAGACGCCATCATGGCAAAGTTCAAGACCGGCCTGAACGAAATCTGCGTTGACGCGGATCTGATCGTGGAAGCAGCTCTTGAAGTAATGGATATCAAGAAGGAATGTTTCAAGAACCTGATGGAGAACATCGTGAAGAACCCGGATTGCATCTTCGCATCCAATACTTCTTCCCTTTCCATCACCGAGATAGGCGCAGGCCTGCCCAAGCCCGTGGTAGGAATGCACTTCTTCAATCCCGCACCCGTGATGAAGCTCATCGAGGTCATCGCAGGCGCGAACACTCCCAAGGAGCTGGTGGAGAAGGTGAACGAGATCTCCCGCGATCTGGGCAAGACTCCCGTTCAGGTGAACGAGGCTCCCGGCTTTGTTGTTAACCGCATCCTGATCCCTCTGATCAACGAGGGTATCTGCGTTTATGCTGAGGGCGTTTCCGATATCGAGGGCATCGATACGGCCATGAAGCTGGGCTGCAATCATCCCATGGGTCCCCTGGAGCTGGGCGACTATGTCGGACTGGATATCGTTCTGGCGATCATGGATGTCATCTACAAAGAGACCGGTGATCCGAAGTACCGCGCTTGCCCGCTTCTGCGCAAGATGGTACGCGCAAAGAAGCTGGGCGTAAAGACCGGCATCGGCTTCTACAACTATGCGGACGGCGGCAAGGTGCCTACTGATAAATAAGAAAAGTTCGATCCCTTCGGGTTCGGAACTTTTCGCAGCCCGCATGGGAGTTTTGCTTCGCAAAAGGCGGGCTGCGCTCGCTGGGCGGGGCGGTATCCACGCCCTCAGCAGCAAGTGCTTCGGGCTGACCGAACTAAATGTGAAAATATTAAAGGAGGTTTAACAATATCATGGAATTCAGCTTAAGCAAAGAACATGAAATGGCAAGACAGCTCTTCCGCGATTTCGCGCAGAACGAGGTAAAGCCTCTTGCGCAGGAAGTGGATGAGGAAGAGCGCTTCCCCCGCGAGACGGTGGAGAAGATGGCCAGATACGGATTCCTGGGAATCCCCGTTGCAAAGGAATGGGGCGGACAGGGCGCAGATCCTCTGACCTATGCAATGTGTGTCGAGGAACTTTCCAAGGTCTGCGGCACGACAGGCGTTATCGTTTCCGCACACACCTCTCTGTGTGTGGATCCCATCATGACCTTCGGTACGGACGAGCAGAAGCAGAAGTACCTGATCCCCCTTGCAAAGGGCGAGAAGCTGGGTGCTTTCGGCCTGACCGAGCCCGGTGCCGGTACCGATGCACAGGGCCAGCAGACCAAGGCTGTCC
Organism: Lachnospiraceae bacterium; assembly: GCA_024696005.1. Classification (GTDB taxonomy): domain Bacteria; phylum Bacillota; class Clostridia; order Lachnospirales; family Lachnospiraceae; genus NK4A136. Next base: position 363,910 of record JAILHF010000051.1, on the reverse strand, counting down.
TGGACGGCGACGAGTGGGTGCTCAACGGCTCCAAGTGCTTCATTACCAACGGTAAGGAAGCTGATGTATATGTGATCTTCGCCGTGACCGGCAAGATCGAAAAGCGCGGCAAGATGATGAAGGAGATCAGTGCTTTCATCGTTGAGAAGGGTACGCCGGGCTTCACCTTCGGAACGAAGGAAAACAAGATGGGTATCCGCGGATCCTCTACCTATGAGCTGATCTTCACGGATTGCCGCATCCCCAAGGAGAACCTCCTTGGCCAGCAGGGCAAGGGCTTCAACATCGCAATGCATACCCTGGACGGCGGCCGTATCGGTATCGCTGCACAGGCTCTGGGTCTTGCAGAGGGCGCTCTTGAGACCACGATCAACTATGTCAAGGAGCGCAAGCAGTTCGGCCGCGCCATCGGCGCTTTCCAGAACACCCAGTTCCAGCTGGCAGACATGGCCACCAAGGTTCAGGCTGCCCAGTATCTGGTATATGCGGCTGCAATGAAGAAGGCTGAGTACCAGAAGAACCCGAAGATCTCCTATTCCGTGGAAGCAGCCATGGCTAAGCTTTACGCTGCAGAGGTTGCCATGGAAGTGACCACCAAGGCGGTTCAGCTGCACGGCGGTTACGGTTACATCCGTGAGTACGACGTGGAGCGCATGATGCGTGATGCCAAGATCACCGAGATCTACGAGGGTACCTCCGAGGTACAGCGTATGGTCATTTCCGCGAACATTTTGAAGTGATAGGAGGACAGGACATTGAAGATAATCGTATGTATCAAACAGGTTCCGGATACCAAGGGCGGCGTTGAGTTCAATCCCGACGGTACTCTGAACAGAGCAGCAATGCTCACCATCATGAACCCGGATGACAAGGCCGGTCTGGAGGCAGCCCTTCGTCTGAAGGATCAGTACGGCGCAGAAGTGACCGTGCTTACCATGGGGCTTCCCAAGGCTACGGATGTGCTTCAGGAAGCACTGGCAATGGGTGCCGACAAGGCAGTGCTCGTTACCGACCGCAGACTCGGCGGCGCTGATACCTGGGCTACTTCCACCACGATCGCGGGTGCCATCCGCAACCTCGAGTATGATCTGATCATCACCGGCCGTCAGGCTATCGACGGTGATACCGCACAGGTAGGACCTCAGATCGCCGAGCACCTGCAGCTTCCCGTGATCTCCTACGCCATGGACATCAAGGTTGACGAGGCGGCCAAGAAGGTGACCGTAAAGCGTCAGTATGACGATCGCTATCATGTGATCGAAGCAAAGATGCCCTGCCTGATCACGGCTCTGTCCGAGCTGAATGAGCCCCGCTACATGAGCGTCGGCGGCATCTTCGATGCAGTCAAGGCAGAGATCACCACCTGGGGCCGTGACGACCTGAAGGATGTTGATGATTCCAATATCGGTCTGGCAGGTTCTCCTACCAAGATCGCAAAGGCTTCCGATAAGGTGCGCAAGGGTGCCGGCGAGAAGAAGGCATTCGATTCACCCGAAGAGTCGGTTTCTTACATCGTTGAGAAGCTGAATGAGAAGCATGTCATCTAATGATGAAAAAGCCGGATGACGGCTGAACAAAATGCATGTTTACATGCGTTTTCGTTCAGACATCAGACGGCCCTGACGATATGAGCAAGTAGGCCGACAGGCCGGATTGCGAATATCGGCAGTGATCGTGAGAGTGCGAAGCACGGAACGATCATTTTCAAAAAGTCGAAAGGAGAAAAAGAACAAAATGGCATTAGAAGATTACAAGGGCGTATATGTCTTCGCACAGCAGGTAGACAATGAAATCAGCCCTATTGCTTTTGAACTGCTGGGCAAGGCGAGAGACCTCGCTGAGCCTTTGAAGACCGAGGTTACCGCTGTTCTGATCGGTTCCGGCATCAAGGGACTGGCAGACCGTCTTGCCGAGTACGGCGCAGACAAGGTCATCGTTGTGGACGATCCCGAACTGAAGGAGTATCGTACCGAGCCTTATGCACATGCTCTGAGCAGCGTCATCAATGAGTACAAGCCCGAGATCGTTCTCGTGGGTGCTACCGCGATCGGACGTGACCTGGGACCTACCGTTTCCGCACGTGTTGCTACCGGTCTTACCGCTGACTGCACGCAGCTGGATATCGGAGACTTCCCTCTGAATCCCATTCCCGGCAAGGAGAATGAGCAGAAGCACAATCAGCTTCTGATGACCCGTCCCGCATTCGGCGGCAACACCATCGCAACGATCGCCTGCCCGGACAACCGTCCCCAGATGGCTACCGTGCGTCCCGGTGTTATGCAGAAGATCGATCCCATTGCCGGCAAAAAGGCAGAGATCATCGAGTTCAACCCCGGCTTTACCGCCAATGACCGTTATGTAACGATCAAGGAGGTTGTCAAGGCTGTTTCCGATACCGTGGATATCATGGATGCCAAGATCCTGGTTTCCGGCGGCCGTGGTGTAGGCTCTCCCGAGAACTTCAAGATCCTCGAAGAGCTGGCAGAGGCTCTGGGCGGAACCGTTTCCTGCTCCCGTGCGGTAGTGGATGCGGGCTGGAAGCCCAAGGACCTTCAGGTAGGCCAGACCGGCAAGACCGTTCGTCCGAACCTGTATTTCGCGATCGGCATCTCCGGTGCGATCCAGCACGTGGCCGGCATGGAAGAGAGCGACATCATCGTTGCCATCAACAAGGACGAGGATGCTCCGATCTTTGATGTGGCTGACTACGGCGTGGTAGGCGACCTGAACAAGATCGTTCCCCAGCTTACCGCAGCGATCAAGGCTGAGAAGGCCAAGAAAGCAGCGGGCTGAGCCGCAGCTTCCTAAGTACATTTCTTTCAGGGCAGTCCCTTGCGGACTGCCCTTTTTGCTGTGCCGATCACGTTCCCGTGGTCAGTCACATCTGAAAAACGTTGTGGTATGAGCCGTCACTTTGTGATATACTCTCAATGTTGCATACGACAAACCATTCGGGATCGGAGGAACCCAAATGCTGTTTTTGATCATCTGAATTTTGTTACAGGGTATCGGGATCTTTTTTCTCATAAAAAAGAAAAAGAAAGCGCTTCCGATCGTCGCCATTGTATTCGGTGTGCTTTTTGTACTGTTCGGCCTGCTCTGGGTCCTGATCGACGGGGGCGAGCCCGTGGAAGACGGAGAGGAGCAGCAGGAAGAGAGAGAAAAAGACGATGAGGACGACGAGGACGAAGAAGGCGTGCATGCGGGAAATCTTTGGGTAGCCCCGATCGAAGCGGTCTCGCAGACAACGGACGGTAACGGATATCCGCAGTATATCTATGATAACGAGGGTACCGTTCTGCAGATCCAGGAGGTGACGCCCGAGGAAGCGGAAGCATCAACTGGGCCGGCGTTGAATCGGAGATCGAGAGCACGGACGCCATTGTGGAAGCCGGAGGCAGCACACATTCCGATCTGGGAGAGAACGTCACTTCTGTTTTTGAGGAACTTTGCAGGTTTTATAACTTTACGAAGCCGGTCTATGTGACGGGGCAGTACAAGCTGGCAACGCAGCAGTATCCGGATGCGGATGCTGCACTGGCCTCGGCGCAGACGCCTTCTTCGGGCAGCGGGAACGGGCAGACTGCCAAACCGACCCCGACTCCTTCCGCTCAGCAGGACGATCCTGCACCCGTCGATGTATCCGATTACGAGATGGAACAGGAGAAGTACCGGGATGATTTCGAAGAGATCGCACAGCGCGTGGGTCATGCCGGGCTGTTTGAAGAGGTGGCCGCAGCGTTCGGCGTGGCCGACCTGGGGGGTGCCGGATGAGGAGTTTTACAGCCAGCTGGCCTTCATGTCCTTTGACAGCATCGATACAACGGACTTCGAGAAGAGGCTGAAAAAGCTGGGCCTGAAATACAGCGGGGAAGATAACAGCAACGGACACAGCGTGGCTTACCACGGAGCGGCGAAAGGATATGAGGATATCGGGGAATTCAATGTCGTGATCACCGACAACGGAGACCGCACGGAGATCTGCTGGGCGATACATACCGTGGATGGAGATGACCCCGGCGTGCCGATCCTGGATGTTCCCTTTGGCGAGGAGGATTTCGGATACGGAAATGTTTACGATAGCATAGGCGGAACAAGAGAACTGGTCCGGGTCGGCAGGGAGCTGTATGATGCCTGCTACCGGTACATGAAAAAAACGAAATGCCTCGGTAGCGGAAAGGATCCCTCAAAGGTCATTTACAGTTATGGTTTTGCGATAGGCATTGACGAATATATGGAGGGTTACTTTGATTATGGGATTGCCAATCTTGAAGATTTCGTCAGGGATTATGATGTGCCAGGATATTACAACAGCTACATCAATAATGACGACATGCAGTTTTACAATGCACTGATACACTACATGACAACCTACTATCCGGAATACCAGGACGGAACCTGGTACAGGCCAAATACCTGGCCCTATGAGGCACATATCCTGGTCCTCTACATGCCCGGTATCGGCCCCTGTCTGGTGGAAAACGGGGAGTTGAAGCCGTTGTAAGTGACTTGGTTACTGTTCAGTCCCGAGCCACGCACTTCGCTGCGTGGCTACGGGCCGACGCTTGGGCTGGCTTTCTTGCTTTTTGACTTGCAATTGCGGTATAATGAACAACAGTGCGGCCTGTGCCTTTTGCATCGTCGGGAGTCGAGCGGATGCGCGCTTTCGGATGTTTCAGGGAAGGCTGCAGGAGGAGGAAAGAGACGGATGAAATTTAACGAAATGCCGTATGAACGGATCAAAACCGAAGAAATGAAAGAGCGCATGGCGGAGCTCACGGATAAACTCCGGAACGCAAAAAGCGGAGAGGAACAGTTCGCCATCCATCAGGACTATTATGCCTTTACGGACCGGATCATAACGTCGATGGTCCTGTCCGAGGTCCGTCACAGCATTGACACGACCGATCCGTTCTACGAAGCAGAGGATGAATATTATAACGGTTTCCGCGCCGTGTTTTATGAAACGGATAATCAATACAAGAAGGCGCTTTTTGAGTCGCCCTTCCGTGCGTATCTGGAAGAGAAGATCGGGCCGGTCGCATTCAAAAATATCGAGATCGCCCTGAAGGCCATGGATGAAAAGATCATTCCGCTCGTGGAGGAGGAAAACAAACTGATCAGCCGTTATGACAAGCTGATCGCGACCGCAAAGATCGAGTTCGAAGGCGAGATCTATAACATCAGCCTTCTGCGTCCGCATCTGACGCATGAGGACCGCGAGCACAGAAAGCGTGCCTGGAAAGCACTCAGTGCTTATTTCCAAAGCGTGACCGCCGAGATCGACGAGATCTATGACAAGATGGTCAAGAACCGCACGGAGCAGGCCCGCGTGATGGGTTACAAGGACTATGTGGAGCTGGGCTATTACCGGATGAACCGCAACAGTTACGACCGGGAGATGGTCGAAGGATTCCGCAAACGGGTCAAGGAGGAATTTGTGCCGCTTGTTTGCGAACTTCAGGAGAGGCGCCGCGCACGCATCGGCGTGGAAAAGCTTTTGTGTTACGATAATGACGTCTTTTTCACGCAGGGTAATCCCAGACCTTCCGGAAGCCCCGAAGAGATCCTCGAGGCCGGACGGAAGATGTATCACGAGCTTTCTCCCGAGACGGCGGAGTTCTTTGATTTCATGCAGGAACACGAGCTCTTTGATGTGCTCGGAAGAAAAAACAAACAGGCCGGCGGTTACATGACTTTCATCCCGGATTACAAGGCGCCTTTCATCTTTGCGAATTTCAACGGCACCTCCGGGGATGTGGATGTGATCACGCACGAGTGCGGGCATGCGTTCCAGGGGTATCTGACAAGGAACGATCCCATCCGGGAGCATAACGACCTCACGATGGAAACGGCCGAGATCCATTCCATGTCCATGGAATACTTTACCTACGGCTGGATGAAAAATTTCTTCGGGGATCGTTCGGAGGATTACATGCTCATGCACCTGGAAGATTCCATGACCTTTCTCCCCTACGGCTGCATGGTCGATGAATTCCAGCATATCGTGTACGAAAAGCCGGAGCTTACGCCTGCGGAGCGCAAGGCGGTGTGGAAGGAGCTGGAAGCGCAATACCGTCCCTGGCTGGATTATGACGCCGATCCTTTCTTTGGGGAAGGCGGCTGGTGGCAGAGGCAGAGCCATATCTTCGACATGCCCTTCTATTACATCGATTATGTACTGGCCAGTGTCTGCGCAATGCAGTTCAGGCTTTTGATGGAACAGGACCGAAAGGATGCATGGCAGCGTTATCTGAAGCTCTGCGCTCTTTCCGTCAGCGATTTCTATGAGAATGAGCTGCATGCGGTGGGGCTTCGTTCGCCTTTTGACGAAAACTGCATCAGTGAGCTGGTTGCGGGAATGAAAAAGCTTCTCTGAGAGGTGGCGGAATGAGCGAAAAAAGAAAGAACCGCATCTTGTTTTCCGTGGGGGATATCACCCTTGTTCCGGCGGATGCGATCGTTAACGCGGCAAATTCTTCCCTGCTCGGCGGGGGCGGCGTGGACGGAGCGATCCACAGGGCGGCCGGGCCGGAGCTACTTGCAGAGTGCAAGACGCTTGGCGGCTGTGAGACCGGAAAGGCCAAGATCACGAAGGGATACCGGCTTGCGGCAAAACACGTGATCCATACGGTGGGCCCGGTCTATTCGGGAAAAGCGGAGGACGCAGCCCTTTTGTACAGCTGTTACAATGCCTCTCTCGATCTTGCGGCGGAGAATGATCTGCACCGTGTCGCTTTTCCCTGCATCTCGACCGGGGTGTATGGCTATCCGAAAGACAAGGCGGCGGTGGTGGCGCTGAAGGCCATCGTGAACTGGCTGGATGCCCATGCGGATTACGAGATGGAGGTTATGATCGTCTGCTTCAGTCCGGAGGACATGGAATACTACCGTGCCGTCATGGAAAACAGATCCTGACGGATGCGGATTCGAAAAGGAGTGAGGAATGCGGATTCTGATCACGAATGACGACGGGATCCGGGCGGAAGGGATACGGCTGCTCGCAGAGGCGGCCGGATCGCTCGGGAATAACGAGATATGGGTGGTCGCGCCGGCAGAGCAGTGCAGCGCCATGAGCCAGAGGATCACCCTGAACGAAAAGATCGCGGTAAAGGAAGAGACTTTTGCCGCAAAGGTCACCAAAGCGTATTCGATTGGAGGAACGCCCGCCGACTGCGTAAAGATCGCATTGGCGCATCTGATGAAGGACAGGCGTCCGGATGTGCTTTTCTCCGGGATGAACTGGGGCTTCAACAGCGGCTTTGACATCATCTATTCGGGGACGGTAGGCGCGGCGATGGAGGGAGCGATGAACGGGATCCCGTCCTTCGCGTTTTCCAACGAAGCATACATATCGAATGAGCTGGCGGTGGAACGCCTGCCGGAGATCATGCGGCTTCTGCTTGCCAAAGAGCCGGATACGAGCGGGATCTGGAATGTGAACATCCCGGGCTGTGCGCCATCGGAGTGCAAAGGAATCCTTTGGGACCGGAAGCCGGCGGCCGTGCAGTTTTACAGGGACAATTATACCGCGGAAGCTGCGCCGGAAGGGGAATGGCTTACCGTAAACGGCATTCCCATAAGAGAGGGGGTCCCGGAAGGATCGGATATCGAGGCATTGCTTGCGGGTTATATTTCGATCGGAAGGGTTCAGAACATGGTATCGGGGGTGGATTATGAAAGATAAGGATCTGATGCGGCTTGCTCTGGCGGCCAGAAGAATGTCATACGCGCCTTATTCGGATTATCAGGTAGGGGCAGCCCTGCTCGGGGAAGATGAGAGTGTGACACTCGGCTGCAATGTGGAAAACGCCTCATACGGCGCTACCTGCTGTGCGGAGCGGACGGCCGTGTTCAAGGCGGTCAGTGAAGGCAAGAAGCGTTTTACGGCGATCGCGATCACCGGCGGCAGCGGGGAGCGTCTCAACATGGCATATCCCTGCGGTGTATGCAGGCAGGTGCTTCGGGAGTTTTCGGAACCCTCCGAAATGCGCGTCCTTGTGGGGACATCCGTTGATGATTTTGAGGCATATACCCTCGAAGAGCTTCTGCCGAAGAGCTTCGGGCCGGATTTCAAGGGGTAACAGATGGAAGAAATAATAACGGTTTTTTTGCTGTTTGCGGCTGTCGCGGCCATTGTCGCCGTTCTGGGGTTCTTTGAGAAAAAACGTTTCATCCGTGACATGAGGGCGGAGCTGAAAAGAACATACGGGAAGCGTTGCACGCAGGAGATCAGTGCGGTTCGGGCCGAGTGCATCCCCGCCTATTTCCGGGAACACAGAAACGACGATTCCATCGATGACATCACGGCTTCGGATCTGGAACTGGGACGGCTCTTTGCAGAGATGAACCTTTGCCGGTCCTCCGCGGGCGAGGAACTTCTCTATCATCTGCTGCGCAGCCCGCTGTTTTCGGAGGAGGAACTGAAGAAGCGCGCGGAGCAGATTTCCTTTTTACGGGAAAACGGAGAGCTGCGTGATAAGCTCCGGCTCTTCTTTGCCATGATGGGAAAGAACGAACGCTATTCCCTTTATGATTATCTGCATTTCGCTGATACGCTGAAGGAGGACCCGACCCTCCGTTATCATTTTGTGGCGCCGATCCTTCTGGCGGCCGCCGTAGCACTGATCCTTCTGAAGCCGGACGCGGGGATCCCCTTTCTGATCCTGGTGATGGTATTCAACATCGCCTGGTACTACCGCACCAAAGGAAAGGTGCAGGCCTATTTCGTGACCTTGAAGCACGTGATGCGGGACATCAGGGCCGGTGAGAAGATCGCAGCGATGGATCCGGGACCCTTTTCGGAAGAATGCGGCGAGCTGAAAGCGGCGTTAAAGAAGCTTCGCGGCTTTAAGCGCGGTTCCGGTGCCGTCTTTTCCGGAGATGCGCAGACCGGAGACCCGATGGGGATTCTGGCGGATTACCTCAAGATGATCCTGCATTTTGACCTGATCTTTTTTTACAACATGATCCGGCAGATGCAGGAGCATCGGGAAGAAGTTGATACCGTGCACGGGAAACTGGGATACATCGAGGCGCTGATCGCGGTCGGTTCCTACATGGATGCCCTGGAGGATGTCTGCGTGCCGGTCTTTGATAAGACCGAAGCCGCAGGGCAGCTTTATCATCCCCTGATCGAGGAACCCGTGAAGAACAGCTATCAACTCTCGGGCTGCATGCTGCTTACGGGGTCCAACGCTTCGGGAAAATCCACCTTCTTAAAGACGATCGCGCTGAACCAGCTTCTGGCACAGGATTTCTATTTTGCCTGTGCGGACGAATTCCATACGGAGTTCCACCGCATCTATACCTCCATGTCGCTCAGGGACAATCTCGAGCAGCAGGAGAGTTATTTCATGGTCGAGATCAAGGCCATGCAGCGTATCCTGAAGGCGGCGGAACAACCGGGCGCCAGGATCGCCTGCTTTGTTGACGAGGTGCTGCGGGGGACCAATACGGTGGAGCGCATCGCCGCGTCCACGCAGATCCTTCGGCACATGGCGGACAAAAACATCTTCTGCGCGGCGGCGACGCATGACATCGAACTTACCGATCTGCTGGAAGACCAATACGAGAACCATCATTTCGAGGAAGAGATCAAAGACGGGGACGTGCTCTTCAATTACAGGCTTCAGAACGGAAAGGCCACTTCCCGCAATGCGATCCGGCTGCTGAGTGTGATGGGCTATGAACCGGGCATCGTGGAGAACGCGGAAAAACTGGCCGAGCATTTCCTGAAGGAGGGCTGCTGGACATGACAAAGGTGACGATCTTTACCGACGGCGCGGCTCGGGGAAACCCGGACGGGCCCGGCGGATATGGCGTGGTGCTGCAGTTTGTGGACAAAAGCGGCACGCTGCATGAGCAGGAACTCAGCGCCGGCTATCGGAAGACCACGAATAACCGCATGGAGCTGATGGCGGCGATCGTCGGACTCGAAGAACTGCGTTTTCCCTGTGAGGTGGACCTGTATTCGGATTCGCAGTATCTTGTGAAGGCCTTTAACGAACACTGGATCGAATCCTGGATCAGCAAAGGCTGGAAACGCGGCAGGAACGAAGAGGTCAAGAACGTGGACCTCTGGAAGCGCCTTCTGAAAGCGAAGGAGCAGCACAGGGTCAACTTCATCTGGGTGCGCGGACATGCCGGCCATCCCGAGAATGAGCGCTGCGACAGGCTTGCAACCTCCGCAGCGGACGGGAATGAGCTTTTGGAAGACACGGAAGGAATGTATTGATGGCAGCCCCCGCAGCAAAACCCGAAAAAGAAGGAAAGCAGAAAATGAACTTTGAAAAAGGCTGGAATCCGTTCATGGAATACAACGGGATCGAAGTGCAGAGCGTTTCGACCGAAAAAAGCGTTCTTTGCGCGACGATCGGAAAGAATTCCGAAAATCCCTACGGAATGATACACGGCGGACTGATCTGCACGATGATCGACTGCGTGGCCGGCATTACCGCGCGGGCGGACGGCAATCCCTATGTCACGCAGGATTCCTATGTGAACTTTCTGAGCAATTCCGCGGAGGAAGAGCGGATCTATGCCGAATCCGATGTGATCCGCCGGGGAAAGACGATCGTGGCCGTTCACGTGAGGGTCTATACGCCGGGAGGAAAGGATCTGGCAGACGGCATCGTCAACATGTTCCGGATCGAAAGCTGATGCTCTTGCCCGCACGGGATGAATGTGCTATAATCTTACATTATGTGAACAATGAGGTGGAACAATGAATCTTCAGTTGTTTTTAAGTGCATTTTTATCATACGGTCTGGTATTTGCTGTTTTTGCCGTGACGATCCTGATCGCTTTCCTGATCGGTTTCGGTCTGCGCAAGAACAAGAATAAGAAAGAAGAAGCGGCGGAGCAGTAAGACATGGCCAGATCGGAGAACCAGAAGCTCAAGCTTCTCTATCTTCTGAAATATCTATCGGAAGAATCGGATGAACAGCATCCTCTCAGCACCAGGGTGCTGATCGAAAAGCTTGCGGCAGATGGGATCGCAGTGGAACGCAAGACGATCTACAGCGATATCCAGGCTCTGTGCGATTTCGGTTACGATATCCTGCAGGATCCGTCCAGACAGAACGGGGGGTATTACCTTGCCTCCAGGGATTTTGAGCTGGCAGAGCTCAAAATGCTTGTTGACATGGTACAGGCCTCCCGTTTTTTAAGTGTCAAAAAATCCAGGGAACTGATCAAAAAGCTCGAGGGCATGGCCGGGCGTTACGAAGCAGGTGAGATGCAGCGCAGCGTTTATGTTGCGGAGCGCGCCAAGAGCAGCAACGAGAGCATCTATTACGCAGTGGATGCCATCCACCGCGCGATCTCGCATCGCAAGGGGATCACCTTCCGCTACATGGAATATACCGTTGACAAGGCCTGGCAGCTGAAGCGAGGCGGCGGGATCTATCGTGTGAGCCCCTGGTATCTGATGTGGAATAACGAAAACTATTACCTGATCGGATTTGACGAGCAGCGCGAAGAGATACGTCACTACCGGGTGGACCGCATGAAAGAGCTGAAGGAGGCAGAGACGGCCCGCATGGGCGGGAATGCTTTCGCAGGCTTTGACATTGCATCTTATTCCAAGCAGGCGTTCAACATGTTTGACGGAAAGGAACGGAAGCTCACGCTGGAGTGCGCCAATTCCCTGGCTTCCGTGATCGTGGACCGTTTCGGGGATGATATCATCCTCCGCAGGGAAGGCGAGGATCGTTTCCGGGTGAATGTGACGGTTTCGGTGAGCAGGCAGTTTTACGGCTGGCTGGCGGGGCTCGGAGGCGAGATCGTGATCGCGTCTCCGAAGAAGGAGGCGGATGCGTACCGGGAGTACCTGCAGAAACTTCTGGACGATTCCGTTTAGGAATAGCCCGAAAAAAATACTTTTACGGCATCTTGTAAAATCGCTTAAAAACTGTTAGAATTGACAAACGTGAGGTAGCTGCCCAAATAAGGACAGATACAAATAATTACATTTCAGAAAGGATGGTAGGATTATGGCACTTGTAACAACGAAAGACATGTTCAAGAAAGCCTATGATGGCGGTTATGCCATCGGCGCGTTCAACGTGAACAACATGGAGATCGTGCAGGGTATCACGGAAGCAGCGGGAGAACTGAAGAGCCCGGTTATCCTTCAGGTTTCGAAGGGAGCAAGAGCTTATGCCAATCATAAGTATCTTGTTGCCATGGTCAAGGCTGCGGTTGAGCTGAATCCCGATATCCCCATCGCGCTTCACCTGGATCACGGCGATACTTTTGAGCTTTGCAAGGACTGCATCGACGGCGGATTCACTTCCGTCATGATCGACGCTTCCTCCAAGAGCTTTGATGACAATGTGGCTCTTACGAAGCAGGTTGTGGAATATGCGCACGAGCACGGCGTAGTGGTAGAGGCTGAGCTTGGTACTCTTGCAGGCATCGAGGATGAGGTTGTTGTGGAAGCCGGCAAAGAGAGCTACACCCGTCCCGAAGAGGTTGAGGAGTTCGTTTCCAGAACGGGCTGCGATTCCCTGGCGATCGCCATCGGAACTTCCCACGGCGCATACAAGTTCACTCCCGAACAGTGCACCAGAAATGCCGACGGCATCCTGGTTCCCCCTCCCCTGCGTTTTGACGTTCTCGAGGAGTGCATCAAGCGTCTGCCCGGTTTCCCCATCGTTCTGCACGGATCTTCTTCCGTTCCGCAGGAATTCGTTAAGATGGTGAACGAGCACGGCGGAAAGATGCCGGATGCGGTTGGTATCCCCGAGGAGCAGCTCAGACAGGCAGCAAAGCTTGCAGTCTGCAAGATCAACATCGACTCCGATATCCGTCTTGCGATGACCGGTAACATCCGCAAGTACTTTGACGAGCATCCCGATCACTTTGATCCGAGACAGTATCTGAAGCCCGCTCGTCAGGCGGTCAAGGACATGGTTGCTCACAAGATCAAGAACGTTCTGGGTTCTGACGGAAAGGCCTGAGCAATAACGAAAAAATAAATAAGAACAAGCCGGCGGAGCGTTGACAATTCCGCCGGCTTTCTTTATAATATCAAAGCACAAGATATTGTGCCGGAAAATAAAACGAACACCAGATAAAGTGGGAATGGAACCGAAGGAGAGAGCATGAGCGAGATCGATTACGGAAAGGAATACCGCCCGAAGAAGGATGTACGGGTGATCAAGAAAGACAATACCCGTGAGGAATTCAACGTACAGAAGGTCATCAATGCGGTCGGCAAGAGCGCCTACCGTGCCCTGACGGAGTTTACCGAGGATGAAAAGCGCCGGATCTGTCAGTTCGTGGTGGAAAAGGTTGATGAGATGGGAGTGACGGAGATCCCCATCCCCGTCATGCACAACATCGTGGAGAGCGCCCTGGAAGAAGTGAAGCCCATCGTGGCAAAGAGCTACCGGGATTACCGCAATTATAAGCAGGACTTTGTCCGCATGCTCGATGACGTATACAAGAAGAGCCAGTCCATCATGTATATCGGCGACAAGGAAAACGCCAATACGGATTCGGCCCTGGTTTCCACGAAACGCAGCCTGATCTTTAACCAGCTGAACAAGGAGCTCTACCAGAAGTTCTTTCTCACCACGGAAGAGCTGCAGGCCTGCAGGGACGGCTATATCTATGTTCATGACATGAGTGCTCGCCGCGATACGATGAACTGCTGTCTTTTCGACGTGCAGAACGTGCTGAGCGGCGGTTTTGAGATGGGCAACATCTGGTACAACGAGCCCAAGAGCCTGGATGTGGCATTCGACGTGATCGGCGATATCGTGTTGAGCGCGGCGTCGCAGCAGTACGGCGGCTTTACGGTGCCGGAGGTGGACAAGATCCTCGAGCCTTATGCACAGAAGAGCTATGATAAATATATCCGCAAATACGAAGCTATGGGCGTTTCGAGAGAGCGCGCCGAAGAGGAAGCCTGGAACGACGTGACCAGGGATTTTGAGCAGGGCTTCCAGGGCTGGGAGTACAAGTTCAATACCGTGGCGAGCAGCCGTGGCGATTATCCCTTCATCACGGTCACGGCCGGGATCGGCACCGGACGTTTTGCAAAGCAGGCCACGATCAGCATGCTCAAGGTGCGCCGGATCGGCCAGGGAAAGGCGGACCATAAAAAGCCCGTGCTCTTCCCCAAGATCGTATTCCTTTACGATGAGAAGCTTCACGGCCCGGGCTGTGAGCTGGAGGATGTCTTTGAAGCCGGTGTGGAGTGCTCGGCCAAGACCATGTATCCCGACTGGCTTTCCCTTACCGGAAAGGGCTATGTCGCCAGCATCTATAAGCAGTACGGAAAGGTGATCTCGCCCATGGGCTGCAGGGCTTTCCTTTCTCCCTGGTATGAGAGGGGCGGGATGCATCCCGCGGACGACAAGGATGAGCCCATCTTTGTGGGACGTTTCAATATCGGAGCGGTTTCGCTTCATCTGCCGATGATCCTGGCCAAGGCTCGGCAGGAGAGCAAGGATTTCTTTGAGGTCCTGGATTACTACCTGAACCTGATCCGCCAGCTTCATATCCGTACCTACGCCTATCTGGGAGAGATGCGGGCATCGACAAATCCGCTGGCCTATTGTGAAGGCGGCTTCCTGCACGGGCATCTCGGGCTCCACGACAAGATCAAGCCGCTGCTGAAATATGCGACGGCTTCGTTCGGGATCACAGCCCTCAACGAGCTGCAGATGCTCTTTAACCGGAAATCCCTGGTCGAGGACGGGGAATTCGCTCTGCAGGTGATGGAGCATATCAACAAACGCATTTCCGAATACAAGGAAGCGGACGGGAATCTCTATGCGATCTACGGGACGCCGGCCGAGAGCCTTTGCGGGCTTCAGGTTCAGCAGTTCAGGAAGAAATACGGCATCATCGAAGGCGTGAGCGACAGGGAATATGTCAGCAATTCCTTCCATTGCCACGTGTCCGAAGAGATCACGCCGATCCAGAAGCAGGATCTGGAGGACCGTTTCTGGGATCTTTGCAACGGCGGCAAGATCCAGTATGTGAAATATCCGGTTTCCTACAACATCGGCGCGGTGAGAACGCTGGTCCGCCGTGCGATGGAAATGGGCTTTTACGAGGGCGTGAACTTAAGCCTTGCTTATTGCGATGACTGCGGTCATGAAGAGCTGGAAATGGACGTCTGCCCGGTCTGCGGCAGCCGCAATCTCACCAAGATCGACCGCATGAACGGATACCTTTCCTATTCCCGTGTGCACGGGGATTCCCGCTTAAACGACGCCAAGATGGCCGAGATCGCGGAGAGAAAGAGCATGTGAGCGATAAGCGACGATGATGTGCGTTCGACAAGCGGACACGCAGTTACTTTTTGGCAAAGCCGATTACCTACAAATGACAGAGTTGTTACGGAAGGCAGGATATAGGACGTGGGCGCCTATGGAGGAGCTTAGCCACTCTCGAAACTGCATGAATGATCAGGAACGCGAAGCCCGGATGGCTGAGCGAGGGAAACATGAGGCATGGATGCCGAATGTTGACCGGTTTCGTACTTTTTGGATCAAGTCAAGGCAGTTTCGCAAAGTGGCTTAGCGACGGAATCGAGCGCCACGGACTATATCTCTGCCTGCAAAACGAGAAAAATATAAATGCAGAAAAGAGAAGAAAAAGATGCGTTATCATAATATTACCCACGATGACATGCTGAACGGTGACGGACTGCGGGTGGTGCTGTGGGTGGCCGGCTGCGAGCATTGCTGCAAAGGCTGCCAGAACCCCCAGACCTGGGATCCCGAAGGCGGATTGCTTTTTGATGAGGAAGCTAAGCAGGAAATCTTTGAACAGCTTGACAAAAGCTATATCAGCGGCCTGACCTTTTCCGGCGGGGACCCGTTATTCCCGGGAAACCGGCGCGATGTGAGGACTTTTGCCGCGGAAGTTAAGGAGCGTTACCCGGATAAGACGATCTGGCTTTATACCGGCTATGACTGGGAGGAAGTGCGGAAGGATCCGGTGATGGAACAGGTGGATGTGCTGGTGGACGGAGAGTTCGTTGAGGCGCAGAAGGATGTGAACCTTCTTTGGAAGGGAAGCAAAAACCAGCGAGTCATCGATGTGAAGAAAACCAGGGCAGCGGGAGAAGATGCCGCTGTGGCATTGTATTGCGGAGATTACAAATGAAGGAAAAGATCAGGATCAAATATTTCAGTGACAGGATAGAAAAACTTTGCTATATCGACGGCAGATCGGACTGGATCGATCTGCGCTGCGCGGAGGATATTGTGCTGAAGAAGGGGGAGTTCAAGCTCATCCCGCTCGGGGTGGCCATGGAGCTTCCGAAGGGATATGAGGCTCATGTGGTCCCGCGCAGTTCGACCTTCAAGAATTTCGGTGTGATCCAGACAAATCACTGCGGCGTGATCGATGAGAGCTATTGCGGTGACAACGACCAGTGGTACATGCCGGTGCTGGCGATCAGGGATACCGAGATCCATGTGAACGACCGCATCTGCCAGTTCCGCATCTTCGAGCATCAGCCGGCGATCGGGTTTGAGGAATGCGATCACCTTGACGGGGCCGACCGCGGCGGTTTCGGGAGTACCGGCAGGGCCTGATCGCGTTAAGGGACAAAGGATTTTGAGGGGGAGCTTTTTCAGCAAATTTGTTGGAAAACGCTCCCTTTTGTGATACAATATTTCAGTGTATGCTTATTTTTCGACGCTGACGGACAACACGGGAAAGGCGGAAGATGGCAAGGCGTTTCGGCTGGCTTGACAGAGGAAAGAAAGAATCTGTGGAAGCCTATGACAGGCGCATAAACGGATTGGAGGCATTCCATGCTGGATATGCCTTTTTGACGTTGCCAAATTACTGCGAAGAATACGAAGCGTTTTCCGTATATGCGGTCTGGAACGGAGAGTTCAACGCGCACCTCAGTGCGGCGCTGCCGGACGGCGGATTCATGATGCATTGCGGGCGGGATGTGGCAGAGGAGATGTGTGCACTCGGCCACGCGTTTCCGGTCTTTATCCGTCTGTATGCACGGCTCGGGCAGCTTTATGCGGAGCAGCTCGTGCTTGCGGACCGTGACCGTCTTTATGATCTGTATTTTAACGGCTGTGAGGTTGTACGGCCGGAAGGCCTTGTCTTTTACGGCTGGGAGGAACCGGAGCGCGGCTTGCTTATGCAGCGGACGGATGCGCAGGCACCTTCCGCGGGCGGGGCGGTCTCTTCAGCTGCTCCTCTCAAAGGGAGCTATCGCATGGGAGGGGCAGGCGGAAGCTACCGCTTTGCTGCAGGGAGTTATCATGCCGGAAGCTTTCGTGCTTCGGGCGGAAGCTTCATCTCTTTCGGCAGTGCATCGGGCAGCCGTGTGTGGGGCAGCTATCTTTCCGGCAGTTACCGTTTCGGCAGCTTTCTTGAAACACGCTTCGGCGCCGGGAGCTTCCGGCAGGGGCTTTCGGGCAGTTACCTCATGCGTCTCTTCGGAGGTGGAAGCTATTTTTCGGCTTTCGGAAGCTCATTTGCCTCGTCTTACCGCATGCAGGCTATTGCCTCGTCCCGGCTGGCGGGCAGTGCGTTTTTCGGGAGCGGCTATTGGGCTGGCTCCTACCGCAGCCTGTTCATGAACGGGAGCTATTATGCAGGAAGCTACCATCGGGGGAGCTTTCTGTACGGAGGCTTTGCGGGGGAAAAGCCTTCCGGCGCAGAGCCTGCCGCCCCGCAGGGGACGGAGCCGGAAGGCGGGATGATGCTGCCGCAGGAATACCGTCTGCGCCGTCTTACCTGGGAACTCGGCTACGGTTTGGATCTGATCTGATGAACGCGTTTTATTCTTTGTGGACAGCACCGGCTGCCGGCGGCAGGGCTTTTGTGATGCAGGATTACGACCTTGCCTGTCTGCTTCTGAGCGTGGCTGCCTGGGAACGGCATAACGGCAAGGCAAAGCTCTACGCGGATGCCCCCGCGGAGGATTTTTTTGTACGCAGGGGGCTGGATGAAGTCTTCGGACGCGGAGTGGAGCGCTTTTCGGTACCCGAGGGGATCGACCCCGTTGTGTTCTGGGCGGCGGGAAAGCTTTGCGCGCTTGCGCGTGAGGAAGAGCCGTCCGTGATGATCGACACGGATCTGATCGTCTGGCGGGGGATCACAAAAGAGCTGCGCGAGACAAAGCTAGCCGTGATCCACAGGGAGGAATTGAATCCCGAGATTTACCCGGATCCCGGCATTTTCCGGATGAAAGCGGATTATCATTATCCCGCGGGATGGGATTTCCGGACACGCCCCGCGAATACGGCGCTCCTCTATATACGCGACAACGATTTCCGGCAGGCCTATGTGAAAGAGGCGCTCCGCTTCATGGAAAACTGTCTCGAAAAGGAAGACAGGCTTCGTCCCATGGTCTTTGCGGAGCAGCGCATCCTTCCGATGGTCGCGCAGGAGAGAGGTCTCAGCCTGCATGCATTTTGTGCCCGCATGGAGGAGCTGCGTGAGCAGGATCGTTTCACGCATCTCTGGGGACATAAGAATGTTTTGAAGTTCAACATGGACGAACGAAGGATATTTGTGCGCCGCTGCATGGACCGCATGAAGAGGGAGTTTCCCGAAATGCATGAAAGAGCGGTGAAGGTGCCGGAGCTGGAGCTTTATGCGACCGGCACGGATCGATGAAACGGAGGATGGAAGTCTTTGCTTAGAGTGGAGCAGCTTCGGAAAAGTTACGGGAGCCGGCAGATCATTGAGGATCTGTCCTTTACGGCGGAGAAGGGAAAGGTTTACGCTTTTCTCGGGCCGAACGGCGTGGGAAAGAGTACCACGATGAACATGATCACCGGGTATCTGGCTCCGGACGGCGGCGACATCCTGATCGATGATATCTCGCTCTGCAAAGAACCGCAGCGCGCGAAAAAGAAGATCGGATACCTGCCCGAAGTGCCGCCACTCTATCCGGACATGACCGTTACGGAATACCTCGGTTTTGTCGCGGAGCTTCGCGGTCTTTTCGGGAAGGAACGAAAAAAAGAGGTGGAGCGTGTCAGTGAGCTGACGAGCCTGAACTATGTCAAGCAGCATCTGATCCGCCAGATCTCGAAGGGCTACCGCCAGCGTGTGGGGCTGGCCCAGGCGCTGATCGCGGATCCCGGTCTCATCATCCTGGATGAGCCTTCCTCGGGCCTGGATCCCAAGCAGATCGTGGAGATGCGTGAGCTGATACGGGGGCTCAAGGAAGACCATACCGTGATCTTTTCCACGCACATTCTGGGAGAGGCGGCCAGTGTATGCGACCATGTGCTGATCCTCTCCGGAGGAAAGCTCGTTGCGGATGACACGCCCGAGCACCTGGTGCTGGATTATAACGAACAGCAGCGCCTCACGCTGGTGCTCAAAGGCAGCGCCACCGCGGCGGAGCAGGCCATGGACAAGCTGGAAGGGATCGAGAGCCACCGCGTTGTAAGCGAGGATGCGGATTCCTGCACGATAGAAGTGAACGCGAAACGCGGGGAAGACATACGGGAGAAGATCTCGAAGGCCTGCATCGGAGCAGGTTATACGATATTGGAGATGATGAACCGCAAAGTAACGCTGGAAGAGGTTTATCTGGAGCTGACTTTCCTGCGTCCGATGCGGGAAAAGGAAAGAGAAAGGATCATCAGCAAACCGCTGACGTTTGAGGAATTGTAGGATGTGGGCAATCTTTAAAAAAGAATGGCTTTCAAATTTCCGCACGATGACGGGCTGGATCTTTCTGGCGGTGACGATCTTTTTCCTGGGCTGGTATTTCCGCTATTACGGCCTGCAGAGCGGCCTGCCGTACCTTTCCTATATCCTGGATGCGGCGCTGTTCATCTTTTTGTTCACGATGCCGCTGATCACGATGCGCTGTTTTTCGGAAGAGAAAAGACACCGCACGGACCAGCTTCTGTTCACGTCGCCTGTTCCCGTGGTGAAGATCGTTCTCGGAAAGTATCTGGCATCCGTATGTGTGTTCCTGCCGGTTTTTACCGTGCTTTTGATCTATCCGCTCCTGATGCGGATCTACGGTGAGGTGCCGCTGGCCGAGAACCTGCTTGCCCTTTTTTCGTTCTGCTTCTTTGGGCTGACCGCGCTCGCCATCGGCGTGCTGATCTCGGCTCTGACGGAGAACCAGATCATCGCGGCGGTGCTGACGTTTTTCGTTTTGCTGCTGAGTGCCATGACGGGCGCGATCAATGCAATGATCAGCCGCGAAGGGAACCTGCTGACCAGGGCACTGAGCTTCCTGGATCTGACGGCACCTTTTGAGGACAGCCTTTACGGCACGTTTGTCTGGTCGGATTACGTTTATTATCTTTCGATCATTGCGCTTGCGCTGTTCCTTACCGTGCAGTCGCTGACCGTCAGGCGCAGCAAAGGCAGCCGCGGAGTCGCGATCGGTGTGTTCTCGGGGGTGGCAAAGGTGGTGCTGGCCTTTGCGGCGGTGATCGCCCTCAATGCACTCTGCCGTCTGGTTCCGGCGGAATACCGGAATGCGGACCTTACCTACAACGGCATACGCTCGATCACGGAAGAGAGCAAACAGACGCTGCATGCCCTTGACCGCGGTGTGCAGATCCATGTGCTCTCGAAGCGGGAGGATGCGGATGAAACGCTTGCGACCACGCTCGAGCGCATGCGCGAGTGTTCGGGACTTCTCAAGGTGGACTATATCGATCCGAAGGAGCAGCCGTATTTTTATCTTGATTATGTCGAAGAGGAACCGACGGCGGGAAGCCTCATCGTTGTCAGCGGGGACAACAGCCGTGTGGTGAATTATTACGACTGCTACCAGGTGAGCTATGATTACGCCTACGATGTGAGTGTTGGCAGCTATGTGCCGACGGAATACCGCGTTTCGGGCTATGACGGGGAAGGCAGGATCATGAGCGCGATCCGTCACGTGACCAGCGGGGATGTCATGAAGATCCTCTGCATCGGCGGGCATCAGGAATACGAGATGGAGGATGAGCTGAAAGGCAGGATCGCCAACGCCGGCTATGACCTGGAAAGCCTGAACCTTCTGAAGCATCCGGCACTTCCCGAGGACGGGGACATCCTGTTTCTGCTTGCGCCCGTGGAAGACCTGAATGATGCGGACCTGGAAAAGATCCGTGCCTTCCTTGGTCAGGGGAAGGGCGCTATTCTGATCACGGGGTATACGGAAGGGACGGATACGCCGAATTACGACGCGCTGCTTTCCGATTTCGGAATGGAAGTCCTGCCGGGTCTTGTCATGGAAACGGATCCGGCCTATTATAACGAGAAGGAAGAGTTCCTTCTGCCCGAGATCGTGCAGACGCCTTATACGGGCAATATCTATACCGAAGGACGCACGCGTTTCATCTACATGCCCTTCGCAAGGGGGATACGCCTGAAGGAAACCGCGGATGTCACGGGCACGACCTTCCTGCGCACAACGGAAGGGGCTTATGTAAAGACCGGACGTGACATCGAAAAGGGACCTTTCTCGCTTGGCGTGTATACCGAGCGTCACGGAGAGGGAGGGACCGTCAGGATGGCTGTCTTTTCGGCGGACTATTTTCTCTACCCGGATATCAACCTTGCGGCGAACGGGAGCAATTACGAGCTCTTCATGAAGCTGCTCTCGAAGGTCAGCGAGACCGACGAACTGACGGATGTGCCCGTAAAGCCCTACCGTTACGACCCGATCCTGGTGGGCCCGACGGCGAGGGATATCTTTTCGTTTTTGCTGATCGGCGTCATTCCCGGCGCGATCCTTTTGGTCGGGATCGGGATCTGGTATTACAGAAGGAAAAATTAAGAGGAGGATAACATAATGGAAAAGATCAGAACAAGGTACGCGCCCAGCCCCACGGGCAAGATGCATGTGGGGAATCTGAGAACGGCTCTTTACGAGTTCCTGGTGGCGAAGCATGCGGGCGGTGACTTCATGCTGCGCATCGAGGATACCGATCAGGAACGTTTTGTGGAAGGCGCCATCGATATCATCAATCATACGCTCGAGCAGACCGGTCTGTATCATGACGAAGGTCCCGACAAGGACGGCGGTTACGGCCCCTATGTGCAGAGCGAGCGTGTAAAGACCGGCATCTACATGAAATATGCCAAGGAGCTGGTGGAAAAAGGGGAGGCATACTATTGCTTCTGTGACAAGGCGCGCCTGGAAACGCTCAAGACGGAAGTGGTGGAAGGCAAGGAGATCAGCATCTATGACAAGCACTGTCTTTCCCTTTCCAAAGAAGAGGTCGAAGCAAACCTGGCTGCCGGCAAGCCTTTTGTCATCCGTCAGAACATCCCGAACGAAGGGACCACGACCTTTACGGACGAGCTTTACGGAGACATCACCGTGGATAACGCGGAACTGGACGACATGATCCTGATCAAATCCGACGGCTATCCTACCTATAATTTTGCCAATGTGGTTGATGATCATACCATGAACATCACCCATGTGGTGAGAGGAAACGAGTACATTTCTTCTTCGCCCAAGTATCAGCGGCTTTACGATGCATTCGGCTGGAAGAGCCCCGTGTATATCCATCTGCCGCTCATCACCGATGAGAACCACAAGAAGCTCTCCAAGCGCTGCGGACATTCCTCCTTTGAGGACCTGATCGAACAGGGCTTTGTCAGCGAAGCGATCGTGAACTTTATTGCGCTCCTGGGCTGGAGCCCGGAGGATAACCGCGAGATCTTTTCGCTGGATGAGCTGATCAAAGAGTTTGATTACCACAGGATCAGCAAGTCTCCCGCGGTATTTGACATCGTGAAGCTGCGCTGGATGAACGGCGAATATCTGAAGGCCATGGATCCGGAGCGTTTCTACGAGATGGCAGAGCCTTTCCTGAAGAAAGCCATCACGAAAGACATGGATCTGAAGAAAGTCGCAGCCATGGTGAAGACCCGCATCGAGGTGTTCCCCGATATCGAGGAGATGGTCGATTTCTTCAATGAATTGCCCGAATACGATACGGAAATGTATGTGCACAAAAAGATGAAGACGACGAAGGAGAGCTCGCTGGAAGTGCTGAAACAGCTCCTTCCGGTTCTGGAGGCGCAGGACGACTATTCGAACGATGCTCTTTATGCTCTCTTCCAGAATTTTGCCGCGGAGCACGAGTATAAGAACGGTTATGTGCTCTGGCCGGTGCGTACGGCGGTTTCCGGAAAGCAGATGACGCCGGCCGGTGCCACCGAGATCATGGAGCTGATCGGGAAAGAGGAGAGCCTGGAGCGCATCCGCAAGGGGATCAGCCTTCTCGGAGGC
This sequence comes from Lachnospiraceae bacterium, assembly GCA_024696005.1. Lineage (GTDB taxonomy): Bacteria > Bacillota > Clostridia > Lachnospirales > Lachnospiraceae > NK4A136. The sequence goes on along the minus strand of JAILHF010000051.1, from coordinate 340,695 downwards.
TGATGCGCGTTGCCGCTAAACGGCAAAAACGCTTTTGCATCGGCGAGCGCCTTGCGTCCGGCGGCCGGCCGGACGCTTAACCGTAACAAATGATTTGCCCGACAGGCTTGCACAAATGCCCCGGATACGGTATACTTATTGCCAAGTTTTCACATCGACAGGAGGACTACGTGATGATTGAAGCAGTCAGCTGTGGTGGTGTGGTGATCTTTCGTGGCAAGATACTGTTGCTGTACAAGAATTACAGGAACAGGTATGAGGGCTGGGTGCTGCCCAAGGGTACCGTTGAGAACGGAGAAGAGTTTCCGCAGACGGCTCTGCGTGAGGTGGAAGAGGAGACCGGCGCAAAAGCGAGGATCGTCAAATATATCGGCAAGAGCGATTACACCTTCAATGTGCCTGAGGACGTAGTGGAAAAGGAAGTGCACTGGTATCTGATGAAGGCCGGGAGTTATTATTCCAGACCGCAGCGCGAAGAATTTTTCTGCGATTCCGGCTACTATAAATACCACGAGGCCTGGCACCTTCTGAAATTTGCGAATGAAAAACAGATCCTTGAGCACGCCTATGAGGCGTACCAGAGTCTGTACCGCGCGCATCTCTGGAACGGGTGAGTATATGGTGAGCTTTGATCCGGGGCTTTATGTGAGCAGCGGCCTCAAAGAAAAGAAAAGGCAGCTTGTTGAAGCGTTCATGAAGGGCGAAGTTGTTCCGGGGATCTATGTGATCTACCGGAATGAAACGAGCGGAAAAGCCGAATTCGTCAAAAGCCGTCAGTTGAAACAGCGCTATTACGCCGGACGGGATCTTTATGTCCTGGGGCTGGCGGAAGATTATGACAAAGCTTTGCTGTATCTTGCATATTACGCGGCAGAATTGGCAGGTGCTTAAGCCATGGAACTTTTTCTCAAGATCCTTGCGATCACCGGCATTGTGCTGGGCTCGATCCTGGCATTTATCCTGCTGGTACTGCTTCTGCTGCTGTTCGTGCCCTGGCGCTATATAGTCATGGTTTCAAAGGAAGATGCATTTACGGGGCGCTTTAAGCTGTACTGGTTCCTTCATCTCATTGTGGCCGACTTGAGCTACGCGGGTGGGATGAATCTTGTGATCCGCATTCTCGGGATCCCGTTCTACGACAGGGAGCGCAAGCGCAGAAAGGCCGAAGCCGCCGAAGCGAAGGAAGAAGAGCGCAGGAGAAAGAAGCGGAAGGTCGAGGAAGAAAAGCGGAAAAAGAAAGAGGATGCCGCAAAACCGTCCCCGGAAGAGAAGGCAGAAGAGCCTGAAAGCAATGAGCCTTCTGCGCAGAGCGCTGCGGAAGATAATAAGAAGGACAACGCGGAAGAAAAAGCCGGAACGTCTGCCGGAAAGGACCGGGATTCCGAAAAGAAGGACGCGGAAAAGGAGGAGGACGGAAACAAGAGCGGACGGAAGGAAAAGATCCCTCTTGATGAGCGGATCTCGGATCTGCTCGACCAGCTCGAGGATACGCTCGGAAAGATGCCCGATACGATCGAAGAAGGCGGGGAAGCTTTTCTGGGGATCCTGGAAAAGGGATGTGACAAGGTCGAAGGCGTCTTCGAGACCATTGAATATTATGACCGGCTGCTGAACAGCGAAGGTGCGCATTGGGTTTACGATTATGTCAAAAAACACGGCGTTGCCCTGCTGAAAGCGATCCGGCCGACGCGCCTGGATGCGGATCTGCTCTACCGGGACGATGATCCCGGCAATGTGGCGAAGATCTATGAATACCGGGTATGGTCCATGCCGTTTACCGATCTGTTGAAGAACGATATCCGGATCGACGCGATGCAGGGAGAAAAAGAACTGCGTTTTCACGCAAAGCTGTCGGGACGCATTCTTTTGTGGGCGGTGGCCGTTCACGGCGGATGCCTGGTACTGAATAAAAAAGTCAAAGCCTTTTGGAAGAGACTCAAAAGGGAAGAATAAAGGGAGGATACGGAAATGGCGGAAGGCGACAACAATATCAAAAATGTGATGGACTCGCTGATGCAGAACATGGAGCATCTGGTCGGGTCCAAAACGGTGATCGGCGAGCCCGTTAAGGTGGGCGACACGACGATCATCCCGCTGGTGGATGTATCCTTCGGCGTTGCGGCCGGAGCGGGCAACCGCAAGAACGGCGTGAACAAGAGCAGCGGAATGGGCGGCATGAACGCCAAGCTCACCCCCTCGGCCATCCTGATCCTTCAGGATGGGCATGCGCGCATGATCAGTGTCAAGGATACCAGCAGCATCTCGAAGATCGCTGACCTGATCCCCGAGCTGATCGACAAGTTCAAGGCGCGCAAGGCGGTCGATCTGGACGAGGATAAAGCGGAGGAAGCCGCTTTCCCGGATGGGAAGGATCCTTCGGAGTCGGAGAGCTTCAACGCAAAATAATACGGAGGAAAGGGCATGGATCGTTTTGCGGAGCGTCTGGAACATGTGAATAATCCCGCGGAACTGGAAGAGCTGAAGCACCAGCTTTTCCGTGAGAATGTGCGCATTCAGGCGGAACGGGCCCAGCTTGAGGCCGATGAGGACGAGCTGCACCGGGAACGCAAAGCGCTTGCCAGTGAGAGAAAACAGCTGCAGCGGGAAAAGAGGCAGCTGTCGATCGAGATGAACCAGCTTCGCGAGGCCGTGGAATATGAACGCAAACGGCTCAAGGATGATGAGCGCATGCTGGACAAGAAACAGAAGATCATCCAGCGTTCCTATTCCCTTTTTGACGAAGACAGGGCGCATCTGAAACAGGAATATGCAAGGATCGAAGAGGAGCGTGCGAGACTGCGCAGGGCCACGGCCAGCGCCAGGAAAGAGGTATACGCGACCGGCCTGTTCTTCCGGGGCGTCGACAATGTGATAGCCCTGAAAAAGAGATACAAGGAACTCATGAAGATCTATCATCCGGATAACAGCTGCGGGGATCAGGAGATCCTGATCAAGATCAACGAAGAATACGAGGAATTGAAGGAACGCTTCGGATATGCGGTATGAGTTTACAAAAAATGCTTGCATTTTTTAGAACTATCTGCTAATATAAGCACGTTGTGTGTTTGAAAAGGAGGTGTATAACGATGGCAAGATGCGATGTTTGCGGCAAAGGTGCACATTTTGGAAATAATGTAAGCCACTCCCACAGAAGATCCAATCATGTGTGGAATGCCAATATAAAGAGTGTCAAGTGCAAGGTGAACGGAACTCCCAGGAGACTGCACATCTGCACGACCTGCCTGAAGTCCAACGCTGTAGAGCGTGCGTGAGACAGGTTCGGAACCGAATGCATTCAAGACCACCTTTGCGGCTTAAAGGTGGTTTTCTTGCGTTAAACGGCAAGTTCGTATATAATCATTTCGATAAAAAGATCTGACAGGAGGGCGGACTATGAATAATTCTGTTGATACCCATTTGGGAAGCATACAGATCGACAAGTCGGTGATCGCGCAGTATGCGGGCACGATCGCGAACGAGTGCGCGGGGATCGTCGGCATGGCCAGCGTGAACGCGAAGGAAGGGCTTGTACGTATCCTGAAAAAAGAAAGCGTAAGCCGCGGCATCTCTGTTAAGAGCAGCGGCGGGCGTCTGGCTCTGGATTTTCATGTGATCATCGCTTACGGCGTCAGCATTCTCGCGGTTTCCGAGAATCTGATCACCACGGTGAAATATCAGCTTGAAAATTATACGGGACTGGAAGTCGAAAAGATCAACATCTACGTCGAAGGCGTACGTGTGATCGATTAAGGAGGGCGTACGAAAGTGGCGGCAAAAACTCTGGATACGAAGCAGCTCGCGGCAATGTTCCTCGCGGGCGCCAAGAAACTGGAATCCCAGAAAGAACATATCAATGAATTGAACGTTTTCCCCGTTCCGGATGGTGATACGGGTACCAATATGACGCTGACCATCATGTCGGCGGCAAAAGATGTTTATGCCCTGGAGGATCCCGACATGGCGACGCTCTGCAAGAGCATCTCCTCGGGCTCCCTGCGCGGCGCGAGAGGTAACTCCGGCGTGATCCTGAGCCAGCTTTTCCGTGGCTTTACCAAGGTGATCAAGACCTATGACGTGATCGACGTTGCTGTGATCAGCGCCGGCTGCGACAAGGCCGTGGAGTCGGCTTACAAAGCGGTGATGCAGCCCAAGGAAGGAACGATCCTCACGGTTGCGAAAGCCGTTTCGACCAAGGTGAACGAGATCTTCGAGCGCGGCGAAGAGGACATCGACGTGCTCTTCAAGGAAGTGCTTGCCTACGCGAAAAAAGTTCTGGACCGCACACCTGAGATGCTTCCGGTTTTGAAGGAAGCGGGTGTGGTCGATTCCGGCGGAGCAGGTCTTCTGGCTGTGCTGGAGGGCTTTTATGATGGATATCTCGGCAAGGGCATTCCGTTTGAGATGGACGAGGAAACTTCGCAGGCAGCCGGTGAAGTGCGGCTGTTCGGCGGAGAGACGGTAAAGCAGGCGGAGTTCCGTTATCTTTATCATACCACGCTTTCCCTGGAACTGGACAAGACCTTCCATTTCCAGCATGAGCAGGAAGTGCGCCGTTATCTGGAAAGCGTCGGCGACGGTGTTGCCATCGCCGTGGACGAGAGCATCGTCAATGTGAGCGTTAACACCAACGATCCCGGAATGGTCCTGCAGAAAGCGATCCGTTACGGTGAGCTGGTGGATGTGCAGGTGGTAAACCGCAAGCTGAAAGCGGCCGCTGAGAATGCCGGCGTGGGCGAGGCAAAAGCGCAGCCCGAAAAGAAGGCGCCCGATATGCCCAAGAAACCCGTGGGCTTTGTTGCGGTATCCGCGGGGGAAGGGATCGGAGAGATCTTCCGAAATCTGGGAGTGGATCACCTGATCGAAGGCGGTCAGACCATGAATCCCAGCACCGAAGACATGCTCAATGCGATCGCGCAGATCAATGCCGACTGCATCTTTATCTTCCCGAATAACAAGAACATCATCCTTGCAGCCAACCAGGCACGGGACATGACCAAGGACAAGAAGATCGTTGTGATCCCGACCAAAACGGTACCGCAGGGGATCGCGGCCATGGTCGCCTATGTGCCGAACCTCTCTGACGAAGAGAATGAAGCTGCCATGAAGGATGCCCTTTCGGCAGTGCAGACGGGGCAGGTTACGTATGCGGTCCGTGATACTTCGATCGACGGCGTGCAGATCCACCAGGATGATTACATGGGCATCGGCGACAAGGGCATCCTTTCCAACGGAAAGGATCTGGAGGACGTGGTGCTCAGGATGCTTGACAAGATGGTGCAGGATTCCTCCGAGCTGATCAGCATCTATTACGGTGCAGACGTGAAAGAAGCGGACGCTGAGGCAATCCGTAAGGCGGTAGCCGGAAAATTCCCGGATCTTGACGTTGAGTTCCAGAGCGGCGGGCAGCCGGTGTACTATTACATCATTTCCGTGGAATAAGATGCTTCTTTCGGATCCGCTTACAAGCCTGAAAGGAATAGGAGAAAAAACGGCGCAGGGCTTTCATGCCCTGGGCCTTTTTTGCATCAATGACCTGCTGCATTATTTTCCGCGCGATTATGACAGTATAAGCGAGATCACGCCCATGGCGGCCATCCGGACAGACGGGCGTTATACCCTGCACGGGAAAGTGACAGGAGGAGCCTCCGTTTTCCGGAAGAACGGACGATCCCTTTTGCAGTTTGGTTTTTCGGACGGAACTGCCCAGGCAAAGGTGACCGTGTTCGGGATGCCTTACCTGAAAAAGTCCGTCTTTCCCGGAAGGGAGATGATCCTGAACGTTACTGTCAAAAGAAAGGGCATGCAGCTTTTTCTTTCGCAGCCCAGGATCCTTACGCAGGAGGAATACGAAAGCTCCCTGCATCAGCTGCAGGCGGTCTATCCCCTGAGCGGGAGCGTGACGAACGCTGCCGTCCGGAAAGCCGTGAGATCAGCGCTTCCGCTGGCGGAAGACATCACCGAATACCTGCCGGAAGCGGTCAGGGAAGAACGAAAGCTTTTAAGCATCGCGGAAGCGATACGGATGATCCACGCCCCGAAGGACCGTGAGGAGGTCTTTCTGGCCAGAAGACGTCTTGCGTTTGATGAATTCTTCCTTTTCCTGGCCCGCATGGAGCTTTTGAAAGCAGGCGGGGAAAAGGAGCAGAGCCTGCACCGGATCGAAAGCGGCATGAAAGCCGCGGAGCTGATGCGCGCCGCGCTGCCGTACCGACTGACCGGAGCGCAGGAGCGTGCGATCGAGGACATCAGAAAAGACATGGAGAGCGGATTTTGCATGAACCGTCTGGTCCAGGGCGATGTGGGCAGCGGAAAGACCGTTGTCGCTTTTACGGCGGCGCTGTCCGTGATACTGGAGGGCAAGCAGGCCGCCCTGATGGCGCCGACCGAGGTGCTCGCCAGGCAGCATCATGAAGATGCCTGCGCCCTGGCCCGGGACAAAGGCCTGCCGTTTCATCCGCAGCTCCTTGTCGGCTCGATGACGGCGAAGGAAAAACGGGAAGCGAAAAAACGGATCGCATCGGGGGAGGCGGATCTCGTCATCGGGACGCATGCCCTGATCCAGGAGGATGTGGAGGCGAAGGAGCTTGCGCTGATCATCACGGATGAACAGCATCGTTTCGGGGTGCGGCAGCGCATGAATCTGGCGGAGAAAGGAAAGGCACCCCACGTGCTTGTCATGAGCGCCACACCGATCCCGCGTACCCTTGGGCTGATCCTGTACGGGGATCTTGATGTTTCACTGATCGACGAGCTCCCCGGAGACCGGCTTCCGATCAAAAATGCCGTGGTCGATGAAAGCTGGAGAAAAAAGACCTATCAGTTCATGCTCAGCCAGATCGCGGAGGGCAGGCAGGTCTATATCATCTGCCCCATGGTCGAAGAGGGAGCGATGGAGGATCTTTCCAACGTGACGGATTATGCGGAGAGCCTGCGGGAGCTTCTTCCTCCCCATGTCAGGATCGACATGCTCCACGGCCGGATGAAAGCAGCAGAAAAAAGCGAAGTCATGGGTCGTTTTTCGGCAGGGGAAACGGACATCCTTGTTTCCACGACCGTGGTCGAGGTGGGAGTGAATGTTCCGAACGCGACGGTGATGCTCGTGGAGAATGCCGAGCGCTTCGGGTTGTCGCAGCTTCACCAGCTCCGCGGACGTGTGGGACGCGGCAAACACCAGTCCTATTGCCTTTTCATGGCCGGCGGGGAAGACGAGACCCTGAGCAAAAAGACCAGGGAGCGCCTGAACATCCTGGCGGAAACGAACGACGGATTCCGGATCGCCGAGGAGGACCTGAAGCAGAGGGGCCCCGGGGATTTCTTCGGACTGCGCCAGTCGGGCCTTCCGTACTTCCGTGTGGCCGATCTCTACGGGGATTCGGACATGCTTGCTGCTGCCGGTCAGACGCTCAAGGGGATGCTCAGGGATACACCGGAACATCTGGCCGCTCTCAGGGACGCGCTACGGCAGCGTGAGGATATTTCCTATACAGAATTTCATAGTATCTGTCTGTAATATATGATATACTGATACAGATGGATCATCTTCAGCTTTTTTACAATTCTTCGTTCTATCTGGCAGGGGTCTTCATATGCCTGTCTTCTCTTGTGTACACTTTTTTGCAGGGCAGGACCAAGATGCCGCAAAACAAGCTTTATATCTCGATTACGCTCATCGTGATGACCGGTGCGGCGACAAGTGCGGCCAGCGTTTATGCAGGGGCTTACCGTGCGGTGTCGCCGGTCGCGGCTTTTGCCGAAGAAGCGGTCTCGCTTCTGTATTTTCTCACGCATGCTGCGCTCGGGCCGCTGATCTTTACCTACGTGATCTACATCAACGGGACGATCCATCATCACAGAAAGCGGAGAGAACGCTTTGTCCGGCTCATGATCCCGTTCATCCTGAATGAACTTGTTGTCCTCAGCAATCCGTTCACCAGGCTGATCTTTACGGTGGATGCGCAGGACGGTTACCGCCGCGGCATGCTGATGCCGCTGCTTTATCTGATCGCCGGATTCTATTATGTTTATACGATTGCTGATCTGATGCGCTATTGGAACGCCGTTACCCCGAAATGCCGCAAGGGGCTGCTCTATCTTTTCGGTGTCACGTTCCTCGGGATCGCCGTTCAGCTGCTTTTGCCCGATCTGCCGGTGGAAAATTTTGCCGAGGCCATGGCGCTCATGTGCGTGATGGTCTTTATCGAAAGCGATGAAGACCGCATGGATGTGACCAGCGGTCTCTTTAACCGCAGCGCGCTCAACCTGGATCTGAACAATTACATCCGCATGGAACAGGAGTTTTCGGTGACCGTCGTCTATGTGGTCAATGCGGATGTCCTCAACAGGCTTACCGGAAGCGTCCGGGCCGAGGGGCTGGTGGGAGAGGTGGCTGCGTATCTTCGCACGATCATGCCCTATTATCACATTTACAAGACGAGCCCCACCTGTTTTGCGCTTGTCGGTCTCAACATGAGCCGTGAAGAGACAAGAGAACAGGTGGAGCGGATCCGCGAGCGTTTTACAAAGCCCTGGCAGAGTGAAGAGGTTGAAGTACAGCTCGGAGCGCTTGTGATGCAGGCCGGCTATCCGAGCGACATCTCCAGCGCGGAGGAAGTCTTTTTGATGACGGATACGCCCGTGCCCACGGATGCGGCAGGCAAGGTCCGCAAGGAAGCCGGCGTGAATGCGCTCAAGCGCAGTGCGCAGGTGGAGCAGGCAATCCGCCGCGGTTTTGCCGGACATTACTTTGAAGTCTATTACCAGCCCGTCTATTTTCTCGATAATCTGAGCATCCATTCGGCGGAAGCGCTGATCCGTCTGCACGATCCCGTGCTCGGTGATGTATCGCCCGCGGAATTCATTCCGGTCGCCGAACACGACGGCATCATCGACGAGATCGGAAATTTCGTGCTGGAGGAAGCATGCCTGTTCCTGAGCAGCGGACTTCCGGTTGAAATGGGCATCGAATACATCAGCGTGAATCTATCCATCCTCCAATGCATGAGACCGGGCTTTACGAAATACGCCAGGGAACTGACGGAGCACTACGATATCTCGCCCTCACTGATCTGCTTCGAGATCAAGGAAGAGGCGGCTGCAACAGACTTCTCGATCCTGCAGGACATGATCACCGAGCTGCGCGAATTCGGCTTCCGTTTTTCCATGGACGGATACGGCACGGGCTTTTCGGACATGAAAGCCCTGTATACCCTTGATTTTGAGGTGATCAAGATCGACCGTGTCATCCTGAACCGGGCCGGCACGGGCGAAGTGGGGCGCATCGTTCTGGAAAGCTGTGTGCGCATGATACGGCAGATGCGGCGCCGCATCCTGGTCGAGGGCGTGGAGACCAGGGAACAGATCGAAATGCTCAAGAAGCTGGATGTGGACTATGTGCAGGGATACTATTCTTCGAGGCCGATCACCAAGAACGAGCTCCTGGGCATCCTGCGTGTGACCGAGCTGGCCAGGATGGAAGAGCGCCGTGCGATCGCGGCCAGCGAGGCGAAATCAAGCTTCCTTGCGAACATGTCGCACGAGATCCGCACGCCGATCAATGCCGTTCTCGGCATGAACGAGGTGATACTGCGGGAATGCGACGAGCCGGAGGTCATGCGTTACGCGAAAGAGATCGAAACGGCGGGGCGCAATCTGCTGGCGCTGATCAACAATATCCTCGATTATTCCAAGATCGAGGCCGGTGAAATGGAGATCGTAGAGGAAAATTACGATCTGAAACAGACCCTCGGGGACGTCATCAAGGATATCTACCGCAAGACGACGCTGAAACAGCTGAATTTCAGGGTTTATGTCAGCGAGGACCTGCCGGCTGTTCTGCACGGAGATGAATTCCGCCTAAAGCAGGTCATGACAAACCTGCTGAACAATGCTGTCAAGTATACCGACAAGGGAAGCGTTCAGCTTACCGTGGAAGGGGAATACTATTCGGAGGAAGAGGTGCTGCTTCGGATCAGCGTCGAAGATACGGGCTGCGGCATCCGGGAAGAGGATCAGAGCAAGCTTTATGAGATGTTCCAGCGTCTCGACATGGAACGGAACCGTACGGTCGAAGGGACCGGCCTGGGGCTGGCGATCAGCTATCATCTGCTGCAGATGATGCAGGGCGAGATCGAGGTACAGAGCGAATACGGCCGCGGATCGCGCTTTACGGTCCAGCTTTTGCAAAAGACGGTCGGAAAGGAAAAGATCACGCCCTTCAGGCCGGATGAGCTCCGGTCGATCTACAGCGGCCTCGACGGGCCGAAGCCTTTTGCGGCGCCTGCGGCAAAGATCCTCATCGTTGATGATACCCCGATGAACCACGTGGTGATGAAGGAACTCCTGAAGGCGTCGGGCGTGCAGATCGAAACGGCGCTTTCCGGCGAAGAAGGCCTGAACATGGCGGCCGGAGTGAAATATGACATGATCTTTCTGGATGAACGCATGCCGGGCCTGAGCGGACGCGAAACGCTCAGGCGGCTGCGTGAAAACGCCGAAGCGAAGAGCAGCGGCACGGCTGTGATCTCCATGACGGCGAATGCTTATCCCGGCATCCTTGAAGATGAAAGGAAAGCGGGCTTTGACGATTACATCGGGAAACCCGTGGACAGCAGAAAGCTTTCGGAACTGCTTTTGGAATATCTTCCGGAAAACAAGATCCGCTATGGTTGAGAGGTAACATGGTCGTTGCGTATTTTAATCAAACTGCATTTTTGCTGGCATCGCTTATGATCAGCGTGGCAACGCTGGCCTATACGCTTGTGCTGAAGCGGACGGAACGTGTCCGGAACAAGATCTTTGTCATGCTGCTTGTTCTGAATTCGCTCTGCACGCTTTGCGAGATGAACAAGGCGCTTGTCCGCATACTCTCCGGGAAAGCCACGACGGCCACGATCGTGCTCCTGGACGGCCTGGAATACATCCATTCGGTGAGCCATATCCTGATACCCCTGTTCTTCTGCGTCTATATCATCCAGGCGAACGGCTCCTACCGGCAGATGCGGCGGATCAGGGTGATCCTTTTTGCAATGCCGGCGGTGATCGTGGAATTCCTGATCCTGACGAATCCCATTCACCGTCAGGTGTATTATCATGACAGCAGGCTCCAGTTCCACGGCGGCTGGGGGATGGCCCTTTCGTATGCGCTTGCCGGGATCTACATCCTCTTCGGGACCGTCAATCTGATCATCCACAGAAAGGCGATCAGCCGCAACCGCCTGTACGGCATGCTTTTCTTTTTCCCGGTCGTGATAGCGGGCATCTTTACCCAGCTCTTCTTTAACGGGGTTAAGAGCGAACTGTTTGCGGTATCGCTGATCCTTCTGGGGATCATGCTCACGATGGAAAATGAGGATGACAGGAAGGATACCGTGACCGGGGTATACAACCGCGGCGAGCTGAGACGCACGCTGGCCAACCTTTTCCGCCTCGAGACGCCTTTTCACGCGATCGCGATCCGTTTGAGCAATTACGATATCCTGATGCGGCTTTCGGGTCAGAGCGGCGTGGATCCGGTGATGCAGCGTGTTTCCGAATACCTGAAGGAAGAATACTACTGGTACAGGATCTACCGCGCATCGCCGACGACGTTCCTGATCCTGAACGACCTTTCGAAGGAAGAGAACATCCGCCTGTCCGAACGCATCTATGTCCGTTTTGAGGAGGGGCTTTTTGTGAAGGGTGTAGACACTCCCATCGAAGCGCAGTTCATCCGCGCCGACATACCCGAGGAACTCTTCAGTGTGGAAGACGTGATGCTGATGGCGGATTCCCCGCTCGATCAGGCGAGGGGTGTCGGGATATTGCACGGCGAAGAGCTGTCGTGGCTCACCAGATCCACGGACCTTGAGGAAGCTCTCAGGAGGGGGATCGAGAATGAAAGCTTTTCCCTGCGTTATCTGCCGGTCCATGCGCTCAGAGGGCTCAGGCCTTTTGCGCTGAAAGCGCTTGTTCGTCTGCACGATCCGCAGCTTGGAGACCTGATGCCGGGCGAATTCATCCCGCAGGCCGAGCGTACCGGGCACATCCATCAGATGGGGGACATGGTCCTCAAGGATGTGTGCCGCTTTTTGCGCAGCGGAGTGCCGGAAAAGCTGGGCTATTCCCACGTGAGCGTGAATCTTTCCTTTGTGCAGTGCATGCAGCAGGATTTTTCCGAGCATGTGATGAAGCTTGTGGAGGAATTCGGAGTGAGTCCGGACAAGATCAATTTCGAGATCACAAAGCCCGTGAACAAGGAGGATTATGAAGTGCTCGAACGCGTCATGGGGACGCTCAGGAAAAAGGGCTTCGGTTTTTCGATGGAGGATTTCGGAACCGGTTATTCCAATGCGGAGGCGATCGTGGAACTGGGCTTTGATGTGGTCAAGATCGACCGCAACATTCTCTGGGAGGCGACCAGGAATGAGATGGGGCGCATCGTTCTCGATAATTCCGTCCGCATGATCAAGCAGCTGAAAAAGAAGATCCTGGTGGAAGGCGTTGAGGACCAGCGGCATATCGATCTTTTGAATGAGCTGGATGTGGATTATCTTCAGGGCTATTATTTCTCGCGTCCCGTCACCAGGGAACAGATGGAACAGATGGCCATGCTGGAGGACATGTAGGAAAGCAGGATGAGCGAAGTCTGGATCACACTTTTGCATACGGCCGGCATCGTGATCGCGACCTTCCTTCTGGGGGTTGCCATTTTGGCGTGCACGTTTATCCAGCGCAGGACGGATAAAAAGCAGAACCGGGCGTTCATATGGCTGGTGGCGCTGGTCATGTTCAATTCCCTGAACGAGATCGCCATCGTTTTTTCCATGGGCTTTTACCCGGAATACGCCATTGCCGAACGCTTCCTTCTGGTCAACCGTTTCCTGTATTTCCTTACGCATTGCTTTGTCGGCGTCCTGTTTTTGAATTATGTTCTGCTGATCAGCGGCATTGCGGAAGTGATGCTCGAAAAGGTCGGAAGGATCTGGATCTATCTTTCGGTCCTGCCGCAGGCGCTGTCCGTGATCCTTGTTCTTTCCAATCCCTTTACGAATGTCGTTTACTCGGTAGATGCGAATACAGGTGCGATCCTCCGGGGAGGGGGCGAAACGGTCATCTACATCAACTCCATCATCTATTTTGTTCTTGCGCTGATCCTGATCCTGAGCAACTGGCGCTCGATCAGCAAAGCCAAAAAATGGATGATGATGATCTTCCTGATCTTCATGGGAGTGGGTGTCTTCCTGCAGATCGAGAGTGCGTCCATTCGGGCCGAGCTCTTCGCCGAGATGCTGGCTCTTCTTGGCGCGATGGCGCTGGTCGAGAACGAGGATGACCGCGTGGATTCCTCTTCGGGCGTATATAACCGTGCGGCTTTTCTTGCCGACCTGAAGACCAGCCTGCATCTGATCGAGAATCTGAATGCGATCTGCGTGCGCATCACGAACGCGGATACCCTGCAGCGTCTGCTCGGTGCATCGGATACGGACTCCATGATCCATCTGGTCTCCGAATATCTGCGCAGTGTGCAATCCAGACAGTATATCTACCGCACATCACCGGATTCCTTCATCATGATCCGTCCCGGCAGCATAGAGGAGGCGGAGGATCTGGCAGACCGCATTGCCGAGCGCTTTGATGAGAGCTTCGAGTTCCAGGATACCAGCATCATGCTGCAGGCGGTGGTCATGTGTGCCTGCGTGCCCGGGGATTTTGAAACGGTGGATGAACTGATGCTTCTGTGCGACGGACCCCTTCCCAACAAAGAGCGCGACAAGCTCTTTACCGGGGAAAACCTGGAATATCTGGTCAGGCGGGCCGAAGTGGAGCTTGCGCTGCACCGCGGTCTTGCCGAGCATCGTTTTGAAGTCTATTACCAGCCGGTCTACCGCATACAGGGACTGTCGATCTATTCGGCGGAGGCACTCCTGCGTCTGCGGGACAGCAAGATCGGAAATATCATGCCCGATGAGTTCATTCCCATTGCCGAGCAGAACGGTCTCATAGACCGCCTTGGTGATTATGTTCTGGAGGAGGTGTGCCTCTTCCTTTCGAGCGGCATCCCGATGGAGATGGGGCTCGACTGCATCGAGATCAACCTTTCCGTTGTGCAGTGCCTGCAGCCCGGTTTCGTGAAGCGTGTAAGGGACACGGTCCGAAAGTATGACATTCCGCCCCGTTTCATCAATTTTGAGGTGACGGAATCCGCGGCTGCCAGTGACTATTCGGAGCTGGATGCGGTGCTGAACGATCTGAAGGCGTCCGGCTTTTTGCTCAGTCTCGATGATTACGGCATCGGCTATTCCAATGTGCGAAGCGTTTTCTCGCTGGATTTCGACCTGGTCAAGATCGATAAGTCCATTCTGTGGGAAGTGCGCGGGAATGATGAGGAAAACGGCGGCAAGAACAAGGGCCGGGTGATCCTGGAAAACAGCGTCCGCATGATACGTGAGATGCAGCTCAAGATCCTCGTCGAAGGCGTGGAGACGCAGGAACAGCTCGAACTGCTCGAGACGATGGATATTGATTATCTGCAGGGATTTTATTTCTCGCGGCCCGTGAGCAAGAATGAACTGCTCGGCATCCTGCGCGTTACCGAACTGGCGCGCATGGAAGAGCAGCGCGCGCGGGCGGCCAGCGAGGCCAAGTCCAACTTCCTCGCGAACATGTCCCATGAGATACGGACGCCCATCAATGCGATCCTCGGAATGAACGAGATGATCCTGCGGGAGACCAGAAGGCCGCAGATCCGGGAATATGCACAGAATATCGAAGGAGCCGGACGCACGCTGGTCAGCCTGATCAACGATATCCTGGATTTCTCCAAGATCGAGTCGGGAAGCATGGAGATCCTCGAATCGGAATACGATCTGAGCAGCGTGATCAACGATGTGGTCAACATGGTGCAGATCAGGGCAAAAGACAAGAAGCTGGAGTTTAACATTCAGGTGAATCCGAAGCTGCCCGACAATCTTTTCGGGGACGGCATGCGCCTCAGACAGATCATGGTCAATATCCTGAACAATGCTGTAAAGTACACCCAGAAGGGGAAAGTGGAGCTGGAGGTTGACGGCCGCATCCCCGTCAGGGATACCCTGATCCTGATCGTGAAGGTGCGGGATACCGGTATCGGCATCCGTGAAGAAGATCTCGGAAAGCTGTTTGAAAAGTTCCAGCGTCTGGATGAGAGTCAGAACCGCAATATCGAAGGGAGCGGCCTGGGCCTGGCCATCACGAACAGCCTGCTTCAGCTGATGCACGGCGAGATCGAGGCAAAGTCCGAATACGGAAAAGGCTCGGAATTCATCGTGCGGCTTCCGCAGAAGATCCTGCGAAATGACGCGATCGGAGACTTCAGGCGCAAATACGAGGCCGGCGTGAGAGATCATGAGGAATACAGGGAGAGCTTTACCGCGCCCGATGCCAATATCCTGATCGTGGATGATACACCGGTCAATCACATGGTGATCCGGGAGCTGCTCAAGAAGACGAAGATCCGCATCGATACGGCCATGAGCGGCAAGGAATGCCTGGAAATGGTCCAGAACAAGAGGTATGATCTGATCTTTCTGGATTTCCGCATGCCCGAAATGGACGGCATCGAAACGCTTCATATCATGAGAACCTTATCCTGCTGTCCGAATGAGGCGACTCCTGTGATCGCGCTGACGGCAAATGCCGTGACGGGTGCGCGGGAGCGTTTCCTCTCGGAGGGCTTTGATGAGTACATGATCAAGCCGGTGGACGGACCGAAGCTGGAGGAGATGCTGATCAGGATGCTCCCTCACGAAAAAGTATTTCTTTCCGAAATGACACCGGACAGGGAAGAGGCCGGCGGAGAAGAGGAGATGCTTGGGGATCTCGGTGACATCGACACTTCGATCGGACTGAAGAACTGCGGTTCCGTCGAAGGCTACCGGAATGTGCTGAAGATCTATTATGACGGCCTGCAGGCCAAGGCGAACGAGATCGAGTCGTATTATGACGCCGGGGACTGGGACAACTATACGATACAGGTGCACGCCCTGAAGAGCTCCTCGCGCGTGATCGGGGCGAGTGAGCTGTCTTCGATGGCTGCGGAACTCGAGAAAGCAGGGAACGAAGGCAATCTGGATCGTATCCGGGAGGATACGGGGGCGCTATTGGCAAAATACAGATCTTATGGTAATATATTAGCTGCTTTGTTTGAGGTCACCGAAGAGGAAGCGAAGAAAGCGGATGATCTGCCCGAGATCAGCGGAGCGATGCTGAAGGATGCATATGACACGATGAAGGATTTCGTCAAGATGTATGATTATGACAGCATGATCGACGTATTGGATTCCCTGAAGGAATACCGGCTCCCGGAAGAAGACGCGGAAAAGATCGCCAGGTTACGGGAATATACGGAAGCCCTTCGCTGGGAAAACATGACGGAACTGCTCGGATAACGGAGGTTTTATGGCAAATCAGGTTTTGTTGCTGCGCAGGGAGGAAACCTTCCTGGTCAATACGATCAAAACACAGCTGAAAAAGAATGATTACCGTTTTATCGAATCCGGACTCTCCGTAAAGGAGATCAGCCGGCATAAAGATGATGTTACCCTGCTCATCCTTTATGTGGATGACAGCATCGGGGAAGCGAGGGATTCCCTGGTCTACATCAAAGACCTTTTGCTGGAAGAGGAAAAGGAACTTATCATCTGCGGCGGCCAGAATGAGCTCGACGAGGTGGAAAAGATCATCCCGAGGGAGCTGATCGAGGGCGTCTACGAGCGGCCCTTTGATATGGGGCGCATCATGGAGAACGTCGGGGAGTTCCTTGATGAACTGCAGATCCAGCAGCGGAAAAAGATGATCCTTGTCGTGGATGATGACCCGACTTATCTGAAGCTGATCAAGGAATGGCTGAAAGACGATTACCGTGTCGGAATGGCGAATTCCGGGATGCAGGCCATCACCTGGCTGGCGAACAATTCGGCGGATCTTGTCCTTCTGGACTATGAAATGCCCACGATCAAGGGCTCAAAAGTATTGGAGTTGCTCAAGTCCGAAGCGAATTCCTCCACGATACCCGTCATGTTCCTTACGGGAAAGAGCGACAAGGAAGCGATCATGGAAGTGCTGGCTCTGAAACCCGCCGGCTACCTGTTAAAAACGATCGACCGTGCCAGTCTTCTGGACACGCTTGATAAGTTCTTTGTGGAGCAAAAGTATAAGAAGTAAAGCGCTGTAAGCCGCTGAACGTAACAAACAGACTTATCCTTCAGAATGGGGAGCCGGAAAGGTTTCCCATTTTCGCGGAATTGAAAGAGAGGTGCGGGTATCGTGATAGAGCATTTGAACAATCTGCTTGCTAAAATGATCGCAGTCATGGGAGGTGTGCTCGCTGCCATGCTGCTTCTGATCCTTGCTTTCGTCGTAAGCGCGATCGTGAAAGCGATGATCACGGGGATACTGAAACGGACAAAGCTTGCCGCGCTCAAGAAGGATCAGAAGACGGAGGAAGGAAACCCTGTTCCCGGAAGCGGTGAGAGTCTGATCAGCTACATAGGAAAGCTGGTCTATCTGCTGGTATTCCTTCTTTTTGTGCCGGGGATCTTTACGGCGCTCGGCGTGGGATCCATTGCCGCGCCGATCACGCAGCTTCTGAACGTGGTCTGGGGCTATGCTCCCAATGTGCTGGCCTGCCTGATCGTGGTGATCGTCGGTTCGCTGATCGCCAGACTGGCGCAGGAACTGCTGATACCGGTCTTTCAGAAGCTGCATGTGGACAAGCTTCAGGAAAAGGCGGGGATCGAAGTCGTGGATGACGCGAAGTTTTCCAGGACCCTTGCCTATATCGTATATGTGCTGATCATGATCCCGGTCGTGATCGTCGCACTGCAGGCTCTGAACATCACAGCCGTTTCCGAGCCGGCCGTCGAGATGCTGGCCGTGGTATTCCGTTATATCCCGCAGTTCATTGTTGCGCTGGTCCTGATCTGGGTAGGCGTTCTGATCGGCCGCTTTACGGGACAGATCGTGTGCAGGCTGATCGCTTCGACCGGAGCGGATGAGAAAGTCAGGGGCCTGATCGGCGAAAAGGGCGAAAAGTTTGTGCTTTCCCGCACGATCGGCCTGGTGGTGACGATCGTTCTGGATATCTTCTTTATCGTGGAAGGTCTGAATGTGCTGAACCTTTCCGTGCTGAGCGGGATCGGGAGCAGGCTGATCGCCTATCTGCCCAATGTGCTTGCGGCGGTACTGATCATGGTGGCGGCTTTCCTGTGCTCGGCGGCAGCCGGCAGAGCGATGGCTAAAGGCGGAATGCGCGATTACTCGGTGTTTGTGCGTGGCGTCATCATCGTGGTTGCCGCGTTCATGGCTCTGAACCAGCTGGGGATCGCGGCCGAGATCGTCAATGCGGCTTTTGTGATCATCCTGGCCGCGCTCGGGATCGCGTTCGCGATCGCTTTCGGTGTGGGCGGACGTAAATTTGCGGCAGACCAGCTCGAGAAGCTGGAGAAGCTCGAGAAGAAAGAGGATGATGCCGGGGAGATCTGACGGGATTTCCTGACAGGCCGGGAGGAGAAAGGAACGGATGGGCAATCTGTTAAATAAACTGGAACGGA
Organism: Lachnospiraceae bacterium; assembly: GCA_024696005.1. GTDB lineage: Bacteria > Bacillota > Clostridia > Lachnospirales > Lachnospiraceae > NK4A136. The sequence goes on along the minus strand of JAILHF010000051.1, from coordinate 322,129 downwards.
AACTGGGACGCTACGCGATCCCGAAACTGCCGCTCGTGATGCTTGTGATCTACGCGATCGGCTATCTGATGCAGATGATCAACCCCGAGATCATGTATGTGATCTCGCTGAATCCTTATGCGATCCTGCACGGGCAGGTTTGGCGCCTCATTTCCTGGGTGCTGATCCCGCCGGAAAGCAGCAATCTGTTTTTCACGCTGATCATGCTGTATTTTTACTTTTCGCTCGGAACCACGCTGGAACGGACATGGGGCAGCTTTTTCTTTAATTTCTATATCTTTTCCGGCATGCTCTTTACGCTGATCGGCTCTTTCTGCATGTTTGCCTACGCGTCCGTCTTTGACGCGGAGGCGATCTCGCTGGCCAATTCGGTCTATGAGCTGGCGAGAGGGGAAAGCTTCCCGCTTCTGTACGGCGGAAGTTACTATTTCGCGGAATACGCTGGGCTGTTTTCGACCTATTATATCAACATGTCCATATTCCTGGCATTTGCGGTCACCTATCCGGACATGCAGGTGCTTTTGATGTTTTTGATACCGATCAAGGTAAAGATCCTCGGCATCATTTACGGGCTGCTGCTCCTTGCGGATGCGATCAATCTTTGCAAGAGCACGAACAGTCCGCTGGGGCTCTTTGTCATAGGGGCCTCCCTTCTGAACTTTGTGTTTTTCTTCCTTGCCACGCGCAAAGGCCTGCGGATCAGTCCGAAGATGCGGGCGAGACAGCGGCAGTTCAAGCAGCAGGTCAGCAGCGGAAATGCCCGGGCGGTGGCACGGCACAAATGCGCGATCTGCGGAAGGACGAGCGAGGAGTATCCGGAACTGGAATTCCGTTTCTGCTCCAAGTGCGAAGGCAATTACGAGTTCTGCCAGGATCATCTGTTTACGCATAAGCATTTTGTGAGGAACGGCGAATGATGGAAGAGGAAAACTTTCTGGAAAAGATCTCGTCTCTCAGGGACATGGCGATCCTGCAGGGCGGGTATCTGACGGAAGAACAGGTCGGAGAGGAGTTTCCGGCGCTTACAAGGGAACAGAAGGAAGCTCTGCTGCGCTATTTTCGCGAGCAGAACATCGGCATCGGCGAAAAGCTTCCGGATGAAGAGATCCTGAGCGAGGAAGACGGAAAGATGATCCGGCTTTACATGGAAGAGCTCGAGGAACTTGCGGAAGCGGACGAAGCGCTGAAACGCAGCCTGGTGATGGCGGCGCTGAACGGTGATCTTAACGCGAAGGAAGAGCTTACGAGATCCTATCTGCGCTCGGTCGTTGACATGGCCAAGCTCTATTCCGGACAGGGAGTGGAGGCGGCCGACCTGATCGGCGAAGGAAACGTGGCGCTTACGGCGGCAATGAACATGCTCGGCAGCATCGAGGACCCGTCGGAATGCGATGAGATGGTCGCGCGCAGCGTGATGAACGCGATGGAGGAGCTGATCCGTTCCGAGAATGCGGAAACGGAGAAGCAGGAGAGGACCATGGCATTGGTCCTCAAGGTGCTCGGAAAGGTCAAGAGCCTTTCGGATGAGTTGCGCCGTAAGCTTACTTTGGAGGAGGCTCTGGAAGAGACGGGGATGAGCGAGGATGAGCTGCGCCGGGCTGTTTCGCTGTCAAAGGACCTTCTGGAGTATGTTGCCTTATGAATCCCGAAGATTTTAAATATGTGCTGCAGGAGTTTTCCCGAACGATGATAGGGGCCCGCTATACTTACGGCGAGCTGCTCGGGGCGGAGCGCGTGCCGTTCAAGTTCCAGACCATCATCGACAGGCTGATCCTGCCTTATTCTTCTTCGGATGTCATGATCGGAGAACATCTGCTTCATCTGACTCCCGCGGACAAGAATTACAGGATCTACGAAAACCTGAAGACGAAGATCAAGTTTTTCACGCCTTCCGCAGACGGCGGGTTTAAGGAAAAGGTTGTGAATCTGTCCGGTCTGGCGGCTGAGGCGGAGCACTGGGATGAACGGAATGTCCTGCAGGAGGTCATTCTGTCCAACATGGCCCTGATGGGCTTTAAGCTGTAAAAAGGAGAATTTTGCGAATGAAGATCGAAAATCTGCCGGCATACCGACTGATCGACCACCATTACTCGGAGGATGTCAGAAGCGACGCCTGGATACTGGAGCATAAGAAGAGCGGTGCCCATATCACGGTGCTTGAGAACGACGAGGAGAACAAGGTCTTTTATATAGCCTTCCGCACGCCGCCGAAGGATTCCACGGGCGTGGCGCACATCCTGGAGCATTCCGTGCTCTGCGGTTCCGAGGCCTTTCCGCTCAAAGATCCCTTTGTGGAACTTGCCAAAGGTTCCCTGAATACCTTCCTGAATGCCATGACGTATTCGGACAAGACGGTGTATCCCGTTGCTTCCTGCAACGATCAGGATTTCCGGAATCTGATGCATGTATACATGGATGCGGTCCTTCATCCCAACATCTACCGGGAAAAGAAGATCTTTCTCCAGGAGGGCTGGCATTATGAGACCGATGAAAACGACAATATCGTGATCAACGGTGTTGTCTACAATGAAATGAAGGGAGCGTTTTCCTCTCCGGATGATGTGGTCGCGCGCGAGATCTTTTCTTCCCTGTATCCCGATACGACCTACGGCGTCGAGAGCGGCGGCAATCCTCAGTTTATTCCGGATCTGAGCTACGAGGAGTTTCTGGAGTTTCACAAAAGCTTTTACCATCCGGCGAATTCCTTTATCTATCTTTACGGGAACGCCGACATGGAGGAACGCCTGAACTGGCTGGATTCCGAATACCTTTCCGCTTATGACCGGATCGAAGTCGATTCCCTTCCGAAGCGGCAGGCGCCTTTCGCCGAGCCGCGGAAAATGAGGAAGGAATTCCCGATCACGGATGAGGAGCGGGAAGAAAAACAGACTTACTTAAGTTATAATGCGGTGATCGGTGACGTGATGGATCCCGAGCTCTATCTTGCCTTCCAGGTCATTGATTATGCTCTCGTGGATGCGGACGGGACGCCGCTGCGAAGGGCGCTTCTGCAGGCAGGGATCGGAACGGAGATCAGCTCCACTTATGAGAACGGCATCCTTCAGCCCTATTACAGCGTGGTGGCCAAGAACGCGGATGAAGCAGACCTGCCGCGCTTTGAAGAGATCGTGGCTTCGGAACTGAAACGCATCACGGAGGAGGATTTTGACCACGATGCGCTCCTTGCCAGCATCAATTCCATGGAATTCCGTTTCCGGGAAGCGGACATGGGCAGTTATCCGCGCGGGCTGATCTGGGGCCTCAAAGCTCTGGACAGCTGGCTTTACGACAAGGAACGTCCGCTGATCCATCTGGAGAGTCTCAGCCTGTTTGAAAAGCTCAGGCAGAAGATCGGGACCTCTTATTACCGTGACCTGGTAAAGAAATATCTGCTTGACAATCCCCACCGTTCCGTCCTGGTCGTGGCACCGAAGCGGGGGCTTACGGCAGAGCGTGAAAAGGCTCTTGCCGAAAAGCTGGCGAAATACAAGGATTCGCTCGGAGAGGAAAAGTTCAAGGCATTGAAGGAAGAGGCACTGGCCCTCAAGACTTTCCAGGAGACCGAAGACAGCGAGGAGAAGCTCGCCTGCCTTCCGATCCTGAAGCGTTCGGATCTGAGAAGAGAAGTCCTGCCGCTCTATAACAGGGAGATGGAAATGGACGGGGCGAAGCTTCTGTACCATGAGGTCGATACGAACGGGATCCTCTACCTGAATCTTCTGTTTGACTGCGAGGCTCTGCCGATCAGGCTTTATCCCTATTTCGGGCTTTTCGGGCGTTGCCTCTGCGCGATGGATACCGAGCATTACGCTTATGAGCAGCTCGGCTACGAGATCGATAAAACGACAGGTTCCTTCGGTCCGATCCTGGACAGCGCGTTGCCCGGCCAGGATCTGAAGAATTACAAACGCTACCTGTCGATGCAGCTCAGTGTGCTCCGTCCCGGCATCAATAATGCGGTCGCGCTGCTCAAAGAGGTTCTGCTCACGACGAAATTCGACGATCCCCGCCGCCTGAAGGAACTGGTCGCCGAAGGCAGATCGGCTCTTGCCGGTTTCATGATGAGGTCGGGACATACGGTCGCAGCCGCGCATGCGCTGTCCTACCTTTCCGAAACGGGATTGGGGAAAGAGACGATCAGCGGACTGGGGCTGTTCCGCTTTTTGGAGGATGCCGAAGAGCATTTTGATGAGAGAAAGGACGAGATCATCAGCGGCCTCAAGGAGATCAGGAAATTCATCTTCCGAAAGGACAATCTTCTGATCGACGTTACCGGCTCGCAGCAGGAGCTGGATGCCCTGAAAGGACAGCTTACGGAGCTGATCGGTGCGCTGAACGATTCTGCGCCTTCGGAGGAAAAGGGCAGGCTGATCCCGGAAAAGAAGAACGAAGCGTTCACAACCTCGGCGCAGGTACAGTATGTCGCCAGGGTCGGGAACTTCAAGGAGCACGGCCTGGAATTTACCGGCGCGCTCCGGGTGCTGAAGACGATCATGGGTTATGAGTATCTCTGGAATGAGGTGCGGGTCAAGGGCGGAGCATACGGCTGCATGAGCTCGTTTTCCACGAGCGGCGAGCTGAGCTTTGTATCCTATCGGGATCCCAATCTGGAGCAGACCATGGAGACCTATGAAAAGGCGGTGGAATTCATCCGGAACTTTAAGGCGGATGAAAAGAAGATGACGAAGTACATCATCGGAACATTGAGCGACATCGATGTCCCGCGCACGCCCCGGACGACAGGGTCGGCATCCCTGCATGCCTGGCTTGACCAATTGGACGAGCGGAAACGGCAGGAGATGCGTGACCAGGTGCTGGATGCCACGCAGGAGGATATCCGTGCTCTGGCGGCGCATGTGGAGGCGGCTCTTTCCGACGAAGCATGGTGCGTGGTCGGAAACGAGGAAAAGATCCGCTCCTCGAAGGAGAGGTTCGGTGCCGTGCTGCCTTTGTTCAGAAATTGAGGAAAACGGACATGCCCGAAATGAGTGAAAAAACAAAAAAGAGCGGCTTTTGTGCCCTGATCGGCCGGCCGAATGTCGGAAAGTCCACGCTGATGAACCGTATCATCGGCCAGAAGATCGCGATCACATCGCCCAAGCCGCAGACAACGCGCATGCGGATACAGACGGTATTTACCGATGAAAGGGGGCAGGCGGTCTTTGTGGATACGCCGGGCATCCATGAGTCCAAGAACCGGCTCGGGGATTACATGCTCTCTGTCGCAAAGAAAAGCTTAAAGGATGCGGATCTGATCCTCTGGCTTGTGGAACCGAGGAGCAGGGTACCCGAAGGCGACCGCTTCATCGCGAAGGAGCTGGCCGGGCTTAAGATCCCGCTGATCCTGGTGATCAACAAGACCGATACGGTGAAACCCGCAGAGCTTCTTGCCGTGATCGCGGCATACAAGGATCTGTGTGATTTCCGCGAAGTCATTCCGCTTTCGGCCCTGAAAGGGGATAATGTGGATACCCTGCTGGATTGCATCTTTGACTGCCTGCCGGAAGGTCCGTTCTATTACGGCGAGGATGAGCTGACGGATCAGACGCAGCGTTCCATCGTGGCGGAACTGATACGCGAGAAGGCGCTTTACTGCCTGGATCAGGAGGTGCCGCACGGAATCGCCGTGATGATCGACCGCATGGAGTACCGTGAACGGGGACGCGGGGGGATCTATGATATCGATGCCACGATCGTCTGTGAGAAGAATTCCCACAAGGGGATCATCATCGGAAAGGGAGGGAGCACGCTTAAAAGGATAGGCGCGTCTGCCCGCCCCGAGATGGAGGACATGCTGCAGGAGGCTGTGAACCTCAAACTCTTTGTCAAAGTGAAAGAAAACTGGAGGGACAGCGATTTCCTGGTGGCAAACTTCGGTTACCGCAGCGAGGACTGAGATGCAGGAGCTGATATGGACTCCGGGCATGGTGCTTCGGACGTCGCCGGCCAACGAATACGACAAACGCGTCGTCATTCTGACGCGCGACCACGGAAAGATCAGTGCCTTTGCAAAAGGAGCCAGGCGTCAGACCAATCATCTGATGGCGGCGACCGATCATTTTGTTTTTGCCGATTTCAAGCTTTTTCCGGGACGTTCCTCTTATTCCCTGATCGACGCGAATGTGACGGATTACTTTACGGAACTGCGGAATGATTTTGAGGCTGTGCTCTACGGGATGTATTTTCTCGAGTCGGCCGAATACCGGACGCGTGAGGAAAACGACGAGCAGGATATGCTCGTGCTTTTGTACCAGTCCTGCCGTGCCGTGGTACACCCTGCCTATGAGAAGGGCCTGGTACGCGCGATCTTTGAACTCAAGAGCGAGATGATAGGCGGTAGTTTCCACCGAGCGGATTACCGGGAAGGATATGCGGACACAACGCTGTATACGCTGGATTTCCTGCTCCGCACCCCGCCCGAAAAGTGTTTTTCTTTCCGGGTAAAGCAGGAGATCGTGGCGGAGCTGCTTGCGATCGCCGCCAGGGAGCGGAGAGCCTACGGGGACGGCCACGTCTTCAAGAGCGAAGAAATGCTGAAAGGCATGCTCTGAAAAGTCCATTGAAAAGCCCGGGGGTTTTTGCTAAAATATCACGTATGGTTTCGGAAACGAAAAAAAAGAATACGAAGAGAGCCTGCATCGGACTGTTCCTCGGACTGTTCGTTTTGGGCGGCTGCGGCAGTGAGAGCCCGTTTTCGGAGACGGATCCGCACATGAGCAGCCTGGCGCTTCATAAGGACGGCAGTGTCAGCGCCGAGCTGGTCGATGAATTCGGCGAGGCGTATTACAGTGAAGAGGAGCTGGAAGGGCGCATTGCACAGGAGCTCGGGCAGTTTAACGAAGCACAGGGGGAAGGCGCGGCGTCTCTTGAGGGGCATGGCCTCTCCGGCAGCGAGATGCATGTTCAACTGTCCTTTCGGGATGCGGAAGCTTTCGATGCCTACATGCCGGAGGAACTTTTCGGCGGGAACGTCCAGGGCGCTTTTGATGCCGGCTTTTCCTTTGACCAGGCTCTGGCCTATGCGGATGAGCCGCGGCATGTGATCGGCAAGAATGAGCTGATGAATATGGCGGATGAAAAGATCCTTATCCTGAAGGGGAAAATGAGAGTCTCGGTCCCCGGGAAGATCCTCTATTACACCCAGGGGATGGAACGGACGGCGGCGGACACGCTCCAGCCGACGGAAGAAGGAGAATATTTTATTATTTATCAATAGGAGGACGATATGGAAAAGACACTTGACAAGATCAAAAATCTCTGCAAAGGGCGCGGCTTCATCTATCCGGGTTCCGAGATTTACGGAGGTCTGGCAAATACCTGGGATTACGGCAATCTCGGCGTGGAATTGAAGAATAACGTAAAACGTGCCTGGTGGCAGAAGTTCGTGCAGGAAAATCCCTACAATGTGGGTGTGGACTGCGCGATCCTGATGAATCCCCAGACCTGGGTGGCTTCCGGTCATCTGGGAAGCTTTTCCGATCCTCTGATGGACTGCCGTGCCTGCCATGAGCGTTTCCGCGCAGACAAGGTGATCGAAGACTGGGCACACGAGAACGGTGTTACCCTTGAGAGCAGCGTTGACGGCTGGGACGGCGAAAAGATGATGAATTTCATCAAGGAAAAGAGCATTCCCTGTCCTTCCTGCGGAAAACATGATTTTACCGATATCCGTCAGTTCAATCTGATGTTCAAGACCTTCCAGGGTGTGACGGAGGATGCGTCGGCGACCGTTTATCTGCGTCCCGAGACCGCACAGGGCATCTTCGTGAACTTCAAGAACGTGGCTCGTACTTCCAGAAAGAAGATCCCCTTCGGGATCGGACAGATCGGCAAGTCGTTCCGAAACGAGATCACGCCCGGTAACTTCACCTTCCGTACCCGTGAGTTCGAGCAGATGGAGTTGGAGTTCTTCTGCGAGCCCGGCACGGATCTGGAGTGGTATGATTATTGGAAGAAGTTCTGCAAGGACTGGCTTCTGTCGCTCGGCATGAAGGAGGAGGAGCTCCGTTTCCGCGAGCACGATCCCGAAGAGCTTGCGTTCTATTCCAAGGGAACGCAGGACATCGAGTATCTCTTCCCGACGATCGGCTGGGGCGAACTGTGGGGCATCGCGGACAGGACCGATTACGACCTGACGCAGCATCAGAACGTGTCCAAGCAGGACATGAGCTATTTCGACGAGGGAAAGAACGAGAAATACATCCCTTACGTGATCGAGCCTTCCCTGGGTGCCGACCGCATGGTTCTGGCTTTCCTCTGCGCGGCTTACGATGAGGAAAACCTCGGTACCGAAGAGGCTCCGGATATCCGCGTTGTCATGCATTTCCATCCGGCGATCGCGCCCGTCAAGATCGGTGTGCTGCCTCTGTCCAAGAAACTGAATGAGGGGGCCGAGAAGATCTTTGCCGAGCTTTCCAAGAAGTACAACTGCGAATTTGACGACCGCGGCGCGATCGGCAAGCGTTACCGCCGCCAGGATGAGATCGGAACGCCTTTCTGCGTGACCTACGATTTTGATTCCGAAGAAGATCACAAGGTGACCGTGCGTTTCCGCGATTCCATGGAGCAGGAACGTGTGGCGATCGACGAACTGGATGCGTTTTTTGCCGATAAGTTCAGCTTTTGATCGATAAGATGAAGATAGATTACCGTTTCATGCGGCCCGAAAAAGCAAAAGCGGTCCGGAAGCTTCATGAAGCCCCGTTTGAAAAGAAAACGGAGCTTCGGTATGAGAGCTTCCGGAATGCGCTGATCCTTCCGATCAGGAAATTTGCGGAAGATAACGAAGCGCTTTTGTTCGGACGCGGATGCCTGATCGACGAGGCCGGCGATTTTGTTGAGGCCTCCGGCATTCCGGGACGCGTGGGCGGTGCCTATCCGTCCGAAATACCGCCCCTTACAGACCGGAAAGTGGTTTTCTGCGGCTATCTGGCCGCCGGCTGGGGGCATTTTTTAGTGGAGTCCGTCACAAGGCTCTGGTATGCGCTCCGGGAAGAAGAGGGCGTTGATTCCTATGTGTTTGTGAACGTGGAGAATGCGGGAAGCCGCATCAGCGGGAATTTCCGGAGTTTCCTGGAGCTTCTGGGCATTTATGACCGTACCGTTCTCCTGGACAGTCCGGCACACTTCCGTGAGGTGATACTCCCCGAGCGCGCCTATGTGTCCGCATCCCATTGCTCCGACGAATACAACGAGTTGATCGATGCGGTGATCCGGAATGCTCCGGAAGCGGAAAAGGACAGCCCCGAACGCGTCTTTTTCTCGCGTGCCCATCTCTATGACAAGAAGCATTTTTACGGACGGCGCCGTTCGCGGGAACGCGGGCTGGACATGCTGGACGATTATTTTGCGCGAAACGGCTTTGCGATCGTCTATCCGGAAAGGACAGAGCTGCGTGAGCAGCTCAGGCTCATGCGCGGGGCAAAGCTTCTGGCCTCCGAGTCCGGCAGCTGTGCCCATAACATGCTCCTTGCGCCGAAGGGGGCTTCGACGCTGATCATGGAGCGGCAGGCCCTTCCGAACCGCTTCCAGGCCGAGATCGACAGGATGCGCGATCTCGACTGCCGGTACGTGGATTCCTACTACGCACTTTATCCCACGGCGGATTTCGGGGGACCTTATCTTTTGATGTACAGCGAACAGATGAAACGTTTCAGCGAGGCGTTTTCCTATCAGGCGCCGGATGCACGCTTCCTGACCGAAGCGTATGAACGGGCCTCGGTAAAGTGGTTCATGCGGCTGTACCGTCACCTCTTCGGGAAACGTTTTTTCTGGGGGGACGAGATCGATCGTGTTTCCGACTGGGCGGAAGTCTTTTCCGAAGTAAACGATGAAAGCTACGAACACTTCAGGGCATATCTGGAAACCGGCTGGGACCGCTTCCTTTTCCGCCTGACCGAGAAGATTGGGTATTGATGCGTGGCTGGAAAGCTTTTACGGGAAAAGCGGACAGAAAAGTTCTTTACAACGGAAGATACTTGTGATAAAATTCCATTTGTTGTGTAAAAGCTGACCGTGTCTGGGGTATCGGACACTCCGACCATAAGCTCGGATGCGGCCTAAATCATTCATTAAGGAGGAAAACAAAATGATCTCTGCAGAGAAGAAGCAGGCAATCATGAAAGAGTATGCCCGCAGTGAGGGAGACACCGGATCCCCTGAGGTACAGGTAGCGGTGCTGAGCGCCCGCATCGAGGAGCTGACCGCTCACCTCAAGAGCCATCCTCTGGATCATCACAGCCGTCGCGGCATGTACATGCTGATCGGTAAGCGTCGCGGCCTGCTGGATTATCTGATGGACAAGGATATCGAAAGATACCGTGCACTGATCGAGAAGCTCGGGCTTCGTAAGTAAGAAAAAGGAAGACGGATGCGGGGAGTGCTTCCCGTATCCGTTTTTGCTTTTATGACCGAAGGGAAGATCGTCAGCGAGACCACTGAAGAGGGCTGCAAAGTGCAGCGTTGTTCAGTGTTTTCGGGGCCATCTTTCCGGAGGGGAACCATTCAATGGCCCCAGGGCCGCATTTTGGCGATAAGCCAGGAAAGAGAGGCAATATGTACAAGACTTACAGCATTGAGATCGGCGGTCGTACGCTTTCCGTAGACATCGGAAGAGTGTCCGCACAGGCAAACGGTGCAGCCTTCATGCACTATGGAGACACCACCGTGCTCGCAACCGCAACGGCTTCCGAGAAGCCCAGGGACGGGATCGATTTCTTCCCCCTGTCCGTGGAGTATGAAGAGAAGATGTATGCCGTGGGAAAGATCCCCGGCGGATTCAACAAGCGTGAAGGCAAGGCGAGCGAGAATGCCATTCTTACCAGCCGTGTGATCGACCGTCCCATGCGTCCGCTGTTCCCGAAGGATTACCGTAACGACGTGACGCTGGACAACCTCGTCATGAGCGTTGATCCCGCATGCCGTCCCGAGCTGGTGGCCATGCTGGGCAGCGCGATCGCAACCTGCATTTCCGACATTCCCTTTGACGGCCCCTGCGCCATGACGCAGATCGGCATGATCGACGGAGAGCTGATCGTTAACCCCGGCCAGGAGCAGTGGGCAGCCGGCGATCTGAAGCTTACCGTTGCATCCACCGCACAGAAGGTGATCATGATCGAGGCGGGCGCGAACGAGATTCCCGAGTCCCGCATGCTCGAAGCGATCTACAAGGCACACGACATCAACCAGCAGATCATCGCATGGATCAACGGCATCGTGGCAGAGGTAGGAAAGCCCAAGCACAGCTACGAGAGCTGCGCGATCCCCGAGGAGCTGTTTGCAAAGATGAAAGAGATCGTTCCTCCCGCAGAGATGGAAGTGGCGGTCTTTACCGACGAGAAGCAGAAGCGTGAGGACAATATCTCCGCGATCCGCACCCGCCTGGAGGAAGCTCTCGCGGATAACGAGGAGTGGCTTGCCATCCTCGGCGAGGCACTGTATCAGTATGAGAAGAAGACGGTCCGCAAGATGATCCTCAAGGATCACAAGCGTCCCGACGGCCGTGAGATCACCCAGATCCGCAAGCTGGCTGCCGAAGTGGATATCATTCCCCGCGTGCACGGCTCCGCGATGTTTACCCGCGGACAGACCCAGATCTGCAACGTGACCACGCTTGCACCTCTTTCCGAGGCGCAGAAGGTGGACGGCCTTGACGACAACGTAAAGACGAAGCGTTACATCCATCATTATAATTTCCCGTCCTACTCCGTCGGTGAGACCAAGGTCAGCCGCGGACCCGGACGTCGTGAGATCGGTCACGGCGCACTGGCAGAGAGAGCTCTTCTGCCTGTCCTGCCCAGCGAGGAGGAATTCCCTTACTCGATCCGTACGGTGAGTGAAACCTTTGAATCCAACGGTTCCACCTCCATGGCCAGCACTTGCGCATCCTGCATGTCCCTGATGGCTGCGGGCGTGCCCATCAAGAAGATGGTTGCAGGCATTTCCTGCGGACTGGTAACGGGTGATACCGACGAAGATTTCGTTCTGCTCACGGATATCCAGGGCCTCGAAGATTTCTTCGGCGACATGGACTTCAAGGTTACCGGTACCAAGGACGGCATCACCGCGATCCAGATGGACATCAAGATCCACGGACTGACGAGACCCATCGTGGAAGGCGCCATCGCACGCTGCCGCGACGCGAGACTCTTTATCATGGAGAATTGCATGAAGCCGGCCATCGCAGCTCCCAGAAGCAGTGTGAACGCTTATGCACCCAAGATCATCCAGATATCCATCGATCCCGAGAAGATCGGTGATGTTGTGGGCCAGAGAGGAAAGACCATCAACGAGATCATCGCCCGTACCGGTGTGAAGATCGACATCACGGATGACGGTGCCGTGAGCGTATGCGGCACGGATCCCGTTGCTATGGACGATGCCGTTAAGATGATCAAGACCATCGTTACCGAGTTTGAAGAAGGACAGATCTTCAGCGGCAAGGTTGTGAGCATCAAGGACTTCGGCGCATTTGTGGAATTCGCACCCGGCAAGGAAGGCATGGTGCACATTTCCCGCATCGCAAACCGCCGCATCGAGAAGGTGGAAGAAGTGCTCAATATCGGCGATGAAGTGAAAGTCATCTGCCTGGGCAAGGATCCGAAGAATCCGGGACGCTATACCTTCTCCATGAAGGATGTCGAGCAGAACTAAATAATTACTGTTCCGGCGCTCTGAACAGGGGCGCCGGAATTTTTGCGTTTTTTCAAAAAAAGAACTTGAAAAAGCGAAACCCTTAGGTTATACTACACGGGTATTATCGCTAATAAGACAAAAAATCCAGGAGGAGTAAAGATGATTTCTGCAGGTGATTTCAGAAACGGCATGACGATCGAGCTTGACAACAGCGTATATCAGATCGTGGAATTTCAGCATGTAAAGCCGGGAAAGGGCGCAGCTTTTGTCCGGACCAAGCTTAAGGATATCAAGAACGGAGGCGTGGTGGAAAGAACCTTCCGCCCGACTGAAAAGTGCCCGCAGGCAAGAATTGACCGAAAGGAAATGCAGTATCTCTACTCCGATGGTGATCTGTATAACTTCATGGATACGGAGAGCTATGAGCAGATCGCTCTGAATGCCGATACCGTCGGTGATGCTCTCAAGTTCGTCAAGGAGAACGAGATGGTGAAGATCTGCTCCCACAACGGGAGTGTGTTCGCCATCGAGCCTCCTCTGTTCGTGGAGCTTGAGATCACGGATACCGAGCCCGGCTTCAAGGGTGATACCGCAACCGGCGCTTCCAAGCCCGCAACGGTAGAGACCGGCGCACAGGTGCAGGTTCCCCTGTTCGTGGACAACGGTGACAAGATCAAGATCGATACCAGAACCGGTGAATATCTGAGCCGCGTATAAGCTTTTTGCCCTTCGGGGCGTTTGAACCGGTATTTATGTAAGACAACGCGATCGCAGCAATGCGGTTTCGTTGTCTTTTTTTGTTTCTGTTGTCACGCATGGAGGAAAAATAGCATGGATATGAAAGAATTTGTTGAGAAGGTAAAGAAGGCTCTCGGGGAATATGCGGGAGAAAGGTGCGAGATACGCATCTCGCAGGTCAGAAAGAATAACGGCATCCTGCTGACCGGCATCTCGCTTTTCCGGGAAGAGAGCAATATCACGCCCACCATCTATCTGGATGATTATCTGGCCAGATACGAAGACGGGGAACCTTTCGGCAGCCTGATGAACGAGGTCATAAAGCTGCTGGAACGGAGCGGGGAGGACAAGCATTTTGATGTATCCTCTTTTCTGGACTGGAATCGGGCGAGAGAACGGATCGCCTATCGTCTGGTCAATGCCGAAAAGAACAGGGAACTGCTGGAAGAGATCCCGCACATGCTCTACCTCGACATGGCGATCGTTTTCTATTATCTCCTCGGAGAAGGGGATTTCGGGAACGCCTCAATCCTGATCAACTTAAGGCACATGGAGCAATGGGGAGTGAGCAAAGAGGCACTTTACAGCGAAGCGGTGGCCAATTGCAGGCGTCTTCTGCCGGAGAGTCTGCAGAGCATGGAGGAGCTGATGCGCGATATCCTTCTGGAGGATATCAAAAAGAAGGTGAAGGAGATCCCGGAAGAGGAAAGCGACGCGGGCGAAAGCATGGAAAAGCTCGCGGAGGAAATGCTGGAGAGTGTCATGGACGGAAGGGGTGACGTACCGATGTTTGTCCTTACCAACCGGGCGAAGTACTACGGCGCGGCCTGCATGCTGTATCCGGGTGTGCTGCGATCCTTTGCGGAGCGGCTTGGGAAGAGTCTGTATATTCTGCCCTCTTCGATCCACGAGCTGATCCTTTTGGGAGATAACGGGATGGAAGCACCGGGAAAGCTCCGGGACATGGTAAGGCAGGTGAACGAGACGCAGGTGGCTGCCGATGAGGTTTTGTCAGACTCGATCTACTATTATGACCTGCCGACGGATGAGCTGCGCCGGATCCGGGAGGAAGAAATGGCCGCGAGCGCATGACGGGGGCGGAAAGGGGCTGATGATCCGCCCGAAAGAGGTGGCCGGGGCAGGGGATTTTTAGGCTGGACAAGTAGTGCGGACTGTGATAATATAATCAATGTTTGCACTCGTAGGCTAATGGATAGACCGGTGGCCTCCGACGCCATTGATGCAGGTTCGATCCCTGCCGGGTGCAGGGCAACTTGGGCAGGGGCATCACCCCTGCCTTATTTGGAGAAAGGGTTATGGGTAAAAAAAGAAAGAAGAACAGACAGAATAACAATCCCGCTCCCGCGGAAAACTATTCCGTTCCTTTGCCGGAATACGAGGAGAACAGTCTGAGTGCCCGGAAAGCCAATCTGCTTTCGGAAGTGAGCCGGGAGATGAACGGGAAGGCGGAAGCCGAAGAGGAAGCGCTGCCGGTTGAAGCGGCGCGCGAGGAAGAGATCGCCGCAGTGCCTGAGCAGGAATATGCGCCGGCAGAGGAGGAAAGACCGTCCTCGTTTTTTGGCGGGGAAGAGAAGATCCCCGCATCCTCTCATTTGGAATATGAAGAAAAGGAAGAAGGCGGCCTGAGGGAGGAAGAGCTGTTTTCCCTCGAAGAAGAGGAAGAGCTGTATTCGGCAGACGGGCAGCCTGTCAGGGAGCGCAGAAATCCTCCGGCAAGGAAAAAGCGCCGTGAGCTCTCGTTCGGAGAATGGTTCGGGCAGTACAAGCGTGTCCTGATCCCCGGTCTTGCGGCTGCGGTGCTTCTGATCATCGCGATCGTGGTTTTCGGGAACATGCAGGGCAAGAAGCCGGATGGCGGCAGCGCAAGCCTCAGCGCAAACGAAAGAAGTGTGACCGACCAGGTGGCTTCGATCTCGGACGATGAGACGGGAAGCATGGAGGAACCGCTCACAGAGAGTGAAGATCCCGAGCTGACCGGATTCATTGCCCGCTATTTCAAAGCCAGGGAAGAAAATGACATCGAAACATACCGCATGATGCGAAGTTTTACCGATTCGCTGGAGCAGGCCAAGCTGGAGGCGAAGAGCGAGTACATCGAAGCGTACCGTAACCTGCACTGCTATACCAAGAAGGGGCCGTACGACAACTCCTGGATGGTATACGTATCCTATGATCTGAAGCTGAAGGAGTGGGAGCAGACGGCGCCCGCCCTGGAAACACTGGTCGTATGCCGCAAGGAAGTCCCCGAAGGCAGTGAGACGCCGGGGGAGCTGTATGTGTACAGCGGCAGTTTTGATGAGAATGTGGTGGAATATATCCGTACCGTGACCGCGCAGCAGGATGTGGTGGATCTCTTCAAGCATGTTGATACCCAGTACCAGGAGGTCATGGATGCCGATCCCGAATACGAAGAGTACATGTCTTCGTTGAAGCAGCTGATCCGGGACGGTGTCGGGGTGCGCCTTGCAGCTGCTGCGGAAGGCAATGATGTGTCGGACGGTTCAACGGCGAAAGAGGAGCCCACGCCCACGCCTGAAGAGAAAGAGGGCGAAGAAAACACCGAAGAAGAGGAAGAAGAAGAAATTGTTGCCGCTGCGCCGGTCGAGTTTGAGGTGGAAGCGACGAATTATGTCAATGTGCGCGCCTCCGACAGCCAGAACGCTGACCGTCTCGGCAGTGTGAATCCGGGCACGAAGCTTACCTGCAAGGAACAGCTGGCTAACGGATGGAGTCATGTGATCTTTGAAGGAAAGGATGCCTATATCAAATCGGATTACCTCGCTGTGGTCGGTGGAAGCGATGTGAAGACACAGGGGAAGGTGCAGGCAACGTCCACGGTCAATATCCGCGCCAAGGCGGATACCAATTCGGACATACTTGGAACGGCTTATTCCGGAACGAGCTTTGACCTGGTTGAAGAGACGGAAGGCTGGACCAAGATCCTGTATAACGGAAAAGAAGCATACATCAAATCCGATTACGTTAAGAAACTGTAAGCACCGGGATAAGATGTGAAAGGCAGAGCGGGGTGAAACATCCCGCATGGCGGAAACAAAAACGACAGGAAGTAAAAAAGATCAGGGCACATGCCCTGATCTTTTTTTGCATCTGCCCGCCCCCCGGGCATCACCCGCAGGCGCTTTGGCGGAACGGTCGGAAACTCATTTGATCGTCTTGAAGAATTCCAGCAGATTGGCCTGCAGGATATAGTCGTGAATGATCTCTTCGCCGTACTGGGCTTTGAATTCATCCACGTTGTCGGCTGTATAGCCGTAATCGGAAGCGAGCTTTGCGTAATCCTCATCGCTGACCGTGATCCCTTCCTTTGCGGCGATGGCATTGTACAGAGCGGCATGCTGGACGCTCTCTGCAGCCGTCCGCATCTGCTCCTCCTTGAATTCCTCTACGGAGACACCGTAATACATCGAAAGCATCGTCTCGATGCTGATGCCGCTTTCCGTGCTGCTCTTGTCATACTGCTTCATGGATGCATTGTAATACTTGAGTACCGTATCCTTGGACAGCTTTTCAACATAGAAATCGGTATCGATAAAGCTCCAGATCTTTACGGTGCGGAGCTGGTCCTCAAAATACTCGCGGGCTTCTTTGGCGGTGGGATACGCGCCCTGGCTGGCTTCCGCCGCGATCTCGTCCGTAAGCTCCGGGACGCGGTTTGCGTGTTCGATCGCGTTGAGCGTGATGGTGAAAATAGCTTCTTTTCCTTCGAGGTCAGGGCTCTGCGGATAACTGTCGGGGAAGCGGGTGACCACGTCTTTGGTCTCTCCGATCTTCATTCCGATGATGCCCTCGGTAAAGCCTTCAATGAAAGGATCCACGCCAAGGGTGATCGACTGGTCTTCGGCCGTGCCGCCATCAAAGGCTACACCGTCGATCTTGCCGGTGTAGTTGATGCTCACGCTGTCGTACATCTCGGCAATCTCCCGTTCAACGGGGATCTCTTCCAGATAGTTTACAAGGATCTGGGAACGGATGAGGTCGTCCACGTCATTTTCGGAGATGCTGGTCTCGGAGAGGAAGTATTCCCGGTTGTTGTAATTATGAACATAGATCGTGCCGCCTTCGTCATCGGAAAGCTTGAGCATTTTGTTTTCGGCACTGAGAGCTTCATAATTAATGGAAGGATTTTTCTCAAAGTCGGGAACTTCGGGAATATCCGTAAAGAGTATGGAGTTGTCGACCGCATTTTCGGAAGCGGCTGTCGCGGGATCGTTTGCGGCGTTTTCCTTGTTTTCGTTGTTCTTGCGGACCGCGATCGAGATGATGATGATCAGGATCGCAACGGCGGCAAGCGCCAGCTCGAAGAAGATGATGTTGCGCCCGCGCCTGATGGCCTCGGGGCTTGCGGGTTCCTTGTCTGTTTCTCTTTCTTTTTTGACTTCCGTCTCGAAGTCATCATCGGCATCGATGTCGTTTTCTTCTTCCTTTTCGACGTCGTTTACGGCTTCTTTTTCGTCTGTTTCCTCTGTGCTTTCCGTGGCGTCGGTATTTTCAACGTCTTCGGAAAGGGCGTCTTTTTCTTTCTGATCCATGGGCTTTTTCATCCTCCTGTAAATGGCATTACATTGTGCAAGCTATTCTAACACGCTCACAGACTGCGTGCAAGGAGAAAAACCCCGAAGATAAACTTGCGAAATCGTGTGAAATTCGGTAGAATAAACAAAGATCGTGTAAGGGAGGTTGCGCAGATGGCGAGCCGCAAGAGGATCGCACTGCTCATGGGGCAGGCGGATGAGTATTATCAGCTGCGTTTCATCAGGGGCTTTGTGCAGGAAGCTTTTGACAGGGACACGGATGTCTGTATTTTTTCCATGCTCATCAAATACCAGAATACTCCCGCCCGGGAGACCGGGGATTCCAATATCTTTTCTCTTGTGAATTACTCCCTTTTTGATGCGGTGGTGCTGCTCAGTGATACGATACAGACACCGGGCGTTCTGGAAGCGCTTGAGGAAAAGATCAAAAAAAGCTTTCAGGGACCTGTCCTGGTCGTGGATCAGAAGAGCCGGAACTTTCCTTCCATATGGACGGACAGTTACACGCCCGTTCGGAAGCTGATCGCGCATCTGATCGAAAAACACGGATATAAGGATATCGCCTATCTTACCGGAAAAAAATGGCATCCCCATTCCCAGAGCCGTTTGCAGGCATACCGGGATGAGATGGCGGCCCACGGCCTGACGGTCCGTGAGGACAGGATCTTTTACGGGGATTACTGGTACAGCAGCGGCAGTGCCTGCGCGGAGCATCTTTTGCGGAACCGTGAGGACATGCCCGAAGCGATCGCCTTTGCCAATGACCAGATGGCTGTGGGCTTTTGCCAGGCCATGGAAGAGAACGGCATACACATACCCGGGGATATTGCGGTCGCCGGTTTTGACAGCGTGGAAGAGGGACGGACCAGCCCGGTCCCGATCACCAGCGCCTATATCCCGGCCTGTTCTACGGGGAGGCATGCGGCGAAAAGCATTTTCCTGCTGATGGAAGGAAAGGAGATCCGCGATCCGGAAACGGAAGTGGAGCTGTTCATGGGCGGCAGCTGCGGCTGCGACGCAAAGGGCGTCTCCACGCGCAGCATCCTGCGCGACGGCTGGGCGACGGTCCTTTCCGAAGGAAGCTTTTTCTCCCTGCATAACCGCATGCCCGAGGATCTTATGCTGCAGACGAGCCTGCGCAATTCCCTGGATGTGATGTACGAGTACCGTCACCAGATCAAGGGCTACGAGAGTTTTCATATCTTCCTGACCGAGCAGTGGGCCACACCGGCCTCCCTGAACAGGGGGCGCCTGTCCAGTCACGGCTATACGGAGCGCATGATCCATGCCATGGCATTGTACGGGGAAGAGGGGCGGAAGGACCGCCTCAGCATCAATACCCGTTTCGATACTGCCCTTCTTATGCCGGAGCTTTCCGAAGAGAGGGGCGAGCCCAGAGCGTTCATCTTCAGCCCGCTTCATTTTGAAGACAGCTGTTTCGGCTATGCCGTGATCAATTACGGAAGGGAAGCCCGCAGTTACGATGAGACCTACCGTCTGTGGCTGCAGTCCGCGGTCCGCGGCCTGGAGGCCCTGCGCCGTTATGAGCTGGCGGATATGCGACGCGGGGGTGTCGTGTTTGAAAAGAATGAGCAGCAGGCCCTGCCGGAGGAGGAGCGGGTCATACTCGAAGAGGTGGAAAGCATCCTCAACGAAAACCGGCTTTCCTATTTCTACCAGCCCATCGTGAACGCGGAAGACGGGAGCATTTATGCCTTCGAAGCGCTGATGCGTGCCCGGAGCGAGATGAAGGTCTCGCCGCTGCAGATCATTAAATATGCCACGATGATGAACCGGCTGGGGGATGTGGAAAAAGCGACCTTCTTAAACGTCCTTTCCCAGGTGGAAGGAAGCGAAGAGTCGTTTGAAGGCAGGCATATCTTTATCAACAGCATCCCCGGGGTGAAGCTTTCGGAGGAAGATCACGCCCGGATCGAGGAGATGCTGACGAGGCGGGGCGAACAGGCCGTGGTGGAGCTCACCGAACAGACAGAGATGGACGACCGTGAGCTTGGGGAGATGAAGGCGCGCTTTGCACGCATGGGGATCGGTTCCGCCCTGGATGATTACGGGACCGGCTATTCGAACGTATCCAATCTGCTCCGCTACATGCCGGATTACGTTAAAGTGGACCGTTCGCTGCTTTCGGGCATACAGGACAGTCCCCAGAAACAGCATTTTGTCAGGGAGATCGTTACCTTTTCCCATGATAACGGTATCAAGGTGCTTGCGGAGGGCGTCGAGACCGGAGAAGAGCTTCGCTGCGTGATCGGCCTGAACGTGGATCTGATCCAGGGATACTACACCGGCAGGCCCGGGCCCGAAGTGATCGAAGGGATCGACGAAAAGATCGCGGAAGAGATCAGGACCTGGCAGAAGGACCGGATCGACGGCAGCTTCTACCGGACCTTTGAGACCGGCAAGGCCGACCGTTTTTCGACGGCTTCGCTGATCCGGGACGGCTATACGATCCTGGAAAGCCGCGGAGGCGCGGTTACCTATAATGATTATATCCTAAGCGGGACCCCGGGGCAGAGCACCGAGCTTCAGCTCCGTATTTCCGCCGGTTACGAAGGGCAGATCACTTTCGAAAACGTCAATCTCGGAAGCACGCGGAACAATCCCTGCATCATCCTGGAGCCCGGCACGAAGCTCACCCTCGTGCTTCAGGGGGAGAACAATCTGAAGAGAGGCGGGATCTTGGTGCCGGAAGGGGCGAGCCTGACCCTGCGGGGAGACGGGGATCTGCGGATACAGCTCAACCAGGATGATTACTGCGGGATCGGGAACCTGAGCGGCAGGAGCGGTACCATCGAATTTGCCCAGGACGGTTCCGTCATGATCGACTGTAACGGGAACCGGGGGATCGGCATCGGCGGAAAAGACGGTACCGATATCCGTATCAGTCGCGGGCGCTATGTCCTGCAGCATTCCGGTGAAAAAGGCGTGGGGATGGGCAGTCTGGACGGCAATGTGGAGATGTCGATCCACGACTGTGAGCTGGATCTCAGCTTTTCCTGTGACGAGGCCTGCGGGATCGGCAGCCTGAACGGGGATGCCGATCTGTCGATCCGCAATGTATTCCTGCGCTGTTTTTTCATGGGAAGGAATTTTACCGGCTTTGGCAGCCTCAAAGGCAGTCGGGCGAAAGTGCAGCTTAAGGATCTGGGCTGCAATATGGATATCCGCGCGGAGAAGGGCTGCGGTGCCGGCAGCTTCGGCGGGCACTCCGAGGTGCGGATCGAAGGCGTCGATCTGCATTTTACCGGCAGCGGTGCGGCGCTGTATGCCTACGGCGGAAAAGAAGGATTGGGAAGCTTCTTTGCCGAGAACGCAAATCTGGTGGTGCGGCTCAGAAACGAAGAAGGAAGGGAAACGCTGCTCGAGCAGGATAACATGAACTATGCCAACTGCCGTGCGGATTATACCTTAAACGGGATCTCCTGGGATGTGATCTCCTGACGGGAGGGATTACGTGGAGCGGTCTTGTTCCTGCCCGGGACGGGGGACGCGGCGGAAGGACGTGCGGCCGGCCGCATCCGTTTCCTTTATGTAATCATACAGGGGCGCGTTGCTTTCCTTTTCGGCTTCGAAAGCCGCGATCTCTTCCCGGATGCGTTCGATGGGAACGGGGCAGGAGAGCCGGGATGCGATCTCTTCGGGGGAATAGCCCAGGCTGTGCAGATGGCGGATCGCACCGCCCGCTGCGAAGTCGAAGCTCATGTCGGCAAGAGCCTTTTGAAAGATACGATTCTCCATAAACAGGATTATAGCACAGAAAAGAGGATGCAGAAAGATGAACCGTTTTCGACTGCCTTACCATCTGGTCGTGGAAGAGGGTGTATTTGATGATATCCCTTCCGTGATCGGAAAAGCGTTTCCGAAACCCGGGGCGGTAAAGACCATACTTGTCACGGAGGAAAACCTGAAAGGGATCTTTGAAAAGACGATCGACGAGATCCTCCGGGATTTTTCCCAAAGCGAGCTGCATCTGATACAAAAAGCCGATTATGACAGCGCCGTGGCTCTGGCCAAATACATCACGATGAACGATATCCGTCTGGTGATCGGTTTTGGCGGCGGGACCGTTCTGGATCTGGCCAAGTTTGCGGCATATGTATCCAAAACGCAGCTTCTGTCCCTGCCGACCACGCTTTCGAACGATTCCCTGGCCTCGCCTGTTGCGGTCCTCGGGACGGAAGGCAAGGCGAGAAAGAGCTTCCGCTGCACGATTCCCGATGCCATCGTGATCGACGTCAATGTGGTGAAAAGCGCGCCCGATCGTCAGCTGCTAGCCGGCATAGGGGATACGGTATCGAAGGATACGGCCCTTTTTGACTGGAAGCTGGCAGGGAAAAAGCGCGGAGACGCGGTGGATGATTTTGCCTGCATGATCTCGCGCATGGCTTTCGATTCCATGCTCTGCGGCGAAGGTGAGCAGCTGAAGAGCCGCGATTTCATCATCCGTCTGACCCACGCCCTTGTCATGGGCGGGCTTGCGATGGAGATCGCCGGATCTTCCAGGCCGAGCTCGGGCTCCGAGCATCTGTTCTGCCATGCGCTGGAAGAGGATTTTTCGGAGGAGTGCAATGTGCCTCACGGCATCGCAACAGCCATGGGGAGTTATCCGGCCTGTATCTTCCAGGGGCGCGATCCGGAAAAGATCATCCGCATCATAAAGAACTACGGGATACCCGTAAAGCCTTCATCCCAGAAGGTGAGTGAAGAAGTTTTCGTGAAGGCATGGCAACAGGCGGCCGCAACACGGGCCGACCGCTATACGATCCTGAGCGAGACGGATCTGAGTGAGAACAGGCTCTCGGCGCTGTACCGGGAGATGGAAGAAATGTTTTGAAATTTTTGATTTTGGGTAGTGTATTTTCGGAGCGGATGTGATAAAATCCATTCACATTCATTTTATGACGGATCTTTTCGGGAGAATAAAAAGATGAAAAAAAGAAAGCTTGCTTCTGTATTGACTGCGTTTTTGTTCATGTTCGCGCTTGTCAGCGCTCTTTCCACGCTCAGGGTCCAGGCGGAACCCGAGGTCATGCCGGACGGGACGCTGTTTGACGCGGAATTCTATGCAAAAGCCTATCCGGATGTGGTTGCGGTGTACGGCACGACGGATCCCGCGGTGATGTACAAGCATTACCGGCAGTACGGCAAAAAGGAGGGGAGGCTTCCCTATGCGCCTGCAGGCGGCGTCTCCTGGAACATGATCAGTGTTTCGCAGAACATCCATGCCGTTTCCGAAAACGGGATGTCCGCAGCAACTCTCGAGGACTACTTCAGGGAATCCGCGTTTGTCGGGGATTCGGTGATGAGCGGATACAAGCTTTATCTTGCGAGACATAAGGAATCGCCGGCCTCGCAGGCTGTCTTTCTTTCTTCCACTTCCTATGCTACGTACCATGCGCTGAAGGAAAAGAACAACCTTCATCCTGCGTACCAGGGCGTTTCGCAGCCGGTATGGAAGAGCATCGCGCAGATGGGAGCGAAGCGCGTCTTCATCATGCTCGGCACCAACGATCTGGTCTGCTTTGACGCGAAGCGCACCGCGGACGGGATCTTCAATCTGGTGGAGCGCATCCGGCAGGAGTGCCCCGGTGTGGAGATCAATCTGATCAGCATGGTGCCGGTTTACGGCGGGGCGAGCAAGGGCTGCCTGAACAACAAAGGAGTGGATGCTCTCAACATCATCCTGCGCCAGGGTTGCGAGCAGCACTATACCGGTTTTGTGGAGCTGAATACCTTCCTTAAGAACGATAAGGGCGCCCTGCGCAACGATTACTGCAGTGACAAGCTGGTCCACGAGACCACTCCGGCGTACAGTGATGTCTGGGATCTGCGTATGCGCGGCTTCGCCGAAGAGGCGCAGACACAAAAGAAAGATAAATAAAAAAAACAGTTGACAAAACATATGCATTGTGATTATAATGGCAAAGTGCGTTAAGGAAAGCGAGGTGTGAAAGATGTCCATTTGTCCTAAGAACAAATCTTCCAAAGGAAGAAGAGATAAAAGGAGAGCGAACTGGAAAATGAGCGCTCCTACTCTTGTCAAGTGCAGCAAATGCGGTGCATTGATGGTTCCTCATCGTGTATGCAAGGCTTGCGGCGCGTACAACAAAAAGGAGATCCTGGAGGTGGGCTGATCGTAAGCTGCCCTTTTGGAGCTGTATCCTGTAGATGAAGACCGCTTTTGGAAACAAAGGCGGTTTTTTTTCAAAATTGAGGGGGAAAGAGTATGAAGAAGAGGGTGATCGCATTATTTCTCTGTGCGGTGTTTGCCCTGGGGGCCTGCGGCGAAACGGAAAAGCCCGGGCGCGGCAGCATTGAAGACGCCGAGGCGGATGAAGAACCCGGGGAGAAGCCCGAGGCAACGCCCACCGAAGCGGAGGAGCCGGAACCCGAACCTGAACCGGAACCGGTGGAAGAGGAGCTTTACGGATTTACACCGCTTTCGCAGCTGGACGGGATGGAGGTGTGCGGCCTGCTCTATGCATGGCGCCCCATCTACGGCTCCGATGTCTCCAATACCGAACCGACGGTTGTGAAAGAGCATTACTATGTGGTGCGTGACGGAGATTCCTTCGGACTGATCGACATTGAAGGAAACTGGATCGCCGAGCCGGTTTACGCTATGGTCTACCACGCCTTTGATTATTGTGTCTCCACCGGCTATGAATCCGATGCGGAAGCGTATGGCGTGGATCACGGTGAATTGTTTGCCCTGCCGGAGGATGCGGTATACTACGATGTGAACGGCACCTCACCGGATGGCTGTCTCTACTGGGATGATGAGAACGAAAGGATCCTCTACGTGGACCAGTCCGAAATGGACGGCCTTGTGACGGAATATGAGGACAGCTTTGCCTGTACGACCTTCCGCGGGAGGACGACGGGTGATGGGGGCTACGGGATCGTTTCGGGCGGTTCGCCTGTCACCGATTTTGTTTATGAGAATGCCTCGGCTTTTTCGGAAGGTCTTTGTGCCGTTAAACGGGACGGGAAATGGGGCTATGTGGACGATATGGGCAATGAACGGATCCCCTGCGAGTATGAAGGGATCCGGACTACGGAATACTATGAGGATCGTTTATACGAGTACAACAGTGAGATGTATCCGGATTATTATCCGCCGGAGATGGTAGAGGAGTATATCAGCTACTGGAAAGATCATTTTTTTGCGGCCTCCTGTACGGATGGCTGCGTTGCCCTCTGCAGGGACGGTGAATATGCGCTCTACAGCTGGGATAATGAAGAACTGGTTCCCTTCGGTGTTTTTGAGTCGATCTCGGAAGTGACGGATGGGAAGTTTTTTGCGAAGAAAGACGGTGTCTGGGGAATCTGCACGGTACGATAAGAGAAAGGAAAAAGAAGGATGTTGGAAAAGCTCAAGAGCAATAAGCGTCTGATCATCATCATCGCGGTGGCAGTTGTCGCGGTGGCCGTGCTGGCATTAAGCATCGGTGGTGTTGTGCGTGCGAACGATCCGGTACGTCGTCTTCAGAAGTACTGCGAGAGCGCAAAAAAACTTATGGAAGAATCCAAGGCCGAGGCAGCGCTGGAGGAATACAAGAAAGCGCTGGAGATCGATCCGTCTTCCGGGGAGGTCTATCTCGGCATGTCCAAGGCTTATACCGCCCTGGGGCGTTATCATGAAGCAGAGATCATCCTGGACAAGGGCTATGAAGCGACCGGGGATGCGGGGATGCAGAGCTCGAAGAGTGAGCTGATCGCGAAGCTTGCGCCTTCGCCCACGCCCACACCTTCTCCTACGCCCACTCCCAAGCCTTCGCCCACGCCCACGCCCGATCCCGAAGAGGAAAAGGAAGGGGAAGAGGGCAGCGAGGAAGAAGAAGAGGAAATGGAAGAGCAGCAGATGGCATCGGCGCCCGGTGTTCCGGCCAATACTGCCGGCTGTGTGCTGGCGGATGCTTCTACCGTTCGCCTGAAGATGAGCTTTTCGAGTGCGCCGGCTTCCGATGACGGGAAGGTGCATGTCTATCAGCTGGCGCCTTATCAGTACAGCCTGGACGGAGCTACGGAAGTGGGTTCCGCGCCGGTATCCGCTAATCCCGAGGCGAGTTTTCCCCTGACCAACGGAGCCGTGGGCGGACTGTATTGCAAATATGTCTTTGCGGCAAGGCAGAACGGGGCAATGGCGATGCTGGGTGAGCCCCAGTACATCACGAATCCGGAACTGCTCGCCACGAACACACGTCCCCGTGTGAACTATCCCAAGAAGGGGCTTACCGATTATTTCTACAACTGGAACCTGGATACCAACCAGGGCATTCCGGCCTGGATCATGCAGGTCAACAATTACGGAAACAACGGGACGCTCAGGCATCCCCGTGCGAACCAGGCGGACAGCCACATGGTTGACGAGGGGCCGCTGCAGTACATGTTCAATGCCTCCAATGCGGAAGGGGTCAACGCCCTGGCCTCCGCGATGAAGGGCGTGGCCAACATGAGCGGCACACAGGACTACATCATCGGAAACGAAGTGAATGTCCGGAAATGGTGCTACATCGCCTATACGGACTGGGATACCTATGTAAGGGAATACATGCAGGGCTTCCGCGTCGCGTATAACGCGATCAAGAGCACGAATGCGAATGCCAGGGTCTTCATCTGCCTGGACCAGAACTGGGACCGCAACAAGCCGGCCAATGACAGGGAATACTACTGGTTCATGGACGGAAAGGATTTCATCAACAGCTTCAACGCCATGATCTGTGCCGGAGGAAACATCGACTGGGGACTTTCGTTCCACCCGCATCCCGTTCCCCTGACCTATGCCAAGTTCTGGGACATGGGAGCGATCGATCCGATCTATGCCCGCATGGTGAATACCAACGCGATGGTAAGCTTCCAGAACATGTCGGTCATCACCAATTACATGACCAGCGCTTCCCTGCGCTCGCCGTCCGGCGGCGTGCGTCACATGATGGCCAGCGAAACCGGCATATCATCTAACCAGGGCGCGGATGTGCAGGCGGCAGCTTTGTATGCTTCCTATCAGGCAGCCTGTCGCAATCCTTATGTGGACATCATGATCTATTCCTTTGACGATTCCACGGGAGCGAGATTCACGGACCGCGCCTGGGAGGTGTATAACAGCATGGGAGGGCCGAACGAGGCCGAGACCGATGCCTGGGCAAGGGCTTACATCGGCATAAGCGACTGGGGACAGCTGCTGCGATAGCGCCCCTGAAACGACATTCGAAAGAAAAAGCAGGGAAATCTTATTTCCTTGCTTTTTTTATGATTTTTTAGTATGATATATTGTGCATTTTTATGGAAAAAAACAGGAAGGAGCTTCTATAATGAGTGAGACGGTACGCATCGCGCTCGATGCCATGGGAGGGGATAACGCTCCCGGAGAGATCATTAAGGGTGTGATGGAAGCCCTGCAGGATGCCGAAGATGTGATGGTGTATCTGGTGGGGAAGGAGGATGTGATCCGTCAGGAGCTTTCCAAGTACACATACGACGAAAAGCGGATCGAAGTGGTGCAGGCCTCCGAGGTGATCGAGATGGCCGAGCCGCCTGTCATGGCAGTGCGCCGGAAGAAGGATTCCTCGATCGTCAAGGCCCTCCATCTTGTAAAGGAAGGAACCTGTGACGCCTTTGTTTCGGCCGGATCGAGCGGTGCGATCCTTGTGGGAGGCCAGCTGATCGTGGGGCGGATCCCCGGCGTGGAGCGTGCTCCGCTTGCGCCGATCATCCCGACCGAAAAGGGGGCTGCGCTTCTGATCGACTGCGGGGCCAATGTGGATGCAAGAGCCGAGCATCTTGTGCAGTTTGCCCGCATGGGAAGCATTTATTATGAGAACGCGCTCGGGGTCGAGAAGCCGCGTGTCGCGATCGTAAACATCGGAGCCGAAGAGGAAAAGGGCAATGCCCTGGTCAAGGAGACGATGCCTCTTTTGAAGGAATGCGACGACATCAATTTTATCGGCAGCATCGAATCGCGCGACATCCCTTTTGGAGCGGCTGACGTGATCGTGACCGAGGCCTTTGTCGGGAACGTGATCCTGAAGCTTTATGAAGGAGAGGCCAGTTTTATCCTGAAGGCCATCAAGAAGGGGATCATGAGCAGCGTGCGCAGCAAGATCGGCGGCGCGCTGATCAAGCCGGCCCTGAAGGAGACACTCAGGACCTTTGATGTGAAGCAGTACGGCGGTGCACCGCTTTTGGGGCTGAACGGCCTGGTCGTAAAGACGCACGGTTCCTCGGAAGCCGTGGAGGTACGAAATTCCATTCTGCAGTGCCGCACGTTCAAAGCGCAGCGCATCAATGAGAAAATACGGGAAAAGATGAAACTGGGGAGCGATGATGACAGATAAAGAAGCGTTAAAGCACGCGATCGAAAGAACGCTGCAGGTATATTCCGGCGAGATCCTGCCCGAGGCCACGTTTGAAACGGCGTTGGGCGCGGATTCCATCGACATGGCGCAGATCCTCAAGCTTCTGGAGGAGGAGCTTTCGATCACGATCCCGACAGAAGAGTGGAAAAAAGTCAGGACCGTCGGCGATGCCCAGAAGCTTTTGGAACAGGTGAAGAGCCATGACTGAGAAGGAAGCGCTTGCCCTGCTTGAGGAGCGTATCTTCTACACGTTTCGGAATAAGGAACATGCGCTGGAAGCGCTCAGGCATTCGTCCTATGTCTTCGAACGAAAGATCAATAAGACCGCCTGCAACGAAAGGCTGGAGTTTTTGGGCGACGCTGTCCTGGAGCTGATCAGCAGCCGCCATCTCTTTCTGCGCTATCCGGAGCTTCCGGAGGGAAAGTTGTCCTATCTCAGGGCATCCCTGGTCTGCGAAGGGGCGCTGGCCGCCTGTGCGGAAGCGATCGGCCTGGGCGAGCTCATCCGGCTCGGAAAAGGTGAGGAAGCCTGCGGCGGCAGAAAGAAAGCGTCCGTTGTTTCCGATGCCTATGAAGCCCTGATCGGCGCGATCTATCTGGACGGAGGCCTTGAGGAAGCGCAACGTTTTGTGGAGCGCTGGGTATTGGCGGATCCGGACCGGCACCTGGAAGAGAAGGATGCCAAGACGCAGCTGCAGGAATATCTGCAGAAAGACGGAAACGTGCCGATCCGATATGAACTGGTCTCCGAGAGTGGGCCCGATCACGACAAACTGTACACGGTCGAGGTTTATGTGAATGATGTGCCCTGCGGGAAAGGTCAGGGCAAGAATAAAAAGAGCGCGGAAAAAGCCGCTGCGGCAGAAGCGCTCAAATACTGGAAGAAGGAACCGAAGAAAACATGTATCTGAAAAGCATAGAAGTACAGGGATTTAAATCCTTTGCAAATAAGATCCGATTTGAATTTCATAACGGCATAACAGGCATCGTGGGTCCCAACGGCAGCGGAAAATCCAATGTGGCGGACGCGGTCCGCTGGGTGCTCGGTGAACAGCGCATCAAGCAGCTGCGAGGCGCATCCATGCAGGATGTCATCTTTTCCGGGACGGAAATGCGTAAACCCCTGGGTTATGCTTATGTGGCGATCACCCTTGACAATGCCGACCGGCAGCTTCCGGTGGATTATGATGAAGTCACGGTGGCGCGAAAGATCTACCGCTCCGGAGAGAGCGAATACCTGATGAACGGAAATGTCTGCCGTCTGAAGGATGTAAACGAGCTTTTTTACGACACCGGTATCGGCAAGGAAGGGTATTCCATCATCGGGCAGGGCCAGATCGACCGCATCCTTTCGGGCAAGCCCGAGGAACGCCGCGAGCTCTTTGATGAGGCGGCCGGCATCGTGAAGTACAAGAAGCGCAAGGCGGCTGCGGTGAAGCAGCTCGAAGAGGAGAAACAGAACCTCACGCGCGTCAACGATATCCTTTCCGAACTGGAAAAACAGGTCGGGCCTTTGGAGAAGCAGTCGGAGAAGGCCCATGAATACCTGCGCAAAAAAGAAGAACTCAAGCGTCTGGACGTGAACCACTTTCTGCAGGAAAGCGAGCGGAAGAACTCGGTGATCGCCGAGACGAAGGAAAAACGCAAGATCGTAAATGATGACCTGGAAGAACACCGCGCGAAGCTGGAAGGGATCAAGACCGAATATACGGCCGTGGAAGAGGAGATCGCGCAGCTCGAACAGCAGCTGGAGGAAGCGAGGTCGAACCTGAGCGATGCCGGCAGCACCCGCACGAAGCTGGAAGGGCAGATCGAGCTCTTCAAGGAGCAGATCCGTTCCGCGCAGGCCGGCATGGAGCATTTTGCGAAGCGCATCGAGGACCTGAAGGAACAGCTTGCCGAGAAGGAAAAGGAAAAGGAAAACATCGACAGCGGAAAGGATGCCGTGGATGAGGTCCTTGCCGAAGCGCAGGCCAAAAGAGACCGGGAGCGCGCGCTGCTGAATGAGATCCAGGAGCGGATCGAGAGCATGACCGCTTCCATTGAGGCGGACAAGAATACGATCATCCAGCTTCTGAACGAAAGGGCGAATGTAAGAAGTTCCAAGGAGCGTTACGATACCATGCTCGAGCAGAGCCAGGTCCGCAGGGCCGAGCTCAACTCCCGTTTCCTGCAGGCCAAGACGGACGAAGAAGAGCAGCGCAACATCATCGCCGGGCTCGAAAAGGAGTTCGAGGATATCAACAAGCGCATAGCGGAACTGGATCTGGAACAGAAGAAAAAAGAGGAACGCACCGGGGAGATCCATGATGAGCTTGCCGAGATCGACCGCAAGCTTCAGGAGACCCGTGTATCCTATCACCAGGACAAGACGAAGCTCGAGTCCATTTCCAACATGACGGAGCGCTATGAAGGATACGGAAATTCCATCCGCCGCGTCATGGAAAAGAAGACCGAAGATGCCGGCGTGATCGGCGTGGTCGCAGACATCATCCGTGTGGAGAAAAAATATGAGGTCGCGATCGAGACCGCGCTGGGCGGAAACATCCAGAATATCGTTACAAAGGATGAAGCGACCGCAAAGCGCATGATCGCCTTCCTGAAAGAGAACCGTTTCGGCCGGGCGACCTTCCTGCCCCTGACGAGCATTTCCCATCCGCAGGAATTCAAGACGCCGGAAGTCCTCAGTGAAAAAGGCGTCGTGGGCATGGCCAACGAGATCGTGACCACCGACCCGGAATACGAGAATGTGGCAAAGAGCATGCTGGGGCGCATCGTTGTGGTGGACAATGTGGATCACGCCCTCGCGATCGCGAAAAAGTTTGATTACGGCATCCGCATGGTCACGATCGAGGGAGAACTCCTTGTGCCGGGCGGTGCCATCAGCGGTGGTGCGTTCAAGAACAATTCCAACCTGCTGAGCCGCCGGCGTGAGATGGACGAGCTCGAAAAGAAAGTCAGGGAAGCACATAAAAAGATCAACGCTTATCTCGACGAGATCGAAAAGATCAAAGGGGAGCGCAACAAGCTCCGCATGGAGATCGAGGATGTCAAATACGAGAGCCAGCAGCAGTTTATCCGCCTGAATACGGCAAACCTGAACCTGCAGAAGGCAAAGGAAAAGATCGAGGAGACTGCCCGGGGTGTCGGTGACCTTAACAGCGAGCAGAGCGAGATCGAAACGCAGGTCAAGGACATCAAGGAAAAACAGGAAGAGATCGAAGAGATCCTCCGCAATTCCTCCGGCAGCGAAAAAGAGACCAGGGAGCGCATCGACGAGGTCCAGGAGAAGCTTGACGCCGAGCGTGACAAGGAAAGCGCGCAGGCGATGGTCGTTACCGAATGTGAGGTCGAGCTCGAAAAGCTTTTGCAGAAGCAGGAGTTCGAAGCGCAGAGCGTGGAACGCATCGACAGCGAGATCGCCCGCATCGCAAAGGAGATGCAGGAGGCCGAGGAGAGCAGCAAAAACAACGAGCAGACCGTAAAGGAACGCGAGAACGACATCGAGGAGATCACGAAGACCATCGCTGCTTCGTTCACGGCCGAAGAGGATTCCCGCTCAAAGCTTTCGGAACTGCAGGAAAAGAAAGAGAGCCTCGCGGAAAAGCAGAAGAGCTTTTTCGGGCAGAGAGAGGAGCTTTCGGACAAGATCAGCGGCCTCGACAAGGAAGCATACCGTCTGAGCAACCTGCTGGACAAGCTGCAGGATGAGATGAACGGCCTGTACGATTACATGTGGACCGAATACGAGCTCACGCTTGAGGATGCGGCAGCCCTCAAGGACGAGACCCTGACCGATCTGGTCTTCATCAAACGCAGCATCGCCGAGGTGAAGGACGGCATCAAGCGTCTCGGAGATGTCAATGTCAACGCGATCGAGGACTATAAAGCCGTGATGGAGCGCTACACCTTCCTGAAGGGCCAGCATGACGACCTGATCGAGGCGGAAAAGGAACTGCAGGGCATCATCACCGAACTGGACGAGGCGATGCGGAAGCAGTTTACCGAGAAGTTTGCCGAGATCGGAAGGGAGTTCGACAAGGTCTTCAAGGAGCTTTTCGGCGGCGGCACGGGCACGCTGAAGCTGATGGAAGACGAGGATATCCTGGAAGCCGGGATACAGATCAATGCGCAGCCGCCGGGAAAGAAGCTGGGGAATATGATGCAGCTCTCCGGCGGAGAAAAGGCGCTGGCCGCTATCGCTCTGCTCTTTGCGATACAGAACCTGAAGCCTTCGCCCTTCTGTCTGCTCGACGAGATCGAAGCAGCCCTGGACGAGAGCAATGTGGAGCGGTATGCGAAGTATCTGCACAAACTTACGGCACATACCCAGTTCATCGTGATCACGCACCGCCGGGGCACCATGGAAAAGGCGGACCGCCTGTACGGCATCACGATGCAGGAAAAAGGAGTGAGCACGCTGGTCTCGGTCAATCTGATCGATGAACAGCTTGCGGATTAGTAAAGGAGATAAAGCCATGGCCTGGTGGCCCTTTGGAAAGAAAAAAGAAGAAGAACCGATCATTGAGGATACCCCTTTCCGGGTAAACATGGATGAAGAGATCGACTTGTCGGTCTTTGCGCGCCCCGAGAACGATGCGGCTGCAAGAGCGGAGGAAGAAGCGCGCCTTGCGGCGGAAGCGGAGGAGCGCAAGAAACAGCGTTTTGCCCGTCTGAAGGAAGGCCTTAGCAAGACCCGCGACAATTTCGTATACAGCCTGGATATCATCTTTAACGATGCCAAGGCTATCGATGATGATTTCTATGAGGAACTCGAAGAGATCCTGATCATGGGTGATATCGGTGTGCATACCACCGAAGAGATCCTGGATACCCTGAAGGAACAGGTGGCGAGCCGGCATATCGTAAAGCCTGCGGAATGCAAGGAACTGCTGATACAGGATATACGGGAACAGATGATGGTGGGAGAGACAGCCTACGAATTCGAGGAAAAACAGTCTGTCGTTTTCGTGATCGGCGTGAACGGCGTGGGCAAGACCACCTCCATCGGCAAGATCGCATCCCATCTGAAGGCGCAGGGGAAGCGCGTCATGATGGCGGCGGCGGATACCTTCCGCGCGGCTGCGGGCGACCAGCTGAAGGTCTGGAGTGAACGGGCCGGCGTGGAGCTGATCGGCGGAAAGGAAGGGGCCGATCCTTCCAGCGTCCTCTTTGACGCGGTAGCCGCGGCAAAGGCCAGGGGCGTGGATGTGCTGCTCGTGGATACGGCCGGCCGTCTCAACAACAAAAAGAATCTGATGGAAGAGCTGAAAAAGATGAACCGTGTGATCGACCGTGAGTTTGCGGATGCGCACCGGGAAAACCTGATCGTGCTGGATGCCACGACCGGGCAGAATGCCCTGCAGCAGGCAAGGGATTTCAACGAAGTCGCGGACCTGAGCGGTATCATCCTGACTAAGATGGACGGCACGGCCAAGGGCGGCATCGCGGTGGCGATCCAGTCGGAGCTGAAAGTCCCCGTCAAATACATCGGCGTGGGCGAGCACATCGAGGACCTGCAGAAGTTCGACGCGGACGCTTTTGTGGAAGCGCTCTTTGATGTGCAGCGTCCGGAGGATGGTGAGGAAGAAACGATGATCGGGCTTGCGGAGACAGCCGCGGACCCTGAAGGAGGAGAAGAAGAGAATGGCTAAGGAAATGCTCACG
The DNA here is from genome assembly GCA_024696005.1 of Lachnospiraceae bacterium. Taxonomy (GTDB): domain Bacteria; phylum Bacillota; class Clostridia; order Lachnospirales; family Lachnospiraceae; genus NK4A136. The sequence goes on along the minus strand of JAILHF010000051.1, from coordinate 288,138 downwards.
CTCGAGGCTTTTGAGGAGGCCTCCGAAAAGGTGAAGGAGGTAACGCTCGAGACCAAGCTCGTCTACAGCGATTATCTGAGCACCCTGAGCGGCAACCGTGTGTATCTGAAACCGGAGAATATGCAGTTCACCGGTGCATACAAGCTTCGCGGCGCCTATTACAAGGCGTCTACCCTGAGCGATGAGGAAAGGGCGAAGGGCGTGATCACGGCTTCGGCCGGAAATCATGCGCAGGGCGTGGCCTATGCGGCCCGCTGCCGCGGGATGAAGGCGACGATCGTGATGCCCACGACCACACCGCTGATCAAGGTGAACCGTACCAGAAGCTTCGGAGCCGAGGTGGTACTGTACGGAGATGTTTACGACGAAGCCTGTGAAAAGGCTTATGAGCTTGCGGCCGAACACGGATATACTTTCATCCATCCATTTGATGACCTGACCGTTGCCACGGGACAGGGAACCATCGCGATGGAGATCATCAAAGAGCTTCCCCTTGTGGACATCATCCTGGTCCCGATTGGCGGAGGCGGCCTGGCGACCGGCGTGTCGACCCTGGCAAAGCTGCTGAATCCGAAGATCCGCGTGATCGGCGTCGAGCCCGAAGGCGCGGCCTGCATGAAGGCTTCCCTGGAGGCCGGAAAGGTCGTGACATTGCCTACGGTCGATACCATCGCCGACGGCACCGCAGTCAAGACGCCCGGCTCAAAGATCTTCCCTTATCTTCAGGAGAACCTGGACGGCATACTCACGGTAAGGGATGAGGATCTGATCGTGTCTTTCCTGGACATGGTCGAGAACCACAAGATGATCGTCGAAAACTCCGGCCTTCTTACCGTGGCGGCCATACGGCAGCTGGATGTGAAGGGGAAAAAGATCGTCGCGATCCTTTCCGGAGGAAACATGGATGTGATCACGATGAGCAGCGTGGTCCAGCAGGGACTGATCTTTAGAAACCGCATCTTTACGGTATCCGTGCTGCTGCCCGACAAGCCGGGCGAGCTGCAGCGCGTGGCCGGCGTGATCGCGGAGCAGAACGGAAACGTGATCAAGCTGGAGCATAACCAGTTTGTGACCACCAACCGCAAAAGCGCCGTGGAGCTTCGCATCACGATCGAAGCTTTCGGCACCGAACATAAAGAGAGCATTTTGGGCGCACTCGAGAAGGGCGGATACCTGCCCAAGGTAGTGCGCACCCTGATCTGAGGAGGAAAAAGAAATGGCGGATATCAGACCTTTTGCAGCTTACAGGCCGGTAAAAGGAAAAGAAGACAGGATCGCGGCACTGCCCTATGACGTGTACAGCAGGGCGGAAGCAAAGGTCGTGGTCGAAAAGAACCCCGAGTCGTTTCTGGCGATCGACCGTGCGGAGACTTCATTCGATGACAGCGTGGATACCTACGCGGACGAGGTATATGCAAAAGCAGCGTCGCTTCTGAACGAGAGGATCGAAAAAGGGGACTTCGTGCAGGATGAGGCTCCCTGCTATTATCTCTACGAGCTCACGATGGACGGACGTGTGCAGACCGGCATCGTCGGCTGCGCATCCATCGAGGATTATGAGAAGCAGATCATCAAAAAGCATGAGAATACCAGAGCGGACAAAGAAGCGGACCGCATCCGCCATGTGGATACCTGCAGCGCACAGACCGGACCGATCTTTCTGGCTTACCGTCAGGTGGACAGCCTGCGCAGGGTGATGAGCGAGACCAAAAAGAAGGAAGCGCTCTATGATTTTGTCTCGGATGACGGGATAAGGCACAGAGTCTTCGTCATAAACGGTGAGGAAGACATCCGCATGATCCGTGAGGCGTTTCGGAACATGGACGCGCTCTATATCGCGGACGGACATCACCGCTGCGCATCCGCAGTGCGCGTCGGTCAGAAACGCAGGGCGGAGAATCCCGCGCACAGCGGCGAGGAAGATTACAATTTCTTCCTTTCCGTGATCTTCCCGGATGAGGAACTGATGATCATGGATTACAACCGTCTTCTGCATGATCTGAACGGACACAGTGCCGCGGAGCTTCTGGATGCTCTCGCCGGGCTTTTTGACATCCGGGAAGAAGGGACGGAGCCCGTGCACCCCGCAAAGAAGGGCGAGATCGGGATGTATCTCGGGAAGAAATGGTATCGTCTTTGCATGAAGGATGCGCTCTTAAACAGCGATCCCGTAGACGGGCTGGATGTGGCGATCCTGCAGGATAAGGTGCTTTCGCCGCTTTTCGGCATCGGGGATCCGAAGACCGACAAGCGCATCGAATTCATCGGAGGGATCCGCGGCCTCGGCGAACTGGTACGCCGCGTGGACGCACTGCCGCAGGAAGGTGCGGCTTTCGCCATGTATCCCACTTCCATTTCGGAGTTGTTTGCCGTTGCGGACGCGGGCAGGCTCATGCCGCCCAAATCGACCTGGTTTGAGCCCAAGCTCAGGAGCGGCCTGTTCATTCACAGGATCTGATGCCGCGGGATTTTCAGACAGCTTTGCATAAGGAGATGCTTTGATGAATAAAAAACTGTATGCCCTGATGGACTGGGCAAAGATCGAAGAACTGGTTTACGGGGAATGTGACCGCCCGGATGATTTCCTGGGCGCGCATGCGAAGGGGCGTCAGACGCTCGTGCAGGCGTTTTTCCCGGGAGCCGGGAAAGTGACGATCTATGTCGAAGGCAGCGAAGGAAGCAGGGGAAGGACCGTCAGGGAAGAAGTGCCGATGGAGCTTGCGGATGAGGCGGGATTCTTTGCGGCGCTCCTGCCCGGAGCCGAGCGGAAGGAATACCGTTATCATGCGGAATATCCCGTTCCCGAAGAGGACGGAAAGAAGAAAAAGAAAAAAGAGAGCATTTCCAGGGACTTTCCCGAGCTTTACGGTTTCGGGACGCATCTTTCGGAAGAGGATGAAACACGCTTTGCTTCCGGTGCCGAGACCGGGGCATACACCTACATGGGAGCGCATAAAAAGACCCTGCGCGGAAAACGCGGCTGCATCTTCCGGGTGTGGGCGCCCGAGGCGGTCCGCGTGAGCCTTGTCGGAGATTTTAACGAATGGGACGCCAGGCGCTGCCCCATGAACCGCCTGGAGGGATCGGGGATCTTTGAACTGTTCGTGCCGGGCCTGGAGGAAGGGGAACATTATGCTTACGATGTTCTGATGAAGGGTGGCGTGAGCATGCGCAAGGCCGATCCTTACAGCTTCCGCCAGGCCGGGCCGCATTCCGCAGACTCTGTTTTCTGTGCGCCGTCCCGCAAATGGAAGGATGAGCGCTGGATGGATGCCAGAAAGAAATACGATCCGTCAGTCTCCCCTTTGAACATCTATGCGCTTTCTCTCGAGCGTCTTCCGGAGGGCTTCCTTTCGGACAAAACGGCGGTCGCGGAGCTTGCGGATTATCTTTCCTCCATGGCTTATACGCATGTGGAACTGATGCCGCTCATGGAATTCCCGGGAGATCAGGACGCAGGCTATCACAGCAGCCTTTTGTTTGCGCCGAGCAGCCGTTACGGTTCGCCTGAAGAACTGATGGCGTTTGTCGATGTCATGCACGGAAAGAACATCGGTGTGTTGCTGGAATGGGCACCGGGGGATTTCTCCAATGTCGAATTCGGCCCCGGCAGCTTTGACGGCAGCGCTCTGTATGAATATGCCGATCCGAGACGAGGCGTGGAGCCCCGTACCGGCATGCTCAAGTTTGATCTGGGAAAGACGCAGGTACAGAGCTATCTGCTTTCCGTTTTGAACTACTGGAGCCGGGAGTATCACCTGGACGGCTTTGTGACGCTGGATGTTGCGTCGCTTCTGTATCTGGATTATTACCGCGCGCCCGGGGAATGGATCCCCAATATCTACGGCGGCGTGGAGAACCTCGAAGCCATTGCGTTCCTGCGGGAGATGAACGTACTGCTCCACAAGGCGAAAAGCGGCCTGATCAGCATTGCGTCCGGAAGCTCTTCCTACCCGAAGGTGACGGAAAAGGGTGACGAAGGTCTCGGCTTTGACCTGACGGCGGATTCGGATTGCGTCCGCGAACTGATCGATTATCTTTCCAGGGATCCGATCGTGCGCCGCAATTATCATCACGCTCTTGTCGGCAGCATGCTTTACCAGTATTGTGAGAATTATCTCCTGCCCGTGGGCCTTTCCCATGTCAATTTCCGTCAGGGGGGACTCCGGATGCGCATGCACGGAGACGAAGCCGAGCAGTGGAAAGGACTGAAGCTGCTTTATGCATATCTCTGCCTGCATGTCGGAAAATGGGCCGTCTTTGAAGGGCAGGAATACGGGAATCTGTCCTCTTTTGAGGACATGGAACGCCGGATGCCCTGTGACAAACAGGAACTGGAAGAGGAAGTGTTCCGCGCGTATCTGAAGAGCCTCAACGGCTTTTACGCAAAGGAGAGCGCGCTTTATGCCTGCGACAACGATGAGAACGGCTTTGTCTGGCTCAAGGAAGACGGGGCCGAGGAAAACGTTCTGGCATTTCTCAGGCAGGATTTGAAGAAAGGACGCACACTGGTATGTGTGTTCAACTTTGCGAACGTGGACCGCGACAAGTATTTTCTCGGTGTGGACCGGGAAGGAAAATACAAGGAGATCTTTTCGAGCGAGAGCGGCGGCGTGGTGGACGGAGCAACAACCGCGGCCCGCAGGAACAAAACGGACGGAAGGGATTACCGCATCCGCCTTGTGCTCCCTGCACTTTCGGCAAAGGTCTATCTTTTCCAGCCTTTCACGGCAGAGGAAAAAGCCGAGATCAGGCGAAGGGAAGAGGAACGCGAGGGAAAGCGCCGGGAAGAAGAGGAACGCAGGAAGGACCTGGCTGCTGAGCGGAGCCGCCTGCGTGAGAGCCTGAAAGAGGAACTCGCGCGCAAGATCCGTGCCGCAGAGCAGGCCATAGCCTCCGGCTCGGAAACGAAAGGGAAGAAGAAAAAGTGATCACGTGCAGCATTTCGGAAAACGGACATGCGGTTTCGGCCAATGACATCCTCGAGGCGGTCGGGATCAGCTCGGAGGAAGCATCGCATACGCTCGGCGTGGCAAAGGATTTCTTCTCGGATCTGCCGGGAAAGCTGCTTCGCTTTGGCGTAAGGCTGATCGTTGCGCTGTTTCTGTTCTGGCTGGGCACCAAGCTGATCCGCCTGGTCCGCAAGGCCGTGAAGAAATCCATGCAGAAGGCAAAAGCCGATGCAGGGATACAGGGCTTTCTGGATTCGATGCTCAATGTGGGGTTGTATGCGCTGCTGATCATCTGGATCGCGTCCTGGTTCGGTTTTGAGACTACCTCGCTGATCGCGGTTCTGGGCAGTGCGGGTGTCGCGATCGCCCTGGCTTTGCAGGGCAGCCTGTCAAACGTGACCGGCGGCGTGCTGCTGCTCGTATTGAAGCCCTTCCGGATCGGCGATTACATCATCGAGGACAACAAGGGAAACGAAGGTGTTGTCACCGAGATCGGCCTGTTCTACACCAAATTGCGGACCATAGATGAAAAGACCGTGGTCCTGCCCAACGGTACCCTGGCGAACACGTCGCTGACCAATATCAATCATACGCCCAGACGCCGCATGATCCTGAATTTCGGGATTTCGTACGAGTCGGATATCCGGAAGGCCAAGCAGGTCATGACGGAGCTGGCCGAGGCGGACGAGCGCATCCGCAGGGAAGACGGCATCGCGGTCTATGTCGATTCGCTGGACGAGTCACAGGTCACGATGGGACTTCGGGCCTATGTGATGAACGAGGATTATTTCGACGTAAAATGGAGCTATATCGAGAGACTGAAGGAACGCTTTGAAAACGAAGGGATCAAGATCCCTTACCGGCAGCTGGATGTGCATCTTTTAACCGAGAATTCAGACGGAGGCGGCCTTGAGAGAGAAAAGGAAAAGCGGCGTTAAGTTCATCCTGTTTTTGTTCCTGTTCCTGTTGATCCTGATCGGCGGATGTGTGTGGTATTTCGGCTTTGCGAACCATGACAGCCGCATCGCGATCCGGGAATACCTTGCCGAAAAAAGCCTGGAGGCCGATAAGACGGAACGGGCCATTGCTCTCTACGAAGACATCCTGGATTATGACAGTGTTCATGTCCCGGCTTACCTGGCCCTCGGCGACATCTACATGCAGGACCGGGATTATGAAAATGCGCAAAAGATCCTGGAAACGGGGCTTTCGGAATGCCGCGACGAAGATGTGGCAGAAGCGCTCTGGAATGCGTATCTGAGCGAAGCAAGGCGCCTTGAAAAGAAGGAAGACTGGGATGGGCTGGTCGAACGGCTCGAGACCATTCCCGAAGAAAAGCTTGCGGGCGTGATCGATGATCCCAAAACAAGCGGGGAGCTGATGCGGGAAGATGCCGCAAGCTGGACGGGAGCCAAGCTTCAGCTGGGTTCCGCGATCATGGAGAGCGGCGATGCCGAAGCGACGGCAGCTTTTTTCGAGGCGGCGATGGCAGAACCGCTCAACGAAAAGGTCGATACGGAGCAGTTCCGCCACAAACTGGTCGAATCTTATCTTCAGCTGGGTGACGAAGCATATGATGCGGATGACTGGGATGCGGCACGGGGCTATTACGGGAAAGTCCTCGAGATCGATCCGGAGAATGCCCGCGCGCAGGATGGCCTTGCGAAAATGGTCGTTCCCGAAGAAGAAGAGGAAGAGACGGGGCCGGAGCTTGTTTCGGCCGATGCCGTGATCGATCTGGGCCTTACGGCCTCGTATTTCGGGATCAGCATAGATGTGCCTGCCACCGTGGAGCTGAAGCTCTCTTATGACGGGCGAAACAGCGGTTCGGAATACATGCTCGTTACCGAAAAGGTGAGCGTGAGTGCGGCCGGCAAGAAGCAGGAGCAGACGGAAACGATCGAGCTCTCGCAGAACGGCAAGGACATCCTGATCAAGACCGGCGGCGAGACCAGGACGGAAGCAAACAGCGAGCTGAAGCGGGAAGTATGGGATTTTCTCAGGGAATATGAGCAGATCGCAGCTTCACAGCCCGAAAGCGGCAGTGACGCGGACTGGAACGGAAAGACCTGCGCCGTGACAAACGGCGTGGTGGACGGGAAAGATTACAGCTTGAAGCTGCCGGGCGGGGTGCTGGATGCAAACACCAAAAAGCTGCTCGAGAGCCTTACGATGGATGTGACAAGATATGTGAACCGTGAGACCGGGCTTCCGGTGCATGTGGAAGTCACGCTGCTTACGGTCGATAATTCGGCGCTGAAGGAACTGATGGGGGAATACCTCGGCGAGTTTTCGGGCGTCGAGATGAAACTGAAGACCATGACACTGAAGATGGATATCAAAATACAATGAGTGATCTGCTGAAAACATCGGACTATCATTACGAACTCCCCGAAGAACTGATCGCACAGGATCCGCTTCCGGACAGGAGCGCATCCAGGCTGCTCAAGCTTGACCGCGCAAGCGGCGAAGTGACACACGGTCATTTCCCGGATGTGCTTTCTTCGCTGCGCCCCGGCGACTGCCTGGTTTTGAACGACACCCGTGTGATCCCGGCCAGGCTTTACGGGACAAAGGAGGATACCGGCGCCGCGATCGAAGTGCTTCTTTTGAAGAGGCTTGAGGACCGCTGCTATGAGGTGCTGGTTCGTCCCGGGAAAAAGGCGAGACCCGGCTGCAGGATCGTTTTTGGCGACGGGATTCTTACGGCTGAGGTGACGGAGATCCTCGAGGAGGGAAACCGGAAGATCCGTTTTGAATACGAAGGGATCTTCGAGGAACTGCTGGATAAGCTCGGGGAAATGCCGCTTCCCCCTTATATCACACATAAACTGCCCAGGGAACAGCGGGAGCGTTATCAGACGGTCTATTCGCGGGTGGAAGGTTCGGCGGCGGCACCCACGGCCGGGCTGCATTTTACGCCCGAGCTTCTGGACCAGATCCGCGCAGCCGGAGTTGAGACGGTTTTTGTGACCCTGCATGTCGGGCTCGGGACCTTCCGTCCGGTCAAGGCGGAGAATATCCTGGAGCATCATATGCACACGGAGTTCTGCCAGATCAGTGCGGAGGCCGCGGAAAGGATCAATGCCTGCCGCAGGGCAGGGGGGCGTGTGGTCTGTGTGGGAACCACTTCCGTGCGCACGCTCGAGAGCATGAGCGAAGAGGACGGGACGGTAAAGGCAGGCAGCCGGGATACGGATATCTTCATTTATCCGGGCTACCGCTTCAAGGTTGTGGACGGGCTGATCACGAATTTCCATCTGCCGGAATCCACGCTTCTGATGCTTGTTTCGGCATTTGCCGGGAAAGAAAAGGTTATGGCTGCTTATGAGGAGGCGATCCGGGAACGCTACCGCTTCTTTTCCTTCGGGGATGCCATGCTGATCATTTAACTGACGGGAGGATATCATGAGATCGATCAGACGGATGCAACGCTTTGTATCGGGACTTCTGCTTTTGGTCCTGCTGATGAACCTTGTTGCGCTGCCGCAGGTCTATGCGGCCGACGGGGACGAGGCTTATGCCGCTGCGGAGAGCAGCGACGAAGCATATGAGGGAGAAAGCCCGGCCGGCGAAGCCGGGGAAGCCTGTGAAGAGGGCGGTCAAAACGGCGAAGGCGGAGATGCCTGTGCAGAGGACCAAAGCGGCGAAGGCGGAGATGCTGTTCCGGGCGAGGGAAGCGAGGAGCCCGCAGAGGGAGAAGAAGCGGTGGATGAAGGAGGCGCGGAGATCCTTTCCGCGGAAAGCGACGGCAGCTTCGCAGAGGCCACAGGGGAAGAGGTACTGGGGCTTACGGAGAGCCAGAATTCCATCACGGTCTCGGTAAACTGCATCCGCACACAAGCCAGGAAAGCTGCCGCCCGTGTGAACGAGATCCGCACGGAGCAGAAGGTACGTACCTTAAGCTATGACTACGGTCTGGAGGAGAAAGCGATGCAGCGCGCCACGGAGGCGGCGGTACGCTATTCCACCGTGCGCCCTGATGCCAGTGAGTTTTCCACGATCTATACGGCGTATATCCGGAATGCGAAGACCAAGGAGCTTCTGCTCAACGAACTGACCAAGGGTGAGGAGGCCGTAAACCGCTGGTTTTCCGCCAGCGCCAACGACATCCTGACGACGGACTATGCCTTCTACGGCATCGGCTGCGTGATCATGGAGGGGCATTATTTCTGGGCCCTGGAATATACGAACAGAGCCATAAGCTCTGCGGTAACTTCCGAGACCGACAAGGTGCAGAACTATGAGATGATCATCGTGGACGATTATGTGAAAGGCGCAAGCTTTGCGTCGAACCCTGCCGGAGGGAGCAAGCTTAAGCTGGAATACCAGAAGGGTGTTCCCCTGCCCAGGATCAGCGCCTGGATCAGGGTGGACGGCCACAAGCCCGACGGAGCCCAGGTGAGGCTGGCCAAGACCGCAACGACCTGGAAGGTGGAGGACAGTTCCCTTGCCGTGATCGAGGGCGAGACCATCAAAGCACTGAAGGCGCGGGGAGACGGCACGCTAAAGGCCGAGGCAAAGGCCTGCGACTATACGGAGAATTACAGCTATCCTTTGCACGTTGTGGTTCATCCTGTTTCGGTATCGCTCAATGTCAAAAGCCTGCAGCTGGATCTGGATGAGAGTGCCAAGCTCGAATGGACGGTCCTTCCCGCCGATGCGGACGACCGCAGCGTGAAGCTTTCCAGTGACAATCCGCTTGTCGCGACAGTGAATGAAAAGGGTGAGGTGACAGGGGCCGGGAGCGGAAGTACCGTGATCCGGATCAAGACCGTAGACAACGGACTGACGGACCAGTGCACGGTTTCGGTCAGGATGGTGCTCCAGGTCGGAAAGCCCCAGGCGTCTCCTGCCGGCGGGGATGTCCCGGCTGGAACACAGGTGCGTCTTTCTTCCCCCACGCCGGATGCAGGCATCCGTTATACGCTTGACGGCCGCGAGCCGGACGCTGGTGTGGCAACGGAATACAGCGGGCCGATCAGCATTTCGGAGGATTGCGTGCTGAAGGCGGTAGCCTACAAGAACGGCATCCGGAGTGCCACGCTCATCGAAGAGTATCATGTGATCCGCGAAGGCTGGGGGGATATCTGTGAGGAAGACCGCAGCCAGTGGGCGTCGCCCGAGGATGTGCCCGACGGACTCTGGGTCGCTGCGGCTTCGATCCCGGAGCTTGTTTATAACGGGAAAAAGCAGACGCCGAAGGATTTCCGCGTCTATGACCACACGAAGCTGCTTTCGAAAAAGGATTACAACTTAAGTTACCGTGATAACAAAGACGCCGGCAACGCCTTTGCGTTCTTTGAATTCAAAGGGGATTACAGCGGAAAGCTGTACCGGAATTTCACGATCCTTCCGGCCTCCGTTTCGGAAGCAAGCTGCGAGCCGGTCAGCGTGAAATACAAAGGATCCGTGATCGAGGCAAAGCTTAATGTGAAATGGAACGGGAAAAAGCTTGTGCCCGGAAAGGACTATGACATCAGCTGCGACGAGGTGCTTCGGGAGCCCGGCAGCTATAAGCTTATCATAAGCGGAAAAGGGAATTTCCGTGACAGCCTGGAGACGCAGCTGACCATAGTCGGTGAACTGCTGGATCTGTCGGCGGCAAAGGTCCGCCGCATCCCGACGCAGGATTATCTGGAGGAAGGCTACCACGAGCTTTCCCAGCTTAAGGACTCGAAGGGGCAGAGCCTTGCCCTCAGCGTAAAGGTCAAGGGGCAGGAACTGAAGGAAGGCACGGATTATGAGGCGGTGATCCGAAAGGGTGACAGAGTCGGAGAGGCAGAACTGATCCTGAAAGGTATCGGAGACCGCTGCTGCGGCGTGCGCCGCGTCAAATTCAAGATCCGCGGCACGGTGCTCTCCAAGGCTGCCGTACTGCAGCCGTTGTCCGACGCATATTACACGGGGGCCGAGATCCGGCCGGAAGCATGTCTTACGCTGAAGAGCAGCGGGAAGGCCCTGGAGGAAGGCAGGCACTATACCGTAAGCTACAAGAACAACGTAAAGGCCGGCACGGGGAAGCTTACCGTGACGGGAATTGGTGAAGCCGGATACAGAGGAACGATCTCGAAGATCTTCCGTATCCGCAAGATCGACATCTCCACGGCGAAGGTTGTTTATCCCGCAAGCGTGAAATACGTGAAGGGAGGGGTAAAGCCCGGAGTCAGTGTCACGATCCTGCAGGGCGGTGTTACGCGCACCCTTGAGCAGGGAGTGGATTATACGGTCAAATACCAGGCGAATGACAAAGCAGCAAAAGCCACGGAGTCCGCTCCGCCCACGCTCCAGATCATCGGGAAAGGCGGCTATGCGGGGAAAACGCTTCGCATGCCTTTTACGATCGAAAAGAGGGACATCTCCACCGTGAATGCCCATGCGGCGGACAAGGAAGCCGATCCCGGAAAAGCCGGCATTTATAAGAGCACACCCGTTCTTACGGATGACAACGGGAAGCGTCTGGCTGCCGGAAAGGATTACGATGCGAACAAGATCTTCTGGCGCTATGACGAGGATTGTTATGTCACGTGCCGCGGCAGCAAGGTGCAGCGCCTTGCAGGTGAGGGCATCTCACAGGACGACATCATACCGCCCGGAACGGCGCTGCACATTGCTGTGGCCGGCATCGGGAATTATAATGGTGTGGTGCGTGTGCGCTACAAGGTGGGCAAACCCGACATCAGCAAAGCCAAGGGCACGGTCGATGACCAGATTTATACGGGACGCGAGATCATTCTGAGTGAAACGCAGATCAGGCTGAGCCGGAGCGGGATCATGATCGGACCCGAGAATTACGAGATCACAGGCTATAAAAACAACAAAGAAGCCGGGACGGCCACGGTCACGATCCGGGGCAAAGGCGTCTACTGCGGCGAAAAGAGCATCAAGTTCCGCATCAAAAAGAAGAACGCGAGCTGGCTGGCAGGTCGCGGAGACTGATACCCTGCGACTATATCTTGCGGTTTTCGGGAGCGTATGCTACAATGGCTCGTGAGTGCGACCGAAAAAACGGTCTGCAAGGATAAGCGCGGAGGTGGACCATGGCAGAGCAGAGAAAAAGCAAGCGGATGGATCTGGAATGCCGGCTTTTGCTGAAACGCCTGGATCAGGCAGATAACAACGCCCGTGAAGTGGATGTGATCGTAAAGGATGTGTCGAAATCCGGCATCGGCTTTACCTGCAGCGAAGAGCTTTCGAACGGAGCGGTATACGAGTGCCTGCTCACGATCTGGACGAGAGAAACACTCCATACCTTCGTGGAGATCATCCGGGTGATCCCGAAGGACGGCTTCTTTTTTTACGGCGGCATCTTCATCGGCATGTCCGAAACGGATCTGAGCCGCATACAGATATACTCGGAGTTTGAGGAACTGGAAGGCAACAAGTGACTACAAGGAGGGGAAGATGGGCGATTATGTATTGAGCTGCTGTTCGGCAGTCGACCTGACGAAGGAGCAGATGGAAGAGCTGGGGATCAGCTTCATTCCGTTTCATTTTGAACTGAACGGTGTTCTTTACGAGGACGATCTGGGAAAGACCGTTCCTTACCCTGAATTCTACCGCAGGATGACCGAAGGGGAAGAGACCAAAACATCCCAGGTCAATGCGGAGGAATTCGAACGTTATTTCGAGAGCTTTCTGAAGGAAGGAAAGGATGTGATCCATCTGACGCTTTCCTCCGGAATCTCCGGAACGATCAATTCGGCCAAGCTTGCGAAAGACATCCTTTCGGAAAAGTATCCCGAGCGTAAGCTTTATGTTGTGGATTCTCTCGCAGCCAGCGGCGGCTACGGCCTTTTGATGATGAAGCTTGCGGAGATGAAAAAGGAAGGAAAAGGCATTGCTCAGCTTTATTCCTTTGCGGAAGAACACAAGAAGAAGCTGAACCATTGGTTCTTCACTTCGGATCTTACGTTTTTCATCAAGGGCGGACGTGTATCCAAGACGGCGGGCTTTGTGGGAACGATGCTCAATATCTGCCCGCTTTTGAACGTTGACAACATGGGGCGCCTGATCCCCAGGGAAAAGATCCGCACCAAGAAGAAGGTGATCAACCGGATCGTGGATGTCATGGAAGAGAAGGCGGAGGACGGGAAGGAATACAGCGGGAAGGTGCTGATCACGCAATCCGACTGCTATGAAGATGCCCGCGCGGTTGCGGATCTGATCGAAGAGCGTTTCCCGAACATGGACGGGAAGGTGATGATCAATTATATCGGCAACCTGATCGGAAGCCATACCGGGCCGGGGACCGTTGCACTGTTTTTCTGGGGAGAAGAGAGAGTAAATTGATGAAGACAGCTGTCGTTACCGATTCCAACAGCGGTATTTTCGGCGAGGAAGCCAGACAACTGGGGATCCACGTGGTTCCCATGCCGGTCATCATCGACGACCATACCTATTTTGAAAATGAGGATATCAGCCACGCACAGTTTTTTGAGGCACAAATGGCAGATCGTAAAGTGAGCAGTTCCCAGCCTTCACCCGGAGCGGTGATGGATGTATGGGAGCTGGTTCTGGACGGTGCGGATGAACTGATCTATATCCCGATGAGCAGCGGGCTTTCCGGCTCTTATCAGTCGGCGGCCATGCTTGCCGAGGACTATGACGGAAAGGTTGAAGTGGCAAATAACCATCGTATTTCCGTTACCCTGCGTGAATCCGTGCAGCTGGCTTGCCGCCTGGCGGGCGAGGGCAAAAGCGCAAAAAAGATACGGGAAAAGCTCGAGGAAAATGCGTTCAAGTCCTGCATCTATCTTACGGTGGAAAGCCTGGAATATTTCAAGCGCAGCGGCCGGGTGACACCTGCCACCGCCATGCTTGCGGGGCTTCTGAACATCAAGCCTGTCCTGGAATGCCGCGGCGAGAAATTCGATACCGTGAGCAAGCTCAGGGGGGTGGAAAAATCCCGTGCGGCGGTGATCGATGCGCTGAAAGCGGAGCGCGAAAAGAATTATGCACAGTACAGTGACGAGCAGCTGCTCATCGGCTGCGCCGGTTCCTTTCTGGATGAAGCGGAAACATTGGCCTGGAGGGACAGGGTGCAGGCGGCATTTCCGAATGTCGAGACCTACTATGATCCCTTGTCGCTGAGTGTTGCGTGCCATACCGGTCCCAATGCGGCCGGCTGCGGGATCGGTCTGAATCCCGACAGAGCATAGGGGGATCTCATGTTTCGGAATTTTCTCTTTCTGGGTTTCGGCCTGATCGGCGGTTCGATCGCACGCGGGATACGTGCGGCGCGGCCCGACGTGCATATCAGCGCATGGGCGAGACGCCGGGAAAAACTGGAGCCCGCGCTTGCGGATCATACGCTGGATGAGATCGCGGACAGCCTTACTTCGAATGTGGGGAAGGCGGACGTGATCTTTTTGTGCGCTCCGACCGGCAGCAATATTGAGAACCTCAGGACGATCGCTCCTTTGCTTGGGGATGAGACGCTGGTGACGGATGTCGGTTCCGTAAAAGGCGACATTCAGAAATGCGCGGAGGAACTGGGGATCGCGTCGCGCTTTTTGGGCGGCCATCCCATGACCGGAAAGGAAACAACGGGGTACGAGAGCGCGGATACGCGCATCCTTGAAAATGCCTACTATATCCTGGCACCCTCGGAACAGACCGAAAAAAGATATGTGGAGGAGATGACGGCACTCGTGGAGAGCCTGCGCTCGATCCCGCTTACGGCCGAACCTTCCTATCATGATTATGCGGCGGCCGCGGTAAGTCATGTTCCTCATCTGATCGCGGCGGAGTTGGTCCGCCTGGTCAAGACCTCCGATAATGAGGAAGAATTCATGCGCACGATCGCGGCCGGCGGCTTTAAGGACATCACGAGGATCGCATCCTCGGATCCGGCCATGTGGGAGAGCATCTGCCGCAGCAATACGGATAATATCCGCTGTCTTCTGGAGCGTTACCGGGATGGACTCTCCGCGATCTGCGACACGCTGGAGGAAGGGGATTTCGGGAAGATCTCCGAGCTCTTCCGTGACAGCGGAGCCTATCGCAGCAACATTTATGACCGGCGGGGGTCGATCCGCCGGGATTTCAGGCTCTTCGTGGACATCCCCGACGAAGCCGGACAGATCGCTGCCGTGGCCACGGAACTGGCCCGTGCGGGCATCAATATCAAGAACATCGGGATCACACACAACCGCGAACAGGCGGAGGGGGCTCTCTATGTCGTGTTCTACGACGAAGCCGGACGCAGCGCAGCAATCCCCGTGCTGGAAAACAGCAATTTTCGCGTGATCCTCTGATTCGTGCAATTTCACAATTTTTTTCTTTCCCTGTTTCAAAATATGTGGTAAAATAGACTAAAATATTTTTGAGAAGGGGGTTACACTTATGCAGGATTACAAAAAGATCGACTACGCCAAGAATAAAGACGTAGTGCTTCGCTATGTGCCCGGGCATTTCATCACACCCAATTCCCATGTCAATTACTACATGGATCTGAGTGACATGAAGGCGCGCCAGCGTGAAGCCAGGGCTACCGGCGAGGAGATCGCAGAGATGTATCTCGCATCGGATGTGATCGACACCATACTCTGCCTGAACGGCATGGAGGTTGTGGGAAGTTATCTGGCCAACAAGCTGACCAAGGCCGGGATCATTTCCGCCAACAGCCACAAGACGATGTACATCACGGCTCCCGAGTATAATCCGGGCGGACAGATGATGTTCCGCGAGAACATCGTGCACATGGTCCGCGGCAAAAAGGTACTTGTTCTCATTGATGCGGCGACCACCGGCGGCACGCTCAAGAGTGCGCTCGGAACGCTGAAATACTATGGCGGCAGCGTGGTGGGTATCGCTGCGATCTATTCCATAGCGACTGCGATCGACGGCATCGAGATCCGTGCGCTTTATTCGCTCAAGGATCTGTCGGATTACGCGAGTTACACCGCGGAGGACTGCCCGATGTGCAAGGCAGGCACCCCCGTGGATGCGATCTGCAACGGTTTTGGTTATTCCACATTATAAACATAAGGAGGGTTACAGGTAATGAATGTCTACACAACAGACAAGATCCGGAACGTGGTGCTTTTGGGACACAGCGGAGCCGGGAAAACGGCACTGGCGGAATCCATGGCTTATCTGGCGGGACTGACTTCCCGCATGGGAAGGACCGAAGATAAGAATACCATTTCGGATTACGGCAAAGAGGAACAGAAGCGCCAGATCAGCCTCAGCACATCGGTGATCCCGATGGAATGGGAAGGCTGCAAGATCAATGTCCTGGATGCTCCCGGTATGTTTGACTTTGTCGGCGAAGCAGAGGAAGCTGCTTCCGCTGCAGATGCGGCGATCATCGTGGTAAGCGGCAAGGCAGGTGTGGAAGCCGGGACCGAGCGTGCTTGGGATCTTTGCGAGCGTTTCAAGCTTCCCCGCATGTTCTACGTAACGGATATGGATGTGGACAACGCTTCCTTCCGCAAGGTGGTGGATGCCCTGATCGAGAAATACGGCAAGAAGATCGCGCCGCTTCATTTCCCCATCCGTGAGAACGAAAAATTCGTGGGTTACGTGAACGTAATCAGCCAAAAAGCCCAGAAATGGCAGGGCAAGGAAGTGACGGACATGGAAATGCCCGATTACAGCAAGGAATATCTGGATACCTACCACGATTCCCTGATGGAAGCGGTGGCAGAGACCAGTGAGGACATGATGGACCGTTATTTCAACGGCGAGACCTTCTCGGAGGATGAGGTGCGTGCCGCGCTCCGCATTTCCGTGAACACCTGCGACATCGTGCCGATCTCCATGGGCTCCAATGTGCTCTGCCAGGGCACTTATGCGCTGATGGATGACATCGTCAAGCTCATGCCTTCGCCCCTGAACAAGAAGGTGGCCGGCATCTCCCTGAAGAACAACGAGATCTTCCAGGCGGATTACGATTTTTCCAAGGCAAAGAGCGCCTACATCTGGAAGACCATCGTGGATCCCTTCATCGGAAAGTATTCGCTGATCAAGGTCATGAGCGGCGTGTTTAAGACCGACGACATGATCTACAACAAGGATAAGGATATCGAAGAAAAGCTTTCCAAGCTCTATATCCTGACCGGCGGCAAGGCGACCGAGATCAGGGAGCTGCATGCGGGTGATATCGGAGCCATTGCGAAGCTGACGGCTGCCCGTACCGGTAATACCCTTTCCACCAAGGCCAACGTGATCGAATTCGGTAAGGTGGAGCTTTCCAAGCCTTATACCTACAAGCGTTACAAGGCGCTGAACAAGGGAGATATCGACAAGCTTTCCCAGGCGCTTCAGAAGATGGGCCATGAGGACCTGACCATCAAGGTGGTGAACGACGGCGAAAACCGCCAGACCCTCCTTTACGGAATGGGAGACCAGCACCTCGACGTGATCGCATCCCGCCTGAAGGATGAGTATAAGGTGGAGATCGAGCTGGTGCAGCCCAAGATCGCCTACAAGGAAACGATCCGCAAGAAGAGCGATGTGGAATACAAGTATAAGAAGCAGAGTGGCGGTCACGGCCAGTACGGTCATGTGAAGATGCGCTTCGAGCCCAGCAACGATCTGGATACCCCTTATGTGTTCGAACAGGAAGTGGTGGGCGGTGCCGTGCCGAAGAACTACTTCCCTGCGGTGGAGAAGGGCATGCAGGAATCCGTCCTCAAGGGACCTCTGGCTGCCTATCCCGTGGTGGGCGTCAAGGGTATCCTCTACGACGGTTCCTATCATCCGGTGGACTCTTCGGAAATGGCCTTCAAGATGGCAACGATCCAGGCGTTCAAGAAGGGCTTCATGGAAGCCGGCCCCGTACTGCTGGAGCCCATCGCTTCCCTGAAGGTCGTGGTACCGGACCAGTACACCGGTGACGTGATGGGTGATCTGAACAAGCGCCGCGGCCGCGTCCTGGGAATGAACCCCAGCGGAAACGGCAAGCAGACCGTGGAAGCCGAGATCCCGATGAGCTGCCTTTACGGCTACAACACGGATCTGCGCTCCATGACCGGCGGACGCGGAGACTACTCCTATGAGTTCGTCCGTTACGAGCAGGCTCCCGCCGATGTTCAGGAGAAGGAAGTGGCTGCACGCGCCGAAGCCGTTGCAGAGAACAACAAGGAAGACTGATTTTTTGCTGCGTCCAGCCCCCGGCGGAAAACTGCCGGGGGCTTTCTTATCTCTTGACAATCCAAAGGGGAAATCAGTATAATTAGGCGATAGCGCGCAGCGATGCGTGTTGTTTATTATGGAAAGAATTGAGGACAGAAGAATGGCTGGCAGCTACAATCATCGTGAGATCGAAGAAAAATGGCGTAAGCAGTGGGAGGAGCATCCCATCAACGTAAATGACGGGAAAAAACCCAAGTATTATTGCCTGGACATGTTCCCTTACCCCTCGGGTTCGGGTCTGCACGTGGGTCACTGGCGGGGCTACGTGATCTCGGACGTTTGGAGCCGCTATAAGCTGCTGAACGGATATTATCTGATCCATCCCATGGGCTGGGATGCCTTCGGGCTTCCTGCGGAGAACTACGCCATCAAGAACGGTGTGCATCCTTCGGTGTCCACTGCACAGAACGTGTCCAACATCAAGAAGCAGATCGGCCAGATTGCGGCCATCTATGACTGGGACATGGAAGTGAACACCACCGATCCGGAATTCTATAAATGGACCCAGTGGATCTTTGTACAGATGTTCAAGAAGGGACTGGCGTATGAGAAGGAGATGCCGATCAACTGGTGCCCTTCCTGCAAGACAGGCCTTGCGAACGAAGAGGTCGTGGACGGCAAGTGCGAGCGCTGCCACACCGAAGTGACCAAGAAGAACCTGAAGCAGTGGATGCTGAAGATCACGGCTTATGCGGACCGCCTGCTGGATGACCTGGACAAGCTGGACTGGCCCGAGAAGGTCAAGAAGATGCAGACCGAGTGGATCGGCCGCAGCTACGGCGCCGAGGTGGATTTTGCCATCGACGGAAGGGACGAGAAGCTGACGGTCTACACCACCAGACCGGATACCCTCTACGGAGCCACCTTCATGGTCCTGGCTCCCGAGCACGCCCTGGCAAAGAGCCTGGAAACGGATGAAACCCGTGCCGCGGTGGAGGATTATATCTACAAGGCGTCCACCAGATCCAATGTGGACCGCCTGCAGGATAAGGAAAAGACCGGTGTGTTCACGGGCAGCTATGCCCTGAACCCGCTGAACGGAGCCAAGATCCCCATCTGGCTTTCCGATTACGTGCTTGCCGATTACGGTACCGGCGCCATCATGTGCGTGCCGGCCCACGATGACCGTGACTTTGCCTTTGCGAAAAAGTTCGGCCTCCCGATCATCCAGGTCATCGCCAAAGACGGTGTGGAGATCCCGGACATGCAGGAAGCCTATACGGCTGCCGTTGGTACTATGATCAATTCCGGAGACTGGAACGGTATGGAGAGCGCGGTGCTCAAGAAGGAAGCGCCGATGATGATCGAAAAGGCCGGCTTCGGTCGCAAGACCACGAATTACAAGCTGCGTGACTGGGTGTTCTCCCGTCAGCGTTACTGGGGCGAGCCCATTCCGATCATCCACTGCCCGGACTGCGGCTGCGTGCCCGTTCCGGAGGATCAGCTGCCGCTGCTTTTGCCGGATGTCGAGAAATACGAGCCTACCGGGACCGGCGAGAGCCCGCTTGCGGCGATCGATTCCTGGATGAATACAACGTGCCCGAAGTGCGGCAAGCCCGCGAGACGCGAGGCCAATACCATGCCCCAGTGGGCAGGTTCCTCCTGGTACTTCCTGCGTTATGTGGACAATAAGAACAAGGAAGCGCTGGTGGACCGCGAGAAGGCGGACAAGTACCTTCCCGTTGACATGTATGTGGGCGGCGTGGAGCATGCGGTGCTGCATCTGCTCTATTCCCGTTTCTATACCAAGTTCCTGAAGGATATCGGCGTATTGGATTTCGATGAGCCCTTCACCCGCCTTTTCAACCAGGGCATGATCCTGAAGAAAGCGGCGGATACCGAAAAGTGGGGTGACAAGCCGGTCAAGATGAGCAAGAGCCAGGGGAATGTGGTCAGCCCGGATGAACTGGTGCTCGATTACGGCTGCGATTCCCTGCGCATGTATGAGCTTTTTGTCGGGCCGCCCGAGCTGGATTCCGAATGGGACAGCCGCGGGATCGACGGTGTATACCGTTTCCTGACCCGTTTCTGGAACCTGGTGCAGGATAACAAGGACCGCAATGCGGCGGAGACGGAGGAACTGCTCCGCATCCGCAACTGCATGATACACGACATTGACCAGAGACTGAATAATTTCAGCCTGAATACCGTCATCAGCGGCTTCATGGAGTATAACAACAAGCTCATCGAGATCAGCAAGGCCGGAGGAGTGGACAAAAAGACCCTCGAAAGCGCTGTCGTTCTTCTCGCACCGTTTGCTCCGCACATTGCCGAGGAACTCTGGGAGCAGCTGGGGCATGGCGAGAGCGTGTTTACGGCGGGCTGGCCCGTTGCGGACAAGAGCAAGATGGTGCAGAATACGGTCGAAATTGCCGTGCAGCTTTCGGGCCGCGTGAAGGCGACCATTGTGATCGATAAGGATGCGGATAAGGACAGCGTTCTTGCCGCCGCAAAGACCGCCCTCGGCAACAAGCTGAGCGGGACGATCGTGAAAGAGATCTATGTACCCGGCAAGATCGTCAACATTGTGACAAAGGGTTGATGAGATGAAGGAAGTAAGGCCGAAGGCGTCTGCCGTACGTAAGACGGCGGGAGGTACAAAGCCCGCGGCTGCGGAAACAAAAGAGGAGCCGGAAGAGAAGACGGCCGGCTTCGGAAAAAAGAGCCTGGATGATTATGATCCCGAGATGAGGAAGCTCATCCTGGCGGAAATGCGTAAGGCCGAACGCCGCCGCAAGCTGCTGATCTTTTTGCTTGTCCTGATCACGCTGGGAGGCTTCGGCGCTTATGGTTTATATTACATGAATGCCGGCAAGGGCGATGACCGGGGAGGCGAGCTTTCCCATCTGGTCGGGAATGATGTCCTGGCCAACATGCCTGACAAGGGCGACGGCAGCTCGCAGTATGTCGCGACTGTTGTGGACGAAAAAGGCCTCGAAGTGAAGCTCGAGGTGCTCGAAAAATATAAAACCTTATATTATTTGAATAAAGACCTTATCGGATGGCTCAAGATTGACGATACTAATATAGACGGGCCCGTTATGCAGGCAGATGACAACGAGTATTATCTGTCCCATAACTTTGACCGCGATGAGGATAAGGCGGGAACGCTCTTCCTTGACAGCAGATGTGACATCGTCCGGGGAAATGACAATTTCATCATTTACGGGCATCATCTGCAGAGCGGAAGGATGTTCTCGAAGCTTGGGGAGTACGAATCGGAGGCATATTATGACAAACATCCGTACATCCTGTTTGACACGATCTATGAGGAAGGCAGATATCAGGTGATGTATGCCTTCCGTTCGCGCGTCTATGATGCGGACGAGGTGGTGTTCAAGTATTACCAGTTCCTGGATGCGGCTTCGGAGGAGGAATTCTACTCCAACCTGGCGGAGATGAAGCGCCTGTCCTATTATGACACGGGTGTGACCGCTGTTTACGGCGACCGGCTTTTAACCCTGTCAACCTGCGATTATAATGAGGAAAACGGCAGGTTTGTCGTAGTGGCGAAGAAGATACAGTAAGTGCAGAACGAGGAGTAATGCCATGGCGGAAAAGAAAGCAAAGAATACAGATGCGGGAAAGAACAAGGAGAAGAAGGGGATGAGCCCGTCCACGAAACGGGTGCTCAGACAGTCTGTTGCCGGTGTATGCCTGGTCAGCTCCCTTCTGATCGCGGCCATCCCGACGGACCGCTCCGGAAACGCCGAAGCATCGGTCAAAGAGGATGCCTCGACGGTCTTTGACGCGATCAACATGTTAAACGGCGTGCAGACCAATGGCACATCTTATACGGACAGCGACAAGATCATGAACACCGGCCTTGCGTTTGACAAGGAAGGCGTGATCACGCCCGTTGAGGAGGATCCCAACGCGCCTGATCTGGGGCTCGCGATCCCGAACCAGACTACGACAACCGACACGAGCTGGTCCCTCTTTGTTGACAGCAACAATTACATTCAGACGCTGTACAAATACTACGAAGCACCTTCCAAGAGCGGCTCACAGTATCTGGGCGTCATCTGCGACCATAACCGCGACATCGGTGCGAGCATCAGCACGATGAACGTATACAACACGATCTGCGCGAATTACGAATTCTATTCGGATACGGATTTCATCACATACATGGACAGCATGTATAAGAGCTTCAAGTTCGTCGTTTTTGATCCGACGAAGGAAGCTTATATCATCATGCCTTCCGAGGTGCCCACGGATGCCAATACAACGAGCACGACCACGGACGCTGAAGGAAAGCACATCGTCGGAACGGACGAGATGGAGATCCTTTTCCCGGGCTACAGCACAAACCGTGAGGAATATCTCCGGAAAAAGAGCGAGTATGAGGCGGATCCCGACACGCTGGCTTATTACGGTGTAGACGCACCTCTGGATTTTTCTGAGATGAAGATCCTGGGCTGGCCCGAATACAAGGTGTTTGACGGCGCAACGGAGCTGGCGGAACAGGGCATGCTCTTTGTGCGCAAGCACATGCCCACCTCCACGTTCGCAAGCGCGATCCCCTTTGAATATCTGACCCTTACCGAGGCGAAGCCCGTCTCCGGCATCGAGATCGACAGTGACGATTCGAAAAAGCTCCGCTACACGAACGTCAGCGGACATAATGCCGGTGATCCGGTCAGCGGAAAGAGCGGCTGGACCTATGCAGCTATGCCTGCCGGTTTTTACATCATCACCGACAAGCGCGCCCAGGCCGATCGCGGCGACAACTGGCCGAACTACATGGACGAGGCCGGCCGCATCTACCGAAAAACACAGCGTATCACCTGCATCGGTGAGCAGGCATTCAAGGGCAATACCCACCTGAATTCCATCACGCTGGACAAAGAGATCCTCTATGTTGGCAACAACGCCTTTGAAGGCGACATCGAGCTTTCGACGGCTACGCTGGAAGGCGTGACCTTCATCGGTTCGGAAGTGTTCTACAAGTGCCCGAAGCTGTCCACGATCAACCTTTACGGCAATGTGCAGACCATCGGCAACAAGGCCTTCGCGGAGTGTACCGCCCTGGCGAGCGTGAAATTCCCCGACTCTGTCAAGGAGATCGGATATGGTGCGTTTGCGGACTGTTCCTCCCTTGTAGACATTTCGATCAGTTCCAATGTGGTATGCTCGATCGGCGACTATGCGTTCTATAACACGCAGTCTCTTCAGAGAGCCGATTTCTCGAAAGCCGAGAAGGACATTTCCCTCGGCAAGGCCTGCTTCGCGATGGAGCGTCCCAGCGGTGATGCTCTTGTGGAATTTGTTTTCCCGAAACGTCTTGCAAAGGGCAAGAAGGTCTATACGCTTTACGGAGCCGATGTGGACCTCTTCGATGCGGCGGCTAAGGTGATGGGAGCCAAGAATTCCCCGAACGGAACGACGATCCCCTCCGAGGTCGACACGACGAACCAGTCGGCCGTCACGGCACTGGCTTCTGCCTGCGAATACGAATCCATCCTCGGTGATTTCCTTCTGGCCAACCGCATGAGCCTGAAGAACGTATATGTGGATGTCCTGGGACGCGGCAGCGTGGAGCGCCTGCCGATGAACACCTTCATGGGCTGCGCAAACCTCGAAAATGTGATCCTTCAGGACGAGACCAGCACTGTCGGAAAAGAATCCATGCTGGCCCTGGATGCGAACATCTTCCGGGACGTGAATTCCGATGTGGTCGTGATCGGTCCCCGGAATGCCAACAAGGGTTCGACCGGACGCGAGGAGCCGAACCGCAGCCAGGATTACGCGATGCCCCGCATGAGCACCTGGGGCTGCTATACCTCGGTCAAGGATTCGGTCCCCTATTGCTATAAGGACGGAGATGTGCTCCATTACGAGGTGAGCGAGACGATGGAGAGCGGCGGGAAGAAGCATTCCCTGCTCTTTGACCTTGATACCGGCGTGGGCGGAGCCGACGAAGCGGCCGTTCAGACCTGCACCTATCTCGGAAAGCTCACCACGGCAGATGAACTGGGCACGCGTGAGGATCCGTTCCGCATCCCGGCCGAGGTGGCGGGTTTCCAGGTGGTGGAGCTGCTGCCGAAGAGCCTGGATAACGTGAAAGACAACATCTGCTATCTGAGCGTGTCGGACAACGGTCTGAAGCGCCTCGGCGACAAGGTCTTTGAAGGCTGCGCAAAGCTGAAGGGCGTGACCCTCGGCGATTCCGTCGCGAGCATCGGCGAAGCAACCTTCCAGTCCTGCGGCGTGCTGGAGAGCGTGACGATCGGAACCGGCATCGCGAATGTCGGCGAGGCTGCGTTCAAATATTGCACCAAACTTGAGGATGTGTACTGGGAAGCACCGGCCGACGCCGGAGCGGACTGGCTCAACATCGGCCGAAACATCGGCAAGGATGCCTTTTATACCGAAGCGGACGGGGCGACCGGCAAGCTTTATTTCCACGGCCTGGCGGACAGCGAGAGTTATGCGCCTTTCCGTTATGCAATGACCGAAACGAACAAGATCAACGGCTCGGGCGTGAACATCTGCTACATGACGCCTGTCAAGAGCGACGAGTGGAACAAGGAGCTGTGGCCTACTCTTGTCGACGCCGGCGAGTTTGACAACCACGAGCGTTTCCAGACGATGAGCATGATCGCGAACGACGGCATGGTCACCCTGATCGATTATCCCCGTTTCCAGGAGCTTCCGCACTGCATACGTGAAGTGCTGAAGACCGGGGCCTTCAAGAGCCTTTCGCCGGCCGAACAGGATCTTGTGACGGCAACCAGGTCCGTGACGATCCCGTCCGTTGTGGAATCCATCGATGTGGAGCTCTTCATCTCGGACGGCTCGAAGAACACGCGTTACATCGACAATGCCGACAAGACGAAATACGGCGTTACCAAGCAGGAGATGTATCTCGGCAAGGATCCCAGCGCAAAGAACACGCATGGCCTGTTTGCCATCGAGGCATATGCGGCCGGCGATTCGAGAGAGGGCGGCCTGTTCTCCGGCTCTTATCCTTATCATACCGATGAAGAAGCTGCGATCCGCAATCTGAAGATGCTTGACGGTGACAGTACTTTCACGCACAAGAATGAACGCGGCAATGACTGGGTCGTGCAGCTTTCCTTCGGCGGCGTCAAGGAGATCCCGGATCACGCCTTTGACGGCTGTGAGCGTCTGTGGCAGCTGAACCTCGGCGCGAAGTGCGAATATGTTGGCGAATATGCCTTCAAGGACTGCGTTAACTTAAGCTCCCTTGCGACGGATTCCGTTGATGAGTCCGGAATGCTGGTGGAGAACCCGAATTACGCAGCGGAAAACCTGATCCTTTATCACCATTTGTCTGATGGCCATGAGGAAATCGTAGCCTGCATGCCCAGCCGCGGACTCGAGAACGAAAATCTCGGCTTCAGCAGCGCCCTGCGTGAGGTGGGAACGAACTACGGGGATGTGACGTACATGAATAATGTAAGCAAGATCAATCCCGATGCCTTCCGTGACTGCGAGTGGCTCCGCAAGGTGGATCTTTCGGATACGTCGATCAACCTGATCCCCGAAAAGGGCTTCGAGGGCTGCACGGTATTGAAGGATGTGAGGCTTCCGGACCAGCTGGTCAATGTGCAGGACGGGGCATTCCTCGGCTGCGCGAGCGGTCTGGTGCTGAAAGTGCCGAACATGAATTCCACGGTCCAGCCCACGGCGTTTGACGCTTACGACAAGGACGAGAAGAACGAATATTACATCCAGACACCCATGGGTTCCACGGCTTATTCCATCACGGTCGAGGCCGGATCCAAGTACAAGCACATCCACTGGCTGAAGATGGGCCGCATCAGCGTGCTCTTCTACAAGGACTATGCGAACAAGGTACTCTACGATGACAGCCCGCTTTCGAAGCAGGACTATGAGCTGACCGAAGAGAAGCCTTTCGTCAACGTGGATGCGCCTGATACCTCGGCAGATGCGGATTTCGAATGCTGGTGCTGCAGCATTGACGGAAAGACCGTGGAAGGCGATTCCGTGCTCTACAACATCACGGATACCCGTGAGATCTGGGCAAAATACAAGAAGACCCAGCCTACCGTTCATACGGTCAAGTTCCTGTATGACGACGGCTTTACCCTGATCCGCACGCATCTGGTCACCGACGGGGAAGTGCTTCCCGGCGTGCCCAGCGAGAGCGGCCTGAAGACGAAAGCGCATCCGGGCGAGGAAGACAAGTGGGTATTCGATCACTGGCGCCCGACCGTGGACGGTGTGGAAGTCACGTTTGACTTAAACAGCAGCCCCGTGACCAGCGACATGTCGATCTTTACGGTATTCCGTTCCAGTTCTTCGTCCTCGCCTTCGGGCAACACCGCGAGCGAGAACACACCGACGCCCACGCCAGGCGGCGGTAACGGAAACGGGGACAGCGGCACCACGCCGACACCCACCCCGGGAAGCGGTAACGGAGGAAGCTCGAGCACGCCCACACCTACCACGGCCGGAGGCGGCAACGGAAACGGCAACGGCGGCAGTTCCACCAGCAACAACAGTTCCTATGAAGGCAAGATGTATTATGCGATCGTTGAGAACGGCTCCGGTTCCGGTTCTTATCCTGCCGGCAGCGTGGTCACGATCACGGCATATGCTCCGCCCGACGGCAAGACCTTTGACCGCTGGACGACTTCCAATACGGACATCGGCATCAGCAATGTGCAGGCGATCTCCACGACACTTGTCATGCCCAGCCATGATGTGAAAGTGACCGCTACCTATCGGAGCATCGCGACCAGCGGGAACACGGCTCGTCCGGTCACCGTGACCGACAATACCGGAACGGTTTATGTGACACCTACACCGATCCCCGGCGGCAACAACGGGACCGAGGTGCGCATCACGACGGATACGATCGACAATAACAAGAAGAATCTCGGAACCGCCAGCGTGGCAGGCTCCACGGATAACTTCGTGGTAAAGGTCACGGATTCCGCGGCGGCAACGGCGGCGGTGGAAGCGGCACTGCGCGCGTCCTACGGCGACCGTTTCCAGGATCTGCGTTATGCGGCGTTCGATATCTCGCTCTACGACAGTACCGGAACCTACCTGGTCAGCAACGCGAATGATCTGGCGGTGACGATCACCCTGCCGATCCCCGAAGCGCTGGTCTCTTACGGCGGCAACAACAAGGCCGGTGCCGTGATCAACGGACAGCTTCAGGAGCTTGCGGTGCAGTATACCACGATCGACGGCGTTCCCTGCATGCGCTTTACGGCGACCCACTTCTCGCCTTATACGATCTTTGTGGATACCAAGAATGTCGTGAGAGGCATTACGGATAACACGCCCAAGACCGGCGACGGCATCGCGCCCAAGTGGTTCCTTTCGGCCGGCATGCTTTCGCTCAGCTGCGTGCTCTTCCTTTGGAAGGACAAGAAATATCCGGTGCTTGCGGAAGAAAAGAAGAAGGCTTAAAGCGGGAGGTCCTTGATGGAGAAAAAACGGCTCCTGATGATCCCGGTGCTGGCGGCCATCGCGACGCTGGTCATCGGCGGGATCCTTTCTACAAAAGCCGCGGTCAGCGACGGCTATAATATCACGGATGGCGTTCTCCACAGCTATATCGGAACGGAGCGCTCGGTGACGGTCCCTTCTTCGGTCGAGAAGATCGGGGCCGGAGCCTTTGAGGGCAATCCTTATCTTGAGGAAGTCGGATTTGCCGGTACGGTCACCGAGATCGGCGATTCGGCGTTCCGCGATTGCAAGGCGCTGAAAAGCGTCACGATCCCCGATTCCGTCAAAACGGTGGGAAATTCCGCTTTTTCCGGCTGCTCTTCCCTAAGCAGCGTAAAAATCGGGGAGGGACTGCGCCATCTCGGAACGGCCGCGTTTGCCGATTGCGACAGCCTTGTCAGCGTCGAGATCCCGGCCGATCATCCCTATATAACCACGGAAGGAAGCGCGATCCTCAACCGGGACGGGACCAGGATACTCCAGTATCTGGCCGGTGCTCCCGCAGGCAGCTATACCACGCCTGCAAACGTAAGCGATGTCGCGCCCTTTGCTTTCTGGGGCTGTGATAATCTGAAGGAACTGGTCGTAAACGGCATGAGCCGCATTCCCGACCAGGCTTTTTCCAATTGTACCGCTCTGGAAAATGTCCTGCTGCAGATCCCGACCAATGAGATCGGCGTCAAGGCATTTTCGGGCTGCTCCAATCTTAAACAGATCGTGATCCCGGATTCGGTCGCGAACATTCACGAGTCGGCTTTTGAAGGCTGCCCGGAAAACATGGCAGTGATCTGCAGCATCTATTCCGCGGCGCAGCGTTTTGCGGATGACCACTTTTTCCCGACGGCCGAAACGCCGGTATACAGCATCGATTATGTCGCTGTGCAGAGCAACGATGCAGCCGGCGTGCCGGATGACGGACAGTATGCCTCTACCGGAAATGTTGCCCGGAACCCGGGCAGCACGAGTGCTGCGTACACGGATGCTTCTTCGGAAAGCGAACTCGACAGGCTTCGCATCACTGCCGAAGGAGTTGTGCTCGGAAACTCTCCTGTGGTTTCGGACCGCGCCTATGTACAGGTGGACGCCGGGGATCTGAAGGTCAACGACGCTTCCGTTCAGGCGGCTGCGGACAAGGATATCCCGGATCATGCGCATTATCTGGATCTGACACTGTCGTTCTTCGATTTCCCTGCAGGGACGGAGAGCGTCGGTGATTTTGCTTTTGCGAGAACGGCGCTTGTGCGCGCCGCCCTTCCCGATGGTGTGAAAAGCATCGGAGAGGGTGCGTTTTATCACTGCGACCGGCTGTCGGAGGTAGAGATCCCGGCATCGGTCACTCACATCGGAAAGAACGCTTTTACTTTCACGCCCTGGTACCGGAACTGGATGGACAGCGCGCAGGAGGGAGAGCTTTTGATCGTAGGGGACGGCATTCTGATCGGGATCAAAGGGGAAGCTCCCGAAGTGTTGCCGGCTGAAGTCAAAACCGTGGCAGACGGCGTTCTTTAAAGAAAAAACAAAGGAGAAAGCAGAAACGATGAGCAGGATTGAAATGAAGACACCGTTGGTGGAGATGGATGGCGACGAGATGACGCGCATCCTCTGGCAGATGATCAAGGACGAGCTGATCACGCCTTATGTGGATCTGAAGAGTGAGTATTACGACCTCGGACTGAAGAATCGCAACGAGACCGATGACCGTGTGACCGTGGAAAGTGCCGAAGCCACCAAGAAATACGGTGTGGCAGTAAAGTGCGCAACGATCACGCCCAACGCGGCCCGGGTCAAGGAATATGACCTGAAGGAAATGTGGAAGAGCCCCAACGGCACGATCCGTGCGATCCTTGACGGAACCGTTTTCCGTGCACCCATCCTGGTCAAGGGCATCGTGCCTTACGTATCCAACTGGAAGAAGCCGATCACGATCGCCCGTCATGCATACGGCGATGTATACAAAAACGTGGAGATCAAGGTTCCCGGCGCAGGCAAGGCCGAACTGGTCTACACGGCAGCGGACGGAAGTGAGATCCGCGAGACCATTCATGAATTCAAGGGGCCCGGCATCCTGCAGGGGATCCACAATACCGAGGATTCGATCCGTTCGTTCGCTCAGGCCTGCTTCAAATATGCCGTGGATACGAAACAGGATCTGTGGTTCTCCACGAAGGATACCATTTCCAAAAAGTATGACCATACTTTCAAGGATATTTTCCAGGAGATCTATGATGCGGAATACGCCGACAAATTCAAAGAGCTCGGGATCGAGTATTTCTATACGCTGATCGATGATGCGGTTGCCCGTGTGATCCGTTCGGAAGGCGGATTCATCTGGGCCTGCAAGAACTACGACGGCGATGTGATGAGCGACATGGTGGCAACGGCTTACGGCGACCTTTCGATGATGACCAGCGTGCTGGTATCGCCGAAGGGCGTTTATGAATACGAGGCAGCGCACGGGACCGTGCAGCGCCATTATTACAAGCATCTGAAGGGAGAGGAGACCTCGACCAATTCCATCGCCACGATCTTTGCCTGGACCGGCGCGCTCAGGAAGCGTGGTGAGCTGGATGACATAAAGGAGTTATGTCAATTTGCGGACCGCCTGGAGCAGGCCTGCATCAAGACTGTGGAAGACGGGAAGATGACGAAGTCCCTTTCCCTGATCTCCACCTGCAAAGAACCTGTGATCCTGAACAGCCTGGATTTCATCAAGGCGATCCGGGCTACCTTTGATGCCTTGAACTGAAGAAGCCATGTCCAGAACCGAAGAGATCTTCAAACCGGCCCTGCAGGGAAAAAAGATCCCCATCATCTCGCTTGACAACAAATGGTACAAGCTGATGGCGGGCATAGATCGCACGCCCGAAATGCAGCAGCTTGAAGACAAGCTGAAGGAGCTTTTGAAACGACAGGGAAAGCTCAATACCGAATCGAAAGAGATCCGTGCCAAGAAAGCCAAGATCATGGAAGACATCGTCGGCGTTATGGATGATGCGGACGGCGCGAAGAAACAGGCGGAATATTCCGCGACGATCAATCAATACAATGAGCTGCTGGAGCAGTATCAGGATGAGCTGCTCGACCTTCCCCGGGAGATCGAGCAGGTCAACTTTGAGCTCATGCTCGACACCATGGAGATCTGCTATGAGCAGATCGCGCAGAACACACAGCGGATCACCGAGATCGCGGAATGGATCGCGAACATCCGTGTGGAGCTGAAAAAGAACGTGGTGCGAAAGCAGGAGGCGGAGCTGAAGAACCAGCAGATGTATTCCTACATGCACGATATTTTCGGTGCGGAAGTGATCGATATCTTTGATCTGAAATACGATCCCGCATCGGAGCATGTGGTGAGGCCTGCGGGCGAAAAGCCCCCGGCTGAAAAACCCGCGGCTGCGGAAGCTGCCGGCACGGCAAAGGCCGAGCCGTCTGCGGAGAATAAATCAACAACGGAAGGCTGATGATCATGTTACACCAGGAACGTGTCTTTGCGACGGTCAATCTGGACAATATCCATTATAATATCCGGCAGGTAAGGGAACATATTCCGAAACGCTGCAAGATCATGGCGGTGATCAAGGCGGACGGTTACGGACATGGCGCGGTACGCATCGCCCAGGAGCTTTCGGGCGTTGATGCCGTCTGGGGATATGCCGTTGCCACGATCGATGAGGCGCTTGAGATCATTGAACAGGGAATCGGCAAACCGGTGCTGATCCTGGGCTATACCTTCCCTTCCACGATCCCGCTGGCCGTTGAGTACGGCATACGCCTCACGCTTTTTGACCGTGAGAGCGCTTATCTTTTGTCGGAAACGGCAAAGCGCAGCGGACGGCCTGCGAGGGTTCACATCAAGCTGGATACCGGCATGGGGCGGATCGGCATCTTTCCCGATGAGGAAGGACTCCGCTTCATAAAAGAGGTGCATGATCTGGAAGGCATCCGGATCGAGGGCATCTTTACGCATTTCGCGCGGGCGGATGAGGCAGACAAGGGGCCGGTGCACGAACAGATCAAACGCTACACTGATTTTGTAGACCGCCTGGAGCACGAAGGGATCCATGTCCCGCTCAAGCATTGTGCGAACAGCGCTTCGATCATGGAGCTTCCTGAGACGCATCTGGATCTGGTGCGCAGCGGCATCATTACCTATGGCCTGCTTCCTTCGGATGAGGTACGGGGAGATCTGTTCTTCCTGCGCCCGGCCATGGAGATCAAGGCCAGCGTGATCCATGTGAAGGAAGTCCCTGCGGGAACACCGATCAGCTATGGCGGTGTTTTCGTGACAAAGCGGACATCCCGGATCGCGACACTCTCGGTCGGATACGCAGACGGCTATCCGCGCTGTCTTTCGGATAAAGGAAGCGTCCTGCTGCACGGAAAGCGTTTCCCTGTTGTCGGAAGGGTGTGCATGGATCAGATGATGGTGGATGTGACGGGAGATGACATGGTGCATCCCGGTGAGCTGGCTACCCTGGTCGGGACGGACGGCAAGGAATGCATCAGCATGGAGGAATTTGCCGAGCTTTCACAGCGCATTAATTACGAGGCGGTATGCGATATCGGAAAACGCGTGCCCCGCGTATACATAAGGAACAGTTAAAAGGAGGAAAGAAAGGGGACAATGGACGAAGACGGCAAGCCAAGTTGGTTTGAAAGACTGTTTAAGAAAAAGAAAGAGATCACCGAGGACGGGACCGAGCGCGAGATCATCGCGATCGTGAATGAGGGACAGGAGAACGGAACGATCGAGCCGGAAGAGGCCGAGATGATCGCGAATATCTTTGAGCTTTCGGACAAGGAGGCCGGAGATATCATGACGCACCGCAACAAGATCGAAGCCTTTGACGATCAGACCAAGCTCAAAGATGCGTTGAAACAGATCATAAACGATAATTTTTCACGTTATCCGGTCTATCATGAGGACCTGGATCACATCATAGGGATCCTTCATCTGAAAGATGCCGTGCGCCTGAAGGAGGAAGCGCCCAAGCTGAACCCGACGCTCGCGGAGCTTTCGGATTCCCTGCGGGAAGCGATATTCGTTCCGGAGACACGCACGGTCAACTCCCTGTTCAAGGAGATGCAGTCCGGCCACAGCCAGATGGTCATCGTGGTAGACGAATACGGCCAGACCTCGGGGCTGGTGGCCATGGAGGACATCCTCGAGGAGATCGTCGGAAACATACAGGATGAATATGACAAAGAGGATGATCACATCGTGGAGGGGGATGCCGGAGAGGATTATCTGATCGAGGGGCTCACAAAACTCGAAGATCTGTCCGAACGCCTGGGCATCGACTTCGGTGATACCGAATTTGAGACAATCAACGGCTACCTGATCGCATTGATGGAACACATCCCCGAGGAAGGGGATCATTTCGAGACCGACATCGGAGACTGGCATTTCACCGTGGAAGATGTGGAGGACAAGATGATCCGTTCCATCAGCGTGAAAAGACGGCAGGGTCCACTTGCAAACGATGAGGAAATATGATATAGTTGGGAACGATTTATGGAAACCAACCAAGCGGAGGAGAGAAAACATGAAACACATTAAGACTTTGAACACCAGAGATTTCAAGAAGAGCCTTGAAAAGGGCGGCTGCGGCGAGTGCCAGACTTCCTGCCAGTCTGCCTGCAAGACCAGCTGCACGGTAGGAAACCAGAGCTGCGAAAAGGTTAAGAAGCAGAAATAATAACCGCATTCAGACGCGGGGAACGAAGACAGAGGCGTGTTGAACGCTTCTGTTTTTGCGCACTTTTTCCCTGCTGCGGGATTTTAGGGAATTATCATGGTACATGCTTATAAAAGTCAGGGATACAATATCGTTCTGGATGTAGACAGCGGGAGCGTCCACGTTGTGGATGATCTCGTTTTCGAGTTGATCCCTCAGATTGAGAAGGCGATCGAAGAAGGGCTTGGCGATGATGAGATCGCTGCCCGTTTCGGAGGCGGGCTTGCCGACATCGAACGGAAAGAGGCTGTCGCCGAGATCCTGGAACTGAAAAACCGTTCACAGCTTTTCACAAAGGATGATTATGAGGCGCAGATCGCGGCCTACACGGAGCGCGAGCCCGTCGTAAAGGCGATGTGCCTGCATATCGCGCATGCCTGCAACTTAAGCTGCAGGTATTGCTTTGCCGGCGAGGGTGAGTATTACGGGCCCTGCGGGCTCATGAGCTTCGAGACCGGAAAAGAGGCGCTTGATTATCTGGTGGCGCATTCGGGCAACAGAAGGAATCTCGAAGTGGATTTCTTCGGCGGGGAACCGCTGATGAACTGGGATGTCGTGAAACAGCTGGTGGAATACGGGCGGAGCATCGAGAAGGAACACGACAAGAATTTCCGTTTCACGCTTACCACCAACGGAACGCTTCTTACGGAAGACATCCTCGAATTCGCGAACCGTGAGATGAGCAATCTGGTGCTTTCCATCGACGGGCGCAAAGA
Source organism: Lachnospiraceae bacterium (assembly GCA_024696005.1). Classification (GTDB taxonomy): domain Bacteria; phylum Bacillota; class Clostridia; order Lachnospirales; family Lachnospiraceae; genus NK4A136. The sequence goes on along the minus strand of JAILHF010000051.1, from coordinate 254,136 downwards.
GGTGCACGACCGCATGCGTCCGCACAGGAACGGGAGCGGAAGCTACGACGAGATCGTTCCGAAATACATTCACGCTGCCGAGTCCCGGGACCAGATGAATTACTATGTCCGCGGAACCTATACGCATTTTAACACGGATTTCTCAAAGGATGTGCTGCATCTGGCGGATCTGGGCTTTGAACAGATCTCCGTGGAACCCGTTGTGGCGCAGCCTACGGAAGAATATGCACTGACGCAGGAGGATGTGCCGGTTCTTCTTGAACAGTACGACCTGCTGGCTGCGGAAATGCTCAAAAGACGAAAGGAAGGGAAGAATTTCAATTTCTTCCATTTCATGATCGATCTGGAGTGCGGGCCCTGTGTGTATAAAAGGCTCTCGGGCTGCGGGGCCGGCTGTGAATATGTTTCGGTCACGCCCTGGGGCGATATCTACCCCTGCCATCAGTTTGTGGGAGAGGAAGAGTTCAAACTCGGGAATGTTAAGGAAGGCATCCTTAACACCTCCCTGCGGGACAAGTTCCGCGATTGCAATGTTTATTCGAAACCGGCATGTCGGGAATGCTTTGCCAAGTACTACTGCAGCGGCGGCTGCATGGCGAATTCCCGGCATTTCAGCGGTGATATTACCGGCGCATACGAGATCGGCTGCGAGCTGCAGCGGAAGCGCGTGGAATGCGCCATTATGCTCAAAGTAGCGGAAATGGAGGAAGAATCATGAAAAAGTGGCAAGGATTTTTAAGCCTGCTCATCGTGATCGCTGCCCTCGCAGGATTCGGATATCTTGTGATGTACGGCGTTGACGAGACCGGCGTGGGATCCGCAAAACGCACCAAGCTCGGCCTCGACCTGGCCGGCGGCGTCAGCATCACCTACGAGGTGGTGGGAGACGAGGAGCCTTCCAAGGCTGACCTGGATGATACGGTGTTCAAACTCAGAAAGCGTATCGACCAGTATTCCACCGAGGCCAATGTGTATCCGGAGGGCAATAAGCGCATCAGCATCGAGATCCCCGGCGTCACGGATGCCAATGCGATCCTGAAGGATCTGGGCAGCCCCGGTTCCCTTTACTTCATCCGTTCCACGGATCCGGAAGGAAAGCTGAACTATCAGGCAAAGCTCGGCGAAGACGGTCTTCAGGAATATACCGAAGAAGGAAAGCCGGTTTATGAACTGACCAAGCCCATCGACGACATCGTTGCCGAAGGCAGCGCCATCCTCTCGGGTACCGATGTCGTGGCTTCCGAAGCAAAGGCGTATACGGACGAGTACAGCCAGACCCAGAACATCGTGAGCCTGACCTTCTCCGGAGAGGGCGCCGTGAAATTTGCGGAAGCGACCGGAGCAGCTGTCGGCAAGAGCGGCCTTTACGGAACGATCGCCATTTATTATGATAACGAGCTTTTGAGTGTGCCGAACGTTCATGAAAAGATCACGGGCGGCCAGGCACAGATCACCGGCATGCGTGACTTCAACGAAGCACAGAACCTGGCGCAGAACATCCGCATCGGCGGACTGAAGCTGGAGCTGCAGGAACTGCGTTCCAACGTGGTCGGCGCACAGCTCGGTTCCGACGCGATCCGCACTTCCCTGATCGCCGGCCTGATCGGTCTGATCCTGGTCGTGCTCATGATGTGCGTGATCTACAGACTGCCCGGCTTCGCAAGCTCCATCGCACTGGTCCTTTACTGCATGCTCGTCATCCTGGTCATGAATCTCTTTGAGATGACGCTCACCCTGCCCGGCATCGCCGGTATCATCCTTTCGGTCGGCATGGCCGTGGATGCAAACGTCATCATATTCGCGCGTATCAAAGAAGAACTCCGCGCGGGCAGTACCGTGAAGGAAGCCATCAAGGCCGGTTTCGCCAAGGCGCTCTCCGCCATCATCGACGGTAACATCACGACCCTGATCGCGGCCGTTGTGCTGATGCTCATGGGAAGCGGAAGCATCAAGGGCTTCGCGTATACCCTGGCCGTCGGTATCGTTCTTTCCATGTTTACGGCCCTTGCGGTCACCAGACTGCTCGTGAACGCGTTTTTCGCGATCGGTCTCCAGTCGCCCGTGCTTTACGGCGTGAGCGAGAAAGACAAGGAAAAGGAAGAGAAGACGATCGATTTCCTTTCCAAAAAGAAACTGTTCTTCGGCATTTCCGTCGGTGTGATCGTTGTCGGCATCATCGCGATGATCGTGGGCAAGATCGTGACCGGCGATGCCCTGAACTACAGCCTTGAATTCAAGGGCGGCACGGCTTCGACCATCGCGTTCAACGAGCTGATGAGCCGTGAGCAGATCGAAGCGGACGTGATCCCCGAACTCGAGAAGATCACGAACGATGCCAATGTGCAGTGGCAGACCGTCAACGATACCAACGAGGTCGTATTCAAGACCCGCGTGCTGAACGTGGATGAGAGACAGCAGCTCAACGATGTCATGAAGTCCAAGTTCAATGTTCCGGAAGAAAAGATCACGACCGAGACCATCGGTTCCACGATCTCGGGCGAGATGAAGAGGGAATCCCTGATGGCCATTGCCGTTGCGGCTCTCTGCATGCTGATCTACATCTGGTTTAGATTCAGCGACATCCGTTTCGGTGCCAGTGCCGTGTGCGCTTTGATCCACGACGTGCTGGTTACGCTGACCTTCTATGCGATCGTGCGTTATTCCGTGAGCTCGACCTTTATCGCCTGCATGCTTACGATCGTCGGTTATTCGATCAACGCGACCATCGTCATATTTGACCGTGTGCGTGAGAACCTGGCGGAAAACGAGACCAGGAAGAACAAGAACAAGCTGACCCTCGAAGGTGTTGTGAACCAGAGCGTGACGCAGACCCTGAGCCGTTCGATCTTCACTTCCCTGACAACAGTCGTGATGGTCGTCATGCTCTTCATCCTGGGTGTTTCTTCGATCCGGGAGTTTGCCCTGCCTCTGATCATCGGTATCGTTTGCGGTACCTATTCCTCCGTCTGCGTGACCGGAGCTCTGTGGTTTGTGCTGCGTGAGAAATTCCCGCCCGCCGAGGATGAGGAATAAACGTTTTTACTGACAGAGAAAGGAGGCGTCAGATGGATAACGGATACATGAGCAACAATCAATACCAGGCACCGCAGAACGATCTGGCCGAGGACTGCAGAAAGATAGGCAGCGGTGTAAAGACGCTGGTCGCACTTTCAATCTGCCTTGTGGCCGTCGCGATTGCCGGCGTGATCGTTCTGGCCGTTCTTCAGCTCGGAAACGGCGGACGCCTGTCCAGGCTTGAGAACGAAATGGTTCGGCTCGCCGATACTTCCGAAGACATCAACGACCGCATAAACGAGATCGCCGACAATGTATACGAGATCTCCGAAGCCGGCTGCACCGGATCGGGCAGTTCCACGACGATCGATCCCGGCATATACGAAGACAAGCCCGTGATCTATCTTTATCCCGATGATGAAGTGGAAAAGCCCGTGGTTTACCTTTACGGCGAAGAGCCGATGATGGAAGCGCATGTGGAACTCACGCTTTCGGATCCTTCCCGTCTGTGCGCGACCTGGCCCGCTCCCGAAGAAAAGAACGGAAGCTTTGTCTGGGATGTATACGCCGAAAAGGACGGAACGCTCCATGGCAAGGACGGATATGAGTATTCCTATCTTTTCTGGGAAGCTACGGATTACGGCGCTCACGATTTCGAACAGGGCTTCTGCGTGGCGGGAGAGGATACGGGTGATTTCCTTCGCGGGAAACTTGCCGAGATCGGGCTTACACCGAAGGAGTATAACGAGTTTATCGTTTACTGGCTGCCCAGGATGCAGTCGAATGCCTATAACCTGATCAGCTTTGAAGGTCTGGATCCGGATGACGACTATAACCGCGCCTGCGCGCTCAGGGTTACGGATTCGGAAGGAGAGGAAGCAGATTCCATGCTTCGTGTCATGATGGTATGGCAGGCTTTGGATGCGCCTGTCGAGATCGAAGCACAGAGCTTTGACGGCTTCGAGCGTAACGGCTTCACGGTAGTGGAGTGGGGCGGTACCGAGATCAAATAAAGAACGAAGAAACCGCAGCGAGAACAGATCAGGGAAAAAAAAGACCTCCGGCCAAGCCGGAGGTCTTTTCGTTTTACTCAATCCGTGACCTTGACGGTTTCACAGAGCTTGTCCAGCACGATCTTTTTCAGATACTGCTGTGCGTAATAGCCCATTCCGTTCTCTTTTACGAGGGCATCGAAGCTTTCGGCGGTATAACCCTTTTCCGGTCCGCAGAAGTAGCTCTTCGCGTCTTCGCTGCTTGCGGAGAGTCCGAAGCTTTCAGACAGGCTCTGGATCTCCACATCTTCCTGCGCCTGGATCTGTGCACGCGCTTTGACATCGCTCAGGTAGGCTTCCTCGGAATCCATGCCCATCAGCTTCCAGGTGGGATCCGTAGGAGCTTCCATGCCGAACATCTGATACATCTGCACGAGGCTGCTGCGGTCGGTGCTCTGGAGGACCTTTACCAGGTTTTCGGAATAGGCCGTGGGAACGGAGCTGATCGTGCTGTTGAGGGAAACGGACTTCTCAACTTCTTTCCGCAGGTTCGTCTTGTAATGATCATCTTTCAGATACTGGCGGTAAGCGTCGGCCGTGGTCGCAGCATCGGAATGGTTTGCTGCCACGTAAGCGTCGTCAAAGGCGGGCGCAACGTAGACGCCGTCCATGTGGATGTTGAAGCTCACGGTCTTGCCGGCTGCCTTTTCATCGGAATAATCCGCGGGGAAGGTGACATCTGCCGTAAAGTCATCGCCGGCCTTGTGCCCTACAAGGGCATCATCAAAATCGGCAGCGATCTGGTCGGAACCGATGCTGTATTTCGCGGGTTCCGCCTGGCTCAGGAAATCCGCTCCGTCAATGGCGGAAGAATAGGTGATGCTCACATCGTCGCCGTATTCGCTCTCAAGGGAAGCGTCGGCGGAAATCTCCTTTTTGGAATCCAGTTCCTTCTGGATCTCGCTTTCGATCTCATCATCGCTCGGGGTGAGCTCGGATCTGGAAAAACTCATGGCATCGGTATTTACGGTAGCAAGCTCGGTGGCTTTCACACCCTTGATCGTTCCGTTGTCGGCAAGATAACGGGAATAATCGAGTTTGTTCATCTGCATCACGACGATGGCGGCAACAATGCCTCCCACGATGAGCAAAGGGATCAGGACTGCCCAAAAGGTGCGGATCGCTTTGCTTCGGTGCTGGGCATTGCGCGCCTGCTCCTGCTCGAGCCTTTTTTGCTTGGATTTGCTCATTTCACTCATTTCTTTTTTCCTCCCAATAACAGTAGTACGCTTAAAGCTTTATTAGTATAGCATAATCCGTGCAAAAAGAAAGTGTTCATTTTGTGAAAATATGCTATACTAAAGACTATGAGTGAATGGATCCTGCTTCAGAAGCCGGGAAACTACCGGCAGATCGGCGAACAGCATCATATTTCTCCCTTTTTGGCACGCATTTTGCGAAACCGGGGGGTACAGACGGATGAGCAGATCGAAACGTATCTGCACGGCGGCCCCGAGTGTCTTCACGCGCCCGAAAGGATGAAAGACATGACAAAATGCGCCGGCATCCTCCGGGAAGCGATCCGGGACGGAAAGCGCATCCGGGTGATCGGCGATTACGATGTGGACGGCGTCTGTTCGGCGGCGATCCTTTTGCGCGGGCTCAAGGGGCTGGGAGCAGAGGCGGATGCCATGATCCCGCACCGGATCCGTGACGGCTACGGGATGAATCTTTCGATGATCGAACAGGCCGCGGAAGACGGGATCGGCCTGATCCTGACCTGTGATAACGGGATCGCAGCCCGGGCGGAAGCCAAACGTGCCGCAGAGCTTGGGATCACGCTCCTGATCACGGATCACCATGAAGTGCCCTATGAGGAAAATGACGGAGAGCGGCAGTATCTCCTGCCGGAAGCTGCGGCGATCGTTGACCCGAAACAGGAGGATTGCAGTTATCCTTACCCTTCCGTCTGCGGAGCGTTTATCGCCGAAAAGCTGATCAGCTGTCTTTACGGAGATGACATGACGCAGGAGATGAAGGAAGGGCTTCTGCAGCTTGCTGCTTTCGCGACGGTCTGTGATGTCATGCCGCTTTTGGATGAGAACCGCGTTCTGGTCCGTGAGGGACTGCGGCTGATGAAGGAACGGCCCACTTTTGGCATAAAGGAGCTTCTCAGGGAGCTGGAGCTGGAAGGTGCTGAGCTGAACGTCCATCACCTGGGCTTCATGCTTGGACCCTGCGTAAATGCGACGGGGCGCCTGGATACAGCGATGCGGGCACTGGAGCTCTTTGCGGACGAAGACGGCGTAAAAGCCGCACGCATAGCGGCTGAACTCAAGGAACTGAACAATACCAGAAAGGACATGACCGACCGGGCCACGGCCGAAGCGGCGGCGCAGATCGATGCCGGAGAGCACACCGGCTGCAGCGTTTATGTGATCTACATCCCGGATTGCCACGAATCCATTGCCGGCATCGTCGCGGGACGCATCCGTGAAAGCTACGGTCATCCGACACTCATCGTCACGGATGCGGAAGAAGGGCTTAAGGGCTCGGGGCGCTCCGTGGAAGCCTATCACATGTTTGAGGGCTTAAGCCGCGTTTCGGAGTTGTTCACGCGTTTCGGCGGGCATTCGCAGGCGGCCGGCTTTTCCCTGCCGGCAGAGAATCTTGCGGAGCTCAGACGCCGTCTCAATGAGGACTGCAAGCTCACGGAAAAGGATCTTACGGACAAGACCTATGTCGACATGGAGCTGCCCCTGCGTTATGCGGACGCTGCTCTGGCGGACCAGCTTTTATTGATGGAGCCGGTCGGGAACGGAAACGAAGATGCCGTGCTGGGCAGGAGCGGTCTGAAGCTGCGTTCGCTCAGGCCGATCAACGAGAGCGCGAAGCTCTGCCTGCTTTCGGTCGAGGATGAGGGGCGGCGTTATGAACTGAAGCTTTTCTTCCGCACGGAGGAGCTCAAGTCCTATCTGAGCCGGGAGTACGGGGAAAACGTGCTGATGCAGCTTTTGAGCGGACGGGGAGAGGGCGTGCCCTTTTCGGTCCTTTATTCCGTCCGGTGGAATGAATATCGCGGAGAGCGGAATCTGCAGCTTGTGGTGGAGGATTACCAATGACAAAATCCCGGTCGGAGCGTTACGCGGAACTGGATCTTTACAAGGGGATCGGCATCATCCTGGTGGTGGCCGCAGCAAGCGGCATGCTTCCCATTGGGATCAGGAAGTATACGGAAAGCGTCTGCTTTCCGCTGTTTCTGCTCGCAGCCGGAGCCCTGCGTTACCGGAAGGGCTTTGATGAGGATGAGAGAAAGGTTTTCCCGGACGCGGTCCGTGGCTACATGCTTCCTTATCTGAACATCTCGCTGGTCTATCTGGTGATCGATGCGGTCATGATGATGGCCCGTCCGGGGAATTTTAATCCTTATACCCTCTATGGGCACATCTGGGACAGCGTAAGCTTCCTGGGCATCGGTCTTCTGTGGTTTCTGCCCACCTGTTTTCTGGCGGTGACAGCTTACCGGATCTTCCGTTACTATTTTTCGTTTCCCGTGATGGGCGGGATCCTGGCGGCGGTCAGCGCGGCTCTTCTCTTTATCCTGTACCGGGCTTCCTACAACGGCATGCGTAGCTACGATTTTATGGAGATCGGAGTGAAGGAATACAGTTACCGCATCGCGCTGCTCTTCTGGCGCGGCTGCCTGGGCATGTTCTTCTGCTGGATCGGTGAGCTTATGATGCGCGTCTGCATTCGCTTCCGGGAGAAGAACCGCATCCTTTCCCTCTGTCTTTCCGTTCCGCTGATCGCCTCAGGGATCCTGCTGGGCAGTCGCGGAGGAGTGGCCGATTACCGGACCGTGGTGCTCCCGAATCCCTTTTTCTCGCTGCTGTCTTCCGTTCTGCTCGCCGGCGGGCTCTTCTTATTGTGCGCCTGGATCGGGACGGTGCGTCCCCTGGATTTTCTGGGCAGGCATGCCCTGATCATCTTCATGACGTTTTCGGGATTTGGACTGTTAAACCTTGCAAAAAAAGCCGGAGACGCCGTTTTTGCCCTTACGGACAACAATTTCGCCATGCGGGCGGTGACGGCCATCGTGTTTCTGGCCACCGAGCTGGTCATGATCCTGATCTTTCGCATGCGGATCTTTTCCTTCTTTTTCGGCTATAGGAGCTGGGATGCTCCGGAGGAGGAAGAGGAATTGTGAAAATGTCACAGAATGAACACGAAAAAAACACAAATTTGTTTTATGATGAACAAGGATAGTGAAGGAATTTACTATCTCCCCCTCATATTTGGACCGCTGCTTCCCGGCAGCGGTCTTTTTATGGATTTATATGGCGGGATATGCTATAATCAGCACATTGAATTATGAAGAAAACCGGGGGCGGACTGTCATGAAACAATTGAAGGATCTGCTTGAAAAACTGGAATATGAAGGTGAGATCGGGGACGGAACGCGGCCGGTTGCCGCGCTGGTCTCGGATTCGAGGAAACTTTGCAGGGACTGCCTGTTTGTCGCCATCAAAGGTGAAAATTTCGACGGGCATTCCGCGATAAAGGCCGCGGCGGAGAACGGGGCGGCTGCGGTACTGGCACAATATGCGGACGAAGAAACGCGGGAATGCTTAAAGAAATCCGGAACGGCCCTGCTGGTCACGGAAGATACGAGGCGGGCTCTTGCGCTTTGCTCGGCGGCCTGGTTTGATTACCCGGCCGAAAAGCTCTGCATGATCGGCATTACCGGGACGAAGGGAAAAAGCTCTTCGGCCTGCATGATAAAGACGGCGCTTGACCGTCTGGGGATCCCCTGCGGGCTGATCGGCTCCATCGAGATCGATGACGGAAAAAACCACATCCCGTCCAAAAATACGACGCCGGAATCCATCGAGCTTCAGGAGATCCTGTCCGAAATGGTCACAAACGGCCTGAAGGCCGTTGTGATGGAGGTGAGCTCCCAGGGGCTGAAAATGCACCGCACCGACGGGATCCTTTTTGATGTGGGCGTATTTACCAATCTGTCGCCCGATCACATCGGGCCCAGGGAACATGAGGATTTTGCGGATTATCTTCATTGCAAGAGCCTGCTTTTCAGGCAGTGCGTGACGGCCTGCGTCAACGCGGACGATCCCCACACCGAAGAAGTCCTCGCGGGCAACAGCTGCAAAAAGATCGTTCGTTTCGGCTTTTCGGAAAACGCGGACAGGAGAGCGGAAGCGATCGAGCTTGCGATCCAGGGCGGGCATCCCGGGGTTGCGTTTTCGGCAGAAGGTTTCGGAAAAGCGGAAAGGTACTGGTTCCCGTTCCCGGGGCGTTTTTCCGCAAGCAATATCCTGGCTGCCATGAGCGCTCTGGAAGCGGCTTCGGAACGTCTTGGTTTTTCCTTCTCGGCGCGTGAGGCAGCGGAAGCGATCACACACACAATGATCAAAGGGCGGATCGAACTGCTTCCCGTATCGGAAGAATACAGCATGATGATCGATTATGCCCACAACGCGATGGCGCTCGAAAGCCTGCTCAAGACGCTCAGGGAATACGGAAAAGGCCGTCTGGTCACGCTCTTTGGCTGCGGAGGAGACCGTGCGCGTTCGAGGCGTTTTGAAATGGGCGAGGCAAGCGGAAGGCTTTCGGACTTAAGCATCGTTACTTCGGACAATCCGAGGAGCGAGGATCCGATGGCGATCATAGAAGACATCCTCAGCACGATGAAAAAGACCGGAGGGGAATATGTCACGATACCCGACCGGAAGGAAGCGATCGAATACGCGATCGCGCACGCTCTCCCCGGCGACATCATCATCCTGGCCGGAAAAGGCCATGAAGATTACCAGGAGATCGCCGGCGTGAAACATCACATGGATGAAAGAGAGCTGGTCTATGACATCCTTCGGAAACGCGGGGATCAGAAAGCAGCTGAGCGCATGCTCGCGCGTTATCCGGAACTCGGGGCATTGGCATGAACCGTTTCGCCTCGGTCATCATAGATATCGCCGCCGAAAAACTGGACCGCCCTTTTACCTATCTGATCCCGCCGGATCTTTCGGATGTTCTGGAGGAAGGCATGGAGGTGACGGTTCCTTTCGGTGCCGGCAACAAGGAGCGCAAGGCGTATGTGGTCGCACTCACGGATCACTGCGATTACCCGCTTGACAGGCTCAAGAGCATCCTGCGGATCAACGAACGTTCGGTCGGGCTGGAGGGACGTGCCCTGGAGCTTGCCGTCTGGATGAAGAAACATTACGGCGGCAGCCTGATCACGTCCATGCAGACGGTGCTTCCGGTCAAAAAGAAGATGAAGGAAAGGCGTTACCGGACGATCCTGCGGCTTGCGGATCCGGAGCGTCTTTCGGAAGAGATCAAAAAGCTGAACCCGATGCGCTTTGCCGCGAGGATCCGGCTTTATGAAGCGCTGATGACAGCGGAAGAGATCCCGGAGGGGATGGCGAAGGAGAAGCTCGGCATATCCGCATCCGTGTTCAAAACGGCGGAAAAAGACGGGCTGATCCGGATCGAGGAAAGCAGGCTGTACCGTGCGCCGAAGGCTGCGGCGGGCGGAAAGACGGATGTCTCTCTGTCCGGAGAACAACAGGCTGTCGCGGATGACATACGCGAAAAGCTTCGGGAAGGTGACAGAAAGCCTGTTCTGCTCTGCGGTATCACAGGTAGCGGAAAGACCGAGATCTACATGGAGCTGATCGCCGATGCCCTGAAAGAAGGAAAACAGGCTGTTGTGCTGATCCCGGAGATCTCGCTCACGTTCCAGACCCTGATGCGTTTTTACGCGCGCTTCGGGGACCGGGTATCCGTCATGCATTCACGTCTGTCCGACGGGGAGCGTTATGACCAGTACGAACGCGTGCGGGACGGAAAGCTTGACATCATCATCGGTGCGCGTTCCGCGCTTTTCATGCCTTTTCACAGGCTCGGGATCATCGTGATCGACGAGGAGCATGAAGGCAGTTACAAAAACGAGCGCATGCCGAAGTACCATGCGAGGGAAGTTGCGGAGCATCTGGCCGGGCGTGACGATGCCCTTTTGCTTCTGGGGAGCGCGACGCCTTCGGTGGAGTCCTATTACCGCTCGCAGCAGGGGGAATACAGGCTTTATAAACTGAAAAGCCGATTCGGAAACGCGCAGCTTCCGAGCGTTCATGTTGTGGATCTTCGGGAGGAGCTGAAGAACGGCAACAGGAGCATTTTTTCGGAAAAACTCAAGCAGCTGCTGACCGAACGCATTGTCCGTGGCGAGCAGAGCATGCTCTTCATCAACCGCCGGGGGCTGGCCGGGTTTGTCTCCTGCCGCAGCTGCGGATACGTGGCGGGCTGCCCGCATTGTTCGGTCTCGCTGACGGAGCACAGGGACGGGCTGCTGCACTGCCATTATTGCGGACACACGGAGGCTTCACCAAAAGTCTGTCCCAAATGCGGTTCCCGCTACATAGGCGGTTTCCGCGCGGGAACGGAACAGGTGGAGGAGGAGCTTTCAAAGCTCTATCCTTCGGTCAGGATCCTTCGCATGGATGCAGATACCACAAAGAACAAAGATGATTACGACCGCATCCTTTCTGCATTCGCGGACGGCGAGGCCGAGATCCTCGTCGGAACGCAGATGATCGTGAAAGGACATGATTTCCCGAATGTGACGCTTGTGGGTGCGCTTGCCGCGGATCTGTCGCTCTTTTCCCAGGATTACCACGCGGCGGAACGTACCTTTCAGCTGCTCACACAGGCGGCCGGTCGTGCGGGAAGAGGAAGCAAAGCCGGAGAGGTGGTCATACAGACCTACCGTCCGGAGCATTACAGCGTGCGCCTGGCTGCGCTGCAGGATTACGAAGCCTTTTACGAAGAAGAGATCGGCTACCGCGAACTGGCCGACTATCCGCCGGTAAGCCATCTGATGAACCTGCAGTTCTTCTCGAAGACGGAAGGTGCGGGGATGAAGCGGGCAGAAAAAATAGCAGAAGGCCTTCGCTCACTTCCCGAGGAAGAACGGCCCGAGATCATGGGGCCTGCGGAAGCGCTGATCGGCAAGCTCAAGGACGTGTACCGCACGGGGCTTTATCTGCGAGACAGAAGGCGCGGAGTGCTGGATAAAGCGAGAGAGCTTGCCGAAAGGCTGCAGGAGGCGGAAAGCGCGGAAGCGGGAGCGGCTGAAGTGGTCCTTCAGTTCGATCCCGATCCGATGAACAGTTTTTAATAAAGGAGAAACAGACATGGCAATCCGAAACATCAGGGAAATTGGAGACGAGGTGCTCACGAGCACGTGCCGGCCGATCACTAAGATGACCGAGCATCTGAACGAGCTGATCGATGACATGCTGGAGACGATGTACGATGCGGCCGGTGTGGGCCTGGCAGCGCCGCAGGTCGGTGTTCTGAAAAGAGTCGTGGTCATCGATGTGACCGGGGAGGATCCGCATGTGCTGATCAATCCCGAGATCATTGCAAGCAGCGGGGAGCAGACGGGCTATGAAGGCTGTCTGTCCGTGCCCGGCAAGATCGGCGAAGTGACAAGGCCGGCTTATGTGAAAGTGAAGGCCCTCGACAGGGACATGAAGGAATTTGAGCTGGAAGGGACCGAGCTGCTGGCGCGCTGCATCTGCCACGAGCTCGATCACCTCGACGGCGTGATGTATACCACCAAGGTGGAAGGCCCTCTTCGCAGCACCGAAGAACTGCATGACGAAGAAGACGATGAGGAGGACGAGGACGAATGAAGGTCGTTTTCATGGGAACACCGGATTTCTCGGTAGGAGCGCTGGAAGCGATCCTGGCAGCGGGGCACGAAGTGACGGCTGTGGTATGCCAGCCCGACAAACCGAAAGGGCGGAGCAATGAGCCGAAGCCCTGCCCGGTAAAGGAATGTGCGCTCGCTCGCGGCCTGGAAGTGTTCCAGCCGCAGCGCATACGCCGCCCGGAAGCGGTGGAGAAACTGCGCAGATACCCGGCGGACATTTTTGTCGTTGCGGCTTTCGGACAGATCCTTCCGCAGGAGATCCTTGACATGCCGCGCTACGGCTGTGTGAACATTCACGCGTCGCTGCTGCCGAAATACCGCGGAGCCACGCCGATCCAGCAGGCGATCCTGAACGGAGACGAAAAGAGCGGCGTGACCATCATGCAGATGGATGCCGGGATCGACACCGGCGACATCCTACTGCAAAAGGAGATAACACTGAGCGAGGACGAGACGGGCGGCAGCCTGTTTGAGAGGCTTTCCGTCTGCGGAGCGGAGCTCATCGTCACGGCCCTTCAGAAGATCGAAGAAGGGAGCATTGAGCCGAGAAAGCAGGATGAATCGCAGGCCAGCCACGTGGGGATGCTCACCAAGGAAGACGGACGTATCAACTGGCTTCGCAGTGCCGAAGAGATCGAGCGCATGATACGCGGGCTGGATCCCTGGCCCGGGGCGTATACTTTTCTTGAAAGGAAGCAACTCAAGATCTGGAAGGGAAAGGTCATCTCCGGAAGCGTTGATGAAAACCGCGCTTCGCATCCGGCGGGCTGCATCAGCCGTGTGGAACAGAACGGCTTTTCGGTATCCTGCGGGAAAGGAGAGCTCTTCATCACGGAGTTGCAGCTGGAAGGAAAAAAGCGCATGCCGGCGGAAGACTTTCTGCGCGGGATGCGGCTTCAGGTCGGGGAGCATCTGGGATAGATGGCTAAAGTTTCGGAAAGCAGAAAACTGGCGCTGGAGATCCTGCTGGAGCAGGAAAAGAGCGCGGAAAAGGCAGGAGAGCTGCTGCGGGCCGTCATGGACAAACATGCATGGCTGCCGCAGCGGGACCGTGCCTTTTTAAAGCGCCTTGTCAACGGCTGCATCGAGCGCAGGATCACGCTCGATCATGTGATCGACTGCCATGCAAAAACGAAAACAGCAAAGATGAAGCCGGTGCTCCGCATGATCCTTCGTCTCGGGACCTATCAGCTCCTTTACATGGATTCGGTGCCCGCATCCGCTGCCGTGAACGAATCAGTCAATCTTGCGAGGAGCAAGGGGCTTTCGGGCCTGAGCTCTTTTGCGAACGGCGTGCTGCGTGCGATCGCTTCCGGAAAGGATGCAGTCACCTGGCCCGATCCTGAGCGGGATGCGCTGCATTATCTTTCCGTCCGTTATTCGATGCCGGAATGGATCGTGAAGCGGCTTTGCGATCAATACGGAAGGGAACGCTGCGAGAGCATCCTGAACGCTTTTCTGGCAGAGCGGCCTTTGAGCGTCCGCTTTTGCGGAAAAGACAAAGATGCGCTCGCGGCGTCCTGGCGGGAGCAGGGGATCATCGTGAAAGAGAATCCCTGGTTTGCCGATGCATTCTATCTGGAGAATGTCCCCGGCGTTGAGCGCCTGCAGGGATTTGCGGAAGGGGAATTTGTTGTACAGGACAGCAGCAGCATGCTGGCCGTATCCTGCGCGGGGATATGTCCCGGGGATACGGTGGTGGATCTGTGCGCTTCTCCCGGCGGAAAGAGCATGCTTGCTGCTTCCGTTGCCGGCCCTGATGGCAGGGTGCTGTCTTTTGACCTGACGGAAGCAAAGGTTGAAAAGCTACGTGAAAACGCGAAGCGCACCTCCTGCGGCAATCTGACAGCTGCTGTACGGGATGCCAGGGAGGAGGCCGGGGCACTGAAAGAAAGCGCGGATGTCCTGATCGCCGATCTTCCCTGTTCCGGGCTCGGGGTGGCGGGGCGAAAGCCGGATATCCGCTACCGCCTCAAAGAAGAAGACATCGAAAGCCTCCGCTCTCTGCAGCGGAGCATTCTTGACGCTTCCCTGCCGATCCTGAAGCCGGGCGGGACGCTTTTGTATTCCACCTGCACGATCCTTGCGGATGAAAACGAAGAAAACCGTGAATGGCTGCTGAAGGAGCACGGGCTTCGCCCGATTGACATCAGCGGACGCCTTCCGGCGTTTCCTGCAGCGGAGAGCACGAAGGAGGGAATGCTGCAGCTTCTGCCGGGGGAACCGGCCGGCTATCCGGTCCTGGACGGCTTTTTCTTTGCCTGTTTTCGGAGGGAAGCATGAAAGATCTGAAGGAATTGTACCCCGATGAACTGAAAGAAGAACTGCTTGGGCTCGGAGAAAAAGCCTTCCGTGCCGGCCAGATCTATGACTGGATGCACCGGAAACTGGCAAAGAGCTCTTCGGAGATGAGCAATCTTTCCCTGAAGCTCCGGGAGCAGCTGGGGGCTTCTTATTCCTATACCTGTTTTGAGCCCGAGCTGGTACAGACCTCAAAGGAAGACGGGACCAAAAAGTATCTCTTTACCCTTTCCGACGGCGAGCGGATCGAATCGGTCTTCATGCGTTACCATCACGGGAATACCGTGTGCATATCCACGCAGGTGGGCTGCCGCATGGGCTGCCGTTTCTGTGCTTCCACGCTCGGCGGGCGGATCCGGGACCTGAGTGCCGCGGAGATGCTCGAGCAGATCTATGCCATCACGAGGGATACGGGAGAGAGGATCGGCAACATCGTTGTCATGGGGATCGGGGAACCGCTGGACAATTATGCGGAACTGATCCGATTCCTTCGCATGATCACCGGAAAGGAAGGGCTGAACATCAGCCAGCGCAGCATCACGGTCTCGAGCTGCGGGCTTGTTCCGCAGATCCGGGATCTGGCCGGAGAGGATCTGGCTGTCACACTCGCGATCTCCCTTCATGCCGCGAGTGATGAAAAACGCCGACGCATCATGCCGGTCGCGCAGCGCTATTCCATCGACGAACTGATGGGAGCAGCCGACTTTTATTTTGTAAAGACCGGGAGAAGGGTCAGCTTCGAATATGCCCTGATCGCCGGAGAAAACGATAAGGAAGAGGATGTCGCGGCGCTGTCCGCGCTGGCGGCACCAAGGCATTGCCATGTAAACCTGATCCCGGTCAATCCGGTTACCGAAACAGGGATGAAGGAACCGGACAGGGATGCGGTGCAGGCGTTCTGCGTGAAGCTGAACAAGCGCGGCGTGACGGCCACGATCCGAAGGGAACTGGGACGCGACATTGACGGAGCGTGCGGCCAGCTGCGCAGGAAAGCCGGCGGGGCGGGCGTCAAACAGTAACAAATTTGACGCCTTATCGTTTCTGTGCTAAAATCTCCGTGGTTTGGAATGTAAATACAAAAACCGGGAAGGGCGGAACCTCATAACGAAATGAAACTCAGTTCGTATTCCGTCAGTGACATCGGAAGATTACGAAAACAGAATCAGGATTATGTATTTACCTCCGAGGTGCCGGTCGGGAGCCTGCCCGATCTTTTTATCGTTGCAGACGGAATGGGCGGACACAAGGCGGGGGAGTACGCTTCCAAATGCGCCGTGGAGACGCTGGTGGCCCAGGTGAACATGAGCAGGGACCGCGGAAATGTCCGCGTGATCTCACGTGCGATCCGTGAGGCGAACCGCAGGGTGCGGATGAAGGCCCTTTCCGACGACAATTATTTCGGGATGGGCACAACGCTCGTGGTCGCTTCGATCGATGAAGACGGTCTGTGCGTGGCGAACGTCGGTGACAGCCGCCTCTATCTGATCAGCGGCGGCGAGATGCGGCAGATCACGACCGATCACTCCCTGGTGGAGGAGATGGTCCAGATGGGAGAGCTGGAACGGAAATCGGCCCGCACCCACCCGGACAAGAATATCATCACCCGTGCCGTAGGTGTCATGGATGAAGTGGATGTTGATTTTTTTGAAGTGGAAGAACTGCTGGTCGGTGACATCATCCTGATGTGTTCCGACGGTCTTTCCAACATGCTGGAAGACCGGGAAATGCAGGGGATCGTCGAAGGCGAGGGGACGCTCAAGGAAAAGGCCGAGCGTCTGGTTGCGGCAGCAAATATGAACGGAGGCCGGGATAACATCACCGTGATCCTGGTCCGTGTGGACAGGTAAGGAGTCAGCATGATCAAGATAGGAATGACGGTAGCGGAACGCTATGAGGTGCTGGAAAAGATCGGTACCGGCGGGATGAGCGATGTGTATCGTGCAAAGGATCACAAGCTCAATCGTTTTGTTGCCATCAAGGTGTTGAAGCAGGAATTCTCGGAGAACAAGGACTTTCTGCAGAAGTTTCGCAGTGAGGCGCAGTCTGCGGCCGGCCTGATGCACCCTAATATCGTGAACGTTTATGATGTCGGAGAGGAAAGCGGCTCCCACTATATCGTCATGGAGCTGGTCGAAGGCATCACGCTGAAGAAATACATTGAGCGCAAGGCCAGACTGTCCGTGCGTGAAGCGGTCAGCATTGCGATCCAGGTGGCGCAGGGCATCGAGGCCGCGCATAACAATCATATCATACACCGCGACATCAAGCCGCAGAACGTGATCATCAGCATGGACGGCAAGGTAAAGGTGACGGATTTCGGCATCGCCAAGGCTGCGTCCAGCAACACGATCACATCCAATGTCATGGGAAGTGTGCATTATACTTCTCCCGAGCAGGTTCGCGGCGGTTTTTCCGATGAAAAGAGTGATATCTATTCCCTCGGCATCACGATCTTCGAGATGCTGACGGGACGTGTGCCTTTTAACGGGGATACGACGGTGGCAGTGGCGATCAAACACATTCAGGAGCCCATGCCTTCACCGCGGGATTATGTGCCTGAGATCCCCATCAGTCTGGAAAAGATCGTGCTCAAATGCACGCAGAAGAGTCCGGACAGACGTTATGCCTCTGCTCCGGAACTGATCGAAGACCTGAAGAAATCCCTGATCAGCCCTGACGAGGATTTCGTGAAACTCGACGAGAACGATCACAGCGGCGATACCAAGGACATCTCGCCGCAGGAGATCAAAAAGATACGTGCCCAGGCCAACCGCAGGGACAGTTTTGACGCACAGATGCTCCTTGGCGGCGCAACGATGCCGGAAGGGGAAGCGGCCGGGGAGGAGATGCCGGAAGAGGAATACTATCCCGAGGAAGGTGAGTACGAGGGCGAATACGGCGAGGAATATATTGAAGGGGAAGGGGAGGAATATTATCCCGAAGAAGAGATGACGGATGACGGCTCTTATGCAGGAGCCCCTGTCATCGAGGAGATCATCTCCAAAAGAAAAAAAGGCTCCGACGATGCACAGCAGAAGGGGCAGGCAAAGAAGAAAAAGAAGAAGAGAAGACCCGCAGGCGAGAAAGCGGATGCCGCGGACAAGAACGAGAAACGTGCCACTTCGCGTGCGAACGGCCGGCCGGTGGCACCGGATGCGGCCAGAAAGCATGCGCAGGGAACGTCCGGCCGTCCCAGAACGGCGGAAGAACGGAGAAGGAATGCGTCCCGTAATGCCGGACGCAGAAAAGGGCGCTACGAAGACGAATACGATCCCAGGATGGAGCTTCTGACAACGGTCCTGATCGTGATCGCGGCTTTGGTCGTGGCGGTCATCTTCCTTTATATTGTGTGGAATGCAGTGGGCTTCGGCAAGGAAAGGCCCGGAAGCAGCAGCCAGACGACGGCCACGCCTACCGTGGAACAGAGCACGGAAGAGCCGACAAAGGCCGGAACCCAGGTGGGCACGGACGGAAGATCCCTTCCCGTGCCGAGCGTCGTGGGACTTACCAAAGCGGAAGCCACGGCCAAACTGGAAAGTGACGGCTTCAAGGTGATACTCATGTCCACGAATTCCGAAGATGTGGCCAGAGATGTCGTGGTCCGTCAGGATCCCGAGGGGGGCAGCTCGGTCCCGATCGGCAGCGAGATCACCGTCACCTACAGCATCGGCAAGGAGTCCATTCAGGTTCCGATGCCCGATCTGAAAGGCAAAACCGAAGAAGAGGCGACCAGACTGCTCGCGGAAGCAGGGTTGACCGGCAAAAAGGGTGACGACGAATACAGCGAAGACTATCCGGAGGGGACGGTCTGCTATCAGAATTATTCGGCCGGAAGCACGGTCAACAATGATACTGAGGTGGAATACCGCATCAGCAAAGGCGTGGAACCCGCATATTATAAACTCGACAGTTATGTGGTCGATGCCCCCGGGGATTATGCCGGCGGCAACGCTACGATCACTCTGACGGCCGAAGACGGCACCCAGCTCTGGTCCATCACCACGGATGTATTCCCGGTCAAGATCAACAATCTGTCCGGCATCTACATGAAACCGCGCGGGATCCTTACGATCGATTACATGATCAACGAATCCCAGGAAGTCACGGACGAGGAAGGCAATGTCTCGATCCAGACGGTGCAGGTGCCCAAGCATACGGACGGTGTGATCATCGAGTTCAAGAAGGAATGACCGCATTCATGGAGGGTAGGATACGCAAGGGGATCGGCGGTTTCTATTATGTGGAAACGGAGGACGGTGAGATATATTCCTGCCGTGCCCGCGGACTCTTCCGGAAAGACGGCGTCAAGCCGCTGGTGGGAGACCGTGTCCGCATGCAGCTGATCGATGAGGAAGCAAAGGAAGGCAGTGTGCTCGAAGTGCTTCCCAGAAGCAACTCCATGATACGCCCCGAAGCGGCAAACGTTGACCAGGCGATGCTGGTCTTTGCGCTCGCGTCGCCGGATCCCAATCCGGTGATCATAGACCGTTTCCTGCTGGAACTTCAGAACCGGGATATCCCCTGCATTCTTGTGTTCAACAAAAAGGACCTGGCAGGGGATGAAAAAGCAGAGGAATTCCTTGCGGCCTATCGGGCCGCCGGCGCCGAAGCCGTTGCGCTCAGCGCAAAAGCAGAAGGCGCGGCCGACACGCTCCGCAGTCTGATCCGCGGGCGCGTGACCTGGCTGGCCGGGCCGAGCGGCGTCGGAAAATCCACGATCGTGAATCTGCTCTGTCCGGGGGCTTTTGCCGAGACCGGAGGGATCAGCAAAAAGCTCGGGCGCGGAAAAAACACAACAAGACATTCCGAGCTCTTCCCTGTGGAAGGCGGCGGCTATATCTGCGATACGCCGGGCTTTACTTCATTTGATGCACTCAGTCTGGATGCAGAGGAACTGAAAGATCATTATCCCGAGTTTCTGCCCTTTACGGATGCGTGCCGTTTCCGGAACTGCAGGCATCTGGATGAGCCGGGATGCGCGGTCAGAGAGGCTGCGGAGAGCGGGGAGATCCCCCTGCTCCGATATCGGAATTATTGCAATATCTACACGGAACAGAAGGAACGGAAGCGTTACTGAGTCCGGAATCCTCCGGACGGAAAGTGAGTGGGGAATGCAGAGAGAAAAGCATCTTTCGCCGTCGATCCTTGCTGCGGATTTCATGATACTGGGCGAACAGATCCGTGCAGTTGAAGAAGCAGGTGTGGACTGGATCCATTACGATGTCATGGACGGGACCTTTGTTCCGGCGCTGTCGTTCGGGATGCCCGTGCTTAAGAGCGTTCGCGCCGGCACAAAGCTTTATCTGGATGTGCATCTGATGATCGAAAAGCCGGAACGTTACATAGAAGAGTTCGCTTCACTCGGGGCGGACGGGATCACGCTTCATTACGAGGCCTGCGCGGATCCTGAAAGAGCGGTGCGTGCCGTCAAAGCCTGCGGCAAACGGGCGGGCATTGCGATCAAGCCTGCCACGAAACCGGAGGAGGTGCGCGATCTGCTCCCGATGCTTGATCTGGTGCTCCCGATGACGGTCGAGCCGGGTTTCGGAGGACAGGAAGTGCTTCCCGAATGTCTGGACAAGGTGAGCACGCTCAGAAAATGGATCGATGAGGCCGGGCTTTCCTGTGACGTGGAAGTGGACGGCGGTGTGCGCGCGGACAACCTGGCGGGCATCGTTGCGCGCGGAGCCAATGTGATCGTTGCCGGTTCGGCCGTTTTTCGCGGGAACGTGCGGCAGAATGCCGAACAGCTGCTCGGGATCCTCAGGGGATGATGCGCCACCGGCGGGATCCGAAAAAAAGTGCTTGCAAAATCTGTTCTTTATAGTATAATGAAGAACGTTGCTGGAATAGCTCAGTCGGTAGAGCACTTCACTCGTAATGAAGGGGTCGAGAGTTCGAGTCTCTTTTCCAGCTGATAACCGTGCATCGTTTGGTGTACGGTTTTTTTACAAGAATGATTGTAACGGAGGACTGACATGGAAAAATACGGCGTGAACCAGTTGCGTAGAATGTTTCTTGATTTCTTTGAGAGCAAGGAGCACCTGAAGATGAAGAGCTTTTCCCTGGTGCCCCACAACGACAACTCTCTTCTGATCATCAATTCCGGCATGGCGCCCCTGAAGCCTTATTTCACCGGACAGGAGATCCCTCCCAGGCGCAGGGTGACAACCTGCCAGAAGTGCGTCCGTACCGGTGACATCGAGAACGTCGGAAAGACGGCAAGGCATCTTACCTTTTTTGAAATGCTCGGCAATTTCTCTTTCGGCGACTACTTCAAACGGGAAGCGCTGAACTGGAGCTGGGAGTTTTTGACTAAGGTCGTCGGGCTTGATCCCGAACGGCTCTATCCTTCGGTCTATCATGAAGATGAGGAAGCCATCAGGATCTGGACGGACGAGATCGGCGTTCCTGCGGAAAAGATCACGAAGTTTTACCGCGACGAGAACGGCAAGTGCGACAACTTCTGGGAGCACGGTGCCGGCCCCTGCGGTCCCTGTTCCGAGATCTATTATGACCGCGGCATCAAGTACGGCTGCGGCAAGCCCGACTGCAAGGTGGGTTGCGAATGCGACCGTTTCATGGAAGTGTGGAACGACGTGTTCACGCAGTTTGATAATGACGGACACGGAAATTATACCGAACTTGCACAGAAGAATATCGATACCGGCATGGGCCTGGAGCGTCTTGCGGTTGTTGTCCAGGACGTGGATTCGGTCTTTGACATCGATACGATGAAAGCGATACGCGACCGTGTGTGCGAGCTTGCACATGCCGAATACGAGACCGATCCGAAGAAGGATGTTTCGATCCGCCTGATCACGGATCACATCCGTTCTTCGACTTTCATGATCAGCGACGGTATCACGCCCTCGAATGTGGGGCGCGGCTATGTCCTTCGCCGCATCATCCGCCGTGCCGCACGTCACGGCCGGCTTTTGGGGATCGGAGGCGTGTTCCTTGCCGATCTGGCCGAGACCGTGATCGAGGGGAGCAAGGACGGCTATCCCGAGCTGGAAGAGAAGAAGGAATTCATCCTGAACAATCTGCGCCAGGAAGAGAACCAGTTCGCCAGGACCATCGATCAGGGACTCAGCGTGCTCGCGGAAATGGAAGAGGCGATGCAGAAGAGCGGGAGCAAGGTCCTTGACGGAAAGGATGCATTCAAGCTTTACGATACCTACGGATTCCCCACGGATCTGACGATCGAGATCCTCGAAGAGAAGGGCTACGGCCTGGATCAGGAGGGCTTCGACGCGGCAATGAAGGAACAAAAGGAACGCGCGAGAGCTGCGCGAAAGACAACGAATTACATGGGAGCGGACGCCACGGTCTACGAGGAGTTGGACGCTGCCCTGAATACCGAATTTGTCGGGTATGACAGCCTGGAGGCCGATGCAAAGATCACGGCCCTTGCACAGCTGTATTCTCCCGAAGAAAAAGAGGCGGGCTCGGAGGATTCCATCGTGGCAGTGCTGACCGACGGAATGCGCGGCGCCATCATCACGGACCGCACCCCGTTTTACGGGACCATGGGCGGTCAGGTCGGTGACCGCGGCGTGATCGAGACCGTGGACGGCATCTTCCGTGTGGAGAGCACGGAGCATGTTGCGGGTTCCAAGATCGCCCACATCGGTGTGGTGGAGCGCGGCATGATCCGCAAGGGGGTGCGCGCTGCTCTCCGTGTGGATGCAAAGAACCGCAACCGTACCTGCCAGAACCACTCCGCGACCCACCTTCTGCAGAAGGCCCTGCGTGAAGTGCTCGGCAGCCATGTGGAACAGAAGGGCTCCTATCAGGATCCCGAGAGAACGCGTTTCGACTTCTCGCATTTCCAGGCGATGACCCGGGAAGAGCTGGAGAAGGTGGAGCGCATCGTTAACGAAAAGATTTCCGAAAATCTGCCGGTCGTGACCAAGCTCATGAGCCTCGAAGAGGCCAGAAAGACCGGAGCAATGGCGCTCTTTGGCGAGAAATACGGCACGGAAGTGCGCGTTGTTGACATGGGCGGCTATTCGGTGGAGCTCTGCGGCGGTACCCATGTGGCATCCACCGGCAGCATCTCCGCGTTCAAGATCGTTTCCGAATCCGGCATCGCAGCCGGAACGAGAAGGATCGAAGCCATCACCGGGGACGCCGTCTTTGCATATTACCGCGATGCGGAGCGCAAGCTTGCCGAAGCGGCCGAAGCGTTGAAGACCAGGCCTGCCGAACTGCTTGCACGCATCGAGAGCCTCTTGAGCGATAACAAGAGTCTCAAGGCCGAGATCAATGCTCTGAAGAGCAAAGCGGCCGGAGATGCGCTCGGAGATATCCTGAAAGACGTAAAGGAAGCCGGCGGCGTGAAGTTTGCGGCAAAGGCTTTGAGCGGCCTCGACATGAACGCGCTTCGCGATCTGGGTGACCGCATCGGCGATCAGCTCGGTACCGCCGTGGTTGTCCTTGTTTCCGATACGGACGGACGTGTGAACCTGATCGTAAAGGCCACGGACGAAGCAGTGAAGAAAGGCTGCAATGCCGGGAACCTGATCCGTGAGATCGCGCCCCTTGTGGGAGGAGGCGGCGGCGGTAAGCCGAACATGGCCCAGGCCGGCGGCAAGGATCCTTCCGGCATCGACAAGCTCCTTGCGGCTGCGGAAGAGAAATTCCGCGCCATGATAGGAGGATGAGCGGGGAGACGCCCTGTTTCAAGATCTCGTATTACGATGAGTTCCGCTGCCTTCAGGGAGAGTGCCCCGACAGCTGCTGTCATGGCTGGAGCATCCCGATCGACGACGAAGCTTTGAAGCTCTATGGTGCCCGGAAGGGACTGTTTGGCTTGAAGCTGAAGCTTTCGATCCACGGCAGGGAACGGAAAGTGTTTTCGCCCATGGCCCTCAGGTGTCCGCACCTTAGGGCGGACGGGCTGTGCGAACTGCAAAAAAAGAGAGGGGAAGTTTTCCTGCCGCAGGTCTGCCGTGACTACCCCAGGGTCGTAGCCAATTACGGCCCCCGGGCAGAATACCAGCTCGATCTTTCCTGCGTGCATGCGGCTTCTCTTTTTTTGCGCGATCCTCGCGGAGGCTTTGTGCCGGCCGAGGAAGAAAAGCTTCCGGAACTGTACGGGAACAATGAGGACGCGGCGTATTTCGAAAAGCTTCTCCGAAGCCGCGGGATCATCTTTTCGCAGGTGCATTCCGCAGGGGGCGATGCCTCGCTGCTTGATGCGGCTCTTCGCGACATTGCTGCAAAAAGCCGCGCTTTCCAGGACGCTCTGATCGGCGGAAACGAAGAGGCGGATTTCGGATCCGGAGAGGAAGAGGGGGGCGCCATGAGGCTGTTCCCGCTTCCGATCGCCGAACTCAACGAGATGATGAGCACCTGTTTTTACGAAGATTGGCTGCGTTATTCGGCGCCTTTTCTTTTCAGGCTCTGCAGGCTTTATTACCGCCGTTTTGACAAGCTGGGGTATGAGGCCGGCGAAAAGGAGCTCATGCGTCTGTTCGGGAAACATGTGGCCGGAAAGGCAGAAGTCACGGAATTGTTCGGGGACTACTTTCTTTCGCTGGTCGCACGCCGGTATCTCTTTTCTTATGAGGATTACAGCCCCTTCCGCCATGTGAAGGAAGCCCTGCTCGTGACGGATCTCGTTCTGCTTTTTTATCTTCTCTGGTGTGAGAAATACGGCCCTCCGATCAGCCGCACGCTGGCGCATGTCATTTCCGTGACCGAAAAAAGGGCCTTTCACAACGACTTCGCGCTGAAAGATCTGCTCGCAAGCGTAAAATCTACTTGACAGAGCAGCGGATTTATGGATATAATGGTCGAGTGTTGTGAGAAAGGTCTCACGAATATGCAACCGAGGGGAGGTTGAGTAAAGGGTGTCAAGGATTGAAGTTAAGCCGAATGAAGATCTGGACAGCGCGCTGAGACGCTTCAAGAGAAGCTGCGCCAAGGCCGGCATTCAGCAGGAGATCCGCAAGCGCGAGCACTATGAGAAACCCAGCGTAAAGCGGAAAAAGAAATCTGAAGCTGCCAGAAAACGCAAATATAATTGAGTAGCTCTGATCCCGTCCGACCGGACGGGATTTTTTGTGTCGCAACTCCGGATTTTTTCATCTTATGTAATCTTGAAGAACGGCATATCTTGTGCTATACTCTCCCCGTTGCATCAAAATATAGAAGAAAGAGGTTTTCCTTTGTTGGATTTTTTGCGCTTTATCCTTTCATTTTTTACGGCTTTTTTCGGCGGCGTGATCTTAAACGACGTTAAATGCATCAAATGCAGGCGTTTCCGTCTTCACAGCCGCAAAGTGAAGAAAGACGTTCGTTTTGTGGCCATGTCCGATCTTCATGCCCGTGAATTCGGAAAGGGCAACCGCCGCCTGATCCGCGAGATCGAAAGCCTGAAACCCGATTTTGTTCTGATGGCGGGCGATATCATGACGGCAAAGGATGTGGGAAAGCGCATCGAGCGTTCGGTGAGGATCGCTTCGGACCTGATCCGCGAACTCACAAAGATCTGCCCGGTTTATTTCGCCCTCGGAAATCACGAGAGCCGCGTGCTTTGGGATCCCGAGCGTTTTACCTTTGATTACGAAGGAATGCTTTCGGATTTCAGGGAGGCCGGAGCGGTCATTCTGGATAACGACGACATCCTTCTTAGGGATTTCGGGGTCCGGATCTACGGGCTGACGCTTTCCGTTCCGTATTATTTCCGGCTTTCCAGGCCGAAGCATCTGTTTGCCGGCACGATCCGGCGCAGGATCGGAGGCCCCGATCCGGAAAGCTTCAATATCCTGCTGGCGCATCATCCGGATTATCTTCCGAGTTATGCGGCCTGGGGGGCGGACCTTTCCTTCTCGGGGCATTATCACGGCGGGATCATGCGCCTGCCGTTTCTCGGCGGCGTGATCAGTCCGAAACCCTGCCTTTTCCCGAAGTATTCCGGCGGGATGTACAGACTGCGCGGGCTTTGCCAGTATGTGCTTTGCGGCACCGGTTATCATTCGATACCGGTACGTGTCTTCAATCCGGCAGAACTTGTCTGCGTGGAACTTAAGAAACAGGAGGGATCATGAATCATGGCTATACCGGTTAAACTTGAGGTGTTTGAGGGACCGCTGGATCTGCTCCTGCATCTGATCGAAAAGAACAAGGTGGATATTTACGACATCCCGATCGTGGAGATCACGGCCCAGTACATGGATTACATACGTGCGATGGAGCGGGCGGACATGAACGTGATGAGTGAGTTCCTCGTCATGGCGGCCACGCTGCTCTCCATCAAGTGCCGCATGCTTCTGCCGCGCACGCAGGAAGAGGAAGAAGAGGAAGGGGATCCGAGAGCCGAACTGGTCCAGAAGCTTCTGGAGCACAAGATGTACAAGTACATGGCGTTTGAGCTCAAGGACCGTTTTGTGGATGCCGGACGTTCCTTATACAAAGCGCCTTCGATCCCGGAGGTGGTCATGGAATACCGTGAGCCCGTGGATTATGAAGCGCTGATGCGTAACCTCAATCTTGCAAAGCTCGGCGAGATCTACCGTGAGATGCTCAAGCGCGTCGAGGACCGCATCGATCCGATCCGCAGCCGGTTCGGAAACATCACGAAGGATGAGATATCGGTAGAGAACAAACAGGCCGAGATCCTGCAGTACCTAAATGAGCACGAGATCTGCTCCTTCCGGGAGCTGCTGCAGGGGCAGACCAGACGTCTGGACATCATCGTGAGTTTCCTGGTGATCCTGGAGCTGATGAAGCTGCAGCAGATCGTGATCCGCCAGGACCACATCTTTGACGACATTCTGATCGAACGGGCCGAGGATGCCGGGGACATGCGGCTCGGAGAGGACTTCGCGATCATCTGATCAGCGGAGACCGAAAGAAACGGGAGAGATTTTGGGAGACTTTTTATGGAAGAGACGGAAAACATGCAGGGCGAAGAGATAAAAGAAGAAACTGCAACGGAAGAGATGCAGAACGAAGAAGTGATAAACGAAGCCGTGCCTGAAACGGAAGCGCAGAAGGAAGCGGCTGATAGCGAAGAAGCACAAAGCGAGGAGTCGGAAAACGAAGAACCGGACAGGAAGAAGGGCAGGGATCCGGAACTTGAGGCCGCGATCGAAGCCGTGCTCTTTGCAACAGGGAACTCCGTAAAGATGAGCCGCCTTGCCGAAGTGCTCGAACGGACGGAAGAGGAGATACGCGAGGCAGCCGAGAGGATGAAAAAGTCCTATGCGAAGGCCGGCCGGGGGCTGATCCTCACGGAGCTGGAGGATGCGCTGCAGCTCGGCACCAAGGGAGAATATTACGAATACCTGATCAAGCTGGCAAAAACGCCCAGGCGCATGACGCTTTCGGATACCGCGATCGAAACTCTTTCGATCATCGCCTATAAACAGCCTGTCACGAAAGCCGAGATCGAGCGGATCCGCGGCGTGAGCTGCGAGCACGCGATCAACCGCCTGCTGGAGTACGAACTGATCGAAGAGGTCGGCCGGCTGGATGCTCCGGGAAGGCCGCTGCTCTTCGGAACGACGGAACAGTTCCTGCGAAGCTTCGGCGTGCGATCCCTCGGTGAGCTGCCTGTCATGAGTCCGGAGCTCATGCAGGACTTCAAAGAACAGGCGGAAGCAGAAGCGGAAGAAGACTTAAATGTAAAGGTTGATGTTTAAGATTCTTTATGCTACAATG
The DNA here is from genome assembly GCA_024696005.1 of Lachnospiraceae bacterium. Taxonomy (GTDB): domain Bacteria; phylum Bacillota; class Clostridia; order Lachnospirales; family Lachnospiraceae; genus NK4A136. Next base: position 226,416 of record JAILHF010000051.1, on the reverse strand, counting down.
GTACGCAGTGCGCTGTAGCCCTTCGAAGCATACAGTGTTCATGTTTATAAACCTAAAGTACAAACGGAGGTAAGAGGAATGGGTAGTTCAACAGGCTCAGCGGGCAGACGGATCGAATCTCTGCTCGATGAAAAAAGTTTCGTTGAGATCGGCTCCGCTGTAAGAGCGCGTGCCACCGATTTCAATCCGAAGCCTGCCGATGCGCCGTCGGACGGCGTGATCACCGGCTATGGTACGATCGATGGCAACCGTGTCTATGTTTACAGCCAGGATGCTTCTGTTCTCGGCGGGAGCATCGGAGAGATGCATGCGAAAAAGATCGTAAATCTTTATGATCTTGCGATGAAGACGGGTTCTCCCGTGATCGGGATCCTGGATTCCACGGGCGTGCGTCTTCAGGAGTCCACGGATGCGCTCAACGCATTGGGTGACATTTATTACAAGCAGGCAATGGCAAAGGGTGTGATCCCGCAGTTTGCCGTTGTATACGGCAATTGCGGCGGCGGACTTGCTCTGATCACGCGCATGGCGGATTTCTGCTTCATGGAAGAGAAGAGCGGCAAGCTCTTTGTGAATTCTCCCGATGCGATCGACGGGAATTACACACAGAAGAACGACACTTCCGCAGCAAAGTTCCAGTCGGAAGAGAGCGGCAATGCGGCTTTCGTCGGTGATGCCGACAGCATCGCGGAGCAGCTCCGTGCACTGGTGAGCATGCTTCCCCAGAACGACGAGGATGTTGCTCTCAGCGATAACCAGGATGATCTGAACCGTGTGCTTCCGGACATTGCCGGAGCAGCGGGCGACACCTCCATTTTACTTTCCAATATTGCAGATGATAATAATTTCCTCGAGGTGGGAAGCGCATACGCCAAAGACATGGTCTGCGGTTTCCTTCGCCTGGACGGACTTACGGTCGGATGCGTTGCAAACCGTAGCGAGATCGTTAGCGACGACGGCAAGGTACAGAAGCTTTCCGGACGCATGAGCCACAAGGGCGCTTACAAGGCAGCCGATTTCGTATGGTTCTGCGACAGCTTCGGGATCCCCGTTCTGAGCGTGACGAATGTTCAGGGCTTTGAAGCGACCATGTGCAGCGAGCGTCACATGGCAAAGGCTGCATCTTCCCTGATGGAAGCCTTTGCTGACTGCGATGTTCCCCGCGTGAACCTGATCGTGGGCAAGGCTTACGGCAGCGCCTATGTTGCCATGAATTCCAAGGGCCTTGGCGCTGATCTGGTATTCGCATGGCCTACGGCCGAGATCGGACCCATGGAGGCTTCCATGGCCGGCAAGATCCTTGCTGACGGCAAGAACGGCGGCGAGATCGAAGCGGCAGCCAAGGAATTCGCCGCAAAGCAGAACAGCGTCGAGAGCGCTGCTGCCCGCGGATATGTGGACCAGATCATCGAGCCCGAGGATACCAGAAAGCATCTGGTCTATGCATTCGAGATGCTTTTTGCATAAAGGAAGGCAGGATCAGGAAAGAGAGGATATGCAATGAAGAAAAAGATTAGAGCGATATTATTGATGCTCGTCTGTGTCTTTTCTCTGGCTGCCTGCGGAGACGGCTCTTTCAAGCCGCTGGTGGAGGATCCGCATGCCGAACTGGATAACCAGGTCGGACTGCTCTGCTGCTATGTGGTGCAGGGCGGAGTGAACCCCGCACAGCTCGATGAATTTGACAGCCTGAAGAGTGATGAGGTGGATGAGCTTACCACAAACCTGCGCCAGATCGCTGTACAGATGGGGATCAATCTTCACATTGATTTCAAGACGCTGTGCAAAGGCATGCATTCTTATGCGGATGCGCGTGATGAGCTCGGAACCAATGACCTGGAAGATGCGGTCAATGCCATGAACACCGTGATGCCGATCCCGGCCGAAGACATCGAGTATGATGTGAAAGCGGACGAAGTGGTAGCGGAAGCGCATTTCCATACAACACAGGCAGGCGGACATGACGGCATCGTGGAACTCATCTTCGACAAGGACCTCCATGTCACTGCCATCACGGTCAATACCGTGCTGGAACTCGGTGAGTCCATGGAGCGTGCCGGCGTGAATACCATGATCGGCATGGGAACCGTGTTCATCATGCTGATCGTGATCGCGATCATCATCTCGCTCCTCAAGTACGTGCCGGCTCTTGTTGACAGCTTCAAGAGCAGCCCGGAGGAGAAGACCGAGGAATCGGTCGACAAAGCGATCGCAGGCATTGTAGAGCGCGAAGAAGCCGCTGCGGATGAAACGGATGACGGTGAGCTGATCGCCGTGATCGCAGCAGCGATCGCCGCGAGCGCAGCAAGCGAAGGAGTTACTTCCACGGACGGTTTCGTGGTTCGCAGCATCAGAAGGATCAGATAATCAATCATTATTCAGGAGGATTAAAAAATGAAGAATTATACCATTACCGTGAACGGAAACGTATACGATGTGACCGTGGAGGAAGGCGCTTCCGCCGGAGCAGCACCCGCAGCAGCACCCAAGGCCGCTCCCAAGGCAGCACCCAAGGCTGCTCCTGCAGCCAAGAGCAGCGGCGGAGCCGGTTCCGTCAAGATTGAAGCCGGTGCGGCCGGCAAGGTCTTCAAGATCGAGAAGAACGTAGGCGATACCGTCAAGAAGGGCGATGCGGTTCTGATCATCGAGGCCATGAAGATGGAGATCCCCCAGGTTGCTCCCCAGGACGGCAAGGTGGCAAGCATTGATGTTGCGGTAGGTGATGCCTGCGAAGCAGGTCAGGTACTGGCAACCCTTAACTGAGGACAGATGCAGATCTAGTTTATTTTGGAGGTAAGTTTTCAATGAGTGAGATCATAAACAATCTGCTCGGCCAAATGGCGTTCATGAATCCGTCCTTTACTTATAAGAACGTGATCATGATCTGCGTGGCGCTCTTTTTCCTCTACCTGGCGATCCGGCATGAATTCGAGCCGCTGCTGCTGGTACCGATTGCGTTCGGCATGCTGCTGGTGAACATCTATCCGGACATCATGATGCGGGCTGAGGATTCGCCGAACGGTGTGGGCGGATTACTGTATTATTTCTACGTTTTGGATGAGTGGGCCATCCTGCCTTCCCTCATCTTTATGGGCGTAGGGGCCATGACCGACTTCGGTCCCCTGATCGCCAATCCTGCCAGCTTCCTTCTCGGAGCGGCTGCGCAGTTCGGCATCTTTGCCGCATACTTCGGCGCACTCTTTGCCGGAGCCATGGGCTGGGCCGATTTCAACGACAAGGCAGCGGCTGCCATCTCCATCATCGGTGGCGCTGACGGTCCTACTTCGATCTTCCTGGCCGGCAAGCTGGGACAGACCAAGTATCTGGGCCCCATCGCCGTTGCTGCATATTCCTACATGTCCCTGGTGCCGATCATTCAGCCGCCCATCATGAAGCTGCTGACGACCAAGAAAGAGCGCCAGATCAAGATGGGGCAGCTTCGTCCGGTCACCAAGCTGGAGAAGATCCTCTTCCCCATCATCGTTACCATCGTGGTTTCGATCGTGCTTCCCACGACCGCTCCTCTGGTAGGCATGCTGATGCTCGGCAACCTCTTCCGTGAGTCCGGCGTGGTTCGCCAGCTGACCGAGACTGCCAGCAATGCACTGATGTACATCGTGGTCATCATTCTCGGTACTTCCGTTGGCGCGACCACTTCCGCGGAAGCTTTCCTGAACACGGATACGCTTTTCATCGTGGCTCTGGGTCTGGTGGCATTCGCCTTCGGAACCGCAGCCGGAACCCTTTTCGGAAAGATCATGTGCGTGATCACCAAGGGCAAGGTAAACCCGCTGATCGGTTCGGCCGGCGTGAGCGCGGTGCCGATGGCGGCCCGTGTGTCGCAGCGTGTGGGTGCGGAAGAAGATCCGACCAACTTCCTGCTGATGCACGCCATGGGTCCGAATGTGGCGGGCGTTATCGGTACGGCTGTCGCAGCAGGTACCTTCATGGCGATCTTCGGGGTATTTTGATCCCGCAAATGGAATGGTGAACAGTTTCAATCATTGATTAGGAGGACAAATAAATGGCAGAACAGGCTAAAAAACCGGTCGGGATCATGGAAACAGTCCTGCGTGACGCGCATCAGTCTCTGATCGCGACCCGCATGCCGACCGATAAGATGCTCCCCATCGTGGACAAGATGGACAAGGTCGGATACGCGGCCGTTGAGTGTTGGGGCGGCGCTACTTTTGACGCATCCCTTCGTTTCCTGAAGGAAGATCCCTGGGAGAGACTGCGCAAGCTTCGTGACGGATTCAAGAACACCAAGCTGCAGATGCTCTTCCGCGGACAGAACATCCTGGGTTATCGCCCTTATGCAGACGATGTGGTGTATGCTTTCGTTGAGAAGTCCATCGCAAACGGCATCGACGTGATCCGTATCTTCGACTGCCTGAACGATATCCGCAACCTGCAGGCAGCGGTCGACGCTACCAACAAGATCAAGAAGCAGGAAGGCCGCGGCGAATCCCAGATCGCGCTTTCCTATACCCTCGGTGATGCTTACACCCTGGATTACTGGGCAGACATGGCAAAGAAGATCGAGGAGATGGGAGCGGATTCCATCTGCATCAAGGACATGGCAGGTCTGCTGGTTCCTTACAGGGCTGCAGAGCTGGTCAAGACCCTGAAGGAGAGCACCAAGCTTCCGATCCAGCTTCATACGCATTACACCTCCGGTGTGGCATCCATGACCTATCTGAAGGCCGTCGAAGCCGGCGTGGACATCATCGACTGCGCGATCTCCCCGTTCGCACTGGGTACTTCCCAGCCCGCAACGGAAGTCATGGTCGAGACCTTCAAGGGCACTCCCTACGACACCGGTTACGATCAGAAGATCCTTGCCGAGATCGCCGATTACTGGAGACCTTACCGCGAAGAGTGCATCGAGAGCGGCCTGATGAGCACCAAGGTCCTTGGCGTCAACATCAAGACCCTGCTTTATCAGGTGCCCGGCGGCATGCTTTCCAACATGGTATCGCAGCTGAAAGAGCAGCATGCCGAAGACAAGTACAACGAAGTGCTCGAAGAGATCCCCCGCGTTCGTAAGGACTGCGGTGAGCCTCCTCTGGTCACTCCTTCGTCCCAGATCGTCGGTACCCAGGCTATCTTCAATGTGCTGATGGGTGAGCGTTACAAGACCGCTACCGGCGAATTCAAGGATCTGCTCCGCGGTAACTACGGCCAGACCGTAAAGCCGATGAACCAGGAAGTGATCGACAAGGTCATCCCCGGCGAGAAGCGTTCCACCGCAAGAAGTGCGGAAGCTACCGGTCACGACAAGCCCGAGCTTGCACAGATCGAGGCAGAGATGAAGCAGTACAAGCAGCAGGAAGAGGATGTGCTTTCCTATGCGCTCTTCCCTCAGGTTGCTACCGAATTCTTCAAGTATCGTGAAGCACAGCAGAAAAAGGTAGACGCTGCAAAGGCGGACAAGGACAACAAGGCTTATCCTGTATAAGCTGAAATGATCCGTTGATGATCCAGCCGGGCAGGGCCGCAGTATCAAGCGCCCGGGCCCGGCTGTTTTTTTGCACAGGAAGCGTAAGCAGTGATGAAACAGGGACGAAGGGAATGAATGCAGGAAAAAAAGTTGCCGTGATCGGCGGCGGCGCGGCGGGGATGATGGCTGCGATCGCGGCGGCCGAAGCAGGCGCCGAAGTCATCCTTCTGGAAAAAAACGAAAAGACCGGAAAAAAGATCTATATCACCGGCAAGGGCAGATGCAATCTGACGAACAGCTGTGCCGATGAGGACTTTTTTTCGCATGTCGTCAGCAACCCCAAGTTCCTCTACAGCGCCGTCTACGGCTTTGACAGCGCGGCCGTATGCGGTTTCTTTGAACGTGCCGGCTTAAGGCTCAAGGAAGAGCGCGGCGGAAGGATCTTTCCCGCAAGCGATCATGCCTCTGATGTGATCCGGGCACTGAACGGGCGGATGGAGGAGCTTGGGGTGGAAGTGCGGCTGAACAGCCCTGTCAGATCCGTGAGCAGGGAGTATGCGGATCATGGAGCGGGCGGCTTTGTGATCGCTTTATCCGGCCGGGAAAGCGTGAGGGCGGATTCGCTGATCGTTGCCTGCGGAGGAAAGAGCTATCCCGCTACCGGCTCAGACGGGAAGCTCTACGAAAAACTTTGCGCACTGGGGCACAGCATCAAAGAGCCCCTGCCGGCCCTGGTGCCCTTTGACATCGCCGAAAAGGAGGAATGCGCAGCCGCGCAGGGACTGGCTCTCAAGAATGTGGGGCTTTCGGTAAAGGACGGCAAAAAAACGATCTATGAGGGCTTCGGAGAGATGCTCTATACCCACTTCGGCTTGAGCGGTCCCCTTGTGCTCACGGCCTCCTCCTATTACCAGAAAAAGCATCCCGGGGAAGCAAAGCTCTTTATCGACCTGAAGCCGGCCCTTTCCCATGAACAGCTGGATGCCCGGGTACTGCGGGAGTTTGAAGAAAACAAAAACAAGGATCTTTCCAACGTGCTGGGGAGCCTTCTCCCGGGAAAGCTGCGGGAAGTATTTCCGGACAGGCTTGGGATCCCGGCCGGCAAGAAGGTTAATTCCATAACCAGGGAAGAACGCCGGATTTTAGTGGAAACTCTGAAATCCCTGGAGTATAATATTACGGGATGTCGCGGATTTGAGGAAGCGATCATTACCCAGGGCGGCGTTAATGTAAAAGAAGTGGATCCGTCCACGATGGAGAGCCGCATCGTGCCGGGTCTGTATTTCGCCGGAGAGGTTCTGGATGTGGATGCCCATACCGGCGGCTATAATCTGCAGATTGCCTGGTCCACCGGGCATCTGGCCGGCTTGAGCGCAGCTGCAGCACTGCCCTGACCGGAGAAAAAACGTATTTGGTGCCGGAAAGCCAAAGGATGCCGGCAGATCATAAGCAGAAAAAAGGAGCATAACCATGAAAAGACGGATCATGCCCATCCTGATCACTACAGGATTCCTTCTTACGGCCTGCGCCGGCGGGGATGCACAGCCTGTTGGGGAAGGCGTGGAAGCCACCGCCGGCTCCGCCCGGGAAGTTACGGAAACGGATGAAGCCACGGCGGAAGAGGAAGCGGCTGCCGAAGCAGAGGCAGCCGCCGCTCAGGAGACGGAAAAGAAGGAAGCGGAAAGTGAGACGGGAGCCCCCGAAGAGGAAGTCATCACAGGGGAATATTTCAGCGCCCGGATCAAAGAATTTGAGCTGCCGGATAACGACGATGAAATGATGCGTGTGGTATTTGAATTTACCAATATCACGGATAAGACGTATTATAAGAATGACGAAGAGATAGCGGCCGGCGCGTCCTGGGAGAAGGTCGTCAGCTACCCGCTGAAAAGCTGGAAGCAGGATGCCGACAAAGGCAGAGAGAGCTGGATCCATTATGATCTTTACGAAGATCCCGGGATGAAGGAACAGATCTTTAAAGGCGGCCTTAGCTTTTCGGTTGCGGAAGACCTGAGCGTGAGTAACATGTATGTATTTTCGGAGAATGAATGATCGGGGAGGGAGAGCATGAAAAGTATTTATTCTGTCGCGATTGACGGACCTGCAGGAGCGGGAAAATCCACGATCGCAAAGAGCGTTTCCAAAGAGCTGGGCGTGATCTACGTGGATACCGGTGCCATGTATCGCGCGATGGCATTGTATCTCATCCGGGAAGGGGTGGATGCGGACGATGCGGAGGCCATCAGCAAAAAGTGCGAAACGGCAGACATCAGCATCGATTTCATCGACGGCGTTCAGCAGGTTATCTTAAACGGCGAAAATGTCAGCGGTCTGATCCGCACGGAAGAAGTGAGTGCCATGGCATCCCGTTCCAGCGCAAACCCCGACGTCAGGGCCAAGCTTGTAGAGCTGCAGCGCAAGCTCGCCGCCGAAAAGAGCGTGGTCATGGACGGCCGCGATATCGGAACGGTTGTTTTGCCGCAGGCAGAGGTAAAGATCTACCTTACCGCGAGCAGTGCGGTCCGCGCCAAGCGGCGTTATGATGAACTGGTTGCAAAGGGCGAGCAGTGCGATCTTGCGCAGATCGAAGCAGACATCATCGAAAGAGACCGCAGGGACATGACCCGTGAGATCTCCCCGCTCAAACAGGCGGATGATGCCGTTCTGGTCGACACTTCCGATCTCGGGATCGAAGAGGTGAAGAATGAGCTCCTTTCGATCATAAAGGAAAAGGTGGGCTGATGGTCGAGATCATCACGGCAAAAACAGCAGGCTTCTGTTTCGGAGTGAAAAACGCGGTAGACCGCGCATTTGCCCTCGCGGATGAATGCGAAGAGCTCTATACCTTCGGGCCCGTGATCCACAACAGCGAAGTGATCAGCCGCCTGGAAGAGAAGGGAGCCCGCATCTTAAACAGCGAGGAAGAACTGGCCGCCCTGACGAGCGGCACGATCCTTTTGCGCTCCCACGGGGTGACACGTCATGTCATGGAGATCCTGAAAGAGAAGGGGCTCTCCTACGTGGATGCCACCTGCCCCTTTGTGAACCGCATTCACGAGGTCGTGGACCGCGAGAGCGTGGAGAAGCAGATCGTGATCGCCGGCAACCCTTCCCATCCGGAAGTGCTGGGTATCATGGGCTGGTGCCGGACGCCCGCGACCGTGCTTTCCACGGAAGAGGAAGCCGAAAGCTTTGAGCCGGATGAGCGAAAGAATGTATGCGTGGTAGCCCAGACAACATTTAATCTGATGAAATTTGAAAAAATTGTTGAAATCTTCAAGAAAAAATCGTATTATGTTAGTATTGTGAATACCATATGTAATGCAACTGCCCGGCATCAGGAGGAGGCGCGCAGTATCGCGGAATCGGTCGATGCAATGATCGTCATCGGCGACCGAAAGAGTTCCAATTCCCGTAAGTTGTACGAGATCTGCCGCGAAGTCTGCGAAAAAACGGACTTCGTTCAGACAGCCGCGGATCTGACGTTGAAGCAGGATGGCAGTATTCATGCAGTTGGGATCACAGCGGGGGCTTCCACCCCAAACTATATCATTGAGGAGGTTCAAAAGCATGTCGGAAGAGAATTTTGAATCATTATTGGAAGAATCTTTTGAGAAAGGAAAGAATGTTCGTACGGGGGATGTGGTGGAAGGTACCGTTATCTCAGTGACACCCACTGAGATCGCTGTCAATATCAACTATAAGTCCGATGGCATCGTTACCAGAAAAGAATACTCCAACGACGAGACACTGGATCTCACCACGGTCGTAAAGCCCGGTGACCCTATCGATGTAAAGGTCGTAAAGCTTAACGACGGTGACGGTCAGGTGGTACTCAGTCACAAGCGCATCGTGGCCGAGAAGGTCAGCAAGGTGCTGGAAGATGCGTTTAACGAACAGACTGTATTGAAGGCGAAGGTTACGGAGGTTGTAAAGGGCGGCCTGGTGGCGGTTGTGGACGAAGTACCGGTCTTCATCCCCGCAAGCCTGGCATCCGACAGTTACACCAAGAATCTGAATGTCTTTGCCGACCAGGAAGTGGAATTCGTCATGAGCGAGTTCAATCCCAAAAAGCGCAGATATATCGGTGACTGCAAGAGCGTTCTGAAGGAGCGCCGTGAAAAGGCCAAGAGCGAAGCTCTGGTCCGCATCCACGAAGGCGATGTTGTCGAGGGCGTTGTCAAGAACGTGACCAGCTTTGGCGCATTTGTGGACATCGGAGGCATCGACGGTCTGCTCCACATCTCCGAGATGAGCTGGGGCCGCATCGATTATCCCCAGAACGTTTTCAAGAAGGGTGATACCGTCAAGGTCATCATCAAGGAGATCAAGGGTGACAAGATCGCTCTTTCCGCAAAGTTCGATGAGAACAATCCCTGGCTGAATGCCGAGAGCCGTTATCCGATCGGTTCTGTTGTAAAGGGTACCGTAGCCCGTATGACCGAGTTCGGTGCTTTCGTACAGCTGGAAGAGGGTGTGGATGCACTGCTCCACGTTTCCCAGATCAGCCGCAAGCACATTGAGCGTCCTTCGGATGTGCTCAAGGTAGGCGAGGAGATCGAAGCAAGGGTCGTAGACCTCAACGTTGATGAGCATAAGATCTCGCTGAGCATCAAGGAGCTGCTTCCGGAAGAGGAAGGCGAAGAGAACGTCGAAGAGTAAGATGCATTTTTTTCGGGATACAGCTCCTAATGGGGCTGTATCTTTTCTTTTAGGAGGCTGGAATAAATGGCGATCAACGACTACAAATACCTGAAAGACAAGATCCTTGCTCTTACCGGGGTGGATCTGAACGCATACAAAGAAGCGCAGATGAAAAGGCGCATCGATCAACTGATCGCAAAAAGGGGGGTCAAGGACTATCCTGCTTATATTGAGCTGCTGAAAAAGGACAAGGAGGCGATGGAGCAGTTTCTGAACCATTTCACCATCAACGTCTCCAATTTCTACCGGAATCCGGAACAGTGGGAGTTCATGGATAAGGAAGTGATCCCTCTGCTCATCAGCCGTTTTGGAAAGAACTTAAAGATCTGGTCGGCGGCCTGTTCCACCGGGGATGAGCCTTATTCCCTGGTCATGGCTCTTTCCAGACACCTCCCTCTGAACATGATCCGCATTTATGCCACGGATATCGACAAGACGATCCTCTTCAAAGCCAAGAGAGGGATCTATGTCGAGAAATCCCTGGAGGATATGCCGAAGGATTTCAAAGAGAAGTACTTCAAGAAGATCGAGGGCAGCGAGCTGGAAGCGATCGCCAAGGAAAAGGGCAACGAGGATCTGCGTACCCTCCGGGTGGCCTTCAAGATCAGCGACGAGATCAAGAACCGCGTGACCTTCAAGCAGGCCAACCTGCTGGAGTCGAAGGATTATCCCAAGGATTACCACATGATCGTCTGCCGCAACGTCCTGATCTACTTCACGGAAGAGGCGAAGGATGAGGTGTTCCGCCGTTTTCATGATGTGCTGGTCCACGAAGGCATTCTTTTTATCGGCTCCACGGAGCAGATCACGAATTACAAGGCCATGAATTATGCGAGAAAGAATTCCTTCTTCTATGAGAGGATCGACTGAGAAACAGAAGAAAGCAGAAGCGGGGAAAAAAGCCGCGTTGGTTGAAGACCAACGCGGCTTTTATGATTTTCATTCATCCCGGTACTGGAACATGGAAGACAGGATATGCTCCGCGTACATGTTGAAACCGGAACGGCTTTTCTTGAACTCGTCGGTCAGCTCGAAGAACAGATCCCGGGAACGGTATTCACGCTTGAAGAAGGGCGTGAACAGCACATCCCACTGGGGCAGATACAGGGATTTCTTCCGGGTGTAGCAGTTTGCTGCCGTGGCCTGGACCCGGTGTTCCTTGTCCACGAAGCCGGCGATGGCCTTGTGCATGGCCATGTCCTCGGCGGGCAGATAGTAGTAATCCCGGTAATTCGCGTAGAAGAATTTCAGCTCCTCTTCGTAAAGAGGAACCTTGAGGGAACCGTCGATGCCTTCCGCCGAGAAATAGCAGCCCAGGGCACGGAAGGAAACGGGCTTGGGCAGGGGAGAGCCGAAGCGGAGCTTCAGGATGATCTCCTGCGAGCGTTTCTTGTTCACGTCGTTAAAGTAATTGGCATGTACCTTCATCACGCGCACGGGCTTTAAGAAGATATCGGGGTAGGAGAGCATTCCCACAACCTGCAGCATGCCGTAAAGATCGTCCGCGTTGTGCTTTAAGAGCTCCGCTTCGTATTGCGGATCCTTTTCGCAGACGTAGTCGTGATAGCGGCTGATCAGCTGTCCTCCGGTGTAGGGATCCTCCCGTTCGAGACCGAGGAATTCCTCGACGGTGCGCTGCTTCAGATCGGGCAGCCCCAGAATGTCGCGATAAGGAAGGATGCGGCGATAGATGTCGACACCGTCGATATCGGCGAAGGAATAAGGCATGGAATACTGCTGGGCTTTCTGCTCCAGATAGGGCAGATCGAAACGGTTGCCGTTGTAGTGGATCAGGAAACGGTAGCCGTGCAGGAACTCAAAGAATGCGGTAAGGACCTGCAGTTCTTCGTCGTAGGTTTCCGCGAGCCACTGGATATACTGCCATTTTTCCTCTTTGAAAAAGATGCAGCCTGCCAGATACAGGCTGGAATTACGGGCGGTCAGACCGGTGGTCTCGATGTCGACAAAGAGGATGTCTTCCTTGGTCTGCCCTTCCGAAAGCAGCTCTTCCAAAGGATAAGAGGGAACAATATCAAACACACTGCTGATGGTTTTCATCGTCTCATTCCTTTCGTTCGCATTCCTTCAAACAGTCTATCACATTTTGATTTTTTCTGCAACGAAGTAGTACTTTTTTCGAATAATATGATACAATAGATGAGGATCAAGAAAAAGAATGATACGGAGTATCTGACATGGCGATTTTTACATTCAAGGGCGGCGTGCATCCTTTTGACGGAAAAGAGCTTTCAAAGGATAAGCCGATCAGGGATTATCTCCCGAAGGGCGAGATGGTTTACCCGGTGAGCCAGCACATCGGTGCACCGGCCAAGCCTGTGGTAAGCAAAGGGCAGCGGGTGCTTGTCGGGGAATGTATCGCGGAAGCGGGCGGCTTTGTTTCGGCGCCGGTCTATGCTTCGGTTTCGGGTACCGTAAAGGGCATCGAAAAACGGCGCGTCATTACCGGAGACCGTGTGGACTGCATCGTGATCGAGAACGACGGGGCTTACGAAAAAGCCGCGCCGATCTGCGAAAAGCCCTATGAAGAGATGAGCCGCGAGGAAGTGATCGCCTGCATCCGTGATGCGGGGATCGTCGGCATGGGCGGCGCGGGTTTCCCTACGCATGTCAAGCTCTCTCCCAAGGACCCGGACGCCATCGATACCATCATTGTCAACTGTGCGGAGTGTGAGCCTTATCTTACCAGCGATTACCGCAAGATGCTCGAAGAGCCGGACAAACTGATCCGCGGTCTTCAGATCGAAGTGGCTCTGTTTAAAAATGCCCGCGGCGTTCTTGCCGTGGAAGACAATAAACCCGACTGCATCCGTTTGCTGAAAGAAAAGACGGCGGGGCTTTCGGATATCTCGGTCGTACCCCTCAAGACAAAATATCCCCAGGGTTCGGAACGGCAGCTGATCTATGCCGTGACGAAGCGGGCGATCAATTCCCGCATGCTCCCCGCGGACGCGGGCTGCATCGTCAACAATGTGGATACGGTCATCGCGATCTGCAATGCCGTGACGGAGGGGGAGCCTCTGATGTACCGCATCGTTACGGTCACCGGGGATGCGGTGAAGGAGCCACAGAACTTCCGCGTGCGCACCGGGACGAATTATGCTGAATTGATAGAGGCGGCAGGCGGCTTTGCACATGAGCCGGCCAAGATCATTTCCGGCGGTCCGATGATGGGCTTTGCGCTCTTTACAACGGACGTGCCGGTCACAAAGACTTCCTCCGCACTTCTGTGCATGACGGAGGATGAAGTTGCGAAATACGCGCCTTCGGCCTGCATCAATTGCGGCCGCTGCGTGGAAGCCTGCCCTTCCAGGCTGATCCCTTCGCGCCTGGCAGATCACGCTTCGCATTTCAACGAAGAGGAATTCCTGCGCATGAATGGGATGGAATGTGTGGAATGCGGGAGCTGCTCCTATGCCTGCCCCGCAAAAAGGCAGCTGGCGCAGAACATCAAGAGCATGCGCAGGATGCAGCTTGCAAAGAGAAAGAAATAATTAACGGGGACGTATACGAATGGCAGAAGAGATCAAAGAAGAAAAGACAGGCGCTTTGGCCAAAGAGGCCAAAAAGGAGGAGAAAGCGGCGCTGCGCAGCGTTTCCTCCACACCGCACATACGTGACAAGTCCAGCACGCGTTCGATCATGGCAACGGTGATCATTGCGCTGCTTCCCGCAACGGGAGTCGGGATCATTACCTTCGGTCCCAAAACGCTGCTTTTGCTGGCGCTCAGCATCGGAAGCGCCGTGCTCTGCGAATGGGGCTTTGAGAAGATCACAAAACAGAAGAGCACGGTCTCGGATCTTTCGGCAGTGCTGACCGGTCTTCTGCTGGCGCTTAACCTTCCGGTCGCGGTGCCCTGGTGGATGCCGGTGCTCGGAGCGTTCTTCGCGATCGTCGTCGTCAAGATGCTCTTTGGCGGCCTGGGACAAAATTTCATGAATCCCGCTCTGGGAGCCAGATGCTTCCTTGTGCTTTCCTTCTCGCGCTACATGACCGATTTTTCCTATCATCCCGGCTGGGCTTCCGCGGATGCGGTCAGCTCCGCCACGCCGCTGGCCGAGGTGAAAGCGGGCGGCGCTTATGACGTGCTTTCCATGTTCATCGGAAACGAAGGCGGCACCATCGGCGAGACTTCCGCATTTGCGCTGCTCATCGGCGGCCTGATCCTGATCTTTACCGGCGTGATCAGCTGGCATCTGAGTACCTGTTATCTGCTCAGCATGCTTCTGTTTGCCGCAATCTTCGGCGGCCACGGCTTTGATCCGCTTTATCTCGCCGCACAGCTTGGCGGCGGCGGCCTGATGCTCGGTGCATTCTTCATGGCAACGGATTACGTGACACGTCCGATCACGCGCAAGGGGCAGGTGATCTACGGCATCTTCCTGGGGATCCTTACCGGGATCTTCCGTATCTTCGGCCCCGGAGCAGAAGGCGTATCTTACGCCATCATCATAGGAAACCTGCTGGTTCCTTTGATCGAGCGCATCACGGAACCGAAGCATTTCGGATACAAAAAGCCTGTAAAGGCCGAAAAGAAGGGGTGAGCTTATGAGATCGATCCTGAAAGATGCCTTGATCCTCTTTGCGATAACGGCAGTAGCCGGCATTTTGCTCGCGGTCGTCAATGAAGTGACGAAGGAGCCGATCGCCGCACAGAAACAGGCAGCTGTGGAAGCGGCCTGCAAAGAAGTGTTCCCGGAAGCCTCCTCTTTTGAGGAGAGGGAGATCGTAAGCGACGTGAAGGCAACAGCGTATTCGCAGCTGCAGCAGAGTTCTCCGAAGAATTCCGTCGACCGTATCTACGAGGCGAAAGATGCCTCGGGCGCCTGCCTGGGTTATGTGCTGAACCTGACGAACAAGGAAGGTTACGGCGGAAACATCCGCTTCAGCATGGGCGTGACGACGGACGGAACGGTGACAGGTCTCTCGATCCTGGAGACCGGAGAGACACCGGGTCTGGGCCTGCAGGCAGAATCCGTGCTGGTTCCGCAGTTTGCCGGACGCAAGGCAGACCGTTTTACTTATGTGAAAGGCGGCGGTGCTTCCGCAGAGAATGAGGTGGATGCCATCTCGTCCGCGACGATCACCACCAGGGCTTTTGTGAACGGCGTGAATTTCGGACTTGAATTTTTCCGCAACGTGATAGGGGAGGGGACATTCTGATGAAAAAAGAGAATTCTGTCTGGAAACCCTTCATCAACGGGCTGATCACCGAAAACCCCACCTTTGTGCTGATGCTCGGCATGTGCCCCACGCTGGCCGTGACCACGAGTGCGATCAACGGTCTGGGGATGGGACTTACAACAACCGTGGTGCTGGCGATGAGCAATATCATCATCTCGGCCCTGCGCAAGGTGATCCCAGACAAGGTCCGCATTCCGGCCTTCATCGTGATCATCGCCTCTTTTGTGACGATCGTGGGGCAGTTTCTGGAGGCCTATCTTCCGGCACTGAATTCCGCGCTGGGAATGTTCATCCCGCTGATCGTCGTCAACTGCATCATCCTCGGACGTGCAGAAGCTTTCGCTTCCAAGAACGGTGTGTTCGCGTCCGCGCTTGACGGCCTCGGAATGGGGCTGGGCTTTACCGTGGCTCTTACCTTGATCGGCTGTGTGCGTGAGATCCTCGGAAGCTTTTCCGTATTCGGCATCAGCTTCAAGGAGCCGCTGGAGAGCATCGGCATGGCGCCCATCGCGATCTTTGTCATGGCACCCGGTGCCTTCTTTGTGCTCGCGGCGCTCAATGCCCTGATGGCGTCGATCCGCATGAAGCAGCTGGCCGCCGGCAAGGAAAGCAAGATCCGCGCCGGCTGCGACCGCGACTGCGCATCCTGCGGCGATGACGGCTGCGTGCACCGTTTCTATGACGAGAACGGAAAGGATACCGCGGTAGGAAAGAAGGAGGAGAAGGCATGAGCACCATATCCGAATTATTGATCATTGCCATCGGTTCGGCCTTTGTCAGCAATGTGGTTTTGAGCCAGTTCTACGGGCTGTGCCCCTTCCTCGGGGTTTCCAAGCAGCTGAAGACCGCGGGCGGCATGGGGATCGCCGTAATCTTTGTCATCACGCTTGCGAGCCTGGTGAGTTCTCTGATCTACAAATTCCTTCTGGCGCCCTTTGGACTTGATTATCTGAAGACCATCGTTTTCATCCTGGTGATCGCGGCACTGGTTCAGTTTGTGGAGATGTTCCTGAAGAAGAACGTTCCCTCGCTTTACCAGTCCCTCGGCGTATACCTGCCCCTGATCACGACCAACTGCGCGGTTCTGGGCACAGCTCTGACCAATGTGCAGGAAGAATACGATGTGCTTTCGGCGGTCGTGAACGGCCTGGCGACAGCAGCGGGCTTTGCCATTGCAATCTGCATCCTTGCGGGAATACGCGAGAAGATGCGCTACAACAACGTGCCCAAGGCGTTTCAGGGCATGCCCATCGTGCTGGTGACGGCCGGCCTGATGGCGATCGCCTTTTGCGGCTTTTCGGGACTGCTTTGATGTTACTGTTCAGTGGCTTTCCGGCCACTGAACAGTAATGCTTTGATCATTAAGAAACGGGAGTAAACATTTATGGATATGCAGGCAATCATTACAGCGGTGATCGTGATCGCCCTTCTGGGGCTGGCTCTGGGGCTTTTCCTCGGCTTTTCGGCAAAAGCCTTTCATGTGGAAACGGATCCGCGCATTGACAGGATCATTGAAAAGCTGCCGGGGAACAACTGCGGAGGCTGCGGCTTCCCGGGCTGTTCGGGACTGGCGGCTGCAATTGTTGCCGGAGAAGCTCCCGTCGGAGGCTGTCCGGTGGGCGGAGATGCCGTTGCAAAGGAAGTGGCTGCCATCATGGGCGTGGATGCCGAAGGCGGCACACGCATGGTCGCTTTTGTGAAATGCGCCGGTGATTGCGAACAGGCCGGCAGAAACTATGAATATCACGGGGAAGAGGATTGCCGCATGGCGGCGCTGCTTCCCGGAGGCGGCGACAAGAGCTGCAGCTACGGCTGTCTTGGCTTCGGGAGCTGCGTAAAGGAATGTCCTTTTGATGCGATCCGGATCGTGAACGGGATCGCCGTGGTCGATAAAGATGCCTGCAAAGCCTGCGGAAAGTGCATTGCGGCATGTCCGAAAAAACTGATCGAGCTGGTACCTTACGACGCTTCGTATCTTGTTGCCTGCTCTTCAAAAGATAAAGGCCCGGATGTGATGAAAGCCTGCAAGACCGGATGCATCGGCTGCATGCTGTGCAAGAAGAACTGTCCGGCCGAAGCGGTGGAAGTGGAAAGCTTCCTGGCACACATCGATCAGGAAAAATGTGAGAAATGCGGAGTTTGCGCGGAAAAATGTCCGAAAAAGATCATCCGCAAACATTAAACCATTCAAATCATGGAGGTGTAAAATGGGACTTTTTGACAAAGTGATGAGCGCTGTCAACGACGGGATCGAAGAGATCTCTGCAGCAGCCCAGGGGGGAAGCTTTGCTTTAAAGCCGGAGTGGAAGCAGGATCGCAGGATCGAGATCAAGCCGCCGATGCCGGAAAGCCTGGAAGACCTGAAGAAAGCGGTCGATGTGACCGATCCCGGAAGCGTTGCGGCATACTATGTATACAGCGTCATGTGCCTGACCGCCGATTACGAGATCGGCATGAGCATGATGAAATATCTCTTCGCCGATCTGGAGCCTTACGGACGCGGCTTTACCGAGGGCGGCAACAACGGAAAGGCAGGCTGGGAAAGCTATTTCAACGACCGCTTAAAGAGCGACGAATACCGCTGGCTGCCCAGGGCTTATTTTGAGGGGGCGACCGCGCAGAACGGTTTCCATCCCACGCAGCCCCTGGCCGTAAAGCTTTCCTACAACAGCCCCAACACCGAGGCGCTCAATGCGCAGACGCTGCAGCAGCTGGGACGTCTGAACATCGTTTACTACGTTACCAGCAACGCGGCCGGGAACAAGGTCAACATCGAGATCAGCCGTTTTGACGGCAGTGACCGCTGGTATGTCACCAAGGGATCCGCTTCGTCTTCGCTCTTTTATGATCAGAGAGCGGCGCTGACCGCGGAAGCGAAGGCAAAATTATGGACGTAAAACGCTTTGCGGCGGCGGCCCTGAGCGCAGTCCTTCTGTGTGCCTGCACCGGCTCCGATCCTGCAGATGACGGCCGCGGCAGATATGACGGAAAAGAGGGAGAGACAAACGCCACACCGACCGAAGCGCCTCAGGCTACCCCGACCGAGATTCCCGAGGAGCCGCCTGAAGAGGTGCCCGGCTATGTTGAGGGCAACGGCGGCCGTTTTGTCAAACTCACGGACGGGGTGTATTTCCTGAAATATGAAGCTGCGGCTTTTCCTGAGCCTGCTCTGAACGGCGCGCTTTTCGATTATTCCGAAGCGGCATCCGGCATTTCGACACTTTGCCGTTATGATGAGAACAGCGGCACGATGACGGAACTGGGCAAGACCGACTGCAACGGTGAACTCTTCTGGCTGGGCAACTGTTTTTTCTGCAACGGTTTGGAAGGGGTTTATTTGATCTCTTCTGCCGGCCTGAGCGAACTGTATTCGCCCGGCCGTGTCCTTGGAACTTCCGTCGATGCTTCCTGGCTGGCCATCGAAGGCAATGACGGTCTGTCCCGTTATTATTCCGTATTGGATTGCGACGGTTTTGAAGATTATCGCCTCGATCTGTCGGAATACAATGCGCCGCAGTTCTGCGGATTGGACATGTCCACACTGATCTTTCTGGATGTGGACGAAAACGGAACAACCGCGCTCTACAGCGCTGACAGCAAGGGCGTCACCGATCTGGGAACGGCGACGATACGCGGCGGTTACGGCAATCCCCGCTGCGAAAAGATGGAGCGAAACGAGGTCGCAGTTTATCTGATGCTTGCCGATTACACCGGCGAGACCTGGGCTTTTGACAGCTTCCAGGCCGTCTCGGTCGTCCCGGGCAAAGAAGACAGCCTGGTGATCGAACAGGACGGTTACGATCCGGAAGTCTGTTTTTGCACGCCGACGGTCCTGCCGGACATGCGTTATGATCCCGAAGAAGACAGGCTGTTCTTTTATCAGGATGCGGAAAACGAAGTTGATCTTTCGCACGATATCTTCGGGGACCTGGTCCTGCACGGCTGGGACATGGACCGGAGCGTATTATGTCCGGCTTTTCTCCCCTATCAGGACAGAATGGATCTGCGCCTGCAGGCGGCCGAGAAGCTCGGCGATGCCGTTTATCTGATGGTCGCCGGCATAAAGTACGAACCGTCGTTTGATTACAGCTGGATGCGTTATTACAGCTTTGACGGGAACATGTATTATCTTCGAGTGCCTGTAGCCGAAAAAGCGGAAGCGGTAGAGATCAGCGGCGAGTGCGACTGGTCTGCAGCTACTACCTTTGATGCGGCTGCCTATGCGGATCTTGTCGGAAGCTGGCGCATGGATGAAGTCTCGGCAGAGGGAAGTACGGACCGCGAGAGCGCACCGCGGGATTTCTGGATGAATTTCAGCACATCGGCGGAATGCGGGATCATGGACGAGCTGGACATGGGCGGACTCTACTATCTGAGCTGTTCTGAAACGAACGGGGCATTTACGGTCTCAGGGGAAAACGAATTAAGCGGCAATCTCTTCACGGCGCAGATCGTAAACGGGCAGTTGCAGGTGACCTTCCTCTCGGTACCTTCCGGGGATGGGGATGCCATGAGCTGGAGCGGCTATTTCCAAAAGGCGACGGAAGCTGAGATCCGTGCGGAATTCGGGGAACCGTGAGCAGAAAAAAATGACCGGAGAGTAAAAAATGAAAAAACGATTTGGCATTACGATACTCATCACAGCGCTTTTGCTGGGCGCATGCACAACGGATAAGGATCGGGACCCGGACCGCGGAACATTTCCGGGGGATGAAGGCCCCACGGCTGCTCCTACGGAGGAGCCCGTAGAGCCGGAGCCTACCGAGGCCCCCACGCCTACCGAAGCGGAGCCCGATCCCCTGTCCGGGGTGAACGGACACGTCTTCAGCGAAAGGGAGGTCGAGAGCTTTCTTTCCGGCGACTGGAACATGATCCCGGCCGGAGAACTCATCATCGATCCGGATGAGCATACGGATATGCTCACCTTCGATACGCAGAACAAAGCGCTGCGCTACAGCAAGGGAAACGGGGCGTCTATGCTGTTTTCGTATACACTCTCCGAGCTGTACGACGAGCTTCCCGGAACGGCTTTCATCCTCGGGATCCAGGCGGTCTCTGTGGATGGCGGCTTTTGTGATGATGAGGAAGACCGCCTCTCGCTTGTGACCTCGGAATACCGTTTTATCCTCCGCATGTCTTCCAACGAAAACTGGTCGGTCGATTATCTCCTGCTTTCGGATTACGATGCCCTTGGCAGCGTGCAGATCCCGGAGGTTGTGTTCGAAACGGGCAATTCGGTTTTACGGAACGAAGGTGTATGGGTATTTGAACGTTTTAACACGGAAACGGCCGGGATGTCCGGCGAGTCGGATGAAGATCTGCGCATCAAGGATGAGGTCTTTTATGCCTACAGCTGGATCGAATTCGGAAACAGCGTCATGCTGCAGCCGGTGGAAGTGGTCGAGGTGGAATCCTTCTACGGCGGACCGGCAACCTGCTGGGCATGCGTGCTCCCGGATTCCGCCGATCCGCTCTGCATGGTCGATTATCCCTATTCCGGGAAAGAAAGTGAGGCCCACGGTGGCTATATCAATCCGGTCCTCTACAGAGTCCGCACGGATTCCAAGGGAGAGGTGGTCGTATGCGAGGCGATGACCCCCTTTCTTTACGGCTATTACTACCCGTATATGAACGGAGCCGGAGACGACTACCGGGATCCGGACTATTACGGGGATACGGATGACTATTTCCTGGGAGAATGGATCGGCACGGATGGCTTTAATACCCTGATGATCAGTGAAGAGAATGTTCAGACCGGCGGCTACCGCATCGATCTGTTCCTCTACCGTGTAGCGGAAGCATCGGGCTATGCCAATATCACCCCGGACGGACTGAGCATCAACCAGGGATGGTTTGATGCCGGGAACCTTTCGTTCTACGCCGACCTGGAAAGGACGCGTGACGGCCTGCGCCTTACGGTCACCGGATCGGAACACAGTGATGTGGAGGCAGGAAGCAGCTTTGATTTTATCCGGGTGTACTGAGCGGCATGGGCGCTGCCGGCATCGGCAAGAAAGAAATTGCAGGGATTGAGGATCATTTATGGCGGACAGGGATGTTGATAATGCGTTCGTGATAAAACAGAAACGGATGGCGCCATCCGGTACGGATCAGCATGAAGAAAAGCGGGAAGTGCCCAAGGTCCTGTTCGTGCTCCTGCTCATCCTTTATTATATGACGACCTATTACGTCCGACGCGCCGCCATGTCGGAAGCCGTGATCACCGTCGGTGATATGCATGTGCCTGTCAGTTCCCTGGCCGGTGTTTTTTCGTCCCTTGCCAACATGGCTATCATCTTTGAAGTGGTCTATTTCGGCAAGGTCGGTTTTATCACTTCCCTGGTCGTTCTCCTGCTGCAATATCCCGTTTTGGCCGTCAATACCCTCCGGAGCCATAATCTTTCGGCTATAAGCGGCGCGTTCACAAACCTTCTGACCATCGTCACCTGCATCCTGATCTATACCCGTAACAAAACGATCGATAAATATCAGGAGAAAGCGCTGAGTGAACTGAGAGGCAAGCAGCAGTTTTCCCAGCGCCTGTTCGAGCAGACGGCCACGGCCCTCGTCAATGCCGTGGATGCAAAGGATACCTATTCCCACGGTCATTCCCTTCGCGTTGCCGTCTACTCGGAGCGCATCGCCGGGATGCTGGGCAAGGATGAGGAGGAATGCCGCAAGATCTACTATGCGGCTCTTTTGCACGATGTGGGAAAGATCGGGATCCCCATCAGCATCATCAACAAAAAAGGCAGGCTCACGGCCGATGAATACGAGACCATCAAGCAGCATACCGTATTGGGAAACCAGATACTTTCCAGCATCAGTGAATATCCCTATCTGAGCATCGGCGCCCATTACCATCACGAACGCTATGACGGGCACGGCTATCCCTCGCACTTAAAGGGAGAGGATATCCCCGAGATCGCCCGCATCATCTCGGTAGCGGATGCCTACGATGCCATGACCTCAAACCGAAGCTATCGTGATGCCGTCCCGCAGCAGATCGTGCGGGAAGAGATCGTGAAGGGCGGGGGGACCCAGTTTGATCCTGTGGTGGCTTCCGTCATGCTGCAGTTGATCGACCGGGACAAAGAGTACCAGATGCGGGAGCGGAACGCAGTGGAAGAGCTGGCGGGAAAGAGCGAGCTGCATTGCGGTGAATTCAAGAGAGAGATCTCGGACGGCATCCTGGTCACCTCCAATCCGGTCAACATCCATCTGGAAACGGGGCCCGCTGCCGGCGCTGAAACGGCGGGGCGGGGAGCGGGCCTGGTCCTTTTCGATTCCCTGGACGGACGTTTCCATGACGAAGAGGATGTGGTCAGGGAGCTGAATTATTTCGAATATGCCGTGATCTGGCTGAGCGGCAGCGTGGAGCTGAGCGGCGCGAGAAAGGTGAAGAGCGATATCCGCAACATCGGAGAGCACAGAAAAGAAAACGCTGCTCCCGCAGAGGCGGCTTACGACATCGAGGCCGTCCGCTGCAAGGATCATCTGCGGATGCGGATCCGCGAGGAAGGCGGGGAGACCAGAGAGCACATCATCGCCCTGCCCGACTGTACCCGCTATGCCTATATCGGCCTGAGCGGTGAGAACTGCTACATCGACGACGTCAGCATCGAAAAGACCGATATCCCGGTCGCGGAAGAAGAGATCCCCAGGATTGCGGAACGCATCTCTTATATCAACGGCAGGGTGGGGGATATCCCCAATCTGCAGGTGGACGGTCTGCGCACGGCTTCGAGCAAGGGGATCGCGGTGCGTGACGGCCTGACGATCCGTTTCCATACAATGAGTCTGCCGACTGCCCGTCTGATCTGGCATTGCCCCTATATCCTGCTCTTTTCCTCGGCGGATGGGAGCGTGAACGGAGCGGGCTACAGGGAATATGCCCTGATCCGTCTGGATGGGGAAAACTACGATATCCGCAGCGACGCGGAGAACAGCCTGACCATCCGAAAGGACGATGATTTCATGGGCTGGGATCACTGGAAGGAGCAGAACAAGAAGGGCATTGATATCAGCATCGAGATCGGAAAAAAGGGCAACATCGTCACCATTGCTACGCAGAATCTTGGGATCGGTCTCGAAAATACAACCGATTTTAAGGATATGCCGGACAGGCTTTTTGTGGCGCTGACCGGTGACCAGTGCGCACTCACGGACATCCGGATCTCGGATGGCTGAAACAGAAAGGAGAATTCTATGGGGATCATGACAAGACCGGAAGTGAAGCGGCTTCCAAACGGGGGGAAATGCTGGGAACAGGAGTATGAGAACTTTTTCCTCAAGGTTTACCTGCCGGCCACACCAGTCGACGGAGCGGTGAACAATTACGGCTTCCGTGCGCCGATGCTGACGGTACTCGAAGAGGAACGGATGAGCATGGAGGAAGCGGTAGCCTTTGCGGAAGAAAAAGGCTTTGCAAAGATCGCTTCGGCCGTGGACTCCTCCGTTCTTTTTGTGTATCCGCGCTGTGAAGGCGGCTGGGATAAGGCTGATGCAGAGCTTTACCGTGAGCTGATCGCAAATACGAAGAATCATCCCGAGTACAAAGACGGCATCGTGAGCATCACGGATTTCTTCAGCGGGGAGTTCAAGGGCTATTTCATCCGCGGAGCCATTTTCCGTGCGGATCTGTATGGCTACGGAAAGTCTGCGGACTACATCGCAAGAGAGCTGTTAAAGACGATACAGGGCGAATATCTCTGGGGACCGGGCGAGATCACGCCGGCCATGTGCTCCCTGGAGCGGCTGAGCATCGTTCCCGCGCCGGAGCGAACGGACATTCCCGTGATGAGCATCGCCAACAGCGCCGAGATCAACAAAGCGTTTGAAGGCTTTGAACATCTGCTTGTGAAGGATGCGGCTGATGTATGTGCCGATTTCGAGGCTTTTGTCAAAAAGTTCAAGATGTGGGTCGGAAAGGTCGATCTCGAGCCTGATTTCGAGGAGCTTGGCATGGTGGAGGAAGCGGGCTGCACTGAGGTTCATACTTCTCCGGACAACAAGGGCCGCTACAAGGATCAGCCGACTCACAAAGTGGGCTATTTCGTCTATTACAACAAGGGGATCATGGACAAGGGGCCGGTTCCTTTGATGCTGGGCTTCCACGGCGGCGGAGACTGCTCCATGTATCTGACCTTTGTTTCCGGCTGGTGGGAAGTGTGCCACGATCACGATTTCCTTTATGTCGCCGTGGACGATCATCTGGAAGTGCGTCCGACGGAAGTGATGGAACTGATCGAAGACCTCAAGAAAAAATACAGGATCGATGAAAAGCGCATCTATGCCGGCGGCTTTTCGATGGGAAGCGGCAAGACCTGGGATCTGTACCAGGAATATCCGCTGGTCTTTGCCGGGCTTGCCCCCGCCAGTGCGCTGTTCCCGGTCAAGGAGAACCCCTTCGGTCTTTCGCTCGGTGATCCGAAGCTCAATACCGAACATCCTGTTCCGGTCTTTTATTCGGGCGGTGAGGCTTCACCGCTGCCCGAGCTGCCCTCCCAGGCCGAGACCTGCCTGGACCGCGTGCAGTATGTGGCTGCGACCAACAAGCTGAAATGCCGTTTCGATGTTTCCTTTGCGGAAAAAGACAAGTGGGAGGATCCGTTCTACGGCATTCCCGGTGACCGCGTGGAAGAGATCCCGGATGAATCCAGGGGAAGCGTACTGACCGTGCGTTATTACGACAGCGAGGACGGCGTCTGCCGCACGGCTTTTGCAAGTGTGAGCGGACAGCAGCATGAATGCCGCCACCACAGCTGCGAGAACGCCTGGAAGTTCATTTCGCAGTTCAAGAGGGAATAATTTCAAAAAAGCGAACAAAAAAAGACTGCCGCAATTTCAGCGGCAGTCTTTTTGATTTACGCATCGACCGGTTTATTTTGTGCTTACGGCTCCGGTCTTGTAGATGAAGCGCACGCTGTTGTCGGCGTCTTCTTCATCGTCCAGGGCACCGCTGAAGGAAGTGTAGTTCTTTCCGGCTTCCTTTACGGCCTTGAAACGGTTCAGGACTTCGGCTGCATTGTCGCCGAGAAGCTTCGTGATCTCCTGAATGCCTTCCTCGTCCAGACGGATCATGCCGTCCCGAAGCTCGGCCACGCCTTCGTCCAGGCTTGCCATGCCGGCGTTCAGTTTCCCGATCCCGTCGTCAAGTGTCACACTGCCGTCATAGAGATCCGCGCAGCCGCCTTTGAGGCTTCCGGCGCCGTCCTTCAGCTCGCCCGCACCGTCGCGGAGCTGTCCGATGCCGTCGTAAAGAGCGGAAGCACCGTCATTCAGACGTCCCGTTCCGTCACAAAGCGTTCCTGCTCCGTCGCTCAAGGCTCTGGCGCCATCCTTCAGATCCGAAGCCCCCTGAATAAGAGCGCCGTTGTTGGCGACAAGGGTCTTAACGCCTGCGGAAAGCTTGTCGGCGCCATCGGAAAGAGCGTCCAGACCGCCGCCGAGCTGATCGACACCGTCAGCCAGAGCACCGATGCCGTCACCGAATGCTTTCGCGCCTGCCGCCAGGTTTTCGGCGCCTTCCTTCAGGGCCGCGATGCCGCTGCCGGCATTTCCGCCAAGTTCCGAAAGGCTTCCGATCATGCCCTGATAAACGGCCGCTTCGCCTTCACAGGCTGCGGCGATCGATCTGCAGCTGGCACAGGCATTTGCAAGCGCGGCTGCGTCCACGGAATCGGGCGCGCTGACATAGGCATAATGAAGACTGTTATAGCTGATCAGGGCATTCTGGCAATCCGTCAGGCTTTTTCCGCAGAGCGAAGCGAGCACATCGGAGTAGGGGGCCAATTCATCGGGAATCGCCAGGTTTTCGGCCGGGATCGCACCGTAGGCATCAATGGCGTCCATGGTCTGTCCCATCCAGGAAGCCACACCGCCCAGGAGCGTTGCAGCCTGCTGCATCTGCGCACTGCTGTTTGCAAGGCCGTCCGTCAGGCTGCTCTCGAGCTGGGCGATACCTGCACTCAGAGCTGCCGCACCGTCCGAGATCTTGCCGGCATTCCCCCTGATGTCGTTTGCGGAGAGGGCTGCGCGGAGCTTGTCGGCACCTTCCTTCGCGTTTTTGGTTCCGTCTGCAAGCTTGTCCGCGCCGTCGCTGATGCTTTTTGCGCCGTCGGTATAGCTGACCACGCCGTCATAGAGCCTGCCTGCACCGTCGGAGAGCTTTGCGCTGCCGTCCTTCAGATCCGAGCTTCCCTTGTAAAGATCCGATGTTCCGTTCTTTAAGCTTTCGGCACCGTCATAAAGTGTGTCAGCACCGTCCTTGAGGCTTGCGGTTCCGTCATAAAGCCTGCCTGCGCCGTCTGAGAGAGCAGCAGCACCGTCGGTAAGTTTCCTGCTGCCGTCCGCGAGAGCGTTGCTTCCGCTTAACAGCTCGCTGCTTCCGTCCTTGAGCTTCGCGCTGCCGTCCACGAGCTGCTGCGAACCGTCACGCAATTCGTTCATCTTGTCCTGCACTTCCGACAGATCCAGTCCGTCCTCGACGTCTGCCTGCTGCAGCAGATCACAGCCGGCCAGTGTCACGGTCATGCCCAGTTCGAAATCCGTCACATCAGCATCGATGCGGACGTATTCCGGGAAGTTTACTTCTTCCAGCTTTTCTTTGGCTTCCTCGTTGCTGCTGCGCTCGATCACGTCATCCCAGTCCAGGCTGTCCCGCAGTCCCGGATAGGCAAGCCCTACCACGATCTGCTTGCTGCCTTCGTTGATCACACGGCCGTTTTCGGCTTCCACATTGCTGAAATGGTCGTTGGGAAGGAGCATGCCGCTCATGACCGCGAAGGGGACGCTCACTTCGTATTCCTCGCCGTCCACGGTCACGGTCTCGGAAGTCTTGTTCTCGTAATCCAGGCAGATGGTCACATGGCCGCTCTTTCCGGCGATCTCTTCGGCGCTTACGGGCACGCCGTCCAATTCATAGCTGATGTTGACATCCAGGGGGAGCTCCTTCTCGGTGGTGCCGCGGTAGAACACATCGCTGCCGTCGGCTTCCCAGGTGATCGTCCCGTCGCTGTTTGCACTGTAATCACCGTAACCGTTCACGTTCGTGATGTTATCGAGCTCCGTGCTGTCCGTGATCGTGGTATCGCCGTAGCGGTTTTTCAACTGGTCGGAAACGATCACCTGCGAGGTGTCGCCGTCTGCGTCTTTCAGGACATACACGGTCTCGCTCTTTCCGGCGGAAGAGGAGTGGGAAGGAACCACCTGTTCCATGGCTTCCATCAGCAGATCTTCATCGCCGGTCTCTTCGGTTGCCTCGGCCTTCTGCGGCGTCGGGAGCACGGTGCCTGCTGCGCTGCAGGCTGTCATGCAAAGGCTTGCGGAAATGCCCGCCAGTAAACGCAATACATCTTTTCTCTTCATAACTTTATCCTCCTTTTTCAGATCCCTGCATCTGCAGGCTTGTTTGAATGCTTCAGTTTTTTGCTGTGTTCGCTCATGGTCGTCTTCAGGATCAGGCCGTCGAAGATCATCAGGAAACTCGGCAGCACAAAGATCACGCACACCATGCTCACGATCGCGCCTCTTGCCATCAGGATGCACAGGGCGCTGATCATGTCGATCTTTGAGTAAAGCCCCACGCCGATCGTCGCCGCAAAGAAGGAGAGGGCACTGACCAGTATCGATTTGGCCGAGGTCCGGACCGCGATCCGTATCGCTTCCTTCTTGTCAAGTCCGCCGCGGCGTTCCTTCAGATAACGTGTGGTCATCAGGATCGCATAGTCGACGGTGGAGCCGAGCTGTATGGTACCGATCACGATGCTTGCCACAAAGGGCAGCGAGGTCCCGGTATAGAAAGGAACGCTCATGTTAAAGAGGATGCCGCCCTCGATCACCGCAACCAGGATCACCGGAATGGAAGCGGAGCGGAATACCAGCAGGATGATGGCGAACACGATGCCGATTGATGCGGAGCTCACGGTCGTGAAATCCCGGTTCGTGGTCTTGATCAGATCTTCGGTGCCCGGTGCTTCGCCCACGAGCATCGAGCTGCGGTCATAACGTTTTGCCGTAGCGGCGATCTCGTCGCACTGCAGGCCCGATTCTTTGGAAGCAACCTGGTATTCCGAGCCGATCAAACAAATCTGCCAGTATTCATTGGAAAGGGCTTCCTTGAGCTCATCCGGAACCATCTCGGCCGGGAGACCGGCACCCTTTACGGTATCCATGCCCAGGACGTATTTCACGCCGTCGATCTTCTTCAGTTCACTTGCCAGCGAGCGCACTTCCTTTTCCGGAAGATTCGCATCCAGCATCAGCATGTGCGTTGTGCTCATCTGGAATTCGTCTTTAAGCTTTTCGTTTGCCACGATGCTGGGCAGCTCCTTCGGAAGCGTGGAATCCAGATTATAGTACACGCCCACATGGTTGTTGCCGTAGACCGAAGGAACCAGCAGGATCAGATACAGGACCAGGAACAGACGGTAATGCTTCTGCACGAAGCCGCCCAGACGGGTAAGCTCCGGGATCAGCGGACGGTGTCTGGTCTTTTCAAGGGCCTTGTCAAAGATCAGGATCATCGAAGGCAGCACGGTCACGCAGCTGATCACACCGATGAGCACGCCCTTGGACATGACCACGCCGATGTCCAGGCCCAGGGTAAAGCTCATGAAGCAGAGCGCCACGAAACCGGCGATGGTGGTGACGGAGCTTCCCAGCACTGAAGTAAAGGTGGAAGAGATGGCGTTTGCCATGGCTTCTTTCTTGTCTTCGCATTTTGCTTTTTCTTCTTCATAGCTGTGCCAGAGGAAGATGGAGTAATCCATCGTGACACCCAGCTGCAGCACCGCAGCCAGAGCCTTTGTCACATAGGAGACCTGCCCGAGGAAGTAGTTGCTTCCCATGTTTATGAGGATCGCCATTCCGATGCTTGCCAGAAAGAGGAAAGGCACCAGGAAGGAGTCCATCGAAACGGACAGGACGATCACCGAACAGAGCACCGCAAGCCCTACATAGATGGGCGTCTCCTTATCGGAGAGATCCTGGGTGTCCACCAGCACACCGCTCATGCCCGACACGAAACAGCGTTCATCGCAGATCCTGCGGATGTCCCTGACCGCGGCGAGCACCGGGTCGGAGCTGGAGGTGTCATCAAAGAGCACAAAGAGCATGGTGGCATTTTCCCTGCTGAAGATGTCCTGCACTTCATCGGGGAGCATCTCTTTCGGTATGGACAGATCCATGAAGCTGTCATACCAGATGACTTTTTTGACATGCGCCACATCAGCGATCTTTTCTTTCAATGCGGATACATCCTTGTCGTTCATGCCTTCCACGATCACCATGGAAAAGGCACCGGTCCCGAATTCGTCTACCAGGATGTCCTGGCCCTTCATGGTGTCGATATCCCTGGGCAGGTAGCTCAGCATGTCGTAGTTCACCTTCGTTTTTGCATAAAGCAGAACGGAGGGCACCAGAAGCAGGATGGCGGCGATCAGGATGATGTGACGCGCTTTTACGATTCCTTTTGCAATACGGTTCATTATCCTCACTCCCTTTTTTCTAAACTTGACCATCGGTCATTTCTGTGATAAATTATAGATAACGCAAAAATGACCAACGGTCAATAGACAGATTTTGAAATCTGTCTGAAAAAGGAGGAAGCGCATGGAACAGGACAGCAAAACCGAATTAAAAAAGAAAAAGAAGAAGAATTCACTGATGGATGCGGCTTTTGAACTCTTTACCGAGCAGGGCTTCGGAAACACCTCGATCGCCGACATCGTCGAGAAAGCCAGGGTGGCGAAGGGGACCTTTTATCTGTACTTTAAGGATAAGTATGATCTGCGTACCATCATCACGGTGCACAAAGCCGAACAGTTCCTGCACCGGGCCTGGGAGGAATCGGGCGTTTCGGAAGAAACGGAGTTTGAGGAACTGGTGCTCAGGCTCGCTTCCAATATCATCGACATCCTGGCGGAGGACCGCACGCTTACCTTCTTCCTTGTAAAGAACCTCAATTTCGGCGTGTTCCAGAGAGGGGATTCCGACGGGGAGGTGCCGGAGATACGCGAAAAGGTGCGTCAGAACCTGGCACATTCGAAGAAGCAGTACCGCGACCCCGAGATCCTGATCTATCTGATCTTTGAACTGATCGGAAGCGCCAGCTACAGCGCGATCATCGAAAACGTTCCCGTGCCCATATGGGAGCTGAAGCCCCACCTGCTGGGAACGGTACAGGGGATCCTTGCGCTTTACGAATGCTGAGAAAGGAGACAACAATGGCAAAGATCACAAAGGACATGATACTCGACCATGTGCTCACACTTCTGGAACAGAAATCACCCGACCGCATCACGGTGACCGAGATCTGTGATGGCCTGGGCATCAACCGCAATACCTTCTATTATCATTTCGCCGATCTCTATGAGCTGTTGGATTCCCTGTTTGAACGGGAAGATGCAAGATTTGCGGAAGAGGAGGGTGCAAGCGATATCACGGAGGATTACGAACGGCGCGTCGCTTTTCTCGTGGAGCATAAGAAGGCGGTCGAAAATATCTACCATTCCACGCATCGCGAGCGCTTTACCGCTTATCTGAACCGCCTGTCTGCGGAATTCGTGGATCCTTATGTGCGCAGGGAGACCGAGGGACTGGGTCTGACGGAAGAGGACCTGCGCTACATCTGCGGCTTTTATGAATGTGCCCTGGAGGGCCTGGTATGCCGCTGGCTGGAACGGGACATGCCCGTGCTTTCCCGGGATGTGCACAAGCGCTTTGCGGAGAGTTTTTACGCAACGCTGAAGGGGATGGCGGAAAGCTGCCGGAAGAGAGAAAAATAACAAACCCATACCTTTGGCGGTATACATTTGCGCTCTTTCAGATTATAAAGCCAAAGAATGGGTTTAAACCCAAAGACATTTCATTCTTATCAATGAAAAGAGAAAGAGAACATGAAAAAGTTCAGGCGCGCGGCTGCGTGGTTCTTGACCCTCTTCATGCTCGTCGGCGACATCGGCGGGATGAGGCTCAATGCGTACGCTGCGGATGACGAGGAAGAGGTATCGTTTGAGACGGAAGCCGAAAACGAAGGCGAGGTCGAATTCCCCGCAGAAGAGACCGAAGAGCCCGGAGATGCCGAAAGTGCGGATCCGGATGCGGCATTGATAGAGAAACTGGATATCTATGTCAACGGGCTCAAGATTGATGTATTGAAGATTCCGAATGGTTTCAAAGACGAAACCACGTTTGACGGCTACCGGTACGAAAAAGGATCGCTTTTTATCTCAAATCTCACATTGGGAGACAGCTCCAAAAACAAATCCGGCCTGGGGATCTACTGCAAAGGCGATCTGAATCTTTTCGTTTTGGGTGAATGCGAAGTGAAGATCAGCGAAGCGGGCCTTCGTGAGAACTACGGCATCAGGGTAGATGGCAATCTCACGATCCGGAATGCCGATGCAGCAGTACTGACCGAGTTTTTGCCGCAACTAGGCAAAAATGCCAGCTGGCGTGATAAAGCGCTCTCAAAGGGCGGAACGCTCAAGGTTGGCTGCGGCGAAAACCCGAAGGGTGGTGCAGGTATCCTTTGCAGCGGTGAGCTTCGCATGCAAAGTTTGGAAGTCGAACAGCCGCACGATCGCGATCCATAAGGGTGATGGCGGAGACCTTACCATGTCTCCGAGCATGATGGTCAAGGTTCCTGCTGAAGGAGCAGACATTGCTACCAGCGATAAGTTTTTCCAGAACTTTGTCGGAAAAGACGGAAAAGACGTGAAACAGATCGAACTGATCTCCGGCGTCAAGCCTCTGATGATCGAGCAGAAGAATGGCGTCTACGGCCGGGAGCTTCCGGCCTATGAGCCTGCCGAGGAAGGCGACGAGCTTGCATACGAAGGAAAGACCGTAAAGGGCGAGAAATACGGCCCCAGTGCGACCGCGCCCGTTCTGCCCGGCAGCTACAAACTCACCGTTACCCGCATGAAGGGCAGCGATTATTACCGCGGCAGCGACGATTTTGTGATCGCACCGAAGGAAGTGAGCGTTTCGGCATCGGCCGTGGACCGTGACTACGTGGAAGGAGACGTAACGGTAGCGCTTGAAGATGTCGTTCTCAACGGGATCGTAGGAAGCGATGACCTGACAGTCGACCTTTCCGGAGCTGTTGCCGCAATGGAGGACGCAAATGCAGGTGAAGAAAAAGACGTTACGGTCACCGGCATTGCCCTCAGCGGCGAAACAAGGGACTATTACACGCTCAAGGATACGACTTTATGCCTCAAAGTGACGATACGCAAGATCGACTGGGATGCATGTGATCTTACTGTGGATGTGAATGCCGGCGAAGAGAAGAACATCGATCTGTCTGCTCTGATCGCTCCGGGCGCAGTACTTGGCGAGCTGAAGACCGTCTCCGGCAATGAGCAGCTGGCTTCCGAGCCCGTGCTCAGCAGCAAGGCCCTCAGCGTCAGGATGAAGGACAGCGTCAGCGGAACGACAGTCATCAGCATATCCGCCAACAACGCAACGAACCACAAGGATTATGTCATCAAAGTAACGCTTGTTACACCTCACGAATGTGTGCCCAAGCCTGTTGCGGAAGTGCCGGCCGGTTGTGAGACTCCGGGCATTGCCGCACACTTTGAATGCCCGATCTGCCATAAGTGCTTCAAGGATGCGGAAGGCAAGGAAGAAGTCAGCCTCGAAGAGCTGTCCACGCCTCCTGCCGGACATAAATGGGACAGCGGAACCGTCATCGAAGAGCCCACCACGGAAAAGGACGGCAAGATCCTGTACACCTGCACGGTCTGCCATGCAACAAAGACCGACAAGATCCCGAAGGGGACCAGCCTGCATTCCGCTCTGGATCCCGTGCCCGAAAACCTGGATAACGCCACGGTCCTGAACCTCGTGAAGGGCCAGAAGTTCACGCTGAGCGCAAACTGGGTGATCGTTGACAAAAAGGCAAACGGAAAGTTCATCTCCATCAGCAAGAAGGGTGCCGTAAAGGCAAAGAAAGAGACCCAGCAGCCCGTGACGATCAGCCACAACAGCGGCCGCATGATCCGGATCAACGTCTTCAAGCCCGTGATCGACAAGAGCCTTACCCTGGATGCCGTGACGGATGCCGCAGGGCGTCCGATCAGCCTGAAGGACTATGGTACCCTGAAGGTATACTGGTACAGCGCAAATCCGGATGTGGCTACCGTGGATCAGAGCGGATTTGTAAAGCCCGTTGCAAAGGGCAAGGCAAAGATCACCGCCTACATCAACGGCACGGCTTATAACTGCAGCGTTACCGTCAATGTGACGGTGAAGGCGCCGTAAATCGAAAAAGAAGCGCAAAGAAAAAGGGCTCCGGGAAACCGGGGCTCTTTTCTTCATGCTTCAGGACCGCTGTTTGCGGGAGCAACACCCGGGCGAGCGGAGCTCCATATTGTAACAGAGAACAGCTGCTTACGGCTGCGGGAAACCGGAGGAGCGGATCTGTTTTCCGTCATCAGAAACAAAAAGCGCTTCCGCATCGTCGAGACTTTCGATCAGGGCCAGGCCTTTTTCTTTCCCCATCACGAAACAGGCAGTAGAAAGGGCGTCGGCCGCAATGGGATCGGAGCTGATGATCGTGACCGAGCACAGGCCGTTATTAACGGGATAACCTGTCTCCGGATCCAGTATGTGATGATAGAGCGTGCCGTCAACCGTAAAGCACCTCTCATAGCTTCCGGAGGTGACCACAGCCTTGTCGGTCACATCCACAGTGGTGAGCAGGGCAGAAGGCTCGTCCGGATCCTGTATTCCCACCGTAAAAGGGCTGCCATCCGGCTTTTCCCCCAGAGCGACCACATTGCCTCCCAGATTGATCAGGGCGGAACGAATGCCGCATTCCTTTAAGTGCTCCGCGATCCTTTTGCTGATCTCACCCTTTGCAATGTAGCCCAGATCGTATTCAGGCGCGCTTTTCATCGCAAGAAGTGCGGCATGGATGCTGTCGCTGTCGGGTACATGGGGCGGATCGGCGTGCCAGTCCCAAAGGCTGCTCACATTTCCGATGGCCGGATCTGCCGCCCCGCCGCTGAGCAGGCGGTATTGCTCTGCATCGGCAAGTGCCTGCGAAAGCAGCGGGCTCAGGTTCTCTTCATCGATCTGCCCCCTGTTAAAACGATAGAGCTCACTGTCCGGATCGGTGGCCGAACAGGTCTTCTCGGCTTCCTCGCACAGTTCCTTCAGGCCGTCCGGGAGGGGAACACCCGGATCGTAAACCCGGATGCTTATGTAAGTATCAAAATAAAAGCCTTCAAAGCTTTGAACGACCTGTTCATTTTGCGCGCAGGCCGTAAGTAAGATGAGTGCTGTCAATAGCAGGGGCAGGAACCTTTTCATGCGCTCATTATAGCATATCCCTGCCGTTATTGAAAAATTTCGCTTTTCCTGCTAAGATAGAATGGCTTTTCCGGAAACGGGAGCGCTTTGCCGGTTTCCGGAACGTCAGCAAGGGAGGAACGATCTTTTGCGTCTGGATGATGATTTTGATGAAGAATATGATGATCCCCTGACCTACCGGAGCGGGCACAGGAAGTCTACACGCAGCGCAGTGATCATCGCGGCGCTTTTTATCCTGATGACCGTTGCGATCGTCATTCTCGCAAACGGCACTTCCGGGAAAAAGAAGCAGACGCGTTCGGACGGGACTGTGCAGGGGACGCCCGCGGCACAGGCCGACTGGGCACCGAAGACGGATGTGGATTCCGTGATCCGGGGCGGCGGGACCGCGGAAGATCTGGATTTCTGGGATGCTTATCCTACGGAAGCCCCCGCACAGGTGGCGATGTCCGCCAACGAGGCTTCTTCCCCCACGCCCACGCCCTGGGCGGGAGCGGAGAATGCCGCGGCCGGCACCCCTTCCGTATCCGAGGACGGTGCCCATACCCGGATCCGCTACGAAGACGGTACCGAGGAATGGGTGGACATCAATCCCTATCTGGCGCTGAACCGCTATGATTTTACCGGCCTGGTCTACCGCAAGCCCTTCATGCAGTATTATGAAAACAATACGAAAAAGAGCTTTGTGGGTGTGGATATCTCGAAGGAAGAGGATTATGTGGACTTCAAGCTCCTAAAGCGCGCGGGGGTGGACTATGTGATGCTCCGGATCGGCCAGAGGGGCTATACCACCGGAGAACTGAGCGTGGACGAGAGTTTTGCCGACAATTACAGCAGGGCCCGTGAAGCCGGGCTGGATGTGGGAGCCTATTTCGTAACGGCGGCCATCAGCACCGAGGAAGCGAAGGAAGAGGCGGATTTCTGCCTGCAGACACTCAGCGAGAACGAAGCAGTCCTTGATTACCCGCTTGCGCTGTCGACAAAACAGCTCGGGAGCGGGAAGGCAAGGACGGACGAAGTGGAGAAGATGCCCCGTACCAATTTTGCGCTGACCTTCATGAAAGCCGTGGAGAATGCGGGGCTGTTTTCGCTGCTTTACGGTGACAAGGCTACCCTGATCAAGAAATACAGCCTGGGCTCCATGATCGGCTATGACATCTGGTATGCCGAGGAAGGGGACCTGCCGGATTATCCCTACCAGTTCGTGATGTGGCAATACGACCTGGGCGCGGAGGTGGACGGCATCGCAGGCGGTGCGCATCTGAATGTATGCTTCATGGATTACAAAGTGAGATAGAAGAGCAAAACAGGCCGGGGATCCCCGGCCTGTTTTTTTGTTATGTTCGATGAGCTTGCTTATTTCACCGTCACACTGATCGTGATGGTCTTTTTGTCGATCTTTGCCGTGAATTTACAGCTTCCGGCACTGCGAGAGATTACATTTCCGTTTTCGTCGATGAAGGCGACATCCGGCTTGCTGCTCTTGAAGATCACGGGCTGGGATACGGAATCGGCAAACGCAAGTTCCGTGCTCTTGCCGGCTTCGAGGGAGAGGGTGTACTTATTCGCTCCCTTGCCCGGAGCAAGCTTGTTTTCGCTGTTTGCGGGCGTCAGATCTTCCACATAGACATCCACGGTATATTCCACGCCGTTGCTGCTCGTGCTGAGCGTCACAAAACCTGCCTTGTCTCCGTAGACCTTGTTTTTCGCAACGCGGACAATGCCGGTTTCGGATTCGGTCCAGCTGGGATTCTTGAGGCCTGTGAGCTTCAAGGCTTTTGAGCCGCCGGCGGCAATGTGCAGGGTACGATGCGCTGCTGCGGCCTTTTCCTTGACGCTCACCTTGCAGGTGTAGGCGCTGCCGTTCACATAAGCCGTGATCTTGGTGCTGCCTTTGCTTACGGCGGTCACATGCCCTTCCTCGTCTACCTTCGCAACATCGGGATCGGCGCTGGTCCAGAGCACATCATAATTTGCCGTATCCGTCGTGAAACTGATCTGCTCGCTCTTGATCTGATCGGGCTGTTCAATGGTGAAGCTGATGGATTTTTTGTTCAAAGCAGGCTTTACAATATTTACTTTGATCTCCCAGAGATTGTCGTCCGGGCCGCAGCTGATCGTAGTGCTGCCTTCTTTTTTAGCGGTAAGGACTCCTTTAGCGTTGATGCTGACTACTTTTTTATCCGCTGTTTTCCAGTCTTTTCCGATCGTGAATTTCTGGCCTTTCACGAGATAGAGTTCCGTCGTGGTACCGGGGATGATCTCGGGAACGGGATCCAGAGCGGAAGCACCGCCGAGGATGGGAGCGGGCCAGACCGTGGGATCTACCACGGGATCTTCTCCGGAGCCTTCCTTTTTATCGATCTTAACGCTTTTGACCGCATTTCCGCTGCCGTCACCGATGCCCAGGGTATCCGTCAGCTTATCTTTGTTCATGATCTTTATGGT
This sequence comes from Lachnospiraceae bacterium, assembly GCA_024696005.1. GTDB lineage: Bacteria > Bacillota > Clostridia > Lachnospirales > Lachnospiraceae > NK4A136. Next base: position 189,292 of record JAILHF010000051.1, on the reverse strand, counting down.
CTCAACTTTGGCACCTTCCGGCTCGGTGATCCCCATCGGCGAAACAAACACGATCGAGGATGTCGGTGCCGTATAGTTCATCATCACTGCGGCTTCGCTGCCGACAGCCTCCACGGTGCCGCCCGAGAATTTCAGGTTAGTTATGCCGAAGATGCCGATCATCGGATCACCGCTGATCTTGATGTTTCCGCCGCTGATGACAGCGTTTCTGCTGTAGGCCATGATGCCGACAGAATGTTCGGCGCCTGTGATGTTGATGTTTCCGCCCTCGATGAACAGATCCGGGCCGAAAGCCATGATGCCGCTCGATTCGGCACTGATCGTCAGATCCGCGTTGATCGTGAGCGTCTTCTTGCCGCTCATGTCCGCAAGAGCGATGGCGTTCTTGCCGTTGCTGAGCGTTGCACTGCCCTTGATCACCAGCGACTGTTCCGAACAGATGTTGCAACCTGTGGAGGGGGCATTGTCTTCGGAAACGGTTGCTTCGCTGATCACGGCGTTGTTCAGGGTGAGGGTGTTGTCGGCAGGATTGAAGGAAACGGTGCCGTCACCCAGAACGTTGTCTTTGTTGGTATCCGTAATCCGGGTATGACCGACCCAGATGTTGTAAGTGCCGTCCGCTTCATCAACTTCAGGCGTATCGGATGTTTCACGGAAATCAATTTCGGAAAGGAAATCTTCGATAAGACAGCTTTCGATGCCGCTGCCGGCGGTTTCGGTGTTTTCGTCGTCATCCGCAGCGAAAGCAGCGATCTTTGCCTGCGGCATTGTGCTGAAAGTCAGCAGAGAGCCGAGGATCAGGCTGAGGATTCTTGTTACTTTTTTGCGTGGTTTCATTGGCCACCTCCCTTATGTTTTGTCGATCTCCGGAGCACTTCCGGCAGATTCTCTTTATTAGTCCTTTTCATCCTAACACAGGCAAGGAGGGGATACTACCAACACGGCTTCCCATTTATGCGCTCATCAGTTGCATATGCGAGGAAACTATCCGTTTGGAGGTAGCGGGAGAAGAAAAAATCGGATATAGTATAGGGAAGCAAGACTTTGAATTCAGGAGGAAAAAACATGAAACGGATCGGAAGGATCAGACGGATCTTGGCATCATGGCTCATGCTCATCCTTTGCATCGGGGAACTGGGGGAAAATGTGCTCCGGGTTTCTGCCGGCGGCGACGGAACGGAAGTGTCGGAAGAGAGCGTTCCCGCCTCCGGGGAGGAGAAGGATGCGGCGACGGATGACGCTGCCGTGACGGGGCCGGAAACAGGCGCTATGGAAACAGGGAAACCTGAAACTGCCGCCCCGGAAACGGAATCCGGAGATGTTCCGGCACCGGAGGGCGCCGGCAGGGACGGGCGCGGCGGAAGCGCGGTGAAAAGCGCCGAGAACTCGCTCCTTGGAACCGCCGGCATGGCAAAGCCCAGGCTCCCCATGTATGCGAGCGATCCCTGGCACGGGAGCTTTGTCTGGTACGGCAGATACGACGGTACGCCCGTCAAGTACCGGGTATTGGACCCGCATAGTTCCGATTTCGGAGGCAGCGACGGATATACGATGCTCCTTATGTCGAATAAGGTCCTTTATGATGCGCCTTTTGATCCGGACTTCGAGGAATGGGAAATGAGCAGCATCCGCTTCGGGCTGAACGGGGACGACTTTCTGGATCATGATGTGTTTTCCGCACCGGAACGAGCGGCCGTGAAAGCAAGTTACAAAAAAGCCGCCGCCGGCAACGACGGAAGAGGGGGAAGCCTTCTTTCCTTTGCAAAACTAAACGGCGATAAGATCTTTCTTCCGGACGCGAAGGAAGTAACGAGAAGCTCCTACGGATTTACGGACAGGGATGTCAAGAGCGGTCAGCGTGCGATGTCTTCCAAGGATCCGGCGCATGCCGGCTGGTGGCTGCGGTCCTCCTGCTCGAATCATCATTGCTCTGGCAGCGTGAAGAAGGACGGCGAGCTCTATAACCAGTTTGCCGATTCCGGCAGGGGGGTATGCCCGGCCTTTAACATCGACTTAAACCAGGTGCTCTTTTCCACAGCCGTGAACGGAAAAAAGGGTGAAACGGATACGGCTTACAAACTCACGCTGACCCTTGATAACATCCGGACCGAGATCAGTGTAGGTCAGAAAGTGAGCGTCCTGGGAAACAAGGTGAGCATCCCTTACACACTGAACTATGACGACAGCAATCCCGTGAAGCCCGATGCCGTTTCGGTGCTGATCCTGGATAAGGCACTGCCGAAGGATCTCTCGGATCAGAACGGAGCCCGGATCCTCTATTATTACCGGCTGAGCCTTGACGGGCGGTATTCTAAAAACGGGACGGGAAGCTTTACCCTTCCTTCTTCCCTGGATGTAAAGGATTGGGACAAAAGCTATAAGGTCTATATCTTTGCGGAGGAGATCAACGACGATCAGCATACGGATTATGCCGGAAGCGCCCGCCTGATCTCCGCAGGCGAATTAAACATCGTGGAATCCGTGACGGTCACCTTTAACGCCAACGGCCACGGAACAGCGCCTGCCCCGCAGACGATCGAAAAAGGGAAAAAGCTGACAAAACCGAAGGATCCCACAGCAGATGGCTACCGCTTCAAGGGCTGGCATGTCGGTGTAAACGAGAGAGCGAAAGCCTTTGATTTCAACACCCCTGTCACGGAAGACATGACGCTGTATGCGCATTGGTCATCGGAGAGTGTTACGGTGACCTTCGATCCGAAGGGCGGCAGTGCCGTCGCCCCGCAGACGATCCGCACGGGAAGCTGTGCGACCGAACCCGAAGCACCGGTCCGGGAAGGTTATTTCTTCGGCGGCTGGCATGTGGATGAGGGCTGCACGGATGGCAGCGTGTTTGACTTCGGCACTCCGGTGAAAGCCAATATCACGCTTTATGCAAAATGGAAAACACTGCATTCGGTCAGCTTTGACGCAAACGGCGGCAGCGGAAGCATGGAAAGTCTGCAGGTTGCGGACGGCGAATATCTGACCTTCCCGGATTGTGAGTTTGCGCCTGCGAATGCGGAAAAAGCCTTTACCAGATGGTTCGTCGACGGGTATTACCATTATCCGGGCAGCCGGCTGAAAGTCACCAAGGATCTGACAGTTCAGGCACAGTGGAAAGACCTGCTTTTCGAGTCCGTGTATTTTTATGACAAATACGGCGACGGAAACTCAGTGGAAGTGCGCGTAAAACACGCCGAAAAAGTCGATCCTCCAAGCCCCGCGCCTTCCCATGAAGGTCATACTTTCCTTGGATGGTATACAAGAAGCTTTGACGACAATTCCGCCAGAGCCGAAGATCTGTATGATTTTCAAAAAGCGGTCTATGGAACGCTCCGTCTCTATGCCTGCTATACCGACGATACGACCTACCATATCGAGGTGTATTCCAACCCGGGCGGACTTGTCACGGTGGACAAAGAATTTGTGAGCATGAATGAGATCGTGACACTCACGGTGACAACGGAAGAAGCGTTTGAGCTGTACTTCCTATCCGGTGTCGTGGTTTATGACGATTATCACAGCGGATACAAATTCAAAAACATCTACCCCGAAGATCTGACGGACGGGAAGTTTACGTATGAATTCCCGGATCTGTCAAAGGCGCCCGAATATGCAAAAAAGGTCCATATTGAAGGCATTTTCAAAGTGAAAGAAGATCACGAACACAGCTGGGAATACCATAAGGGAAATCCGCCGGCCTGTGATGAGATCGGAACCTACGGATACGCGGAGTGTACTGACTGCCATCACCGTTACGTCTGGGATGAGGAAAAAAACGTATTCCATTATGATATAACGGAGCTCGAGGATCCTTTTGTTACCCTGAACGGCTATCACGGACGCGTGAAGGGGGGAGTTGTTCACGAGGCGCAAGAACCCACCTGTAGTGTGTCCGGGAATACCTGGTACGTATACTGTAATGACTGCGGAGCCTATATCCTTGACGGAAATTATCAGGCGATCGGCACATACGAGGATGTGATCATACCGATCGATGTGAATGCTCATGACTGGGATCCCGCGACGGTGAGCTACGTCTGGGCGGATGACATGAAAACGGTATCAGCCTCCTGCATCTGCAGGAATGACAGCGCCCATGTTCTGACCGAAGAAGTCAGTGTGAACGCCGTCTACAGCAAAGCAGCCACCTGTGAGGAGGACGGCATCGCAAGCTTCACCTCGGAGGCGTTTGCAAACCCGCTCTTCAGTGCGCAGAGCAAAACGGATGTGCCTGTGCCGAAAACCGGGCACGACTGGGAAGGGGCGGTCTACGAATGGAGCGATGATCTCAGGAGTGTTACCGCAAGCATGGTCTGCAAAAACGATCCTTCCCACAGGATCAGTGAAACGGCCTCCTGCAGCATCGAAGAAATGGACACATACCGCAGATATACGGCAAGCTTTGCGGATGATCGTTTTGAAGAGCAGCAGCGAGAGATCGCAGAGCTGCACTTTGACACGAACGGAAAGAGCGCTTTAGATGTGCCGGAGACGCTTTACGTCGATCTCGGGGAAAAAGCAGCAAGGCCGGACAAGGATCCTTCCGCGGAGGGGCTGCGCTTTGCCGGCTGGCACAACGAAGCGGAGTGCATCACGAAATTCGATTTCGATGCACCGGTCCGCAGAAATGCGGTGATCTACGCCAGATGGATCGACAAAGACGCGGTGCTCCATTCCGTGAGTTTCAACATGTGCGGACACGGTGAGCCGGTCGCGCCGCAGGAGGTCGTGTCCGGAAACCGTGCGGTAAAGCCTGCGGATCCGACGGATGCGGAATATGTTTTCGGCGGCTGGTTTGCCGATGCTTCCTACGCGAAAACATTTGATTTTGAGACGCCTGTGACTTCAGATCTCATCGTATATGCCAAATGGATGAAAGATCCTTCCGATGTTTCCGGCACGCATTCTCCGCTGGATCCCGTGCCTCTGATCGATGCCTCGACCACGGAGCTCTTCCTGGTAAAGGGGCAGAAATTCACGATCGGAGAAGGCTGGTACATCGACAGCAAAGACAAAAAATCCAAAAGGACCGTGAGCATCAGCAAAAAAGGGCTGTTCAAGGCCAAGAAGGAAGGCGAGGCCGTGATACACTTCGGCGACCGCAGCATAACGGTGCATGTGAGCAAGCCTTCGGTTAAAAAAAGCCTCACCCTTACCGTGGTAAGCGCGAACGAATCGGTGAGCGCAAAGATCGATCTTACAAACCCGGCCGGCCTTCCGGTGTATTGGCACAGCGCCGCTCCGGATGTGGCGACGGTGGAGCAGGACGGCACAGTGAAAGCCGTGGGCAAGGGCAGGGCAAAGATCACCGCCTATATCAACGGCAGTGCCTATAACTGCACGGTGACGGTCAAAGAGAAAACAGCCGCCGCGGAGCGCACCCTCCATCTTCCCGTGGGCGCTCACAAGAACCTGAGCCTGACCGGTGTGAAAAAGCCGGTTTGGAGCAGCGCATCGGACGACATTGCCCGGATGGACAAGAACAAAGTCACGGCAAAGAGCAGCGGCACGACCACGCTCACGGCAAGCGCAAACGGCGCGGCCTGGCACGTATCTCTTTTCGCAGAAGACCTTGCGCTCAAGACCGCGTCCGATGCGGATGCCGCCAAGCTTGCAGCTGCAAAGGGGAAGAACAAATACACCCTGACGCTGAACGCCGGGGATGAACCGGAGCTCGCGTTCGGCTATGTGAAGCAGGCCGTGGTCTTCAAGAGCAGCAAGCCCGACATCGCCTTCATCGACGAGAACGGGAAGGTGAGTGCCAGACGGGCCGGGAAAGCAAAATTCACCGCAAAAGTCGACGGGAAGACGATCACGGTCACGGTGAACGTAAACGGGAAATGACAGGCCCTGATCGGGCAGGATTGAAAAAGACCGGGCAAAACCCGGTCTTTTTTATATGCAAAATTGTGCCAAGTGAAAGCATTTCAAAAGCTGAGCTCCCGGATCTTCTGCGAAATGCGGACTGAAGCGTAAAGAGCCTCATATTCCTCCTTGCTGAGCTTCTCGATGTAGTTCCTGGCAAATTCCCTTTTCAGCCCCTTCTGTTTCAACAGATCCGCGGCTTTGTTGTAGGCCGCGGCCGCTTCTTCCTCGCTCGCATAATCGCCGACGATGAAATTGCCGCGGATGTGGATGCGGCAGCGGTAGACGGTCTTTCCGCGGTGTACCTCCTTTGTCACGCCGACATAGCGGTTCACGATCTTCAGATTGGCGGAACGGAAATCCAGCACGTCACCGTTCAGGAAGAAATAGTCGCGCCCTTCCACGGCGTGGGAGCGGATGCCGTAGCGGTTGGCAATGTTGATCTGGGAACCGTAATCCGCAACGAAATAATGGCTGCCGCGCCGCATGATCTTGTGGGAACTGTAGAAGAAGAGCTCCTCCGCGTCGAACTTCAGGATCTCGTCGGGAGAGAGATAGTAGTGAAACATGCGCCGCATGATGTAGATCGGATTGGAGATGTAGAGACCGTTATCCCGGAAATTGATGAGGCTTACCCATTTCTCGAACGGAAGCAGGGAAGAACTGCGGTAATTGAGCACGCCGCAGGAGGCATCACGAAGAACAAGCCTCGCCTGGTTGTAGGCGCGGTGTGCGTCCTCCGCCGTTTCGAAGCTTCCCAGACTGATGTGTTTGCGCTTGTGCGTCAGGGAAGCACGGTAGTAGATGCTGCCGTCTTTTTTTGCCGCGGGATATACGCCGGCATTCTCCTTTTTCATAAAATGATTATAGCAGAGCGTGCGCGGAGGGGCAAGATGCTTGAAAGAAAGCGTTTCTTCTGCTATAATGCATTCGTGCGCGTTACGTTCCGCGCCGGCCGGAAACGACCGTGCGGGGGAAGGTGTGAGCGCGGAAAGGATAAACGAAAATGGAGATTCTGTATCACAGTACAAGAGACAAAAATATAAAGCTGACGGCTTCTCAGGCGATCCTGCAGGGACTTGCGGAAGACGGAGGCCTGTTCGTTCCCGAGAAGATGCCCGTGCTCGACAAAAGCATCGAAGAACTCAAAGGAATGGACTACCGGCAGACGGCCTACGAAGTGATGAAGCTCTTTTTCACGGATTATACCGAAGATGAGCTGAAAAACTGCATTGCAAAAGCCTATGACGAGAAATTCGACTGCGAGGAGATCGCGCCGATCGCCGCAGCCGGAGGCGCTTATTATCTGGAGCTTTTTCACGGCGCGACCATTGCTTTCAAGGACATGGCACTTTCGATCCTGCCGCATCTGATGACAACCGCGGCCAAAAAGAACGCGCTGAAGGAAGAGATCGTGATCCTCACCGCCACCAGCGGCGATACCGGGAAAGCGGCTCTTGCCGGATTCGCGGACGTGCCCGGCACCAGGATCATGGTTTTTTATCCCAAGAACGGTGTTTCCGCGGTCCAGGAAAGACAGATGGTGACCCAGCGCGGCTCAAACGTGCGTGTGGTCGGCATTACCGGCAATTTTGACGATGCCCAGACCGGCGTAAAGCAGATCTTTAACGATGCGGAAATGAAGGAAGAGCTGAAGCAGAAGGGCTTTGTGTTCTCCTCGGCCAATTCCATCAATATCGGGCGCCTGATCCCGCAGGTTGTCTATTATGTCTATGCCTACACCACGCTGCTGCGCAGCGGACGCATCCACGACAAAGAGGCGATCAATGTCTGCGTGCCGACCGGCAACTTCGGCAACATCCTGGCAGCCTTTTACGCCAAGCAGCTCGGGATCCCGATCGCGAAGCTGATCTGCGCCTCCAACAAGAACCGCGTGCTGACCGACTTTTTCGCCAGCGGCACCTATGACAAGCTCCACGAAAGAAACGAGGCGAACGGAAGCTTTGACAGCGAGCGCAGCTTTGTTCTTACGGGCTCGCCTTCCATGGACATCCTGATCTCGAGCAACTTAGAGCGCCTGATCTGGCAGATCGCCGGCTGCGACGAGGAAAAGAACGCCGCCTTGATGAAGGAACTGAATGCGAAGGGTTCTTATGCGATCAGCGATGACATGAAAGAAAAGCTTGCCGACTTCTCCTACGGCTATGCCTCGGAAGAGGATACCGCGGAAAAGATCCGCTCACTTTATGCCGACTGCTCCTATGTGATCGATCCTCACACGGCAGTCGCCGGCATGGTCTATGACCGTTACCGGAAGGAAAGCGGGGATGAGACACCGACCGTGATCGCATCCACCGCCAGCCCCTATAAATTCGCGCGCACGGTGCTTTGCGCCATCGATCCGGAATACGGAAAGCTTGGCGACATGGAATTGATCGATAAGCTGCAGGAAGTTTCGAAGGTCGATATCCCGCAGGCGATCGAGGACATCCGCTCGGCGCCCGTGCTGCACGACATCGTTTGCGAAACAGCCGACATGCCCCGGGAGGTGCGTGAATTCCTCAAATGAAACACATTTTGATGGTTGATGACAGTACCACAAACTTAAAAAGCGCTGCGGAAGTCCTGCAGCCTTTTTATCATCTGTCCATGGCCAAAAGCGGACGGCAGGCTCTGAATTTTCTCAAGAAGAACCGCCCCGACCTGATCCTGCTCGACATCATGATGCCGGACATGGACGGGTACGAAACGATGGAGCAGATCAAGCTCAATCCGGGCACTGCCAACATCCCGATCATCTTTCTGACGGCAGATACGGAAAGGGAGAGCGAAGTCCGCGGCATCAAGATGGGCGCCCTGGATTTCATCACAAAGCCTTTTGAGGCGGATGTGATGCTCGGGCGCATCGCGCATGTTCTGCAGATGGAAGACATGCGGCAGAACATCCTCGGCAGCGCCAAAAAAGACCTGCTGACGGATCTTTTGAACGGCGAACACATGGCGGCCGAGGTAGATGCGAAGATACGCGAGCAGCAGAACGGCGCAGAGCTTGTGATGGTCGACCTCGACGGCTTCAACCGTCTTCGCGAGGAGCAGGGCGGCGGGAACGCGAACGGCGTGATCCTGCGTTTTGCCGAGGCACTCGGGCGCATTGCGCTGGCTGACAGCCTGCTTGCCCGCAGCGGCGAGGACGAGTTTCTGATCTATATCCCGCAGGAGCTTTCCGAGGCCGAGCTGATGGGCTGGTGCGAAGAGATCAGCGGGCAGGTAATGGAAGCGGCCAATCTGGCAAGAGGCGGAGGGGATCCGCTCACGGCTTCGGTCGTCGCTGTATTCATTCCGCGGCACGGCAGGGATTACGCCACGCTTTACAGCAAGCTGCAGATGGCTATGTATCATGTAAAACAATCCGGAAAGAACCGGGTTCACTTTTTCAGGGAGTAATGCCATGGATATTCAGGAAATGATAGGACATGTCGATCACACGCTTTTGAAAGCCTTTGCGACAAAGGAGCAGATCTTTGCGCTCTGTGAGGAGGCGATCCGCCTGCAGACGGCCAGCGTATGCATCCCGCCGGACTACGTGAAGGATGTGGCCGAAAAATACGGTGACCGCTTAAAGATCTGCACGGTGATCGGCTTTCCGCTGGGCTATTCGACCAGCGTCACCAAGATCTTTGAGACCGAGAACGCGATCTTGAACGGTGCCGACGAGATCGACACCGTGATCAATGTGGGGCGCCTGAAAGCCGGCGATCTGGCTTCGGTGCGCGAGGAACTGGCTGCGCTCCGGAAGAGCACCCGCGGAAAGATCCTCAAGGTCATCATCGAGACCTGCTATCTGACGAAGGAAGAGATCATCCGGGCCTGCGAGCTTGTGACGGAGTCCGGTGCGGACTACATCAAAACCTCCACCGGCTTCGGAACGGAGGGCGCCACGGTGGAGAACGTGAAGCTCATGAAGGAGCATATCGGCAAGAACGTCAAGATCAAGGCCGCCGGCGGGATACGCACGAAAGAGCAGCTGGCGGAGTTCCTCGCGCTTGGCTGCGACCGTGTAGGTGCTTCGGCAACCGCGGAATTCGTAAAGTAAGACAGATCACAACAAGTTTGACAAAGGAGAAAAACGGATGACGGTTCCGGAAAAACTCACAGCCCTGCGGAAGGTCATGGAGGAGAACGGCGCACAGTGGTATCTGTGCAACACGGCCGATCCGCACGGTTCGGAATACATCAATGATCACTACAAGGAAAGAGAGTATCTCTCCGGTTTTACCGGCTCGGCGGGCACGCTGCTCGTCGGAACCGAAACAGCCTGCCTGTGGACCGACGGACGCTATTTCGTGCAGGCCGAAAAGGAACTGGACGGCAGCACGATCTGCCTGATGCGCGAGGGTGACGCAGGGGTACCGACCCTTTACGAATATCTTGCGGACAGCGTGGCATCCGGCGATCTGCTCCTTCTGGACGGTCGGCTGTGCGAAGCCAAGCGCGGACAGAAGATCGCTTCCGTGCTCCGTGACAACGGCGCGCGCATGCGGATCGGGAAAAACCTCGTGAATGCGGTCTGGGAAGACCGGCCCTCCGACAGCGCCGAGGATATCCGTGTGCTTCCGAAAGATCTCTGCGGCTGCAGCGTATCCGAGAAGATCACAATGCTCAGGGATGCCGTGGCCGAAGCCGGCGGCGTGGCAACGATCCTTTCGTGCCTCGAAGAGCAGATGTGGCTTTTCAATCTGCGCGGAAACGATGTGGAATGCAATCCGGTCGCCTATGCCTACAGCGTGATCACGGATGAGAGCGTAACGCTTTATGTAAAGGAAGAAGCCGTGACGGATGATTTTTATGCCTTCGCCGAAAAAGAGGACATACGGCTCAGGTCTTACGACAGCTTTTACCGCGATCTGCCGAAGCTTCGTTTTGACGGATCGGTCCTTGTCGATCCGGACAGGACCAATTACCTGATCCAGCGAGTGCTTGAGCGCAGCGGAGCCGAGATCATCGCGAAGCAGTCGCCCATAGAGGAGGAAAAAGCCGTCAAAAACGAGACGGAGATCGGACACACGCGCCGGATCTACCGTAACGACAGCCTTGTGCTCACGCGCTTTTTGCACTATGTGAAGGAAAAAGCAGGCAAAGAAGCACTTGACGAACTTGCACTCGCCAAAAAGCTCGATGACATGCGTCTTGCGCAGCCCGACTGCAATGATCTGTCCTTTACCACGATCAGCGCCTTCGGGCCCAATGCGGCCATGATGCATTACGAAGCCACGGAAGAAGACCACGCGGCGATCGGAGCGAACGGCTTTTATCTTGTGGATTCCGGCGGGCAGTATGACGGCGGCACCACGGATGTGACGAGAACCCTTGCCCTCGGCGAGATCCCGCGCGAACAGAAGAAGCAGTTTACGAGAGTGCTTGCCGGCATGCTCGCCCTGCAGAATGCGGTCTTCCTTTCGGGCTGCGGCGGCCGTAACCTCGATATTCTTGCCAGAGGCCCTGTCTGGGAGCTGGAAATGGACTATAAATGCGGCACGGGACACGGCGTGGGCTACATGCTGAGCGTCCACGAAGGCCCGCACGGCATACGCTGGAAACAGCTTCGCGCGGGAGAAGACGCCGTGATCCGTCCCGGCATGCTGGTATCGGACGAGCCGGGCGTATACGTGGCCGGCAGCCACGGCATCCGCATCGAAAACATACTGCTGTGCGTAAAGCGCTGCGAGAACGGCGATGGCGAATTCCTTGCCTTTGAGCCGCTGACCCTGGTCCCGATCGACCGGGATGCCATTCTTCCCGAGGAACTGCAGCCCAAAGAGCTCGCCTGGCTCAACGCATATCACAAGCAGGTCCGGGATGCACTTCTGCCGCTGATGGAGGATGAGGATGAGAAGGAGTGGCTGATCAAAGCCACGGAAGCGCTCGGATGAAGCGGCACGAAAAACATACATAAAAAAAGAGCGGTCAAGCGCTCTTTTTTGTTTGCTTCTTCAGACAGATCCGCCGCGGATGTTGCGAAGCAGGGCATAGGTTTCTCGGTAGTGTATCTCGCGGCCCTTTGTCAGCAGATATTCCAGGTCCGAAGTTACCGCAGGCCTGTCAACCAGTTCCGAAAGCCAGGGGGCATAACGCGTGCCTGCGCCTTCACGGATCTCTTTCTTGAAGGTGCCCAGATTCTTGTCGTGATGGGCACCGCGGCCCACGGGATCGGTGGCGGCATCCATGCAATCGGCACAGAGCACCAGATCGATGATGGTCCGGTAAGGGCTGTCCGACAGATCGGGGCCGTCCGGATAACCGCCGTTTCCGTCATGCCAGCGGTGATGCGCGCGCACGACATCCGCGTAACGGCGCGTGCTTTCGTGTCTTGAAACAAGCTCCGCTCCGAGGACGGGATGCGCTTTGATCAGATCGTATTCCATGTCGAGCAGGCCGCGGCCGTAGACAAAGATCGTATCCACGATGTAGATCTTTCCGAAATCATGGCAAAGGGCGGCATGGTAGGCAAAGCGGGTGATCTCCTCGCGCTTTTGCTTTACGTCATCAACATCTGCGCAGCCGGGAAAACCGATGAAGCGCTCCGGCGCGGTGTTCAAAAGGTGATGGCAGAGGCATTCCGCAATCTGTCCGACCATGCGGGAATGGACATAGGTCGGCGGATGCGCTCCGGCCAGGCTCAGCAGCATGAATTCCTCGAAGTCAACGCCGCTGGGAATGCAGATGAAACGATCGACAGCAAGGATGTAATAATCGAGCATCTTCATCAGATCCCCGGGATTCGGACAAACGGAAAGATAATGGGAAAGATCCCGGTAGAGACTTCTTACCAGAAGAGCCTCCCTGGAACTGAGTTCCTGCGGGTCGGGCAGGCTCAGGAGCTCGAGCGGGAGCAGGGCATTGAAGCCGATCCCGTCGATGCTGAAATCTTCTTTGTTCCGCGCTTCGTATACCGAAAGCAGGAGCTCACTGTAGACTTCCTTTTTCAGGCTGCCTGCCAGATAACGGCAGCGCGCGATGTGGACGGGGCAGACGGCTGCGCCGCTCACGTTTTCGAAATAAGCCGGATCGGAAGAGAGCAGCTCCTCAAGCTGATCCGCCCGATACTCGATCCGTTCCAGCAGCTCATCGGAAAAGCCACGGAGATTATTGGCTTCGGTGCAGCGGACATAGTATTCCAGACTGCGGAATGTGAAGAGCTTCCAGTCGAAGCCGGGCGCTTCCTCATGATAGAATTCGTCTTCGGCGATATCGAGCATCCGGTCGAGGATGTCCAGATTATAGCTGTTCATTGCATCGTCATTGCGGAAAAGCTCAAAGAAACGCGCCATGAAGCAGGCGTTGTTCAGAACGAGCATGCGCTGCTCGACATCCGGGATCAGAAGGAAAAAGTCGGGCTCGAGCATGCAGATGAATTCCTCGCCGAGCGCCAGGCCTTTTTCGGTATAAATGCGGCTCAGGGAAGGATCGGCCGTGATGCGGCCGGTCATGTGGAGCATGGAATAGCAGGCTGCGGCCTCACTGTTCATGCAGCGTATCCGGGCCTGGATGTTGTCTTTGTGATCCGCGTCCAGGATCAGACGGTCCGCGATCATGGAACTGACAGGCAGGTCCAGGTTCTCGCCGTCTTCGTTTCCCGAAGCGATGCTGAAAAGGATGTCGGCAAGCTCGTTAAGCTCTTCGGCCAGATGGGTATCCAGGTCGCCGGAGGCGCGAAGGAGCGGAAACAGCTCGTTGTCGAGCATGTTGCGGTTGATCGCGGCCAGCTCGCCGATCTTGCGGAAACGCTCCTTCAGATGGTCGGAGTACGTGTCGGCGCTTTCTTCCCCATCGATCAGCGAGGAAGACAGCTGCTGGATCAGGGATATGCGCTCCGCGTATTGCAGAAAGCTTTCTCTTATGCCGTAATTGTCATTCATGGAACTATTTTATCATCATCATCAGACTGACGCAAGAAAAGCTTTTTGCACCGTTTAGGTGCGCTTTCCGCAATGTCTGTTCGCTTGACGAAAACAGAAGGATACGCTATTATGTACTACAGAATGTAGCACTTGCGTTACATTCAAACAGTCATCCCAAAAAGGAGGGTCTGATATGTCAACAGAGGAAGCATTATTGGTACTCGGTATTGTGATCGCAGTGATCCTGCTGCTGATCATCGTCGGAATGGGTTATGTGAAGGCACCCACCGACCAGGCGGTGATCATCTCGGGTCTGAAGAAGGAGCCGAAATTCATCATAGGCCGTTCTTCGGTACGCATCCCTTTCTTGCAGCGTCTGGACCGTCTTTCCCTGAAGATGTTGTCCATCGATGTCCGCACATCCAAGACGATACCGACGCTCGACTACATCAATATCATGGTTGATTCGGTCGCGATCGTAAAGATCGGCACATCCAACCAGCTGATCAAAGCAGCCGCCGAAAACTTCCTGAACAAGGATTCCGGATACATCAACCAGATGGTCGTCAACGTGCTGGAAGGTAACCTTCGTGAGATCATCGGCGCCATGAGGCTTGTCGACATCATGAACGACCGGAAAACCTTCGCGGCAATGGTACAGGAGAACGCAGCACTCGACATGGCCAAGATGGGACTCGAGATCGTCTCCTTCAATATCCAGAACATCGACGATGCCGGCCTCGGCGTGATCGAGAACCTCGGTATCGCCAACACCGTAGCGATCCGGCAGAGCGCCGAGATCTCCAGGGCAAATGCCGAGAAGGAGATCGCCGTTGCACAGGCCAGCGCACGCAAAGAAGCCAACGAAGCTCAGATCGAAGCGGAAACGCAGATCGCCCAGAAGAACAACGAGCTCGATATCCGCAAGTCCGAACTGAAGGTTGCGGCCGACATCAAGAGGGCAGAAGCGGATGCCGCCTATGAGATCCAGAAGCAGGAACAGGCCAAGACGATCGAAACACAGACCGTGAACGTCCAGATCGCGAAGGCGGAACGTGAAGCAGAACTGAAGCAGAAAGAAGTGCTCGTGCGTCAGCAGGAACTGTCGGCACAGATCGAACGTCAGGCCGATGCCGAGAAGTACAAAGCCGAGAAGGACGCAGAAGCAAAGCTCGCACAGCGCCAGCGTCAGGCAGAAGCTGAAAAGTACGAACAGGAAAAGTCCGCCGAAGCCCAGAAGGCAAAGGCAGATGCCGCAAGATACGCTGCCGAGCAGGAAGCTGCCGGTATTACCGCCAAGGGTATGGCAGAAGCCGAAGCCATCAAGGCAAAGGGTCTCGCGGAAGCCGAAGCCATGGAGAAGAAGGCAGAAGCTTACAAGAAGTACAATGGCGCAGCCGTGATCGAAATGATGGTCAACATCCTGCCGCAGATGGCTGCAGAGGTTGCAAAGCCCCTTTCCGCCATCGATAAGGTCAACATCTACGGTTCGGGCGGAACGGACGGAAGCGGTGTTCAGGCCGTATCCGGCAACATGCCCGTCGTAATGAAACAGGTATTTGATACCATGACGGAAGCCACGGGCGTGGATTTCACCGAGATCATGAAGGCAAGCACTTATGACGCCAAAGTAACCAAGAACATCAATGTGACCGGACTGGAAGGCGCGGCCGCTCCTGAGGCAGCAAAGGCCGTGACAGCCGCCGTTCCGGTAGCCGCCGCATCCGCTGCGACAGCCGGAAATGATGCGGAATAAATGCGCGGCGCAGCCGTCGGGCAAACGAATAAAAACCGGATGCACAGACTCACAATATGAGCATTAGAACAGAGCAGAAGGATACCTGCAGAACAACAGCGTTCTGCAGGTCCTTTGTGCAATAGAAGGAAAAAGATCTTCTCTTGATCATGAAAGGAGAAAACTGATGAAGAAAAAGAAACTGAGTATGAAAGCCATGCTGCTGATGTTCGCTCTGATCCCCCTGATCAGCGTGGTCGTCCTCCTGTTTTTTGTCACCTCCTCGATCATGGTGGATAATCTGGAAGACAATACAAAGGAAGAGCTCATGGTCGCGACCAAAGCGCTGCAGGAATACTATGAATACGACCTGATCAACGATAACGACCTTGTGGACGGTTTCCTGGAATATGACACCACCTACATCGATTCCATGAAGTCGACGGGCGTGGATCTTACGGTCTTCCGCGATAACATCCGCTTTATGACAACCATCTATGGCGCAGACGGGAAGCGCATCGAAGGAACACCCGCTTCGGATGCCGTATGGGCAGCGGTTTCCGGCGGCAGCGACTACTATTCCGACGATGTTGTGATCAACGGGAAGGACTACTATGTATATTATATGCCCCTGAAGAGTTCGGCCGGCGTCTGCGGCATGGCCTTTTCCGGAAAGCCCGCCGACCAGATCAAAGCTGCCGAGAGGCACATCTATCTGGTGATCGCCCTGATCGGTCTGGCAGGCATCGCAGTCTTTGCCGTAATCGCATGGCTGATCTCCCTGAAGGTCTCAAGCCCTCTCAAGGCTGTTGCGGCCGGCATGGAGAAACTTTCGAACGGCGATACGGACATTCAGATCAATGAAGTGAGCAAAATCCAGGAGACCACGCAGATCATCGATTCGGCCGAAAAGCTCGGAGAAGTGCTCAGGGATTCCATCGGAAAGATCCGTTCATCTTCCGACAGCTTAAACGGCAGGATCGCGAACACGGCCGAGATGGCTTCCGATTCTTCCTCGGCGGCTACCCAGATCGCCGACTCCATGCAGGCCCTGACCCAGACCACCATGACCATGGCGGCCAGCGTACAGGACATCAACGATAACATGATCCACATGGGCGAGATGATCGGTCAGGCGGTTTCCAATGTGAACAATCTGAACACGAATTCCACGGCGATGTCGGATGCGAACCAGGAAGCGGCCGAGTGCATCAACCGTGTGATCAGCTCTTCCGAGCGTTCCTCCGAGGCAGTGGAGGATATCGCAAAGCGCATCAATGCCACCAACGAATCCATTGCCAAGATCAACGAGATGGTGGCCCTGATCACCAGCATCGCATCCCAGACCAATCTGCTTTCGCTCAATGCGAGCATTGAAGCGGCAAGAGCAGGTGAGGCCGGACGCGGCTTTGCCGTGGTTGCCGAAGAGATCAAGGCGCTTGCGGAGCAGTCCGATGTTTCCGCGAACCAGATCAAGGATATCGTGAGCGAGATCGGCGAGTCTTCCACGAAGTGCGTGGAGCAAGCCAAGAAGGTCAGGGAGCTGATCGCCGACGAGAAGGAACTGCTCATCGTGACCCAGGACAAGTTCGAAAAGCTGGAAAGCAACATCTCCGGCTCCGTCGAGGAGATCGCATCGGTAGCCGAAGTGACCGGCCAGCTCGAGACCATCAAGGATACGATCCTGAACGCGGTGACCGACCTTTCGGCGATCTCGGAAGAGACTTCGGCCACGAACGAAGAGGTGGCCGCTTCGATCGCAGGCGTTGCCGATAACGTAAGCAGCGTTTCCGAGAACACGAACATCATGAACGGCCTGTCCGCGGAACTGAAGGATGCGGTAGCATATTTCCGCTAAACGAAACTCATGAAGTATTATCTGGCCCCGTTGGAGGGGATCACCGGGCATGTTTTCCGGAATGTGATAAAGGATATGTTTGGCAAGGGGGTGGTGAAATATTACACCCCCTTTATCCATCCGCGTCCGAAAAAGGGGATGCAGGACAAGGAAAGGGCCGGCCTGCTCCCTGAGAACAATCCCGGCATCTCGCTTGTCCCGCAGATCCTCTGCAACGATCCGGCTGCCTTTGTGTCCCTGGCCGAGGAGATAAGCTCGCTGTACGGCTGGGAAGAGATCAACTTAAACGCCGGCTGCCCCTCGCCGACCGTCACGGCGCACGACAAGGGTGCCGGCATGCTTCGCGATCCCGAAGCACTCGACCGTTTTCTCGACTACATCTTTTCCCATTCGGACCTGAAGATCTCCGTAAAGACCAGGATCGGGGTCTCGGCCCCTTCGGAGTTTGCGGCGATCCTTTCCGTTTATGAAAAATACCCGATCTGCGAGCTCACGATCCATCCCCGTGTATTAAAGGAGCAATACCGTCCGGGCGTGCACGCGGACGTTTTTTACGCTGCCTGCAGAGATAGCCGGCTGCCGCTGGTCTATAACGGCGACATCTTTTCCGAAGAGGATTTGGAACGCATCGTAAAACCCGCCGGAGAGAGGGTAGGTGCTGTCATGCTCGGCCGGGGGATGCTCCGCGACCCTTCACTGGCCCGCCGGCTTTCGGGCGGTGCCGCCGCAGACGGGGCCGAGCTTTCGGAATTCCTCGACCGTCTGTTCGCCGATTACAGGGCGCTGTACGGCGGTGACGAGAATACGGTGCTTTACCGCATGAAGGAGCTCTGGTCCTATCTGGGGCAGAACTTCCCGGAGAAGGATGCAGCGCTCAAAAAACTCCGGAAAGCCAAAAACCGGCCGGAATACGAAGCAGCTAAGCGTGATATCCTTTCCTGATCCCCTGCCTTCTTAATTTATGACAGATTTATGCCGTCTTTTTCGGGAGTATTACCATTGTTGCTTCCGGGCGCATGTGCTATCATTAGAAAAATGGTTTTTAACTCCCGGGAACGGGAGGAAAAAGTCATTTTTATTATACGGTAAAGGAGAAACGGATATGGCTAACGAAAAAAGCAACGCAAAAGTACCGAAAAAAACAAAATCACGTCTCAACATGCGGATCACCCTGATCCTGTTTGCGCTGATCCCGCTGATCGTGACGGCTGTTACTGTCGGGATCGTCTCGATCGAAAGAAGCAAAGCCGAGCTCAAGGGTTACACCCATGATTCCCTGCTTCAGGTGATCAACAACGTCGGCAATTCCTTCGATACCGTTGTAAACAAGAACAAGGAACTGTTGAAAGCATATTCCGCTGCGCCCGTCCTTTTGGATGCCCTTCAGGATCCGACGAATGCAGCCAAGGCCGAGGCGGCGCAGCAGTATACCCTCGATTATTTCGGTAAGCTGGCAGGCTGGGAAGGCCTGTATCTCGCGGACTGGAATTCGGTGGTCATAACGCATCCTTCCGAGGCTATAATCGGTCGCCAGCTGCGGGAAGGCGATTCCCTGAAAGCCCTTCAGGATTCCATGCTTTCCGCTTCGGACGGCACCTATAATACCGGCATCATGGAAAGCCCGGCCTCCGGCCAGATCATCATGAGCATGTATGCGCCGATCAAAGTGGACGGCGAAGCCATCGGCTATGTAGGCTGCGGTTTTTACGTACAGGACATCGCCGCGGAGATCTCGGATGTTTCTTCCCTGGGCTTAAGCAGCGCCTATGTATATTATGTGGATCCCAACGGCACGATGCTGCATCATCCGGACGCAGGCAAGGTCGGACAGCCCGTGGAGAACGCCGCCGTAAAGGGGCTGGTTTCCGAGCTGCAGGCCGGAAGGGTTCCCCAGCCGGACATCATCGAATATGAGTACAAAGGCAAGATCAAATATGCAGGCTACTATATCGGAGAAGATGCGCATTACATCGCCGTCCTGACTGCAGATGAATCGGATGTCATGGCCGGTGTATCCGTGATCCGTACGACCGTGATCATCATCTGCCTGGCCTGCCTGGTCATCTTCTCGGTGATCGCCATGCTCGTGGAGCGGCTGATCTCCGTTCCTCTGATCCAGATCTCCAAGGCTCTGGATGAACTTAGCACCGGCGATGTGACCGTGAAGTGCAATGCTTCGTCCCATATCGAGGAAACGGTCAGCATCCTGAATTCCTTCCACGCCCTGCGGGGAGCACTGGATAACGCGCTGGGTTCCGTCCAGGCTTCGGCCAGCGAGCTGAACCGTTCCATCGTGGATGTGGACAGCATGACCGGAAAGAATGCGGATTCCATCTCGCAGATCAATTCCGCCGTCAACGAAGTGGCCGAGACTTCCCAGAATGTTGCCGAGAACGCCCAGGCCATGGCGGAAAAGGCTGCAGACCTCGGCGACAACATCGAGCAGCTGAACAAAAACGTCCAGAACCTTTACAATGCATCCCAGACCATCAAGAACGCGAACAGCGATGCCACGGATTGCATGAAGAGCGTCTATGCGGGGGCAAACGAATCCGTATCGGCCATGCAGGAGATCAGCGCCAAGATCAACGAGACCAACGCAGCCATCACCGAGATCAGCTCTGCGATACAGGCGATCGAATCCATCGCTTCCCAGACGAACCTGCTTTCGCTGAATGCATCGATCGAAGCAGCGCGTGCAGGTGAAGCGGGACGCGGTTTCGCTGTCGTGGCGGACGAGATCCGCGCCCTTGCGGATTCCTCGGCCGAATCCGCCAAGGAGATCAAGCGCATCATCGAAAACGTCATCGAGCTTTCCGGCGGAACCGTCGAGATCTCGAACCGTGTCTTCGATGTGATCCAGCGCGAACAGAAGGATATCGATGAAGCCCAGGGCAAGTTCAATGTGCTTTCGGATTCCGTGGAAGCGTCCATCAGTGAGATCAACACAATCCGTCTCATGGCCGGTACTCTGGAAAGCATCAAGACCGAGCTTACGAATGTGACCACCGATCTGGGAGCCATCTCCGAAGAGCTGGGCGCTTCCGCAGAGGAAGTGGCAGCTTCCTGCCAGACCGTTACCCAGGCCTGCGCGGATACACAGGATTCCACCGTCGAGATGCGCAAGGTAAACGACAATATGAGCGATGCGATCTCGTTCTTCCGCCTGTCATGAGAGACCGGGCCGTAACGAAGCGAAAAGATTTCGAAAAAACCGGGGATTTTCCCCGGTTTTTCCTTGACAGAATATGATCGAAATGGTAAACTCATCAAGTATGCCGCACGGAGAGGTATAAGAAATGCGCAGCGCATTCACCATAATCCGGCGAGTATTGTGATAAGGAGGTGCAGACCATGTACGCAATTATTGCAACAGGTGGAAAGCAGTATAAGGTTTCCGAAGGCGACATCATCAAGGTGGAGAAGCTGAACGCAGAAGCCGGAGATACTGTGACGTTTGACAAGGTGCTTGCTGTTTCCGACGGTTCGATCAAGGCCGGCAAGGATGCGCAGGGTGCCAGCGTTTCCGCAAAGGTGATGAAGCAGGATCGGGCAAGAAAAGTGATCGTTTACAAGTACAAGCCCAAGAGCGGATATCACAAGAAGAACGGTCATCGTCAAGCATACACCCAGGTCAAGATCGAAAAGATCAACGCATAAGTGTATCGGAAATGATCAGAGTCACGATCCGAAAAGCCCCGGACGGCACAGTCAGGGCATTGGACTGCGAAGGACATGCCGCTTATGCCGAATACGGAAATGATGTGGTATGTGCCGCGATCTCGATGCTGGTGCTGAATACCCTGAATTCCATCGAAAGCCTGACGGACAATCCGTTTCAGGGGGACGAGGACAAGAAAAAGGGCAAGATCTCGGTTGTTTTTCCGGAAGGCCTCGATCAGGCCGGAATGCTTCTCATGGATTCCCTGCGTTTGGGCGTGTGCGGTGTCGAGGAGCAGTACGGAAAAGAGTACGTACAGTTTTCGGAAGTGACGGAATAGATTAGATTAGGAAAGGAGAGACGAAAATGTTTGCATATGATCTTCAATTCTTTGCTCACAAAAAGGGTGTCGGTTCCACCAAGAACGGTCGTGATTCCGAATCCAAGAGACTGGGAGCAAAGCGGGCAGACGGTCAGTTCGTTAAGGCCGGCAATATCCTGTATCGTCAGCGCGGCACCAAGATCCATCCGGGTCTGAATGTCGGCAGAGGCGGTGATGACACTCTCTTCGCAACGGTAGACGGCGTACTCCGTTTCGAGAGACTTGGCCGTGACAGAAAGCAGGCCAGCGTTTATCCCGTAGAGCAGTAAGCATTTGTTTTTGACGCATCGAAAGCCCCGGCCTTACGGTTTGGGGCTTTCTTTATAAGGGTGGTATCTATGTTTGCAGATCGCGCAAAGATCATATTGATCAGCGGAAAGGGAGGAGACGGACACGTTTCCTTCCGCAGGGAGAAGTATGTCCCGGACGGCGGGCCCGACGGCGGGGACGGCGGCCGCGGAGGAGACGTGATCCTGAAAGTGGATCCGGGAATGAACACGCTGATCGATTACCGGCATAAGCGGAAGTTTGCCGCGAAGCCCGGACAGGACGGCGGAAAACGAAACTGCCGCGGTAAAGACGGGGAAGACCTGGTCCTGAAGGTCCCGAAGGGGACCCTTGTGAGAGACGCGGAAAGCGGCAAGGTCATCATTGACATGTCGGGCAACTGCACGGAATACCGCATCCTGTCCGGCGGACGGGGCGGCCTGGGAAACCAGCATTACGCGACTTCCACGATGCAGGCCCCGAAATATGCGCAGCCCGGACAGCCGGCCAAGGAAGCAGAGGTGCTCCTTGAGCTGAAGATGATCGCGGACGTGGGACTGGTGGGATATCCCAGCGTGGGAAAATCCACGTTCCTGCGCAGCGTGACCAATGCGAAGCCCGAGGTTGCGGATTATCATTTCACCACCCTCACGCCGCATCTTGGCGTGGTGGATATGGGTGACGGCAACAGCTTTGTGATGGCCGATATCCCGGGACTCATCGAAGGTGCGGCCGACGGTGCCGGCCTGGGTCTGGAGTTCCTGCGGCACATCGAGCGGAACAAGCTGCTGATCCACGTGCTGGACGCAGCTTCGGTGGAAGGGCGCGATCCGCTGGAGGATTATCGCAGCATCAATGCCGAACTGGCGAAATATGGCGACAAAGTGTCCTCCATCCCCCAGATCGTTGCGGCAAACAAGATCGACCTGATCCCGGCCGAGCCGGAAGCCGTCGACATCGATGAGAACGGCGAGCTGATCTACGCGCCCGATCCCGTGGAACGCATCCGGGAAGCTCTGGAGCCGGAGGGCGTGGCCGTATATGCAGTAAGCGCCGCAACCGGGCAGGGAATGCGCGAGCTGATGGGCGCCGTCTGGAAAAAGCTGCAGGAATTCCCCCGCGAAGAGACAGTGTTTGCGACCGAATACGATCCCGACACGGCACTTCGTTTTGCGAACGAGCCCTTCAGCGTCAGCTACGACGAAAAGGCCGGGGAATATGTACTGGAAGGCCCCCGTATCGAAAAGATGCTGGGTTATACCAATCTCGATTCCGAAAAGGGCTTTGTGTTCTTCCAGAATTTTCTGCGGGATACCGGCATTCTGGAGCGCCTGGAAGAACTGGGGATACAGGACGGCGATACGGTCCGCATGTACGGTTTTTCCTTTGAATATTACAAATAAGCAAGCTGATAAGGAGTCAAAATGAAACTGACAAGCAAGCAAAGAGCATACCTTCGGAGTCTGGCCGCCAAAGAAACAGCTCTGTTTCAGATCGGGAAGAACAATCTGACACCCGAGGTCGTGCAGACCGTGGAAGAAGCGTTCAACAACCGCGAGCTCATCAAGATCTCGATCCTGAAGAACGCGGTCGAAGACCCGAAGACCATGGCAAATGCCCTGGCCGAGAGAACCAAGTCCACCATGGTGGAGATCATCGGACACAAGATCGTTCTCTACAGGCCCTTCAAGGATGAGCCTGAGATCGTGCTTCCGAAATGACGGTTTAGTTTACATAATTTGATTATGTTAACCAAGGTGTTTTCATGCGTGTATGCAGTGATAAATATACGGACCGCGAGATCCGGGAAAAACTGAGAAAGAAGCTGGACACCGGGCGGTATGAGCATTCCCTCGGTGTTGCCTATACCGCCTGCAGTCTTTTCATGGCCCACGGCCATGGAGAAATTTCGGATCTGTCCCGGGCCTATACGGCGGGGATCCTCCACGACTGTGCCAAGTGCCTGACAGACGAGGAGCGGGACAAGTACATCCGTAAATACCAAGTGGAGCTCAGCGATACGGAGCAGATGCAGCCGTTCCTGATCCACGCAAAACTGGGGGCGGTCCTGGCAAAGGAAAAATACGGGGTGACGGATCCCGAGATCCTGAGCGCGATCCGCTGGCATACAACGGGATGCGCCGGCATGAGCTTTCTCGAAGCGGTGATCTTTTCGGCGGATTACATCGAACCGAACCGAAAGATGCTACCGATGTATCCGGCGCTGCGGCCTTTGCTTTTTTCCGATCTGGACCGGGCGGTCTGTGATATCCTTCGATATACCATCGCCCATCTGGAAGAAAAAGGGCAGCTGATCGAAGAACATACCCTGGAAGCTTACGAATATTACAAAAAGTTGACCGGAGCAGACTAAGAATTCCGGGGATTGACTGCTCCGGACGAAGAGAGTGAAAAGCCATTATTCATCAGATATGCAGGAGGTTTGACATGGAATCCAGAGAAATGGCAAAAAGGATCATCGACGCAATGGAGGAAAAGAAGGCCGAGGAGATCCGCGTTCTGGACATCTCGGAGGTTTCCAGCCTGGGAGACTTTTTTATCATTGCCAGCGGCAATAACCAGAACCAGGTGCAGGCCATCATCGACGAGATCGACGAACGGCTGGGCCGCGCCGGCGTCAGCCCGCGCCAGGTCGAGGGCTATCAGAACGCCAACTGGGTCCTGATGGACTACGGTGATGTGATCGTTCATGTCTTCGATCGGGAGAACCGTCTTTTCTACGATCTTGAGCGCATCTGGAAAGATGGAAAAGTGATTGCAACGGAGAGCCTGAAGGATTAAAATGTGATTATCCCGATTGTGGGATGATGATAAAAATCTGGTTCAAACGGAGGTGCAACCAAATGAAGAAAACGATCAAAGCAAAGCTGACTGCGGCAGTCATACTCATCGTCGTAGTCGTCATGCTCCTGTCCACAGGCATCATCGTTGGCTCTTCCAGCAACACGCTTACCGGCCATCTCAAGCAAGAGCTGCAGATCAACGCCGACAAATACGCCAATTCGATCAACAGCTGGATCGAACACGAGAAAGGCTTGAACATCGCGGGCGCAGCCGCCCTGAAATCCCTTCCCGCAGCTTCATATGATACCGAACATCTTCAGCAGATCGTCAGCACCGAATCGGAAGGCCGTTCCGAGCTACTGAATCTCTATTACGGAACGGAAGAAAAGCTCTTCATCCAGACCGATCCCAATGCGGAAACCCCGGAAGGTTATGATCCCACTGCGCGCGGCTGGTACAAGGCCGCCAAGGCTGCAGGTACCACGATCGTCACGGATCCGTACATGGACGTGCTGATCGGCGGCATGTGCATCACGATCGCGTCTCCGGTCTACCGGGACGGCGCTCTGGCAGGCGTTCTCGGAGCCGACTTCACGCTGGACTATATCACGGGTGTAGTGAACGGCATCCCTTATGAAAAAGGGGAATACGGTTTTCTGGTTGATGCCGCCGGCAATTACATCATGCACGAAAACAACGCCTATCTGCCCGGAGAAGATAATGCCATCGCCGTCAGCAGTGTCATGAGCGGCATCAGCGGCCTGGTATCTTCACCCGGATCCGGTGCAACGCTTGCAAAGGATTACGATAACGAGAAGAATTACTTTGTGACATCCAGAATTGACGGCTGCGGCTGGCTTCTCGGCCTTGCCCTTCCCGAAAAGAATGTAAGCCAGAACAACATCACACTCCTGGTCATAAGCATCATCATCCTGGTCGTTGCGATCGCGGCAGTCACCTTTATCATGATGGGTCTGATCAGCCAGCAGCTCGCACCGATGGATAAGATGAAGTCCTTCGTTACCGAAAAGATCATCGGCCGTGAAAACGTAAAGAAAACGGATTCCGAAGTGGAAGAGATCTCTTATCTGCTTTCGGAACTTGAGGATCGCTTTATCGGCGCGATCCACAAGACGCAGAAGGAATCGCAGATCATCCGCGACCGCATGGTGACCGCAACCGACACGATCGAAGGCATCAGCGGCAGCATCACCGAGATCAACGACGCGATGCAGCGTACCGAAAGCGGCATCGAAAGCCAGGGTGCCGACATCCGAAGCATCGAGGATATCTGCGGGAGCGTGACCGATGCCGCGGACGGCTTTACCAGAGATACCCGCGAGATGGGTGAAAAGACCGGCGAGATCATCAAGCGTGTCAAAGCCATGGTTCCCGACATCCTGGCAAACAAGAAGCATGCCGTGGAAGTGACAAACCGCACCAAGACCGAACTGGAAGAGGCATTGAAGGGCGTGCAGGTCATCGAACAGATCGTGGATGTCGCCAGCGCCATTCAGGGCATCGCCAGCCAGACCAACCTGTTGGCACTGAACGCCTCGATCGAGGCAGCACGTGCCGGTGAAGCAGGCCGCGGCTTTGCAGTCGTTGCGGACGAGATCAACAGCCTGAGCACGACCACCGGCAGCGAGATCGACAAGGTAAACCGCCTGACCGGCGAAGTGACTTCCAATATCAATACTCTTTCCAAGGTGAGCGAGCAGATCATCCGCTTCCTGAACGAAAGCGTGCTGACGGATTATGACAATCTGGAAAAGCTTGCCAACAGCTACATGGAAGATGCGAACTATTACAGTGAACTGAGCCGCGATCTCGGAGCCGGAGCAGAAAAGCTGAGCTCTTCCGTATCGGACATCAACCGTGCCATCGGAAGCATCAGCGATTCCCAGCGTGTCCTCGGGGATGCGGTGCACGACATCTCTTCAAGCATGCAGAGCATCGCAAATTCGAGCGAGAACGTATCGCACGAGACCAGGGATGTCATGGAAAGCATCTCCAGCCTGCAGGAGACCACCGGAAGCTTCAACGTATAAATTCCGGAATCAGCGCAAGTAAAAGCAAAACCGCCAAAACCGAAATGGTCTTGGCGGTTTTTTATTTTGCTTCAGGATCCCGGAAAGCTTAATGATAGAGGCGGAATACGCCGAACACCTTTCCGACGATCGTGCATTCCTCAACAATGATCGGTTCATAATCATCGTTTTCGGGCTGCAGACGTATGTGGCCGTTTTCTTTATAGAAGGTCTTAACCGTGGCGGAATCGTCGATCAGCGCAACGACGAGATCGCCGTTTTTCGCAGTATTGCAGCTTTCCACAAACACAGTGTCCCCGGAATGGATGCCTGCATTGATCATCGAATCGCCCTTTACACGGAGTGCAAAACACTGGGCATTGGGAACCATTTCAACCGGCAGTGGGAAATACTGTTCGATATTCTGTTCGGCCAGGATGGGCTCGCCGGCAGCAACACGCCCAACCATGGGAATGGATGTCATTTCCTGACGGATCTGGAAATCATCGTCGATGATCTCGATCGCACGGGGTTTGGTCGGGTCGCGGCGGATATAGCCGTTACGCTCGAGCGTGGAAAGATGCGCGTGAACGGTGGAAGTGGAGCGCAGCTTCACAGCTTCGCAGATGTCGCGCACCGTGGGCGGATAGCCCTTCTTGAGGGTGATCTCCTTGATATAATTGAGGATCTCTTCCTGCTTGGCGGAAAGCCTGCCCTGCGGTTCACTGTCTGTAATGCTCATAAAACACCTCCGTTTGTTCCCGCCCGCAGCGGGGATTATTCTTCCGGCTTCCCATTTTCAAAAAGCCGAACATACTTTCGTATCAATCATAGCACAGCCCCATCCAAAAAGCAAACATATTTTCGGAATATTTGTTCGGAACATTTGTTCGATTTATGCTTGACAAAAGAACAGATGTTCGATATAATCCAATAAGATCACAGGAACAGATGTTCGATTCGGGAGGATATGAAAATGAATCTTAAGCGTTTCAAAAGAGCATGGAAGAAAAGCTGGTATCGCAAGCGCGTGTTTCAGCTTGCAGTCTTCTGGAGCATGGCCGCACTTTTCCTTTCTGTTGCCCTGATGCTCCTGTTCGGAAAAACGGCAGATGCCAAAAGCGAAACGGAAGAGGCATATTACAAATATTACCACAGCTTTACGATCGAAAGCGGAGACAGCCTCTGGGCCTACGCGAAAGAATATGCCTGCCCGGACGGGCGCCAGAGCATAAACGAGTATATCGCCGAGGTCCGCAGGATCAATCATCTGACGGATGACAGCCTGGTAGCCGGCAAAAGCATCGTATTGCCGTATTACTCCACGGAATATGTATGCAGCAGCCAATACCGTTAAACAGCTCCCCCGAAGTACCATTGATGATAGACACAGAAAGCCGCAGGATCATGCCACCTGCGGTTTTCTGCATCCGGGAGAACAACGCAGGGCGAAATGATAATATTTTCCATATATATCGTAAAATGCGCAATATAACAACAAGGCCATTCCGTTGTAAGATGTCAATATGAGAAGCCCTGCAAGGATAGGTTTCCCGGAAAGGAGCGCATAATGAAGAAAAGAATCATGGCACTGACCGTACTGCTGGCAGCATGTGTCGCCGGATGCAGCAATGCAGATGAGCAAAAGGCAGCGAACAAGCCGGATCAACAGGAACAGACTGCCGATAAGATCGATAACGCAGAAAGCGGAACACAGAATGGCGGAACAACGGACAACAACCAGCAGGGCGATATTTCACAGCAGATCCCGGATTTTCCTGAGGAAATGCCCTCCGTCAACGTAGCAGTGATCGACGAAAAAAGAGCCAATATCACCGTGCATGCCAATGGAGGTGAGTACTTCGGCTACAGCCTTGAGATGATCGATCCGGCTCTTGCTGATGCCGGAAACGGGAACTACTATCAGCTTATGTTCGACAATCCGGATGGTTCGGGATATGCATGCCATCTGATCGGATATCGCGACTGGAATGTGGATTATATAGCTTCGAATGATGTGCCGTTTGAGGACTACGGCAAAGGCGATTATCTGTTCAAGGTCACTTTGCCGGACAGCGATGCCGTTTCCTTTTATTCGATTGATGAATACAGGCTCAATGTCCGGCTAAGCGCAAGCGACTCCACTTTTCAAAGGGCAGGGAATTTTCCTTATACCGATGTGTGTCAGTTCATGGATGAGGATGCTGCCATGGCTGCGAGAAATAACGGATCTGCGGGCGGATCAGCAACATCGGGGAATTTCGGAAAGCTTTCTCCTGAAAATTCCGACCGGGTCGCTGCTCTGTTAGGGGAATATCCCGGAGATTACCAAAATTCCAACAAACGGGTTCTTTCGATAACCGGCGAATACGGGACCTACCAGTTATGGCCGTCCTTCAACAATTTTAACGAAAAGATCGAGGTTCATTGTTTTAACGACAATGATCAGGGGGATGATGCTTATTCGGCTCACATGACGCTGGAGAATGACAACCGGCTTGTGATCGAATGCGAAGGACGTCCGGGATATAGTTCGGAGGGCAAGCAGGTTTTGTTTGTGTTTGATAATTGTACGGTCAGCGTGACCTGTGACGGGGTTACTGAAGAATGGAGTACGAGGGATTAATCGCACTGCGGCGATGAGCGAACCTGTTTGTGTGTTGATGCGCAATGAACTTTGCAGTGATAACCCGCTAACAGGTTCGCGAGTTATCACCGCAAAGTTAAAATCGCACTGCGATAACTCGCGAACAAGTTCGCTCGTTATCGTTGAGGGGAGGCTAAAGCCTCCCCTCAACTACGATCAACCGCCAACCGCGCCCCGGATAAAATGCAAGCATCGCGTTGGCAAGTGGGATCGCACTGCGATAACTCGCGAACAAGTTCGCTCGTTATCGTTGATGGGAGGCTAAAGCCTCCCCTCAACTACGGAATGCCCGACGAAACCGCCGTTTAAAAGCAAGCTTTTAACGGCGGTTTCGTCAAACATTCCTGCAGTGCGAGAAGGGAGGCTTTATTTATTTCTATGCGTTAAATTATAGTTTTACGCAATTACTATTGCGTTTTCCGGGGAGAGTGGTATAATGTTACCATAATGGACTTATGTCAACAAATGCCGCTGATGCGCTGCATATGTGCATTTTTTGAAAGGAATAAACATACAATGCTGGAAAAAGAAAATCTCACAAAAAAGATCATGGCCTTTTGCGATAAGCTTCCGGAATTCTGTTCGCCTTTTCTTTTGGAAACCGGTACCGAAATGGCCAACACGACCAGGCTGGCGTATGCACATGAACTTGATTGGTTCTTTGAATACCTGGTGAACTACAAACCGGATTTCTGTGACATGAATCCCGTGGATATCAGCCTGGAGGAATTCAAAAAGGTAAATTCCCAGGATATTTCCAGATACCTGACCATCATACGCGACCAGGGACGCGCGGAACGCACCGTAGCCAGAAAACGTGCCGCTTTGTCGCGATTTTTCAATTATCTGACGGCAAACCGCCTGCTTCCTTTTAACCCGGTCACGGCCGCCGTGAAGGTCAAGATCCACCAGAGCGACGAAGTCCTTCATCTGGACATGCAGGAACAGGTCCGTTTTCTGGATGCCGTGGATTCCGGCGACGGGCTTACCAAACGCCAGCTGAAGCATCACGAACGTTACCGTGTGCGTGACGTGGCGCTGATCACGCTGCTTTTGGATACCGGAATGCGTGTTTCCGAGCTTCACGCCATCGATATCGCCGATCTGGACATGGACGCCTGCAGCGTCATGATCGTCCGCAAAGGCGGAAACATGCAGACGATCTATTTTTCGGACGAAACCCGCGATCTGATCCGTGAATACCTGAAACAGCGCGAAGTTAGCAATAACAAACTTGATAAGAAAAGCCCTTTGTTTGTCACAAACGGCGAAAAACGTCTTTCCATAAGGGCCATTGAGGTTCTGGTCAAGAAATATGCCATGTCATCGATCCCGGGCAAAGGCAGCAAGATCTCCCCGCACAAGATGCGTTCCTCCTTTGCCATGGAGTTTTATGCCGAAGAAAAGGATATTCTGGCCCTGCAGCGCAAATTGGGGCACAAAAACATCACAGCCACCAATATCTATGCCAAGGCCACGGATAAAAAGATGCGTGAGACCCGCTCCGTCCTTTCGGAAAAACGCAAAGCGCAGCGGAAAAACGGTGATGAGCTTCCCGAATAAGCTCTCTATTCCTGCTCAAAGCGGTGATCTTTATCATTGCATCCGCTGTTTCTTTGAGCGCAGCTTTTCCTCATACATTTTCTTGTCCGCGCGTCCGATCACGCTGTCGATATTCAGCGCATCATCGATCGTCTCCACGGCACAGCCGATGCTCGCCGAGATCTCATAGGGCTTGCCCATGCGTTCCCGGATCTTTTGAAGTTTGTTCCGGAATTCTTCCGCACGCTCAGGCAACTCCGATTCCCCGTAATTTCCGACGCCGATGATAAAGAATTCATCCCCGCCGGCCCGCACGCAGAACTCCTCATCCCGGGCGCTCCTGAGAACCGCCCTGCTGATGGCCAGGATCCCCGCATCGCCTTCCGAATGGCCGTAAGTATCGTTGATCTGCTTCAGGCCGTCCATGTCGATCACGGCAACAAAAAGCCGCCCGCCTCCATTTTCTCTTTCCAGAAGCTTCTCGAGCTGCATCTCCATGCCTCTGCGGTTAAACAAGCCCGTCATGCTGTCCCGGACCGACATGGCCAAAAGCTTCATCCTGGTCCTGGTCATTTCCAGGGCGTTGTTCACAAAGCGAAGCCAGGTACGGTATACCAGGCTCAGCACCACCTTATCCTCCAAAGACCTTCTCAGAACACAATAGCCAAAGCTCGTCCCCTCAAAATGGACGGGCGAAAAATAAAAAACGCTGGGCTCCAGGCTTTCATCCTCCAGAAGCGGAGTCATCACTGCGGTCGGGAAAGTCACGGTTTCGAGATCCGCCAGACACTTCAGATCCGGCGTTTCCCAGGCTGAAAACACGATGTTCATTTCGGAAGGAAGCTGTTTTTCATCCGCAGCGTCGTCTGTCAGCCATTCTTTCCTGAGGCAGAGCTGATAATTCCGATACGGATGCAGAAGGTAGATCTTCTTCCCCATCTTTTCAAAACACTCCTCCGGCGATCCGGAAGAGGTAAATTCCTCCAGGCTATAGCTTTCCATCAGCCTTCCGAAGCTCACTTCATTCATGTCCTGGTCGGAAGAGCTGTTGTAAGCTACCAAATAGGACGAACGCAAAAAAGCGGCAATGGATTGTTTGATGTTCGGATCACAGCCGCAGCTCATTCCCGCATAGAACATTTTTTTGACATCTGTCTCATAAGGGATGATCTCTTTCCCCGGATCGATGATCCTTCGGATATAGTCCACGGTTTCCGCCGCTGAAAGCGCATCTGCCGCATCATAAGCCGAAAGGATCACTTCATTGCAGCATCCTTCATTTGTTGTATCGAAGCCGATGACGATCACATCCTCCGGTACCCCTATCCCCAGCCTGCGAAGCCGGTAGATCAGCCCCAGAGCCATGTGCGTGCTCGTGCAGAGCACAGCCTCCGGGCGCGGTATCTTTCCTTCCGCGATGCTCCGGGCCAGCGCATCCCCGCTGCTGTACCAGAAATCCCCGTAGACGACATGCTCCGTGCTTACCGCCAGGCCGTGTTTTTCGATCTCATCCAGACAGATCGCAAGCCTGCTCTCCGCCACCTCATTTCCCTGCTGTCCCGTAAGGATGCAGATATCCTTTTTGCCGTGTACTTCGATGGCGTGCCGGCACATTTCCCGGAGAGCATCCTCGTTGCGGCTGCAGATCACGGGCAGATCGCCGATGGACATTTCCAGAGATACTGCCGGAAGTGACGGACGATCCTTCAGACGCTCGAGAAGCCTCTCCAGCATCGGCTTTCCTTCACCGACGACCAGGTTCACCGCATCCAGGATCAGGCCGTCAATCCGATCAAGATCCGCCAGTTCGTAAATGCGTGCCTCAGCCTCGGTGTAGGCTTTCCGGTTAAATTCCATATGGGTCATGGGAGTGAAAACGGAAAAATGATAACCGTATTTCCGGCATTGTTCCGCGATCCCGTTTATGATCCTGAGCGTATGCGCCGCTTCCGGCTGTGCCGTAAAGAGGGCAATGTTCTTTCTCTTCATTCCAGTACCTTCTTCGCATAAGAGCAGCTGGAAAGCACGCGCTTTTTTGCGTGCTCGGCTGCTTCCGTCACTTTATAGACCAGGCGTTTTGCGATCCCTTTTCTTCCGTATTCCGGCAGCACTTCCGTATGGAAGATCTCCACGCAATCCTCCGTCTCGTCAAAATCGCATTCCCCGATCTGTTTTTCGCCATCCAGAGCGATACTCCTGTGCCCCTCTTCGTCCAGGACGATCCGGATCCCATGGGTGTAAACACAGGTCAGGGCACCGGAAGGACAGGCACTGACAGCCTGCCAGATCTCGGCCGTCGGTGCCTTGGTCGGGTCGATCCAGGGGCGTCTCGTGATGTCGAAAGTCCTGGGGCTTCCGGTCACGCAACGTTTCGCATGCCTGCATTTCTCCGAATCCCAGAATATGGCGATGTCTTCCTGTTCATATAATCTGTGCATATACCCGCCTCTGAAAGCCTGTTTGCTTTTGTTCAGCGGCCGTTCGGCCGCCAAACGTTACCCGCCTTACTTTTTCTTTACCTTTACCGTTACGGTCTTCGTCACGCCGCCGGCATAGGTCAGCTTCACCTTAAACGAAGCGTTCTTCTTGTTTAAGCTGTAAATGTCGATCTCGCCAAAGTCACTCTCGTTGACCTTTGCTTCCACACCCTTCGGCGTGCCCACGATCGAGACCTCTACAGGCTTGATGGTTCTGATCATCCCGGCGCTGTCCTTGTAGCTGCTCACGATGTTTGCCGTTCCGATGACCTTGCCGGCTGCTTCGGAAGCATCCGCAGGGATCATCACGCTCACCGCCTTAGTCTTGGGCATGGTCTTCTTTGCCTTCACGTTCTTCAGCTCGATCGTCACCGGCTTCTCCACGCCGCTGATCGTAAGCGTCAGTGTCAGCGTCCCGATCTTTAAGTTCTTCGCGTCGTAGGCATTGCCGCTGTAGTCGATCACAATGTTGCCGGCCGCGTTCAGCTTTGCGAGGAAGCCGCTTTCCGCCACCGAGACCGCCTTGATGCTGCCGCCCACGTCTGTAAGCTTCGGAACGACCACCATGCCCTGCCTCGTGACCACATCGTACTTTGTCTTGAGCTTCAGCGAGACAGCCTTGTCGAGAGGCTTGTCACTTACTTTGATCTTAACGTTCGTCTTCGCTTCACCGGCCTGCAGGGTGATCGTGTAGTTTCCCTTCTTCACACCGCTCTTGTATGCGATCACAAGCTTACCGCCCGTGCTGATCGTGGCCAGGCCAGTCTGCTTTTTGTCGATGATCGAAACAGCCTGAGCACCCGTTCCGGAGACGGCCGCGCCGTTTAATGTCACATCAAAGGTAAAGGTCTGCCACTCCGCGTTGCTGTTCACGACAACCGTCTTGAGGCCCTGAAGGTCAACGGCCAGCACATCCTTTTTTGAGCCCTTCACGTTGTACGCCAGACTCACCGTTTCCCTGCCGTCCCAGCTTTCCTTTGTGACAGTGATCTTTCTCTTGCCAGCCGCGGAAGTCCTGATCTCGATGCTGCCGTCGGCCGCCTTGGTCACGGTACCGAGGCCGTTTCCGCTCACACTTACATCCGTCATGTCATAAGGTTCAAAGCTGCCTTCCTCGTTCTTCACCAGCAGAGTTGTCTTCAGAACAGTTTCGGTTCCGTTCTTGATCGTTGCCGTTGTGGAACTGAGCTTGAAGACCGGCTTCACATAGCTCACCGGGAGCTCGTATTCGATCACGCCGTCCTTGCCCAGATCAAACTCGAGAATGGCGTTCGAGGCCGCCTTCTTCCTGTCACCGCTCACGCTCACCGTGATCGTGGAGCCGCTGATCCTGGCATCGAAATAAGCCTTCGACTTTGCGTTGCTGTTCGCCACCGTGCCGCTCACATTGATGCCGCTCACTTTGAACTCGTGCACCGAAGCATCCTCATACAGGTTCCAGGCTGCGCCCCCGATCACAACAGCAGAGCCTTCCCTCCAGCCTGCATACAGCATCAGATCCGCCGTCACCGGCGTGCCGAAATCATACAGATTGACACATTCGGGCTCCGTGTACCAGCCGGTAAAGATAAAGCCCTTCGCCTCGGGAACGGCCGGCTCGGTCGCCGTGGCCCCCTTCTCGACAAGCTGGCTCGAAGGAGCGGTACCGGGCTTGCCGCACAGATTGAAGCTTACGGTGAAGCGCTCCGCCTCTGCGTCGATCCACTTTGCATATACCACCGTGTCTGCCAGGATGGGCTCACTGAAGTTAAAGTGATTCTCACACTCCGCCTCACGGTACCAGCCGGCAAATTTGAAGCCCTCTGCCTTCGGCTCGGTGGCCGGTTCGGCAGCGAACCTGCCCTCCCAGACTTCCTGGGTCTCCGGCACATCCGTTGCATCTTTTCCGCACATGTTGAAGCTCACGCTGAACTTCTGCGCTTCCCTCCAGCCCGCAAAGAGCTCGATGTCTTCCGTCACGGGCGTTGCAAAATCATAGACGTTCTCGCAAGCCGCTTCCGTGTACCAGTCTGTAAAGATGAAGCCTTCGGCTTCGGGATCCTCCGCGGGACGTGCTGCTGCGGAACCGTGCTCCACGTTCTGCGTTTCGGGCGCATTCTCCACGGTCTTTCCGGCCATGTTGAAGCTCACGCTGTGCTGCTTGATCGTCCATTTCGCGTACAGCCAGAAGTCCGCCGTCACGGGCGTCTCGAAATCGTATTCGTTCTCCAGTTCCTCTTCCGTGTACCAGCCGATGAAATCATAAACCTCGTCAACGGGATCGTCGGGCCTCTCCAGAAGCTGGCCGGCCGAGACGGTCTGCGCGGGGATCTCCTCACCGTGGCTCATCATGTTGAAGCTCACGGTAAACTGCTCCTCGCTTTCCACCCACTTCGCGTACAGATAGAAATCACTGCTCACGGTCTGTGTAAAGTCATAAGCCGTCCGGCATTCCACCTCGGTATACCAGCCCCCGAAGGTAAAGCCCACGGCCGTGGGATCGGGCGCGGGTCGCGTCACCCGCCCGCCGTCCGGGATCTGCTGGGGATCGATCGCCGTTCCGTGGCCGCACATGTTGAATCTCACCGTGTGGATCACGGGCTCGGGCGGGATCTCCGTCCACTGCGCGTAAAGCGTAAGGTCGGAATCGATCGTCACCCGTGCTCCGTCACGGTAGGAAGTGCCGTTTCCGTTTGCCAGGGTGTTCCAGCCGGCAAAGTTATGGCCTTCGCGGCTGAAGCGGTTCGCATCAAGAGAGACGGGCATCGCGGCATCCGCTGCCACCTCCTGCGTGCGCTTGGCTTCCGTTCCGTCATTCGCATGGAAGGTGATCACATATTTCGAGATGCTCTCATAACTGATGGCAAAGGTCGAGAAACGGCTCGAATACACAAAGATCCTGTTGTTTTCCGGATCCTCAAGATACGTCCCGTCTGCAAGCTGTGCCTGTCCGGAGGAGAGCCTGCGGAATTCCTGCGCCTCGTCGTCATGGAAGCGCATCATGCGGAAATTCTTTCTGCCAGCAAAGGTAAACGGAATGACCAGTTCCACCAACGCGGCGGTTTCCGTGACGGCTTCGACATCCGTCCCCTCACCGATCGTCTTTCCGATGCTGATGTCCAGGAAATCGATCCCGACGGTCTCACCGTCCGCAAGGCCTTCCTCGGCCAGCCGGCGGAGCTCCGACGCTCCCTCGGCCTGTTTCTCACTCTTTGTCTCCACCGTCATCGTGACGGTCACTTCACTGCCTTCTTCGGCGTTTTCGAGTGCCACGGCATCCAGTCCGCCAACCATCACGGCAGGCGTGTCATCCTGCACGTCGATCTTGGAGCTGATGTTCGCATCCGGCATCACGATCGCGCTCACATCCACATTTCCGCCGCTCACTTCCACCAGGGCCGTGACGGTCTGGGGCTTGCCGTTCAGCGTTCTTGTCGCAACCAGGTTGTAGAGGCCCGCCGGAACACCGCTGAAGGAATAGCGCCCGTCAAGGCCGGTGCTCTGCGCGCTGCCGAAGATCACGTCACCGCGATTCAGGCTCACGCTGATCCCCTGCGCGGGCGTGCCGCTCTCTTCATCTTCCCCTTCCTTCACTTCGCCGGAAACCGTCCAGGATTCATCCACCCATTTCGCGTAAAGCGTCACGCTGCCCATGGCCGCGAGGTTCTTCACACTCTGTCCGTCCGGATAAAGCACATCGCCGTCCGCGCTCACGGCCCAACCGGCAAAGAGCTTTCCGGCTCGGCTGAAGCCGCAGGCCGAAAGAGGCTTTTCTTCATCATAAGTGAAGCTCTGGGCACTCATCGTGCCCGTGCCGCCATTTGCATGAAAGGCCACGGAATAGCGGTTCGCTTCCCACTGTGCATAAAGGATCGTCGTGGCAGAGGGCGCAAAATCCGTCTTCCCGGCGGCAACAGCCATGCCGCTGCCATCAGCCTTTGTATTCCATCCGGTGAAGCGGTAACCGTGCCTCGAGATGTTCGAGCCGTCATCGATCCGGTCCGCATGGCCGCTGCCTGCCACATAAGTCTTCGGCGTGGGCAGCGTTCCCGAGCCGCCGTTGGCATCATAAGACAAAAGCACGCTTGCAGGCGTCTGCAGGCTCGTTCCGATCGCTTCGGAAGGCGTGTGATTTGCATCCGCTTTTCTGCGAAGCCAAACCGTATAGTCCGTCGCCGGGCTCAGGCCGGCCAGCGCAAACTTCCCGTCCGAAAGGGCCGGGACCACACTCCAGAGTGCGGAATCCGAAGCCGGTGCCACGCTTGTTTCCGTGACCGCATATTCAAAGTCCGCATTTTTCGCATTTGCAGGCAGCACGAGCGTCACTTCATAGCCCGCTGCCTGTTCGGGCAGGACCGTATCCGCCGGCTTCAGCTGCGGGATCTTGTTCACCTTGAAGCCAAGACGCGCCGAGCTTGCAGCAGCATGGCCGGGATCGCTGCCCGCAGCCGCCTTTTCTTCAACGACGGCCCACACGTGCCAGGTGCCCGTATGCAGCCCGCTCTCCTCCGGATCCCATTCCGTTCCGGCTCCGGCACTGCTTGCCGAATAATAGATCTTTACATTCTCGCCTGTCAGCGCAATGTCCCGGCCTTCTCCGTCCCTGGCCGTCACTGTGGGAGCCGCTCCCAGAGCCTCTCCGTAGTCTTTGTCTGCCGGCTGCATAAGAGAAAGTGTGCCGAATGCGGGCAGGCCGATCGTGAAGTCTTTGCTGATCGTTCCTTCAAAGTTGTTGCTGCCGGTGATCCTGACACTCGCCGTTCCCACATCCGTATTATTTTCATAGGAAAGCATGTAATCCTTGTCCGCGCCTTCCTCCAGAGTGATGCTCAGCCACTTCACGACGGGCTTCGGTTCAAGAGCACTCCCCGTATAATTCTGCATCGGAACGGGCAGGACCCTGACACCTTCATCCGCAAGGCTTCTCTTGTTGATGTCGGCCGTGACGGATGCGGGAATGTCCGATAATTGATAATTTTCGTTTCCGGAAACCGTCATGCCGGACTTGTCGATCGTGACCGTCTTGCCGCTTGCGGCATTCTTGTCGGAAAAGGCGCCGCGCAGCCCCTCGATGAGGATGACATCGCCCGCGCATGTTCCGCTCACGCTGACCGTAAGCTCCGCGTCGGTCGTCGCATCATAGGTCTTGTCCCCGGCCGCGACCGTCACATCCACCGTTTTCTTCGTAATGTCTGCCGCAAGACCCAGCTTTTCGTTCGTAACATCCAGATTCAGTGCATAATTTTCCGCATCGCTGAGCCGGCCGCCGGTGATGCTTACGTCAATGCCGCTGCCTGCATTCCTGCTCGCAAACGAAGCCGTGACATTGCTGACCGTCAGGCCCGCAGGCACAGAATCCCCGTTGACCCGCTTGAGCACCGCCGTGCCTTCCAGCTGCGCAGCGACGTTGCCGTCGTATTCCTTGTTCTTCGCGCTGATGCCCGAGATATAGACCTGCACGCCCGTGATGCTTGCGGTGGCAGTCTTCTGGCTGTGCGCCGCGTCGATCTCGTAGTTCGTGCCGCCGCTTGTCAGGTTCCAGCCGGAAAGCGTTACGGTCTTGTCATCTCCCTTCCCTGCATCGGCAAACGCTCCGGTTACCGTAAACTCCACGGTGTCGTTTTCTACAAGCCCGCTGATCTCGGCATTTGAAAGATCAAGTTCTGCTTCCGTCCCGCCGTCATATTCTTTGGTCTCCGCCGTGATGCCTTTGATCGTCAGTTTCTTTTTGGCGATCGAAAACGCTGTTGATTTTTCTTCACTGCTTTCCGGAAGCTTATAATTCCTGTTGGAAAGCCCGCTTGCCGTTGCCGTGTATTCTCCCGCGTTCGTCTCTTCCCCGCTCACGCTCACGCTGCAGGCATCGCCCGTCACAAGGTTGCTCACACTTGCCGTGGGGCTCTGCGCCGATCCGTTGTAGACAAGCTCCGTATTCCTCCAGGAAAGGACAGCTGTTTTGGGAAGGATCGTGAAGGTCCTGCTTCCGTTCACGGAATAGCTCCCGCCCGGCTTGTCGGTGACGGTAACGCAGGGCGCGTTTTCATCGCCGGAAAGCGCGACATTCACATTGTTGGAAAAGCTGAGCTCATATTCGGAAGGATCGATGACCGTCTCGCCGTCCTTGACCGTGACCGCAGGCTCCAGCGCGCTGCCCGTATAAGTCGCTGCCGCGACTTCGATCGCAGGCTCACTCACGGCCCTTACGATGTTGAATTCTTTCTTCACGCTTCCGAACGATGCATAATCCCCCTTGAACGTGATGGTCACTGTCGCTTTGCCGGGAGCTGTGTTATTTTCATAGGAATATTCATAATCCGTGCCTTTAGTGACCTCCAGTGAGCCAAGCAGGACCATGGGATCGGGTGTAACAGCGCTGCCCGTGTATTCCTGGTCGGGGATGACATCCACGACAGGAGCAGTTTTTACTATGCTGATATACCAGCTGTCCTTGTCAACGCGTGTCAATGTGAAGTCGTAGTAGCCCCCAGTAGCTTCATAATCAAGCTTAAACCGAGTATTATAGTTACTAGATTGTTTTCCCATTCCTCCGGCAAACGGGATCGCTTCATAATTATCAGAATCACCTAAAAGATAAAAACGCTGATAAGGCGACATAAATTCAATAAAGTAATATGACAAACCATATTGAATCATTACTGTTGTCACACCTTCGTAGAGATAGCCTATCCTCTGATCAGTTGTACCACCATTCGTATCATCATATTTTAAGTCATATACCGCTCCGCCGTGCACGCCAAGTGAAAACTGCACCGTTACCGTCACGCTGCCCCTGGGCATGACAAAGCAGTTGCCGAAGATTTCGATCTCCTGATTCTTCTCATCCCTTACTTCCAGCGTAACGAGATGGGAGCCGAAACCGGGATTTACATCGACCGAGACCAGCTCAAGATACTTTGCCGTCTCAGGAGCCGTCGCCGTGCCGCCGCCGTTGTTTGTGTTCACTTTGAGCCGTATGCCGTAGTCAGCCGTCTCCCGCGGGCCGATGATGCTGCGCCCGTTGAACTCACTGATCGCGAAATACGCTTCCGGATCGGCGCTCACATCGCTTTCGCCGCTCATGTAACGGATGCTCTCGCTGATGCCCGCCGCATCGACCAGCTCCACGCTGTCGTAAATGCCTACGCTTCCGATGAAAGCCTCGCCGCCGCTATACGCGATGCCTTTGCCGATGCCGGGAGGTGCATCAGAAGCATCCCCTCCGACAGCCTTTATCGTCCCGCCTTTGATGATGATGTTTCCGAGCGTCGCCGAAGCCCCGTCTCCGTAACAGATACCGGTGCCGATGCCGGCACCCTTCCCATTGCCGTTGGCCGTGATGGTTCCGTCTTCAATGACAATGTCGCCGCCTCTGACCTCGCTTTTAAACGCCCTGCCCAGACCGATCCCTGCGGAAAAGTCACCGCCTTTGGCTTCAAGCGCCCCTTTGCCCCTGATCGTCAGCACGCTGCCCGCTCCGCCGACCTGAATGCCGGCCTGATACGCTTCTCCCTTTACACTGTTCGTGCCGGAAAGCGTGATCGTTGCGCTTCCCTTGCAGATGATTCCCCAGCCTATGCTTGCATTGTCCAGAGTAATGGAGGCACCGTCGGCGATGGCAATCCCATGGTAGCAGGAACCGGTCAGTATCTCACCGTCTGTCGCGACATAGTCTGCGCCCGTATCCCCCAGATCAGTTGGTATTCTCCCAAAAACCGCCGAAATGACCACATTGCTGTCGGGCACGGTAAAGAGATTGTTGTTATGCGGGATTTCATTCCCGTCTTCATCGAGAACATGCAGTTCCTCGAGCAGGAAACCGTTTTCCGGGCTGCTGGAATAGGCAAAGGTCTTGTCCGCATCATTTGCCGCAACAAAATTCCGGTCCGTGGTCTGAACCTTGTATGCGCTGATCCTGCCGCCCGTGATGCCATCTGCCACGGAAACGGTATAAGCAGGAACAAGATTCTTATCCGCGATCTGCGCATTCGTAAGCGCACCGACATACAGCGTGTTCCCTTCGGTGACCGCCTTTCCTTCCGCAACAGTGACCGCAGTGCAATTCATCCGGTTAAAGTGAACGCTGTCTTCGGGATCGTGGATGCGCAGCTCCAGCGTGTTGACCACGGCATAAAAGCGCTCCGTATCGGTCGTAACGGCATCAAGCCGGCCGCCGCAGACCGTGGTCGAACTGAACCAGAGCGACGTGGCTTTCGAATTCACGGTAAGGATACCGTCATATTGGCAAAACGCGCCGTTCGAATAGATCCCTTCCGCCCCGGTAGAGACAAGCTTCACGTTCCCGCCGCATTGCGTATAACCGCTCCCGGCATAGATGCTGTCGCCGGTCGAACAGATGGTCAGGGCTCCGCTGCCCTCACTCTGTCCGTAAACATATAAGTGCCCGCCCGACAGGTTCAGGCCGCTTCCGGTGACGGGGCTGTTTTCGCTGCCGATCTTCAGGTCACAGCCGTCTGCCAGTATCAGATGCACATCACCGGAAGAAAAGCTGAGACCCTGTCCATAGCTTAAGCTTCCCTCCGCGTAATACCAGCCGGCATCAAGTGTACCGCTCTCGCTGCCGGTGAGCCTGGTAAAACCGGTCGCGTAAGCCACTTCACCTTCCGCATCGATATAGGTCTTCGTAAAATCCGACTCGATCTCGACGGGCGCGCTCGCATAATCCGTTGCCTCTCCGTCATTCTGCACTTCCGCCACAAGATAGACATGATAATCCTGCCCCCAGTTGCCGGAGGCCTTTGTCCGGTCAACGGAAAAACTTCCGCCGTTTGCCGATGCAGCGGCAAGCTTTCCGTACTGCAACACTTCGGCATCCGCGCTCCAGCCCGTCTCCTCACTCCATTTTCCGCTAGAAACCACATAGGATACCAGCGTGGGATCAAACTGCGCATCAACATCCGTCAGCTGATAAGAGACCACAAGCTCATAAGCGTCATCCGTATCCGTCTCGCTCACGCTCAGGCCGGAAAGGCTGATCCCACTGTCCAGAAGGCTCAGTTTATGGCAGTTTTCCTGCGAAGCAAGCGGCTTGGCGAATACGACTCTGCTCAGGTCAACGTTAAAAGCGGGACTCACACCGCAATAGGCATTCACGAATTTCACGTTCAATGCGCCGCGTAACGAATAGCCGTAGGTATCCACGACATCGGCACATACATATCCCGCCCGATAGCCCTGTGAGGTATCGGATTGGGCCGTGCGGGTCCACCAGTCCCTCCCGTAGCCGTCGGAGTGCATGGCCTGTTTCATGCGGTTTCCGCCGATATAGGACGGGGTATACCCGTACGCCGGATTTGACAGATCTTCCGCATCCAACAGAAAAACATGGTCATTTTCAAGAGGCACAT
The DNA here is from genome assembly GCA_024696005.1 of Lachnospiraceae bacterium. Lineage (GTDB taxonomy): Bacteria > Bacillota > Clostridia > Lachnospirales > Lachnospiraceae > NK4A136. Next base: position 146,817 of record JAILHF010000051.1, on the reverse strand, counting down.
AGCCGACAAGATTGCCTCCCGATTGCGCAGGCATCTGCACTTCCCTGGGGTAATGCGTCGGAATGCTGCTGGAAGTGATCGCCGCCTTTTCAAGCGCCGTGAACACGCCTTCCTTCCCATAAAAGGAAGATCCGTTCAACTCGCTCCTGATCAGGCTGTCTGCCCAGTCATTTCCGGTGGGCGTTTCGGAATCAATAAACTTTTCCTGATAGAGAACACTGTCGCAATCCAGAAGCATGGTGGAAAGCTTGCTCTCACCGCTGAACTTTTGCGTTCTCGGATCCAGAATGCGGTATTTCACGGGCTCGGTAACGCTCACGCCCTCCGCTTCAAAAGGGTACTGACCGTAGTACACATAGCTCCCCTCCCAGGGAACGTCGCGGTTTTCCTCTTCGACCGGCCCGGGAACAGGGCTGCCGATCCCGTTCGTGCCCAGAAAAACAGCCGGGGCCGTGCCGGACGGATCCGACGCACCCGGCTGCTCCGAAAGCTCCGTCATCCCACGGGATGCAGGCCCTTCTGCCGTTTGGGCGTATGCAGGCGCCGGGAATGTCCCGGCAAGCAACGAGACCGTCAGTCCCATTGCCGCAAACCTTCTGATCGATGCTTTGGATTTTTTCATAAGAACCTTCCTCTCAGATGTTTCAGGAATCCGATTTTGATTTTTTGTCCTCGTCTTTTTTGCAGAGATCGTTTTTCCCGAACGTTTTCTTGAAGTCTTTTCGACTCATGACTTTATTGACTTCCTCTTTGGGAAGACGGACATAATTACCGTCATCATCGATGTAATCGACATGTACATAGCGCTTGGTATCGATATCCAGCCCCTTCGTCTGAAGCTTTGCCTTGATGTAGGAATTGACACCCGTATAGATCACGGCAAAGACCGGCACGCCAAGCAGCATGCCCGCGAAGCTGAACAGGCCGCCGAATATGGTGATCGCAAAGATCACCCAGAAACCGCTCAGGCCCGTCTTTTGTCCGAGGATCAGCGGCCCGATCACATTCCCGTCCAGCTGCTGAAGGATCAGGATCATGATGACAAAGATCAGGCACTGCTTCGGATCGACCAGAAGCACAAGAAAAGCACTCGGGATTGCGCCGATGAACGGCCCGAAGAACGGAATGATGTTCGTTACGCCTATGATCACGCTGATCAGCAGCGCATAGGGCGTTCCGAGTATGCTCGTGATGATGAAGCACAAAAACCCTATGATCAGGGAGTCGATCACCTTGCCTCCGAAGAAATCCAGGAAGGTCTTGTTGGTGAAACGCACATTGTGGATGAAGGCGTTTGCCATGTCCTTGCGCATCAGGGCATAGATCACTTTTTTGCAGCGGCCGATCATCAGCTCCTTGCTTCCAAGAAGGTACAGCGCGATGATCATGCCGATGACGAAATCCAGGATGCCGCGCAGGATGCTCAGCCCGCCGGAAAGAAGCCCGGTCAGCAGCTCATTGACCTTGCCCAGGACATTGGTATTGATCCATTCACTGATCGTGTCGGAATAACGCTCCTGTACTTCGTAGAAATTCTGCTCCAGGCCCGGATGCTTCTTCGCCATGTTATCCGCCCAATTCTGGAAGCTTACCATATAGTTCGGATAGTTCTTGATGATGCTCTGTATGCTCTTGGAGATCTCGGGGATGACCAGGGCCAGCATGCCGAAAACGACCAGCAAAAAAAGCATGTAGGTAAGGAAGATCGAGAAAACGCGGACGCGGGATTTGACCTTCCCCTTGGCTTCGCCTTCTTTTCCCTTGAAAAGCCAGGCGGAATGCTTCTTATAGATCCATTTCTCTTCGATCGCGTTCACGATCGGCGCCATGAAATAGGTAAGGACCAGACCGTTTATGATGGGCGCGGCGATCTGAAGCAGCGAAGAAAGGGCCTCTTTCGTCTTTTCCAGGTTCATCAGGATCAAAAGAACGACCATGATCGCGACAGCCGTCAGAAAAACGGTCAGCCCGATATGGAAGTACTTCTTCTTCTCATCCCGGTTCATGTTCAGCTTGTGCTCGTTATTGTTTTCCATGACCTTATCATATCACAAGTTGTGGCTTCCTGCAGACATTTTTTCCAGTTTTTTCAGAACCTTTTCAAAGTATTCCGGAAGCGGCGCCTCAAAATGCATCCTTTCGCCGGTTGACGGATGGACAAAGCCGAGGGTCGCGGCATGCAATACCTGTCCCGGGCTCTCGAGCGCAAAAGGAAGCTTGCGATTGCCGTATACCTCATCCCCCAGAAGCGGGTGTCCGATGCTCGTCATGTGGACACGGATCTGGTGCGTGCGTCCGGTCTCCAGACGGCAGGCGATCTGCGTAAATCCGTCATAACGCGCCAGCACCCGGTAATGCGTCACGGCCCGTTTGGAATGAAGGGGGTCCTCCCGGCGCACGGCCATGCGTTTCCTCTCGTTCGGATCCCTGCCGATCGGGGCATCCACGGTCCCCTCCTCTTCGTCAAAGCTCCCGTAAACAACGGCGCGGTAGACGCGCTCGATGCTGTGCTCCTTGAGCTGTTCGGCGATGCTGCGGTGCGAGCGGTCGTTCTTGCAGATCACGAGCAGGCCGCTGGTGTCCCTGTCGATCCGGTGGACGATGCCGGGACGGAGCGCCCCGTTTATGCCCGACAGATCGTGGCAGTGATACAGAACGGCATTCACGAGCGTGCCGTCATAATGCCCGGGAGCCGGATGCACGACCATGCCGCGCGCCTTGTTCACCACGAGCAGATCGTAATCTTCGTATACAATGTCAATGGGGATGTTTTCCGCTTCCACGCTGATCGCTTCGGCATCGGGCAGACGGATCAGCAGCTCATCGCCGCCGTGCAAAAGTCTCGAGGCTTTTGCGCTTTTCCCGTTCAAAAGCACGTCACCGTCACGTATCAGTTTTTGCAGAAAGCTCCTGGAGCAATCCGGAAGAAAAGCGGCCGCCAGCTTGTCGAGCCGTTCCTCGTCCGCTTCACCGTCTACCACAAAACGGAATTCCTTCAAGACTCCTCGTCCTCCTGCTCCTTTTTGGCATCCGTGCGGCGCATCTTCTCGGCGCGGCCCAGGTTCATGAAGGCGAGGTCCTCGTCCTTGTAGATGAAGAGCACCATGATGATCAGCCAGGCAGTGGCGACCACGATGAAGCTGTCCGCCACGTTAAAGATCGGGAAATTGATGATCACGGCATAGATGAAGTCCGTGACCGAAGCTTTCATGACGCGGTCGATCGTGTTGCCGATCGCCCCGGAAAGCACCAGGGTGAGCGCCACATGCATGCGGATGTATTTCTTGCCGTCCGGTATGCGCAGGATCAGGAATACCAGCACGCAGCAAACCACCACGGCCATGAAGATAAAAAACACCGTCTGCCCTTTGAGCATGCCCCAGGTCGCCCCGGTGTTTTCGTGATAAAACACCTGCAGGATACCTGGGATCACATCGAAATGGTCCCGCAGCTGCATGTGGGAACGGACCAGATATTTGCTGAGCTGATCAATGAAAAGTGTCACGATGAAGATCGCGATGTCCGCGATCAGAATGCCTCTGCTTCGTTTCGTCTTTGTATCCATCATTCTCCGTCTTCCCTGTATTCGATCTCGGCAATGCCCGCGAGGATCTCCTCGTCCGTCACGCCGCTGTCAAGATAGGCCTTTCCGACACGTTTGAGCAGCGCAAAGCGCACCCCGCCTTTATCCGCCTTCTTGTCGGATTTTGTCAGGCGCAGGATCTCCTGCGCATCGATGTCCTCGATGCTGATGGGCAGGTTGAAAGGAACGAACATGTCGCGGATCTCGTAATATTCGTCCTTCGCAAGCTTCCCCTTCTGCCAGGAGATATAGGCCGCAGCCACGCTGCCGAGGGCCACGCACTCTCCGTGGAGCAGCTGAAAATCCTTGTATTTTTCGATCGCGTGCCCGATCGTGTGTCCGAAATTGAGCAAAGCCCGGTCGCTCTGCTCGAGGGGATCGCGTTCCACGATCTTGGCCTTGCAGATGCAGCACTGCTCGATGAGCTCGGCCATGACAGCCTTGTCCCTTTCGTGGATCTCGTACAGCTTCGTGAGCATCCATTCATAAAAGGAAGAATCCATGATCAGGCCGTATTTGAGCGCTTCCGCCATGCCCGAATAAAACTGCCGGGCATCCAGGGTTTCGAGAACACTCGTATTGATATAGACCAGCTCCGGCATCTTGAAGGCGCCGATCATGTTTTTGTAGGCGTCAAGGTCCACACCGGTCTTTCCGCCGACCGAGCTGTCCACCTGGGCCAGCAGTGTCGTGGGAATCTGCACGACGCGGATCCCGCGCATGTAGATCGCCGCGCAGAAACCGGCCACATCGCCGACCACGCCGCCGCCGAGGGCCAGTACCACATCCCGTCTTTTGAGATGATGCTCCACAAACTGCTCCGTGAGCATTTTAACCGTCTCGAGATTTTTGCTCTTTTCCCCTGCCGGGAAAGAGACCGTGAAACAGGAAGAAAAGACGTCTTTGACGCTTTCTTCCACCAAAGCCGCATAGTGAGGCCCGACCGTGCTGTCCGTCACGATGACTGCGGAACAGCCTTCCATGTCGAGGCCGCGCAGGGCATTCGCCAGCGCGTCGAACGAATCCTCAAAAAGGATGTCGTAGATCGGCTTTTTGTTCATGCTGACACTTAGCTTAGAAGACATGTTTTTTCCTTTCGGGACCCGGAGGTCCTTGTGTATATCCGCTCCGCGCTCCGAAAAAGCCAAAACGCGTGCCGATATATTTTACCACAAAGCTTTCCCGCTGGCAAACAGAAAACCGGCCCCATGAAAGGCCGGCTTTCTCCCCATAACAAACGAAGCCAGGAATTAGATCAACTCAGAAGAGTCTCCTGAAAAGCTCCGGACATGTTCGTGTTATCCGGGGTGATGATAAAGATCCCCGCATAGGACTTGGTCGCCGAATAGGATACGCGGCCGAAGGTGCAGTTCAACGCATAAGACGTTCCGCAGGTAAAATCAAAAATGCGCATTGCAAGCGCTTCGTCGCAGCGCTCCGTATTCAATACGACCGTCCATCCCGCAAGCAGACGATCCGTGATCTGATTGACATCATCATAACTCTGCGGCTGGATCGCATAAACCTCGTGATCGGGAACATTCTCTTCAACCGCTCTCTGTTTTCCGCTGAAAGGCGAAATGATGCCGAAACCCTTCGCACCTTTCTTTTTGGCAGGCTTCTCCTCTTCGTACTCTTCCTCGTCGAGGTACTCGTCCTCGTCCTCGTACTCCGATCCGCCTCCGAATCTAAGCTTCAGTGCTTCTGCGATATTCCATGCCATTTGATCTTACCTCCCCTGGGTGGATTTTACGAGCCTCCCCCGGCTCAACATTTTTTGTTATTATAAACCGAAAAAAATATTTATGTCAACACTTTTTTTGAAAAAATCGCCCAAAAAGCCCGAATATACTGGATTTTGCCAAAGTTAACATAAAATATCCACAAAATGTTATGTAAAGATCTTATGTTAACGCGTTATGTAAACCACTTTAGCCCGAAAAAAGAGGAGCCGAAAAGCTCCTCTTTTTAAGTTCAGATCGTGTAGTCCCGTTCGCCGAAGATCCCGGTCCCGACCCTTACATGGGTCGCCCCCTCTTCCACTGCCACCGCATAATCGCCGCTCATTCCCATCGAAAGGATCACCTTCTCCGGGAAAAAGGAACGCAGCTCGCCGTAAGCGAAATCATGAAGCTGCCGGAAATAGACGCGGTTCTCTTCCGGATCCGTGACATAGGGCGCGACCGTCATCAGTCCGCAGAGCCGGATATGCGAAAGCCCGGAGATCTCCCGTATCAGTTCCGCGTTTTTCGCCGGGTCGCCGCTTCCGAATTTGCTCGCCTCTTCGGCCAGGTTCATCTCCAGAAGGATGTCCTGAACGCAGCCGGCCTTCTCCGCTTCCTTATCGATCGCCTGTGCCAGATGAAGGCTGTCCACGCTGTGGATCAGCTTCACCTTTCCCACGATGTAGCGGATCTTGTTCGTCTGCAGATGTCCGATCATGTGCCAGATGATGTCTTCGGGGAGCACGGGCATCTTGGCCGTAAGCTCCTGCACCCTGTTCTCACCGAAATGGCGGCTGCCGGCCTCATAGGCCTCCTGAAGCATCTCAACGGGCTTCGTTTTGCTCACGTTGATCAGCGTGACCTCCGAAGGGTCCCGCCCCGCCCTGATGCAGGCGGAATTGATGTTGTTCTGGATCTGGTCAAGGTTTTCCCGGATACGGCCCATGGGCTTTTCCTCCCTATTCAAAGATAAAGCTGTCATCCGTAAGGCTCGAGGCATCCAGCGCGATGTAATCGTATTCGCTCAGACCGTAAGCCGTGTTGGATTTGACGATGGCATATTCTTCGTTCTGGTAAAGGATGCTGATCTGCCTGAAATCCGCATAGCCTTTGTTGATGTTGTACACACCCGTCAGCTCGCCTTTGCGCCCGACGGGATATTCCGCCTGATCGTCCGTTTTGATCAGGTAATCGCCGATCTTTAGTTGCGTGTCATCCACATAGTAATACTCTTCGTCGGCGGAATAGATCTCGATGCTCACCTCTTCCGAGGAAGCGCTGCCGTCCTCCAGGAAGGTCTTTCGCAGGAAGGAACACTGCTGGTCGCTGGGCGTTCCGAGGGCGTATTCGATCGGCACCAGGAAGAATTCCTTGTGAACGATCGCGGAAACCGGGATCTTGAGCCCGGTCTGGTTGCTCGCGGCCAGCTCGATCTCGAGAAAGCGGTCGGTACAGAAATTGATCACGGAGCTGTTGAACGAAAGTACGCAATAGGTGATCTCGCTGTCATAGGGGACCAGGCTCACCTCTCCCCAAAGCTCCTGCCGGTTCTTCAGAAAACGCACGCGCACATAGCCTTCTGCCAGAAGCTCTCCGGCCCTTGTCGGATCGACCGGGAACGCCAACTGCCAGTTCTCGCTGGTCAGCAGCTTGTAGACCGGATCACCGGCGCCCACCAGCGCGTGATTTGAGAGGATCTTGCGCTCGTATCCTTCCTCATCAAAGATCTCCGGGCGCAGTCCGTTTTCGGACAGGCTCTCCAGCCCGTCCGTATGGTAGATGACATAGCCGGGCGTGCTCACGCGGGAAAGCTTCACCAACTCGCCCGAGAGGGTGCCCTCCCGCTCCGCCAGCGTCTGCATCATGCTGCTGTTCGCCAGATGAAGGAGGCTGCCGTCCATGTTGTAAAGAAAATCATAGGTTGTATGATAATTCTCGGCCCGAAAGCCTGCCGCGAAATCGATGATCTCGGAACGAAGATCCCGCAGATCCTGATCCGTCAGGGCGCTTTCGTTTGCGGGGTTGTTTTCGATGTCGTTGAGGGTCCCGGCCTCATCAATGGCATAGACCAGGTCCCCGCTGCCCAGATGCTCGCCTTCGCGGGCAAAATACACGACATAGCCGTTATCCTGGCCGGTTATGACCTTTTCGTCACGCATCACCACGCCGGTATAGGTGTTGTGCTGCGCTAGAGCGCCGCTTCGCACCTGGTAAGAGGGCACGTTATGACGCCCCAGGAGCTGCAGCCCCAGGATCGCGACATAGCAAATGAAAAGGAGCAGAACCCCGAAGTAAATTCCGCCCCATATTCCTCTCGCACCTAACGTGTTTTTTTGCGATTTCCTGCTCATTTTTTACAGAGAAACGATGATGTCCTCGTGATAAGCCGAAGGAATGTCATCCTTGCAGGCAGCAATGCTGATGCAGAAATTAACCCCCTTCTCCTCGCTCAGCTTCTTGAACTTGCCGAGCACATCCTCCAGCTGGGAGTTGTCGATGCATGCCAAACGTTTGAAATTGTCGAAATAAAGCTGCTCCAGATCATGATCCTGTGACATGATCCCGCAGATAAAGCCATAGAACTCATCGGATGATGCGAAATTAAATTCGGAAACATCAACCAGACGGATCTTGTTATTCAATTCATACATGTGTTTTGCGTTCTTGTCCAGATAGACGATGTTGCCGCTGGCGGCTTTGATCTCTTCGTTGACTTTGTCCAGCATTTCCTTGGTCTTGCCTTTTCCTTCGTTTCCGACGATCAATTGTATCATTGGCCTGCCCTCCAGTTTCTGAAGATTTTGATAGTAAAATTATACCGCAAAGGCTCGGAATATACAAGCCATTTTTTATCGGATGCAATCGTCGCAAAGGCGGTTTGCGGTGCGGTAAAGAGCGTCTGTATCCGCCGCTCCCATGACGACGAGAATGTAGTCTCCGCCCTCCGGAGTCTGCGCGTAAAGGATGATGCATTTCCCCGCTGCGGAGGTGCTCCCGGTCTTTCCGCCGAGGATGTGCACCGACGCCGGCGAGGGCGAAATGCCGCGCAGATACTGGTTGGTGGTATGGATCTCGTCCGTGATCAATGTGCCGTCAGCCGAGCTGTAGGTAAAGGTATAGCTGTCGGTTTCAATGATCTGCAGGAATTCCGGATGCTTGAGCGCCTCCCGGAAGATCAGGTACATATCGTGCGCGCAGGTATAATGCTCGTCATCGCTGAGTCCGTGGGAATTCACGAAATGCGTGTGCGTGGCACCCAGCTGCAGCGCACGTTCGTTCATCATCTCCGCAAAATCCGCCTCCGTGCCCGCCATGTACTGTGCCAGTGCCAGGGCAGCATCGTTTGCGGAAGAGACCAGCGTCACATAGAGCAGGTCTTTTAAGCTGATGCGGTCCCCCTCGTGAAACGGAAAGAGCTGCGCGCCGTTCTCGGTGATGTTCACATTTCCGATCGTCACGCTCTCGTCCAGATTCTCGCAGTTTTCCAGCACCAGAAGCGCCGTCATGATCTTGGTGAGCGAGGCCGGGCTCAGCTGTTCCTCGGCATGATAGCTGTAGAGCGCTTCGGCACTCCCCTCATCATAAACACAGGCCGCCTTGAGCGTTCCCGGATCGATCGAGCTGCGCTCGGTCATGTCCTGCGCTGCCGCACAGAGCTCCTCCGCAAACAGGGCAAGTCTGGTCTGCTCGATCCCGTTCCCCATGGAAAAATCCTCGTTCTCGTCCATCGTTCCGTAGGGAAGGGCAGGCGCCTCCTGCGCGCAGCCGGCCATAAGACCCGCAGCCAGAAGAAGGGCCATGCATCTGTTGCGAAGTTTATTTGTAGATCTCACGCCACTCAAGCTCTCCGCGGTCCAGGGATTTGATCAGAAGCTCGGCGCTGGCCAGATTGGTCGCCAGCGGAATGTTGTGGATGTCGCAGAGACGCAGCAGGTGATTCGTGTCCACCTCGTGCGTCATCGGATTCAGGGGATCGCGAAGAAAGATCACCATGTCGATCTGGTTGTGTTCGATCTGGATCCCGATCTGCTGCTCTCCTCCCAGATTGCCTGCAAGGAATTTATGGACCGTCAGGTTGGTCACCTCTTCGATGAGACGACCGGTCGTGCCGGTAGCGTAGACATCGTGCTTGCTCAGAATGCCTCTGTATGCGATGCAGAAATTCTGCATCAGCTTCTTTTTTGCGTCATGCGCGATCAGTGCGATCTTCATCTCATTTCCTCCCTGAGGCTCCTACATGTCAACATTCATCTCTTCCTGGAGCAGCTCCGTAAAGGAGACCGTTCCGGAAGGTCTCGGCTGCGGCCTGCGCAGCCCCACACTCAAAACAAAACCCATGCCGGCGTACAGACTCACCAGACTGGTCAGACCGTAGCTCACAAACGGAAGCGGCAGTCCGGTATTGGGCAGAAGCCCCATGTTCACCCCGATGTGGATGAAACTCTGCGCGCACACCAGGCTCCCCATGCCGAAGGCGATGATCCTTCCGGCCAGGTCCCTCGCTTTCCGGCCGACGGCAAAACATTCGGCACTGATAAGCGTGAGCAGGACGATGACGACCGTCGTACCGACAAAGCCCATCTCCTCTCCGATGATTGCGAAGATAAAGTCGGTCTGCGGCTCCGAGATGTAATTCCCGTTCTTGACCGAACCGACCTCGTTATTATTCAGCCCCTTCCCCCACAACTGGCCCGAGCCGATGGCCGTGATCGAATTCTGCTGCTGGTAAGCCGTGGTCAGCGCGTATTTTTCGGGCTCCAGCCAGGCCAGGATACGCTCCTGCTGGTAATCCTCCACGATGTCCTGATCGGGCTGCAGGATCAGAAACATCGCCACAACGGCCGCGGGGATCAGGATTCCCAGAGCAGCAAGGATCAGCTTGTGACTCAGCCCTCCGACATACAGGACCATGCAGAAGATCACCACGATCATGATGCTGGTGGACAGATCCGGCTGTTTGTAGATCAGGATGAAGACCGGCGCAAACAGCAGCATGATAAGGCTCAAAATGGGCAGGGTATTCAGTTTTTCCCTGTGTTTCATTATAAACTGCGCCAAAAAAAGTATCAACAGGATTTTTGCGCTCTCGGAAGGCTGGAAACGGATCCCGGCAAGCTCGATCCAGCGCTGCGCATTATGCGAGCTTTTTCCGAAAAGCTGGACCAGCACCAGAAGACCTATGTTGCCCAGGTAGATCGGCCAGTAAAATTTCAGGATGATGCCGTAATCCATGAACGCGATCAGAAGCATCACGAAGATGCCCAGGATCAGGCCCATCACCTGTCTGAGCTGCAGGGATTCCTTGGCACTGCCGATCGCAAAAACCCCGATCACCGAGATCGCCAGGAGCAGCACCACCAGTTTGACATCAAAATCCTTTGCCCTTAATTTCTGCTTCATGATCAGTCTCCTCCGGACACGGCCGTCGCATCGGAAGCGGTACCCGTGATCAGGTCTTCCCTTCCGCTGGGACTGAAGTAATACTGCAGGCAGTCTTTGGCCGCCTGGGCCGCAAAGTCGGAAGCATAGCCGTTAGCGATACGCACGGCGATGCTGATCTTCGGATCCTGGTAGGGCGCGTAGCCGATGAACAGCGCATGGTTGGGCTTGTTCGTAGCCTCCTGGGCCGTTCCGGTCTTGCCGGCAGCGTAAAGCCCTTCCACATTGAAATAGCTCTTGCCTTCCACCACACGCCTGAGTCCCGTCTGGATCGCATCCCACTCCCGTCCGTCCAGGATCACCTCGTTATGCACCACCGGGTGGAAATAATAATCCGCCGCCCCGGCGCTGTTTCGGATCTCGTGGATCAGGCTCAGGTCATAGACCGTGCCGCGGTTTGCGATGGCCGAGATATAACGAACCAGGGACACCGTGGTATAGTTATGGGTACCCTGGCCGATGGCGCTGGCAACGGGATAGCGGTCCGAGATCTGGGACTGGGTCTCGGTGATCTCCACTCCCGTCTTGTCTCCCAGGCCGAATTCATTCGCGTATTTCTGGATCTTTTCCATGCCCACGTGGTCATTATAGCCGGTACCGTCATTCGCCAGACGGTAACCCACCTCGTAAAAGAAGCAGTTGCAGGAATGCTGGATGGCACCCGTGACATTCAGGAAGCCGTGCCGGCCGCCCTGCTGCGCGATCCAGCACTTATGCGGGCTGCCGTTCAGCTTGGTAAAGATGCCGGTGCACTCGATCTGCGAATAAAGGTCGATCACGCCTTCCTGCAGACCGGCCACGCTGCTGACCATCTTGAAGCAGGAACCCGGAGCCGTGCGCTGCTGCGTGGCATTGTTCCACAGCGGCCTCGAGCGGTCCTGATTGAGCTTTCCCAGATAGGCCGAATCGGCCCGGTTCGCCAGGCGGTTCGTGTCATAGCCCGGATAGGAAACCAGCGCAAGCACCTCCCCGCTGTTCGGATCCGTCATCACCACGGAACCCGAGCAGGGTTCCAGCCCCAGCTGGGACGGGGTAAGCAGCAGATTCTCGATCAGGCCGTAGATAAAGGAATACGGCGTAATGCGTCCGGCACGAAGAGCCTCGATCCTGGAGGTATCCACCTGGATCACATCCTGTTCCCACAAAAGCAGGCAGGTCTGCAGCGGTGTGATGCGGTCCTGCTGGAGCAGATACTTATACAGCTTCTTGGTAAATTCCGTGTTCGATCTCAGGTGTTCGATGACATAATCCGTCAGGGCCGTGAAGATCTCTTCCGAATCGGAATAGCGGGCATCCAGCTTCAGCTTGCTGATGTCGATCCACTGCTTCGAGATGCAGTAGAGCAGGTAATCCCTAAGGCTTATGGTCTCCTCCACACGCCAGGCCAGATAGGTCGCGTCGGTGGTATCGATCTCGCTGCTCTTGAGCACACCGTAATCCGAGGAAGAGAGCATACTCACGATAAAGCTCTCGTATTCCTTCAACTCGGAAGAAAGCGCGTTGTATGCCGTTCCGGTGTTCATCATCTCTTCCCGGATCCGGTTCAGGATCTCGTCCTGCTTCGCGCAAAAGATCTCATAGACCTTTTTCTCGGTCTCTCCGGCGTAAGACTTGGAAAGATGCCCCAGATCGATAACGCTGTTTCCGTAGATCGCGCTGTACACATCATAGACCGGGATCTTGATATCACGCCCCTTCGATTCCGCCGTCTTGGCATTCACGAGGTGATTCACCAGGATGCCGGCGATCTTCTGTTCCAGCAGGTGATAGCAGGCCATCTGCAGGTCACAGTCCACGGTCAGGTATACGTCATTTCCGGCCACGGGAAGCGTGACATTGCGGCTTTCCAGGATCTTGCCCATGTTGTCCACGTAAATGGTCTCGCTGCCCTTCTTTCCCTGCAATTCCTTCTCCATGGAAAATTCGATCCCGGTCTTTCCGACGTAATCGGTGGTATCGTAATTGTCGCTCTCGGCCGAATAGGTTTCATACTCGCTCTGGGAAATGCGCCCGGTATAGCCGATGATATGCGAAAAATACATGGCATGATTGTAACGCCGCACCGTGTCTTCGGCGATGCTCACGCCCGGGAGCTCGTCACTGTGCTCCATGATGTAGGCGACCGTCTCCTCCGACACATCGGTGGCGACCGTGGTCGCGATATACTTCTGGAAGGAATTGAGGCTCAGCTGGTAACGTACGATCGCGATCTTTAAGATCTCTTCTTTGGTATAGCCCATCATCGGGAAGAAGGAGGTCTTCTTCTCGGACTTGGAATAGCTGCCGATCCCGAACTTCTTGTCACCGGCAAGGTATTCCATCACCTCGTCCGGATTGGCCGTCTTTTCCGCATAAAGCAGGTCTTCGACCGGGCCGCGGCCGAAGATGTCGGCCAAAAAACGCAGATGCTGGCTTCCTTCATAGGAGAAGCAGTAGTTGTTCCCTTCATCCAAGTAAATGCCGAAATCGCTGAACACCTCATCCCCGTTCTTTTCGATCAGGCGTATCATGCGCAGGATGATGCGGTTGAGCTCGTCGTTCTTGCCGCTTCCGGATTCGATCGTATCGGTGATCGTCACCGAATAGGCAAGCTCGTTATAGGCCAGCAGCTCGCCGTTGCGGTCATAGATGTTCCCTCGGGAGCCGGGAATGCGGATGTCCTTCTCGCTGGTCAGCTTGAAGTTCTGCTCGTATTCCTTGCCGTGAACGATCTGCAGGCGGAATACACTGGTGATCAGGACCGCGCACATGACGATCAGCATCAGATACGGCACCAGATACCGCTTCTGCAGGAAATCCTTTACTTTTTCCCAAAAACTCTCAAAGATCAATTTCGTTATTCCTTCTTACAGATCGTTACCGCTATTCCGGTCCGCTTCGGCCAGATCGGCAACATTCCATGCTTCCTGCTTTTTGCGCTCGTCCGGATCCACCTTGACAAAACGCTCTTCCAGCCAGAGCAAAAACGGATAGACCGGGATCGCGAGCAAAAGCGTCGCCACCAGCTCCGGCAGCATATGGCTTTTCAGATAAGCCGGAAAATCCAGCTCCCCGTACAGCAGGTAAAAGAACAGATACTCCGCCAGGCATACCAGCGACTCTCCGATCAGGACCGCCGCCAGGGGAATGCGGAATTCCAGGGTTTCAAAGCGGGAATGCGTCTGCCCCGCCAGAAAACCGACATAAACAAAGATCAGGGCATACATCCCGAGCACGTCCATCGTAAAAATGTCCAGGAGAAGGCCGCAGAAAAAGCCGGTCCACATCGCGCTCCGTTCTCCGCGCAGATAGCCGTAAGAACAGACGAGGATCAGCAAAAGATTCGGGACCGTGCCGTGAAGAGCAAGCCCCCGGAAGACACTGCTCTGCAGGAGATAAAAGAGAAAAACGGCCACAATGCCCGTAAGATGTTTCTTTACTTCAACGAGATCGATCTCCAAAACGCTCTACTCCAAAACTTCCTTCTTCTGCGTGATCACCAGCACATCAGTCAGATGTTCAAAATCCACGACCGGCGTGATCTTGCCGGAGCGCATCAGCTGGTTGGGATCCGTATCGATGCCCGCAATATAGCCGATCAGAATGCCGGGAAGGTATCTGTCGCTGATATCCGAAGTGACCACTTTGTCTCCGATCCTGACCTTCCGGTCCTTGTCGGAAAGCTGTGAAAAACGGATCATGCCCTGCCGCATCAGTTCCATGTCGCCGGACACGATCAGATGATCCTGCGTGTGCAGTACCGCGGCGCTCACATGAAAGCCGTCCGAAATGATCGCATTGACGCGTGACCAGTTCTTCCCGACCTCCGCAACAATGCCGACCAGGCCCGAGCCGGCGATCACGTTCATGTCTTTTTCGATGCCGTCATCCTTTCCCTTGTCGATGATGAAAGAATTAAAGCGGTTGCCCTCTCCGGCCGCGATGATCTTCGCGCCGGTCTTTTCATAATCTGCGTAACTGCTGTCGAGTTCATAGAGCTCCCTTAAGTTGGTCAGCTCGTAATGGTCCTGCATCAGCTGCGCGTTCTCACGGGAAAGCTCGTCGATCTCTTCCTGCAGCCTTGCGTTCTCTGCCTTCAGCTCCTCAATGGAATGCTGTTCCTCGATAAAAGCAACGATCGCGCCTCCGATCCGCGTGATCCCCTGCTGGAACGGCGTGATCACTGTACCGGCAGCGTCGGATGCGATTTCAAAAGGCAGATCCTGCGTATAGCTGAGAAACATGAGCAGCGCGCACAGAAGCGTAAAGATCAGGAGCAGATATTTCGGAGGGATCTTTTTCTTCTCCTCCTTTTTGCGGACGATCGGGCTCATGCCTGCTTACTTCCCGTTTGTCAGGGAGGTCGCCAGCGATGCGAAGCGTGATTCGTGCATGATCGTATAAAGCCCCTTCACGACCGTGGCGATGGGCTCGTCGTTCACATTCACGCCCAGACCGGTGCTGCGGCTGATCATCTCGGCCAGATGCCCCACCTGGCTGCCGCCGCCGGTCAGATAGATCCCGTGGCGGTAGATGTCGGCGCCGAGCTCGGGCGGCGTGCGCTCGAGGATCTGGCGGATGTTGTCGATGATCACGTCAAAATGCTCTTTCAGGCAGGAAAAGACCAGCTTGGTCGATATTTCCTTCTCAACGGGCAGACCCATCACGATGTCGCGCCCGTACACGATGGCATTCTTGTTCTGCTCTTCCACTTCGCGCATCGCGATCTTGAGCTTTTCGGCCGTCTTCGATCCGATGACCAGGTTGTATTCCTTGCGGACAGTTGCCTTGATGGCCTCGTCAAACTTCAGCCCGCCCACCTTGATCAGGCGGCTCAGGACGATGCCTCCGAGCGAAAGCAGCGAGATCTCCGTGGTATCAAAACCCACATCCACGACCAGCACGCCCTGCGAAGTCTTTACATCGATGTCCATGCCCAGGCCGTCGGCAAGGGCCTTTTCAACCGTGAGCACACGTCTTGCCTTCACGTTGCTGTCACGGATCAGATCGCAGAACGCCATGCGCTCCACCTCGGTCACGTCGGTCGGCACGGCAATGTAATAGTCGGCCGGGCGCACGCTCCCGTGGGAAAGATCGCTTATGAAATAGTGGATCAGCGTATCCATGTTCTTGATATCCGCGATCACGCCGTTCGCCACCGGAAACGAGATGTTGATATTGTCCGGCGCCTTCTCGTACATGTCAAAAGCCGAGTCCCCGTAGGCAAAGAGGCTGTCCCTGCCCTCGATGGCGATCATGTTCTTTTCCATGAAATAGGTATCATCGATACCGTTATATATCTTTATGTTGCTGGATCCCAGATCGATCCCGAATGCATTGATGCTCAATGGCGCAATCCTCCGAATCACTATAAGTTCCGCACTCGCGGCGCAAATATTTTACCATAAAAGGCTTCTGTTTTCAATCAGTTTATCTTCAGACCGCAGCGTTCCTTCAGGCTTTGCACGCTCTTTAAGATCCCGAGCGCACCGTGGTAAAAGCTCAGTCCGCCCTGAAAATAGACATTGTAGGGCTCTTTCAGCGGGCCGTCCGCGGAAAGCTCGATCGAAGAGCCGGAGACAAAGGCACCGGCCGCCATGATGACATTGGCATCGTAGCCCGGCATGGGCCAGGGTTCGGGCCGTACATGGCTGTCCACCGGTGCAGCCGCCTGTATCCCTTCGCAAAAGGCGCAGAGCTTCTCGGGACTGCCGAGCGTCACGGCCTGTATGATGTCGTTGCGCGGCTCCGTCCCGTTCGGGAGCACGAAAAAGCCGAGCCTTTCATAGATGTTCGCTGCAAAGATCGCCGTTTTCACGGCCGATGCGGTCACGCAGGGTGCCATGAACAATCCCTGGTAAAACGAAGGCAGGGTGGTAAGCGAAGCCCCCACTTCCTTCCCGAGCCCCGGGGAGGTAAGGCGGTATGCTGCATTTTCCACGCATTCCTTCTTTCCGACGATGTAGCCGCCGCAGGCGCAAAGGCCGCCTCCGGGGTTTTTGATCAGGGATCCCACCGCAAGGTCCGCGCCCATTTCCACAGGCTCACGCTCCTGCACGAATTCACCGTAACAGTTATCCACCATGATCGTAAGGGAAGGCTTGACCGAACGGATAAAGGCGATCAGCTCGCCGATCTGTTCCACGGACCAGGAAGGTCTCGTCTGGTAGCCCTTCGAGCGCTGTATCGTCACCATCCGGGTCTTTTCATTGATCGCATCCCTGATGGCCGGATAATCGAAAGAGCCGTCTTCCAGAAGCTCCACCTGGCGGTAACTGATCCCGTATTCCTTCAGGGAGCCGCTCGAGTGCCCGTTCCCCTCATCCCGGATGCCGATCACTTCCTCGAGGGTATCGTAAGGCTTGCCGGCCGGACTAAGGAGCTCATCGCCGGGGCGAAGATTGCTCATCAGTGCCAAAGCCAGGGCATGGGTCCCGCAGGTGATCTGCGGCCGCACAAGGGCATCCTCCGCCCGGAAGACATCCGCGTATACGGCTTCCAGTGTATCGCGTCCCAGATCGTTATAGCCGTAGCCCGTGCTTCCCAGCAGGCAGGCTTCGCTGACCTGGTGGCGCTGCATCGCATCCAGCACCTTCAGCTGGTTGTATTCCGCCATCTCATCGAGGGCACGGAAGCGCTCTTCCAGTTCGGCGCGCACGCGCTCTCCGAGTTCGATCACATCCTTATCCAGGCCCATCCGCCCGTATTGTTCCGTTCTCATGCTCATTTCTTTATCCTTTCCGTTTCGGCAAGCATCGCTTCAAGGATCCCGCTTTCCGGATCCGCAAAGCTGCCGCGGTCAAGCCAGATCGCATCCGGCTCCCGTTTGAACCAGGTGATCTGCCGCTTCGCAAAATGCCTGGTATCCCTTTTGATCTCATAAACGGCTTCTTCCAGGCTGCATTCGCCGGCCAGATAAGCCCATGTCTCCTTATATCCCAGCCCCTGCATCGAAGTCGCGTTCCGGGGGACGCCGCGCTGCATCAGGGCACGGACCTCTTCGACCAGTCCCTGTTCGAACATCTTGTCAACACGCGCGTCGATGCGCCGGTAAAGCGCCGCCCTTTCATCCGTCAGCACAAAAAAGCAGCAGTCATAAGCCGGTTTCCGCAGGCGCTGCTCCGCATTGTGGCGCGAGATCGGCGTTCCGGTCTCCTTAAAGAACGTAAGTGCCCGGATCACCCGTTTGCTGTTGTTTTCGTGGATGGCTTCACAGGAGTCCGGATCGATGCGCCTCAGTTCCTCATAGAGTTCCCTGCGGCCTTCTTCGCTTTCGGCTTTCTTCTCCAGTTCCGCACGGTAAGAAAGATCCGTCTCCTCTTCGGAAAAGACGATGTCGTAAAGCACGGACTGGATGTAAAACCCGGTCCCGCCGCAAAGGATGGGGATGCGGCCGCTTTCATGGATCGCATCGATCGCTTCCTTCGCCATGCGCTGAAAGACCGTGATGTTGAAGGGCTCCTCCGGTTCCAGGGCATCGATCAGATGATGCGGAACCCCCTGCATCTCTTCTTCCGTGATCTTGGCGGAACCGATGTCCAGGCCGCGGTATATCTGGACGGAGTCGGCACTGATCACCTCTCCGTCGATCTTTTTTGCCAGAGCGATCGCCGCCGCGCTCTTTCCCGTTGCCGTGGGCCCGCCCACGATGACCAGCGGCTTCAATTCACGATCCTCTTGAATTTGCGTTCCAGCTCGCTGCGGCTCATCGAAAAGATCGTCGGCCGCCCGTGCGGGCAATGGTACGGGTTCTTCAGGGTAAGCAGCTCATCCAGCACGGCATCCATCTCTTCGGCACTGATCACATCCCCGCCCTTTACGGCGCCTTTGCAGGCCATGGTGGCCAGGACGCGGTCGATCACGTTCGGCGCATTTCTCGTTCCCTTCAGGGAAAGGTCGTTTAAGATCTCGAGAAAGAGGGTTTTGGGATCCTTGCGGTACAGTTCCATCGGGACAGAGCTGATCGCGATCTCGCTGCCGCCGAAGTCTTCGGTCGCAAAGCCCAGTTCTTCAAAGCAGGAACGGTATTCGCGCAGCGTGTCGGTCTCGGTGGGTGACAGGGACAGGATGATCGGAGGCGCAAGCTGCTGAACATAGACCTTGCGCGCCTCATACTGCGCCATGAGGTGCTCGTAGCGGACCTTTTCGTGTGCGGCATGCTGGTCGACAAAATACAGCTTGTCCTGCCAGGAAAACATCCAATAGGTGTTGAAAATGCAGCCGATCAGCCGGTACTGCTTTCTTGCGACGGCCGAGATCACGCGCTCCTTCGGGAGCATTTCCAGCTGCTTCGCGTTTTTATAGGGATCTTCGGGCACGCTTTCGCTCTTTGCATGCGGCGCCTCCCGAACCTCTTCCGTGCTTTGGAATTCCTCGACCTGCGCATCCCCGCTCTCGTCATCAAAACGGATGTCGAAGATGTCGCGGTTTTCGCGGCTTACGCTTTTTTCGGAGCTTTCACCCGCTCCGCCTTCTTCGGGACCGGCACTTTTTTCAAGGCTACCGCCGTCAGCCACCGTTTCTTCATCCGCGGCATCCACATCCGCGGCCGCAGGCTGCGGGTAAGGCTCCCGCTCTTCCTCTTCCCGGCGCTTCGTTTCAAAAGGCTCGGGCGCGGAAAGCGCTTTTTCCCGCTTGCCCTTTTCCGGCTCATCCAGAAGGCTTTCCGGGATCATCTCCCGATCATGCAAAGCGGCGGCCACCGTCTCACAAAGGCTGTTGAACACGCCTTCCCTGTCGTGGAAGCGCACGTCCATCTTGGAGGGATGCACGTTCACGTCGATGCAGGTGCTGTCGATCTGTATGTGAAGCACACAGAACGGGAACTTATGCTGCATCATGTAGCCTTTGTAGCCTTCTTCGATGCTGCGGGAAACCAGGTCGCTCTTGATATAGCGGCTGTTCAGGAAATAGTTTTCAAAATTCCGGTTCGGACGGTTCATTGACGGCGTGCCCAGATAGCCGTCGATCCGTATCCCGTCGACCTCCCTGGACACCGGGACCACGCTGCGGACGGCTTCCCGTCCGTATATGCGGTGGATCACCTCTTTCAGGTCACCGCTTCCGCTGGTCATGAAACGGGTATTTCCGTTCTGTACGAACTTAAAGGAAATGTCGGGCCGACCGAGGGCCAGGCGTTCCATCAGCTCCGCGATGGCATTTCCTTCCGCGGTCGCCGATTTCAGGAATTTTCTTCTGACAGGAGTATTAAAGAAAAGATGCGCGGCGATCACCGTGGTCCCGTCCGGAGCACCGATCTCTTCCAGCACGGGATCCTTCCCGCCGTCGAGCTCATACTTGTGCCCCATCAGTTCGCCGGGCCTTTTGGTGATCATGCGCAGTTTGCACACGGATGCGATCGATGCCAGTGCTTCCCCCCGAAAGCCCATGGAATGCAGATGCTCCAGATCGCTGATGTCCCGGATCTTGGAAGTTGCGTGACGAAGAAAAGCCACGGGGATCTCGTCTCCGCCGATCCCGCAGCCATTATCCGTAACACGTATGAAATCGATCCCTCCGCCCCGTATCTCGACGGTCACGGAATCCGCGCCGGCGTCCATGGCGTTTTCCACCAGTTCCTTTACGATGCTGGCAGGGCGCTCCACTACCTCGCCGGCCGCGATCTGATCGATCGTATGATTGTCCAAAACCTGTATCGTCTGCATCTCAAATCTGGCCTGAAAGACAAAGCAGGATCAGAACACCCCGTACAGGCGCATCAATTCCTTTAACGCCTCGTATTCATCGGGCCCGACAGCAGAAATATTGTGCAGGCGGTCCGTTGCGAGGAAATTCCCGCCCGTGCGGCTTACCGTGATCACGGGAGGATTCTCGCTGTTTAAGATCAGCGGACTGTACTGCGTCGGGATGGAAAGACCGGGGATCGGAACGGGGCTGACCTTGATCTCCGAGATCGACCAGACGCGCGCCGAAGGATCCGGCACAAAGCCTTCCGGCCTCCGGATCTCGCGTGCAGCGGGTGCCGCTTCCCTGTTTTCCGTCTTATTCTCTTCGGGACCGGCCTGCTCAGCTGCAGCTTCCGCGGAAGCCGGCTCCTGCTTACTGTCTTTTTCCTTGTTTTCTTCTGCCGCAGAAACAGCTGCCTCTGCAGGCTTTGCTTCTTCCGCTGCGGGAGTGGCTGCCTCTGCAGGCTTTGCTTCTTCGGCGGGTTTCGCTTCTTCTGCCGGCTTTTCGGCTGCCGGCCCGGCAGCAGCTTCGCTCTCCGCCTTCTTATCGGCGGATGTTTCGGGATCGTTTCCGACCGGCATCATGACGGAAGCAAACAACGTACTGGTACGCTTTACCGGAACGTCGGGCTTGCTTTCTTTCTTTTCGGGAGCTGCGCTTTTCGCTTCTTCCGAAGCAGGCTGTGCTGCATTTTCCGCCGGAGCCTGTACGGCAGGCGCCGTCTTGCTTTCCGGAGCAGACATGACGATAGCCTGTGCAGGCGCAGCCTGAAGATGCGTGGCCGACGTCGGGACGGGTCTTGCTACCGCCGGGCCCGAACGCGGCAAAGTCGTATTTGATGTGGGCGCAGAACTGTGAAACTCCACTGCAGCCGTCGAATGCACAGCCGGCGTGGGGATCTGCGCCGACAATGCCGGAGCAGGCTGAGGGGCCGTTGCTGCGCTTCCGGCAAGGAAAGCCGAAGCGGGCCCGGAAGGCGTCGCCGTTCCTGCAGGTCCGGAAACTCTCCTTAAGAAAGCCGAAGCAGGTCCGGAAGGAGCTGCTGTTCCTGCCGGTGCCGCATCCAGCCCTTCCTCCGCGGCGCGCATCAGGCTCTGCGCCGTCGGGCTGGCATATTTCACTTCCGCCGTGAGCGGATCCATCGTTGTATATTGGGTATCCAGTACTGCCGATACCTGCGTATCCTTGAGCACGGGAGAAACCGAAACAGGCTTGGCCGGCGTGACCCTGGCCGGGGAATCCGATGACGGATTGACCGACGGATTAGCCGACGGAGCGCCCGCAGACGTATTGACCTGCGGATTTCCCACCCCCGGCAGCGCGGGGATCGGCTCGGACACGTAGCCGGCGGGCACAGGCGCAGGTGCAGCCGCCTCCGGCGACGGTTCGGGGGCATTCTTCAGAAAATCAAGTTCCGGCAGTTCCTCGACGGCAGGCTCTTTGGGTGCCGCGATCGGTGTACTGACGGGTTGACCGGCAGGTTGGCCGTTGGATTTCAATCGATTAAACAGTGCCATGTTCTCACCTCTCCGAACAACAGATCCACGTACATTTTATCACATTTCGATCCGTTCATCAATCCTTTCGATAACGGTTCTTCAGCTTGCTCTGCAGATGGTAAAGCGTATTCAGCGCCTCCAGCGGCGTCAGCGTCGTGATCTCCAGTTCCTTAAGTTCCTCAAGGATATCCGCGTCCGATGTGGTATCAAAAAAGCTCATCTGCCCGAGTTCCACATCGTCGTAGGTATGGACCTCCGCTTTTTTTCCTCCGGCCGGGATCGCGATCTGCTGTATCTTCTCGGTGATGTCGTTGTCAAGAAGCTGCAGAACGATCTGTGCCGCCCTGTCGCAGACCTCCTGCGGCACGCCGGCCAGCCTTGCCACCTGTATCCCGTAGCTCTTGTCCGCGCCGCCGGGAATGATCTTCCTGAGGAAAACGATATCGTCGCCTTTTTCCTTCACGGCGATGCAGTAGTTATTGACGTTATCCATCTTGCCTTCCAGCTCGGTCAGCTCGTGATAATGCGTGGCGAAAAGCGTCTTGGCGCCGAGCAGCTTTTTATTGCTGATGTGTTCGATCACGGCCCAGGCAATGGAAAGCCCGTCGAAGGTCGAAGTGCCGCGTCCGATCTCATCCAGGATCAGCAGCGAATCCGGCGTGGCGTTTTTCAGAATGTTCGCGACCTCGTTCATCTCGATCATGAAGGTCGACTGGCCGCTGGCCAGATCATCCGAAGCACCCACACGTGTGAAGATGCGGTCGACCACGCACAGCGATGCTTCCCTGGCCGGTACAAAGCTTCCCATCTGAAACATCAGCGAGATCAGCGCGACCTGCCGCATGTAGGTCGACTTTCCGGCCATGTTCGGACCGGTGATGATGCTGATGCAGTTCTTCTTGTTATCGAGGAAGGTATCGTTATCGATGAACATGTCGTTCGGGATCATGCGTTCCACCACGGGATGGCGCCCGCCCTTGATCTCGATCGTCGAGCGTTTGTTCAGCTTCGGTCTCACGTAATGGTTCTGTTCCGCCACCAGGGAAAGCGAAGCAAAAACATCCAGACGGGCGATGACGCGTGCACTTTCCTGGATGCGAAGCAGATTGGCCTCCAGCGAATCCCGAAGGGCACAGAATGCATCATATTCCAGCGTCGAAAGCTTGTCCTCAGCGTTAAGGACCATGTCTTCCAGTTCCTTTAAGCGCGGCGTGATATAGCGCTCGGCATTCGCCAGGGTCTGCTTGCGAACATAATCGTCCGGTACCATGTCCTTGTAGGAATTGGTCACTTCCAGATAATAACCGAAAACCTTGTTGTAACGGACCTTCAGATTCTTGATCCCGCTGCGCTCACGTTCCTCGGCCTCAAGCTGCGCGAGCCAGGTCTTTCCTTCGGTCTTTGCTTTCCGAAGCTTGTCGATGTCGGGATCGAAGCCGTCCTTTATGATCCCGCCTTCCCGGATCGTCAGGGGCGGTTCCTCGATGATGGTCTCCTCGATGGCATTGGCCAGGTCGGCAAGTTCGTCGAGCCCTTCATAAAGCCCCCGAAGCGCCGAAGCCTCCATTCCCGCCAGCAGCTGCTTCACGGGCGGCAGCATGTTCAGGGAATTGCGCAGCGCGATCATGTCACGCGGAGATATGGTATGGTAACTGACCCTCGCCATGAGGCGTTCCAGGTCGTATACGGCATTCAGGTATTCGCGGATCTCGTCACGGTCCACGGCTTTTTTGCAAAGCTCCTCCACGGCATCCAGACGCGCAACGATCGCATCCTCTTCCACCAGGGGCTGCTCGATGTCGCCCCGCAGCATGCGGGCGCCCATGGCAGTACGCGTGCGGTCCAGTACCCAGAAGAGCGTTCCGCGCTTCTGCTTTTCCCGCATGGTCTCGCACAGCTCCAGATTGCGTCTCGTAAAGGAATCCAGCAGCATGTAGCGGCTTCCCGTATAGGGATGCAGGGCCGTGATGTGGTGAAGCGGGATCTTCTGCGTATCATAGAGATATTGCAGCAGAGCCCCTGCGGCAATGCTGCCCGAAAGGAAATCCGTGATGCCTAGCGCCGAGGGCGATGCCACCTTGAAATGCTTAAGCAAAGTCTTTTCGGCATCCTGCGCATCGAAATACCAGTCGCCCGGTTCATAGAGCGCAAAGCCCATGCGATCCTTCAGGGCTCCCACCGCGGGGAAGCTCAGCATGAGCGTGTCATTGCAGATGACCTCCACAGGAGAGAGCTTCTGGATCTCGTCACAGAGCTTGCTCTCATCCTCGCATTCCGTCAGGAAGAATTCCCCGGTGGAAATGTCGCAGAACGACATGCCGATCCTGGACGCTGCGGAATAAATGCTCATCAGGAAACGGTTCCGGCTTTCATCCAGACCGGCCGCGCTCATGTTGGTACCGGGCGTGACAACGCGCGTCACCTCGCGCTTTACAAGCCCCTTGGCAAGCTTGGGATCCTCCACCTGTTCGCAGATCGCCACCTTGTAGCCTTTTTCGACAAGCTGGTTCAGATAGGTATCCACCGCATGGTAAGGAACACCGCACATCGGAGCCCTTTCATCGAGCCCGCAGCTTTTTCCGGTCAGCGTCAGTTCCAGCTCCCTTGAAACGGTCTCGGCGTCTTCAAAGAACATCTCGTAAAAATCGCCCAGACGGTAAAAAAGAATACAATCCTTGTATTCCTCTTTCGTCTCAAGATATTTCGCCATCATCGGCGTTACTTTTTCCAGATCGATCTCCATCTCTATTCCCGTTCTCCGACAAAGTAAAAACCTTTATTCTCCCTGAGCTTTACGGGATAATACTTCCCGATCATGCTTTCGTCTCCGGCAAAATGCACGAGCAGGTTGCTGCCAAGCCTTCCCGTGACCATGGCCGGGTCCTGATCGTTCATCCCTTCCACAAGCGCTTCTTCGGTGCGTCCTTCAAAACGCCTTACCCGCATGCGTGCCGTCTCCTGAACGACCGAAAGCAGGCGTTCAAAGCCGTCCTTTATCTCCTCATCCGACATGCAGCGCGGCATGGATGCAGCCGGTGTGCCGGTGCGCGGCGAATAGATAAAGGTAAAAGCGTTATCGTATTGCGCTTCCCGTACCAGAGAGATGGTCTCCTCGATGTCCTCCGGCGTCTCCCCGGGAAATCCGACAATGATATCGGTCGTTACCGAAAGGTCGGGCATCGCGTCTTTCAGGCGCGCAAGCAGATCCATGTAGCCTTCCCGGTCATAGCAGCGGTTCATCATCTTCAGAACGCGGCTGCTCCCGCTCTGCACGGGAAGATGCAGATGGCTGCAGATCTTTTCCGACGCGGCCATGACCTCGATCAGCTCCGGGGAAAGATCCTTCGGATGCGAAGTCATGAAACGGATGCGCCGTATGCCATCCACCTTTTCCACTTCTTTGAGCAGCTGCGGGAAACTGACCTCCCCTTCCAGCCCTTTTCCGTAGGAATTCACATTCTGCCCAAGGAGCATCACTTCGCTCACGCCGTCCGCGGCGAGCCTCTCCACTTCGCGCAGGATGTCTTTCGAGGCGCGGCTCCGCTCCCGCCCGCGCACATAAGGCACGATGCAGTAGGTGCAGAAATTGTTGCAGCCGAACATGATGTTGACGCCGGATTTGAAAGCGTACTTGCGCTTGACCGGCAGATCCTCCACGATCTCGGGTGTGTCCTTCCAGACATCCACGATCATGTGGTCCGCTTCCAGCATGCGGACCAAAAGCTCGGGAA
Source organism: Lachnospiraceae bacterium (assembly GCA_024696005.1). Lineage (GTDB taxonomy): Bacteria > Bacillota > Clostridia > Lachnospirales > Lachnospiraceae > NK4A136. The sequence continues at coordinate 121,175 of JAILHF010000051.1, read as the reverse complement.
ATTTATAGATATTATGGGTTCCGAAGATCAGATCCACAAAAGGCATGGTCGTGGTGATGCGCTCGATCACCGACGGTTCCTGCACCATGCAGCCGCAGAGCGCGATCCGCTTTTCGGGATGCTTCTTCTTCATGGCATGCAGATGCCCCAGGCGTCCGTAAACGCGCTGGTTCGCGTTATCCCTTACCGTGCAGGTGTTGTAAAGGACCAGATCCGCCTCCTCATCCTCACTGAGCGCATAACCGCAGCGTTCCAGGATGCCGCAGAGCTTTTCGGAATCCCTCGCGTTCATCTGGCAGCCGAAGGTCACGACGCAGGCCGTGGGAACGCGTCCCAGCTTTTCTTTCAGCCCAAGCACCAGCTCTCCTGCCCGGCCGATCATCTCCTCCTGCCTGGCAAGCTCTTCCGCGGAAGGAAGGCGATCCGTGCTTGTGTAGGCACTGTAATCCGTTCCGAGAAGGCTCATCCCCGCACCTGCCCGTTTCCGTAGATCTTGTATTTATAGGAAGTCAGCTCCTTTAAGCCCATGGGCCCTCTGGCGTGAAGCATCTGGGTGCTGATCCCGATCTCGGCCCCGAAGCCGAACTCAAAGCCGTCGGTAAAGCGCGTGGACGCATTCACATAAACACAGGCGCTGTCCACGCCGTTTAAGAACTTCTCCGCCGCCACGGGATCTTCCGTGATGATGGCTTCGGAATGGTGCGTGGAATGGCGGTTGATATGCTCGATCGCTTCCTCGACACTCTTTACGGTCTTTACGGAGATCAGAAGATCCAGGTATTCCTTTGCGAAGTCCTCTTCCGAGGCCTCCACCACGATTTCGGGAGCCGCAAGACGGGCCTCTTCGTCCCCGCGCACTTCCACACTCTTGTCATGAAGGGCTGCTGCGATCATGGGGAAGATGCTCTCGCGAACGCTCTCGTGGATCACCAGCGATTCGCAGGCGTTACAGACGCCCAGGCGCTGGGTCTTTGCATTGATGATGATGTCCTTTGCCTTTTTCGGATCGGCCGCGGCATCCACGTATACATGGCAGTTGCCGGCCCCGGTCTCGATCACGGGGATGCGGCTGTTTTCCACCACGCTGCGGATCAGTCCCGCAGACCCGCGGGGGATCAGAACATCCACATAGCCGTACATCTGCATGAACTTTTTGGTCGTTTCCCGGTCGGAATCCTCGATCAGGGCGATCACATCCGGATCGATGCCGCACTCCTCCAGCCCCTGCCGGATCACGGCGCAGATCGCCTTGTTGGAATGAAGGGCGTCACTGCCGCCCTTCAGGATCACGGCATTGCCGGACTTGAAGCAGAGCGCAAAGGCATCCACCGTTACATTGGGACGGGATTCGTAGATGATCCCGATCACGCCCAGGGGCACCCGCACCTTCTTCAGGCGCAGGCCGTTGGGCCGTTCCCACTCCTCCAGCACTTCCGCCAGCGGGTCCGGAAGGGCAGCCACCTGACGCATGCCTTCGCTGATAGCGGCGATGCGTTCCTTCGTGAGTCGCAGACGGTCGACCATGGGAATGCTCATCCCTTTTGCCGTCGCAGCGGCGATATCCCCGGCATTAGCCAGGATCAGGCTTTCGTGCTGTTCATTCAAAAGGTCGGCGATGCGCAGAAGCGCACGGTTCCTGCTCTCCAGGTCCAGGGCCGCCACTTTATATTTTGCCTCTTTTGCGCGTGTGCAGAGTTCTGTAAGCTCCATTCGGAAACCTCCTTAGTTTTTCTGGAAGAAGAGCTGTTCCTCTTCCGTGATGATCCCGTTAAGCCGCACATCGCGTGAATCGTGCGGGACCTTTTCCGCAAGCTGCACCTGATAGCCGATGCCCAGCTTGAAGATCGATGGGTAGCGGGACAGGAAACGGTCATAAAAGCCCCTTCCGTATCCAAGGCGGTATCCGTCCCTTCCCAGCACGGTCGCCGGGACGATCGCAACGGCCGCATAGATCCAGTCCCCTCCGGTATGGCGGAGCATGAACGGTTCCTGTATGCCTTTGAAACCGACCCGCAATTCGGAAAGATCCTCCACACGGTAGAAGCTGAGTTCGTTTCCTTCCACCTTAGGGTAATAAATGCGTTTCCGCATGCGTCTGGCAGTGTTGAAGATCTGCTCCGTCTGGACTTCCGAGCCGAAATCGGCATAAAGGAGCAGGTCTTCGGCCTGGACCACCAGCTCTATGGAGAAAACCGCTTTGGCGATGGCTGCGGATCTCTCTTTTCTTTCGGTCTCGGTCTGATGATCCCTTCTTTTCAGATACTCTTTGCGGAGCATCTGTTTATTCATTGCGATTGCCATACTTTTCTCCCAGATTGGTGATGCTTCCGTCTTTTTCCACGATGTCGATCCGGTCAAGCTGCGAACGGAGGTTTCCGCGCACGGCATCGATGTATTCCTTGCGCAGGATCTTCTGCTCCATTTTTTCCAGATCGGTCAATTCCCTCTCCTGTGACAAATGATACAGTTCGTTAATGCGCGCTATGCGCTCTTCCATTGTCATGCTTTAATCCTCGACATAATCCTTCAGATAGAAATTCTCATCCTTGTGGGCCAAAAACAGGGTGCCCACATCCCGGCCGTCCATGATGCGATGCAGGATGCGCACATCCTTGGAATTGGCGATGATCATGTCCGCGCCGGAGCTTGTGGCGATCTTAGCCGCATGAAGCTTCGTGTCCATGCCGCCCGTTCCCACATCCGAACCGGTAGAAGCCTTCCCCATGGAAAGGATCTCCGGGGTCAGCTCCGGAACAATGGGCAGAAAGCGCGCATCCGCGGACTTGCGCGGATCGTCGGTATAGAGCCCGTCAATGTCCGAGAGCAGGATCAGAAGATCCGCCCCCACCAGGGCCGCCACGATCGCGGAAAGCGTATCGTTGTCGCCGAACTCGATCTCGTAGGTCGAGATCGTATCGTTTTCGTTAACGATCGGTATCACACCGAGCTTCAGAAGCTCGGAAAAGGTATTGTGCGCATTGAAGCGGTTCAAGTCGGCAACGATCGTGTTCTTCGTCATCAGGATCTGCGCAGCCACCTGTCCGTACTGCGAAAACAGTCTCTCATAGGTCATCATCAGTCTGGCCTGGCCGATCGCGGCACATGCCTGCTTGACTGCCAGTTTCGTATCCTCACCCGCGGGGATGTGAACACTCTTCTTCCCCGCGGCGATCGCTCCGCTGCTGACCAGGATGACATCCTTGCCTTGGTTCCTGATGTTGCAAAGCTCGCGCACGAGCGTTTCCATCTTTATGTAATCAAAATCACCGGTTTCCTTATGTCGGAGTGATGATGATCCGATCTTGACCACGATGCGTTTTTTGTTCCGGATCAACTCCCTGTACTGGTCCATTTTCCCTACTGTTCCCCTTTCAGCTTTCAATCAGCAAAAATTCACACAATATTGTATCACAAAATTTGCCGTTCGTATACCATCTGCCGCAGCCGAAGTGATGCCGCCCGCATAACCGGCCCCTTCGCCGCAGGGAAAGAGCCCCGTGACGCTACCCTGGGCATTTTCGCCGCGCAATATGCGAAGCGGCGAGGATGTCCGGCTCTCCACGCCGGCCAGAAGCGCATCATCCGAATCAAAGCCCCTGATCTTCGTCCCGAACATGCCGAAGGCCTCCAGGATATCCTCCTCCAGCGCGGCGGGAAGGATCCCCCGCAATGACGAGTAGCAGCTTTCCCCTTTTACCCTGGCCTCAAAGCCACGGTGCAGAGCCTCCGCTCCATTTTTGAAATCGCCCAGGCTCTCCAGCGGGATCTTTCCGCCGCCTGCAGCAAACGCAGCCTGTTCGATGCGGCGCTGGAATTCCATGCCCGCAAAAAGCTCGTTTCCGAAAAGCTCGGGCCCTGCCGTGGCCACGATGGCGGAATTGGCATTGCCGGAAGCCCGCCCCCGGTAACTCATGCCGTTTACGGCTAAAAGCCCTTCCTCACTCGAAGCGTTGACCACATAGCCGCCCGGGCACATGCAGAAGGAATAGACACCGCGGCCGGACGAGGCCCTGGCTGTCAGCTTATAGGCAGCCGGCGGCAGCTCTTTCTTTTCATGCTCCGCCCCGTACTGCGCCTCATCGATCAGGCTCTGCGGATGCTGCACGCGGTATCCGACAGCAAAAGGCTTTGCCTCCATGCGGATCCCGAAACGGTAAAGGTTTTGAAAGGTATCCCGTGCGCTGTGTCCGGTACAGAGGATCAGCGCCCCGCATTTCTGTTCCGTTTCCTTTCCTTCCTGCAAAAGCTTCGCCCCGCAGATGCGTCCGTCCGCCGTCAGCGGCTCGAGAAAACGGCAGCGGAAACGGAACTCTGCCCCCAGCTTTATGATCTCGCGGCGCATCTCGACCACGACGCGTTTCAGGACATCCGTCCCGATGTGCGGATGGCTGTCATACAGGATGTCTCCGTCGGCGCCGAAACGAACAAAGGTCCTGAGCACTTCCGCACGGAAGCCCTCGCGGTCGGCAGCCTGGCTGTACAGCTTTCCGTCGGAAAAGGTCCCGGCGCCGCCTTCCCCGAACGAGACATTCGATTCCGGATCGAGCGCGCCGCCCTCCCAGAACGCATTTACCGCGCGGTCACGCTCTTCCATGCAATCCCCGCGCTCGACCACGATCGGCGCAAGGCCGCTCCTTGCCAGAACGTAAGCACAGAAAAGACCGGCCGGCCCGCTTCCGACGATGAGCGGGCGTTTGTCATCCGCCGGCCGCTTCAGAACAGGCGGTGCTTCGACCTTTTCTTCCCGGAAGGGCAGTGCCCCCAGCTTCAGGATGCGCTTCTCCGCCGCTGCGTCCCGCAGGGAAAAAGCAGCGCTGTAGACATAGCGGAGCTCCGGCTTTTTCCTGGCATCCAGGGAACGCCTCAGGATCGTAAGATCCGTGACAGCATCCTTTTCCACGCGAAGCTTTCGCTTCAGGTACTGCGTGATCGCCCCGCGTTCCTCCCCGATGGGCGGCGTGAGCTTTATGTTATCCAAACGGTATCGTTTCATCTCTTCTTTCGCAGGATCTCGTCCCGCACCCTGAATGCGCTCGCCAGGGCAAAATGGAGGTTATAGCCTCCGCATGCGCCGTTGACGTCCAACAGTTCTCCGCACAGATAGACATCCTCGCGAAAGCGGGATTCCAATCCGTCGCTCACTTCATCGAGCGGAACGCCCCCGCTCATCAGCTGGGCCTCCCTGTACTTCCCGAGGCCGCAGGCCGTAAAACGCTTATTCCTGAGCATTTCAAAAAAGGCATCCGCCTCCGCGGGATCCATGGAGGAAACCTTATCCGAGGGCTTTCGTCCGAAGGATGTGATCAGCCAGTTTGCCAGCTTCTTCTGCAGAACGCCGCAGAGCAGACCTTCCAGATCCCTTCCCTTTTGCTCTTCCAGCCTCTTTCGAAACCACACCCGGTCACATTCGGCGCGGGGAAGGAAATCCACCGAAAGCACTCCGCTCTCCTCATCCAGATAACGGCTGAGCTGAAACACCGGTATCCCCGAGAGGGCGTTTTTCGTGATCTGCAGCTCTCCGCTCTCCCGATAAGTCCCGGAGGAGACGTGCAGGCTTACGGCCGCATCACAACGCACTCCGGCCACAGCCGAAAGGTCTTCCGCGCAGAGGATATGCGTGAGCGCCGGATGCTCATTCTTCATTTCGTGCCCGATGCTTCGCAGGAGTTTCTTTCCGTTTTCCCCCTCTTCACCGTATACACCGGCTTTTCCGCCGGATGCAATGATGACGATGTCGTAAGCCTCCGTCAGGCTTCCGTCACGGAGCAAAAGACGTTTATCCTCATCAAGCCCTTTGACATAGGAATCCGTCCGGAGTTTCACGCCAAGCTCCTGCGCCGCCAGAAGCAGACAGTCCCTAGCCGAGGAAGCCTGCCGGCTGGCGGGATACAGCCCGCCGCGAAGCTCACACAGCATCAGACCGATGCCGGCAAAGAATTCGTCCCTGCGCGTTTGGGTCAGACAGGCCAATATGCCCCGGAGCTTTGCGGGATCCCCGCAGACATAATCCGAACAGCTCACCGAGACATTGGACAGATTGCAGCGTCCGTTCCCGGTAAGAAGCAGCTTTTTGGCCGGCGCTTCCTGTCGTTCATGGACCGTCACATCCGCTCCTTCCCTCGCCAGAAGGATCGCGGCGCACAGCCCCGACATCCCGCCTCCTATGATCGCAGTCTTAAGCCCCATAAGCAACTACTCCAGACAATGCAGAATGCGCCCGAGCCTCATGAGAAGATTCCCGAGCGGCAGTTCCCTGAGCCGGTATGCATTCAAAACCTGCAGGCGGCATACCAGGAAGAAATACACAAAGAAAGCGGCCGCGATGCAGATAAAGGCCGTCAGTACCTGCGGAAGAAACAGCGGGAACAAAAGCGCAGGGACCAGGGCCGCAGCGCCTGCTGCAAGCGCGCACAGAAACGGCCGGATCAGTTCGGCCGGATCAAAGTCCGGATGAAGGGCACGGATCAAAAAGACGAGATCCAGCAAAAAACGCAGCAGGAAAAAAATACCCTGCGCCGGAAGGATCGCATAGATCCCGAGCGCATCCTGGGCGGAAAACAGAAAGAGCATCAAAAGCGAGGGAACAAGGGCGATCAGCGAATGCACGATCACTTCCCGGACCCGGTGAAGCGCAAGCAGCAGCATCATGCTGCAGAGCGCGAGTCCCGCAAGGATCAGGACCGGAACGCCCAGGCGCAGCATGCGGACCGACATGGCGGAATCGCATTTCAAAAGCCCCCGGCACAGAGGCGATGCCGCAGCAAGATAGAGCGCCGCAAAAAAGAGGAGCACGATGAGCGCATGCCGCAAAAGCGAAACCGCCTTCAGGCGAAGCTCCGCCACGCCGCCTTCTTCCAGCCCCTGTTCGATCTCCCTGAAGGAATGCTGCATGATCAGAAAGATCAGCAAAAGCGGGAGCAGCGCAAAGCTCAGAAGGACACCGCTGTAATTTCCCCATTGGTAAGAATACACGGCGGAAGCGTCTTTCGCGAACAAAAGCCTTCCGCAAAACAGCGAGGCGAAATGCACGCCGCAAAAGAGCAGCAGGGAAAACGCCACGGGAAAGCTGTTCAGATAAAGCATCCCGCTGGGGCTCTCATGCCTTTTGTTTTTGTCATCCCGGCTCTTCTTTTTCCGCTCCTGAAATCCGCGTCCGTAAAGAAACAGCAAAAACAGTAATGCAGCACCTGCCGCCACAACCATCAGACGGATCACGCCGCTGGCTCCGTAGATGTATCGGACCTCCGCGTTCATGAGAAGCTCCGACACCTTTGCGCCGGTATTGTTCCGAAGTCCCGAAAAGAAAAGGATCAGCAGGAAAGAAAACAGCCCGGACACCCCCGCGATCACCGCAGCCCTGCGGCGTTCGGCATAGGCATTGCAGGCAGCAAACAAAATGACGCTCATGCCGCTGAGCAGATACATGGGCAGCATGGTGATCAGAGCCATCTGCCCGACCCTCCCGATCAGGAAACGGGCGCTGATCTCTTCGGAAAGCACACCCCATAGCACTCCGCTGATCAGCAGATAAGCCGCCGCATGGAGCGATGCCGAAGCAAAGATGCGCCCGGCGTTCCGCCAGGCCCCGAGCGAGGCGCGTATGCGGAGAAGACGTTCCACCGCTGCAGCCGCGCCGATGGGGAAAAGCATCAGCAAAAACATCATCAGGTCCCCGGACGAGAACAGATACGCGCTCCCCTTGATCCCGATGCGGCTCACAATGATGCAGCGTCCGAAGAAAAACAGACAGACGGCCAGAAAGAAGTATAGCTGCGCGCTTTCCGCGCCGCCGAGATGTTCGATCTTCTTCCGGAGCCCTCTTTTTTTCTTAGATGCGCTCATAGCCGGCCTCCTTCAGCAATTCCTCCTGCAGCTCTTCCATGCGGAGCCTGTCCTCCTCCGCCTCATGATCGAAGCCGAGAAGATGCAGCAGGGAATGCGCGAGCAGAAACGCGTATTCACGAAGCGCGCCGTGTCCGTATTCCTCCGCCTGCGCATAAACCTTAGGCGCGCAGATCATGATATCTCCCAGGATCAGCTCCCCGCTGTCCGGATCAAAAAGATCGGCATCCCCTTCACGGATCTCAGCGAAAGCCGCCACATTCCCCGGGGTAAAGGGCAGGTTCGGGAAAGAGAGCACATCCGTGACCTTGTCCAGCCCCCTGCATTCGTGATTGGCGGTGCGTATCGCTTCTTCCCCGACGATAAAGAGGGAAAGCTGCACGTCAAACGGGCAGGAAAAATGCTTAAGCACCGTTTCCCCTACTTTTGTCGCGATCAGCGCATAGTCTTCCAGAAAATCCTCTTCACACTCCGCATAGATCGAAAGTCCCATGTTCCGCCCCTTTCTCCTAAAGGATCATCAGGTATTTTTTCTCGGCCAGGAGCACATCCTCCAGGCCGGCAAACTGCGAAAAACTGATATGCAGGCGCCCCAGCGCATCCGAAAGATACAACTCCTTCAGATGATGATGCACCAGTGCCGGATACAGCGCTGTGATGTCTTTTCCCGCATCTTTAAGCTTCAGGATATCATCCACAAGCCTGTTGCTCAGATCAACGATCATCTGCTCGGTCGTCTCGTACGGAGCGCTTCCCTCCCGAAGCACCAGGCTGCGAAGCTCCTCCGGGAATCCTGCCTTTTCCATGTATCCTCCAAGCTCCGCCTCCTTGTCAGGCGCTCCCGGGAAGCTCTTCAGACGGGAATAGTATCCGCCGCCCTTGCACAGATACGGATCCGCACCGAAGTATTCCCCGAGCCTTACCGTAAAATGCGAAACGTGGATCGCCCGCAGATACAGGTCCGGGGCCTCGTCATGGCAGCGCTCCATGAGCGGTGCCGTCTGGTCGTTGATACGCGAATAGGCCTTTTTCCGGGGCTCCAGGCAGCTCAGGTTGATCCGTCGTACCAGGATCACCATCAGGATCAGGTTGATCAGCAGATTGGATACGGGGATCACCACACGCTCGGGCGTAAAACCGCTTCCTCCGTAAAAAAACAGGAGGCAGGCCAGAAAGAATGCCGTGAGCAGAGTCTGGGCCAGCAGGCTGCCGAAACCCGAAAAAGCATGCTCCAGATCGGTAAAGAGCATGACCGAAAATACGCCCGCCAGAAAATAAAGGCAAAACACGCCCGGCGCGGCGGACGAAAGGAACACGCTCATCATCAAAAGTCCCATCCCGCCGCAGACGGCAGAAAGCGGTCCGCCCAATATGGCCAGCAGCGTAAAGATCACCGGATAAGGCCAGGCTGTTTCCGGAAGGAACCCCAGTCCCGCGGAGACCGGCAGGAGCAAAAGGTACAGAAGCCGCCCCGAACGTCTGACGTTTTTCTCGGGAAAAAGAAGCAGCCCCCGTCTGCTCTCCTGCTCCAGCACAAAAAGGAAGAGCAGGACCGATGTGAGGATGATGCTGATCCTTCGGACGATCTCGGCCCAGCTGCAATGCATGTAATACGAAAACCCCGCGACCAGAAGCAGCGCTTCGGCGATCAGCAGGAAATGGAAAAGGATCTCAGTGTTTTTTCTGTCTGTTCTCATAGCGCTCATATGCCTGTACGATCCTCATGACCAGCGGATGTCTGACCACATCCCTGCTGCTCAATGCGCAGAACGAGATCCCCTCCACCTTGCGCAGCACGCGGACCGCCTCCTCCAGTCCCGAAAGACTGTGAGGCGCCAGATCCTTCTGCGTCAGGTCGCCCGTGATCACTGCCTTGGAGCCGAAGCCTATCCTCGTCAGAAACATCTTCATCTGCGCAGGCGTCGTATTCTGTGCTTCATCCAGTATGATGAAGGAATTATCGAGGGTGCGCCCGCGCATGTACGCCAGGGGTGCCACTTCGATCAGTCCCTTTTCCATGTTACGTTGAAAACTCTCTGCCCCCATGATCTGGTAAAGCGCGTCATAAAGCGGCCGCAGATAAGGATCCACCTTGCTCTGCAGATCACCCGGCAAAAAGCCCAGCTTTTCACCGGCTTCGATCGCGGGTCTTGTAAGGATGATGCGCCCGACTTCCTCCTGCTTGAACGCCGTGATCGCCATGGCCATGGCCAGATAGGTCTTTCCGGTTCCGGCCGGTCCGGTCCCGAAAACGATCATGTTGTCCCGGATGGCATCCACGTATTCCTTCTGTCCCGTGGTCTTCGGCTTTACGGCTTTTCCGTTCACGGTACGGCATATCGTATCCGCGTCCAGCTTTAAAAGCTCGTCTTCCTTGTCTTCCCTGGCCAGCTGCAGGCCGTATTCCACTTTATGCGCTTCCAGTGAGCGCTCGTTCTTTGCGATCTGTTCCAGATCCCTGATCAGCCGGATCGCGCGGTTCACGTTCTTTTCCGATCCGCATACCACAATGCTGCCGTCCCTGTCGGTCACGTCCACCTGAAGTTCTTCCTCCAGCTGCTTCAGATACCTGTCACCGGCGCCGAACAGGATGCGCGTGCTCTCGCTGTCCAGCTCTATGCTTTTTTTGATCCTTTCTTCATTTCCGTCCAATTTCTCAGATCACCTCATCCAAAATGATAGATTGTGCCACTGCGGCTTCCCCGCCGACATGATAAGCGGCACCCAGCCTTTTAAGGGCGGCCTCACCCTTTGTGCGGTCAGAGACATAAAGCGTTGCCATGCTTTCTCCCTTCTTTACGGCATCCCCGACTTTTTTGTGCAGAAGGATGCCGACCGAAGGATCGATCACGTCCGTTTTGGTCTCGCGCCCGCCGCCCAGAAGCAGAGAGCTCATCCCTACCTCCGCGCATTCGATACGCTCCACATAACCGTCGCACGGCGCGGCAAGCTCCATCGTCTGATCGGCCAGCTTCAGCAGGCTTTCATCCTCGACACAGGAAACATCACCGCCCTGCGCTTTAACGAACCTCTTCAGCTGCTCCAGCGCACTTCCGTCATCGATCGCTTTTTGCAGGCGTTCTCGTGCCTCCGCCGTTTCTTCGGCAAGCCCGCCGAGGATCAGCATGCGGCTTCCGAGTTCCAGCACCAGTTCGGTAAAATCGGCCGGGCCTTTCCCCTTCAGGGTCTCGATCGCTTCCCTCACCTCAATGGCGTTGCCCACCGCATTTCCCAGCGGCTGGTCCATGTTGGTGATCAGGGCACGCGTCTTTTTGCCTGCGTGCTTTCCGATCCGCACCATTGCCTCCGCCAAAGCCTTCGCATCTTTCGGATCCTGCATGAAGGCGCCGCTCCCGCTCTTTACATCCAGCACGATCGCATCCGCGCCGGCCGCGAGTTTCTTGCTCATGATGGAACTCGCGATCAAAGACATCTGGTCGACCGTTCCGGTCACATCACGCAGGGCATAGAGCTTTTTGTCGGCCGGAGCCAGCTCAGCAGTCTGTCCCATCAGCGCAATGCCGATCTCGTCCACCTGTTTCACAAAACGGTCCATCTCGAGCGAGGTAGTAAATCCGGGAATGCTTTCAAGCTTGTCGATGGTCCCGCCCGTATGTCCGAGTCCCCGGCCGCTCATCTTTGCGATCTTCAGACCCAGGGAGGATACCAGGGGAAGCAGCGCGATGCTGGTCTTGTCGCCCACACCTCCGGTCGAATGCTTGTCCACTTTGATGCCCTTTATGCCGGACAGATCCACGGTATCGCCGGAATCACGCATGGAAAGCGTAAGATCACCGGTCTCCCTCTCATCCATCCCCCGGAAGCAGATCGCCATGGCCATGGCCGACATCTGATAATCGGGGATCTCGCCGCGGGTATAGCCCTGTATCATCCAGTCGATCTCCTCACGGCTCAGAGCTGCACCGTCTTTTTTCTTCCGGATCAGATCATACATTCTCATCTTGCTTCCCTCCTTTTCTGCCCCGCGGACAGCCTTTTGTCCGGCAGGCTTGTAAGCGGGCGGACGTTCTGCTATCATAGAGCCCATGGAACTGCCGCTTGCTTTTCAAAAACGGATGAACGCATTGCTCGGCGCGGAAGCGTCGGATTTTTTTGCGTCCTTTTCCGCCGATGCCGAAAAAGCGTTTCACTTAAACCGCGCCAGGATCACGGCCTCTGCTTTCGAAAGCTGTCTTCCGGCCGTTCCCGCGTTAAATGCCCGTCCTTTTTTCGACAGCCATGTCTGGCGTTATCAGGCGTCCGAAGATCTGCATATCGGATCTACTGCCATGCATCACGCCGGCGTGCTGTATTCCCAGGATCCCGCCGCGGCCCTTCCGGTCCCGCCTTTGCCTCTGGGTTCCGATCTGCGCATCCTCGATCTCTGCGCCGCTCCCGGCGGGAAGAGCTCACAGCTTGCACAGGCCGTTGACGGCGGAACGGGATATCTGGTCGCCAATGAACCGAACCCTTCCCGAAACCGCATCCTGATCGGGAACATGGAACGCATGGGCTACCGGAATGTCATCGTTACCTGTCTCGACCCTTCGGAGCTTGCCACCGTCTATCCCGAGCATTTCGACCTCATCCTTGTGGACGCTCCCTGCTCCGGTGAAGGGATGTTCCGGAAATATCCGGAAAGCGTCGGCGAATGGAGTGAAGAAGCGGTAACGCACTGCGCCGACCGTCAAAGGGACATTCTGCGATCCGCAGCCGCCTGCTTAAAGCCCGGCGGCAGGCTGATCTATTCTACCTGTACCTACGCTCCCGAGGAAGACGAAGAGCAGGTGGATTTCATGATCCGCGAGCTTGGATTCCTTCCTGCCGTGGCGCATCCCGCCGTAACGGCCAATGCGCTGCAGAGCGGTCCCTGCAGCTGGCGCTGCTACCCGCACCGTTTTGCCGGCGAGGGCCAGTTCATGGCATATCTGCAAAAAGCCGGAACCCCGTCCGATGGCAGCGCCCCCGGGCGCATCCCCTCGGGGATCGATACGCCGAACCGTCAGCAGACGGAAGCGCTGAAAGAGCTCTTCGGTGACGACACCGGCAAGTTCGCTTTCCTTTGCCGCGGCAAGCGCATCTTTCTGCTCCCGGCCCTTCCGCCCAGGCTTCCCTCTCACGGGCTGAGCCTTCTCGGTGTCACGGTGGCGGAATGGGACGATGCCAGAAAACGTTACCTTCCGCATCATCAGTTCTTTTCCGCATACGGCGCTTCTCTTTCGCGCACGCTGTCTCTTCCCTTTGAGGATCCGCTGCTGCGCCGTTACCTGAACGGCCAGGAACTCGTTGATGAAAGCGGCTTTTCAAAGGGCCTTGGCGCGATCCTGACAGAAGGAGTTGCTCTCGGAGGTTTCCGTGCGGCCGGCGGCCGTCTGAAAAACCTGTATCCGAAAGGCCTGCGTGAGGCTCACTTGTGATAGGGCTCGCCCTTCAGGATCTTGTGTGCCCGGTAGATCTGTTCAAGCAGAACCACCCGCATCAGCTGGTGCGGAAAGGTCATCTTTGAAAAAGACAGAAGCACCGCCCCTTTCTTGATCTCCTCATCGAGTCCGAGGGATCCTCCGATCACAAACTGCAGATGCGAGATGCCGCCTGTGTATTTTGCGTCCAGAAGAGCGGCGAACTCTTCGGAGCTGTATTGTTTCCCTTCGATCGCCAGCACGATGCGACAGGCTTTCGCATCCAGATGCTTCTTCAGGCTTTCGGCCTCTGCGGCCAGTATCGCCTTTGCCTCTGCTTCCGAAGCTTTTTCGGGCGCCTTTTCATCCTTCACTTCCAGGATGCGCAGATCTGTGTATGCGGAAAGGCGCTTGCTGTATTCGGCCACGGCTTCGGTCCAGTAACGTTCTTTCAGACGTCCGACGCAGAGGATGTCCGTGCGGCTCATGAGGCGATCGCTCCCCGGTCGGAGGAAGCATTGTCATAGGTCTGCTGGTAGATCTGCTCACTGATATCCTCGGCATAATCCGCTTCCAGATTCATGTATTTTTCGTTCAGGCAGGCCGAAATCAGTGAGATCCTGCGGAAATACTTTTCCTCTTCTTCCAGTTCTTCGCCTTCCCCGAGCACCTTTTCGTCCAGGACCTCTTTTTTCAGATTCTCCCTGGCCCATTTCAGGATCTCTTCGGTGCGTTTGTCCTCTTCCTTCGCCCCGATCCGCAGCCTTTTGGAGGAACGGATCGAAAAGAAACCCATGATCAGGAACACGATGGAAAAGAGACCGATGATCCCGCAGAGCATGAAGCGCCGGACGATGCTGATGTTGCCGGGAAGGAGATTGAACGCCCACAGCAGGACGATCACCAGCCCGCAGCCGCCGATAATGAGCAGCGCTACTGCCGAACTCTTCGCCTCTTCCGCTTTCTGAGACTTGCTTTGATAGGAACTGAGCTTGTCATTCCAATTCATAACCCCCACTCCTTTCGCTCATTATCCCTCTTCATCCGGTATCATGGGTTCCGGCGCCATCATCGCTTCAGGCGGTATCAGTTCCCCGAGGCTGAAACTCTGGTCTTCTTCACTGCGTACTGCTTTATAAAGCTCACCGGTACTGATGTTACCCAGATAATATGCTCCCGTCTTTATGGAGTTTTCGCTCATGTCCGTGACGTTCTCGGTGATCAGATAATAGATATCCTCCTCAAATTTCAAAGCATAGCCCACATTGTAGGTATAACGGCTGATGTTTCCGGGCAGGTGCCCTTCCAGGTCCACGGTCTTACCGCTGTTGATGTCAAACTGCTTCAGCAGGTCGATAAAGCTCTGGGCATCGATCTCCGTTTCGAGTGTCAGGTCAAAATCGCATTCGGTGATCTCGCCCGGTATCCCGTCCTGGCTGTAGGCGATGAACACCATGTGACTGTGTCCGAGCGGCATCGGAACGGGGCTCAGATACTCGGTGCTCTGGTCCGTGGGTGCCCGTCCGTCGGTCGTATAGAAGATACGGCAGTATTTCTGTGCTTCCGCCGAGATCAGCTCCGGCTCGGTAAAGACGCCGCCGGCCGGTTTCACGACAGGCGCATCCGGCTTGCGGATATCGATGGTGAAGCGTCCGTCCGCTATTTCGGACGCGATCCCGTAACTGTTGACATAGATCGCGCGCACATTGATGATGCCTACTTCCAGGTACAGCGGCGAAGTGTAAAGCTCGCTGTCCGTCGTGGGATCGGTACCGTCCAGCGTATAATAGATGTTGCCGCCGCCGGGCGCCGAAAGCTTCAGCCAGACCACATTTTCATAGCTGCCCGGTTCTTCGGAAAACTCGGGAGGCGGAGCCGTGTACTCCGCGAACTGTGTCAGCACCGTGCTGTCATCGCAGTTGGAAAGGATCTCTTCGATCATGCTGAAGTCTTTGCGTTCGGCATAATACTCGATCATCCTGCGATATGCCAGCTGGGCGTTGATGTCCTTGGAATAGATGATCTCCCAGAGCATCAGGATCGCTTTGTCCTCTTCGGAATTGGCAAAATAGTAATCCACGAGCGTAAACTTCAGACTGCTGTCCTCGGAATCCAGCGTAAGGGCTTTTTCCATGTACTCGATGGCCTTGGCGTAATCCCCGCTCTCGGCCGCTTCTTTGGCCAGCTGTGTCTGATAGCTTTGGGAATTCTCATGATAGAGAAGCTTGCTGATCTTGCTGGCACCAACGATGATGCCGACGATCAGCAAAAGGATCAGTGCAAGGAACACCCAGCGGAAACGGCTTTCCCTAATGGCCAGGACAAGCTGGTGCATGACGTCTTCATCGTCATCAAAATCCGCGAGCTCATCGCCTTCGTATTCCTCATCAAAATCATCCAGGTATTCTTCTTCATCTTCGTAATACGCTTCGCCGTCGCGATCGTATAGGATGATGTCATCATCGGCCGCATCATCATATGTCTCATCCGCATAGGCGCCGTCGTCGTAAGGATAATCCTCCGCATAGGAAGCATCGTCTCCGTAAGGAGCGTCACCCCCGTAAGGGCTGTCTTCCCCGTAGGCGTCATCGCCTGCGAAGCCGTCATCCTCATCATCCATGTCCAGTATGTTCAGATCCTGCAGACTGTCCTGGATCTCGTTTTCCATCTTCGGATCAAAATCGGGTATCAGCTGCAGCTCCGTTCCGCAGTTGCTGCAGAGGAGCTGGCCGTCCCTGATCTTTTTTCCGCAATTCGGACAGGTCATCCCATTCTCCCCCTTAGAACAATCCGGTGATCCGGCCTTCTTCATTCACATCGATGCGGTAAGCGGCCGGTGTTTTGGGCAGACCGGGCATCGTCTGGATGTTGCCGGAAAGCGCGACCACAAAACCGGCCCCTGCGCTCACATAAAGCTCACGAATATGCAGGACGAAGCCTTCCGGTGCTCCCAGTGCTTTCGGATCATCGGAAAAGGAATACTGCGTCTTGGCAACGCACACGGGCAGATGATCAAAACCGGCCTGCGACAGGAACTTCAGGTCTTTCTGTGCGGACGGGGAAAACTCCACATCCGCTGCCCCGTAGATCTGCGTTGCTATCTTGCGAAGCTTTGTTTCGATATTGTCTTCATCCGCATAGAGCGGCTTGAACTGCGTTTCTTTCTCACATAGCCCGAGAACAATGTTTGCCAGTTCCGTTCCGCCTTCGCCGCCCTTCGCAAACACCTCCGATACGGCAAAAGGAACGCCCAGCCCGCGGCAGATCTCGGAAAGACAGTCGATCTCGCTCTGCGTGTCCTCGTTGAAACGGTTGATGGTCACTGCCACGTTCAGACCGTAGCGCTGCATGTTCTTTACATGTCTGACCAGATTGACGCTGCCGGCTTTCAACGCATCGATGTTTTCGGCCTTGAGCTCATTCTTGTCCACGCCTCCGTTATATTTCAGCGCGCGGATCGTCGCCACGATCACGACGGCATCCGGGACCAGACCGGTCATGCGGCATTTGATGTCCAGGAACTTCTCGGCTCCCAGATCGGCACCGAAGCCCGCTTCCGTGATGCAGTAATCACCGAGCTTTAAGGCATTCCTGGTCGCGATCACGCTGTTGCAGCCATGTGCGATATTGGCAAAAGGTCCGCCGTGTATCAAGACCGGCGAATGCTCCAGCGTCTGTACCAGATTCGGACGGATCGCATCCTTGAGCAAAGCGGCCATCGGTCCGACCGCCTGCAGGTCTTTCGCGGTAACGGCGTTCCCGTCAAGGTCGTATGCCACGATGATGCGGCCCAGTCTTTCCTTCAGATCCTTCATGTCCTCCGCAAGGCAGAGGATCGCCATGATCTCGCTCGCGACCGTTATGACAAAGTGGTCTTCCCGGACAAAGCCGTCACTCTTTGTTCCCATGCCTACAACAATGTTGCGCAGGACACGGTCGTTCATGTCCAGACAGCGCTTCCAGACGACTCGCCGGCTGTCGATGTGAAGCTCATTGCCCTGCTGGATGTGGTTGTCCAAAAGCGCCGCGAGCAGATTGTTCGCCGAAGTGATCGCATGAAAATCGCCGGTAAAATGCAGATTGATGTCTTCCATCGGAACAACCTGGCTGTAGCCGCCTCCGGCCGCCCCGCCTTTCACGCCGAAGCAGGGCCCCAGTGAAGGCTCCCGCAATGCCAGTACCGTCTTTTTCCCGAGACGGGAAAAGGCCTGCGCAAGGCCAACGCTGATCGTCGTCTTCCCCTCGCCTGCGGGGGTCGGGTTGATCGCGCTCACCAGAATAAGCTTGCCGTTCGGACGCGATGCGAAGCGGCGCATGCATTCATCCGAGAGCTTGGCCTTGTAACGGCCGTAATACTCAAGCTCCTCATCCGCGATCCCGATTGCTTCTCCGATCTCTCGGATCGGAAGCATGCTGCACTCCTGGGCGATCTCAATGTCACTCTTCATAACTTACGTCTCCTTAGCCGTACGGTTTTTCAACAATTCCTCCAGCTGCAACGCGTTTACGAGCACGCGTCTGGGTTTCGTTCCTTCTTCGGGGCCGACCACGCCCTTGGACTCCATCTGGTCTACGATCCTTGCCGCGCGGTTATACCCCACCTTGAACACCCGCTGCAGCATGCCGCTGGAAGCTTTTTCCTTGTCAACAACCAGCCGGCAGGCATCTTCAAAAAGCGGATCCAGTCCGTCATCCGGCTCGGCACCCGTGCCGTCGCCGTCGGGAGCTGCTCCGTCTTCGCCGGCCGTGCTGATATTGTTCATCTCTTCCTGAACGCTCTGATCATAGACCTGCATCCCGGCTGCCTGCTCTTTGAGGTAAGCCGCCACCTTTTGCACTTCTTCATCCGAAACATAGGCGCCCTGCACACGGAGCGGCTTGGTAACGCCCTGCGGTGAATAGAGCATGTCACCGTTGCCCAGAAGCTTCTCCGCGCCCAGCGAATCCAGGATGATCCTGGAATCGATGCCGCTGCCGCACTTCAGCGCCACACGGCTGGGCATGTTCGCCTTGATCAGTCCCGTGATGACATCCGCGGACGGGCGCTGCGTGGCAATGATCAGATGGATGCCTGCCGCTCTGGCCAGCTGTGCCAGCCGGCAGATCGAATTTTCCACTTCCTTGCCGGCCACCATCATCAGGTCGGCCAGCTCGTCGACAACAATGACGATCTGCGGCATCGGCGAGACCGTTTTGCCGTCGCCGTCCGTGATCTTCCCTTCGCTGACCAGTTCGTTATAGCCCTTGATCCCGCGCACGCCCTCGTCCGCGAACTGCTTGTAGCGGCGTTCCATCTCCTTGACTGCCCAGGCCAGCGCACTGTTGGCCTTTCTCGGATCCGTCACGACCTCCGTCATGAGATGCGGGATGCCGTTGTAGACCGAGAATTCCACGACCTTCGGGTCGATCAGGATCAGCTTCACCTCATCCGGCTTTGCGTGAAACAGGATACTCTGGATGATGGAATTCGTAAACACGGATTTACCGGAACCGGTCGTTCCGGCCACCATCAGATGCGGCATCTTTGCGATGTCCCCGATGATCACGCTTCCGCCGATATCCTTGCCGACCACGAACGAAAGCAGCGATTCCGAACGCTTGAACTCAGGGGATTCGATCAGTTCCCGGAGTGTCACCGTGATGCGTTCCTTATTGGGGATCTCGATACCGACCGCCGGCTTTCCGGGGATCGGTGCCTCGATGCGGATTTCCTCCGCTGCAAGGTTCAGCTTCAGATCATCCGCCAGGTTCACGATCTTGTTGACCTTGATCCCCTCGCCGAGCTGAAGTTCAAAGCGCGTGACGGCAGGCCCCTGGTTGATATCGCTGACCTTTGCAGTCACGCCGAAGGATTTCAGCGTCTGCTCAAGCTGTACTGCCGTTTCCTGAAGTTCCTTATCGTCGCGTCCCCTGTTCTTTTTCTCTGCCCCCTTCAGAAGAGAGACAGGCGGGATCTTATATTCCGCTTTGCGGGGCGCCGCATTATTTCCGGCCTCAGGCGTCTCTGCCTTGCCGGCTTCCTCCTGCGCCTTCCCGCTCTTCGTTTCTTCTTCCGGCTTGGCAGCCTCCGCTTCCGCGGCTTTGGCTTCCTCGGTCACGCGGTCAGCCTGAAACGGCGATACGATCTCGGGTAGCGCCTCTTCTTTTTCGGGTTCCGCTGCAGGAGCCGGCGTTTCCTCCGCAGGCGCGTTTCCGGCTGCAAAGCTTTCCGGCTCCGCCTGCGCGGCATCCCCGTCATCAAACTCGGGACGTATCTCCCGAAGTTCATCCCCGCCTGACAAGTCCCTGTTCATGAAGGAAGGCGGCTGTGATGCGGACTGGGCAGCCGTTTCGGGCTTCTGCTCCTCCCCGGGTCCGGCAAGCACCGTGATCTCATGGATGTCGTCGAGTTTATGCCTGAGCGGGATGCCCGGCTCGGGCGAGCTGATATTGGGCTGTCTTCTGTTCGGCGCGGAACTTGTAAGGATGCGCTCCTCTTCGGCCTGCTCTTCCCGCTTCCGGCGCTGTTCCTCCTCGGCCTGCTTTCGTCTGAGTTTTTCTTCGTGCTGGCGTTCCTTTTCCTCACGCATGCGGGCCTTCGCTTCCTGTTGCTGCTGCTCGCGGATCGCGTTCCGGTGTGCCGCAGCCTTCAGCTGCCTGGCCCTGCGCAGCTTCTGTTCCTCCTTCATGCGCAGCCATTCCTCTTCCGAAGAAGCATCGTATTCCGTATCATCCTCCGGATAGTCTTCGCCGTCATCGTAATCCTGCTCACGGTTCTCCCTGCCGGCCTCGATCGTCGCCGCTACATAAGCCGTGATGCGGTCAAACAGGGGGCGTCCGCCAAAGAGCAGTACCGAAAAGATCAAAAGCAGGATCACAACAAAGAGGGATCCGCCCTTCCCGAACAGCGCGTAAAACAGCAGGGCCGGGAGGCCGAAAATGACCCCGCCGCCCTTGCCGGCTTCGTAAAGTGTCTTGTTGAAATAGGAAAAACGCTCCGCAAAAGGCGCGGATGCTTCGCGGTATTCGGAGATCGAAGGGATATCGGTCCCGAGAAACGCCGCAAAGATCCCGATCAGGATCCAGAAAACAAAAAACGCGATCACCCGGTTTTTCGCGGGTGCTTTTTCACAAAGGAAAAACAGATAAAAGAGCGTAAACAACGCCACAAAAGGAAGAATGTAAGCCAGGAAGCCGAATATACCCAGAAGGAGTGTTTTGACGGCGGGCCCCAGACTGCCGCCGATCACACCGAACATGCACAGGCCGATCAGGATAAGGACGACAAAAAGAAGCAGCAAAGCAACAAACATCAGTTCATCGGGGCTCTTCTTCGCTTGCCCGCGACTTCTGCCATTGCTGCCGCGCTTCCCGGTATTTGCCTTACCGCTGCGTTTCGTAGTTCCGGCGGACGCTGTTCTTCGTTTCTTCCCGTTACCGGCGCTGGCCAAAGCTGCTCCTCCGTCTGTATCTGAATTCAGAAAATATCATAATAATCGATGCCGCTCATGTCCACGACATCAAAGTGCATGTCGGCAAGAGCGATCTCACGGTCAAAATCCATTTCCTTGGCCACATGTTTTTTGGGCGTGGGCAAAGGATTCGGGATCGGTTCCGCCGAAGGCATGTCGGATCCGCCTGCGCTTCCGGCAGGCTTGGCAGGCTTTCCGGGCACGGCAGGTGCCGCGGGAACGACCGTTTTTGCCTGATCTGCGGGAAGGGCGGGTTTTGGCCCGTCCGTGGGGATCGCAGGCTTCGGCCCGTCCGTGGGGATCGCAGGCTTCGGCCCGTCCGTGGGAAGGGCCGGCTTGGGGCCTTCCGCCTGAAGAGCAGGCACAGGACCGTCTGTCGCCGCTTTATCGGGCGTGCCGGCTGCCGCTGTGCCTAAAGGTTTGGGCACGGGAATCGGACGGGGGCCTCCGTTTTGAGAAGCCTGATCGTTCGCCGCTGCCTGCTTCCCTTTGGACTCTTCGGTCTTTTCATCCTTATTGGCATCGGAGTCGCCTTTGACGACAGCCGTGCGGTAATCCATCCTCCTGCCGAAGGGCGGTCTCGTCATGCTCGTTTCGGGTATCTTCGGAAGCGGAGCTGTCACGGTCGGAGGCGCCATGCCTTCCTTGGGATTCTCCTGCTTCTCTTTTCCGTTCGACTTCGGGTGAAGGATCTCGTCGGGCGGCTGGATCGCGGGCGCGACCACCGGTGCATTCCCCTGTGCGGCTTCCGGCTGCTTCGCAGTCTG
This sequence comes from Lachnospiraceae bacterium, assembly GCA_024696005.1. Lineage (GTDB taxonomy): Bacteria > Bacillota > Clostridia > Lachnospirales > Lachnospiraceae > NK4A136. The sequence goes on along the minus strand of JAILHF010000051.1, from coordinate 99,716 downwards.
CTGCGCAGCTGTGTCTGATGCCTTTTTCGGTACCTGCGGTGCCGCAGGAGCGGGCGCAACCGCTGCCTGTTTCTGTTCCTGCCGGGGCGGCACGGGTGCCGGAGCGGGTATCGCCTGTTTCTGTGCCTGCTGATCCGGTACGGGTGCAGGCGCGGGTATCGTTTTTTTCTGCTCCGCCTGTTCTTCGGGCGCAGCAGGAGCTTTTCCTAAAAGAGGATTCTGCATTTCGATCGGAGATGTCGGCATCTTCTCATCCGCAGGGATGGGCGAACCCACACCCGGAAGGGCCGGCTTGGGGCCTTCCTGTTTGGGCGCTTCCGGCTTTGCTGCTTCCGGCTTTGCTGCTTCCGGCTTGCCGTTGGCGTCCGCTTTCGCATCGGCGCCTTCCGCTGCTGCAGCTTCTTTGTTACGCACAGGCGGAGCAAAACGGCTGGCTCTCGCTTTTTCCAGGGCGCTTTTGTTTTCGTCATTGCTGCCCTGATTTACCGCTTTGTTTTCAGGCCTTTTCGGATCTTTCAGGAAATCAAGCGTGGATTCCAGCGCACGAACCGTATCCGCGTCACTGGCCTGAGGCGCGGTGGGCACAATGGATACGTTCTTCTTTCCCGTATTCAGAGGAATTCCGTTTTCTTTTGCTTTTTTCTTCCCAAGAAGCATAAGCACAATCTCCCATCATTTTACATCCGGCTGATCCAACAGTGTTTCGATGTGGTACAGCGGCCTGCGTTTCACTTCATTGTAGATCTTTCCGATGTATTCTCCTATGATCCCGATCGCCAGGAGCTGTACCCCTCCCAGAAACCAGATCGAAAGAATCGTTGACGTCCATCCCCGTTCCACATCGTTGTTGAAATACGCGATCAGGGCGTATACCGCAGCCGCAAAACAGATCACCAACACAAGCAGTCCGGCGACCGTCACCAGACGGATCGGCTTGATGGAAAAGGATGTGATGCCGTTCAGCGCCAGGGCCAGCATCTTTTTCAGCGGGTATTTGGATTCTCCCGCCTGCCGCTCGCCGCGTTCGTAGACCACTTCCCCGGTCTTCAGACCCAAAAGCGGTATCAATCCACGAAGGTAAAGATTCGTCTCAGAATACCGGGACAGCTCCTCCATCGCCCGTCTGGACATCAGACGGAAATCCGCATGGTTGTAGATCGTTTTCACGCCCATGGCGGAAAGCAGCCTGTAAAAGCCCTGTGCGGTACTGCGCTTGAAGAAGGAATCCTTTTTCCGGCTGCCGCGTATCCCGTACACGATCTCACAGCCTTCCCGGTACTGGTCCACCATGGACTCGATCACGGATACGTCATCCTGCAGATCCGCATCAATGCTGACGCTCATGTCCGCATACTTCATCGCCGTCATCAGTCCGGAAAGGAGCGCGGACTGGTGGCCGCAGTTCTTGGACAGTTTCTGCGCCCATACAAGTGCGTTGGATTCGTGATAGCCGCACAGAAGCTTCCAGGTATCGTCCCGGCTTCCGTCATCCACAAACAAAACAAAGCTGTCCGGCGCGATCTTCCCATTACCGGACAACTGTTTTAACACGGAGCAGAGAGTTTCCACTGTTGCCGGAAGTACCTCCTGTTCATTGTAACAGGGCACCACTATGGCCAGTCTGTCACTCATTTCCGATCATTCATCCCAATTCGTATATACGTTCTGAACATCGTCATCCTCATCCAAAAGATCGAGGATGCGGGTCAGGCACTTAACAGCTTCTTCGTCCGTCACTTCGACGTAATTCTGGGGGAGCATCGTCACTTCCGCGCTCACCATGGGGATCTTGTCATCCTCAAGCGCTTTTCTGACACTCTCCAGATCATCGGGAGCGGTAAGGATCTCGAAAGAATCCTCCTCTTCGGAAAAATCCTCGGCTCCGGAATCCAACGCCTTCTCCATCAGGGTATCGGCATCCAGATCGCACTCTTCCTTGTCGATGATGATCTGGCCCTTCGTATCGAACATGTAGGATACGCAGCCCTGTGTTCCGATATTGCCGTTTCCTTTGGAAAAGGCCGCTCTGACGTTTGCCGCAGTGCGGTTCTTGTTGTCCGTGAGCGCTTCCACGATGATCGCCGTTCCTCCGGGGCCGTAGCCCTCATAGACCACGTGCTCGTAATTGATGTTCCCGTCGGCTCCCGAAGCCTTCTTGATGCCGCGTTCGATGGTATCGTTGGGCATGTTGTTGGCTTTCGCTTTTTCAATGACCGTTGCCAGCTTATAGTTGTTCGCAGGATCCGGTCCGCCTTCCTTTACGGCAACCGCGATCTCACGGCCGATGATGGTAAAGATCTTACCCTTGGCCGCATCGTTCTTCTCCTTTTTGTGTTTGATGTTGGCAAACTTTGAATGTCCGGACATAAAAACTCAACTCTCCTTCTTGTTTATTTATACCTCGGGTTCGATCAGTCCGTAGGTATTTCCCTTTCTCTTATAAACCACGTTTACCTGGTCCGTTTCCGCATTGCAGAACACAAAGAAGCTGTGTCCGAGCAGTTCCATCTGCACGCAGGCATCTTCGGGATACATGGGCTTGATGTCGAACTTCTTGCTGCGGATGATCTTGACTTCCTCTTCATCCATGAAGTCCTTATCCAGATACTCCTGCTTGAAACTGCCGTTGCCCTGCTCACGGTCCGTAAGGCGGGTTTTATACTTTTTCAGCTGACGCTCGATGATCTCCTCTACCAGATCGATCGAAACGTACATGTCATTGCTGACCTGCTCGGAACGGATGATGCTGCCCTTTACGGGGATCGTGACTTCGATCTTCTGCCGTTCCTTTTCAACACTGAGTGTCACATGGACTTCCGTATCCTCGGAAAAATACTTTTCGAGCTTGCCGATCTTGTCTTCCACGGCACTTCTCAGGCCCTCGGTAACATCAATATTCTTTCCCAAAATAATAAACTTCATATTCTCTTCCCTCCGTTTCCCCGTGCAAAAGCACAGAGTATTCTTGGTGTAACCCATACTGAATTATAGCACATTTCATAGAACAGGGCAAGTTCGCTTTATTCTTCGCCCCCGTCCTTCTTATCCGCGGCGTTTTCCTCCTGACGCATCCGCTCCAGATTCTGCAGATACGGATTCGGGGCCGTGTAAGGGCCTCTCTGCTCGGGAACGGGCCCCGCATTCTGCTGAAGCGGGCCTCTCTGCTCGGGCTGCGAAGCCTGCGGCATCCCGAAGGACGTCTGCTGCACGGGTTGCGTCATCTGCGGTGCTTCGGAAAGGCTCTGCTGCACGGGCTCCGAAGCCTGCGGCGCCTCGTAAGACGTCTGCTGCACGGGCTGTGAAACCTGAGGAGCCTCGTAGGAAGTCTGCTGTGCGGGCTGCGTCATCTGCTGCGGCGCTTCCTGCGGCATCTGCTGCACGGGCTCCGAAACCTGCGGTGCCTCGTAAGATGTCTGCTGCACGGGCTGCGTCATCTGCTGCGGCGCTTCGGAAAGGCTCTGCTGCATGGGCTGTGAAGCCTGAGGAGCCCCATAGGATCCCTGCATGGGCTGCTGCATTCCGGCTGCAGCCGCACTCTGCATCGGCTGCGCATTCTGCTGCATCGGGGCACCCTGCCCGTTCAAGCCCGAAAGGTAAGGGTTGACCGGCATGCCGGTCGGAGGCTTGATCTCTCCGCTCTGCACCACATAGGGATTGTTCTGCACATATCCGCCCTGTGCATTCCCAAATGCCTGTCCGCCCATGGGATTGGCCGCAGCGTTTACGGGCCGGTTGTTCATTCCGGGCGTCATGCCTCCATTCATGCCTCCATTGACAGGGGCTCCGGCATTATAAGCACCTCCGGGAGCGGCATTCGGAACATAGGAGTTCGGGGCGATCGGCCCGGCAGGCCTCTGCGCATTCTTCTTATCCTTTCCTCTCTTCACAAGAACCACGATCAGGATGATCAGCACAACAACGAAGAGGAACGCGATCCCCCCGAGGGCTATGATCGCCCACAGCGGGAAGCCGATCGAATCGATGGGATCTTCGTCCTTGTCCCGGGCCTCCCGGTCCTTCTCATCATCGTCATCATCATCATCGTCATCATCTACCGTCGGCTTTTCGGGTTCATCCGGTTTTTCCTCAGGCTTCTCCACGACAGTGCCGCCCAGGGCCGCCTTGGCTGCATCGTGCTCTTCCTGCCACTCGTCCTGATCCTTCATGCCTGCATAGTAAAGAATATCATTCGCATACACGTCAAAACGGGGATTCTGGATCGGGTTGTTCAGCCCGACCGCAGTGATCGTGTTCTGGTAGCTGTCCTGGTATTCCTGATCGACCAGTCTCAGATATACCTCAATTCCTTCGTCACGGTCATCGAGGATCTGGTCAAAGAGCTCGAATACCGCAGCCACGGAGACGGAATAACTGATGTAATACATGGGCGACTGGAAGGTATGCGGGATGTTCACCCAGTCAAGGACCACATTCTTGTCCAGATACCCCTGATCTGCAAGAGCGATGCTGTTGTTCATCATGCTCAGATAACTTCCGCCGTACTCCGTGCAGACATCGTAATAGATCTCATTCAGTTTATCCAGTGTAAGGCCGTCGGCATTCTGGTAAACACGCTGCTGGAACTCGTCTTCCTTTACGCCTTCCACGGCGGCATAAGACATGTTGTAGAGGCTGATGAAATTCATCACGTCCGCATAATCGCCGTAGAGATCATCCGAATAATCCATGAAGAGCATTTCCAGGCCCTGGGAATGGATCTCCGCCAGGTCCAGATCGCTTTCCCCATAATACCAGCTGTCTTCCGACATGTAATAGGCGTTGTTGTAATGACCGAATTCGTGGATCAGGGTGCTCATGTCGGAATAGGTGCCGCTCGCGCAGTTATACATATAGGGCGCGTTATACCCCGAGATAGTGATGGTATATCCGCCGGGAGCCTTCTGATCATTCACCTCCAGATCATAAAGATCATGCTGCTCCATGTAATCGAGCGAGACCAGAAGGTCGTTGCTGATCTCGGGAAGGAATCTGCGGAGATTGGCAAGGCAGTCCTTGACCGGCATCTTCTGCTCCTGCGATTCCGTGTACTGATCGTAATACACACCGAAAAGCTGCATGATCAACTCGTCCTGCATCGGAATGAAATAGTCCTTGATGCTCTGCCGGTAAGCAGCCATGTCATTGTAGGTGTAATCCCTGTCATACGATTTTTCATAGGCGTATTCGGCGTAATTGTCATAACCGTAGCTTTTGGCAAGCTGGGTACGCACATCCACAAGCTCCAGATACAGATTGCCGAGCTTTTCGTTCTTTTTCTTCAGGATATCGGCGTAACCGTTCAGGAAATCATCCCTGCTGATGGTCCCGTTGCCGTTCGCTTCGCTCAGTTCATCCTCGTTGTAATCCTTTCCGCCGATCTTCGTCGTATATTTCTCGTTGTAAAGGACGTCATATTCCAGGGACAGCTCGGTCTCCTTTGCATTCAGATCCTTCTGTTCCTGCGTCATGTCGACGTAATCCAGGATCTCCTGCCATTCATCCTCGTCATCGATGCGGTCATGCAAAACATCCGAATTCGGGGAAAGCGCAATGGTACGGTAGCTGCGCATGATGCTGTCCCCGACGTTGGTTGTCAGTTCATCGCAGAACTTCACCTCGTCGTCCCAATATGCGTCATCCGCGACCAGATCGGAATGGATGTGCGCGATCGCATACAATCCGTTCAGTTCGTTGTAATAGTCTTCCATCCCGACGATCACATCCAGGACCGCGTCGGCATTGGCCGTATCCTGCACGAGCTCATCCAGGCCGTCGATGATCTTATTGAAGTCGGCTTCATCCATCCGGTGATAATCGTAATCACCGAACTTCTCGTCCGAATGATCCGTACGGTCCGTCAGCCGTCCGTCATGTTCTCCCGCAGCCGAAGCAAAGAGCGAAGGGATCATGAACAGCGTCACTCCCAAGGCAAGCACCGAATGCAGGATCTGTTTCGCATTACGTTTTTTCATCTTTCCTCTCCCTTTTTAGTTTGTTACCAGCTTTATGGTTATCTTTTTTCCGTATAGATTTGCGCTGATCACGGCTTTTGTCTTCCCCTTGATATGGAGGATGCCGTCCTCATCCGCAAATGCCATTCCGGGTTTGCTGCTTTGGAACAAAACACCGCACGACGGTCTGACGAGCCAGTCCAGTCTGTATTCTTCACAATCCGCCGGCAGGGTCAGCACATAATTCGAACCCTTCTGCACCAGCTGCGCGTCCGTCTTCAGACAGGGATCTTCGACAATGATCCGGAAGCTGTAATGGAAGGGATTGCCGCTGCCGAAGGGGTCGTAGGTCGAATGCAGCTGCGCTTCCCCGTTCTGATCCAGATATGCCGAGACTTTCCCGGCTCCGTACCAAGCGACCTCTCCGCTGAGCTCCCAGTCCAGTCCGACTTCCTTCATCGTGAGGTTCGGAACACTCAGCTTCCTCGTCTCACCGGGTTTCAGGCTGATCTGCCGCTCCGGAAGCTCATTCACCACGACACGCAGTCTCAACGTGGCTCCCGAACGGTCCGTGCCCCTGATGAGGCAGCTTCCCGGACCGGTCGATATGATCCTGCCGTCGGGCGTGATCCGCAGGACCGTATTTTCGTAATACAGCACCTTACTGCCGTTCCAGGCATATACCGTGCGGAGCGCTCCCCCGCTCTCGCACTCCCAGCGGATCGCCGAAGCCCGGAAATCGCGTGCCTTGATCACGGCCTTCTGCAGGGGAAGCAGCGTTATCAGCTGTTCCGTCCCGTCCGCTTCGGCTTTGCAGGTCACGCTGCTCCTGCATTGAACGTTGATCTTCACATTGATGACTTTTCCGTTCAGGAACGCGCTCATGACCGCGCGCCCCGGCCCGATCACCCGCACCAGTCCGTCGCGGTCGATCGTAGCGACCTCATCATTGCTTCCGCACCACAATACATTCGTATAAAAATCCGAAAAGTCCACTTTTTCGGTGCGCCCCGTCTCCACATTCCTGCAGGGAACGATGCAGTCGATCTTCAGGCGGAAGCTGTCGCCGGGCTGCGCCGTGATGCTCTTCTTTTCCGCTTTGGGAATCGTGACCAGGATGTCAACCCCGTTCCGGAGATTGCCTTCCGCATCCAGTTCGGATGCCGGGCCCAGTCTGGCCACGCCGGGTGCGACCGCAGTCACCTTTCCGTTTTTGTCGATGCGAAGCACCTTTTTATTGCTGCTGACCCAGAACACGGAAGTGTCCGGCGTAAAACTCTGCCCCTTGACCAGATACAGGGTCCGGTGTTCCTCCGGGTCGAAGGGAACGGTCGGATCCATGGGTGAAAGGTCGATGCGCTGACCTTTCTTGATGCGATAAGTGCATTTCTGTTCGGCGCTGTCGAGCATGCCGGCCTTCCGCGAAAAGAAGCGGAGCGTCAGGTCCGAACCCGCCATTTCTTCGGTGATCGCGATCGGAGCCGCATACAGCTTGCCTTCCGTCACCGGGCTGCCGCCGCCTATCGTATACAGGATCGAAGCCCCGGGCACATTGCAGCTGAGGGTGATCGCATCTCCCTCAAAAAGCGCTTCTCCGGAAGCCGGCCGGGCATATGGCGCATTGACATAAGGAATGTCGACACGGATGAGGATCGAGGCCGAGAGGATCTCCCCCTGTGCGTTGCAGGCGCTCACACATACCGTCGTTTCCCCGTTTTTGAGTCCGGTCAGCAATGCCTTCGGCTGTCTGCCGTCTTCCCCGGCGCTGATCCGAAGGATAGCGGGATCCTCAACGGTCCAGCAAAAGCCGTCTGCCGGTTCTTCTTCATTGCTCTGCCAGAAGAGCTTTGCGGAAAGCGAAAGACTGTCGTTCACCGTGCTGCGTATGACGGTACCGTTCGCGGAACTGCTCAGACGCATGCGTCCTTTGGACATCACATCATAACTGACGCTCAGGACCTCACTCTCCGAAAGCCCCTCCGCCACGGCAAAAGCCTTTAATGAAACTGTTTTTCCGGCATATTCCGGCCCGATCACAAACGGTCCGGCATATTCCGTGCTCTCTTCCGAAGGAGTGCTCCCGTCCAGGGTATAAAAGATGCGCGCTCCCGGTGTGATGCAGTTTAAGCTGATCGTTTCTTCATCCCGGAAGAAGGAGGCTCCGTCGGCATGATCGGGCACCGGTATCGCCGTCTGCCCTTCCGAAGGCACGCGGACCGTCACCCTGCAGCATGCGGAGATATCTTCAGAAACCGAAGGATCGACATAACGCGCCCTGATGCAGGCACAGCCGTTCATGCTCCCGCTGATCACGCCTTCGGGCGTGACATCGGCGATCTGCGGCGCGTCGCTTTCCCATACCACATAACTGTAATCGCTGTCGTGGACGGCTTCCCCGTTCACATCATAAAGACAGACTTCCGCACGGACCGTTTCGTCCGCGCCGGTAATGTATACGGAATTCGGGCTGACGCTGATCCGGCCGACCGCCGGCTTTTCTCCGCCGTTCTTTGTCAGGGCGGAAATGACCAGATTCCCCATGTCGGGATCGTCACCGAGCACATCGCTCCAGTTCTTCCGGTCCGTGGATACAAAGCTCTGCCCGCTCCGGACGCCGACGGTGCTGCTCGCCTGACCGAATGCACCCACAGCGCCCTCAAGCACGACGGACGTGCCCGGTTCGTCAAACGAGATCACAACGGCAAACTTTTCTCCCCGTCCCAGCATCACGTTTTTCTTCAGCGGGACGGTATAGACGCCTTCAAAATAAAGGACTCCTTCGGTCGTTGCGCTGCGGATCAGCGTTCCGCTGTCAGGCGTATCCCCCTGCAGGTTTCCGTAGACCTTGACCGTATAATGGGTCCCCAAGCCGTTGACAAGCGCCATCTCGAAACTTACGGCTTCGAGGCTCTCGCTCGGGGCGCCTTCTTCCCCGGCCACGGTAAAAACATTGGCAAACTCGGTAACACCGGTCGCCTCCCCGTAGTACGCATTCGCATGGATCTGGGAATCATAATAGTAATGATTGTCGTAAGGGAACTCCCCGTCAACCTCATAAACCCATGCGCCGCTTAAGCTGGCATCCTCATAAGACAGCCAGAAATAAGACGTCAGATCCGCGGATACCGAAGCGTTCCAGCTGTTGCGAACAAGCCAGGCTCCGTCTTCATAGGGCAGTTCGTTGTCACTTACCGCAAAATATTCGGCAGGGAAATAGTCATCCCAGCCCACCACCGTGAGCGTATGCTCTGCCTCGTGCCCTTCCGGACAATAATAGGCATTGTGCTCCGGAGCATAATAATTCCGGTCTGCATAAAAAGAAATGCCGGCGGCGCCGTTGCTGACGATTGCGTCTTTTACAAGCTCCGGATTCTGCCGGATGCTGATCAGCATGGCGTTTTTCAGCCAGGCGCAATCCCGCCGCTCGGTATCGGCCGGAAGTGCCCAGCCGTCCGCGACTTCCGAAGCATTGCCGTAAGAGACCGTCTGCTCGGGAACAAAGCCCCTCTGACGCATGAGCGTCTCCGACGCGAATTTCAGGCTTCCGCCGTTATCCAGAAGATTCTTTTCCCCTTTTTCAAAATGAACGGCATCTCCGGTATACGGAACGGCCGCTGAGGTCGTTCCCTGCGTATACGTCCAGTAAGCAAGATGCAACTCGCTCAGGTCGATGCTCTTGTCCGCCAGGGAATGCGAGACCAGGTAGAATTCCGCCAGTGTGGCGGCAACCTGTGCCCAGCATGTGCCGTAAGCCCCCTGGTCACGGGTCGGCGGATAGTGTTCGGCAAAAAAGCCCAGCCAGTCATCGCTGTGGGAAACAGGGAAAGAACTGAGCGGCGAGGCGGAATCCGGGCGCAACGAGTCCTCACGGAGCTCTGCCTGTGCATCTTCTCCGTAAAGCTCCTGCATGGCCTTCTCAAAATGAAGCGAATGAGGAGCCGCAGGCACCTCTTCTTCCCCGTCTGTTTGCATGTATCCCGGAGCCGGTCTGTCTTTGCTTTCCGTCTCCGCTGCCGTCTCGGTCTCGGCTGCGCTCACCGTATCCGGAGCATCCCCGGCATGATCCGGTTCGGCTGCGAGTGCGGTAAAATGCCCGCTAAGGAGCGCAAGCGTGATGATCCACGCCACGGCACAACGAATGGTCCTTTTCATGAATCATTCCCCCAAAGCAAATAAATCAATCTATTTTACCATAATTTTTTTACTGCAACAAGTTTCTATGCTATAATCGCAGCTATGAAGACATGCGGGATCATCATGGAAGCAAATCCCCTGCACAAGGGGCATATCGCCTTGATGCGCCATGCGCGCGAGGAACTCGGCGCCGACCGTCTGATCATTGTCCTGAGCGGTGATCATGTACAGCGCGGCGAACCCGCCCTGACGGACCGCCATGTCCGGACGCGCATGCTGCTGGCCGCCGGAGCCGACCTGGTCCTTCAGCTTCCCATCCCGTTTGCCTGCGGCAGTGCGGAATATTTTGCCCGTGGCGCCGTCTCGATCCTGGAGCACACCGGGGCATGCGATCTTCTTCTGTTCGGGAGCGAAAGCGGTGAGATCAATGTCCTGCGAAAACTCGCCCCGTCCGGCAGCTTTCTGCCTTTTTCGGAGCGCCCCGCTCCCAATGACATCCTCGGTGCCGCTTATCTGGAAGCACTTGAACATCTGCGCTCTCCGCTACGCCCCGTCACGATGCGCCGCCTGGGCGTAGCCCACGACAGCAGCGAAGCTTCCGGCGGATATGCCTCGGCCGGGCTGCTCCGGAAATATCTTCTTGCATCGGACGAACGTGCTTATGCCTACATGCCGGAGGAAAACAAAACCCTGATCGGCGAGTATCTCAGACAAAGCCGCTTTCTGTGTCTGGACGACTACTCCGACCTGCTCTATTACGCCCTGAGAAGTGAAGCCGATCAAGGCTTTGCGGATTATTTCGATGTCTGCGAGGATCTTTCCGACCGCTTCCGGTCCAGGCTGGAACGTTTTGAAAACGCTTCCGCTTTCGTGGAAGCCTGCAAGAGCAAAGAGATCAGCGCGGCGCATATCCGCCGCTCCCTTCTCCATATTCTTTTGAAGATACGCAGGGAACACGTCGCCACTCTGATCGAAGAGTGCGCTTACTGCCCTTATCTCCTGCCGCTCGGCTTCCGCCGGGATGCCGGGGATCTTCTGCATGCGATCCGTGCAAACGCCGACCGCCCGATCCTGTCCAAAGCGGCCGATGCACACTCTCTCCTGTCCGATGAATGCTTTGCCGTATTCGATCTGGAAATGCGCGCTTCGGAACTCAGGACGCACATCGCCCGAAAAGAAGGCGGCACCCTTTCCGAGTACCGCCGTTCTCCCGTTATTCTTTAAGGAAGTACCGTAGCGTTTATCACCAGCTTGGTATCACTGCCGTCCTTGGCCTGGATCGTGATCTTGACCTTTCCTTCTTTCAGGGCACTCACGACCAGATGGCCGGCCTCCTCATCGAAGTATGCGCTCATGACCGAAGGATCGCTGCTGGAGACCTTGACTCCCGTGACGGGTTTCAGTTCGCCCTGTCCGTAGTTGCTGTCCAGCTTGCAGCGCAGCACATAATGCTTTTTCTTGGTGTCCACGCTGATGTTGATGTTGTTCTTTACGGAAGTGTCCGTTCCCAGGTTGTACAGGACCAGGCTCTTGACCGCAGGCGTTGCGATGAACACCTTCGAAGCCTTGAGGTTCGTCCCGTCCTTGGTCACCGCCGTCACACGCACGCCGCAGAAATAATCACGGTCCGTGCTGGTGAACATGCTCTGGTAGCCGTTGAAATCCTTCAGCTTGGAAAGCGTGAGCACGCCCTTCTTCAGGCTGACCACACCGAGCTTCTTGATGTCTTCGCTGTATTTGTTCTCCGTTACATTCCAGCCGGTAATCTCCCCGGCTTCGTTCTTCACCGGCTCCACGTTTACGATCTGGTAAGACCAGTCTACCGAAGTGTTTCCGGGCTTTCCGTAAGTGCTTCCCGCTACGGCACGGATCTCCACGCTGTTGCCGAAGCCGAGATAATGTCTGTCACCGTCCTGGGAATCCTGCGGCAGGAGGCTCAGATTGGAAGCCGGTACCGTAATGGTAAGCTTCACGCTGGCCTTTTTGGACGAACCGTCCTGCGCCTTGCAGGTAATGGTCGCATTGCCGCTCTTCTTCGCCTGGATGAGCGCCGAGGTTCCGTCCCCGGTCGGGGTGACCGTTGCGACGGACTTGTCGGAACTGGTCCAGAGCAGTCCGGTCTTGGATCCCTTCGTGGTCAGAAGGAGCTGGCTCTCATCGCCGCCTACACGGGGGATGTTCACGGTATAAAGCTGGGCGCTGATCACGCTTCCGGTCTTTTTGTTAAAGCCGAGCCCGCTCGCGTTTGCGCTTACAACGATCGACTTGGTCTTTTCGTTGATGACCTCAAAGTCCATGTAGCCCTTCACGCCGCTGCCGTCCTTTGCGGTCGCGATCACGGTACCCTTCGCGCCGACTGCCGCTCCCTTTGCCGAAACCTTGCCGGAGGAGCTGATCGAAAGACCCGAAGCATTGGTACTCAGCGACCAGACGACCTTCTTCATTCCCGCGGTCTTCGGAAGGACTTCGGAGGCTTTGAACTTCGCGCTCTTTCCCTGCATGATGCCGGACTGGCCGCCGACCGTGATGTTCTCGACCGGCTCGCGCACGGTCACGGTGATCTTCTGCTTTTTCTTGCTGCTGTCCGAAAGGGTGCAGGTGATCGTGACAGTTCCGGCCTTGAGGGCACGCACCATCACACCGTCCCCGGAAGCCGTGGGTGTGAGCTTCACGATGTCTGCCTTGTTGCAGGTCCAGCTTGCGTCATAATCCATGTCCACGCCCTTGCTGCGGCCCGCTGCCGTAAGCAGGATGCGGGTCGGATCCCCGTCCGCGGGCACGTCCTTCGTAAACATCGAGAACGAAGTGATGCTTCCGTTCTTGTTCTTCTTGATCTTGAAGTATTCCTCGTTCCGGTCTGCGGAGATGACGAGCTGGTCCGCACCGGCTTTCGCCACGGTGATCACAAGTCTGGCAGAAGCGCCGCCCTTGTCCTGCGCGGTCGCGACCAGCGTGAAGGTACCGCCTTCCGGAGCGGTCTTTGCCACTTTCACAACACCGCTCGTGATCCCCACGCTGACCCAGTCCGGACGGTCTGCGATGGTCCAGATCACGTTCCGGCTCACACAGTTCTCCGGCTTGAAGTTTTCCGCCTTGTAGGTATAGCTCTTATTCTTCGTCACATAGGTAGAACCCTTGATCGTAAAGCTCTCGACCAGCGCCTCCACCTTGCAGGTGATGGTTGCCTTGACGCCGGAGCCGTCCAGCGGCGTGCAGGTCACTTTTGCAGTGCCGACACCTACCGGCCTGATCACGGCACTTTCCTGGTTTCCGGATACGGTTACAACCTCTTCGTTGCTGCTCTTCCAGGAAAGGGTGATCTCGTTTTCCCCGAGCAGATTATAATCCTTTGCCTTCCACTCCGTGACATGCACGGTATAGCTGTCGCTGTCCGCCGACTCTTCGCTGTATCCAAGCAGGATCTCCTTCTGGTCAAGCTTGAGCGTTTCGGTCCTTCTTGCACCCTGCTTCACCTGGATCTCCAGGACAGGGGACTCCACGCGGACAGGCAGTGTCGCATAGCACTGCACGGTCACGGTTCCGTCACCGTCACCGAGCACGGTCAGCTCGCCGGTCACTTCGTTCAGGCTTGCGGAAGAAACCGCGCCGTCAAAGCCGAGCCTCTTCCAGCGTACCGAGGATTTTACGAAACCGCTTCCCGCCGCCTGCAGGACAACGGTGCTTCCGAGAGGGATGCGCTTCGGCGCCCCTTCGATATAGATCACGGGATCGAGCGTGACGGCAGCCGGATCCACTTTGAGGATCATCGTCGACACCTCGCTCATGATGCCCATGCCGTTGACACAGGCAGCCGTGATCGTGACCTTCTGCACGCCATCCCCTTTCAGCATTCCTTTCAGGGAAAGCTTTCCGTTATAGACTTTTCCGCGCGTGAGCACACCGTCCTTCATCAAAGGCTCGGTTCCGTCCGTGCAATAGACGATCACATTGTTGTTGCCGGGCTTGCCGGAATAGTTCATCGCGTTGATGCTGATGCTGTCATCTCCGGGCACGGTATAAGCGATCGTCACGGATTTGCCGCCCTGCACTTCCTCGACCGGGCAGCCGCGTCCGTCATTCAGGATGATCTTCGGAGCGGTCTTGTCAGCCGAAAACATCTTCTCGGCATTTACGATGCCTTTCACGCTGCCGCCGACAAGCGCTTCCTTCATGTCGTCGGGCGCAACATGCCCGTTCGCGCTCATATAAAGGGCTGCCACACCGGCAACAACCGCAGCCGCCGTGTTTGTGCTGCTCTTTCTGGCGTATGCATTGTTTGCTACCGTCGAAACCAGTCCGGTTCCGGGAGCCTGCAGATCGACCGCGGTCCCGAAATTGGAGAAAGGTGCGGGCTGGCCGTCCTTGTCCACGGCCCCAACCGAAAGCACACCGTCGTAAGCGGCCGGATAGGTCAGCGAATTGCTGCCGTAATCACCGGCGCCGGCGATGATCGTGATCCCGTTCTTTCTGGCATCCGTGATGGCATCCTGCTCCTGCTTTACAAACGTTCCGTCCGTAAAGGAGGAAAAGAGGATGATGTCGGCTTTGCGGTCGCCGACAAGCTTGCGGATGCCGGCACAGAACGCATCCGTCGTGATGCTGCCGTCTTCGTTCATGATGGAAACGCCGTAAACACTGACACCCGGCGCGATACCGACCGCATCCCTGCCGTTCTGCAGTCCTGCCGCAACGATGCCCGCCGCATGCGTGGCATCCCCGTTCGGATCGGACGCGATGCATCCGCTCATGTATCCGGAATCAATGCGGCTGTTGCTGCCGTCAAACTCTGCAAAATCAGCCTGGGAAGCATCCGCGCAGCCGCCCATGACAGCAACCCGGATCTCCTTCTTGCCGGTCGTGACACCCCAGACCGGATAGGTACGGACCATGTCATGCATCCAGAGATAATCCGGATTGGAAACATTCAGAAGACGGTCGCTGCTGACGGTCCCGTCATACCAGTCCTCCCAATTGCGTGCCGACGGCATGGCCACATCATCTTCCGCATATGCCGACTCATAAAGCGCCGCTTCCTCCGAAGCTTCCGCATGATGGATATAATTCGGGAAAGCTTCCTTCATCCCGTCGGGGCGATTGATCTTCAGGGCCTGCGCCACGGTCTGTTCCCCGAGGTCGATCACGACAACGCCGTACTGGTAACTGCGGACCGTTCCGCCGTAGAAAGCGGCAAGCGCCTCTCCTTCCTCTTCGTCATCCACGATGGCACAAAGCTCATGTTCCGCGTAATCAACGCCGGGCACAAGGTCTTCGGGCAGCGTTACGTCCCCCTCATCCTCCGTCCCGTTTTCGGAAACGGTCTCCTCTTCATCGATCAGATCTTCCGAGACCGCTTCCCCGGCCTCTTCACTCACTATGACTTCTCCGTCCTCCGCGCCGGCAGCTAAAACTGCGGGTGTCTGTCCCGTCAGCATGGCCGCCATCAGCACTCCGGCAAGAAAACGTCGCATCTTTCTGTATTGCATGCCTGGTATTTCCTCCTTAATAAATTTATGCACAAAAAAAATGGTATCATGCAATTCGGTTTACATAATCAAATCACATTATACCATAAATATTGTTTTTGAAAAGAGGGAAATTACTAAATCTTGTATTCCCGCTTATCAGTTCTTGAAACTGTGGATCGGCGCGGGAATGCGTCCCTTTCTGGCCACAAAATCCTCGCAGCCGAAGGTATTGACCGGCATGACCGGCGCATAGCCCAGAAGACCGCCGAATTCGACACGATCGCCCACTTTCTTTCCGTATGCGGGGATCAGACGTACGGCCGTGGTCTTCTGGTTGACCATGCCGAGAGCCATCTCATCCGCAATGATGCCGCTGATCGTCGCTTCGGAAACATCGCCGGGTACCGCGATCATGTCAAGCCCCACCGAGCAGACACAGGTCATGGCCTCGAGCTTTTCGAGCGTGAGTGCTCCCGCTTCGACCGCTTCGATCATCCCCTGGTCTTCGCTGACCGGGATAAAGGCACCGCTCAGGCCGCCCACATAAGACGAAGCCATCACACCGCCCTTTTTGACCTGATCGTTCAGAAGCGCCAGCGCGGCCGTAGTTCCGGGCGCTCCCGGCTGCTCAAGCCCGATCTCCTTCAGGATGTCCGCAACGGAATCCCCGACGGCAGGCGTAGGTGCAAGGCTCAGATCTATGATCCCGAAGGGAACATCCAGCATGCGGGAAGCTTCTTTCGCCACCAGCTGTCCGACACGCGTCACCTTGAACGCGGTCCTCTTTATGGTCTCGCAGAGCACCTCAAAGCTTTCCCCGCGGACGCTTTCCAGAGCGGTCTTGACCACGCCGGGGCCGCTGACGCCCACATTGATGACGCTGTCCGCTTCGGTAACACCGTGAAACGCTCCGGCCATGAAGGGATTATCGTCCGGCGCGTTGCAGAATACGACCAGCTTGGCACAGCCCAGGGAATCCTTCTCCTTTGTCCGTTCCGCCGTTTCCTTTATCACGCTGCCCATCAGGCGTACCGCATCCATGTTGATCCCGGTGCGCGTGGAACCCAGATTGACCGAGGAACACACGCGGTCCGTTTCCGCAAGGGCCTGCGGGATCGAACGGATCAGCATTTCATCCGCCGCGGTCATGCCTTTGCTGACCAGCGCGGAATACCCGCCGAGGAAATTGACCCCGACCGCTTTGGCTGCTTCGTCCAGTGTGTGTGCGATCTGCGCGAAATCCTCCGGGCTTTTGCAGGCAGCCGCGCCGATCAGGGCGATCGGTGTCACGGAGATGCGCTTGTTGACGATGGGGATCGCGTATTTCTTCTCGATCTCTTTGCCCACGTGGACCAGATCCTTCGCCTTGCCGGCGATCTTGTTTCCGATCTTCTCGCGAAGTTTATCAAGATCGCTGTCAATGCAGTCCAGCAGGCTGATGCCCAGCGTGATGGTACGCACGTCCAGGTTTTCTTTTTCGATCATCTGATTGGTCTCAACGACCTCCTGAATATTGATCATGCGCTCCTCCCTAGATCCGGTGCATGGAATTGAAGATCTCTTCCCGCTGGCATTTGATGATGACGCCGATCTCTTCGCCGATCTGCGCAAGCTCGTCCGCAATGGTGTCGAAGGGCTTCTCCGATGCGGACAGGTCCGCGATCATCATCATGTTAAAGTACTCCTGCACAATGGTCTGGGAAATATCCAGAACATTGATGCGGTTATTGGCGAGATAAGTACATACCTTGGCGATGATGCCGACGGTATCCTTTCCCACAACCGTAATGATCGTCTTTTTCATAAAAAACCTCCTAGATCGTGATGCATTCCGACGGACAGTCCCGCCTTGCGATATCGATGGGGAAATCATCCCCCCGCCATTCGGTATCGCTCATTTCAACTTCCATGCGCACGGCTTCATACGCCAGCTCCGGAAGATTGTTTTCCTGACTCAGATGGCTCAGAAAGACATGTTTCATCTTGTTGTTCAAAAGCGCGGTCAGAAGCCTGCCGGAAGCCTCGTTCGACAGATGCCCCCGCTTTCCGAGTATGCGCTGTTTGAGGGGATAAGGGTAACGCCCGAGCTGCAGCATGCGGATATCGTGATTGGCTTCCAGAAATACTGCAGACAAGCCTCCAAGGCAGCTGACCGTATAATCGTCGTATTCCCCGAGATCCGTCACGACCGCGGTCTTCAGATCGCCGTAGCGGAAACGGTAGGCTACCGGATCGGCAGCGTCGTGGGAAATGCGCATCGGCGAGATGGTCAGATCCCGGATGGAAAAACTCGTATCCTTTTCCACGGGCACAAAGGCTTCCCAATCCACGTTCCCGATGCTCTTTTCGCGCTTCAGGGCATCGATCGTGCCCTGTGTTGCATACACGGGCAGCTTGTAACGGCGCTGCATCACGCCCAGCCCGGCAATGTGGTCGGCGTGTTCATGCGTGACAAGTATCCCGTCCAGATCGCTTCCGCCAAGTCCGGCCCGGTTCAGGCCTTCCTCGATCCTTTTGCCGCTGATCCCCGCATCCACCAGAAGATGCGTCGTATCCGTCCCGACATAGATCGCGTTGCCGCTGCTTCCGCTGGCTATGCTCATCATCCGCATGTTCAGTCTTCCCACCTTATGACGATCTCGTCGCCCGAATGAACGGGCTCCATGTATTCGGCCTTATGGCCGTTCAGATCCGTGATGAGCCGTGTGCCCTTCACCTTCTGCAGATCAAAATCGATATGGTCGAATACATCCACAAATACATATTCCGCTTTTCCGCTCAGCTTGACCTCCTTGCCGTTCACCTTCAGGAGGATGCTGTGCGTGATCACGTTCCCGGCCTTTTCAGGCTTATCTTCCGCTTCCGGCTCTTCCTTCTTTTCGGAACGGACATAGCTTCCGTCGTCCTCCGGAAGTGCATCAAAGCTGTCGGGATCGGGCGTTTCTTCTCCGTCTTCCGGATACTCCGCATCCGTTTCGTTCAGATCCCCGTCTGCAACCGGCTGCTCATCATCCTGCGCTGCAGCCGCCTCTTCTTTCTTTGCGGCTCCCCGCTCTTCCATCTCTTTTTTCGCTTTGGCCGCTTTCAGGCCCCATTTGATCGTGAAGTTCTCATAGACCTTCGTGTCGTCATCCGCGGGCTCGTTATTGACCAGCACTTCCGTGCCTTCCTCCAGCAGCACATCCATGAAGCGGCGCACCTGCGCCACGGTATAGTAATCGCGCATGGTGATCTCGTCACCGTCCTGCACTTCGTAAAACTCGTTCTTTTCCTCGCCGTTTACGATCGCGACCCTCGGCAGCAGGATGCGGCTGTCATTGGCCTTGATCACGATCATCGACTTAAACTCGGGCAGCTCCGAGATCGTGAGCTTCGCGGGCTCTCCGACCGTGGAAGCTTCCACGAGGATCACATCGTTGGCACGGATCGGGGAATGCATGTCGGCCGGCTCCCCGTTCACGGTGATGCGCGCGGCCTCTCCGAGGCCTCCCCGCTTGAAGCCCTTCTTCCCGTTGATCGTATAATTGATCTCTTTTCCGCGGCGCGGGAAAAGACCGTCGTTCGGGAAATTGGCGTGCATCGCGGCATCCACGACGGCAAGGTTTCCGCTGTCGTAGATCTTGACATGCTCTTCGTTGAAGCTTACATATATAAAATTGTTGCTCTGTTCGTAATAGTTCAGGCAGATGCCGATGGGCGTGACCATGAGCGAATCTTTTTTGACATTGTCGTCCTTGAAGCGGATCTTGCCCATGACCTCTTCGCCGCGCACAGCAACACGCTCCGCGAGGATCCCGAGATGTGCGGAGAGCTTCTGCGTATAGCCGCCGATCCTTCCGCCGCCGCCCACGACGAATACAGCGCTGACCGGCTTTCCGCCGTTGAGTTCCTTGAACTTCTCCGCTACCAGACCGGTCATTTCGTCGATCTGCGCGTCAAGCATGTCCAGAACGGCCTGTCTCTCGATCTTTTGCGGCAGGCCCATGATATCATTGTATTCCACGACCTCGGATGTCTCGATGCCGCGCTTGATCTGTTCTGCGGTATTAAAGTCCACCAGGCAGTTCTTCGCGACGGTCTCGGTCAGGGAATCGCCCGCCACCGGGATCATGCCGTAGGCGATGATGCAGCCGTCCTTTGTGATGCAGATATCGGAGGTCCCGGCCCCGACATCGACCAGGCCGATGTTCAGCATGCGGTACATCTCCGGGATCGCCACCGAAATGGCTGCGATGGGCTCCAGCGTCATGTTGACGACCCTGAGCCCGGCGAGTTCGACCGCTTTGTAAAGGCCGTCGACCACCTCATCCGGAAGGAAGGTCGCGATCATGTCGGCGCCCACGTTCCGTGCTTTATGATTCTCCAGGTTTCCGATCTGGTATCCGTTCAGATAATAGCGGATCACGGAATTGCCGACGCAGTAAAAATGCAGGTCGGTGTCATTGCTCTCCAGAAACTGGGAATAGGCCTTTTCGATGCCCATGGAGGTCAGATGTGCCACATCCTCGGCGCTGATCTCCTTTTCCTTGTCCAGCTCCCAGTCAATATGGACCTCGACGGTCTTCAGCACGCGGCCGGCTGCCGCGATGCATACGTCCGTAAGCTTGATGTCCAGTTTTTTCTCGAGCGCGTGCTTCACCACGCCGATGGTATTGCCCACCTGCCCGATGTCGTGGATCTGTCCGTCCAGCATGGCTCTTGTCTCATGCTCACGGATCTCCTGGCCCACCACATTGAAGATATCGCCCTCGCGGTATCCGACGGTGCCCACGATGCTCCTTGTGCCGATATCCAGACCGAATACCAGCTTGCCCTGTCCTTTTGCTTCCGCCATATTTCTCAAGCCTCTCCATGCATCCTGCCGCGCGCATCATCCGCACGGCCACCCGCTATTTTACCATATATCCCAAAGCTTTGCCAGTCCCCTTCGCAAAACGCGTCAATAGACCTCTCCGTTGATCTTTGTATTGATCAGGCTGGGCTCGCAGTCTCCCTTGGCCAGGTCTCCGTTCAGGGTGCAGCCTTCGATCGTCACGTCTGTGACGGAATGCCCGGCCGAATTGATCAGGATCGCGAAATTGCACCACAGACCGCCCTTTTCGAAGCAGCCTCTCTTTTCCCAGGAACTGATCTCGCAGTTTTTGATGCGCACGCCCTTAAACGATTCTCCGCTGTCCGGCTCCAGATCGATGCCCGACATCGGTGAATGGCCGTCAGCGCCGTAGATCCGGCAGTTTTCGATCGTCGTGTTGTCCGCACGGGAGACGCAGACATTGTTGCGGCTGTTTCCGTAGATCTCGCAATCCCGGATCAGCATGTCGTGAACGCGTCCGCTCCCGCCGTCATTCAGATAGATCCCGTCCCCTCGGTTGGAATGGATGATCATGTCGCGGATCGTGACATTGGCACCCCGGTCAATGCTGATCCCCATCCCGTACTGTCCGTTCGCGCCGCCGGCATGACGGTAGCGTTCACCGCTCAGTTCTCCGCCGCGGATCCCGGCACGGTCCGCACGGATGAGGATCACATTATACCCCTCTCCGCTCCTTGCCGCCACATGAAGCACCGCTTTGCCGTCCAGCACAAGCTGCACGCCGTCCTTGTCCAGCAGGATGCCCTTTGCGATGTCATATCTGCCCTCCGGGAAATACAGCGTATGGTCGCAGTCGCCATTTTCAGCGGCCGTTGCGATCGCGGCATTGATGGCATCGCTGTCATCGATGCCGTCATCGGGTATCACGCCCAGTTCCGTCACATCCAGGCATTTTTCCGGTTTCGGGATATGACGTACCGCTTTTGCTCCTTTTGCCGTCTTGGAAAGGATCTTGAATTTCACGGTCTTGTAGCCGCCGTATGTGCCCACCCCGTGGATCATGACACTTGCCGTCCCCACGCGGTCATTCTTCTTGTAGCTGTTGCCCAGCACCACATAACCGTCACCGCTTTCTCCTTCGGCCAGCCTCTCAAGGCTTGTACCGTTAAGCTTTACCGTGGCATTTTCGGGAAACTCGTTCTTTTTGCCGTACCCGGCATAATATACCGACGGAGCCGTAACCTTCGCCTTGGAGATATCCGTGCCTGACGGCAGGATGCGGAATGTAGCGGAGACGCTTCCGTTCTGATAGTTTCCTTTGCCTGTCGCGACAGCCGTGATCACTTCCCCTTCGGAAGCAATGTGGCTTTTGTCCAGGATGTTACCGCCGGCATCTTTGTAGATGATCTCCTTTTCATAATCCGTCCCGGCTTTTAAGAGGGTTCCCTCCGCATCACAGATCTGTATCTTCGTGACGTAAGCGCCCGCTTTTCCGTTCGCCGGCTTATCGTACGCCCTCATGACAATGCCGGCCGTTGCGGAAAACGGCGCAGAAGTGATTGCAAATTCCGTGCTCCTCTTGTCACTGTAAAAGCCTTTGCCGCTCACCGTGACTTTGGGCGCTTTCTTCGCGCCTGCGCTCACGGCTTTGTTGTCGGAATAGCTTAACACGTAATCGGTCCCCTCCCGCAGCAGGATCCCGCGGTCCTTGACCGTAACAAGCGGTTTTGCCCCGCCCTTTTGGTAAACGCAGTCCTTCACGCTCACCGTGACGGAAGACTCGTTTACGGAGCGGGCTTCGATCCGGTAGCCGACGCTCTTCTTTCCGCTGTATCCGTTGCAGCCCTCGAAAGTGATCGTAGCTTTCCCGGCTTTTTTGTCGTTCTTATAGCTGATCCGGTACTGGTCCCTGCCGATCTCTTTCCCGTCCAGGCGCAGCACTATGGCCTTCTCATCCGGATGAGCCGTTTCCGAACCGGGTGCATAAGTGACACTCCCGGGCAGCCCGCACACCTCGGCTTTGCCGATCGGGATCGCTTTGATCGTAAATTCCACGGCTTTCTCGCCGATATAGGCCCTTTCGCCCGAATGATCCGCCAGCCCGCGCAGGATAAAACGGTATTTCCCGGGCAGCACAGCTCCTTCGGCTTCCAGGATCTCGTAATCCTTTCCGGGAACCAGCTCGTATTTTCCGTCCTTTACCGTAAGGGCAAACGGTTTTCCGTTTTTCGTGAACTGATCGGTACGGATGGGCGCTCCGGTGTAATCCTGCGCCGGAACGGCCGAAACCTTCACCTTGTCCATGGCCACCGCGCCCGATGCACCGCTGATCACAAACCGGCAGCTCCTCCGCCCTGTGAAGCAGCTGCCCTTTTTGCCTTCCGCCGTGACAACGGTCACGGTATCCGTGCCCGAAACACCCGTCAGCTGTTCCACCGTCAGGTCCTTCAGGCTGCCGTCAGCCTGCAGCGTCCCGAAAACATAATCCGTTCCCGCTTTCAGCATCTTCCCCTGCCAGCAGAGGGACGGCTTGCACTTCAGCTGCTTTCCGGTATAAGCCAGAGTGATGTCCGGCAGGGAAAAGCCGCTTTCGTTTATGCCAAGCGGTCGTATGCTGAAAAACGACTGCGTCTGCCCGCCATAGCTGCCCTTCATGCTTACCACAACCTGCGGAGCCTTTTCGATGTCCGTCGCGGAAGGATATTCCCGGTCTTCGATCACATAGGCCTTTGTATTATTCCGGTACGAGACCGTATAATCCCGCTTTTCCTGCAGCAGTTCTTCCCCGTCATAGACACGGACCTCCGGACAGATCGCCGTGCCGGTATATACGAAGCCCGAATCGTCGATCGTTGTGACCCAGATATTCTCGGAAAGATGCCCGTCACCTTCGTCTCCGGGCAACACTTCCCCGGGAAGGTTTTCTCCGCCTTCGTTTTCGGATACGCTTTCGTTTCCGGAAACGGCTTCCGCATCGTTTTCCGAGGCGCTTTCCGCGCCGGAAGCATCTTCCGGATCCCCATCGCCCGGTTCCGCATCCGTTCCGCCCTCATTTTCGGAAACGGCCGCATCCTCCGAAACGACATATTCTTCCGGAAGCGGATCCGTCCCGTCGTCATCTGCGGCCCATGCCGGGACAGCGCCCGCAAGGGAAGAAAACAAAAGGATCAGACTCATCATCACAGCCAGGAAACGTTTTCTGCTTACCATTCCAAGACACCTCCCGTTTACGATCTCTTTGCCCATCATACCATCTTCATCGGCCCATGACAAGAATCCGCGGCTCTTGACAAGCCGATGCTCTTCTTTATAATGAAACTCATCTTGCACGAAAAGGACAACCCCATGAAAACACTGAAACAGTTCACCGAACTGATCCGGAACAAAAGAGAGTTCCTTCTGATCCTTCTGCTTCTTACGCTGAGTGAGATCCAGCTCTGGTACGGCGACATGTCCGCCAATACCCGCCAGGGGATGCTGGTCTGGGAAGCACTGTTTTCCGGCCGTTTCTTCCAATATTACAGTGTGAGCTCGGTCGCCTATGCCGCCGGACGCATGGAGTTTTTCTCCAATTACGAGATGCTGGTCAATCTTCTGGTCGGGATCTGGGAACTGCCGCTCTATATCGCGGAGCGCCTGATGCACTGTGATGACATCCTCTCGGTATCCATGGCTGCCCGCGTCTACGCCCAGCTGTACCTCGTGATCTTTACCCTGCTCGCCGGGCGTGCCCTGTCCCGCCTCGGAACAGAGCTCGGCCTGGAAGAAACGGACAGCCGCCGTCTCTTTTATCTCTTCTGCTCCTCGGTCTTTGTGCTGAATTCGGCGCAGTCCGTGGGACAGGTCGATGTGATCGGGATCTTTTTCCTCCTCACGGCCCTGCGGCACATGCTGCGCGGCGAAACAAAACGCTATCTGCTCTTTCTCGTGTTCGCGGCCGATTTCAAGTTTTTTGCGATCTTCTTCATCCTGCCCGTGATCCTCTACCGCAGAAAAAACCTCCTGCAGATCGCGACGGAAGCCCTCGTTCCCGTCATTGGCGTGTTTCTGATCTCGCTTCCCTTCCGTCTGGCCGACCCGGCCGGCTTTGCCGAAAAGAGCGTCCGCATGGGCGGCATGCTCGACGACATGCTCTATACAAAACTGAGCTTCCTGAAGCAGGAGATCCCCCTGTTCTTCCTTTTATATGCCGCAGTGTGCATAGCCGCTTATCTGAAAGAGCCCGACAAAGACAAAAAAACACAGGACCGCGCGTGCATGCACTGGATCCTGCTGTCCGTGATCTGTCTGTTCCTTACCGTAAATGCCGACAAATCCTACTGGTATATCTATTTCACACCCTATGTCCTGCTCCTGCTCATGACGCACAAAGGAGCCCGCAGCAGGGAACTCTTTGCCGAGACGGTCGTCACGCTTGTTTTCGGCGCATGGAATGTGGTCTGGAATTATACGAATTTCAACGATATCGAAGGGATGCCCTTAAAGACCTGGTTTCACCGCAGCGCTTATCTCCATCTGAATGATCTTCACGACAAGCTGCTTTCCCTTCCTTATGCGCAGCTCTACGGCGCGATCTGGGCTCTGTTCGTAGCCTGGATCCTGGTATTCGCTTTCCGGCACCGCGCCGGAAACGATCACGCCGCGAAAACGGATGCCGGCGAGCGTTTCATCCCGCTTTTGATGCAGCTTCGGGGCATCGCCGGTTTTCTGATCACCAACATGGCGGCCGTGCTGTATTTTCTTGGGAAATGGTGAGACGTCTGTCCCGTTAAGAGAGCATTCCGTCCCCCGAGTACAGGATCGCATCGATCTGGTCCCGGGTTTCCTGCAGATCCCCGCTGTTATCAATGATGTGTTCACAATGCATGCGGA
The DNA here is from genome assembly GCA_024696005.1 of Lachnospiraceae bacterium. Taxonomy (GTDB): domain Bacteria; phylum Bacillota; class Clostridia; order Lachnospirales; family Lachnospiraceae; genus NK4A136. Next base: position 74,481 of record JAILHF010000051.1, on the reverse strand, counting down.
ATTCCGCATCGCTTTTCTGGTTCTTCATGATCGAGATCGCTTTTTCCCGGCTGTAGGAGCGGCTTTCCGCAAGCCGCCGTATCCGGATCTCCTCTTCGGCAAAAACATACCAAAGCTCATCCAGGATCTCGTCGTAATGCTCCTCGATCAGAAGAGCCGCCTCCAGGACAAAGAGTTTCGTACCCTTCGCCTCTTCTTCCTTCATGCGCTTCAGGATCTCTTCCTTTACGGCGGGATGGATGATGGCATTTGCCCTTTCCAGCTTCCCGGCCTCCGAAAAGATCAATGCCGCAAAGGCTTTCTTGTCAAGCACCCCCTCCGCATCCAGGATCCCTGTCCCGAACGCATCGATCAGCGGTTGGTAGCAGGGCCCCTGCGGCAGCTCCAGCTCCTTGGCTAGCTCATCCGCCACGATCAGGTAAGCTCCGTATTTTTCCTTCAGATAAGCAAGCACGGCACTCTTTCCGGCACCAACGCCCCCCGTGATCCCGATCTTTTTCATCGTTCCTCCCTATTTGGCTTCATACCAGTTGCTGCCGCTGTGGGCTTCGGCCACCAGCTCGACCGGAAATTCCGCCGCCGCCTGCATCTCTTCGCGCAGGATGGCGAGCACGCGCTCCTCCTCCTGGACCGGTGCCTCGATCAGCAGTTCATCGTGGATCTGCAAAAGCAGCCTCGATCGCAGCCCTTCCGCAAGAAGCCTGTCATAAACTCGCAGCATCGCGATCTTCATCACATCCGCAGCCGTCCCCTGGATCGGCGCGTTCATCGCGACACGTTCACCGAACTGGCGCTGCATGAAATTGGAACTGCCCAGCTCGGGGATCGGGCGCCTGCGCCCGAATGCCGTCACGGAATAGCCTTTTTCCTTTGCCTCCGCTTTGACGCGCTCCAGATAAGCCTTGATGCCGGGATAGGTGGCAAAATACTGTTCGATGTATTCCTTCGCCTCCGCCCGGCTGATCGAAAGGTCCTGGCTTAGCCCGAAGGAAGAGATGCCGTAAACGATCCCGAAATTGACCGCCTTGGCATTTCTTCTCTGCAGATCGCTCACTTCCTCAAAGGGCACGTGAAATACCTTGCTCGCCGTGATACGGTGGATGTCCTTGCCGCCGCGGTATGCCTCGATCAGGCCTTCATCACCGGCAAGAGAAGCCAGTATGCGCAGCTCGATCTGGGAATAATCGGCATCCGCGAACACGCAGCCTTCCCGCGGGGTAAAGACCTTTCGTATGCTGCGTCCCAGTTCGGTTCGCATCGGGATGTTCTGCAGGTTCGGCTCCGTCGAGCTCAAGCGCCCGGTCGCGGTGATCGTCTGGTTGAAACGCGTATGGATGCGTCCGTCCGGCGCGATAAAGCCGGCCAGTCCGTCCGCGTATGTCGATTTCAGCTTTGTGTAAGTGCGGTATTCCAGCACCTCGCGAACAAAAGGCACATCCTCAGCCAGCTTTTCCAGCACCTCCGCCGAAGTGGAATAGCCGGTCTTTGTCTTCTTTCCGCCGGGGATCCCCATCTTTTCAAACAGGATCTGCGCAAGCTGTTTCGGGGAATTGATGTTGAATTCCTCGCCGGCCGCTTCCCAGATCTGTTTCTCCAGTTCGGCGATATGGCCGTTCAGCTCGTCCCCGTAAGTCTTCAGTGCCTCCGCGCTCGCCTGTATGCCTTCCCGCTCCATGCGGTAAAGCACATAGGAAACCGGCATCTCGATATCGCGGTAGAGCGCTTCCATCCCCTGCTCTTTCAGCTGTGCCAAAAGAAGCGGTTCCAGCTCAAACAGCAGGCCGACCTGCTCCGCCGCATGGACACAGAATGCCTCCTCCTGCTGGAAAAACGCATCTCCGAAGGAAAGCTTCCCGAAGCTTTCCGCATAAGTCTTTACCGTCCTTTTCAGATAAGCCGCCGCCAGATCTTCCGGCTCCGGGCTGCTCTTTAACGGATTCAGAAGATAAGCCGCCAGCTGCATGTCCTCCATTCCGGATACGGCTTCGGCCGAGGCAAGCCCTCTGCCCTCATCCCCGGGATACAAAAGCTCATAGAGCTTTTTGGCCTCGTGGCAGACCAGCACCGCGCTGTTTTCCTTTATCTTCCTTACAAAATATGTGCACTCCTCCGGCTTCAGATAGTAAAGCAGGGCTTCATCCGCGCTCGTGCAGCAGGCAAGAAGATACATTCCCATGTTCAGTTCACGGATCTGCAGGGCCACGCATTCCGCCCGGGGCGGCAGGCTCTTGTCTTCGACCATGCGCCAGCGTATTTCTTTGCGCTGCGCCGGTGCGGGAAGATCAGAAAAGCGTCCGAGCATCGCCTTGAATTCCAGCCGTTTGCAGAGCTTATAGGCCTCATCCGTATAGGGATTTCCGAAGGGCGCGTCCTTCGGGGATATTGGCAGCTCGCAGTCCGTTTTGATGGTGACCAGCTTAAGGCTCAGATACAGCAGTTCCCTGTTTTCCCTGAGACTCTCACGTATCGCGTTCTTTTTGATCTCTTCGAGATGTTCGTAAATCCCCCCGATCGAGCCGTAAGTGACCATCAGATCCGTGGCGGTCTTTTCCCCGACTTTCGGAACACCGGGCACATTATCCGAGGTATCCCCCATCAGGGCCTTCAGTTCTATGAAACGCGCTGGGCTGAGCTGATAGCTCTTCTCCACATCCGCCGCGTAATAATCCTCGATCTCGGTCCCGCCGCGCTTGGTCTTGGGGATGCGGATCTTGATGTGCTCCGACGCGATCTGCAGCAGGTCACGGTCTCCGGAAACCAGCGCAACCTCCATTCCGTCAGCCTCGGCTTTCTTTGCCAGCGTTCCCAGGATATCATCCGCCTCCAGCCCCGCCTGCTCCACGGTCCGGATCCCCATGGCCGAAAGCATCTCCTTGATCAGGGGCACCTGCTCCCTGAGCTCCTCGGGCATGGGCTTGCGGGTCCCCTTGTATTCCGCATACATCTGATGACGGAAGGTGGGTGCGTGCACGTCAAAAGCCACGGCCAGATAGTCCGGCTTCTCCTCTTCGGTGATCCGGAACATGATGTTCAAAAAGCCGAACACGGCACCGGTATGCACTCCCTCGGCATTCGTGAGATCCGGCAGGCCGTAAAAGGCCCGGTTCAGTATGCTGTGTCCGTCGATCAATACCAGTTTTTCAGACATGTGTTTTCCTCCATGCGTATTGCCGTTTATTATACCATATCCGCTTCCCGGAAGCAAAAAAGTCCCGGGTCCGATCGGACCCGGGACTTCAAATGCCGGCAGCGGGACTTGAACCCGCACGTGGTTGCCCACAACAGATTTTGAGTCTGCCTCGTCTGCCATTCCGACACGCCGGCATTGTAACTAAGATAATATAGCACAGTTTTTTGTTTCTGACAAGACTTTATGATTTTCCGTGTTAGGATTGTAAATCCCCGGGCTTTTGTGTATAATGAGCGGGTTTGCGGACGCGATCCGCGCAAGACCGAGGTAACAGAAATGTCCTTTAACTCCATACCGTTTTTATGCTTTTTTCCGATCGTCATCCTTCTCTATTATATCCTGCCCGGGAAAGCGAGAAGGCTTTGGCTTTTGGCAGCCAGCTATTTCTTTTACATGTCCTGGAACGCAAAATACGTTCTCCTGATCCTTTTTACCACCGTAGTGACTTATGCGGGAGCGATCCTGCTCGAGCGCGCAAAGGAGAAGCGCGGAAAGCGCATTGCATTATCCTGCATCATCGTCCTGAACCTCCTTTTGCTGCTGTTCTTCAAGTATTTTGACTTCATGCTGCAGAACCTGAACTTCGCCCTCAGGCTTCTTCATGTGCAGGCCGTAAGTTCCCCGTTCAGCCTGCTGTTGCCGGTGGGCATCTCGTTTTATACCTTCCAGAGCCTGGGCTATGCCATTGACGTATACCGGGGCGACATTCCCGCGGAAAAGAACTTTTTTGACTACGCGCTCTTTGTCAGCTTCTTCCCGCAGCTGGTCGCCGGCCCGATCGAGCGGAGCGGCAATCTGCTGAAGCAGCTGAAGGACTGTTCCCGCAAAAGGCTCTGGTCCTGGGACAGCGTCGTTTCGGGCTTCGGACTGATGCTCTGGGGCTTCTTCATGAAAATGTGCATCGCGGACCGTCTCTCGATCTTTGTCGATGCGGTCTTTAACAATGTTTACGCCTGCGGCACCGTCGAGACCGTCCTCGGAGCCGCCGCCTTTTCCCTGCAGATCTACGCGGACTTCGCCGGTTACTCCTCCATCGCGATCGGCGCCGCGCGCATGATGGGTTTTAGCCTGATGGAAAACTTCAACGCACCCTACTTCGCCGAAAGCATCGGGGAATTCTGGCACCGCTGGCACATCTCGCTGAGCACCTGGTTCCGCGATTACGTATACATCCCCCTCGGCGGAAACCGCAAAGGAAAGCCCCGCCAATATGTAAACCTGATGATCACCTTCCTGGTAAGCGGCCTCTGGCACGGCGCATCCTGGAGCTTTGTCTTCTGGGGAGCCCTGCACGGCTTCTACCAGATCGCCGGCAACATACTAAAGCCGGTCCGCGCAAAACTCACGAAAGTCCTGAACCTGCACGAGGATTCCTTCAGCTTCCACTTCGGCCGGAAAGTGATCACCTTTGTGCTGACGGCTTTTGCCTGGATCTTTTTCCGCGCGCATTCGATGAAACTCGCCCTCGAATACATACGCCGGATGTTCGTGAAATTCAACCCCTGGGTCCTCTTTGACCAGAGCATGTTCAACTGGGGCCCGGACCGCCGCGAGACCGGGATCCTGTTTTTCTGCCTGCTGCTTCTGCTGGCCGTTTCCCTGCTGCGGGAATACAAAAAAACGGACCTCGGGGAGTTCCTGCTAAAACAGGACCTCTGGTTCCGCTGGCTGGTCTTTATTCTCCTGATGCTGGCCGTTCTGGTATGGGGCGAATACGGCCTGGCCTTTGACTCGTCCCAGTTCATCTATTTTGCGTTTTAGGAGGCTGCAATGAAGCGTTTTATTCAACTCATGATCTTTATCCTGCTGACAGCCTTCTGTCTGGGCAAGGCTTACGGCGTTCTCAGCTGGAAAGACACGAATGTCAGTTACCAGTCCTGTGTCCTGCAGCTGGCCGAGACCCCGAACGACAGCATCGATGCGGTCTTCGTGGGCAGCTCCCATGTTTATACAGGGATCTATCCCTCCTATCTCTGGAGCTCCTTCGGCATCTCTGCCTTCGACATGGCCATCTGCGCGATGGACAGGGATTCGGCCTATTACAGCATAAAGCATCTGTTCAAAACGCAGTCTCCGCGCGTTGTCATGGTGGACCTCTTCTCGCTCACCTTTGAAACGCATGTTTACAAGGAGCACTTCATCCGCAATTATCTTACTTTCCCGATCTCAGAGGACACGATCCCGGCACTGAACGCTTATGCCGCGAAGGATCCCGCCGTTTCGGAAAACTATCTGGATTACCTTACCCGCTGGCCGGTCTTTCACACGCGCTACCGCGAACTGGAACGCCGGGATTTCATAAACGACGAAGCGGCCCTGGCCGCCAGGGGAGAATATCTGAACTGGGCCGCAAACGTGATAGAGCCGATCACTCCCCCCGCCCCTTCAACGTCTGCCGCACTCAGTGAAGACCAGCTGAACTGGCTGAAGGAGCTGGATGCGCTCTGCCGTGAGAACGACGCCTCCCTTGTCCTGATGGCTCTTCCTTTTCAGAGCGACGAGGACAAGCAGGCTCTGATCGACAGCGCCTTTGCCTTTGCGGAGGAGAACGGCATTCCCCGTCTGGATTTCAACCGCCGTCTGGACGAACTGGATCTGGATTACAACGAAGACTTTTTCGATGATGCCCATCCGAACGCTTACGGGGCGAAAAAGATCTGCGCTTTTCTCGGGAATTACCTGAAGGAAAACTATGAGCTGGCGGATCACCGTGGCGATCCGGCCTACGGGATCTGGGACGAGGACCTGCGTTACTATGAACACCGCCGGGACGGCGATGCTCTTGCCGCAGCCTCGGAAGATCTGGAGGAAACCCTCGCCATCCTTTCCCGCATGAAGGAAGTGACAGCGGTGATCAGCCTGGAAGGGATCTATCAGGATTCCGCCCTTTATGAATCGCTGCGCATCCTGCCGGGCATAAGCGAAGAGGACTACAACGCGGGCGGCAAATGGATATGGGAAAACGGTGAGCTCACGCTGCTGATGCACAACGACACGCAGGCCGCTCCCTACATACGGGAGCTGGACGACTATGTCACTCTGCAGGTACGCTTTACGGGAACCCGCAGCGGCCACGGCAGCATCCTTCTCGGAAGAGACGATCACTCCAATTACGAAGGGCAGCTGAGCATCGTCGTCTACGACAGCTTTTTGCACAGCACCCTGCTTGCGAAAGAATATACGATATGGTAAGCCAAAAGGCAGGCTTTCGGCTTGTTAGCGCTTCGATTATGTGATACCATACAGACAATGCAGGCGCAAAAATCGCGTCTTAAAACCAGTTTGAAAAGGAACAAGCTTATGTACCGGATCGATTTTCACGCGGACGATTATGCCGCATCCCCCGATAACTCCCGGCGGATCCTTGAACTCCTGCTTGCCGGAAAAGTCGACAGCATCAGCATCCTTCCCAACATGGGCTGCTATGAGGAGTGCATGAAGATGCTCCGCGAAAACTGGGAGCGTTTTCCGAAAAAGCCCCTGCTCTCGGTCCATCTGAACCTGATCGACGGTTACTGGCTCTCTTCCGGAAAAAGCAAACGCTGCATCCGCAATTCCTGGGAACGGCTCTTTCTGTATTCTCTTGTGCCGGGCCCGAAGCGGAAACAACTGAAACTCTCTTACAGCCGCGAACTGGCCGAACAGCTTTCCCGCATCCGCCGGGACACGAAAGATCTGAAGGATGATGAGCAACGCCCCGTCGCTTTCCGGATCGACAGCCATGTGCATACCCACATGATCCCTCTGGTCTTTGAAGCCCTCGAAGAAGCCCTTGCACAGACACAGCTGCGTGCAGGGACATCCTTCATCCGCTGCTCCACGGAGCCGCTCGCGATGTTTCTCTTTACGCCGGGGATTGCCGGAACGATACGTCCGCTCAATCTGGTCAAGAACATCGTCCTGCACGTTCTGAGCCACGGCATACGAAACAAGCTTGAAAAAGAAGGCATTCAGACCGGCCGGATCTTCGGCGTGGCCATGACCGGTCGCATGGACAGCCGGCGTGTCGGCCTCCTGATGAACAAAATGCGCAAATATGCCCGGAAAAAGGATGCCCATCTCGAGATCCTCTGTCATCCCGGACGTGTATCCGACAACGAGAAATGTGAAGAATACGGTCCGGACGATACCGTGGCCTTTGTCTCTGACGACCGTGATCTGGAATATGAAATGCTCATGGAACTTGCGGGCGGCAAAGAAAGCTGACGAAAGCAGACACAGCGCTCAACGCAGGGCAGAAGCCTCAGGCTTCTGCTCTTTTTTTCGCAGGAAACCCGAAACAAGTGCAAGGATCACAAGCGACAGCAGGCTCACTACCATGCCGGCGTATAGCCCCTTCGGCACATAACGCAGACGGATCACGCTTCCGGCTTCGACCCCTTCCGTATCAACATAGAGCAGCGCTCCGCAGCAGCGCAGGGTTTTCAGATTCACGCCCTCTGCTTCCGCCACCCAGGATCCCTCATAGGGGATGCTCATAAAAAGCCCCTGCGCCGCGGACGGCATCGTGATCTCGTAAACGGAGGAACGGGGCTGCTTCAGATCAGCCCCCTTCCGTCCGGACGCTCCGTCAAACGCATCCCTCGCGGCCCGGCGCAGTGCTGCCGTATCCTCCGTGACCAGGCAGAGCCTGCCCGGATCAAAAGCTTCCCCGTCCCCGCGGATCCGCAGCGAAAAGCGTTCTCCCTCGTTAAAGCGCCCCAGGTTCAGCACCTTCATGCAGGCTTTGTTCCCGTAACCGCTTAAAAACTCTCCGTCCTTTTCGATCGCAAGATTCTGGATCCTGTCCGCGATCCCCGCCAGGTACAGATACACATGACCGTCCACCTGCGCCTCGCAGGAATAAACGACTTCATCTTCGCCCTTCTTCTCCGTGACCGAAAGCGGCACAAAAAGCTTATCCTCACATCCGCTCAGGGAAGAAAGCAGGCTCTGCTGCATCGCAAACGGATCTCCGTGCTCACAATCCGGCATCTCATCCACGGCCAGGGCAAGCGGCAGAGCGTAAGGATTTTTTACCGTGCCGTTATCGCCTTCGCCCAGCACTTCGTACTCCGGCCGCCTTTCTGCCGAAAGCAGATACGCTATCCCAAGCAAAGACTCCGCCGTGCAGGTATTGTCGCTCCCGTACGTCACAGCCAGGCCGTCATCGTTGTATCCGAGCTCCTGCAGGAAATGACGGATCTCCATCTGCCCCGCCGAGCTGTAATGACTCAGGGACGAATAGTCGAACATCATGCCGTCATTCTGCTCCCTCGCCGCCATGTTCTCCACCCGGTAAACACCCTCAGCAGGAAGCAGCTTCAGCTCTTCCTCCGTGGAGCGAACGATGCTTTGGTAATCGGAATACGCAAGCATCCCGGAAGAAGTCTGCACCCGGAAGATATAGACCGCGTTGACCAGCAGCTCTCCGGCCATGAGCAGGCAAAAAAGCATGAGCGGTATCCCCCGGAAACGGAGGGCCTCTCCCTTTTTCCGCGCAAAGCCCTGCAGAAGGAAAAGTAATGTCCAGGCAAGAATGAGCAGGATGTTCATCAACAGCATCCGCCTGTCGGCAAAGACTTCCCCCCGTGTCGAGACAAAAAGCAGCCCTGCCGCAAGGATCGCTGCAACGATCAATCTGAGCTTCCCTTCGAGGCCTCCGGCCGCATCAAACTCCCTTGCCGCGCACAGCACGGCCGTAAAGGCAAAGAGAAAGGCCTCGCGATAGGGATAGCCCGAAGGGACCATTCCCGCGTGCCATAAAAGATCCAGCGGTCTGAGCAAAAAGGAAAGCAGGAAGAACAAAAGGATCAGCGCCATCGAGATCCGCTCCCTGCGGGGGATCTTTTTGTCGGCAAAATACAGAAAAAGGAGCAGGAGCACTGCAATGCCTGCATACAGGAGCGGCACGCCCCACCAGGTCTGATCGGCATCAAAAGCCATGAACCAGCTCTTGGAAAAAAGAAGACGCAGGTCCAAAAGACGCGCGCTGCCGCCCGAAACCGCGGCCTCCGCGTCCTTGGGGCTTCCGGACAGCCCGAAGACCGTGGGGACCAGCGCCACGGCGTCCAGACAGACCGCAAGCAGGGAACAGCCGGCGACGCGGCAAAGCTTAGGAAACCACCCTTCCGGCTCTTCCGCCAGAAGATGCAGGGTCCAGAGAATGATGAACAGGCAGACCATGTAGGCGATATAGTAATTGCACCAGATCATGAGAGCCAGGGACAGAACATAAGCGAAGATCTTTTTTTCGCGGATCAGACGCTCCAGCGCCCACAAAACAAGAGGCATCAGGGCAAAGACTTCCAGCCACATGGGATTGACGGTGTAGGTCACGATGCAGGCACAGAAGGCATAGGCAAGTGAAAAGGGAAGCGTGAACGGCATGCGGTCCTTTCTTTCGCTCCTCTTTCGAATGTAGTCGGAAAGCATGAACTCACAGCTTGCTGCCGTGAACATGCATTTGATACCGGTAAGCAATGTGACGGCGGCCGGAAGCTGCGTTCTCTTAAAGAACGCCAGAAGCAGAAGCAGCGGGCTGGACAGATAATAGCTAAAGAAGCCGATGGCTCCCGAGCCCAGTGTCATGGCCGGCGCATAGAAAAGATCGTTCTTTCCGGCCAGCACCGTTTTGTAGTAGGAATAAAAATCCAGATACTGCATCTTCATGTCGAGAACGGTCCAGCTTCGCTCTCCGAAGGGAACGATCCCGCAGACGATCAGGAAGATAACAAAAAAAAGAGCCGCAGCCAAAGCTGCGACAGCGGCGTGCAGGAAATGGTTTTTCTCAGAATATTCGCCGTATCGCAAGGATGGTATCATAATCCGCATTCGTGATGCAGATCCCTTTCCTGGAATTGAAAGCGTGAACGATCTGACCGTCTCCCATGTAGATCGCCACATGACCGTTATAACAGATCAGGTCTCCGGGAAGTGCTGCAGCCAGTCCGCCTTCCACCGCCGTTCCGACTCCCGCGTCCGCAGAAGAACTGTGCGGAAGCGAAACGCCGAAATTCTGATAGACCGCAAGGACAAAACCGGAGCAGTCCGCACCGTCCGTAAGGCTGATGCCGCCGTATACATAAGGGTTTCCGACAAAATTGCAGGCAAAAGCAACCACCTGTGCCCCGAGCCCGCCGGCTTCCGCAGGAACGGAAGGCTCTTCGTTTTCCCCGGCAGCCTCTTCCTCTGCAGCGGCCTCAGCAACGGCATTCTCCTCTGCCTCGGGCGCTGCCGCATATTCCGCAGGAGCAGACACTTCCACGCAGGGTTCGGTCACAACGACCGCTTCCGTCTGTTCCTGAACAGGGACAGCTTCTTCCTCTGCCGTCACTTCCGTAGCAGCCTCCTCTTCGAAAAGAACCTCCTCTTCCGTCAAAGGCTCGCCAATAATCTCGTAAGCATTGAAATCCTCGTCCAGCTCGACTGCCGCGCCGCAAAGCCTGAGCGCGGGGCCGCTTTCGAGTATCGTATCTTCAAAGATATCCGCAGCGCCGCCCAAAAAGACCGCTTCGGTTTCTTCTTCCGCCAAAGCAGCAGTCATTTCCGTCTGCTCGGCATCGCATGCGATCCCGTTCAGCTGAAATGTCAATATGGAGATTGCGGCAGCGCCTGCCAGATACCTGAAGCTTCTCAAATGTTACACCCTTATTTCATTTGTTACGAAATTGTTACATTCGAGAATATAGCATTTTGAAATGCTTTTGTCAAGCTTCCGGCTTATCCTTCCGCCTTATCCTTCCGCCTTATCCTTCGCCTCATTTTTCCGGATCTGCAGACGGACGCGCACCACGGCGATCGTGATCAGCGAGCCGACAAAAAGCAGCATCCCCAGCGCCTGCGAGACCGGGATCCCGGTATGCGGGATAAACAGACGGTCGGTGCGCACGCCTTCGATCACGAAGCGTATGATGCCATAGCCGCCCAGATACCAGAGAGCACACTCTCCGTCAAATGCTTTTTTCTTCCGGAATGCAAGGATCAGCACCAGAAGGATCAGATTAAAGAAACCTTCATACAGAAACGTCGGATGTACCTGGATATAGTTGGCTCCTTCCGGGATGTGTGAACGAAGATCCGGGCTGATGTCCCGGGAACGCACGGCTTCGATCGGCAGGCGCATCGCAAACAGCCCGTCCGAATAGCCTCCGAAGACCTCACGGTTGGTGAAATTTCCCCAGCGCCCCACGATCTGCCCGACCAGCACACCCGTGATGGCCGTATCCAGCATGGCGAAGATGTTCTTCTTTTTGATCCTGGCATACAGGATCACCGTCGCAAAGCCGGCGATCACTCCGCCGTAGATCGCCAGACCTCCCTGGCGTATGTTGAAAATGCTCAACAGGTCATCCTTGTAATATTCCCAGGAAAAGATCACATAATAGATCCGCGCTCCGATGATGCCGAAGATCAGCGCATAGATCCCGACTTCGTAAAAGTCATCCGGATTCTGCCCGTCTTTGGCCGCAACCTTCGCGATCAGCATGAAAGCCAGCAGCACGCCGATCCCGATGATCACACCATAAAGCGCGATCGAGATTCCGAAGATCGTAAAGCTCTTCGGCACATTTTCCAGATAGATCCCCAGATTGGGGAATGCGATATCGCCACCGTTCATCCCGGACAACCCTCTTTGCTTTTATACATTGAAACGGAAAAGGATCACATCTCCGTCTTTTACCACATAATCCTTTCCTTCCAGACCGGCCACACCTTTTTCCTTGGCTGCCGCAAGCGAGCCGAGGCTGATCAGATCGTCGTAGGCTACCACTTCCGCACGGATGAAGCCCCGTTCAAAATCGGAATGGATCTTACCGGCTGCCTGAGGCGCCTTGGTCCCCTTCTTGATGGTCCAAGCGCGGCATTCGTCCTCACCGGCCGTCAGGAAACTGATCAGCCCGAGAAGGGAATAGCTCGCCTTGATCAGCTTGTCCAGGCCGGATTCGGAAAGGCCGAGCCCTTCCAGGAATTCCGCCTTCTCGTCATCATCGAGCTCGGCGATCTCCTCTTCGATCTGGGCGCAGATGACAAACACCTCGCTGCCCTCGGTCTTTGCATATTCACGGACCTTCGCAACCTGCGCATTGGAAGCACCGTCATCGGCCAGGTCCCCGTCCGCAACATTTGCTGCATAGATCACCGGCTTTGCGGTCAGCAGATTGTACTCCCTGAACCACGCTTCCTCATCCTCGCCTTCCACGGTAAAGGTCTTCGCAAGCTTTCCTTCGTCCATGTGCGCTTTCAGTGCTTCAAGAAGAACCAGCTCCTTTGCGGCCGTCTTGTCCATCTTGGCGCTCTTGGTCGTCTTTGCGATGCGACGCTCAAGGATCTCCAGATCGGAGAAGAGCAGTTCCATGTTGATGGTCTCGATGTCCCGGAGCGGGTCGATCGAGCCGTCCACATGCACGATGTTGCTGTCTTCAAAGCAGCGGACCACGTGTACGATGGCGTCCACCTCACGGATGTTGGCCAGGAACTGGTTTCCGAGGCCCTCACCCTTGCTTGCACCCTTTACCAGACCCGCGATGTCCACAAATTCGATCACCGCAGGGGTCACTTTCTTTGTATGATAGAGTTCCCCGAGCTTTTCGATGCGCTCATCGGGTACCGCAACCACGCCCACATTGGGATCTATGGTGCAAAAGGGATAGTTTGCGCTCTCCGCTCCTGCCTTGGTCAGTGAATTAAAAAGGGTCGATTTGCCGACATTCGGCAGCCCCACGATTCCCAGCTTCATAATTTCCTCCAATCTGTAATCCGATTCGGGCACACAAAAACGGGCCCAACGCAACTAAAGTATTTTAGCATTGTGCCCGCTCTTTCGCAATAACTTTTATTCACTTCTGTTCAGTTCCAGGTGATTTACCAGAAACAGGATGCCGAAGACGGCAGCCGAAAGCAGCAGCGCCACAAGCCAGGGCCAGCGGTAGACATAGGTATCCTCCCCCAGTTCCAGCAGGCCCTTGATAAATCCGAAGCTGCCGAGGAAGCTGATCAGCATCGCCAGAAGCAGTGCGGCGAGGGCGCTGAAGCCGTGCTCGACCAGCTGCATCTTCAGGCGCTGGCTGCGGCTCATCCCCACCACATCGTAAAGCCACAGCTCTTTCCGGCGAAGCCGCATGTTCGCCTGCAGGGTATTGATGATCTGGATCATGCAGATGATGATGATAAACGTGCCGAGGATCACGACCACCATGCGGACCACCTTCAGATACTGGACCGACTCAAAATAATCGTTTCCCGAATCCAGCTTATTGCTGTAATCCCAGTTATTCAATTTCTGGGCAAAGCGTTGCAGTTTAGGGTTTAAGAGCTCCATGTCCCGGCGGATCCCGATCTCGGTGTCAAAGCCGTGGCCAAAGGCATTGATCTCAAGCTGCCCGCGGTACATTCCTCTTTCCGGCTGCGAAAAACCATGGGCCTGCGCCTGCGTGCGGTTTTCCTCTTCACGTGCCAGCATCGTCTCCTGCGGATAGATGATGCGGATCCAGTTTTCCCTTCTTCCGAACGCGGAATACCCCCGTACCCGCTCATAAAAATCATCGGAAAGGATCCCCATCACGGCATAACTGTCCGCGTATCCCGCCTCAAATTCCCGTTCTTCCAGGGCATGGAGCACATCGGTCATGCGGATGCTGTCCTCTTTCATGCATGCCGTGCAGTCGATGCCTTTCTTTTTCAGGCATTCCAGGACTTCCTCCTGAAGGGGGATAAAAGCATCATCCTCCAGACCCTGCTTCGCTTTCGTTGCCAGGCAGTCAATCGAACTGTGTGTTTCAGACGCTTCGCGCGCTCTTGTTTTCTGCTCACCGCCCTCATAGTATACGATCCTGCCCTGCGCATCCATCCAGGCGTTCATGCCGTGCCGCTCCGAAACCTCGGCAATGACACTGCAATAATCCGCAAGCGCCCTTGCGGCGCCCTCCGGGCTGAGCGCGCGGATGACGTCTCCGGGCCGGTACGATGTCTTCCGCTCGCCGTCGCCGCCCACATCGCAGAGCAGGATCCCGTTCTCCGCCTTCATGCGCTCATAATCGATCTCCCCTTCGACCAGAAACTGCCTTTCCTTTTCCATGCCTTCCGCGTCATATGCCAGCTCGTATGCGTAACTGAGCGTTTTTGCCTCCGTCAGGGCACGGATTTCCGGATCCATTGCGATCGTACACATCCATTCCAGAGACATGACATCGCTCAGGACCGTCACCACATCTTCCACATCCGAAAACGTCTCCAGTTCGGCCCGAAGAGCGCTCACATCTTCCGGGACATAGACCGAACCGACACTGCCCTGCGAATATGCCTTCAGACTCTCACGGTATTCCGACACGCCGTCCGAGTCCAGTTTGTAATCCCGCTTGATCGTGGCAGTAAAGCTGTTGCAGAAAGCCAGCACCGTGAGCAGGAATGCCACACTGAAAAACATGGCCAGAAAGACCGCCCACTGATGCCCACGTCCCCTCTTGAAATTCCGTTTCGCGTAAAAGCCGGCCGCTCCGAAAAGCTTCTCTTCCAGCCCGCCGGAGGGAAGCTTCTTCTTCTTCGGCCGCTGTGCGTTGCTGTAGATGCCGTGAAGCGCATCCAGCGGCGAAACCTGTCCGGCCTGTCTCGAGGGCTCGATCAGGGAAAAGAGCGTGACTGCCGCAGCAAGCAACACCGTAAGGATCACCGCCTTCGGATAAAAGCCGAAACGGAACACCTCACTCAGCCCCAGCGTAGTCCGTATCCAGGGCTCCATGAGCTGCATGCCGCCGTAGCCGATGGCGATCCCCGCTAAGGACGCCGCCAGGCTCATCAAAAGCCCTTCCACCGAGAGAAGAAAGCGAAGCTGCCCTTCGCTCATGCCCACGCAGCGGAGCAGGCCGTAATCCCGCACCCGTTCCGTCACGGCGATCAGCATGGTATTGCGGATGATCGCGACAAAAAAGCTGCCGAAGATCATCAGAAACAGGCTGAGAAGCAGATTGAGCATTGCCGTGCTTCCGGAATCATCCTGCCGCAGATACATGGCAACAAGGCTGTTGACCTCTACCTCGAAATGATACTTTTCCGACAGGAAATCCGCCGAAGCCTGCAGATGGGAGGTATCCTTCAGCTTGATCCAGAGCGCGTATTTTTCGCCGCGCTGCATCTGGGAGCTGAAGACCATCCTGCTTGAATAGGTATCCCGCACGCGGACCGTCAGCTTTTCGATCGTCTCCTCTTTCTCCATCCGCTTCGCATTTTCGATCATCTCCTGCGTCCACACTTCGTCGGAAAAGGGCACACACAACTCAAAAGGATACTGCCGGTAATAATCCAGATAATCGTAATCCCACCAGGAATAAAAAGCCGTCACCAGCGCGAAACACATCAGCGCCGTAAGGCTGATCCCCAGAACGGAATAAGCCGTACGGGCCGGGTTCTTCCGGATATAGCGCAGGGAAAGCTTAAGGAAGTATCCCATCAGTCTTCTTCCTCCTCCGGCACAAGTGCTCCGCGGACCGTCACATCCGACTGGATCTTTCCGTCCGAGATCGTGATGATGCGGTCTGCCATGGCCGCGATCTTCTCATCATGGGTCACCAGGATCATGGTCTGGGAAAGCCTGCGGGCCGAATCCTTCAATATCGTCATGATCTCCATCCCGTTCGCCTTGTCCAGGTTTCCGGTGGGCTCGTCCGCCAGGATCAGGGCCGGATGATGGGCATAGGCCCGTCCTATCGCCACCCGCTGCTTCTGTCCGCCCGAAAGCTCCTCCGGCAGATGATAACGCCGGCTCTCGAGCCCCAGCATGTTGAGCAGCTTCGTCATGTTTTCGGGCTTCATCCGTATCCCGTCCAGCCTTACGGGGATCTCGATGTTTTCCTCCACGTTGAGAACAGGGATCAGATTATATTCCTGAAAGATGAATCCGATCTTTCTGCGGCGGAATTCCGCACGTCTGCCGGGCTTCATCGCATGTACGTTTTCTCCGTCCAGAAGCACCTCACCGAAGGAAGGCTTGTCTACGCCTCCGAGCAGGGAAAGCAGGGTCGATTTGCCGGAGCCGCTGGCACCGATCACCGCAACAAACTCTCCTTTTTCCACGGAAAAACTCACATGATCCAGCGCGACGACCTTCGTCTCCTCGCTGCCGTAGATCTTTGTCAGCCCTTTCACTTCCAGAAAACTCATACCTTCCCGCCCTTCCTTTCCTGTGCTTTGTAAAAAAAGCATAACACAGCCCCCGGGGTGGAACAAGTTACAGTATTGTTATCGAAGACGCCGGTAAAGAGACCGTGCCCGGGCGGATCCCGCCGCCGCACGATCAGAGCCCCATCCACACCGCCTTTCCAAAAAAACGCTTGACAGAAAAAAAGGAAGCATGATATAAAAAAAGCATAACCGTACTAAGCGCACTAATACAGTTCATATTTCAGATCAAAAGGAGTCAGGATGTTTCAGATCGACCCGTTAAGCCATATGCCGGTATATGAACAGCTCATCAAGCAGGCCGAAACCTTTGTGCTGTCCGGCATCCTTGCGGAGGGCGACAAGCTGCCCAGTGTACGCGCCCTCGCCGGGAAGCTGTCCGTCAATCCCAATACCATACAAAAGGCCTTCGCGGAGCTGGACCGCCGCGGGATCACCCGTTCCGTTCCGGGAAAAGGCAGCTTCATCTCCCCGGAAGCAAAGGAGATCCTTCGGAGCGAACACCGGGAAGAATTGAAGGAACTGAAGGCATATCTCGAAAAATTCCGTCTCGCCGGGATCAGGGAAGAAGAGATCCTCGGCTGCGTGAAGGAAGTATACGGAGGTGAATCGTAAATGATAGAGATAAACGCTCTTACCAAGAAGCTTGACGGCCGGACGATCCTGGAGGGGATCAGCACGCACATTGAAGAAGGAACGATCTGCGGCCTGGTCGGCTCCAACGGTGCCGGCAAATCCACACTGCTGCGCTGCGTCAGCGGTGTATACCATCCCGAAGAAGGAGAGGTACGGATCGCGGGCTCTCGTCCCGACCTTTCGGAAGAGGCACGTGAGAAGCTTTTCTTTCTGGCAGACGAGGCCTGGTTCCCGGAAGGGAGCAGCGCAAAGAGCATGGCTGCGTTCTATGCCTCCTACTACCCGTCTTTTTCGACGGAATGCTTCGAAAAGCTCTGCAAAGGCATGCAGCTGGACCCGAAAAAGAGGCTGAGCAGCTTTTCCAAAGGAATGCGCCGGCAGGCCGCGATGGTTCTGGCCCTTTCCGCAAGAACGCCCTGTCTTCTGCTTGACGAAAGCTTTGACGGCCTCGATCCCATCGCCAGGAAAGCCCTGCGGCAGTTTTTATGCGCGGAAGCCGCCGAGCACGGGATCACCGTCCTGATCAGCAGCCATTCCCTCCGGGAGCTTCAGGATCTGTGCGACCAGCTGTTGTTCCTTCACCGGGGGCAGATCCTTCTGGACCAGAAGACCGATGACGTGAAGAGCTCCCTTTTGAAGCTGCAGGTCGCTTTTGCGGACGAATATGACCGCAGCTCCTTTGAAGGCTTCGAGATCGTGCAGTTTGAAAAGAACGGCAAAGTGGCAAACCTGATCGTGCGCGGCAGCGAGGAGCACATCCGGGAACAGCTGGCAAAGAAAAATCCCGTTCTGCTCGAGATCATGCCGCTGACACTTGAGGAAACCTTCACCTGCGAAGCCGAAGCTTTGGGCTATTCATTTGATCTTACGGAGGCAGAAAACAATGAATGAAACCAAAAACAAAAAACGATTGTTCCATAAAGGCGCTTATCTCGCTTCCCTGCGCGAGCTTTTCGTTCCGGGGCTTGTAGTGTTTGTGCTGCTCATGCTCACCGAAACCGGCTACATGCTCTGGTGCGACCATGCCGCGGCACAAACTGCCCTCGGCGCCGCCATCATTTACATGCACTACAGCTTCCCTTATCTTACCGCACCGCTGACCGCCGTCTTCATGTTGATCTCGCCGCTGCTTCTGCTGTGGCTCTTCCGCCATCAGATGAAGCAGCCCGGAAGTGACGCCTGCTACGCTCTTCCCGCAAGCCCCAAAAGCCGTCTGTTCTCCGGCTCTTTGGCCGTACTCAGCTTCGATCTGCTCTGTCTGGCAAGCGTCAGTCTTTATGCCGAGCTGCTGATCCGGCTCCTTCCGCACACCAATGTGTTCCCCGCTGAAAACAACTATTTCCTGACCGTCGGCAATTATCTGGCCGCCTCCGCTTTCTCGACCGCCGTCATGATGCTGGCCCTGTCACTGAGCGGCACCGTGCTTTCCGCACTATTGATGTATCTGACGATCTTCTTCCTGCCGCGCATCACCATAAGCCTGTGGGGGGCCCTCGCAACCCTGGACAACTATTCTCTCCCGGACGGTTTGGCCGGAAGCCTCTTTGACGACCGTCTGAATACGGCTGTAAACCTTGTGCTGGGCTATGTCCTTCATGATGCTTTTGACGCGGTCAAACAGCTCTCCAGCCTCATATACACCTTTATTGCCGCACTCATTTATGCTGCAATATCCCTCTTCTTTTATCAGAAACGTCCTGCCGAGACCGCCGGACAATCTGCCTCATCTCCCCGCGTGCAGGGCTTTTTCCGGACAGCCTTATCCTGCGGCGTCTGCCTGATCCCGCTATGCCTGATCCTGGAACCAATCCTGCAACACGGTCATCCCTATGTCTCCCTGGACCGGTCTACGATCCTGATCGCCTATTGCGCCGCCATCCTGGTCTACTTCTTCTACGAACTGATCACGACCCGCAGCGTAAAGAAATGCCTGCGTTCCGCTCCCGGCCTGCTCCATGTCCTTCTCTTCAATGTCATCTTCGTTTTCGCGGTATGGGAAGGGCATTGTCTGATCGGCAAAGACCTGCCGGAAGCAGACAAAGTCCGCTCCGTTTACATGACACCCGATCCGGACTATTACTTCTATTTCCATGGGGAAGAAGATTACTATTACAGTGCCCTGCTTCATTATGAGATCCGGGATCCCGAAGCGATCGCCCTGCTTTGCGAAGCCGCGAGGCATTCGATCAGCGGCGGACAATACCGTGAGATCGTGGTAACCCTGCGCATGCACTATACGGAAGGCGTCCTGTTCAAAGAACGCAGGGTAGACATCACGGAAAGCGAGCTGGAAAAGCTGACGGAGCTCCTCGGAAAAGACGAAACCTTCCGTGAAATCTTCACAAAGCCCGTCCCTTATGAAGAGATCGAAGAGATCAGCGCCACGGCGAACTCTTACGGCAGCGGTCCCAAAGGCAGCAGCGAAGAGCTCTACGCACTGTATTGCGCGGAACTGGAGCGCACAAAGGACGCCCCGCTCTTTAAGCAGATGATGGCGCAGGCCGAACTCTTTGTTCCGAATGCCGCCTATATCTGCATATCACTGAAAAACGGCCAGAGGCTCAGGTTCAATGCAGATCACTGGCAGAACCGGCTCACAGACAACGGGGAAATGAACGACGCGCTCCTGGAAGCCCTGCTCGACTTAAACGACATCACCGCCCTTTCCTCTTACCGGGAGGGAGAGAGCGCAAAAACAAGCCTTGTGATCCGTTTCATCGGAACAAAACCGCATTTTTCTGCCGGTGAGGAATGGAGCGAAGAAGAAGCCGCGCTTCTCTCTTCCCCGGAATGGAACTTTCAGACCGTTCTGGGGGAAGACGGCCGGGAAAGCACACAAGGCGTGAGCACGGACAGCCTGCGCAGCATCCTGCAGCGGCTGTTGCAGCGCACGCGCTATTGGAACGGATGGGATGTGACGGACCGCTCCCTGCCTTACATGGAAGCGGAATACCGGGAGACCCGCGAAGAAAACGGTGAAAGCCGCGTGATCAAAGAGATCCGCACGGAATACCGTCTGGAGGAAAGCATTCTGAAATGGCTGGATGGCGGACAATGAGCCCGCTGTTTCACGACAAGCCTTCCGGGACAAAAAAGCCACGCAGCGAAGTGCGTGGCTGTGATCTTGTATCCTACTTCGTCACCACCCTGCGCTGAAGCTCGGGATGACGGTCGTAATACTCGTCCTTGTCTTTATACATCCTCCCATCGGCAACAAACATCGCTTTCCGGATATCCAGATCCTCGCTGCCGAAACAGGTCCCGATGGCAAAGCTGACCGTGCCGCTGCTCTCGGCTTTTTCCCTGAGCTCATCCGCGAGCGCCTTAAAGCCGGCTTCGTCTTTCCCGGTAACGATCACGAGGAATTCATCGCCTCCCACACGGAAGATCTCGGCATCCCTGTAGGTCAGCTTCAGGAGCCGGGCCGCCGCCTTCAAAAGCTCATCCCCGGCCTTGTGCCCCTTTTTATCGTTTACGGTCTTCAATCCGTTCATGTCGGCAAATACCACTCCGTAATCCCCGTGGATCTTTTCATCCCCGGCCACGATGTCTGAAATGCGGTTGTTCATCGCGTTACGGTTGTAAAGCCCCGTCAGCAGATCCGTATTGCTTAAGATCTTGGTCTTTTCAAAAAGCTGGTGGTTTGCGATCTCGGCCGCCAGCATGAACGATGTTATCTCGAGTATCGCCTTTATGTTCAGCGTATTATTGCTGTTGAAATTCGTTGCCCACATGTATCCGATCGTCTCTCCGTTAGCCTTCAGCGGATAAAGAACCAGGTTATAAACGCCGGCCAGCTTGAGGAAATCATACCAGATCCTGCTCTTATCCTTGAGAAGTTCCATTTCCTTCTCATCATGGATGATATAGCAGTTGCTTCCGGCGATCAGCCCGTCCCATGTCTCAACGATACGGATGAAATCCTCATCCAGATAGGATGAAACATTGGGGATGTCGCTCTCAAATTCGGCAACACTCTCACAGAGCACCGAGCATATTCTGCTCTTGAGATCCGTGAGCAGGATGCAGCTTCGGTTCGCCTCGCAGCTGATCCGCACATCCCGGATGATCGAATCCATTGCCTTCGCAAAATCATCGGTCTCCCGGAGCTTTACCGCCGTATTGATCACCTTTACCGCCAGATCCGGAGACAGATCGGAAAGCTTCTCGGATTCGAGCATCGGCGTCATCTCGTAGGAAAACAACAGCAGGCCTTTCTTCCCCTCTTCCGCCGGCTTGAGCGGGAGAAGATACACTTCCATCCAGGCATTATACTGCGCAAGGTTGATGTAGGAATGGACCATCCTGTTCTCTTTCACGCAGCGGAAACACATCTGTTCATAATTCCTGGTAGGCGGGACATATTCGGAATAGGGCTTGCCGGGCACAAAGTCTTCCACGGCTACATTGACCGACTTCAGATAGGTTTCGTTGGCGGCCTCAACGCAGATCGCGCCGTAAGAATCGTCATCCTTCAGTTCAACGGAGAGTATGCATCCGATCTTATTCAGTCCGTTTACGATCCCGTTCAAATCCAAGTATCCTTACCTCCGTTCAGGCAAATGTACCGGACCGGCAGCTACCGCTTCAGGATCTTCCTTCAAAGTGCGGACTATCGTTCCGTTAACGATATTTCTGATGCGTCTCGTAAAAGATGCGCTTGTCTTCATACATGCGCTCGTCTGCCTGCCGGAGCGCGGTACGCACATCCCCGGCATCACCGACGGTGCTCCCGCCGAGCGCAAAGGAAACCCAGCCGGTCTTTTCGGCATTTTTGCGGATCTCCGCGATCTTGTTTTTGACGGCTTCCTCATCCATGCCGCAAACGATGACGGAAAACTCGTCACCTCCGGCACGATAGATATCTTCCTCGTTAAAGCTCTTGCGAAGGACATCTGCCGCGTCCTTCAGCAGACGGTCACCGGCTTCGTGCCCCTCCCGGTCATTCACTTCCTTCAGACCGTTTAAGTCCGCAAAAATGACGCCCACGGAGATGCCGTCCTCCGGTTTCTTTTCCCTCAGGCTGTCAACGAAATTGTTCATCTCGTTACGGTTCATGACACCGGTGAGCATGTCGCGAGAACTGAGCACACGCAGGCGGTCAACGAGCAGATAATTTCCCAATTCGGAACCGAGGATGAAGGTCGCAAGCTCAAGCGTCTCCTTGATCTCAACCGCTTTCTCGGCGTTGAAATTGATCGCCCAGATATAGGCCAGCAGGCGGTCACTGGATTTGAGCGGGAACAGAATGATGCTCTTTGCGCCGGCAGCGGTCAGCGATTCATGCCATACGGGATTTCTCTCCTTTACCACTTCCATGTCGCTCTCATTCTTGACGATCAGGCAGTTGCTGCCCGCGATCGTCGCTTCCCAGGAAGCCGCGATCTCAAAAAAGCTTTCATCCAGATAGGTCTCCATCGGGAGCAGCTTGGAGCCTTCCGCGAAAGATTCACAAAGCACCGAGCAGTCCCGCTTCACGTCATCAAACAAAAGGATACAGCAATGCTCGGCATCGCAGAGATCGCGGATATCATGGATCACATCCTTCATCGTCTCACGGAAATCCGAGGTCCCCCGCAGTTTGATGCTGGTCTCGAGAACCGAAGAAGCGATCTCACCCGAAATGTTTGACATGCGCTCGGAACTCGCCTTGAAATTGATCTCCATGATGTAATAGCAGAAACTGAGATTTCCCTCATCCGGGCCGGCCGGAATGAAGCTCATGTTAAACCAGAGCGGCAGACGGTCCGGATGGGCATAGGAATGAAGACACTTCTTCTCCACGGCAGCCCTGTAGCAGTAATCTTCGAAATTCAGATCCCTGGTAAGATAATTGGTATACTCGCTGTTGGGGACAAACTTATCCGTCAGCATTTCGGCACCGGGTGCCGGGTGTTCGATCGAACTGACATATGCTTCATTACCTGCAACGATGCGGAATTTTCCGGCCCGCCCGTTCTCAAGCCTTTCCACCGAAACCACACAAGTCATGGCTCCTATATGTTCCACGATCTTTTGATAATCTGTCATCCCGTTCTCCTTATATGACGATTGCAGGTTTTACGAAATACAGTGATGTCGATATGATCCCTGGCCCCTCTCATACTCGTGTTAATAAGATAACACATCCAGGCGCTTTTTTCAAATCCTATCTGTTCCGTCAACGCATTTTCAGGCTGTCCCGATACGCGGCATACATGATGTCTTCCCTGCCTTCGGTACAGAGAAAACGCAGTTTCTCCTTCAACGCATCCGAACGCTCCAGCAGCTGTGCCAGACGGGGATTGTAAGACGTGCCGGCACCGCTTATGATCTCATCACAGATCTCGTCATAATGCAGGGTCTTCTTATAGTTTCTTCCAAGGTGATCCGTCGCCGCATCGATGCAGTCGCAGATCCGGATGATGTCCACGGCGCTGCGGAACGGAGAATCCTCCGGCCTGTAATCGACCGGATACCCGCCGCTCCCGTCATAAAAGCGGTGATGCCCCCTTGCGATATCCGCATAGCAGCGCAGATCTCCGGATTGTTCCAAAAAAGCCGCCCCGAAGTCGGGATGCCGCATGATCGATCCGTATTCCTCGTCGCTCAGGGCTCGCCCCTGCAGGTTGATGATATCTGCGATCTTTGTCTTCCCGATGTCGTGGAAGAGCGCACACTTTTTCAGAAAAGCGGGAATGTCCTTTTTTTGCTCCTCCGGAAGATCGTCAAAAAATCCCGGCATGCTCTTCAGAACCTCTCTCGAAAACGCTTCCGCCATCTCTGCCACCATGACGGAATGCAGATACGTCGGAAGCTGCCTGCGGATGATCAGTCCGAAGATCCAGTCCTCTTTCTCCCCGGCCCCCTCAAGATAGGGGAGCATGCGGAAGCAGAACAGGCTCAGCACATGATTGATGAACTGGGAATGAAAACAGTTGAAATCCTGAAACAGGGTCTTCTTCGTATGATCCGCCAGGAAACTGACGATCTCCGCTCTTTTTTTCGAGTCCTCCAGCTTCTCGGCCCAGGAAAGAAGGCGCTCGGGCATGTTGGAGAGAAGATGCTGCTCCTCTTCATCCAGTTCGTCCTTCGCGGCCAGCAGGCTGCTCTTCTTCCGGTAAAACTCCAGATAGAGCCGGACGGCTTTTTCCATGGTGATCTGTCCGTTTACCACCTGCATCCGCAGGTAAAGAGCGTATACACTGTCATCATATTCCGCAATATCCGTTTTTTTCGCACAATACTCCGCAAAACTCTCCTCTGCGATGTCCGAAAGAACTTTCTTTACCTCTTCCGATGCCTGCTCCACTCCCTTTTCCGCTTCCAGCCAGTCATGTTTCATCAGCGAAATGAGCTCGGCAAATTCCTCGTTGTCCCGGTCTACGCTCTGCACTTCCTCGCTTTCCCAAAAGTCCATCGCCTCACGGAAACGCCGATACGTGCGGTTGATGTCAAAGTCGGCACTGTCTGCATCCATGACGACATAGTTGTAATAGATCACCCAGAACACCCTTCTGTCTGCCCCGGGCAAAAAGGGGTATTGCTTCTTCAGTTCAAAAATATGGGGCAGCATCTCCTCGTCGATGCGGGATTCTCCCTCGCCCCGGTTGAGGATCTCGGTACGCTCGTAAAAGATCGCCTTATAGAGAAACAGACGTTTTTCATATTCTTCCGTATGGTGATAGCGGTCAAAAAGCTTTTGCAGAATGGGATAGAGCACGGCGATGTCATCATAATCCCCGTCATACATCTTCTGCGCGCAGGCATAAAGCTCCTCGTACTCATCGTCCGTAAGCTCGCTGTCCAGGAATTTCCGGATCCTTTCGATCAACTGCCTGTTCTCTGCAGCAAGGGAACGCAGATCCTTCGAGCGCCCGATCATCCGTGACACCCATTCCTTTTTCCCGCAGTCCGGAAATTGCATGTCATTCAATTCCTTCATGCGTTCCATGTTGACACAGTATTCATCTATGATCGAAAGGATATCACTCATAAGCCCATTCTCATACCAGATCCGCGTATTCGCAGGAGGCGATCCGCATCAGGTCCTCCGGCGCAAGCTCCACCTGAAAGCCGACCTTTCCGGCGCTCACAAACATCCGCTCAAGTTCCTTAGCCGATTCATGGACGAAAGTGCGGAAGGCCTTCTTCATCCCGACCGGTGAACAGCCGCCGTGCACATAACCGGTCAGCGGGAGCAGTTCCTTCTGTTTGATCATGGCGACCGCTTTTTCTCCGGCTGCGGACGCCGCTTTTTTCAGCTCCAGTTCCGAAGCTACCGGGATCACGAACACATAATGCTGCCCGCTCTTTCCCTGTGTGACCAGTGTTTTGAAAACATGAGACGGATCCTCACCAAGCAGCGCAGCGATCTCTTCCCCGCTCATGGACGCATCCGGCTTGTACGCATGGCTCTCAAAAGGGATCTTTTTCTGCTCGAGGATCCGCATCACATTGGTACGTTCGTTATTCATGTACTTGTACTCCCATTGATTCGTTACTGTTCAGTGGCTTGCCAGCCACTGAACGTAACTGGCTTGCCGCCATGCAGAATCGGCTTCGCCGATGGGCGGCAAGCCTGCCAGCCCAAGCGTCGGCCCGTAGCCACGCAGCGAAGTGCATGGCTCGGGACTGAACAGTAACATTGCTTCCGGTCTACTGCCGGTCATAGTATTTCTTGCCCTGCGCGGGAAGGAAATAGGTCCTGATGTATCCGTCTCCGGAGAGGATCACGAATTCGTTGCTTGCCTCCAGATAATAGACATCGTCCCCGTCTTCCTTTTCGGTCTTGTGAAGCGCTGCCGGATCGTTGATCACCGCCGAGGCCGCGGCTTCGTATTCCGCAGCCGTTGCAAAGCCCATCTCGATCCCGTGCTTTTCATAATGCTGGTCGAGCTGCTTTTTGCTGCGGAAACGGTATTCCTTCTTCTGCTTTGCGCCCCTGTCCCCGGGCAGCTCCGTTACGGCCTGTTCGTCTGCCGAAGCCACGGTCTGTTCCGTTACGGCCTGTTCGTCTGCCGAAGCCGGGTTCTGTTCCGTTCCGGATGCTTCCTCCGCATCAGTTCCGGAAGGTGCCTCCGTCTCGGCCTTTTCTTCCGAAAGCGGTGCCGGCTGCCCCTCAGTTGCGGGCGATGCCTCCTCTGCTTCCGCCTCCTCCGCGATCTGTTCCGCGGACGACTGCGGCTCTTCCGCGAAACCATCCGTCGCATCGTCTCCGAAGAACCTGCTCAAAATGAGAAAACAGGCAAACGCCAGGAGCAGAAAAGCCACTGCACCGATCTTCTTTTTATCCATCTTTACGTCATCTCCTCCGGATACGGATCTCTGACATGATCCCGAAAACGTTCTTCACAGGCACCGAAACAGCGGTAATTCTCCCGCGCGCTCAAAAGATCCGGCTCGTTGGCTCCGCCTGCAAGATGAGGATCAGCGCTCTGCAACGGATCATCCTCCCAAAAGCAGACCGGGCAGATCTCATACTCCCCCCTTCCCTCAAGGGTACGGTAACCGCAGCAGGGACAGGGATACGTTTCATTCGCCATGATCTCCGACACCTCTTTCCTGTTCTTCGCGAAAAGGATCACTTCTCATGATCCGAATCTTTTATCATGCACTCCCGCTCAGATCCCTCTCTGCCGGCGGTTGCGCATCTTGTAGCCGTACATTCTCCCGTCCGCTTCACTGAGGGCACTGTCCAGGTCCTGCTTCCGGCAGTCTTCACAGACCACACAGCCTATGCTGGCCGAGATCTTATAGGCTTTCCCTTCTTTTTCGGAGCGTGCTTCGATCGCCTTCGTAAACTCATTCGCCCTTTCGGCTTCGTCCGATTTCCGGTAATCGCCGATGCCGATCAGGAAGAACTCATCGCCTCCGCTCCGGACGCAGATCTCGCCCTTCCGCCCGACGGAACGCAGGACCTCACATACGGCACAGATCCCGAAATCGCCTTCCGCATGTCCGTAATTGTCATTGATGAACTTCAGGCCGTCCATGTCCACCACCGCGACAAAAAGGGCATCCTCCGGCTTTGCCTTGGAAAGCATCCTGCGGAACTTGCTGTACATTCCGCGCCTGTTATAGGCCCCCGTCATCTCGTCACGAACGGAAAGCATCTCCAGCCGCTCCTTGGAACGTATCATTTCAAGCGCGCTGTTGATGTAGCGCAGCCAGTTTCGGTAGACATTGTTGAGAAGATAACGGGAAGCGAGTTCACGCTGCAGAACCGCGAAGCCCAGAAGTTTTCCGTCAAAATGAACCGGTGAGAACCAGAACACCGATGCCTGCTCCCTCGTTTTTTCCAGATCCGGGAACATGCAGGCTGTGGAGAAACGTACAGAATCCTCTTCCTTCCAGAAGCTGTTTTCATCCGTCTCATCCCGGGACACCACGATGTTCATGTGATCGGGATATCCCTCCACACGTTCGTCATCGATATCAAGCCAGTTTTCCTTCAGGCAAAGCGAAAAGCGGTCATAAGGCTTCAGCAGGGAGATCTTGTCATAGATGCTCTCCATGCACTCCTCAGCCGTGCCGGCAGCCGTAAAGCCCTCCAACGCATAGCTTTCCAGCAGCGTTCCGATGCTGATCCTCTGACCGCTCATGCGATCCGAATAATTATAGGAACTGATATACAGCGCTTCCCGGAAGCGCCGCATCACATAGGACGGATCCGGCTGGCAGCCACAGCTGGCGCCGGGATGGAACAGCTGCGATGTTTCCGAAACAAAGGGGATGATATCCGCTTCGGGTTCGATCAGAGCGCGGAGATGATCGACCGCATTTGCTCCCATCTTCATGTCGGCGGGCTCCCAGGAGGTAAGTGTTGTGGGATTGATCGCCGCTTCATCCGTGGAATCAAAGCCGGTCACGACGATCTCTTCCGGCACCCGTATCCCGTTCCGGATCAGGGTCTCCGTCACGCCGATCGCCATCGTGTCACTGGCGCAGATGATCGCGTCCGGACGGGGGATCTCGCCCGAGCTTATCCTGCCGGCAAGCTTTTCACCGCTGAAATACCAGAAATCTCCGTAGACGATATGCTCCGGCATGACCGTGATGCCGTATTTTCCCAGTTCATCCAAGAAGATCCCCAGGCGCTCCTCGGCCACGCCGCTGTCCTTCGTACCGGTCAGGATACAGATCTTTTTCCTGCCGTGAACCTTTACCACATGGCGCACGATCTCGCGAAGCACATCCCCGTTATCGCTGGGGATCACCTTTGTCCCCTCGATGGGGATCTCCAGGGAACAGGCCGGCAGATCCGGATAGTTTTTCAACCGTTCCACCAGGCGCTTTAAGCTCCTCTGGTCCTTATCTCCCGACAGGGAAGTGTAATCCAGGATCACACCGTCGAGTTCGTCCAGATTGGCCAGTTCAAAGATGTTCGCCTCACCGAGGACATACCTGGTTCCGGTGAAGCTCAGATGCGTGCAGGCCGCAAAAATGCACAGATCATAATCATACGTTTCGCATTGCCGCATGATCCCTTCGGTGATCCTTCGCACATATGCCATCTCCGGCAACGAGACAAACAAACCGATCCTTTTCCGACGCCCCATCCGTTCCCTTCTCCTTCCGTTTCCGCCCCCAAACAAGCTTCGGGGAAGCCTGCCTTCCAAAAAGGGGACGGAATTCTTTCCGTCCCCCCTATCATTTTCTTTTGCTTCCTGATGATCTTACAGATCGCTCATCAGCTTGTTACGGTAAGCATTGAACTCATCTTCCGTGATGATGCCGCCGTCTTTCAGCTTCATCAGCATGCCGACCTTCTCCTGGAACTGCTCCATGCTCTCGTAAGGAGCAAAGACTTCCTTGATCAGCGTCTGCTTCTTTCCTTCAAAGTCTTCAGCGGTGATGAATGCGCAGTCTCTTGCCATCATGTACAGGCGCATTCTTGCAACATAGTCGGGATTGCTTTCCACTTCCTTGAGGATCTCGACCTTCTTTCCGTGATAATCCATCTCGGAGAGCCAGGACTTGTCCTTCAGCTGGATCACGCGGATGATCTTCTCACGGAAGCTTGCCTCGTCGCCGGCCGGCATGGTCATCACTTCCGAGATCATGCGGGACTGCTTATCCTTGAACTCTGCTTCCGAAGCCGCACCTGCAGCCACCATTGCAGGCCATCTGGAAAGCTTCATGTCGAGGGCTTCCACGGAATCGGATGCCTTCGGATCGAGCATTGCCTTGAGCTCTCTCTTGTCGTTTTCAAACTCTTCCTTCGGAACCAGCTCTGCCTCTACCAGGATCGGCAGCTTCTGAAGCTTCAGGGTGAAGAGGTTGTTGTCATCGAGCACTTCATACTGCACGCTGTCGAGCAGCTTCTGCTTCTTGACTTCGAATTCAGCCTCCGAAACCAGTTCGCTCATCTGCAACACGGGCAGCTTTGCGGTATTCTCGCGGAATACCTTCAGATCCTTAACGGTAGGATCGAAGCATTCGTCCACGATCTGGTTCTTGTTTGCCTCGAATTCCTTGTCGGAAAGCATGCCGGATTTTCTGAGCACGAAGATCTTCTGGATCTTCTCGTAGAAGCTACCCATGCCCTTCTCTTCGCAGATCAGTTTGAGCTTCTTCTCCTTGTATTCTTCATCGTTGCACATGCCGGATTCGTGCATGATATCGAGCTTCTTCAGCTTCTGCTCGTAGGTCTCGCCCTTCTTTCCGCTCGAAGCGGGTGCTGCCGCTGCTGCAACCGTGGCAGCCGCTGCCGTCTGGGACGGAGAATAAGCGGGAACAACAGGCGTAGCCGCAGGTGCTGCCGGAGCAGGCGCGGGTGCAGATGCGGGTGCCGGAGCGGGCGCAGGCGCAGGTGCCGGAGCAGGCGCGGGTGCTGCCGGAGCAGGCGCAGGTGCGGGTGCAGGTGCATGAGCCGCAGGTGCCGCCGGAGCGGGCGCAGGCGCAGGTGCAGGCGCAGGTGCTGCCGGAGCAGGTGCGGGTGCAGGTGCTTTTGCAGCTGCTGCGGGCTTCGCTGCTGCGGAAGCCTTCTTGCCCTCATCTCCGCCGAGTCCGCCGGCCTTCTTGCCGATCTCGGTCAGGATGTCCAGAGCCTTGTCCATGTCTTTCAGGCCCGGAAGGATCGCCTGGGTCTTCTTTACACCGTAAAGAGTCTGCAAACGGGTAACAATGATCAGGGCGTTCGAACCCTGGAATTCACCTTTCTTTACTTCACGGATCTCTTTGGCAGAGAAATCCGATTCAGCCACATACTCATTCTTTCCGTCTTCGTTGCAGATATAAGCCTTTACCTTGATCTTGACATCATCTGCCTTGCTGTCATCGATCTGCAGATAGAGCTTATCCTGGTTTCTCGCGGAAAGAAAAGATTTTAAGCTGCTCCCCCAATTACACTGAAATACCTGAACTGCCATTTACCAACCCTCCTTGCGCAATGCGGATCATTCCGCCTCTTTGTTGATCTTACTATAACAATAAAAAAAGCCCGTTTCAAGGGGCTCCGGAGCCCCAAAAGGGGGTTTTAAGACTTTTCACTCATATTTTGCAAACAACTTTTCAAAATCAGCACACAAATTTGCTCACTTCGTCAATATCGTACTATTCAAAAACTCTTTTTCCACCCGGATACTGTCGCGGGACCGGCTTCTCGTGATCTCCATAATGCCCAATTTTGTTATATCTTCCACTCTTGCGCCGCTTCCGGAAAGCTTTAACTGTTCTTTCATGTGCTTTATCAATATTGTTTCACTTTCTTTCTCTTTCATGCTGATGAAATCAACAAGGATGATGCCGCCCAGTTCCCTGGCGCAGATCTGCAGTGCGATCTCATCCGCAGCCTCCAGATTGACCTGAAGGGCGCTCTCTTCCTTTTCCTTCTTCCCGGCGGCTTTTGCGGAATTCACATCGATCACGCAAAGAGCCTCCGTTTCCGTCAGCACGATGTTGGCTCCGGAAGAGAGATTCACGCGGCCCGACAGAACATGCGAAAGCTTGGTGCGAAGGCCGTAAAGCTCACACATGCGAAGGTTCTCATCCCGGTAAAGGCGCACGCGTTCCTCCCCGGGAAACGCCTTTTGCGCCCTTTCGTACAGGCCTTCATCCTCCGTAACCCACAATGCCCCCTCCGTATCCAGGGCTTCGCGCACCGAGCGTTCCAGAAGCCGCTCTGCGGAAAGCAGGCAGCTTCCCTTGACCGCATGCTCCGCTTTGCGGGCGATCTCTTCCTCCGCGCCTTCCGGCATGGCAGTGACAGCCTTTGCCCGTTTTTCCCTCCAGGCCGTATTGCGGATCATAAGCGGCAGTTCCGTTCCGGGTTTGATGGAGCCCGGCACAAATACCGTTTCCCCGCGGCCGATATCCGCAAAAGACGCACCCACGTCGCCTTTTCTGTTTTCGATCCTGCCCATGTAGACGTCCCCAGGGAGGATCGCATCCGCGCGCTGCGTCCAGATCCGCAGGATGCGGCCGCCGCCGATCTTCAATACCGCCAGCTTTTCCGTCCCGTCCTCTTCTCCGCGAAAAGCCAGGTAACGGACATCCTTGAGAACGATCTCTTTCCGGAGCATGTCCCTGTGTTCTTTCACTTCCCTGCGCATCCGAAGCCTCCGCCCCTCACGCTTCCGCTGCAGTCGAAGCGGCTGCACCCATTTCCGAAAGCGGCTTGTAAGCGGAATCCTCCGCTCCGTAGATCTCCAGACGCACCAGACGCAGAAGCTCCGCTTCCCTTCCGAGTTTTTCACACAGAAGCGAAAAAACGTCCGCAGGCCTTACATTCATGGCACTGCCGCTCAAAAGCTTCATGAAAAGACAACCTTCTCCTTCCGCCCTCAGTTCCAGGATTCCCGGGCGGATATCCTTCGGCTTTTTCTCTTTCTTTTTTCTACCGTCCTTGGAGGGGCGGGCCTCCGCGCCGACCAGAAGCTCCGTCTCCGCAAGCAGTTCCGACACGGCCCGCTTCAGTTCCGTCTCTTCCACATCCGTCTCGAGCCGGTAATCCGCCAGTGCCACCAGAGACATGGCATTGGGCGCTCCCTCTTTCAGAAGCGTGACCTTCCGGATCGAAACCCCTTCCTTCATGACGGCGTTCATGCGCTCTTTCAGTTCTTCTTCCGGCAGCTCCTCCGTAAGCTCCAGATCCATGTAATCGCCTTCCGTTTCCATGGCAACACCAAGGGGATAGGCAAAGCTCATCAGCTGGTGCGGATGAAAGCCTTCGGAATACTTTGCCGGAATGCCGGAACGCATCACCGCCTTCTGGAAATAGCGGAGCATGTCCAGATGCCCGATATAGCAGACCGGGCCCTTTCTTGCAAAACAGAATCTCGCGACTACGCTCACAGTGCACCTCCTCTCGGCTGGATGCAGATCCCGCAGTTATAGGATGCGCAGCCGCAGCCCACACACTTGTCACGGCAGTTTTGCGTCACCACGCCCTCTTTCGAATTCTTCCACTCCCTGAGGAGATATGCCTTCGATACCCCGGCGTCAATGATGTCCCAGGGGAAAAGCTCATCTTCCCGACGCTCGCGGAACACATACGATTCCCATTCCACGCCGCAGGTACTGCAGGCTTCCATCCAGCGCTCATAGGAAAAATTCTCCGTCCACGCATCAAACAGCCCGCCATTCCGGTATACTTCCTCGATCACGGCCGACAGGCGCCGGTCGCCCCTTGCCAGGATACCCTCGATGATCGTGGTGCCGGCTTCATGATAGTGATAAACGATGCTCTTCTGGTTCAGCTGTTCGCGCACATTCTTCTTGCAGAAGGCCGCCTTCGAAAGGAATTCCTCCATCGTGTTCATCGGTGCCCACTGAAATGCCGTAAAAGGCTTGGGCACAAAAAAGGACGAACTGGCGGTGATCGTTACCCGCCCCCGGCGTTCACTCTTGGGAACCGTATCGTAATACACGGCCGCAACCTCATTGCACAGTTCGGCAATGGCTGCGATGTCCTCCTCTTTCTCTCCCGGAAGCCCCAGCATGAAATACAGCTTCACCTTGTCCCAGCCGCCGCGGAAAGCCATCTCGGAGCCCGAGAGTATGTCTTCCCGGGTGATGCCTTTGTTGATCACATCACGCATGCGCTGGCTCCCGGCTTCGGGCGCAAAGGTCAGGCTGTTCTTTTTGACATCCTGCACCTTGTTCATCACATCCAGCGAAAACGCATCGATGCGCAGCGAGGGCAGGGAGATGTTGATCTTTCTCTCGTTGCAGATCTCGATCAGCCGCTCCAGCAGCTCTTTCAGCTGCGGATGATCGGAGGTGGAAAGGGAACTGAGGGAAAGCTCCTCATATCCCGTATTGGAAAGGAGCTCCTGCGCATGCCGGATCAATGTGTCCACGTTCCTGGTGCGGACGGGTTTGTAGATCTGCCCTGCCTGGCAGAAACGGCAGCCGCGGATGCAGCCGCGCATCACTTCCAGCACCGCGCGGTCCTGTGCCGCCTGCAGAAAAGGCACGACAGGCGCGGTCGGATAATAGCTCGCATCCAGATCCTTGACCAGCGTCTTTCTGACCCTGGCCGGCACGCCCTCGCATTTGGGCGTCATGCTCTTTAAGCTTCCGTCGTCGTTGTATTCCACTTCATAGAGGGAAGGCACGTAAATGCCCTCCAGACGGGCAGCCCGCAGCAAGAATTCCTCACGGGGAAGGCCCTGCTCATAGAGATTAAACAGTTCACGGTAATTGGTCTCCCCTTCACCGATATAAAAGATATCAAAAAAGCCCGCTATGGGTTCGGCATTGTAGATGCAGGGCCCGCCGCCGATCACGATCGGATCGTCCTCGCCGCGTTCCCTTGCATAAAGCGGAATGCCGGAAAGCTCCAGAACCTGCAGGATGTTCACATAGCACATCTCATATTGCAGGGTGAAGCCCAGGAAATCAAAATCCCTGACCGGATCCTGGCTTTCGAGCGCAAACAGGGGTATGCCCTCCCGGCGCATCAGCGCATCCATGTCCGACCAGGGAGAAAAGACTCTCTCGCACCAGACATCCTCATAGGAATTCATCAGCCCGTAGAGGATCTGAAGCCCCAGATGCGACATTCCGATCTCATAAACATCCGGAAAACAGAAACAAAAGCGGATCTTTACCTGATCCGCCTTTTTCATGACACTGTTCAGCTCTCCGCCGGTATAACGTGCCGGCTTCTCCGCCTGCATCAGCAGACGGTGCGGCAAAGCCAGTTTTCGATCTTCCATCTTATCTCCTTGCCAGTTCCCTGGTCACATCCTCCCAGCTGATCCCGCGTTCCACCATCAATACCATCGCATGATAGAGGAAATCCGAGATCTCGTATTTGATCTCTTCGGGATCGGGATTCTTGGCCGCGATCACGATCTCGGTACATTCTTCCCCGACCTTCTTCAGGATCTTGTCGATCCCCTTGTCGAAGAGATAATTGGTATAGGATCCCTCCTTGGGATGCTCTTTTCTGTCAACGATCACCGAATAGACATGGTCAAGGATCTTCTGCGGATCCGAATCGATGTATTCCTTCCGGACCACCTCGTTGAAGAAGCAGCTGCGTGCCCCCGTATGGCAGGCCGCACCGATCTGGCTCACCTTCGCAAGCAGCGTGTCCTTATCACAATCGGCGGAAAGCTCCTTCAGATACTGGAAATGGCCGCTGGTCTCGCCCTTGATCCACTGGCAACGGCGCGAACGCGAATAATAGGTCATGCGCCCGCTCTGCAGCGTGGCACGGAAAGCCTCCTCGTTCATGTAAGCCATCATCAGGACTTCCCTGGTCCTGTAATCCTGCACGATCACGGGAACCAGCCCGTCGGCTCCGGTCTTGAGGTCGGCAAACGAAAGCTTTGCGTCAAAGCCGCACACGCTCACACCGTCCTCGGAGCAGAAAGCCTTTATGGCATTCAGCTCTTCCATGTTCGCATTTACGATGGGCCCGAAGAGCCCGGCAATGCGCTCCTTCTTCAAAAGCGTCGCGATCTGCCCGGGTGCCGCATCCGGCATGGGGATCCAGACAGGCAGCTCGCATGCCGCGACCAGATCGTTCACGGCTCCGCCGTTGTAATGGTCATCCGCCCCGCCGATCAGAATGACGCGCGAAACAAAGGTCGACAATATCTCTCCTCTGCCCTCGAGCTCGGACGCGTTCGCGACACAGGCCGCGATCCGCTCCTTTCCGAAACGCTTCGAAACTTCTTCGGTGAGCTCCACATTGCTTTCCTTCGAATAATTCAGGGCACAGGATTCACAGCCGGCATAAAGCATCTTTTTGACGTCTTCAAAACGGCGTATGTTCCCGCAGCCGCAGACCGGCACCTCCGATTCCTCGACAACGCGTTTGATCGCGGCGATCGCGGCGTCATGCTCCTCATCGCCTTCCGAAAGATCAAAGATGAAGATCTCGTCGGCACACAGATCCGAATAACGCTTGGCGAGCTCCTCCGGCGTTTCCGGCAAAGCCGTGCGGTCCAGGCGGCTCTTCACCGCTTTTCCCTTATCCAGATAGATCGCAGCAGAAAATCTCTTTTCCATTCCTTACAGAGCCCCCTTTGTACTGAGCACGCCGCTAACGCGTGCATCCATCGACGTCGCCATGTCCGCGGCCTTGCCGAAAGCCTTGAACGCCGCTTCAAGGATATGATGCGCATTCTCGCCGTTTAACTGTTTCAGATGCAGATTGATACCGGCGGAATAGGAAAGCGCATAAAAGAATTCCTTTGCCAGAGTCGTCTCGAAATCGCCGCAGCGCTCTTCCGCAAAATGCAGATCCCAGGAAAAATAAGGGCGTCCGCAGAAATCCACCGCGCACATCACAAGCGCGTCATCCATCGGAAGAAGGAAATGGCCGTAACGGCTCATTCCCGCCTTGTCCCCGACCGCCTGCCGGAAAGCCTCGCCCAGCACGATGCCGCAATCCTCAACGGTGTGGTGTCCGTCCACATTCAGATCACCCTTTGCACGAAGGTCCAGATCAAAAAATCCGTGCTTCGCAAAGCCGCATAACATATGGTCAAAAAAGCCGATGCCCGTTTCGATCGCAGCCTTCCCGCTGCCCTCGATCACAAGCTTTGCTTCAATGTCGGTTTCCTTCGTTACTCTTTTGATCGTTGCTTCTCTCATCTCAGATCTCCTTGTCAAAACGCACGGCTATCGAATTTGCGTGAGCCGTAAGGCCTTCCTTTTTCGCAAAACGGATGATGTCATCCGAATCCGCAAGAAGCGCCTCCCTGGAATAGCAGATGATGCTGGATTTCTTTACAAAATCGTCCACGTTCAGCGGCGAGAAAAAGCGGGCCGTTCCGTTCGTCGGAAGGATATGGTTCGGTCCGGCGAAATAATCCCCGAGCGGCTCCGAGGAATATGCCCCCAGAAAGATCGCGCCGGCATTGCGGATCTTCGTCATCACCGCATAAGGATCCGCTGTCTGGATCTCGAGATGCTCCGAAGCAATGTCGTTGACGGCTGCGATCGCCTGCTCCATGTCTTCGGCGACAAAGATAAAGCCGAACTGCTCCAGACTCTTCTCCATGATCTCGCGACGGTCAAGCTTCTTCAGGAACTCCCCGATCTCGGCTTCGACCTGCGTGGCAAGTTCCTTGGAAGTCGTGACCAGGATCGCGCTTGCCATCGGATCGTGCTCGGCCTGCGACAGCATGTCGGCCGCTACATAACGTGCGTTGGCCGTTTCGTCCGCCAATACCAGTATCTCGGAAGGGCCGGCGATGGAATCGATCCCCACCTGTCCGTATACCGCTTTTTTTGCAAGGGCAACATAGATGTTCCCCGGTCCGCAGATCTTGTATACCTGCGGGATGCTCTCGGTCCCGTAAGCCATGGCCGCAATTGCCTGCGCCCCGCCCACACGGTAGATCTCGTCTGCCCCGGCGATCTTTGCCGCCGCAAGGATCGAGGCATCCACCTTGCCGCCGGGTCCCGGAGGCGTGAGCATCACGATGCGGGGAACCGCCGCCACCTTTGCGGGAATGATGTTCATCAGCACCGATGATGAAAGAGGCGCACGTCCGCCGGGCACATATACGCCCACCTTGTCGATGGCCGTGAACTTCTGTCCGAGCATGCTGCCGTCCTCTCTGGTGTCGATCCAGCTGATGCGGCACTGCTTCTCATGGAAGCGGCGGATATTGTCTGCCGCCTTCTTCAGTGTGTCAAGAAATTCCTCTTCCAGCTCGGAAAACGCGCTTTCGATCTCGGACTCCGTGATACGGATGTTGTCCGCATTCAGTTCAAAATGGTCAAAGCGCGCGGTATAATCGAAAAGAGCAGCATCCCCTTCTTTCTTTACCCGATCGACGATCGCGCCCACCTGTTCTTCGATCTCGGGAAAATGGTTTGTGCTGCGCTTTTGCAAGGTTGCTTTCAATTCCGCCTGATTGTCTTCGTTCAGTTCGATGATACGCATCATTTTCCCTCCTCAGCATCGATCAGCTTCCGCAGGCTGCTCACCAGCTCCCGGATGCGTTCGTTCTTCATCCGCATGCTCACCTGGTTGACGATCATCCTGGCCGAAAGCGGGCAGATCTCTTCGAGAACCTCCAGCCCGTTTTCCCGGAGCGTGCTGCCTGTTTCCACGATATCCACGATCACGTCGGAAAGCCCGACGATCGGTCCCAGTTCCACGGAGCCGTTCAGCTTGATGATGTCCACGGTCTGAAATTTATGGTTATAGAAATAGTCACGGGCGATCACCGGATACTTGCTCGCCACACGGATCAGCTCGTGATGTTCCAGAAGCTCGCGTGCCTGGGCCGGTCCGCATACGCACATGCGGCATTTCCCGAGCTTTAAGTCAAGCACTTCAAAGACACGCCGTTCCTCTTCCATGATGGTATCCTTGCCGGTCACCCCGATGTCGGCCACACCGTATTCCACATAGGTAGGCACATCCGGCGCCTTGGCCAGGAAAAA
Source organism: Lachnospiraceae bacterium (assembly GCA_024696005.1). Classification (GTDB taxonomy): domain Bacteria; phylum Bacillota; class Clostridia; order Lachnospirales; family Lachnospiraceae; genus NK4A136. The sequence goes on along the minus strand of JAILHF010000051.1, from coordinate 36,662 downwards.
GCGCGTCTTGCTCTCTTCATTCACAAAGACCAGACGGCGGCTGTTCTTGTCCTCCATCTCCTTGCATTCCAGGCCCACCTTTGCCAGGAGCGCAAGCGTCTTATCTGCCAGTCTTCCCTTGGTCAGTGCAAATGTCAGGTATTGTTCCTTGTTCTCCACTTATCCGATACTCCCGTAAAAACGTATATAACTGATCTTTTGCTTCTTCGCATAATCCACATAATCTTCCTTCGTAAGGGTAGGATCATAGAAGATCGCGGAAACACGCAGTCCCTTGTCCCTGAGCTTCCGTATCTCTTCAATGGCTTCCACACGGCCGCCCTCATCATACACGATCCAGGATACAGGCTCCGTTTCCTCTTTCAAAAGCCCCTGCGCCGAAAGAGCCGACTGAAGGTCATCGAGCAGGAACACGCAGCCGACTGCCGGTGCATCCTTTCCGAAACGTTCCAGGAGCTTGTCGTAACGGCCGCCCTTGAGGATCGCATCCCCGACGCCGTAGGTAAAGGCTTTGAAGATCACACCGGTATAGTAATGGAACTTGCTCAGCATCCCGAGATCGTAGCTCAGGTAATCCGCAAGCCCGTAGATCTCCACCAGCTCGTGAACACGCACCAGGCGGTCCACCGCACGCATCGAGCGCACATTGGTGATCATCCTGCGTGCCTCTTTCAGCTCTTCGATCGTGCACACATCCCCGGCATGCCTGAGCAGCTCCAGATAATGATCCGCCACTCCCGCTTCGCGAAGGATCTCCTCCGCGCCGAAATAATTCTTTACCGAGATCTGTTCACGCAGATCCGCGATCACCTGATCGTCAAGCCCGTTCTCCTCACAGATCCCCTTGAAGAAATCCACCTCTCCTACGCTGACCGTAAAGCTCTCAAGCCCGACACTCTTCAGCGCCCGGATCGCAAGGCAGATCATCTCGGCATCCGCGTCCGCCGATCCGTCCCCGAGAAGCTCGGCTCCCATCTGCGTGGTCTCACGAAGCTTCCCTTGCAGCCCCATGGAATTCACAAAGCTGTTTCCTTCGTAACAGAGGCGGACAGGCACCTTTTCCGAAAGGAAATACTTGGCCGCGCTCCTCGCAACGGAAGGGGTAAAGTCCGGCCGCAGGGCCAGGGTATTCCCGTCCTTGTCAAAGAATTTGAACAGGTCCTTCGAAGGCGTGGTGCCCACATCGCTCGAAAAAACGTCGAAGAACTCGAAAGAAGGCGTGCTGATCTCCCGAAAACCGAAAGACGCGATCACCTTCTGTATGTTGGAAGCCAGGAGCTTTTTGTTCGTAAGCTCCGCTCCGTAAATGTCTTTTACTCCTTCCGGAGTATGAATCAATAATCTTCCCATAACTTTGATAGTATAATCAATTTACATAAATCTGTCAAATGCTCCAAACGCCGTCCTGCAGGGCAAAAAGCGCCTGCAAACAAAGAAGGGCCGCACACAGGTGCGGCCGCTCCCTCATTCTTATTTTGCTTCAAACTTCCCGCGGATCCTGACCTTGAAGCTCTTCGTTCCGCTGTACTTGTCGCCGATCCCCCGGATCGTCACGGTCATGCTGCCCTTTTTGACGTTGTTCGAATACGCGATCACCTCGAAGTCCCTGTCACAGACAAGCTTCTGACCGGCATAGCTCACTTTGATGTTCTTGTCAAAATCCTCCGCGCTCAGTGTAACCGGCCCTCCGGTATATTTCACGCTGAAGCCGCTTGTTGCGGAAACACTTGCCTTGCCGATGTTTGTGCCGACCTTCAGGCTCACGGACGGCTCCCCGCTCACGAGACCGCTGCCCTTTTTCGAAGGCTTTACGTTCACCGTGATCAGGTCTCCGGCTTTCAGAACGGTCTTTCCGAGGATATCCCCGTCGCTTCCCGTAACCTCGACATTCAGCAGGGATGCCGGTATCGTGTTCCCGGCGTCATCGGTGATGACCACCTTGACCTTGTCGGCCTTTATGCCGGCATAAGCCGTCACACCAAGGACCTCATCCATGTAGAACTCCGAGATCTCAAAGCTTTCGGTCCTGCTTCCTTTGAAGTTTCCTTTGCCCTTGATGACCATCTTGCCGGATCCGGTCCCTTTGTTCTGCTTGAAGCTCAGCGTGTAATCCTGTCCCTCAACCAGTGTCAGTTCCTCTCCGTCTTCCGGCGCGTAGCTGATCTCGACGCTTTCCGGCCTGCTTCCCTTCACCTGATAAGAGGCGTTTCCGGTCAGCACGCTGATCTCTTTGCTCTTTCCGATATCGACGGCCGTGATCTTGAAGCTCTTCTTGATCTGTTTTCCGTCGCTTCCTGCCAGAAGGATGCTGGCGTTTCCTTTCTTCACATTGTTCGCAACGCTCACGATCGCAGGAATGGGCTCCCCGGACTTCGGCTCGACATAGCCGTCACCGTCCCAGGAATACAGGACGGCACTGCCGCCTGCCAGAGTGAGCGTGATATCCGGGAAGATCTCTTCGCCGGTAAAGCTCTGCGGCTTGATGGACGCCACTTTCGCGCCCTTGAGTGCCGCGATCTTCGCCGCTTCGTCCGCAGCGGCCTTCACGATGCGGAAGGTCTTCGAAAGGCTGAGCCCCTGGTAATTGCCCTTGCCGCTCACGAACACGCTGGCGATGCCTTCGTTTTTGTTATTCTTGTAGCTGACGGAATAATCCGTTCCGTTCGCCAGGATCACATCCCTTTCGTAATCGTGCACCACAAAATCGGGACGGATCGCGATACCGGTGTATTCATAGCTTTCTTTGATGCCTTCGATCACGACAGCGGCATCCGTCTTTTTGCCGGAGCTGTCCAGGAATACGGAATCCGTGTAGATCTCTCCGTCCGGACCGTGCACGGTCGCGCCGTAACGGACGCCGCCTTCCACGACCTCACGCCGTACCACGGCATCGATCGTGATCTTTTCCTTGCAGACGGAGCAGGCGAAAGTCGCCTTTGCCACCCCGTTCTCACTCGTTGTTCCCGTCCAGTCCCAGACAGGAGCCGACCATTTGTGCACGCAGGAACCGTCTTCGACCAGATAGACAAAGCTCAGCCTTGCGCTGTCCTTCATCCCTTCCCCGCTGCAATAGGCGGTAAAGCGGAAGACCTTCTCCGCATAGTCCGAAGGAACACTGATCGGCCCCGCATACAGGCTGTAATCCGAGGACGAAGCAGACTCCGAAAACGTATAGAAGATCTTTGCGCCCTGCGGGCTCGTCAGACGGATCTTATCCCCGGGCAGCACGGTACTGCCGCTCATGGGATCTGCCACGGGCACCTCACAGGCCGTTTCCGCAAGCACTTTCACGCTGCATGTCGCCTCAAGCTCTCCCGCGGAGACGATGATCTGCGTCTCGCCGCCCGAAACCGCCGTGACCACACCCTTCACCAATACATCCGCGATCTCGGGAGCTTTGCTGACAAAAGAGATCTCCGGGTCCGTGATGCGCACGCCGTCCTTGTCCTTTACCGTGACGCTGATCGTCGCCTTGTCACCCGCGCCTGCCAGTTCGATGCTCTCGGGCGTGATCGCGATCGATGCAGGCTTGCTGATCTCGGCACCGAGCATGACCGTCACCTTGCAGCTGGCGGTCTTTGTCCCGTATTCAGCCGTGATCACGGCCGATCCGTTGGCCACCGCCGTAATGCTCGCACTCGCCGCATCGCCGTTAACAACGGCAACACCGGTATCCGAGCTGCTCCAGCTGACCACCGCCTCGTCATCTGCCTTCCCGTCCGGTCCAAGAAGCGTTGCCACCTTCAGAATACCCGGTTCCGTCTCGGAGGTGAGCACCATGCTGCCCTTAGCCAGACTGAGCCTGGAAAGATCCAGCACCTTGAAACTGAAGGAAACGATGTCGCTGTCCAGGAAGCCTTCCTTTCTGGCAAAAGCCCGAAGGATCACGGTATTTCCGGCCATCTCTTTCGTCACATCCACACCGCCGTCATAAAGCAGGAACGCATCCGCTTCCGCTGTTCCCGTCAGGTCATAATAGATATCCGCTCCGCTCTCGGCGGAAGACAGAAGGATCTTGGTCCCCACCTTGAGCCCCGTGGACGAAGAAAGGTTTTTGGGTGCCCCGAGCTTCTTGGTGGGAGTGCTTCCCGCGCTCACCAACACATTGATATTGGCGGATACGCTTCCGCACGTTGCCGTGACAACGGCATTGCCTTCCCCCTTTGCGGTGATCGTGGCCTTCAGGCCGTCAGGAGCCACCTCTGCCACAGCGGCATTCGAACTGTTCCAGCTGACTGCCGCCGTGTCGTTGACATTTCCTTCCCCGTCCGTGACGATCGCTTTCACCTGGTATTTGTAACCGACATGTTCCATCTTTACGGGATTCGGTATCACGGTTCCGCCGTTTGCCGGAACCAGCGTGATCGTCTTCGCGTCGGTGATCGTGTAACGGAACACGGCGATGTCGCTGTCATCATACGGCGCATGCTTCACATAAGCGCGCAGCACCGCTTTCCCTGCGCTCACCGCATCCGCGGGAAGGGAAAGAGGCCCCGAATACAGGCTGAATTTGCTCTTTTCGGCCGTTTCGCTGAAACTGTAATAGATCGATGCTCCCGCCTCGGAAGTAGTCAGCGTGATCGTGCTCGTCGGAGACAGGCTCCTGCCGTCAACGGGATTTGCCGCCGGCGGTGCCAGCGCGTTCAGGTTCACTTCGACCGTGCTGATTGCCTGCAAGCCGTTGCTGCTTACGGTGATGACAGCGGTCCCGCTGCCTTTGGCCTTGACAAGCCCGGTGGAATCCACCACGGCAACCGATTCCCTGTCACTGGCAAACGTAAAAGCAGCGCTGCCGTCCACGGTTCCGTCGGCCTTGTAAAACTTATATTCCAGCTGCCTCTCGGTGTTGTTCTTGTCGAGCCTGAACTCCGTGGGACTTACGATCAGCCTGGGCTCGTTGCTTGTGATCACGAATTTGAAGATCTTTTTCGCGCTCTCGTCATAGCCCCTGGCTTTGAAATACGCGCAGACATACAATTCCGCCTTGTCTGACGGCACGGTGATCGGATTCGCGTACAGCTTGAACTCACCGGCCTGCGCAGCCGATTCGCTGTCACCGGTCCGGTAATAGATCTTTGACTCCGGCAAAGAACAGATCAGGCTGACAGTAGTTCCCGCCTGCACCTCGCTGGGGCTGGCCGGATCGGACGTGAGCTTGCCGGCCACATCCGCAACCTGCAGCTGCACCGTCAGGATAAAGCTCGTGGACACCGTCTTCCCGCCGACCACTGACGAAACCGTTATCGTTGTCTTTCCGCTCTTGTTGACCAGAACCTTTCCTTCCGAGACGGAAGCGACTTCGGGTTCCGAACTCTTCCAGGTCAATGTGGCATCCGTGACCTGGTTGCTGCTGTCATTATAGACCACGGCCGAGAAGGTCTCATCCTTCGTGATGATCTTCTGTTCGCCGTTTGCGATCTGCGTGCCGCCCAGATAGGCTTCGACGCGTGCTCCCCGCACAACAACATAGCTGAAGCTGACAACCGGGCTGTCATCATAGCCGTCCGCCTTCGCGCAGGCTCTGAGCGTCACGTTGTCATCCTCAAAATCGGCTCCGAGCACCACTCCGGTGCTGCTGTCATAGAGCTTTGCCGTATCGGACGAAGCGGGATCGCTTCCGTCCAGGGTATAGTAGATCTTCGCGCCGGATGTTTCACAGCTGAGCGTGATCTTTTCGCCGAATTTCCACTTGCTGCCGGAGGGCAGGCTTGCGGTCGGAGGCGCCGCACAGTTGCTCGTCAACGCCCCTATGACAAAGTTGCCTATCGTGGGGCCCTGACCGCTCAAGTCGCTCCAGTTGGTACCGTTTGCGGAATAATAGCTCTGGCCGGAAGCGCTGCCAACCGTATAGCTCACACCGTTGCCGCTGTCCTTGGTCGCGTTCGCCTCGATCTCGACGCTCTTTCCGTCGTCTCTCTTTACGATGACCGAAAAATTGTCGCCCTTCTTTACGGCAACAGGCTTTTGCAGGGGAACGGTGTAATAGCCGTTATAAAAGATTTTCCCGTTCGTCGTGGCCTGACTCTGGAGCTTGCCGCTTGTCACACCGCCGCCGTCGGGGATCTCGGTGTAGATGCGGATCTCATAACCCGTGCCTGTACTCCCCACGCCTTCCGCTCCGAAACGGACCGCCGTTATGTACTCATCGCTCCCGCTTCCGGCCGCCTTGAAGATATTGGCACTGTAGCTCGTGTTCGAGGTAAAGTAAGTGGTACTGTGGATCTGGGCATCGTAAGAATAGTAATTCCCGGGAGTTCCTTCCGCATCGTACATGTTGAAGGCCCAGACCGTGCGCGGCACGGAACCCGACGACTTTGTCAGGCTGCCGTCCTCGTACGAGATCCAGAAATAGGTATTGAAACCGAGATCAGCCGAGCCTGCACTGTTCCAGCTGTTTCGTACCAGCCAGGCACCATCGGACGAAGGACTTACCCCGCCTGCCGCCTTGAATTTGTCTTTCGGGAAATTGTCATCCCAGCCCACGAGGCCAACCGCATGATCGGTCCCGACATAATCCCCGGTATAGTAAGAGTTGTTTGCTTCGGAATAAAAGCCCGGATCGGCATGAATGGCGGCTCCGACCATTCCGCGCTTGACGATCTCCTCCTTGATCTTCTCACTGTTGCCGATATTGATCTCGTAAGCATCCTTCAGGCATCTGTAATTCAGGCCGCGTTCCTTCTCCGCCGAAAGCCCGCCTGCTGCAACACTCGTCGCATTTGTGTAGGGCACGTCCGACTCTTTTACAAAGCCCCGGTTCTGAAGCAGGGTCTGGGCCGCAAAAAGCAGGTTTCCGCCGGCATCCAGGAAATTCTTCCGGCTGCCGCCGCTGACGTAGCTGACACGGTCACCGGTATCGCCCGCGATCGGTGTGGACCCGTCATGGTAGGCGAAATACGCCAGATGCAGTTCGCTTAAGTCAATGTCTTTGGCCACCCCTGCGACCGAACGGGTCAGCAGGTCAAATTCCGCCAGGCCGCTCGCCGCAAATGTCCAGCAGCTGTCGTAAGGATCCTGGCTTCTGGCCGCGGGGTAATTACTGCTGAAATAGGTTTTGATCGTATCCGTTTTCGAATAGGCATAAGGAAAAGCCGCCTCTTTCGACTTTTCGGAAAGAACCACCCCATAGGGTTCCCAGTCATCTTCCGTAAGACCCGGGGTCGCGCTCCAGATATCCTTCATGCTGATGCTCTCGTCAAGGAGCGCAGCTACTCTTTCATCGGAAGGCTCCACATAGCCCGTGTAAAGCCGGGCGGCTCCGTCTTCCTCTTCTGCAGCATCCGGCGAAGCGGGCTCTTCTTCCCCCGCCGGGGCCGAAAGCACATCTTCAGGCTGCTGTGATCCGTCGATCCCTTCCCCTGCCAGAGCAGGCAAAAAATCCCCGCCCAAAAGAGCGAGGCTCAGCAAAAAAGCAAGCACCCTGTTATGAATCCGTTTGCTTTTCATATGCAACTCCTTTCCTTCATCGAAAACAATGCGTCCGAGACCGGAAGTCCGAAAAAATTATAGCGAAAAAGGGGGATTTTTACAAGGGAAGCGTAACACGTTTTTCCGCCTCAAAACAACGGCCCGACAGGCGTTCGAAGCTGCCCGAGAGCTCGGGAAAGACCAGCCGGTAAGCCTGCAGCTGCTGCATGCGCTTTCCGCAAAAGACATGTCCGCCGTATTTTATGTCCCCGGCCAGCGGATGACCGATGGATGCCAGATGGGCGCGGATCTGATGCGAGCGTCCCGTGATCAGCTCCACTTCCAAAAGACTGTGGGCATCCGAAGCCTCCAGCACACGGTAGCGTGTTTCCACATAAACGCCTTCGGTTTCCGTAATATTCTTATGTGATCCTGCCGGATCAATGACGACTTTATTCTCTCTCTCATCCTTGCGCCAGAAGCCGCGCAGCACGCCCTCACCGTCCATGTGCCCTTCCGCGATCGCCAGGTAAAACTTCCTGATGCCGTGGTTTTTGATCTGTTCGGAAAGAAAGCGGCTTCCGGCATAGGACCTGGCGCAGAGCAGCAGGCCGGAGGTATTACGGTCCAGACGGTTCGCCACTGCCGGCGCAAAACCGTTCTCCGTCTTTCCGAAGCGCGCAAGCAGCCAGTCATTGACCGATGCCTCCCCGCTTTTGTCACCCTGGGAAAGCAGACCGGCCGGTTTGTCAACGATCAGCAGATCCTCGTCTTCATACACGACTTTAAGCCCGTCGAAAGCGGGCTGCGGGCTCTTTTTTTCTCCCCCGCTCCCGGAGCTTTGCTCAAAAGAACCCGCTCCGCGCATTTTTTCCAGGGTCTCATCCGAAAAAAAGATGCGTACCGTATCCCCTTCCTTCAGGCATTCTTTCCCCTCGGCACGGCCGCCGTTGAGCGTGATGTTCTTTTTGCGCAGCATCTTGTACAGAAAGCCGCCCGTGGCCGCACGCAGATATTTTTTCAGGAATTTGTCCAGACGCTGACCTGCGTCCTTTTCTCCGATCCGGATCTCTTTCATGAACGATGACCGTTCAGCTCGGAATACAGAAGCTTTCCGTTGCTGTCATAGCAGAGCTTCAGGGAAAAGAAGGCTTCTTCTTCCTTCAAAAGACGCAGAAAGATCTTGTCTCCTTCCCAGATCGGAAGGCTCTCCACCCTGTCCCTCTCAACCCATTCGAGCTGCCCTTCATCGCATTCCTTCTGCTCTCCCGTAAAATCCCGGGACGTATACAGGTACATGTATTCGGTGACATCGCCGTACACAAAGGTGACGATCCCGTGAAAACGCCAGTCCGAAAGCACATAGCCCGTCTCCTCAAAGACCTCACGCTTCAGGCAGTCTTCGGGGCTCTCGCCTTCTTCCAGCTTGCCTCCCACACCGATCCACTTATCCCGGTTCAGATCGCCCTCTTTTTTGATGCGGTGCAGCATCAGGTATTTGTCGTCCCGCACGAGATAGCACAAAGTAGTGTTTTGCAGCATAATCCCTCCTAAAGCGAGATCTGCAACAGCAGCGTCATCAGTTCCCGTCCGCTTTCGGCGTTATCGCTTATGTTCCTTACCCTGTCCAGAAACGCTTTTTGTGACGTAAAGAGCTTGACGGTCACGTTCCGTTTCCCGTCCTTCTGCAGTGCCCTTTGTATGTGGGCCTCGCCCTGCCTTGCCTTCTCCTCCGTCCCATCCAGAAGCCCCAGGATCTCACTTTCCGTGCAGACCGCCGCAAACAGCGGATAGGTCGCCTTTTCTTCGGTCAGAAACAGTTCGAACGTGGGATTGCAGTCGCCCCCGACCGCGTCCCTGATTTCCTCCGGGCAGCTGTGCTTTTTTGCACGCGTCAGCATGATCGCGTTGACCATGCTCCTTGCAGCCGGGAGTATGCCGAGCACCGCCGCGACCGTCAGCAGATTGTACTTGCTGCGCGCAAGGCTGATCCCGGGGTTTCGGTGCATCGAGACCAGCATCCCGGTGATGAGCAGCCCGGCCGCAATGCAAAAAAGCAGGAGCGTTTTTACCCACTCCCGCTTTTCCTGTGCCTTATAATATCCGAATTCGCCTTTCAGGACTCTTCCGTTCACTCTTCCTCTCCGCCTTCACCGGCATTCTCGAAAATGCTCGGCCGCTCTTCCGGTCCGGGAGCGGGCGCTGCAGGCTCCTCGGGCGGTGCGTTCAGTTCGTTCAGATTCTCCTGTACCGTCTGTCCCACGCCGTTGAGCGCTTCCAGGAAGCGGTCGGTATTGCGCGTGGTATTCTCGATGCAGTCATAAATGATGCTGTTAAGGTTCTGGAGCATGTCGCTCAGATAATTCTGGGCCGATGCCATGTAGGCATCTCCCTGGTATTGCGCCTCCGCTACGATGCGGTCCGCTTCCTCCGCCGCCATAGCCATGATGTCATCGGCACGGCGCTGGGCCTGGGCCGTGATCTCGTTTTCGGACAGGATGTCGTTGGCCTGCTGACGCACCTGTGACATCAGACGGTCCGCATCCTCCTGGGCACTGCGCTCGATGGCCTCTTTGTTGGAGATGACCTTGCGGTAACGCTCCACCTCTTCCGGGATATTGACCCGGAGCTGCTTGATCAAAGCTTCCAGTTCTTCCCGGTCCACCTTTACATATCGGCTGCTGAGAAGTACCGGCTTGCTGCTCCCCACCAGATCTTCGATCTGTGCGATGGTGTTTTCGATCATGCTGCTCGTTCTAGCCATGTTTTCTTATCTCTCCTTGTATTTATCATAAACCTGCTGAACCAGGAATTTCGGCACACATTGACGGATATCCCCGCCGAATCTGGCGATCTCTTTCACCGCCGAGGAACTCAGGTATGCATACTCGAGGCTGGTCGTCAGGAAAATGGTATCCACCGCTCCGGCCGAAAGCTTCCGGTTCGTCTGGGCGATCTGAAGCTCATACTCAAAATCGGTGATGGCCCGCAGACCGCGGATCACGACATGAAGCTCTTTCTCCCTGCAGTAATCGATCAGAAGGCCGCTGAAGGAATCCACCTCCACGTTGTCCAGATGCGCGATCGCTTTCTGCAGTATTTTAACACGTTCCTCCACAGAAAACAATGGAGATTTCGAGGTATTGTTCAGAACCGAGACCGTAAGGGTGTCAAACATCTTTGCCGCCCGCTCGATCACATCCAGATGTCCCAGCGTCATGGGATCAAAACTGCCGGGGTAAACCGCTCGCTTCATCCTGCTTTTCTCCTTAAAAAGACATGCTTATTCGTTTTATATATCTTTTCTTTGATAATGTCAAATCCCATTTCTTCCGCGAACGAAAAATCACGTCCTTTTTCCTCTTCGATCACGATCAGGGTATCTCCGGTGACCGCCCTGCTGCGCTGTGCCGAAGCAAGGATCTGCTCGTCAAAGCCCTGCCCGTAGGGCGCATCCGCAAATACCACATCCGCGGCCTCGCGCACACCGTAGGAAAGTGCCCCCACCGCATCCTGGCGCAGCACAATGGCGCGATCCTCCAGTTTGGTATGCTTCAGATTATCCTCGATGCAGTCCACGGCCTTGCGGTCGGTCTCGAAAAAATAGGCTTTCCGTGCACCCCTGCTGAGGGCCTCGATCCCGATGGCACCGCTTCCGGAAAAAAGATCCACAAAAACGGCATCGGGCACGTCGCTCTGCAGCATGTTAAAAAGGGTCTCCTTGATGCGGTCCGTTGTGGGGCGCGTCCCGTCCCCCGCAGGCGCTTTCAAGGGTACGGAGCGGGCACTGCCCGCGATCACCCGCATCATAACTTCAACCTCGTGCCCTTTGCGTCACGCTTCTGGGAGCGGATCAGGGCCAGGTCGATCTTTTTCTCGTGGAATTCCACCAGATGCTTTTCGTTATGGGCGCTCCCCACGACGGCAAGCTCCACGAAATCGCCCTTGTCGAGTTTGATGCCGCGCACGCCCACGGCCGCCTTCTTCTTCAGGGGGATCTCCTCCCCGTCCATCTTGAGCAGCATACCCTTGTGGGTAAAGAGGGCCAGCCATGCCTGGTCATAGAGCACATCCACCTTGACCAGCTCGTCGTCATCCGCCAGCTTCGTTGCGGCCACTGTGCGTTTCGCCACGTCAAATTCGTCACCGTTCACGTATTTGAGCATGCCCTGCTTCGTGACAAAGAGCAGGCGCAGGAGCGCGATCCCGCTCTGATCGAGCACGCAGATGATATCCTCCTGCTGGGAATCGTAACCGCTCACATTGTCGACGGGTACGCCCTTGTCCCGGAAACGCCCGTGGGGCAGATCGGACACGCGGAAGGTATGCAGATTTCCCTTGTTCGTGAAGGCGCAGAGCTTTCCGGTGTTCTTGCATTCCACGATCCAGGCGTTCTCCGCCTCCACCGCTTCCCGGTTCCTCTCGTAGGTCGCGCTGTCCACGGTCTTGCAATAGCCGAAACGGTCCATCAGGAAGATGACGTCCATCTCTTCCACTTTCTTCTCTTCGTATACCGCCTCTTCCGCATTCTCGACTGCGGTCTTTCTGGGCTGCGCATAAGCCTTTTTCAGATTCTCCAGGTCTTCGATGATGACTTCGGCCATGGATTCGCGGCGGTCCAGGATGTCCTCGTAGCGGTAGATGTTGGCCGTCGTCTGTTCGTATTCCCGGTTCAGCGCTTCGATCTCGAGCCCGATCAGACGGTAGAGACGAAGCTCTAAGATGGCATCGGCCTGACGTTCCGTAAAGTGGAGCAGACCGGCCATGATCTTGGATTCCTTGCTCTTGAAATTGATCCCGTCCGTCACGCCTTCCACCAGGCAGGCCTTGGCCTGGGGCCTGTCTTTGCTGCCCCGGAGGATCTCGATGATCAGGTCGATGACGTTACAGGCCTTGATCAGGCCTTCCTGCACTTCCTTTTTTTCACGCTCCCTGGCCAGCAGATTGGTGTATTTCCTGCGGTTGAGCTCGTACTGGAAGGCAACGTTATGCCGTATGATGTCGCGAAGCCCCATGGTCTCGGGGCGTCCGTCGGCGATGGCCAGCATGTTCACACCGAAGGTGTCTTCAAGACGCGTCTTCTTATAGAGCATGTTCTTGAAGTTCTCCACATCGGTATCCTTTTTCAGCTCGATCACGATGCGGATCCCCTCTTTGGAGGACTGGTTCGAGATATCGACCACATCGGTGGTCTTGCGGCTCTCCGCAAGGGCTGCCACATCCTGCAGGAATTTGGAGATGCCCGCGCCTATCATCGTATAGGGGATCTCGGTGATCACCAGAAGGACATGCCCTCCTTTGGCCTGTTCCAACTCTACCCTGCCGCGCAGCTTCACCTTGCCGCTGCCGCTCTCATAGATCTCGGCCAGCTCGTCCTTGTTGGTCACGATGCCGCCGGTAGGGAAATCCGGGCCCTTGACATAGCGCATCAGGCCTTCCGTTGTGATGTTCTCGTTGCGGATATAGGCGATGGTCGCATCGATCACTTCCCCGGTATTGTGGGGCGGGATCTTGGTCGCCATGCCCACGGCGATGCCCTCGCTGCCGTTTACGAGCAGGTTCGGGAAACGAGCCGGGAGGACCCCCGGTTCTTTTTCGGTCTCGTCAAAATTGGGCACGAAATCGACAACATCCTTGTCCAGATCCGCAAGCAGTCCCTCCTGCGAGATCCGGGCCAGCCTGGCCTCGGTATATCGCATGGCAGCGGCGCCGTCCCCTTCGATGTTGCCGAAGTTGCCGTGTCCGTCCACAAGAGGAATGCCCTTCTTGAAATCCTGCGTCATCACAACCAGGGCTTCATAGATCGAGGAATCGCCGTGCGGGTGGTATTTACCCATCGTATCACCGACGATGCGGGCGCTCTTTCTGTGCGGGCGGTCGTAACGCACCCCCAGTTCATACATGTCATAGAGCACGCGGCGCTGCACGGGCTTCAGGCCGTCGCGCACATCCGGCAGTGCACGGCTCACGATCACGCTCATGGCGTAATCGATGTAGCTCTTCTGCATTACTTCGGAATATTCCGTTTTTAAGATCCGTTCGTTCTGTTCCTGCATATTTTCCATACTCCTGCGTTATCAGATGTCCAGTATCGCGTCGGTCGCGTTTTCGTGGATGAAGCTGCGGCGCGGTCCCACTTCGCTTCCCATGAGCAGCTCGGTGGTATCCGAAGCCAGAATGGGATCCTCGATATCCACGCGCTTCAGAAGCCGGCGCTCCGGATCGAGCGTGGTCTCCCAAAGCTGTTCGGGATCCATCTCACCCAGTCCCTTGTAACGCTGCAGCGTGAAGCTTCCCTTGTGCGTTTTCCGGTATTTCGCGAGAGCCGCGTCATCATAAAGGTATTCTTCCTTCCCCTTGGAAGGAACGGCCTTGTACAGGGGCGGCATTGCGATATACACATGCCCCTCCTGGATCAGCTCGGGCATGAAACGGTAAAAGAGGGTAAGAAGCAGCGTGCAGATGTGGGAACCGTCCACATCGGCATCCGCCATGATGATGATCTTGTCATAGCGGAGCTTCGTAATGTCAAAATCGTTGCCGTATCCTTCGGAAAAGCCGCAGCCGAAAGCATTGATCATGGTCTTGATCTCGGCGTTCGCCAGGATCTTGTCGATGGAAGCCTTTTCCACGTTCAGCGTTTTGCCGCGGATCGGCAGGATCGCCTGGAATTCGCGGTTGCGGGCCGTCTTGGCGCTGCCCCCTGCGGAATCACCCTCCACGATGAAGATCTCGCACTTCGAAGCATCCCTGGAACCGCAGTTTGCCAGTTTACCGTTGGAATCGAAGGAGTATTTCTGCTTCACCAGCAGGTTCGTCTTTGCCTTTTCCTCGCTCTTGCGGATCTTGGCTGCCTTTTCGGCACAGCCGATGACGTTCTTGAGCACCTCCAGGTTACGATCAAAATAGTGGACGCACTCGTCACCGGTCACCTTGCTCACGGCCTTGGCCGCATCCTGGTTGTCGAGCTTGGTCTTGGTCTGTCCTTCGAAACGGGGATCACGGTGCTTGATCGAGATCACGGCCGTCATGCCGTTTCGCACATCGGGTCCCGTAAAATTCGTATCCTTGTCCTTCAGGATCCCCAGCTGGCGGGCATAGGTATTGATCACCGTCGTGAACTGCGTCTTGAAACCGGTGATATGGGTACCGCCCTCGGCGTTATAGATATTGTTGCAGAAGCCCAGCACGATCTCGTGGAACTCGTTCACATACTGGAAAGCCGCTTCCACTTCCACGCCTTCCTGTTCGCCCTTGAAGTACACCACTTCATGCACGGGCTCTTTGCCCTTGTTCATCGCCGTCACAAAACCGCGTATGCCCTCGGGCTCGTGAAACTCCACGGCATCCTCTTCCTCACCGCGCGCATCCCTGAAATAGATGGTCAGCTCCGGATTCAGATAAGCCGTCTCGTGCAGACGCGATTTAATGTCATCCGCCTTGAACCAGGTCTTTTCGAAGATCGTGTCATCCGGCGTGAAATTGACCTTCGTTCCGGTCTTTTTGCTGTTGCCGATCTCCGGGAGCAGGCCGTTCACAAGCTTGGTGATCGGCTCTCCTCTTTCGTATTCGTCTTCATAGATATGGCCGTTCCGCCGTATCGTGACCTTCAGATGGCTGGAAAGAGCGTTCACGACCGAAGAACCGACACCGTGCAGACCGCCGCTGGTCTTGTAGGCCGTATCATCGAACTTGCCGCCCGCATGAAGCGTCGTAAAGACCAGACGCTCCGCACTTATGCCCTTTGCATGCATCTCCACGGGCATGCCGCGCCCGTCATCCTCCACCGTGGCGGAGCCATCCTTCTCGAGGGTGACCCAGATATGGTCGCAATGTCCCGCCAGATGCTCATCCACGGAGTTGTCCACGATCTCGTAGACCAGATGGTTCAGACCCTTTGTGGATACACTTCCGATATACATGCCCGGACGCACACGGACCGCTTCCAGGCCTTCCAGCACCACGATATTTTCGGCGCCGTAACTGTCCTTATTGATCTCTTCTGCCATAATTTCCTCACAACATCTTGTAGTTTTGAACACACACAAGCGCTATTTTATCAAAACGGTCAACATAAGTCAAGCATTCGCCGAACATATGTTTGCATCTTCCCGGCACAAAAACGGCGGCCGTTTCCGGCCGCCATGTAATGCTTTTCCTTCATCGCTCCGATGCCTTCCGAAGCCCGTTTCGCCCCGTGTCAGGAAGGCCGTCCCTGTCAGTCTTCCTCGGCAAAGCTGTCGAGCTTTCTGGCCTTGATCCCGAAGCGCACGCTCTTGCATCCGATGGAGGTGCTCCCGTTCCCGATGATGAGCAGGGTCGCTTTTCCTTTTTCGGTGTTGTCGTAGCAAATCACGCTGTACGGATTCTCTCCCGGGATGAGCTCCTTGACATCCTTCCATTCCTTTCCGACCTTTACCTGCACGGTGATCTCCGGAACAAGCTCGGAACCGCTGTAATCCATCTTGCCGAGGGACTTCCCGCTTGTTTTGTCAACGATCCTGGCCTTGCTCAGATCGATGACGCTATTGTCAGCCGGCAGTCGCATGACGCGGTAGCTTGCGAAAGCGCTCTCTCCCTCGCAGCTGCCCGTTCCGACCAGTTTCACGCGGATCTCCTTGGCCGTCTCGTCTTCCCCGAGGGTGATCTTATCACCGGCAGCCAGCTCCGTCTCGCCGATGTAATAACGGACCAGATAATCCTTCTTGCCCAGCAGCTCCCCGTTCAGCCGCACATAAGGCGTCGCGCGGTATTTACCGGCTTTCGTATAGGCCATGTCGGCGATTGTGATCTCCGCTTCGGCCAGGGAGGCCTTGTCGATCGTAAAGCTGCCCTTCAGGGCTGCGCGTCCCTTGTAGTTTCCGAGGAAGCTTACCGTGTAATTTCCGGTGCCTGCCTTTTTGTTGTTCGAAAAGCTCAGACGGTAATCCACACCTTCCCTAAGGGTCTCCGTCACGCCATCCCGCTCGACCGTAAGCTTCACGGCGGGTTTTGCACCCTTCGGGGAATAGACGGCGTGCTCATCGATCTGCGGCGTGATGGTGCTTGCGGTATCCGCTTCGATGCGGAAGGTCTTTGTAAAGCTTCCGCTGTGACTGCCGCAGCCGGTGATCGTCACCTTGGCGGTGCCGGCCTTGATGTTGGAACTGTAGCGCACAATGTACTCCGTGGCCGCAACTTCCCCGTCAGCATCCTGCACGGAAAGCTCCTCTTTCGAAAGAATCTGCTCCTTCCCGTCATAAACGTGTTTTCCGGGATTAAAGCTGATCACAATCCTGTTTTCGACCGTATCCCCGCCCAGGACCTTCACAGGAATATCCGTCAGCTCACCGCTGAAATTCCCTTTTCCGCTCAGGTTCAGCACGCCGTCCGCACTGAACTTCGCCACACTGGGCTTGTAGTCCTTCGAACTCAGGTACATGTTCCGGTAAAGGACCACGGGAGCAACTTTCTTTCCTGCCTTCACAAGGATCTGATCCGGCTGTACCAGGAGCCCGCGTGTTTTCGCCTCGCCGAGATCCGCCGGTTCTATCATGAATTCCAGTTTCTTCTTGCCGCTGTAGTTGCCTTTGCCGCTGATCAGCACCACAGCCCTCTTGCCGTTTTTCCCGGCTTTCAGATTGTTGCTGTATTTGACGCTGTAATCGATGCCTTCCCGCAGGACGGTGCCGTCCTTTCCGATCACCCTGATGGCGGGCATGATCTTCTCGCCCGTGTAGATGATGCGGTATTCTCCGAGAGGCGCGTCATAATACAGCCCCTCCCAGGGATCATCGGCCGTTTCCGCGAAGCAGACAACGAAAGAGCTCTTCTCCTCCTTCTTTTCTTCCTTTACCCAGCCGGCATACAGATACAGTTCCGCCTCCACCGGCTTCGAGAAATCGTATTTCGTGAGGCAGGCCGCTTCCGTAAACCACCCCGTGAAGCGGTATCCCATTGCCGTCGGATCCTTCGGCCGGCTCACAACACCGCCTTTTTCGATCTCCTGGTCCTTCGGTGCCGTTCCGTGACCGTTCGAAACAAAATGCACGGTGAAGAACTCGGTCTTGTTCTTTTCGGTCCACTTTGCGTAAAGGACGAGGTGATCCGTCACTTTTGTCGAAAAATCATAGGCTTTGGTGCAGTCCGCATCCGTATACCAGCCGCCGAAGATCCATTCTTCATCCGTCGGCGCTTCGGGCACTTCAGCCGTTTTGCCTTTTTCCACCTTCTGGTCCGCCGGTGCCTTTCCGTGGCCGTTCGCTTCAAAGTGCACGCTGTAAAGCTCCGTCCATTTCGCATACAGCGTTACATCTGCCGTGACCTCGGCATCGAAATCGTATTCGTTTACACAATCTTTTTCCGTAAACCAGCCGCCGAAGACATAATCGTCTGCTTCCGGTGCTTCCTTGGGGCTCTCTGCCTTTTGGCCTTTCTCAATCCTCTGCTCCTTCGGCATGATCCCGTGGCCGTTCGCTTCAAAGCGCACGTAATAATACTCGGTCCACTTCGCATACAGCGTCACATCTGCGGTGACCTCGGCATTGAAATCGTATTCGTTTACACAATCTTTTTCCGTAAACCAGCCGCCGAAGATGCAATCTTCCCCTTCCGAGGGATCCTCTTGGGGCCTCTGCGCCATCTTTCCTTTTTCGATCTTCTGCTCCTCCGGAGCCGTTCCGTGACCGTTCATCTCAAAACGCACGGTGAAAAGCTCGGTCCACTTTGCATAAAGCGCAAGATCGGCCGTCACGGGTGTCTCAAAATCGTAAAGGTTTACACAATCTTCTTCCGTAAACCAGCCGCCGAAGACAAAGCCTTCGGCTTCCGGATCCTCCGGCTGTCCGGCCGGCTTGTCCTTGGCAACCTTCTGCTCCCCGGGTGCCGTTCCGTGACCGTTCGCTTCAAAGCTTACCGTAAAGAACTCTACCTTGCTCTCATCTTCCCATTTGGCATAGAGCGTGATGTCCTCCGTGATCGCCGTTTCCGCGAAATCAAACTCGTGCTCACATGCCTCTTCCGTGTACCAGCCCAGAAGGATGTATCCCGTAACGCTCTCCATGGCCGGACGAAGGGCGTGTTCTCCCGGCAGCAGCTGCTGCGAAGCCGGCGCCGTCCCGTGACCGTTCGCGTCAAAGCTCACGATCAGATATTTCGTCCATTTCGCATACAGGGTGATGCTCTCCGTGACCGGCTCATCAAAATCGTAAAGATGTCTGCATTCCTCTTCGGTATACCAGCCGCCGAACGCATAGCCCGCAACCGAGAGTTCGCCGGGATCCGAAGCCTTTTCACCCTTCAGGATCTGCTGCGCCTCCGGCGCGGTTCCGTGGCCGTTTGCGTCAAAGTTCACGGCAAGAACCTGCGTCCACTTCGCATAGAGGGTGATGTCCTCCGTAACCTGATCGTTGAAACTGTACGGGGTCGTACAGGCCGCCTCTTTGTACCAGCCACCGAAGCGATAACCCGTTGCCGTAAGCGGATCGGGCTGTGCGGCCTTTTCCCCGGGCAAAAGCTTTTGCTCCGCGGGGGCCGTTCCGTGACCGTTCGCATCAAAGCTCACGGTCAGGTACTTTGTCCACTTTGCATATATGGTGACATCATCGGTAAGCGGCGAATTAAAGAGAAAAGGATTCGTGCAGGCCGCTTCACGATACCAGCCGCCGAATTTATAACCGTCAGCCACGGGATCATTGGGCTTCGAGACGGTTTCTCCGGACAGGATCTTTTGCTCCCCGATCTCCGTGCCATGCCCGTTCAGGTCAAAGCTCACGGTCAGATATTTCGTCCACTTCGCATAAAGCGTGATATTGCCCGTAACAGCAGTGCCGAAATCATATGCTATGGTGCAGGCCGCTTCACGATACCAGCCGCCGAAGGCGTAGCCTTCCGCCGCAGGCGCCGGATCCGGCTCCGTGGCATGGCCGCCCGCTGCCACTTCCTGCGGACCAACCTGATCTCCGTGGCCGTTCATTACAAAGCTCACCGTATAGTTCACAGGCCCTTCCGCTTCCCAGCCGGCATAAAGCGTAAGGTCCCCGTTCACATCAGTGCTGAAATCATAAAGGTTCGTGCATGCCGCATCCAGGTACCAGCCTGTAAAAGTAAAGCCTTCTGCCGCAGGCGCCGGATCCGGCTCCGTGGCATGGCCGCCCGCAGCCACTTCCTGCGCTTGCACCTGCGTTCCATGGCCGTTCATCACAAAGCTCACCGTATATTTCACCGGGGCGACCTCTTCCCAGCCGGCATAAAGTGTAAGGTTCCCGTTCACGGCCGTGCTGAAATCATAAAGGTTTGTGCAGGCCGCTTCCCGGTACCAGCCCGTAAACGTGAAGCCCTCTACCGAAGGCGCCGGATCCGGCTCCGTGGCTTGGCCGCCTGCAGCCACTTCCTGCGGCTCCACCTGCGTTCCGCGACCGTTCATCACAAAGCTCACCGTATATTTCACCGGGGTGGCCTCTTCCCAGCCGGCATAAAGCGTAAGATCCCCATTCACGGCAGTGCCGAAATCATAAAGGTTCGTGCAGGCCGCTTCCGTATACCACCCCTTAAAGGTAAAGCCTTCCGCCGTCGGTGTCGGATCCGGCTCCGTGGCAAGGCCCCCGGCCTCCACAAACTGACTGGCCATGGAGCCACCCTGTCCGTTCAGATCAAACGCCACCTCGTAGGTCGTTGTAAAACCGGTGAGCACTTCCTTGGCGGGTGTACCGGCCGAATCGGCGATGCATCGGAAACCGCTGTTTTTGTTCCCACCCAGGTGATCGACCTCCCCCCCAGCGGGATTCAGCAGGCGGGCTTCATTGAACAGAAAGATCGCCGGCTTGACATCCGGTGCTGGGCCATCACCGGCACTCATATCCATGGTCCTTACCGCCGCCAGCTTCCCGCTGGCGTGAAGCTTCCCGCCAATGCGTATCGTCTTGCTCCCGTCACAGTCAAATTCGCCGTTAATGCCGACTCCGTTCATCCCCATAGGATTGGACGCCGCATCGATCTCCGCATCCCCGCCGAAGACCATGCTGCCTTTGCTCCAGATCCCGTAGCTGTTGTAGGCTTTTGAAGATTTTACCTCAAGTTTCCCGCCGCTCACGGCAATGCCGTTGCACTCCACCGCTCTTCCGTTGGTCGAATTTCCAAGCCCGTCATCAAAGGGTTCGATCAAAAGCTTTCCGCCGCTCTGCAAATAGGCCGCTTCCGTCTTGAGGCCATAGGAAAAGCTTCCCGGGAAAGAAAAGATACGGACCGTTCCGCCCTCTATCTCTGCTGCTCCTCCTGCTTTGATGCCGTACGAGTAACCTTGGGATCCGCCGGCCGTATTCGCGTAAAGCTTCAGTTCAAGCTTTCCCCCGCTCTTTTCACCTATGGACAGCTCTCCGGCACTATAGATCGCTGCCGCAGGGCCATCGGTCTGCCTGTTTTTCCCGTCATGATACAGATCCAGAGTCAGGTGCCCGTCCTTCCCGGAGGCATTCGCTATGGACAGGTCGCCCTTCACATAAATGCCGTATTGCGCTCCGTCCACCGTATCCCAATCCATCGTAAGGGTCGGGGAGCCCTCCACCACTATATTAAGGTCGTCGAGGGCATAGATCATCGCATATTCCCCGGGGTGCGGAGAATGGCTCGTGCCGATGGTGGCGTTTCCCTTCAGGGTAAGGGTATGGCTGGCCGGATCGTAGCTGCTGTTTGCAAGAAACGGGAGATTGGCTTTGTTGCCGTCGTCAATCCGGTTAGCTCCAATCCATAAACCATATCCGCTTGTAGCCACGGTGATCACTTCCTTGGACACATTTCCGTCCGGCCCGAAAACGCTGAGATAAGGAAGCTTGTTTAAAGGGTCGATCATCGCCTCTTTGATCGTCGCATTGACCGGTTTTTGAAAGGTTACCAACTCTTCGTCGATATTGATCGTCAGCAGGGGATAATCATCCCCTTTGAGGGTAGCATTTCCCATCAGCTTCAAAAAACAGGTATTTTTGAAAACATACACGCCGCAGCTGATCCCGCCCGCCGTGCTGCCTCCTTCCGCTGTTAAGTCGGAACCGAGCGTCACATTCTTTTCACCTGCCAGACCGACGCTAACCCCTGTTCCCATTACGTTATTGGCTTTCAGGCTCAGGCTTCCATCGGCCAGAACTACGTCTTCCGACGAGTACAATCCGTAGCATCTGTCTGCGGAACTAGTAGCCGCAGAAACAGGGCGGACGACCACCGTCCCACCGTTCTGATAATATTCCGCCTGACGAAAACCATACGTCCGGTTTTCCCCGGACTTCATGTTCAGCTCGATCGCTCCGCCCTTTACGGTCGTATTTCCGTTCTGCGATTGTACCCCGTAGGAATAGCCTTCACCAGTCACACTCATCTTTGCGATGGCACCGTTAACGAGGATTTCAAAGGATCCGCCGCTCTGTTCTTCAAAGGTGATATTCCCGAGCGCATAAATCCCATGGACAAATCCGGCCTTTCCGCTGCCCCCGGCCCCGCTCATGTCAACCGTAAGGCTGCCGCTCTTCCCGGAGGCATTCCGTATCGTAAGGTCTCCGAGCACCTGTATGCCGTACATGCTGTAAACATCGCCGCTCAGTCCCAGATCCATACGATTCACGCCGTCCAGCTCGATGATCAGGTCCTTATTGCTAAAGATCCCTTTATACTGCTTGCTGTTATTATCCAGCGTGACGATGCCACCGGCATTGTCCGTGACCGAATAGCCTTTCAGTGTCAGCACCCCATCCCGGTAGCTTGCATAGGTTCCGAAGCTGTCTCCGTCAAACAGGGCCTCGCCCCTGCCGCTTCCGTTGACCAGGAGCACGTAAGGCGCCTCATCCCCAAGTACTTCCTCGCCCATCAGTTCAAGATCACCAGCCCCCTCGCAGCCGACGGATTCCGCCTCGTCCTCCTGCAGCACATCCTGCGCCTCTTCGGCCGCAGCACCATCTTCCTCATCACCGGCCGCGTAAACACGCATGCCCGTGCCGCCCAGTTCGCCGAACACCAGCAAAATGAGCAGGAGAAATGCCGTAATGCGTCTGCGGGTTGTTGATCCGGATACTTTTCTCATAAAGAGTTCCTTCCTTTCCTTTCCGTTCTGTCTAAAATGCAGGCCGCCCGAAAAACGGCGGCCGCTGCTTTGCGCTTCGTTCCGCGAAGCCCGTACTACTTTTGTTTTTTCATGTTCTTGTTCGCTGTCGAAAGCATCAGCTTGATCCGGTTGAGCTGGTTTACCTCGCTGGCCCCGGGATCGTAATCGATCGCCACGATGTTCGACTGCGGATATGCCTTGCGCAGCGCCTTGATGACGCCTTTTCCGACCACGTGATTCGGCAGGCAGCCAAAGGGCTGCGTGCAGACGATGTTGGGCGTGCCCGAATGGATCAGCTCCAGCATCTCGCCGGTAAGAAACCACCCCTCTCCGGTCTGGTTTCCGATGGAAACAATGTCCTTTGCGTATTCCACCAGCTTGAAGATGCTGACGGGCGCGTCAAAATGTTTGCTCTTTTTGAACGCCTCCGTGGAAACCTTGCGCACGAAATCCATGCCCTTGATCCCCCAGAGGGAATTGCGCGCGGTCTTTTTGCTCATCCCCAGGTGCTCAGCCTTGTAGATCTGGTTGTAGAAGCAATAGTACATGAAGTCGATCAGGTCCGGAACGACGGCCTCCGCTCCTTCATGCTCCAGAAGGTCCACCAGATGATTGTTGGCCGTGGGCGCGAACTTGACCAGAATCTCTCCCACGATGCCCACACGCGGTTTGCGCGTTTCGTTGATCGGGATCGCGTCAAACTCTTCGATCATCTGCCGGCACATCTGCTTGTACTTTCCGAAGGACGGATGCGGGGATGTAATGAACGCGTTGCAGCGCTTCAGCCACTTCTGGTGCACGGCCTCCACGCTTCCGGGCGTGAGTTCATACGGCCGCATGCGGTAGATGCAGCGCATGAAGATGTCTCCGAAGAGCGCCGCATAGAGCACACGGATCCCCATCTTCAGGCTCAGCTTAAAGCCCGGATTCGCTTCCAGGCCGCTTAAGTTCAGGGAAATGACCGGGATATGGCCGTAACCGGCTTTTTCCAGGGCCCGGCGTATGAAGCCGACATAGTTGGTCGCCCTGCAGCCACCGCCCGTCTGGGTCATCATCAGTGCCAGATGGTCCGTATCGTATTCTCCCGAAAGCACGGCCTCCATCAGCTGCCCGACCACGCAAAGCGAAGGATAGCAGGCGTCGTTGTTGACGTACTTAAGCCCCACATCCACCGAATGCTTGTTGTCATTGGTCAGGATCTTCAGATTATAACCGCAGGCGCCGAAGGCCGCAGCAAACATGTCAAAATGCAGGGGCGACATCTGCGGAGCCAGGATGGTATATCCAGCCTTCTGCATGTCCTCGGTGTAAAGCACCCTGTCAAAATTCGTGGGCGCGATCTTTCTCTCCTTCTGCCGCTTTTCCTTCACTTCGAGGGCTGCGATCAGGGAACGGATGCGGATGCGCGCGGCTCCCAGATTGTTGACCTCGTCGATCTTTAAGCAGGTGTAGATCTTGTCGCTGCCGGAGAGGATGTCGTTCACCTGGTCGGTGGTCACGGCGTCCAGGCCGCAGCCGAAGGAATTGAGCTGCACCAGGTCCAGGTCGTCCCGAAGGCGCACAAAGCTTGCCGCGGCATAAAGCCTGGAATGGTACATCCACTGGTCGGATACGATCAGCGGCCGTTCGGGCGTGCCCAGGTGGGACACGGAATCCTCGGTCAGGACCGCGATGTCGTAAGAATTGATCAGCTCCGGAATGCCGTGGTTGATCTCGGGATCGATGTGATAAGGACGCCCCGCCAGGACGATGCCGCGCTTGTGGTTCTTTTCCATGTAGGCGAGCACTTCCTCGCCGGCCTTTTTCATGTCCTCATGCGCCGCCGCAAGCTCATCCCAGGCCGCACGCACCGCCGCCGCCACTTCGCCGCGCGGGATCTCGGAAAACTCCTCCACCAGCGCAGAGGTGATCGTCTCCACGCTCAAAAACGACATGAAGGGATGACGGAACACCACATCCCCGCGGCTGATCTCCTCCACATTGTTCTTGATGTTCTCCGGATAAGAGGTCACGATCGGGCAGTTATAATGGTTTCCGGCTTCCTTGGTCTCGTTCCTCTCATAAAAGAGGCAGGGATAAAAGATGAAATCCGGCTTCTGCTCGATCAGCCAGGAGATGTGCCCGTGCGCAAGCTTGGCCGGATAGCACTCGCTCTCACTGGGAATGGACTCGATGCCCAGCTCGTAGATCTTGCGGTTCGAAACGGGCGAAAGGATCACCCTGTACTTCAGCTCCTTAAAGAAGGTAGCCCAGAAGGGGAAATTCTCGTATACGTTCAGGACACGCGGTATCCCGACCACACCCCGGTAGGCCTCGTCCGCCGGCAGGGGCTCGTAGTCAAAGAAGCGCTTCAGCTTGTATTCGAACAGATTCGGGATATTGTTCGCGTTCTTCGGTTTGCCGAGACCGCGCTCGCAGCGGTTGCCGGAGATATAGCGGCGTCCGCCCGAGAAGTTATTGATCGTGAGTCGGCAGTTGTTGGTACAGCCCCGGCATTTCGACATCGTTGTGGTAAACTTCAGCTCTTCGATCTCGTCGAAGGAGAGCATCGTGCTCCGGTAGCCCTCTTCAAAACGTTCCCTGGCGATCAGGGCAGCTCCGAAGGCTCCCATGATGCCCGCGATGTCGGGACGTATCGCTTCGCAGCGGGCGATCTTTTCAAAGGAACGCAGCACAGCGTCGTTATAGAATGTGCCGCCCTGCACGACTATGTGCCTGCCGAGCTCCGAAGCATCCGACACCTTGATGACCTTGAACAGTGCATTCTTGATGACGGAATAGGCCAGGCCCGCCGAAATGTCCGCGACACTCGCCCCTTCCTTCTGCGCCTGCTTTACCTTCGAATTCATGAAGACCGTGCAGCGCGTGCCCAGATCGATGGGATGCGGCGCAAAGAGCGCCTCTTTCGCGAAATCCTCCACGCTGAAATTCAGAGACTTCGCAAAGGTCTCGATAAAGGAACCGCAGCCCGAGGAACAGGCCTCATTCAGCTGCACCGAATCGACGGTCTGTTTCCGGATCTTGATGCATTTCATGTCCTGGCCGCCGATATCCAGGATACAGTCGACCTCGGGATTGAAGAATGCCGCGGCATAGTAGTGCGCGACCGTCTCCACCTGGCCGTCATCCAGAAGGAAAGCCGCCTTCATCAGCTGCTCCCCGTAACCGGTCGAACAGGAACGGCTGATCACCGCGCCCTCCGGAAGTGCCGCCCGTATCTCACGGAAAGCCCGGATGGCCGTTTCCATCGGCGAACCGTTATTGTTGCTGTAGAAAGAATAAAGAAGCTTTCCCTGTTCATCGACCAGCGCCATCTTCGTGGTCGTGGACCCCGCATCGATACCCAGGAAACAGTTCCCGCTGTGCTTTTTGATGTCCCCGGTCTCCACATGGTGGCTGTCGTGGCGGTCGCGGAAAGCGTCATACTCCGCATGTGTCGCAAACAGCGGCTCCATACGTTCCACCTCAAATTCCATGTGGATGTCGGAGTTCAGCCGCCCGCTCATCTCCTTCAGGGTGCACTGTCCTTCTTCGGTCGCGTTCAGCGCGCTTCCCATTGCCGCGAAAAGATGCGAACGCTCCGTGTTGATGATATGCTCGTCATCCAGCTTCAGCGTGCGGACAAAGGCCGCCTTCAGCTCGGACAGGAAATGGAGCGGTCCGCCGAGGAACGCCACATGACCGCGTATCGGCTTTCCGCAGGCCAGGCCGGATATGGTCTGGTTGACCACAGCCTGGAAGATGGATGCCGCCAGATCCTCTCTCGTGGCACCATCGTTGATCAGCGGCTGGATATCCGTCTTGGCAAACACACCGCAGCGGGCCGCGATCGTGTACAGCGACTTGTAATCCTTCGCGTATTCGTTCAGCCCCGCCGCATCCGTCTGGATCAGACTGGCCATCTGGTCGATGAAAGAACCGGTGCCGCCCGCGCAGATGCCGTTCATGCGCTGTTCAACGTTACCGCCTTCAAAGTAGATGATCTTTGCATCCTCGCCGCCCAGCTCGATCGCCACGTCGGTCTTGGGCGCAAAGGTCTCCAGGGACGTGCTGACCGCCAGCACTTCCTGCACAAAAATAACGCCCAGGTGTTTTGCCAGGGTCAATCCTCCGCTTCCGGTGATCACCGGTCTTATCGTCAGATCCCCAAGCTCCCCCAGCGCTTTATTGATCAGTCCCTTTAGACACTCACGGATATTGGCGAAATGCCTTTCATAATCCGAAAATAGAAGTTCGTTTTTCTCGTTTAAGATCGCGATCTTAACCGTCGTGGAACCGATGTCGATCCCCAGACGGCAGATTCCCTCCTGCATTATGTCCACACTCCTCTTATTTCTTTTACTCAGCGGCCGATGCCTTCGCGGCTTCGATCTCGGCCTGTTTTGCCGCCTCATCGGCAGCTGCCTCGGCCTGCAGGCGGTTAAAGATCTCCATGGCGGCGGCTACCGCTTCGGGATCCATGCCGTTGTCCTCATTGAAGACATCTTCCGGTTCGGGCACGCTCAGATCCGATCCGTCCAGGCCGTAGCCGTATCCGCGGGAATCCGTGTTCCCGATATAGCCTTCCGCCGCGTCGACACTGAGCGCATCTGCCAGAAGCTCTTCTGCCGCAGCATCCGCGTCATAGTCGTCTTCCTCGGCGGCTTCCTCTTCAGTGACCTCGTCCGGTTCGACCATGTTCACATTCCACCATTTTACCAGGTTGGAATGCATGGTCTCGTAGAACTTGATCCGGTCCAGTTTTTCCATCCGGTCGATACGCAAAGCCTTGCTTACCCTTTCGCTTCCAGCTGTTTTTTCAGGACGATCTCGTTGCAGTACATCTCGGTATCCGCATGCTTGTAAATGTCTTCCACATCCATGTCGCCTTCGCCGAAGGCTCCGCCCCAGGCAAGACGGCATTCAAATACGTCGGAAACACGGTTGAGCCGGCCGACCCTGTCCACCCAGCGGTTCACAAAAGCCACGGCGTCTTCTTCGGAATATCCGGTCAGGATCAGAAGAAAATGATCGTCAACGATGCGGTAGGTATGGATCTTGTCCGAGGTGATGCGCCTGAGCTCCCTGGCCACCTTGGTCATGATGCTGTCCCCCGCCTCAACGCCCAGCTGTTCGTTGATGATGTGAAGGTTCACGATGTTCAGGCTGGCGATATAGAGCTTGTCCACAAACGGATAGACCTCTTTGCAGCGCTTTTCGAATTTTTCCTTGTTGTCGAGCATGGTCATCGTGTCATGCTCCTGTTCCCAGCTTCGCTTCCGGATATCCAGAAGGTATTCCGAGGTATCCACCTGGAATTTCTGCAGGGCACGGTAAAGCTCCTCGATCTCGTCCCCGGAATCGATCCCCAGGTTCTTCAGGGCCAGGCGGCTCTGGATGCTGTCGCGCTCGTCGTATTCATCCGCTTTTCCGTATTCGATCGAGGCGATCGCCGTCGTCATCCGGCGTACCGGCTTGATGATATACATTTCCGCAAAAATGATATCCACGAGCACCAGCAGTATGGCAGCTATGATCTCGGCACAGGCAAAGATCAGGAAAAAGCTCCTGCGGTCCGCTTCCGGATCCGAAGACCCCACCACGATCGCATTGGAATAAAAGAGGTAGCTGATCACGATTGAAAAGATCACCAGGATCGCAAAAGAAACCGTCAGCAACAGGATCGTTCTTCCCCGTAAGGATTTTTTCTTTTTCATATCGTTCCTCCCTGCATATTCATGATAACATCTACGGCTTCATCCAGCCCCTGTTGTGAAAATTCAAAAACACGCAGTCTTTTTTCGCTCTCGTCCGTCTTGTCAAAACACAGGGGCTCGGGCCAGATCCAGAGCCGCAGCTCCGTTTCCTCCTTTGCTTCCCCGTTCTCGTCTTCCGTCTTTTTTGTCTCCTTTACGAGCATGAAACGCAGACCGTCCGCGCTGCCGCTGTAGGGATCTTTTTTCAGATAATTCAGGCTGACCTTATACAGTGCCTGATGAAGATCAACGCTCATTTTCTCTCCCCCGCCGCCATGGCCGCGCTGATCGCCTGCGCAAGGCGGATCATGCGGATCTCGTTCAGGATCTCCCGTTCCTTCCTGCGCTGCGCCATCTCGCTCTGGCGCTGTTTGATCTCGGCCTTCTGCTTTTCCTTCAGAGACTGCTGCTTTTTCCGGTATTGCTCCTCAAAGCGCCGGCGTTTTTCCGTCCTCTCCGCCGAGGGGGTAAACGCGCCGAGAGGCGAGCCCATCACACGTGCCGTATTAGCGTAAACAGCGTTCCCCTGCTGTGTTCCCGCAGGATTGTGCTCCAGATAATCGTACGCTTCGTTCACAAGAATACAAGCCTCCCGGATCCGTTCATTCTGCTGCGGATGAGCATCGGGATGCAGATTTTTCAAAAGGCTCCTGTATGCGCTTTTGATCTGTTCCTGCGAAGCGCCCGGCTGCACGCCGAGAACAGCACAGGCCTGTGCATAGTTTTCTATCATAACGTATATTTTCTCATTTTTCCAAAGGCTTTGCAAGACTTTTTCACCCGATTGTGCTATACTGAACGAAACGCAAAAAAAGGAGCGAAAGCATCATGCCGATCAGGGTTCAAAGCAACCTGCCCGCCAAGGAGCAGCTTGAAAACGAAAATATCTTTGTCATGGATGAAAACCGGGCCATGCATCAGGACATCCGTCCGCTGCAGGTCCTCATTCTCAATCTGATGCCCATCAAGCAGGACACGGAGCTGCAGCTGCTGCGTGCCTTTTCCAATACGCCCCTGCAGGTGGATGTCACCTTCCTGATGGTAAGCAGCCATATTTCCCAGAACACCTCTGCGAACCACTTAAACAGCTTTTATACCACCTTTGACAAGATCGAAAAGCGCCGTTTTGACGGCATGATCATCACCGGCGCACCCGTGGAGCAGATGCCCTTTGAAGAAGTGGATTACTGGGAAGAAATGGTCAGGATCATGGAGTGGACCAAAACCCACGTCACCTCCACCCTGCATATCTGCTGGGGAGCGCAGGCCGCCCTGTATTATCATTTCGGCATTGAAAAACGCGCCCTGCCCGAAAAGCTCTTCGGCATCTACCATCACCATGTGATGCACCGGCGCACACCGCTTGTGCGTGGTTTTGACGATGTCTTCTGCGCACCGCACTCGCGGCATACCACGGTTTCCCCCACTGACATCCACGGTGAAGAGGGCCTGACCGTGCTGGCCGAATCCGATGATGCCGGCATCCTTCTGTGCATGACGCATAACGGGCGCCAGATCTTTCTGATGGGGCATCCGGAATACGACCGATACACGTTGGACCAGGAATACCGCCGCGACCTGTCAAAGGGCCTGCCGATCCACGTTCCCCTGAATTACTATCCCGGGGACGATCCTTCCAAAAAGCCGGCCCTGCAATGGCGTTCGCACTGCAACATCCTTTACAGCAACTGGCTGAACTACTACGTCTACCAGGTCACGCCTTACGATCTGGAAAGCGTGCACTGACGCGCTTCAGGCAGACAGCTTTCAAGCCGCCTGCCGGCGCTCAGCTGTCAGACATTTACCTCGGGCAGATACTCGGCAAGGAATTCATCTTCCGTGACGATGCGCACCCCGAGTTCTCCGGCCTCCCTGTTCTTCGTGGACGTGGAGGCCGCGTCATTGTTGATCAGACATTCCGTTTTGCTGCTCACCTTTCCGCTCACCTTTCCGCCTCCGGCCTCGATCAGGGCCTTCAAGTCGCTCCGGCTGCCGAAATGCAGCAGGCTTCCGGTGATCACAAAGGTCTTTCCTTTCAGCTTTCCTTCCCCGGCATTCTGACCTGCCGCGCTTTTCTGCAGCTTAAGCTCCGAAAGCAGCGCATCCATCCGGTCTGCCTTTTCGGCATCGTTCATGTATTCGTGTATCGCCGATGCAAGCACGGGACCGACACCCTCGATCGCCGCAAGCTCTTCCTCGCCGGCCGCACGAAGCTTCTCCGGGTCTTCATCAAAATGAAGCGCGATCAGGCGTGCGTTTGCAGCACCGACCCCGGGGATGCCCAGGGCATTCAGGACCGCCTGCAGGGTTCTTTCGCGGCTCTTCTCCACAGCGGCAAGCAGCTTGTCGGCCGACTTTTCCTGAAAGCCTTCGAGCGTAAGCAGCGCTTCCCGTTTCAGACGATACAGATCCGCGAATTCATGAAGCAGCCCCGCCGCGATCATCTTCTCGAGCGTCGCCTCGGAAAGCCCTTCGATGTTCATGGCATCCCTTTCCACAAAATGGACATAGGCTTTGAGCTGACGGGCCGGGCAGCCGGCGTTGGTACAGCGCAGCACCTCCGAATCCGCATCCTTTTCGATCGCCGTCCTGCCGCCGCATACCGGGCACGCCTCCGGGATCGGAAGTGTGTTGCTGCGGCTTAAGTTTTCCGCGATCTGCGGGATGATCATGTTCGCCTTGTATACGCGGATCCGGTCGCCGATGCCGAGCGCCAGCTCCTTTATGATGCTGATGTTGTGCACGCTGGCACGGCTCACGACCGTCCCCTCCAGCTCCACCGGCTCAAAAACAGCCACCGGATAGATCAGGCCCGTCCTCGTGGTATTCCATTCCACTTCCTTCAATGTGGTCTCGGCCATCTCATCTGCCCACTTGAACGCTATGGCCCCGCGGGGGAACTTGGCCGTGCGTCCCAGGGACGCCGCGTAAGCCAGATCGTCGTAAGCCAGGACCAGTCCGTCGGAAGGGATCTCATTTTCCGTTATCCGCTTTTCAAAACGCCCCACGGCTTCCACGACATTTCCGGCGTTGACCCGCTCGTGCTCCACCACGGTAAAGCCCTGCTCATGCAGGAAACGGAACTGTTCCTCCATGGAGACCGAGAGCCTTTCATCCTCCGCTCCGCCTCCTTTTGCCGATACAAGGGAAAAGATGATCACCTGCACATGCCTCTGCGCCGTGATGCTGCTGTCCAGCTGTCTGACCGAACCGCTGCAGAGGTTTCTCGGATTCTTGTATTTCGCGCCCTCCTCGGGAATACCGGCATTGATCTTTTCAAAATCCGCATAGCTGATCACCGCTTCCCCGCGGATCACCAGTTCTCCGAGGTAAGGGATCCGCAGGGGCAGGTTCTCGAAACACCTGGCATTTGCCGTGACGACCTCACCCACCTCCCCGTTTCCGCGGGTCACGCATTTGATGAGTTCTCCGCCTTCATAGGTCAGCACAACGGTCAGTCCGTCCTCTTTCCAGGAAAGCAGGCCTTCCTGCGTACCCAGCCAGCCCGCGAGCTCTTCGCGGCTCTTTGTTTTCGCAAGCGAGAGCATCGGGGATGCGTGCTTTTCTTTCGGGAGATAATCCACGGCTTCGTAGCCCACCTGCATTGTCGGGCTCCCCGCAAGCACCGTGCCGGTCTTTTCCTCAAGCTCTTTCAGTTCATCATAAAGACGGTCGTACTCCACGTTCGGCATGATCTCGCGGTCCTCGGCATAATAGGCTCTTGCCGCCTCCGTCAGGACACGTACCAGTTCTTCCATCCGTTCCTTGTCACTCATCTTTCAAACTCCTTTTAACATCTTTATCCGCAGGCAGGACAACCTGCCCGCCCCGGCACTCCGGGCAAACAAAAAGGGCACCGTGACAGCGCCCTCCGTCAAACAACACAAGTATTCAATCAAGCGCGGAATTAAGCATGGCATAAGCATCCTCCATGCTGATGGTCAACGCGACAGCCAGTTCGCTGATCACGATGCGTTCCGCATAAGTCAGCAGTTTCTGATCCGCAATGTTCAGACTCTTATGGTTTTTCTTGTTCTGCGCACGCACATTCCGAAGCTGACGGATCAGATTGGTCACTTCGAGACTGTCTGCATTCTGCAGAATGCTGTCGCAGGTCTCGCGGTCAGGGAGCTGCCCTTTCATGCCGCTCTCACGGATCTGCTTTACGACCTCCTGCGCCTTTTTCTTTCCGATCACTTTTCTTGAGATCTCTTCATCCTTCGTAACCAGCACATAGATCGTATCCCTCGAGTCGTAAACCGGCTTCAGGGAATAATACACCTTGTCCGGTCCGGCAAAATCCAAAGTACCGATCTCCACGATCTTACATGCACCGGAAACGCCGTACATCACATGGTCGCCGATCTTGTATTTCTGCATAAATCCTCCGTTTCCGTATTTCGGCCGAAAATTACCATATTCATTTTACCACTCTTTTCCGTTTCGTTCCAGTGCTTTTTTTGAAAAAAAGGGAGAAAAAAAGCACCTCCCGAAGGAAGTGCTTTTAAAAGGATCCTTGAGATTTATTTCTTCTTGGTGCCGTTCACTGCATCCTTGAATGCCTTGCCTGCCTTGAACTTGGGTGCCTTGGAAGCTTTGATCTTGATGCTTGCTCCGGTAGCCGGATTGCGGCCCGTACGTGCCTTTCTCTCAGCCACTTCGAAAGTACCGAAGCCGACAAGCTGAACCTTTCTGTCGCCCTTCTTGTTAGCCAGTTCCTTCTTAACAACGTCCATGAACGCGTTAAGTCCGTCTTCCGACTGCTTCTTGGAAAGCTTTGTCTGCTTAGCGATCGCTTCAACTAATTCAGCCTTATTCATCTCTTTCTCCTCTCAAAAATGTTTATTTTGCGGCATTTAACCACCTGCCTATTGCAAGAATACTACTAATCAAGCCATATTGCAAGAGTTAAGCACAATTTTTTCCGCAAAACACACTATATCTTGTGGTCTCAGAGCCCGCTCATCTTTTTCAGACGTTCTCTTTCCCATTCGAAGATGAAACGTACGAATTCTTCACGGGCCTCCTGCTTCATGTCGACAAACTGCATGCGGTGATCGTAATGCCCGCGCTGATCGTTCAATAGCCCGGTACGCACGACCTTCCCGAGAAAGATGTAATTCTTCTTCTGGCCGGAAGGGGAATGCGCCACAAGATGCGTGATGACCATGGCGTCCTTGTTGATCTCGGCATCCGAAGTAAAACGGACCCCGCCGCCGCTGATGTCGATAGTCGTCGCGTTCCGAAACCCGTCCATCTGCAGGAGCGTACCGTTCTGGGTAGCTGCTCTGAACGCCTGCGCGTTCTCGGGCGTGAGGACCAGATAACGCAGCGGGAATGATGTCTCCAGACGGAAGTATTCCCTGCGCTCGTACTTTAACAGCGATCCGGTCAGCACCACATCCACGATGCGGAAATTGCCCTCGGTACGGCTTTTCACCACACTGATCGGCGCATTGTAGATCTTGGACGCAAAAAAGAACGCATTATAACGTTCCCCGGCATGCAGGGGGATCAGGCGCGAACGGATCACAGGATTCGTGATTGAAATATGGCTTCCGTCCTTTACGTCATAAACGGAACTTGCCATCTTCTTTTCCTGCGCTTCCGCATCATCGAGTTTGTACTTGTGGCCCACCAGTTCCAGCGGAACGCCGGGTTTCAAAATTTTTTCCATATGTTCCCTTATTGAAGAGACAAGAGTTTTTCTGCGCTCACGAGCTTGACACAGAGCACAAAGAGTTCCACGGCCTTTTTCAGTTCTTCCACGGGAGGAAGCGTGGGTGCGATGCGGATATTGGTATCCTTCGGGTCCTTTCCGTACGGCCAGGTCGCCCCGGCACCGGTCATGATCACGCCGGCCTTTTTCGCCTTGCTCACGATCTCCTTCGCACAGCCTTCCATGGAATCAAAGCTGATGAAATAGCCGCCCCTGGGCTTTGTCCACTCGCCTATGCCCAGGCCGCCGAGCCCTTCTTCAAGCGCCTGCTCGACCATCTCAAACTTCGGGCGGATGATGGCTGCATGCTTTTTCATGTGCTCCTTCATCCCGTTGATGTCCTTGAAGAAACGCACATGGCGCAGCTGGTTCACCTTGTCATGTCCGATCGTCTGGTTCTTCAGCTGCTTCTTGATATCATCCAGGTTATTGAGAGACGTAGCCAGCGCCGCGATCCCGCTTCCCGGGAACGTGATCTTGGATGTGGACGCAAACTTGTAGACCATGTCCGGATGCCCTGCCTTCTTGCATTCCGCAAGGATCTCCACCAGGTAATCCTGCTTGTCTTCATACAGATGATGGATGCCGTAGGCATTGTCCCAGAAGATGCGGAAATCCTTGGCCGCAGGCTCCAGTCTTGCAAAACGTCTCACCGTCTCGTCCGAATAGGAATATCCCTGGGGATTGGAATACTTGGGTACACACCAGATGCCCTTGATCGCATCATCCTCGCGCACCAGGCGCTCGATCATGTCCATGTCCGGCCCTTCGGGGCTCATGGGCACCGGGATCATCTCGATGCCGAAATACTCCGTGATTGCGAAATGCCTGTCATAGCCGGGCACGGGGCAAAGGAATTTCACCTTATCAAGTCTGCACCAGGGTGTATTCCCCATGATCCCGTGCGTCATCGCACGCGCAACCGTATCGTACATGACGTTCAGGGAAGAATTGCCGTAAATGATGATATTGTCGGGATGGTTCTCCATCATGTCCCCGAGCAGCTGCTTTGCCTCGGGAATGCCGTCCAGGCAACCGTAATTCCTGCAGTCCGTGCCGTCTTCACAGCGCAGATCCACCTGGGAATTGAGGACATCCATCATGCCCATGGAAATATCCAACTGTTCCTTGCAGGGCTTTCCCCTGCTCATATTGAGGTTAAGGTCCATCGCGAGATACTTCTGGTACTCTTCTCCCAGCTTCTTAAACTCCTGTTCAAGCTCCTCTTTGGACATCTCTGTGTAAGCTTTCATCTTTGTTCCTCCCGTAACGTGATTTCCAAACACTCCGTAATATAATAAAACGAAATCCTTCCGAGGGCAAGCAATTCTTTCCAAGGAATAAAAAAGGGCCGGGTTCCCCCCGGCCCTTTCTTCCGAAAACCTTATGCGTTCACGATCTGTCCGAAATCGGGCTTTAAGCTTGCGCCGCCGATCAGACCGCCGTCGATGTCGGGCTTGGAAAGCAGCTCAGCCGCATTGCCTGCATTCATGGAGCCGCCGTACTGGATGCGAACAGCCTCAGCTGTAGCAGCATCGTACATATCCTTGATGATCTCACGGATCATGCCGCAGACTTCCTGCGCCTGATCTGCGGTAGCGGTCTCGCCGGTACCGATGGCCCAGATGGGCTCGTATGCGATCACCAGCTCCTTCACCTGATCAGCAGTGATATCGGTAAGATCCCACTTGATCTGACGGGCGATCCACTCCTTGTAGGTGCCTGCCTTGCGCAGAACCAGGGATTCGCCGCAGCAAAGGATGGGCTTGAGCCCCGCTGCAAATGCCTTCTTGACCTTTGCATTGATCAGCACATCGTTCTCGCCGAAGATATCTCTTCTCTCGGAGTGGCCGATGATGATGTACTCAACGCCTGCATCCTTCAGCATGGGTGCGCTGATCTCGCCCGTGAAAGCGCCCTTGTCTTCGATGTAGAAGTTCTCGGCACCCACATGTACGTTCGTGCCCTTAACGGCCTCAGCCACGGGAACGATATCGATAGCCGGTACGCAGTAAACCACGTCCACAGCGTCATTCTTTACCAGATCCTTCAGTTCTGCGCAAAGCGCAACTGCCTCGCTGGGAGTCTTGTTCATCTTCCAGTTACCGGCAATGATACGTCTTCTTGCCATTTTTGTTTCCTCCTTACTTATCGTCAGCTGCAACTACGCCGGGAAGCTCTTTGCCCTCGAGGAACTCAAGGGATGCGCCGCCGCCGGTGGAGATGTGGCTCATCTTGTCTGCGAAACCAAGCTGGTTCACGGCTGCTGCGGAATCGCCGCCGCCGATGATGGTGGTTGCTTCGGTCTCAGCCAGAGCCTTTGCTACTGCGATGGTACCCTTTGCCAGGGTAGGATTCTCGAATACGCCCATGGGTCCGTTCCAAACCACGGTCTTCGCACTCTTAACAGCCTCTGCGAAGAGTTCCTGGGTCTTGGGTCCGATATCCAGGCCTTCCTTGTCAGCAGGGATCTTGTCAGCATCCACGAAGGAAACTTCGATGGGAGCATCGATGGGATCCGGGAATCCTGCTGCGATAGTGGTATCTACGGGCAGAAGCAGCTTCTTGCCAAGCTTCTCGGCCTTTTCCATCATCTGCTTGCAGTAATCAAGCTTCTCGTCATCAACGAGTGACTTACCGATCTCATAGCCCTGAGCCTTAAGGAAGGTAAATGCCATGCCGCCGCCGATGATGAGCGTGTCAGCCTTCTCAAGGAGATTGTCGATAACGTTGAGCT
>JAILHF010000061.1 GCA_024696005.1 Lachnospiraceae bacterium | reverse complement strand
GTAAGCGCTAAATAATCCGACGGTAGTAAAACGCATAATAATACCCCGGCCACATCGGGCCGGAGCACCTTGACAATTCACATATGATCATGATCAGTTGACGCTTAAGATCGATTCCTGATGTTCCTGATGCATTCTGGCGAGAGCTTCCTGACATTCCGGATCCCAGGGGCAGAGTTTCTCGAGATCTTCATCCGACATGTCTGGCGGATATGGGGTAATAAGAAGATATCTGAGGTAATCATAGATATCTACACCGTTTGCCTTTGCCGTCTCTACGATGGAATAGACCAGAGAGCTTGCGCCGGCACCTGCCTGTGTATCTGAAAAAAGCCAGTTCTTTCTGCCGGTCACAAATGCTTTACAGCTTCGTTCACTGGTATTGTTATTAAAACTGCAGCCACCGTCCTTCAGATAGTTCGTAAGGAACGGTTTCCTGTTGCGGATATAAACGAGCGCTTTATCCAGTCGTGAGTTTTTAACCGCTGTCTGGGAATCGAGCCATGCAAAGAAAGCTTCGATAACAGGAGCTTCCTTGTCGAGACGATAGTTCTTTACCGCTTCAAAAGTAACTCCGGGTTTTGCATGTATGAACCGTTCCATTTCAAAAAGCTTATTGATATAGGCAAGTCCCTGCACGGCCGGATGAGTATAGTCGTACTCCTTACCTTTCGGTATGGCTTCGATCAGGTACCGTCGGACATGGGCCCAACAGGATGTCCGGACACAGTCTTTCAGTTTGTTGTACCCACTGTATCCGTCCGTCATCAGGTATCCATGGAATCCTTCCAGGAACTCCTTTGCGGTATCCCCGGCTCTGGTCGGTGAGTAATGGAATAGTACGATCTGCCTTTTGTCAAACTCACCGGTCCGGAACACCCACATGTAAGATTTCGTCTGTGCTCTGCGTCCCGGTTCCTTTAGTACCTGGAGCGGTGTTTCATCTGCCATGGCGTACTGCCCCGTAACAAGGATCCTTTGGAAGTAGTTACATAGCGGTCTGAAAAACTCTTCCGCATTTTTGATAATCCAGTTTGCTATGTCGCCCCGGCTGATCTCGATACCGTACAGCCTTTTAAAATCCTGTTCCTGTCTGTAAAGCGGAAGACTGTTGACATACTTCTGATACATGACCCAGGCAACCGTCGATGCGGATGCCATGCCGTGGATCATGCGGAACTGCCCTTCTCGGCCTTTAACGATATAAGGCGGTTCGTGGTTTTTCTTGCATTTCGGGCAGCCATAGGTGATGCTATAGTATTCGAGGATCTTTACCGCAGGACGTATGATCTCAATCTCCCGGCGGACAAACTCTTCACCGATGCGTTCCAGGGGAGTGCCGCATACACCACAGATGCGCTTATCTTCGTCTACATCCAGATAGACCTTCTGCCTGGGGATGTCTGCGAACTTATCAGCTGCTGTAGCTTTCTTCTTACGGGTATGCTTTTCGACAGTGACAAACTCTGTTTCCGCCGGATCCGTATCTGTCCGCTCGGATTCGGCCTCGTTAAAAAGGCTCAGCTGCCCTTCGATATCATCGCTGCGTTTTTCGCTGGATCTGCCAAAGAGTTTTTTGGTGAGATATTCGACCTGCTCCTGAAGCACCTTCTCACGTGCGATGTGTTCTTCCTCACGTTTATTGGCGGCCTCGATCAGTGCATTAAGGTTTTTGACCGTATTATTAAGTTCCTTTATGGTATCCTTCAGCTCCCTGAGCTGCAGATCTTTTGGATCCTTTGCCACAACACAACTCCCTTTCGGTCTGATAGAAAGATTATACCAGATCGCAAGAGGAAATAACACTGGCAAAACGCTGAAAACGCCTGAAAACAGGCGCTTTCTACGCCTCACAGCGGCGACTTTGAAAATAATGCACAAAGGTTCTGATGTAAAAAGTTCAGGCCGTCCTGATCGCCTTGGGCTGCTCTATATCGAGGCCGGAAATGAGCCAGTCAAACTCACGCCACGTGAGACTTCTGGCTTCGTTTTTGTTACGTGGCCAGTGGTATCTCCCGTGAACGGCTGAGAGTCTCTTATACAGCAGGACAAACCCGTCCGGTTCCCACATGAGGATCTTAAGCCTGTCGGACCGTCTTCCGCAGAAAAGGAAGATCGCACTCCGTCTCGGATCCATGTGGAGCTTGTCCTCGACAATGGCGCAGAGCCCATCGATGGACTTTCTCATATCGGTATAGCCGCAGACGATATAGATCTCATCTGCGACCGTGATATCGCCGATCATGAGTAACTCCTTAAGAGAGAAAGAGTTTTTGCTACCAACACCGGATCGGCATTGTTGCTCAGCGAGATGTGTACATCTCCGAATGTGATCTCTATCATATGTGAATTGTCAAGGAGCAGCTCCGCTTTAGGAACAGCCTCCTTAAGCGGCATGACATCGGGAACGATGTCCACTCTTACCACATCCTGTTTGGAAACGGTAAGGTCATATGTGTCATGCGACTTATGCGGTATGGCAAATGAGCATTTCCGCAGCCGCTTGATCGCAGAATTAAAGGATTCATGACAGATCCCGTTAGCAAGACACCATTGTGCATCTGTCATTCCGCTTTTGCGGGCTTCCTGGATAAGGGCAAACCACTCTTCTTTGGAACGATATCTTTTTGGATCTGACATAGGAACTCCTCTCTGTGTGACACCAAACCGTAGTGCATTGGTTCAAAAGTCACACCAAAACGTGGTTTATTGGTCAGATCCATTATGAACGCATTTATATGCGGAATCTATCCGCCGAATTATTTAGCGCTTACTGTCTATCTTCATATGCTCACCTTCGCTCTTGATCCTACCACAATAAACACGACATCTGTATGTCGTGTTTATTATAGCAGTGAATCCTTTTTTTTGCAAAGAAAACCGCTGACAGAGAAGGCATCTCCATCAACGGTCTTTTCATCAGGCAAGATCTGCCCGGCGGCAGTTCTTAGAAGCGCAGGCTCTGCATCAACGATGCTCGCCGATCATCTTTTCCATCCAGATCATGTTGTACCAACGGCCGAACTTATATCCGCACTCATGGAACTCTCCCACCCTGGCATATCCCATGTGCTGATGAAACTGTTCACTGTTCTTTGTCAGATATTCATCTTCGGAAACCGGATCCGCAATGCAGGCATACAGATTGATGATCCCGATCTTTCGCAATGCGTCTTCCAGCTCTTCATACAAAGCCCTGCCAAAACCTTTACGCTTTGAATCGCGCTCCAGATAGATCGTCACCTCGCAGCAATGGTCATATGCGGCTCTCCCCTTAAAAACCCCGGCATACGCATACCCCCGGATCACCCCATCCTCTTCCAGGACGAGATACGGGTATTTTTTCAGAGTAGCTGCAATGCGGCTCCTGAATTCTTCAAGGGAGGGTACATCATACTCAAACGAGATCGCGGTATTTTCCACATAAGGCGCATAGATTTCCAGGAGCCTTCCGGCATCCTCCGTAGTTGCACTGCGAATGCTCACCCTGCTCATTCTTCTTTCCCCTCAAGATAGGAAACGATCGGTTCAATGTATTTTATGTCGGAAATGTCATAGGATGACGCCA
The DNA here is from genome assembly GCA_024696005.1 of Lachnospiraceae bacterium. Taxonomy (GTDB): domain Bacteria; phylum Bacillota; class Clostridia; order Lachnospirales; family Lachnospiraceae; genus NK4A136. Next base: position 2,918 of record JAILHF010000061.1, on the reverse strand, counting down.
TCTTTTCAGCCATTACCTTTTCCTTTTCCGTCGCATCTTTCTTGTTCCTGAGCGCTGATACAAACATCTTCATTGCCAGCTTCGACGGCGCCTTCATCTTATCATAGTTAAAGCCGCCCTGACAATAAAACATCTTCATGTATTTCTTCTGCTCCTCACTGAGCGCGTTCTGAAGAAATACATCTACATCCGGATTGTCATTGGGGCTGCCGCCGACACAAAACAGCGCAAGGCGTTTTCCCTTCCAATTGACAGCCTTGTCAAGGAACCACTTGACCTTGACAAGATTCCCGGCCATGGCCCAGCCGCCGTAACAGATCGCATCATAGACCTCAAAAAACGCAGGCTTATTCTTCTGCGCCTCCTTCAGGTCAAGCAGATCCCCGCCCATTCTGTCCGCGAGCCACTCTGCGTATTTTTTTGTAAATCCGGTCTGCGAGGTATAAATGATCAAAGTTTTCATAATTCACTCAGATTCCTTTCCATTTTCATGATTGTCTGTATCGTTGTCATCAGGTCCTTCTCATCGATGCCGCCAAAGATCCGTCCGATGATCTTCCGGCTCTGCTGCCCGTTGTTATCATTCTCCTCCAGAAATGTCCTTGCGGCATCCGTAACAACAATGCGCTGCTTTCTTTTGTCCTTTTCATCGGCGACCGTTGCAACAAAGCCTTTCTTTTCAAGCCTGAGCAGTATCTGCTTCACATTCTGGTGCGAGCTCCCCATCACATCGGACAACTCGTTTATGGTCGGGGCTTCCTTGCAAAGATTGATGCAGATGATCGCAAAAAACTGTTTCCACGTGATCTCCTTGAAGAATGCATCTGCAGCCGCCTGGTACCGGTTATCGAATGCGCTGAGCAGCCCCAGAAGAAAGGCCTGTGGTGGCATGTCGCCAAATTGCACTTTATCCATGTTCATCTCTTTCTCGTAATTCATCTCTTCCCTCCGACATGCAAATAGGTAACGCATTACATTTCTCGAATTAAATGTAACACGTTACCTAATTATTGTCAATGCCTTATTTTTTTTCGTCAGCTCATTTTACCAGAACCATCCCCTCCGTCGAATCAACGAATCCCAGTTTCCTGTACAAAGGCCGGCCTTCTTCGGTTGCATCCAGACTGATCTCCGTAACGCCGCGTTTCCATGCTTCCTCGATCAGCATCGATACCATTTTCAGCGCGATCCCCTGCCTTTGCCATTCCTTCTTCGTATATACATTCATGAGATGAGCCCTCTTCCCGGTCGGATGCGAAAATGTCGGCATGACGCAGATGTAGCATATTGTCGCGCATCCTATGACACGTTTCCCATTTAAGGCAAGGACAGTGATCTGATCTCCGTTTTTGAAGTACTCCCTGCTGCATTCAACGAACTCATCACTGTATTCATAAGCCGGATCAAGATCATTCACCACTTTGAGCATTTCCAGACGACTGCTCATCAACTGCTCCATGTCATCGGGCGTTGCAAACTTATATTCCGTTTTTCCCTGATACTCGTTATATTTTCCCGCGTTTTTCATGAAGCAGCTTTCCGAACACACCAGATCACGTTTTTCGCCGAAGCCTCCCCGCTCTCCTTGTGATATCCCCCGTATACATCAACGATCTCATAGTCGGTGAGTTCCAGGAGATATTTCATTTCCTGCCGATAGGTGTGCCGCATTTTCAACGGGCGAACCCTTTCTTCCACAACATCTCCGTTATCATCAAGCGTTTCAAATTTCCAGTTTCCGCTCATGATCTGCGTATAAGGATCATAGGAGATCGCATTGTAGATCCTCTCACGCTGCCCCTTTTGATTCGTGTATTCCAGGCGTAATGAATAATCCGTATCCTTTGTTTTCATCTGCTGCGCCTGGAAAAACGGATGCGGATCAAAGGTATTGAACGTAAGCATTCCTCCATCCGTCAGATTCTCACGGATATTGATCAGCGCGGCCTTCTGCAATTCCGGCGTTGTCAGATGCATGAATCCGCTTCGCGCAATGATGGCGCAGGAATACTTTCGATCACTCTTAAACTCCGTCATGTTTGCCGGAAAAATATTCAGATGAAAACCTTTCCTCCTTGCCTTTTCATCCGCCACACGGCACATCGCTTCGGAAAGATCCGTGCCATCAGCCATGATGCCGTGTTCCGCGAGATAAAGCAGAACAGCACCGGTTCCGCAGGCGATATCGATCACACCGTTCCCACCGTATTCTCTGGCAAAATCCAGATAGAATTCCCGGAAACCTGCGTGATTGTCCTCGTTCTTGTACATTACATCCAGATACAGATCATAGTTTTCAGCCACATCGGCATAATCATGCAGATCCATGTTTAAGATCCCCTTTCCCGTATTATATTTCCAAAACCGGGCTTGCCGGCTCCATGTCCCCTGATCATTTCTTCATGTGAAGCCTGACATGTGCTTTCCGGTATCCGATCTTTTCATAAAACTCGTTGCCTCCGCCTGTCAGGATTTCGGCGCCGAGTCCTCGCATCACCTCATCGTGCCGTGACAAAGCCGCCGCCGCAAGTCCTTTGTGCTGATGCGAAGGGACCGTGCACAGAGGCTCCATGTATGCCAGCCGGTTTTCCGGGACCCACCACATGCCCGAGAAGCACACATATTCTTCGTTCTCATCGGCAATGATGACCGTATAGTCATATGTTGCATGGGGCGAAGGTGATATTGTTGCACATAAAACATTCTGATACAGTTCGTGCGGGCTTAAGCCTCCGTTTTTCGTCGGGATATCCCAATCCTTGAATTCACCGAACTCTTCGCTGTTGAATCCATTCCAAAGGCACTTGGCGCTTTTTAAAGGGTCGGAATTCTTCGCATCCACAAAATGATATCCTTCCGGCAGCTTGTAATCCAGTTTTCCCTCCCGAAGATCAAATATTCTGTCAGTCTCTTCGTAC
>JAILHF010000022.1 GCA_024696005.1 Lachnospiraceae bacterium | reverse complement strand
GCTTTTTTATCCTTCATGCTGATGGCCGGGCAGCCCAGCTTCATGCAGGACTTGCAGCCGATGCACTTCTCCTCATCCACATGCAGCGGCGGATTGTGCTTCACATATTTCAGCAGGGCGCACGGCCTGCGGCTGATGATGACTGACGGCTCATCTGCCGCAAGTTCTTCCTTCACTGCCTTGTCGCAGGCGGCCAGATCATACGGATCCACCACAGTCACGCGGTTGAAGCCCATGGCGCGGCAAAGCGCCTCCAGATCGATCTTTCCGGCGGGATCGCCCTTGATATTGTAGCCGGTCGTGGGGTTCTGCTGATGCCCCGTCATGCCGGTAATGGAATTGTCCAGGATGATGACCGTGGAATTGGACTGGTTGTAGGCGATGTTCGCCAGACCTGTCATGCCGCTGTGCATGAAGGTGGAATCGCCGATCACGGCCACGGTCTTGCCTTCGCTCTCGCCTTCGTTCGCGATGTTGAAGCCGTGGATCGCGGATACGGAAGCGCCCATGCAAAGGGTCATGTCCATGGCTGCCAGAGGTGCCACCGCACCGAGGGTATAGCAGCCGATGTCACCCAGCACCGTGCACTTGTTCTTGCTCAGGGTATAGAAGAGTCCGCGGTGCGGGCAGCCCGCGCACATGACGGGCGGACGGTTCGGGATCGCATCCTCCAGGGCCGTGCCCTTCTTTTCCTCCAGACCAAGGGCCTTGCGGATCAGGTTCTGCGAGAACTCGCCTTCCATCGGGAGCAGGCTCTTGCCCTCGACCTTCAGGCCCAGAGCCTTGCAGTGATTCTCGATGATGGGATCCATCTCTTCCACAACGATCAGGCGGTCCACCGAAGCCGCGAAATCGCGGATCAGCTTCTCGGGCAGCGGATTGACCATGCCCAGCTTCAGCACCGAAACGCTGTCGCCGTAGATCTCCTTCACATACTGATAACTGGTAGAGGACGTGATGATGCCCAGCTCCTTCCCTCCGCGGTCCACGCGGTTGATCGAAGCGGTCTCGGCCCATTCCGCGAGCCTGCGCATGCGGTCCTCCACAAAAGGATGACGGCGGATCGCATTCCCCGGCATCATCACATATTTCGGGATATTCTTTTCATAGGTCTTCTTTTCCGGAACCTTGCGCTCGCCAGTCTCCACCACGCTCTGGCTGTGGGCCACACGGGTGCACATCTTGATGATGACCGGGGTGTCGTATTCCTCGGAAAGCGTATAGGCAAGCTTTACAAACTCCAGGCTCTCGGCACTGTCCGAGGGCTCGAGCATCGGAACCTTGCTGGCGATGGCATGATGCCGGCTGTCCTGCTCGTTCTGGGAGCTGTGCATCCCGGGATCGTCCGCGACCCCGATGATCACACCGCCGTTCACGCCGGTATAGCTCATGGTATAGAGCGGATCCGCAGCCACGTTCAGGCCCACGTGCTTCATGCCGCAGAAAACCCTGCGTCCTGCCAGGGACGCGCCGAATGCAGCTTCCATGGCCACCTTCTCGTTCGGAGCCCACTCACAGTATATCTCGTCGTACTTCACCGCTTCCTCGGTGATCTCGGTACTGGGCGTACCGGGATAGCTCGAGACAAAGCAGCAGCCCGCCTCGTAGAGGCCGCGGGCAAAAGCCTTGTTTCCCAACATCAGTTCCTTCATCTTGTCCTTGTTCCTTCCTTTTCCCTTTTCCTTTTGTTTGCGATATGTGCTTCGGGGCGCTTGTCCGTTCTGCTCGCGATATCCGTCCCGGCTCGCTTCCGCTCCCGGCTCCGGATTTCGACTCGCGGCCACTGTTCGAATTCCCTCTTCCTCTTACTTCAGCAGCTCCAGGGTCTGTCTGGCGATGGTGAGCTCTTCGTTCGTCGGGACGATGAGCACAGCCACCTTGCTCTCCGGCGTGGATACGATGATCTCTTCCCCGCGGATGTGCAGCTTTTCGTCATCCACGGAAGCGCCGATCACACCCAGGTAGTCGCACACGCGGCGGCGCACATCGTAATTGTTCTCGCCGATGCCGGCGGTAAAGCTGATGGCGTCCACTCCGCCCATGGCGAAGGTATAGGCGCCGATGTATTTTGCGACATGATAGCTGTAAGTATCCAGCGTCATGACAGCTTTCTCGTTGCCCTGCGCCGCGGCTTCGCCCAGATCGCGGAAGTCACTGGAGAGGCCGGAAAGTCCCAGCACGCCGCTCTTCTTGTTCAGCACGTTGTTCATCTCGGCAGGGGTAAGGCCTTCCTTTTCGCAGATGTAATCAAAGATCGCGGGATCCATGTCGCCGCTGCGGGTACCCATGATCAGGCCCTCCAGCGGGGTCATGCCCATCGACGTGTCGATGCATTCTCCGTTCTTTACGGCCGAGATCGAAGCTCCGTTGCCGAGGTGGCAGACGATGATGCGCATGTCCTTCCGGTCCTTGCCCAGGATCTCGGCGGTGCGGCGCGAAACGTAATCGTGGCTGGTGCCGTGGAAGCCGTAGCGGCGCACCTTGTACTTTTCGTAATATTCGTAGGGAAGGCCGTACATGTAGGCCTTCTTCGGCATGGTCTGGTGAAACGCCGTGTCGAAGACCGCCGCCTGCGGCACGCCGGGCATGTTCTCGGCGCAGGAACGGATCCCGATCAGGTTTGCGGGATTGTGGAGCGGTGCCAGGGCACTCAGTTCCTCGATGTCGCGGATCACACTGTCATCCACCAGAACGGCTTTGTCAAACTTCTCGCCGCCGTGCACCACGCGGTGTCCCACCGCGCCGATCTCCGAGAGCGATCCGATCACACCGTGCTCCTTGTCCGTCAGGGCCTCGATCACCAGCTTCACCGCCACGGAATGGTCGGGCATGTCGGTCTCGGTGACCACCTTGTCCTTTCCGGCCGGCGTATGCGTCAATACGCTGCCCCCGATGCCGATGCGCTCCGCAAGTCCCTTTGCCAGGACCTTTTCGCTGTCGGAATCGATCAGCTGATACTTGAGAGACGAGCTCCCGCAATTGATCACCAGAATGTTCATTTTCTTCCTCCTCCTGTTATCCCACGATGCCGCAGGGTTCATAACGAAGCCGCAGTTTCGGCAGTTCCGTCATCGTCGCGTAATAGTTTTCGGCCCAGTCTTCGCGTCCGTTCTCTTCGTTCACGCCCTCGGGCGGTGTCGCGAAGATGCGGAGCATCAGCTCCGTTCCGTCGGCGATGCGGTCTTCGTAAAAGGCCTCCATCAGATCCACAAACTTCGTCTGCGGCGCCTTGTAGAACCAGTGTCCGTTCAGCTCGATCATCAACGACAGTTCATCGTCAAAGTTCAGCTCACAGAATTCCGGGCAATGCTCGAAGCGCAGGGGCAGGGCGATCCCGTCCGCATCTTCCGCGCCTCCCCAGCGCAGGGTGACGGGCAGGGTGCATTCCTCCTTCTGCTCGATCGCCGGCTTGCAATAGGGATCCTTCAGGATCTCCTTATATTCCTTCAGCAGCGGCTGGGCGATCCCCACGCTCTTGTTGTTGGGATCCTGCACCTCCAGCCCCAGGCGGCCGCAGTCGCGGAACTGGTACATGGTCAGCGCCTCGAACCAGTCGGCTTTTTCGTCCCGGATCTTATCTATGAAACGGCGTATCACGTCTCCCTGGTGGAACGCGCCCACCACGTCGCCGTCCGCATTGAGCTCGCTCATGACCACGGGCTTTTCCTGCCCGGTCTGTTCCACAAGCCGCTTATGCGTATAGTAAAAGTCCATGAAGGTCTTTTCGATCGTCTGGTAATTGAAGCTCCCGTCTTCCTTTCCCTTTTCGGCGGTATCCAGCGGCCAGCCGTAATGCAGGGCGATATAACGGTCGGCGCTCCACACATCGGCCTCCTTGTAGGCCTCCAGGAAATGCTCCTCGCAGTCGACGGGGGCGTTGTCCTCCACCGCGAAGCCCGCGCAGAAGATGGTCTTCACGTTCGGGGCTTCCTCATGGATGATGCGCGTGAATCGCACATGAAAGTCCGCGATCTCGCGGAAGCTGTAGCGCTTGTTGTGGGTAAACCAGTTCCCCATGCACTCGTGATTGATGCGGATCCTCATCCGTCCGTAAGGGCGGAGGCTCTGCGCGAATTTCCGCAGCATTTCATCGGGGATCGCGCAGTCCGCGGTAAGCGTGAGCGTCACGTCCTGTCCGTGGCGCCGCACGTCCTTCATGCACTCGTAAGCGCTTTCGTCAAAGGGAAAATAGTCGTCGTAGGGATAATCCCAGACCGAATTGATCTCCTTGCCCTTATAGAGCTCGGACATCCTTGCGGGCCATTCCTTGTCCAGCGGATAATACGTATACATCAGGTTGATATTGCGGTGCGGTCTTCCGAGAAGATGCAGGATATAATCCTGGTTCACGTATTCCGCCCGCTCGCTGCCATCCGACAGATCAAGTGCCAGCGGTGCCTTCCCCATATGGATCCGGCAGATCTTTTGCATGTTTGCTCCGTCAGCCACTCTGTCCTCCTTTACGTTCGCGTTTCCTTCCGCCCGCGGCGGAACGAAAAAACCGTGTCGCACCCTGCAGCCGCCCGGCCGCAGAACAGCATCCCTATTGTATCTTATTTATTGGTTCTTTTCAATGGCAAGCACGTCACTCTTCGGTGGCCGCCACGCCGCTGAAGAGTAACGTCATCTCCAGGTTTGTTCCTACTTCCAGGAAGAGCGGTTTCTCGTCCTTGTCATAGGCGTGGAGCAGCGGCTGCCCGTCGCGGGGCACGATCTCGGTCACATACCACCAGCCGGCGTCATCCAGGCGGCGGTCCTGCACGCTTCCGCTGCTCACATCCACGCGCACCAGGCGCTCCCCGTTCTCGGCCGTGAAGTAGCAGTAGGTATCGCAGAAGAACACATTGTAGGTGTCGCTCTTTTTGCCGGGATACTCCTGCCCCACGACGCGCTCGTCCCCGGTCCAGATATTGAGCGCCCGCAGGGATATGCTCTCCCTGTTGTAATCGTAAGTCACGAAATAGAGATAATCCTCGGTATACCGGACCAGGTCGCATTCGCAGCTGTAGTTCTTGCCGTCGATGATAAAACCGTAATCCTCGCCCGTGTCGGCGTCCAGGATCTCCCAGGCGTCCCCGTCAAATACGAGGACCGTCTCGGGGGTCACCGCATAGCTGTATACGCCGTAGTTCCAGTATTCCTTCGTGCTGCCGTCGGGGGAAAGCTTTACCAGCCTGGTGTAGTCGGTATACCAGATGCAGTCGTCGACGGCGATGAAATCCTGCACCTTATCCTGCACCAGCTTTGTACAGTTCCCGCCGGCCGGGTCATAGCGCCACAAAGCCTCGGTCGAATAGGACGAGCCGTTTGCCGTGCCGGTCCCGTAGATCAGGTCCTTTCCGTCCGTGCCGAAGACCGTCAGCTTCTTCCCGTCCAGGTTAAGCGGAAGCGCTTCCGTGCTGCCCTGTTCGACGATCGTCCCCTCTTCCGTGCGGACAAAGAACCTGCTGCCGATCTGCACGGCGTTCCAGTATTCGTGCCCGCCGTCCGGAACGTTGAAATCCACATCCTCGCGGCAGAAGACCTCGGGCCTTCCCGCCGGGCCCCACACGTCCACCTCTGCCAGCTTGTCGGGATCGAAGTGATCGTCCAGCACGGCCTGCAGCGGATACTCCACACGCCTGGCCTCCATGGCCTCGCCCCAGCCCGAATCCAGGATCAGCGCACTGTCACCGTTCATGGCAAGAAAGAGCGTGTACAGATTTCCGGAGCAGAGATTTCCGAAGTAAAGCTCCTGGTCCACCGTCACGTCCACGCGGAAGTAATGCGCGTCCTCCACGCCTCCCAGCAGCAGCGCTCCCTTCGTTTCTTCCAGTTCGTCCGCGCTCTGTTCGCGTATGCTCACGTTGCCGCGGATGTAATTCTCGGTGCGTTCACTGACGAAATAATACAGCTCCCCGCCCGCATCGAAATAGTATGTCCCGTTCGAAGTCTCCCAGCCGCTGCCCGCGGGCCCCACAGCCTTCTTCTGTTCGGCTGCGAGCTGCTGTGCCGCCTCTTCGGCCAGGACCTCGGCAAGCGTTCCGCGCTCCGGCCCCTGCGTACGGGTAAGCCAGCCCATCCCGCCGGCGCAGAAAAGGAGCGCGTCGGCGATCGCCGCCAGCAAGACGGATATCAGCAGCGCCCTCCTCATGATGCCTCCTTAAAGAGCATGTCGAAATGCGCGATCAGCTCTTCGGTCTTTTCCAGCAGGAGCTTTTCGTCCTGCTCGGTCAGTCCGACGATGTCGTAGGTATAGGTAAATTCCGGCTCAGCCCCGGTCTGAAGCTTCAGGGCGCCGGCGTATTCGTTGATCATGAGCGGGATCTGCACCGTGTCCACCGGCGCACTGCGCAGCATGCGCACGCGTATCCTTCCCACGCGCCCCCGGATGTCGGTGATGCAGTATTCCTGTGCTTTCGCCTTGATGAGCGCGATGCGCAGCAGATTCTCGGCCTGACGGGGTATGCTGCCGAAGCGGTCCTTCAGCTCGTCGCGCATGGCGTCCGCTTCCTCGTTGTCCCGGATCACGGCGATGCGCTTGTAAAGGTCGAGCTTCTGCACCTCGTTCACCACATATTCCGCGGGCAGGTAAGCATCCACATCCAGATCGATGCTGCATTCGCTCTCCTTGGTCTCCTTGATGCCCTTTTCCTCACGCACTGCGGCCTCCAGCATTTTGCAGTACAGATCGTAGCCCACGCTCTCGATATTGCCGTGCTGCTCCCTGCCCAGAAGGTTTCCGGCGCCGCGGATCTCGAGGTCGCGCATCGCGATCTTGAAGCCGCTGCCCAGCTCGGTGAATTCGCGTATCGCCATCAGGCGCTTCTCAGCCACTTCCTTGAGCACCATGTTGCGCTTGTACATCAGGAAGGCATAACTGCTGCGGTCCGAACGGCCCACGCGTCCGCGCAGCTGATAGAGCTGCGAAAGCCCCATCCTGTCGGAATCATGGATGATCATCGTGTTGACGTTCGGGATGTCCAGGCCGGTCTCGATGATGGTCGTGCTGACCAGCACATCGATGTCGCGGTGGATGAAGTCCATCATGATGTCTTCCAGCTCGCGTTCGTTCATCTGACCGTGCGCGAACGATACCCGTGCCTCCGGCACCAGCTCCTTGATCATCGCGGCCGTCTCCTGTATGCTGTCCACGCGGTTGTACACGTAATAAACCTGGCCGCCGCGGTTGAGCTCGCGCCGGATCGCCTCACGCACCATCTCCTCATTGTACTCGCACACAAAGGTCTGAATGGGCTGACGGTCCCTGGGCGCCTCTTCCAGAAGGCTCATGTCGCGTATCCCGATCAGGCTCATGTGCAGGGTGCGCGGGATCGGTGTGGCTGTCAGTGTGAGCACGTCCACGTTTTCCTTGATCTGCTTGATCTTTTCCTTATGCGTCACACCGAAGCGCTGCTCCTCGTCGATGATGAGCAGTCCCAGGTCGGCGTATTCCACGTCTTTCGAGAGCAGGCGGTGCGTGCCGATCACGATGTCCACCAGCCCCTTCTTCAGATCCGTCAGGGCCTTGCGTATCTCCCCGGACGTGCGGAAGCGCGAGAGCATCTCGATCCGCACCGGATAGGCGGCCATGCGCTCCCGGAAGGTATTGTAATGCTGCTCGGCCAGGATCGTGGTGGGAACCAGATACGCCACCTGCTTCCCCTCCTGCACGGCTTTGAAGGCCGCGCGGATCGCCACTTCGGTCTTGCCGAAGCCCACGTCCCCGCAGATCAGCCTGTCCATGATCTTGCTGCTCTCCATGTCCTCCTTGGTCGCGCGGATCGCATTCATCTGATCCTCGGTCTCCTCGTAAGGGAAGAGCTCCTCAAACTCCTGCTGCCACACGGTATCCGCGCCGAAGCGGTGCCCCTGTCTTTGACTGCGCGCCGCATAGAGCTTCACCAGATCCTTCGCGATGCCTTCGACGGCCAGCTTCACCTTGGCACGCGTCCTGGTCCACTCCTGCGTTCCCAGCTTGTTGAGCTTCGGCTTCTTTGCGTCCTTGTCCGCATACAGCTGTATCTTGTCCAGGGCAGTCGCCAGCACATAAAGGCTGCCGCCGTCCCGGTATTCGATCTTCATGTAGTCCTTCCAGACATGCTCCACCTCGGCCTTTTCAATGCCGCGGTAGATCCCGATCCCGTAATCCTCGTGGATGACATAGTCGCCCACGTGCAGATCGGCATAGGAAGAGATATGCCGCCCGCCCGCGTATTTCGGACGCTTGCGGCGGTTCTTCTGTTCCGCCCCGAAAATGTCGGTCTCGGCGATGACGGTCAGCCCGATCTCCGCATAGGAAAAGCCCTTGCGTATGCGTCCGTACCAGGTGATCACCTCGCCCTTCTGCAGGACGCGGTCCGGGTTCTCTGCATAGGCCGCGATCACGCCTTCGTCGGTGATGTCCTGCGCCAGACGCTTCGCGCGCGTGCGCGAGGCCGAAAGGATCAGCACGCGTCCGCCCTCGCTCTTCAGCTTCTTCAGATGATCCATCAGGGTGCGGAAGACGCCGTTGTAGGAAGAGAGCGAACGGCTCTGCACATGGTATTCCTTTTCCCCGCCCAGCATGCCTTTGCAGGCATCCATCGAGCAGAGCGAAGCACTGCCGTAATGTCTGAGCTCCGCGAGCATCTCTTCCCAGTCGCGCAGCAGGCCGGTCTGTCCCGGCAGCACATATCCCTTTTCCAGACGGTTCGACATGCTCTCGGTGAATTCCGCCGCGATGCCCTCCCCGTGCTCCGCAAGCCTCTGCGGCTCATCCAGAAAGATCAGCGGGGCTTCGCGGTAAAGCGAAAGAAAACTCCCGGTCTCGGAGGGGCTGTAGAAATAACGGAGATAGCTCTCCAGATTGACATTTCCCGTGTTGTAAAGCAGGCGCTGCTCCAGTTCCTCGAGCTGCACCCGGATCCGCGCCGCTTCCTCGCTGTGGTTCTGATCCCGGAAACGGGCTATCTGTTCATCGGCCTCGGCCTTGATCCGGCGGAAGCCCTCGTAACGCCTGCTCTCGCTCAGGATCATCTCGTCGGCGACCGAGATCTCCAGCTCATTGAGTTCTTCGATCGAACGCTGACTGGCGACGTCGAAAGAACGGATGCTCTCCACCTCATCCCCCCAGAGCTCGATGCGGCAGGGGTTCTCCGCCGTCAGGTCAAAGATGTCCACGATGCCGCCGCGGATGCTGAACTGTCCCGGCATCTCCACCTGGTAATTCTTTTCATAACCCATGGAGCTGAGCTTGATGGCGGCTGCGTTCTCATTCAGGATGCCGCCCTTGCGGATAAAGATGCGGTTTTCGTTAAGCACCTCGGCCGGAAGGCAGTCCGTGAGCAGGGCGTCGATCGTCGTGACCACGGCACCGCTCTCGCCGGCGGAAATGCGCCTCAGCACGCGCAGACGTTCCGTCGCAGTCTCTCTTCCGTTGATGTCGGCCTGGTAAAAGATCAGGTCCTTGGCCGGATAGACCAGGGTATCCCTGTCATAGAAGCGGTATTCCTCCGCGATCTCCCGGGCGCGGCGGTCCGAATACGTCAAAATGAGGGGCGTTCTCTTCCCCTCACTCAATGCATTGATCAGATGCAGCTTTGCGGAATCCGCGCACCCGCCTATCATGATCCTGCCATTATTCTTCAGTTGTTCCCCCGCTTCATCGAACCAGCCGAGTTCCCGCAGCGGAGCATTTAAAAGCTTCATACTTTCACGTTATAACGGCTCATGGCCAACTCCGTCTCACCCTTAAGCAAAAGCTCTGTCGCATCGGCACAGCGCTCAAAGGCTTCGTCCATCAGCGGCTGTTCTTCCTTCGGGATATGCCCCAGCACGTAATCCACCTGGTCCCATTCGGGCGGCTTCTCACCCACTCCGATCCGGATCCGCAAAAACTCCTCCGAACCCAGATGCTGTATGATATTCTTGATCCCGTTATGCCCGCCGGCGCTGCCTTTGGTACGTATGCGCAGCTGCCCGGCCGGCAGATGGATGTCATCATAGAGGACGATCAGTTCGCAGGACGGGTCGATCTTGAAATAATCGAGCGCGCTGCGTATGCTCTCCCCGCTCAGATTCATATAGGTCAGGGGTTTCAGGAGGATCACCTTCTGTCCCGCGATCATGCCCTTGCCGAACATGGCCTTGTGACCGTCATCGTTATAGCCGATGTTGTGACGCCTTCCCAAAACATCCAGAGCCATATAGCCCATGTTATGACGCGTATTTGCATATTGTCGGCCGGGATTGCCCAGCCCCGCGATCAGAAACATGGAGTTTATTCCGCTTCCTTCTTTTCGTCGGCAGACACTTCAGCCCCTGCCGCATTGGATGCGTCTACGATCGCTTCCATGTTGGCCGCGCCTACCGCCGCGGGCACCGTCGATGCCTCGGCGTTCACTGCTGCCGCCTGTGCTGCGGGCTCAGCTGCCTTAGCAGCCTTCTCCGCTTCGGCCTTTGCTTCTTCCTCAGCTCTTCTGGCCGCATCCTGGGCATCCTTTTCCTCGCTCTTCTTCAGCTCGGATTCCATGCGGTCCGCCTCGGCCGTGAGCGTGGTGATCTGCTCTTCGTTCTCGGCGATCCAGCCCTCGATCTGCGCGCGCTTTTCATCGGAGCCCGTGGTCTCGAGACGCTCCTTCAGCTTTTCGATGTTTGCCTGAATGTTAACGATGCGCGCGCGTCTGCGCTCCACCGCATCGCGGGTATTGTCGAGCCACTGGCGATGCTTGCCCGCATCTGCCGAACGCTTGCCCTCCCAGTAGGCATCCTGTGCCTCCCTGAGCTGCTTCCAGAGATTCTCTTCATCCCTGCGGCCGGCCGACCCGATCTTTTTCCATTCCTCGTTGATGCCGCGCATGCGCTCTGCCGCCACCTTGCTGTAGTCGCAGCTCTTTGCATAGCTCTGCGCCTCTTCGATCAGCTCGCGCTTTGCTTCGCGGCGGGCCTTGAACTCGGCATCACGCTCTTTGCGCTGCTCGGAACGCTTCTCATAGAAGGCATTGCGCACTTCCTGGAATGCGGCCCAGAGCTTGTCGTCTTCTTCCCTGCCGGCACCGCCGACAGCCTTCCAGCTTTCCAGCATCGCTTCGAGCTTCTGGTGTGTTGCCTCCCAGTCTGCCACTTCCGCGGTAGCCTTCTTTGCCTCTTCGATGATCTGCTTCTTCTTCTCGATGCGCTCGCCGAACTGGCTCTCGAAATGCACATGCTTCGCATCGTAGAAGGCCTTCTGCGCTGCCGAGAACTCTTCCCAGAGCGCGTCATTGTCCGCACCGGCACGTCCGGTACGCTTCCACTCTTCCATCAGAGCCTTCATCTGCTCCGTGGCAGCCGTCCAGTCCTGCGTATCCTTTAGGGAAACGGCCTTTTCTATCATCCCGCGCTTTTTCGAGGCGTTTTCTTTATCCGATGCATAACGATCCCGGTTCTTACGGTTACGGTCCGAAATGCCGTTGAACTGCGTCTTCAGTTCACGCTCCTTCGGTGTGCCCATGTCCAGATCGGCGGGAAAACGGGCAAGGATCGCGTCCACTGCCGTCGTATCGTATTCCCCGGAGGGATCGATCGCCGCCCTGGCTTCATCCAGGATCGATTTCTTCAATTTCAGATTGCTCTCCAGCTCCTGCAGGGTATGCTCGCCCTGCTCCAGCGCGCCGCCTTCGGCCGTGGAATGCTGCCAGAGAAGCAGACGGTAGGTCCCGTCAATGACCAGGGCCGAAAAGAGCCCGTGTCCGTCATCCGACTCCTTGCCGGGTGTCGTGGGGTTTCCTTCCGCATCTTTTGCCCCGTAAAGGACCTCGATCACGGTAGCGCCCGAAGGATAATGGATCCTCTCGCGCTTAACTGCAAGTTCATCATTGAATTCCGGTAATTTCTCGTAGACGCTCATGACTTTTCCCTCTCATACAATGCTTAATCCCTTAGTTAACAAAACCACCGAATCGCTCCGGTGGTTTTTATGGGCCCTACAGGGCTCGAACCTGTGACCTTCCGCACGTGAAGCGGACGCACATCCCAGCTGTGCTAAGAGCCCTTACGAATAAACACTATACAACAAATCCCCTCTGTTTGCAAGAGTTTTTATACGGATTCACAATGTTACGATTCAGCCCTGAGCCAAAGCAGTTTGTCTTTCTGCGGGCAGATATAGTCCGCGGCGCCCGATTCCGTCGCTAAGCCACTCCGCGAAACTGCCCGGACTGAATTCAAACAGTACGAAACCGGTCGACATTCGGCATCCATGCCTCATGTCTTCCTCGCTCAGCCATCCGGGCTTCGCGTTTCTGATTATCTATGCAGTTTCGGGAGTGGGCTAAGCTCCTCCATAGGTTGCCACGGACATATATCTGGCCTGCTCCGACATTTGTCGATAAGTGGCTTAGGCTGAATGAGATCTTTACAGCGCATCCGACAGACGGGCGAACTCCTGCAAACCGAGGGTCTCGCCCCGGACCATGGCGGAAAGCCCCATCTCCTCCAGGGCCTGCTGCACCCTCTCGCGGGTCAGCCCCAGGGAGGGATCGCCGGAAAGCGCGTTGGCCAGGGTCTTGCGACGCTGGTTGAAGCTGGCGCGGATCAGGCGGAACATGTGGTCGGGACGACGCACCTCCACGGGCGGCTTGTCATAGACCTCCAGGCGGATCACCGAGCTGTCCACGCCGGGTCTGGGCAGGAAGCACTCGGGCGGCACCACTGCCACCACGACCGGCTTTGCCCTGTACTGCACCGCCAGCGAGAGAGCCCCATAGTCCTTGGTCCCGGGTCCGACCTGCATGCGGTCCGCCACTTCCTTCTGCACCATCACGGTGATGCTTTCGATCGGCGCGTCTCCCTCCAGAAGCTGCATCAGGATCGGCGTGGTTATATAGTAGGGAAGATTGGCCACCACCTTGAAACGCTCCGTTCCGTGCTCCCTGGCATAGGCCTTCAGGTCAAACTTCAGGATGTCCTCGTTGACCAGATCCACGTTCGGGTATTCCGCGAGGGTCTCGCCGAGGATCGGGATCAGGGCGGAGTCGATCTCGACCGCAAGCACATGGCCGGCCCGCTCCGCGAGAAGCTGCGTCATGCCGCCCAGACCGGGTCCGATCTCGAGCACCGTGTCATCGGCGCCGATCTGCGCGCTGTCCACGATCTTTTCGAGCATCGACGCATCCACCAGAAAATTCTGTCCGTATTTTTTCCGCACGGAAAAGCCGTGCTTTCTGATCAGTTCCGCCGTATTTCCCGGTGTTGCGATCCGCATCCTTCCAAACCTCCCTGCTTCATCCGTTCGTGACCGCGCGGCAAATGCGCGATCCGCTTCCACCCATAATACCACAATTCCCCGCTTGCGCATATCGGAAATTCTGCTATACTATTGTGGATCGCTTAAAGTGTGCGGATAAGGAGTATGCATCATGAAAAAGATCGTTCTGACAGGCGGCGGAACCGCAGGACATGTCACGCCGAATCTGGCGCTGATACCGAAGCTGAAGGAACTGGATTACGAGATCCACTATATCGGCTCCTACGAAGGCATTGAGAAGAAACTGATCTCTGATTTCGACATCCCGTACTACGGCATCTCCACCGGAAAATTCCGGCGTTATTTCGATCCCAAGAACTTTTCGGATCCTTTCCGTGTGATCAAGGGCTACGGAGAATCCCGCAAGCTCTTAAAGCAGATACAGCCCGACGTGATCTTTTCCAAGGGCGGCTTCGTTTCGGTCCCGGTGATCCGCGCGGCCGCAAGCCTCAAGATCCCCTGTATCATCCATGAATCGGACCTGACCCCGGGACTGGCGAACAAGCTCTGCATCCCGGTCGCAACCAAGATCTGCTGCAATTTTCCCGAGACCCTGAAATACCTGCCCGAGGACAAGGCCGTGCTCACCGGATCCCCGATCCGTGAAGAGCTGCTTCACGGCGATAAAAAAGCCGCATATGAACTCTGCGGTTTTCACGATGACCGTCCGGTCGTCATGGTCATGGGCGGCAGCCAGGGCGCCAGCGCCATCAACAAAGTGGTGCGTGAAGCGCTTCCCCGCCTTCTTCCCGATTTTCAGATCATCCATATCTGCGGCGCCGACAAGATGGACAATCTCATGCTCACGACGCCCGGTTACAAACAGTTTGAATATGTACGCAGCGAACTCAAGGATCTGTTCGCGATCACCGATCTGGTGATCAGCCGCGCCGGTGCCAACGCCATCTGCGAGCTGCTGGCCCTGCGCATCCCGAACCTGCTGATCCCGCTGCCCGCTGCTGCCAGCCGCGGCGACCAGCTTCTGAACGCTGCCTCCTTTGAATCCCAGAGCTACAGCATGGTGCTTCAGGAAGAGGATCTGGACGAAGATTCCCTGATCGACAGCCTGCACGAGCTGTATTTCAACCGCGACAGCTACATCTCCAACATGGAGCGTTCCGACCAGTACAACTCCATCAACACCATCATCCGCCTGATCCAGGAAAATACAAAATAAAGCACATCCTCAGAATGGGAACATGCTGTCCAGCATCCGCAGGCTCTTGAAATCGCCCTTGGATACGATGGCTCCCTCCATGAAACCGCCCTGGAAGGTCTTGCGGCCTTCGGTGATCTCGCGCATCACGTTTTCTTCCATCGTCAGTTCTACATCCGGGTAGACCACGTCTCCCCAGCTTACCTCCAGATCCTTTCCCTCCACGCGGAGGACCAGGGCTTTTGCCTTTCCCTTCAGATTGATCTTGTATTTGAGATGCGTGTTGGGCTGGGGCTTGAACTGCCTGCGGAATGCCTCCGGCAGCTCCTCCTCTTCGCCGACACGGTTTTTTTCACTCATCTTTCCCTTGAACAGATCCGTCAGCTCGCGGATATCCTCTTTCTGCTTTGCCACATAATGCTCATCGGACGCGTATTCCGAAAGCTGCTCCGTCTCCTGCTGCGTGAGCGCGGTATTGCGCGTCTTGTATGCGGCCTTGCGCACCGCCATCACGCTGACCGGCAGCGAGATGATCTGCTGGTTCACATAGCGGTAGATGTTCTCCGCGGCCTTTTCGATCAGCAGACGGTACTGCTCGTTGTTCTCCAGCTCGCTCACCTCGGGCATGTAGGCCGAGATCCCGGGGCAGACGATGCCGCCGAGGGTCTGCCAGGCGTTGATCAGATCCAGCTCGGCTTCCTTTTCCCCGTAAGTCGTGCTCATGACAAGCGGAGCCATGTAAAGCTTGCCGATGCGCTCCTTGTCGCCGTACAGCCAGCAGGCATCCAGAAAGCTCATCATCATGCCGCCCACGCCGTGCCATTCCACGGTGGACGCGAGGATCACGGCATCCGCCTCCTTCAGGGTCTGCGGAAGCGTCGTGATGTTGTTCTTCTGGTCAAACAGATCGTACTTCGCGACCTTGACGTTCAGCTCCTCGAAGACCGTCATCATCACGCGGACCGCCACCAGGGTGGGGTCGTCGATCAGTCCTCTTCCGCCGTAATAGATATGGATCTTCATGATCGATCCTCCTTTTTCCTCTTCTTCTTCCAGTTCAGGCAGATGTAGATGCCCGTAAACACGAAGCCCGCCAGGAAACCTCCGAGATGGGCCATGTAATCGATCCCTTCCTCACGGCTGCCGCCGTAAAAGAGCAGAAGCAGCGCGATCAGGATGCGGTTGTAAAACTGTATGGACCTCCACTGGCGCTTCAGAAGCATCCAGGCGATCAGCGCACCCATGATCCCGTAGATGGCCCCCGATGCTCCTATGGAACTGTAGGGATGTCCGGAACGCGACTGCACCCACACCGAAAGCACACCTCCCGCGATCCCCGAAAACAGATACAGGAACACATACGCCGCGCGGTGCATCCGCTCTTCCACCATGCTTCCCGCCGCATAGAGCATCAGCATGTTTCCTGCCAGATGCGCGACCGATGCGTGCAGGAACATATAGGTGATGAGACGGTAAAGCTGCGTGGGATCCGATAGCGTTTCAATGCTGAGCGAATAGGGCTCGGTATCGAAAACGTTCATGCTGCTGCAGATGTACATGACCACGTTGACCAGGAGCATGCCTGTCGTCATCCAGGCCAGTTCCTTCGCGACCGGTTTCTTTTCATGCAGGATGGTCCTGCCGTCGTCCCCCTGTTCCGCGGGCGTCCGGTCCAGGTCACTCCTGGTTTCCTTCGCTTCGCTCAGGTTGAACTCGGGAAGCTCCACGCTGATCCCTTCGGAAGCGAGATGGCTCTCCAGCCTGCCGCGCAGTCCGTAAAAATCCTCCGGCGCCTCCGGAGGAACAAAAAGTCTTGCACCCAAAGGCTTGCCCGTGTCGGGATCGGGATTGGCATCCTCGATCAGATACCACACCCTGTCCACCCAGCCAAGGTCCTTTTCCCCGCTTCCTTCTTCCAGGCCGTGCGTGTCCGTTCCCGGGACCAGCTTTCCCACACCCGTGGCATCGGTCACGACCAGACGCAGGAAGTGGATATCCTTTCCGCGTCCGTAATCCAGGCGGCCGCGGTGCACCTCCTCAAAGGCCTGCATCTGCGCTTCCGTGCTGGTCTGTTCCCTTTCGTCAAAGAAGCAGATGATATTGACGGCGTAGTTCTCCTCCTGCACAAAGCTCATGTACCGCTGGTCAAACGAACAGAGATAGATGCGGTAGCCGAGCGACAGAAGCAGCTCATTGATGGTGCTCATCAGCGGCAGACCTCCGGCAGGGAGAAATTCTTCACGTATTCGATAAAGAGCTTTCCGTTCACGGGCTTGGAGAAATAGAAGCCCTGGAAATAATCACAGTTCAGCGTCAGGAGCTTTCGGATCTGGGCCTCGGTCTCCACGCCCTCCATCACGACCTTCATCTTCAGACGCTGTGCCATGCGGAAGGTATTCCGCAGGATGATGTCGGCTTTTTTGTTGCCCTCGGAGCCCCAGAGTATCGATTTGTCGATCTTCATGATCAGGAAGGGCACGTTATACAGGTAGGAAATGTTGGAATAGCCCGTTCCGTAATCGTCGAGCGAGAGCGAGACGCCGTTGCTCTCGAAATGCTCGATATTGCGGCTCACCGCCGCGTTCGCGTTTATGGCCGAGCTCTCGGTGATCTCGAAGTTGATGCGCTCCGGACCCAGGCCGTATTTTTTCATGACCTCGAGGAATTCCTCCGCAAGGCGGTTCTGCATGACCTGCACCGCCGAAAGGTTCACCTCGATGTATTCGATCCCGATCTCGTTGAGCTTGCACTCGGAATAGAAACGGCATACCTCATTGAACACGAATTCCCCGATCTGCAGGATGTATCCTTCTCTCTCCGCGAGCGCGATCATCGGCTCGGTCGGGAGCGTCCCCATTTCGGGATCGATCAGGCGGATCAGTGCTTCCGCCGCCACCACGCGCTTGTCGTGCGTGGAATAGATCGGCTGGTAATATACCTCGAAGTTGCCTTCTTCGAGACCGCGGCGGATCGCCGCAAGCATCTTCTTTTCGCGGTCGTCACCCAAAAGCTTGGCGATCGGGAATTCCTCACCGGGCTGCATCTTGGCCATGTTCAGATTGCCGAGCACACGGTGGAAGCTCTCCATGTTCGGGACCTCGCGCGGGAACTCGGCCCGCAGATAGCCCACCGAGAGCATCGACTCCAAAAGCCCGCTGTGCCAGGGCTCGGAAAAACGTTCCCTGATCTCGCGGAAGAGGTTCTCCGAATCGTGCGGATCCTTGATCGGGATTCGGACCGCGATCATGTCCTGATCCAGACGGATGACCAGCGTGTTGAAACGCACGGTGAAAAGATAAGCCGTGATCTGCCGCATGAACTGCTCGGTATCCTCCACACCCAGGGAATCCTGCAGCACATTGTAATCGAGGATGCGGATAAAGACCATCAGGAAGGGCTTGCCCCTTCTGAACTGCTGCTCCACGGCATCGTATATATATTTGCGCTTCAGCGCGTTGCTGCTGTCCAGGACCTCTTCGGGTTTCTGGATCACCAGCAGGATATCCACGAACAGAAGCGCCGTGAAGAAAACGAGGATCAGCTTGTCATGGTACAGAAGCTGCACGATGAGGACGGCGTCGGCATACATTGCCATCATGATCAGACGGACCATGTTCTTTTGCCCGAGCGTCTTGCGGTGATGAACGCAGATCCCCGTGCTGATGAAGAATTCAAAAGCCACATAGATGACAAGCACCGTGACCAGTACCGGATGTGCGCGGAACGACCAGGGCAGCTCCCCGATCGCAAGACCGCGTCCCGCGAAAAAGATGATGGTCACCAGCCCCAACAGGACAGGCAGATAGATCAGCATCATCCAGTGCCTGCTGATGCGCATGTCGATGCTCGAGACACAGATCAGATAGGCCGAAAAGCCGGATGCCAGAAAGATCTGCAGAAACTGGTTCAGGATATTGGCGGCCATGGCGAGGACGGGTGCCGAAACCTCGCCGTTCATGCGGAGCGAACCGGTGAGGATGTCCAGCAGCCCGACCGCCAGCATGGCGATGAGCAGGAAATAGTACACCCCGTAGCTCGGAAGCATGGCTCCTCTTTTGTTTGTAAAATAGACCAGCAGGATCAGAAGGATCGCAATGCCGATCAGATCAAATACGATCGTCATAGGGTCTCCTCCCCGCCGGCCTTCATGTGGATCACGCGCAGGAACTCATCCTCCACAAGCTGTTCGTAGAAGAAGTTTCCCTTCGCCAGATCGCAGGCCATGTCTCTTATCATCTCAAAATACGCTTCATCGTCGATGCCTTCCACCATGGTCATCATGTCCAGCTCCCTGGCCATCTTCAGGGTGGAATCCATCGTGATCCGCGCCTTGTCGTTCTTCAATGCCGCCCGTATCACGCTGCGGTTGATCTTGAGTACCGAGAAGGGCATCTCAAAGATCGAGGAAATGTTGGTAAAACCGCTACCGTAATCCTCCAGGCAGATGCGCACGCCCGTCTTCTGCAGCTCCGTCACGCTCTGCTTGAAGGACTGGGTCGCGGTCGAAACCGTGTACTCCGAGAGCATCAGGCAGATCATGCCCGGTTCGATCTCGTAATAGGTCGCGATCTCGCGGAGGCGGTCGATGAGCCGGTACTGCAGGCACATGGCCGGATGCAGGCTCACCGCCAGGAAGGACAGTCCCTGCTCGTCCAGCTTTTCCCTGCGGATCAGACGGCAGGTATGCTCAAAGATCAGTTCTCCGAGCTGCAGCACATGACCGCTGCGCTGCGCAAAGCGGAAAAGCTCGTCATCGTACACATAGCCCAGCTCCTCGTCAAAAAAGCGCAGGGACACCTCGGCTGCGATGATGCGTTCCACCGCCTGGGAATAGACCGGCGTGTAACGCAGCTCGAAATTGTTGTTCTCCATGGCCCTGATCAGGGCCCCGTTGATCTTGCGTCTGCGCCCGATGGACTCCAGATCGAAGTCCAGCGTGGTCATCACGCGCTCCTCTTTTCCGGTCTTGGCAAAACGGTTCACCACGCCGGTCAGGAGCTGGTCATCGCGGGTATCGCGGGGCAGGAGCATGTGAAGGATCCTCACCCCGGTCGTGACTTCCTTTTCCCCGGCCGCCCAGCTCTCGCCGAAACGCCTCCGGATATCACGTATGACCTCTTCCGTTTCGCCGGGAAGGGGACGGATGATCTGCAGCGCGAGACAGTTGCGCTCCACCCGAAAGATCCGGGTGTGTTCCCCGAGGGACTGCAGGTAAGAAACGATCTCGTGAAGAAGGGCCAGGGACGAATCCGCCCCGTACTGGTGCTCGATCTCCGAAAGCTCGGGGAAGAGCAGGCCCACTATGTCAAAACGCTTGCCCGAGAGCAGGTCGTATTTGATCCTCTCGGAAAATGCCTGGGAACTCAGGACGTTCAGCTCGCCATCGATCCTCTCTTTGGGATTCTGCACAAAGAGGAAAAGGATCAGCGCGCAGACCGAGCAGGCACAGACTTCGACGGAAATGTCCGGAATGAACATCTGCACGATGGCGCTTCCTGTGCCGATCGTGAGGATCAGCAGGAAAATGGCCCGGCGCATCGCCGAAAAGCTCCGGCGGTACCAGATCAGGATAAAATCCGTCAGGGCCAGATAATAGATAAAATTCGCGTATATGATCAGGATGCCGCTGCCCCTGTGGTAAACGCCGTCGGGGTAGTAGTAAAAGATCGCCTGGGTGAAGGGATTGGTCAGGATCACCAGCATGGTGATGCAGATGGGGACCAGGATGAAGCATTTGACCCACCAGGAAAGCTCCCGCCAGACCTTGATCGTACTCAGGATATATAAAAAGATGAACAGGATCACCAGGGTATGTGTGATAAAATACAGCATGCTGCAGGCCATCGGTATCCATCCCGGACAGGGATCCAGATACCGGAGCGCAGCCCAGCGGATCACGCCGGTCAGCGCAGTCAAGCCGTTATTTACCACCATGACCAGGAACATCCTGCTCGGAAAATTCGAAACACGGTTCAGGTTGTTATAACTGATAACGATCTGGCATGTGATCAGTAATGCCGCGATCGCAAATGCTGCCTCATAAGTCAAACCTGCCCACCTTCAGTCTGACCTTGTCCCGCCGGCCTGTTTTCGCGGACGCGCCTGCGAAATCCCCGCCGGTTCCGGGGATGGTCTTTTTTGGGGGGGTGCTCTTTATCGTAAGACATGTGCCCTGTCAGCAGTTCCTGCGGCAGACAGCCCATTACCTTCGCTGTGTAATAAGCATCTCCGTATGCTCTGTGAAAGGGGACATCTTCCGTAAGCCCCAGTTCCTCCACGGCCGTCGCCAGCGCCTTGCTCTGCGCGGTGTTGCCGATATGAATGCCGTAGAGCCTTTGTATGTTCAGATACGGAACCGGATCCTCCGAAATGAGGGGCATCCGGTAGAATTTCATGTTTCTGCGCAACTCGGAAAGATCCTGGCTTCCCCAGGTGCACCAGACGGGATCCGGCCCGCACCATCGAAGGAACTCTGATGCAGCCCGAGGGAAGAACCGTCCGGACGACAGTTCTCCCCTCTTCAGATCCAGCATCTTTCGTATTCTCCAATTGATCTCCTGATAAACCTGCGGTCGTATCAGCTGGTCATATTGGTCGATGATCTGCAGCTCATCATTCAGTTTTACCGCCCCGATCTCTATTATCTCAAAGGCAAGCCGGCGTTCATCCGCCGACTTGCCGTCCTGGGGTTGATTCCACTCCAGATCAAAAACTACATAATTCATGCGTACATCTTATATTTCCGGTCTCCGCTGCGCGGAAACCTTTTTCATCATACCTTATCGCTGTCGTCAAACGGATCGCCGCACTGAGGGCAGAACTTCGGAGGATTGTGAGGATCCTCGGGCTCCCATCCGCACTTGTCGCACTTGTAAAGAGGTGCGCCTGCGGGCTTCGGCTTGCCGCACTCTGCACAGAACTTGCCCTTGTTCACTGCGCCGCAAGAGCAGGTCCAGCCTGCTTCCTGCGCGGGCTGAGGCTTGCCGCACTCTGCGCAGAACTTGCCGGTATTTCCGCTGTGACCGCATTCGCAGGTCCAGCCTGCCGCTGCGGGAGCTGCTGCCGGAGCCGCTGCCTGCTGGGGAGCTGCCTGCTGCTGTTGCTGCTGCATTGCCTGAGCGTTCTGTACGAAGCCTGCGGGGTTCATGCCGCCTGCTGCCTGCTGCATCATGTTCATTCCCATGAAGCCCATCATGGCACCGCCCTGGTTGTTGGCTGCTGCCACAAGTGCCTGGTTGTAAGCTGCTGCGGAAGCCGCATTGAGCATGCCGGGATCCTTGTTGACTGCCATCTTCTGGAAGTCCTGCAGAGCCTTCTTGTCCTCTTCGGGAATGGTAGCGCTCTCGATCGCCAGGGATGCGATGCTGATGCCGCGGCCCTTGCTCCACTTCTCGGTGAGCTTTGCGTTCATGCGCTCGGTGAGCTCTTCGGTATGGGACGGGATCTGGTTAGGACGCAGCTCCAGGTCGGAGAGCGTGGGAACCACCGTCATCAGAGCCGCAGAGAACTCAGCCTTCAGCGTGCTGTCAAGCTTGCTGCGGGGATAAGCGCCCTCAGCGTTGCCGCACACGTTGGTATAGAAAAGCAAAGGATCGGTGATCTTGTAGGAATAGGTACCATGAATGCGAAGGCTCGTATCCATATCCAGATTCACTTTCGAGTCCACGATACGGAACTCGATCGGCTGAGCGGTTCCGAACTTGTTGTCCAGGATCTCGAGCATGTTGAAGAAGTATACCTTCTGGGTACGTGCTGCGATACCGCCGAAGCTCAGACGCTCCCAGGCATCCTTGCAGCTTGCCACAAAACCTGCGCCCAGACCACCTGCAAAAACGGAAGGTGACGAAGAATTATCATACTGGAATGCACCGGGCTCGGCACTGACTTCCACGATCTTACCCTGATCCACGATGACCATGCACTGGCCGTCCGCTACTGCGATGATGGATCCGTTGGTGATCACGTTCTCTTCACCCTTGGTGTTGGAGGAACGGCCGTTAACCTTCTTCTGGCCCTCCACCATCAGATACTGAGAATCGATAGCGGGGCAATAGAAATATTCTTTCCACTGATCCGCCAGCGTTCCGCCGATCGCACCCATTGCTGCCTTAATAAGTCCCATAACCCTCTCCTTTCGCTAGTTCAATAGCTTTCACTTTTTTCGGGTTGCCCCGAGTGTTATTATGCCATATTCCCCCATTTAACGCAAGTACGATTACGTTGCGATATCCGCTATATTTCAATGCGGTTTCAGCCCCGGGCGGTTGCGTTTTCAGGCTTTGCTCTCGCGCACGCCGATCTGGTAGTAATCAAAACCGTATTTATTGGCCACTTTGCTGCCGTAGATGTTCCTTCCGTCAAAGATCACCGGGTTTTTCAGGCTCTTCCGGAGCTCCTCAAAGTCGGGGCTGCGGAATTCCTTCCATTCGGTGACCAGGATCAGGGCGTCTGCCCCGCGCACCGCTTCGTACTTGCTGTCCACATAGCTTACCGAAGCGTTCCCCTTCAGATAGCAGCTCTTTGCCTCGTCCATGGCCTTGGGATCGTAGGCTACGATCTTGGCCCCGGCCGCGGTCAGGTCGCCGATGATCGTGATGGCGGGCGCCTCGCGCATGTCGTCGGTATCCGGCTTGAAGGCCAGTCCCCATACCGCAAAGGTCATGCCCGACAGATCCGCTCCGAAACGCTCCTTCACCTTCTTCGCGATCACATGCTTCTGCATGTAGTTCACGTCCTCAACGGCGTTCAGGAGCTGCGCCTCATAGCCGTATTCCGCGGCCGTGCGCACCAGGGCCTTTACGTCCTTGGGGAAGCAGCTGCCGCCGTAGCCGCAGCCGGGATAGATAAAGGAATAGCCGATGCGGTGATCGCTTCCGATGCCCTTGCGCACCTTGTTCACGTCCGCGCCGACCTGTTCGCAGATCCGCGAGATCTCGTTCATGAAGGAGATCTTGGTCGCCAGCATGGAATTGGCCGCGTATTTGGTCATCTCGGCACTGGCGATATCCATCAGGATGAAGTTCTCCGTGTTCAGCACATAATGACGGTACAGCTCACGCATCGTCTCGGCCGCGCCCTCATTGTCCACACCGATCACAATGCGGTCGGGACGCAGGCAGTCGTTCACTGCCGTGCCTTCCTTCAGAAACTCCGGATTGGAGATCACGTCAAAGGTAAGGTCGCTGCCGCGCGCGTCCAGCTGCTCCTGGATGCAGGCACGCACCTTGCCGGCGGTCCCCACCGGCACCGTGGATTTGTCCACGACATACATGTGATGGCTCATGCACTCGCCTATGCTCTTTGCCACGGCAAGCACATACTGCAGATCGGCGCTGCCGTCCTCACCCATGGGCGTTCCCACCGCGATGAAGCAGATATTGCAGCGTTCCAGGGCTTCCCGGATGTCGGTCGTGAAATGCAGCACGCCGCTTTCATGATTCTTCTTTACCAGTTCGGACAGACCGGGCTCGTAGATCGGGATCTCGCCGTTCTTCAGGCGCTCGATCTTTTTTTCATCCACATCCACGCACCATACTTCATTTCCCATGTCGGAAAAGCAGGTGCCGGTCACCAGCCCAACGTATCCCGTTCCAATTACCGCTACTCTCACGATCCATCCTCCTTAAAAACTGCGTATATTCGTCATTCTATGGTATTTCGCATCTTTTTGCAAGCGCGATGCCGTTCCGTCCCGTTGATTCGCACTACTGCAGGAACATCCAGTCCCCCGCGTCGTCCGACACCAGCACCAGATTGGTGCTGCTCAGGTCCGGCAGCGTGATCTCGGAAAACGAGAGCTCGCTTCCGTCCGATGCCACCGCGCGCACGCCGATGCGCACCCCCTGCTTTTCCTGTACCACCGAAAGGGATTCCTCTTCCCAGGCGACCTGCCGCCCGTCGTAGAGGGTCTCTCCCTGCAGGATCTCCACCGTTCCCAGGCTGCCCTCCGTAAAGGAAAGGTTCAGCTGCTTCAAGTCCCGTCCCGTCAGGTTCGAGACCGTGATGCGGCAATCCATCTCCTGCTCCGGCACATAGACCGGCGCCTGGGGCACCGCAGCGGGATCGGGGATGCTCTCCCCGGGGTTCAGATCCGTTGCGGGTGTCAGCGTAACCACTTTTTTCCCGCCCTTTCCGCAGCCTGCCAGCAGGCAGAGGGAAAGCGTCAGGATGAGGATGATCCGTTTCATTCGACCTCCGGGTCAGGGTGCTTTGCGTACAGCAGCTTCAAAAGGATCGGCACCGATACGCTCGATACGATGATCAGAAGGATCACCGCCGTGAAATACGAGGAATCGAGTACTCCCATGTTCAGGCCCTTGTTGGTGATGATCAGCGCCACCTCGCCGCGCGTCATCATGCCCACGCCGATCTTGATGCAGTCGAGGTTATGAAAACGACAGATCTTTGCCATCAGTCCGCAGCCGATCACCTTGCTGACCAGTGCCACCAGGACAAAGCCGACGGAGAAGAGCAGCATGCTGCTGTCCACGCCGGAAAGATCCGTCTTCAGGCCGATCCCCACGAAAAAGATCGGCGCAAAGATCATGTAACTGTTGATGCTGACCTTCCGGTCAATATAGCCCGCATCGCGGATGTTGCACAGGATGATGCCCGCCACATACGCGCCGGTGATGTCGGCGATCCCGAAATACTTCTCGGCGGCGTAGGACATGATGAAGCACAGGCCCAGGCCGATGATCGGGATACGTCTCGTGTGAGGGTAGCGCGCATCCACGAGCTTCATCAGCTTGTAGATGACGATACCGCCGGCCAGGGAGATCACCAGAAAGAGCAGTGTCTTTCCCACCACCAGCAGGGTGTTGCTGGCGGGATCGCGAAGCCCCAGCACAAAGGTCAGCACGATGATGCCGATCACGTCGTCGATGATGGCGGCGCTCAGGATCGTCTGTCCCACGCGCCCCTTCAGAAATCCCAGTTCACGCAATGCCTCCACCGTGATGCCCACCGAGGTGGCGGTCATGATGCAGCCGATGAAGAGCCCGCGGAAAAAGCCGTCCGTTCCGGGTGCGGGGAAACCGTGCATGCACAGATACAGGAGCAGCCCGCCGCCGAGGGGCACGGCAACGCCCGCGCAGGCGATCAGCAGCGCGATGGGGCCGGATTTTTTCAGCTCCTTCAGATTGGTCTCGAGGCCGGCGGAAAACATGATCAGGATCACGCCGATCTCGGCCATTTTGCTGATAAAGTCGCCGGGCTGCACAATGTTTAAGAGCAGGGGCCCTATGATCAGGCCGGCCAGTATCTCTCCCACCACGCCGGGCGCCTTGCATTTTTTCGCAAGGATCGCCATGAATTTTGCCGAAAGTATGATGACCGCAAGGTCTCTTAATATCGCATAGGATTCCATCTCTTTAATGCCAAAAGAATGGCTGCGTGTTACCGGCAGCCATTCCGAATGTTCCTTTCTCTTTTTGCTTACTGTATGACCATCTTGCTCCAGCTGTCATCCGGCACGATGGCGATGTACGTCTTGCCCGTGTTCAGGTTGATGAAAGATCCGTCCATATAGGAGAAAACAGTACGATCCGACTGCCCGATCTTCTGCCACTGGATGGGGATCGCTTCCCCGTTCTGGAGAAGGTAACCGTCCCAGGGCTGCCCGACCAGGATGTTGTAGATCAGGTAACCGTGATCATCGAGCTGGGAGAAGCTGCACTTCTGCAGGATCACGTTTTCAAAGGTCAGATGCGCGTTGTTCTTTCCGGCATCCTCGTAGATCTTGTCGTACTCGTAGTACTCGTACTTTCCGATCTCTTCGTTATACTTCAGCTGCGAATGGTTGTGCGGGAAGCAGCTGCTCAGGTCCACAAAGGTCGCGTCAAACGCATCGCTGTGGCTGTCGGAAAGATTCTGCTCCGTCCTGTTGAAGTTCCAGTGCGGTCCGGGATAATGCTCGTTATAGGTCTCGGAGTAATGCGCACGCTCGATCCTGGTCTTCAGGCCGTCATAGAACTTGCCCGTCGTGGGATTGGTATAGGAATCGTAGGTGATGTATTCCGTATACTCCTGGGATTTTCCGTTCGGGAAACGTCCGAATCCGCTGCTTAAGTTGTTGGAATAAGGCTTTGCCAGGTATTCGTTGATGTAGTAAGGTCCGCCGTCGTGGCAGAGGATCGCGTTGTACTCGGCCGCGATCATGACGTTGGTGGGACGGGTGCTTCGGATGCTTCCGAACTGCTCGATGCTGCCCCAGTCCTTCATGACGCACATCAGACGGGTGATGCGTCCGTTTGCCGTGCTGTTGAGCATCTCATAGACGATGTCCGCATCGGAGGTCCCGAAATGCGGGAGTGCCGTGATCTCGTTATCCACCATGACCGCGATCGGCCGCTGGTCCTTGATGTCCAGGCTGATAAATTCGTTGGTAAGTTCGCTGTGGTACATTCCGTCGGGAATGACCTCTTCTTCTTCCGGCTCAACGTATTCTTCGTCGCCGGTCGATTCCTGTCCGCCGTCGCCGTTCTTTACGTTCGCTGTGCCGTCCTGCGGAACAAGCTCTACAACCTTGCCGTCACCACCATCACCGGTGCCCGTGTCACCTCCCGTGGTACAGGCCGATGCAAGCGCCGATACGATAAGCCCGGCGGCAAGTATCCCGAGATTCCTTTTCTTCATGATAATCCTCCCCTGTTGCATCCGATTGATACAACTTTAAAATGCACAAGGCATCTCTTTTATTGCACTTTTGCGCAAAAAAATAAAAAGTACCGATCCGGCGGATCTTCCGCAGAAGATCCGCCGAATGTTCCCTGAGGGAATCGAACCCCCAATTGATCCTTAGGAGGGACCCGTTATATCCATTTAACTAAGGGAACGGGTGGAACCCGTTCCCTTAGTTCGCGGGCCGCCGTGCAAAATCTGCTTCGCAGATGGCGGCCCGCCTTCCAAGGCGGGTTCTTTCCACACCCTCAGCGGCAAGCGCTTCGGGCTGTAGCTTACTTATTCAATCTGTCGGGTGGGATCGGTTCCCGCTCAACCTATCTTTTCCTTGCCTCCCATGTAAGGTCTGAGGACCTCGGGGATGCGGACGCTGCCGTCTGCCTGCAGGTTGTTCTCGAGGAACGCGATCAGCATGCGGGGCGGAGCCACAACGGTATTGTTCAGCGTATGGGCCAGGTACTTTCCGTCCTTGCCGTCCACGCGGATCTTTAATCGTCTTGCCTGGGCATCGCCGAGGTTCGAGCAGCTGCCCACCTCAAAGTACTTCTTCTGGCGGGGGCTCCAGGCCTCTACATCCACCGACTTGACCTTCAGGTCGGCCAGGTCGCCCGAGCAGCACTCGAGGGTGCGGACGGGGATGTCCATGCTCCGGAACAAGTCTACCGTATTCTGCCACAATTTGTCAAACCACATCGGACTCTCTTCGGGTTTGCAAACAACGATCATCTCCTGCTTCTCGAACTGGTGGATGCGGTATACGCCTCTCTCCTCCAGTCCGTGCGCGCCTTTTTCCTTGCGGAAGCAGGGCGAATAGCTGGTCAGCGTATAGGGCAGCTCCTCCTCCGGAACGATCTGGTCGATGAATTTGCCGATCATCGAATGCTCGCTGGTACCGATCAGATACAGGTCTTCGCCTTCGATCTTGTACATCATCGCATCCATCTCGGCAAAGCTCATGACGCCGGTCACCACATTGGAGCGGATCATGAAGGGCGGCACGCAATAGGTGAAGCCCCTGTCGATCATGAAGTCACGCGCATAGCTGATCACTGCGGAATGCAGCCGCGCGATGTCTCCCATCAGATAATAGAATCCGTTTCCGGCCACGCGGCGGGCGGAATCCAGGTCGATCCCCTTCAGCCTTTCCATGATATCGGTATGGTAGGGGATCTCGAAATCAGGCACTACGGGCTCGCCGAAGCGCTGTACTTCCACATTCTCGCTGTCGTCCTTTCCGACGGGAACGCTCGGATCGATCATCTGCGGGATGCGCATCATGATCGCCGTCTGCTTCTCCTCCAGCTCGCTCTGCTTGGCTTCAAGCTCGGCAAGCCTGTCGGCATTGGCAGCAACACGGGCCTTGGTCTCTTCGGCCTCGTCCTTCTTGCCTTCCTTCATCAGCGCGCCGATCTGCTTGGAAAGGGCATTGCGGCTGGCCTTCAGCTCATCCGCTTCCTTCTGGCAGTCCCTGCGCTGCTTGTCCAGCTCGATCACCTCGTCCACAAGGGGCAGCTTTTCGTCCTGGAACTTCTTTTTGATATTTTGCTTTACTTCCTCGGGATGCTCCCGCAGGAACTTAATGTCGATCATGATGTCTCTCCTTTAACCTTGTTCCGTTCCCTCGACCGAAGCGATCGCACGGTGTATGCTCTCCGCTTCCTCGGGGCTTAAGGGAATATCACATTTCCCGCCCGTGATCCTCTTTGTATAGGAATAACAGCCGTTACTGGAATGAACCGAGTTCATCACCACGCCGTTATCTTTCTCATCCAGCAGAGCCAGGCAGAAGCTCATCTTGCCGCCCATCTCCGAAAACGCATCGTATTTGACCAGCCCCAGCTTCTGGATCGCCATCTCGTGCTTGGAAAAGAGCAGGTCGATGTCGTTGGCATATGCGCGGGATTCCCGCTTCAGTCTGGTCACGTCGCCGGCCAGCTGCTGGATCTGATCCTCCAGCGTCATCGCCTCGTTCCCCTGCATAAAGCGCTCATAGCGCTGCGTCAGGTTCTTCTGCTTGCGGATCTCCACGATCACGACGACCAGCAGAACGATGAAGAGCAGCAGGAGTATCAAAAACAGGATCCCTATATCCAGGCCTCCGAGGCCTATTGCCTGTAAAAACTTACTGTTCATCCCGGCTCAGTCTTTCATAGAAGCGGTCAAAATCTTCGGTGCTGTAAAAATCGATCTCGAGGCGCCCCTGCTTTTTGTTCTTCAGGTTCACCGAAACCTTTACGCCCAGGCGCTGGGAAAGGCGTTCCGCGTATTCGTCAAAGTGGATCTGGTACTGCGACAGGTCTTCCTTTTTCTTCGCGGGCTTTTCCTTCCCTCCGCTGATCAGCTTCTTGACGAGCTTCTCCAGCTCGCGTACCGAGATCTGGCGGTCAAACGCATCCTGTGCCGTTTCATACTGCTTGTCGTTGTCTTCGATCGAAAGCAGCGCCCTCGCATGTCCCATGGAAAGCTTTTCATCAACGACCATCTGCTGCACACGCGCGTCCAGTCTCAGAAGGCGCAGCGAATTGGTGATCGTCGCGCGGCTCTTGCCCACGCGTCTGGCCACCTCGTCATCCGTCAGGCCGAACTCTTCCTTCAGCCGATGGAAAGCTTTGGCCTCCGCGATCGCATCCAGGTCCTCGCGCTGCAGATTCTCGATGATCTGCGCTTCCAACCTGGCCTGCGGGGAATCGAACTTGCGCACCACAACAGGGATCTCTTTAAGACCCAGCATGTTGGCCGCGCGCCAGCGGCGCTCGCCCGCCACGATCACATAACCGTCCCCGTCGGCTTCCACCACAAGGGGCTCGATAATGCCGTGCTCCGATATGGATTCGGCCAGCTCCTGAAGCTTATCTTCATTAAAATACTCACGGGGCTGGCTCTTGTCTTCCCTTATTTTTTTTATATCAAGCATCAGAGGGCTGCCGTCCGGCTCCGCTTTCGCGGGGGCCGCGACGATCTTTTTCGAGATCATCCCGTCCAGGCCTTTGCCGAGCCCTCTTTTGTTATTTGCCGCCATAAAATCTCCGATCTTTTTCTACCGGGTTTTTCACATACGGGTACGAGTATATCACTTTCGTCTGCGCAGGGCAAGAGTTTCTTCTTTCACTCCTCCGAAAACAGAGGCTTCTCCTTGCGGATGTTCCGTATCATCCTTCCTGCCAGGAACAGGCCGCGGTACTGCTCCGCGGATACCCGGTACAGACAGATGCTGTTTGGCCCGGCGGAAAGGATGCAGGTCTCATTGGGATCCTCTCTCTGCGTTTGGTAGTCTTCGTAGACCTTCATCCCGCTCAGCGCTTCCAGACAGTCCCGATAGCTTACCCCGCACTCCGGCGTCAGGCCCCGAGCCTCCTCTTCCGCTCCGAAGATGTTGATCTCTTCCCTGTTTATATTTCGGAAGTTGATGTTGACGTGGTCCTTTTCCGAATTCGGCGTCACGGCTTCGATCTGGGTGGAGCCGAAACGGAATCTCCCCCGTTCATCCACTCCGCCTTCTTCCCCGGTGTAGCGTTCGTTCTCCTTTTGCAGGAAGGCTTGCAGCAGCTCCTTCAGCTCCCTGGTCTCCTCCTGCAGGCGGAACAGATCGCTCTCACCGGTGACGGTGGTCACCCGCAGCACATCGATAAAGGTTTCGGCATTTCCCTGAAAAGGTCCTCTCTTTGCGCGGAGTCCGCCGATCAGGTCGGTGTATTCTGCTTCCTTCCCGCATCCGGCCAGGCCGTCCCAGTAATCCTGCTCCAGGATCCGCATCGGGTCGCTTAAGTAGCTCTTCGTATACGCGATGATGCGGTCGTAATATTTCTTGTAGCGGAACTGCAGCAGTATGACCGGGAAGTAACGGGAGACGTCCAGGTCCGGATCCATTCCTTTATAGAGGAGCAGGGTGTTGAGCATCCGCTTGATGCTCCTCGGATTGCTCTCCCCGAACAGCCGCAGGTTTTCCTTCAGGCTCAGAATATCCTCTTCGCTCCCGATCACGGCATCCCGGTTCAGGGATCTTAAGTATTTCTCGATATCGTAACTGCCCGTGGGAAGGTAGAACGGCAGCTGTATCAGCTTGTCGAAGAAGCGTTCCGCATCTTCCTCGCCGATCTCGCCGTACTTTTTGGACAGGCCCTTTCGCACGATGCTGTTATCCAGTGCCAGCACGAACACGCAGTTTTCGAAGTCCATCATGTTCTTGATGTCTTCCAGCAGGTTGACGGCGTCTTCCGGGATCAGCCGGTCCAGATCGTCGATAAAGAAGACGATCCGTTTTTTTTCTTTTTCATTTTCGCAAATGCAGTTGATCCGCTCCTCGAGCTGGCTGTGAATGAGATCCCGGGTCTGTACCGACTCGGAAACGGGATTGAGCACTTTTTTCCCGGCGGCTTCTCCCAGCCGGTCAGTTACCTTGTCTAAGGAATTCGCCAGGCTTGCGTACTTTTCGATCAAGGCGTAACCGGTGAGGGCCACCGCTCCCAAAGCACCTTCCACAAGATTTCGAACTTTGTTATCCGCAAACTTCTTATAATAGTTTTTATCCCGGCCGAACTCGTCCAGCTTTGCCGACAGTTCCAGAAGGAGGGGAAGGATCAGGGAATTCCCCGCGGTCTTGGCGAATCTCCAGGTGTTGAATTCGATGCAGCAGGCCTTTTCTTCGATGTTCTTCTGCACCACCTTCATGGCGGTGCTCTTTCCGGAACCCCAGCCGCCCTGGACCGCCACGGTCATGGGTGTGGGACAGCTCACCACAAAATTGCTCAGGCTGCTGTAGTAGGAATCACATCCCAGCTGATCGTCTGAAACGGGAATATCGGAAAAACCGCTCATCTTCACCCTCCTTTTTGCCCTGCCATGCGCTGCGGATCCGAAATCCGCTTTCACGGCATCATTTTGCTTCCTTCAGGCTGTAATCGCTGCGATCCAGCGAAAAATTGACGTTGTAATAGGGATCCCCCTTCGCCAGGATCTCTTTCCACTTTTTCCGGAACACCTCGCACTCCTGCTCGTAGCGCTCGGCTCCGGGGCCGGAAAGGTCGGTCCCGCGGCTGGCGGATTCGTAATGGAAGAGCTCGCAGAAGGGCGTCCAGATGTTCAGATAGCCCTTCTCCCGAAGCTTCAGGCAGAAGTCCACGTCATTCAAGGCAACGCGGAAGCCCTCATCCAGGCCTCCCACTTCCTCATAACGGCTCTTCTTTACCATCAGGCAGGCGCCGGTCACGGCCGACACGTCCTGCGCATAGCACAGACGCCCCATGTAGCCCAGGTTTTCGTAATTCACGCGGTAATGGCTGTGTCCCGCCGTGCGGTGCGCGCCGAGCCCCAGAACGATGCCCGCGTGCTGTATGGTGCGGTCGGGGTAATAGAGCTTGGCCCCCACGGCACCCACATCATCGCGCTCGGCGTACATCAGAAGCTCCTCGAGCCAGTTGAGCGTGATCACCTCGGTATCATTGTTCAGAAGCAGCAGGTATTCGCCCGAGGCTTCCTTTGCAGCAAAGTTATTGACCTTGGAATAATTGAACTCGCCCTTGTAGGTCAGCACGCGTATCTTCGGATGCTTCTTCAGCTCCTCGTAATAGGCGAAGATCCCGGCCGAGCTGGAATTGTTCTCCACCACAAGGATCTCGTAATCCGGATAGGTGGTCTTTTCCAGGATCGAATCGATGCAGCGCTTCAGCACGTCCTTCTGCTCGCGGTTAGGGATCAGGATCGATACCTTCGCCGAACGCAGCAGCGGATAGTGAATGCGGAAGATCGTCTCGAATGCCCGCGTGGATTCGATGCGGAAATTGTCGTAGCCCAGGCTGCGCAGATGATCGGCCACGGCTCCCTTTGCCGCCTCGATCGCGTATTCCTTGGCCGAGATGTCGGCCGCCACGCTGCCCTTGTGGGAACGCCAGTAATACAGGATGCGCGGGATATGCACGATATGCTGCGCCCGCGCGGTCAGCCGGAGGATCATGTCGTGGTCCTGGCTGCCGTCAAACTGCGTGCGGAAGAGCTCGGTGCCCTCCAGCAGGCTGCGCTTGAATACCGAGAAATGGCAGATGTAATTGTTCGCCCGCAGGTTGTCCGGCGAAAAATCCGGCTTGAAATGCAGCGTGATCATGTTATCCACGCTGCTGCCGTGGAAAGTCGTCTCGTCGCAGTAAATGTAATCTGCGTCCTCGTCGCAGATCGCCTCCATATAATAATAGAGGGCCGAGGGATGCAGGATGTCGTCGTGGTCGTAAAGACCGATGTAGCTGCCCGTTGCCATCGCAAGGCAGGCATTGGTGTTGCCCGAGATGCCCATGTTCTTTTCGAGCTTTTCGTATTTCACGCGGGGATCCTGATTCGCGATCTCGCTGCAGTATTCACCGACATAGCCATGCTCCGCGTCCGAGCCGTCCGCCAGGCACAGCTCCCAGTTTTCGTAAGTCTGGTTTCGCACCGCATCCAGGGTATCCTTCAGGAAATCCTTCGGTGTGTTGTAAAGCGGGACCAGGATCGAGATGCAGATATCCTTCGAAAACTTCCGCTCCCGCTGACGTGCTGCCTCTTCCTCATTCGGAAAGCTCGCGGTGCCGTGCTGCACCCGGGCTCTTTTTTCGATGCCCTTGCTCTTCAGCTTGCGGGCGATCCCCCGGGGGCCGCCCAGGTTGCGGATGCGCGAAGACTGGCGCTTCGCCCAGTGCATGCAAACGCGCAGAGGCTTGGAGAGCTTCCAGGGCGTGCTGTTCTTGATGCGGTCGATCTGCCGCTGCTTGTCTTCCGCCAGCTCCTGCAGTTCGGACAGGCGGGTGGAAAGCAGCAGGTTCTGATACTGCGCTTCTTCAAGTTCCTTCTGAAGTTCTTCTGTAGTTTGTTCTTTCTTTTCTTCCATTAGAAATCCTGATCTCTATTTCAATCTCCTGAATTCGTCCGGCATATGTACGCAACCTTCCGCGTCGCTTACAACGAGCGGGAGCTTTTCCTTTTCGAGGATCAGCCGCTCTTTGATGTGATAAACAAATTCCTTCTTCCCGTCCCTGCGCATAAAGCATAGCGACAGCTCATATTCGCCGTCCGGGACCGCGCCTTCGGGGATGCGCAGCACAAAGCCGCTCATCGCCGCTCCCGGCTGTTCCGGCAGCACCGGCACCACGTCCTCACGCACTTTCGGAAAACTTTTTGCCAGATATGCTTCGTCGTCTTTCCCCCGCAGGATCAGCCCGGTCTCGTAATCCCAAAGCGGCGCCTTTGCCGGCGCGGCCCAGCCTTCGATGCGCCATTCCGCCTCGGCTTTTCCCTCTTCCGAAAACGAGAGCACACGGTCCGCGCTGTCGATGTGCCATGCCGGATTCAGATCCAGGCCCAGCTTCCGTTCCAGCCTGCCGCGCGGGCTCTCTTTCGGGGCCTTCATTGCGCTGATCTGCGAGCGCACGCCCGGCTTCTCAAAATCGCAGGCGCAGCCCGGCTTGTATTCCGTGTACAGGCGGTAGTTCTCCAGGTTCCGACTGTAGAAGGGGTCCTTTGCGTACAGCTTCGGATGCCTCTCGTAGAGGAGCTGCCATTCCTTCTGCCGCCGCTGCCTCTTCTCCCCGGAAATGTCCTCCCCGCGGCTTGCCGATTCGTGATGGATCAGCACCGCGTCGTTCCTCTGCACATTATACCACCCTTTCTCATAAAGGGAAAAGCACAGATCCACGTCGTTGTAGGCAACGGCCAGCTCCTCGCAGAAGCCGCCCACCGCGTCAAAGCGTTCTTTCCGGACAGCCAGGCAGGCTGCCGTCACGGCCAGCACATCCCGGTCCGCCAGATTCTTTCCGTGATAATAGCTGCCTTCATCGGGCAGGCCGCAGAGCTTGTGCACGGGGCCCGGCGCGATGTTGGTGATGCCGGCGTGCTGTATGCGGTGCACGCTCTCGCCCTTCGCCAGCGGATACAGAAGCTTCGCACCCACGGCGCCCACATGCTCCTGCAGGGCCGTGGCCGCCATGATCAGCAGCCAGTCCGGCGTCTTTACCTCGATGTCGTCGTTCAGAAAGAGCAGCACCTCGCCCTTTGACTCTGCCGCGCCGCGGTTGCACATCCTCGCGAAATTGAAGTCCTCGGCCCGGTACAGATAGCGGAAGCCGTACTCCAGGCGCAGCTTTTCCACCCGGACGCGCTTTTCGGCACAGCTGCCGTTATCCACGACGATCAGCTCATAGAAGGGGTATTCGGTGAGGCTCTTTAAGCTGCGGATGCAGTTTTCAAGCAGCTCGGGATGATCCTTTGAAGGGATCACGACCGAAACCAGCGGCGGCCGGTCCCCGCCAAAAGGCGGTATGATATGCTTTACGGGCAGATCCTCCCAGGGTGTCTTTCCCGTGTAGGTGATGCGGTCCAGATGCAGGGGATAGGTATCCGAGCGGAAGGTATGCGCAGCGATGCATTCCATCAGGCTCGCCGGATCGTGCACGTCCTTCATGGACAAGGCGTTCATGAACCATTCCCGGCGCATTGCGATCATGCTCCCGAAATATGGCAGGGATTCGAAGCTGTCGGGCGACCAGTCGGGCTTGAACCAGGGGTCACAGCGCTCCCCGTCGCGCTCCACATCTTCATCGCCGTAGATCAGCTGCACCTCTTCGTCCTTGCGGAACAGATCCAGCATCTCCTGCATCGCGCTGCCGGGCACCTGCCCGTCACTGCGCAGCAGGATCAGGAATTCCGTCTCGGGCAGCGGCTCCGGAAGAGGCTCTTCCATGTTCAGAAGGGTAAAGCTTTCCAGCAGCTTCACGTCTCCGGCCTGCTCCTTTTCCCGCTCCTTCCGCCACCTGCGGTAGGGATCCAGCTGCAGCTTTCTCTCCCGTTCAAATTCCGTTTTTGCGGTCTTTCGCCAATTACCCATATTTCAGATGCCGTGCCCCCGGAAAGAGCCACGGCGCTCCTTATCGTTCATTTTGGAAACGGACCGTCCGTCAGGCAGGCCCGCTTTCCCAATTATAGCATCTCGGCCGGGTGCTTTCAATGAATTATGTAAACAAGCCCGTGGGGGAAAAACAGAAATAAAAAACATCCGCCCCAACAGTCTTCGCTGTCAAAACGAATGTTTCAGTGCACCGCCAGGGGCTCGAACCCTGGACACCCTGATTAAGAGTCAGGTGCTCTACCAACTGAGCTAGCGGTGCATCGTGCGATAACATAAGTTACCATACGCTTTCACGCACGAGTGTTATATTATCGCAAAAGTTACCGGGTGTCAAGCATTATTTCAAAAATTTCAATGCTCAATCGGCCACGGATGAAAGGAACTCATCCATTCTGCTTCTGTATTCCTCTCCATGGTCTTCCCATATGCACGCGTGTTCGCTGTCATCCACCGTCCAGATCTCTTTTTTGTCAGCCTTCATGTTGTCATAGATTTCTTTGCCCATGAAATACGGTGTCATTTCATCAACCCTGCTGTTGATCACCAGCGCAGGGACCGTCACTTCCTTTGCGATCCTGATGGAATCGGCATCCTCGTAGGAAAATCCCAGCTTCTGCTTATTGAAGATGTTCCCCAGCCACAGCATGTATTCCGTGGGTATTCCGAGATCCATCCGGTCCAGCTCGCTCGAGATCATGTATTCGACATTTCCCAGAGGGCAGTCCAGGATCATGAAACTGACGCGGCTCTGATCCTCAAGTGCCGCGACCGCCTGAACGGCAGTGGCGCCTCCGAACGAAGTGCCCCATAAGCCGAGCTTTATCCCGGGATGCTTCTTCTGTGCATAATCCATCAGGTCAATGACATCGTGTTTTTCCCAATAACCGTAGGTGGTCCTTTCGGCCGTGTTCTCATTGGAACTTCTCTGGTCGTAGGTGATCACATCAAATCCCCTTTCAACAAAATACTTCGCAAGGGGATAATTGGAATAGCGGTTTCCGCCCAGACCATGGATCAGGATCACCGCTTTGTCATGCTCCCCTCCGGCGTTGATGTACTCGCCCGGGATGACATGTCCGTCAAAGGTGGACGTTTCGGAGATGCTTTCCACAACATACTCTGCCCGGAAGGCGTCCGGATCCATGTTCATTTTTTTCCAGAAGCTGTCACTGACCGTGCGCGTCTCCTCCGGGGTGACAAGCTGCGTGGACGCTTCAAATACCTGTTCCCCGATATACCAGGATCCCCCGACGGCAAGCAGCAGGAAGGCCGTCAGCACAACGGCAGGAATGATCAGAAAGATCTTTAAGCCTTTACGCATTTCGCATCTCCTTCAACTTTGCGATGCATTCATCACACCATTCAACCAGCATCTTCGCTTTTCTGCGTCCGTAGGAAATGGTGAAGCCCCAGAACATGGACCGGTACGCATCCTGCAGCTCTTCGCCGTACTCCTCACGGCTCTCATCCGCGGCGGAAAAGCCTTTGTATTTCAGCTGATACGCTTTTTTCAGCTTTTCAAAAAAGGCGATGTTTTCCTCCTGTGTCCTTTCTCCCAGGAAAAAGGTCTTCATAAGGAGCGGGATCCTTGGTGTCTCTTTCATATCCTCCGAAAGCCATTCCGTAAGCTCCGCACGACCCTCATCCGTGATGGAGAACATTTTCTTGTCCGGCCTTCCGTTTTGTTCGATCCATGTGCCCCTGATAAAACCCGCATTCTCCAGTGCCGCAAGTTCCCGGTAGATCTGGCTTTTCTGGGCGTTCCAGAAATGATCCAGCGAATGCCGGAAGGTTTCCAGTATTTCGTATCCGTTCATGTCTGCATAGTTCAGCAGTCCGAGAATCCCATGCTTTAACATGCCTTCCTCCTTTAGTCCATTTGTGGACTATATTAGCATCATGCTTTTTTTCTGTCAACAGCGCAAAAGATCGTTTTTTTCCGGGGAAAAAAACTGACTTTATATGGTATAATGTTTTTATTGTTTTTTGATCTGCAGACAGAGGTTCCAAAATGAAAAATCTGATCATTCCGTCAAAACTGAACGAGGGCGATACCATCGCATTTATTTCCATTTCAAGCGGCCGTGCCGGAGATGAAGATATGCTTCCCAGGTATCTGCTGGGTAAAAGGAGATTCGAAAAAATCTTTCATGTAAAAGTGGTTGAAACTCCTAATGCGCTTAAAGGGAGTGTGTACCTTTATGAGCATCCCGAGAAAAGAGCCGAGGATCTGATGTGGGCTTTGAAGAATGATTCCGTCAAAGGAATTATCTGTAATTTAGGCGGAGATGATTCCTATCGTGTCCTTCCGTATATCGATCCGCAGGTCATTCACGATCATCTGAAAGTATTCATGGGTTTTTCCGATATTGCTACATGGATGGCTGTATTTGCATATGCAGGTGTCCGTGCTTATTACGGGCCTTCTGTTCTGACCCCGCTCGCACAGCCCGGAAAACTGGATGAGTATACCGAAGCGGCGATCCGGCGGACCTTGTTTTCAAACGAAGTAATAGGCGAGATCAAGCCCTCCGAAAAGAACACGCCCATTGACTGGAATACCACTTACACGATCAAAAAGGGAGCGAAAAATGAGGAGCATGAACGTTTCCCGGATAATGATGAGATCGAGGATCCGGAAGACGTGATCCCCTGGACACCCGGAACCGGCTACAAGGTATTGCAGGGCTCCGGAAAGGTCCGAGGTCATGTCATCGCAGTTTGCGGAGGCCCGCTTTGGCAGATCATGGGGACAAAGTTTTTTCCCGGCCCCGATATCTGGGAAGATTCCATCATCGCGTTGGAACACGGAAGTGTTTACGGCAGCAAATTAGCCGGATTACATGAACTTCGCGCATTTGCTGCAGCCGGAGCATTTGATAAGGCGAAAGCTGTGATCACAGGTCCTTTGGATGATGACAATGAGGAAACCATCCTGCAAGTCATGTGCAGGGAAGTACACCGACCGGATCTGGTCATATTGGAAAATGTGGATTACATTCACAGAACGCCCATGACGATACTTCCTACGGGAGCGTTGATGGAGATTGATTGTGATGGTCCGAAAATTGAGATACTCGAATCGGGGGTATCATGATACTGTTATGAATCATCAGCCGGAATATATTGAATATCTTAAAGAATTTGCCGAAAAAAACAAATGCCACATATGGTTAGGCGGCTCTTTTCTTCGTGGAAATGCAACGGCGTTTTCTGATGTGGATGTCAGCATTTATTGTGATACGGCTTATCTGTCGGAATTCATATACGGATACAGCAAGCCTGCATTCATTTCTCATACAAGTAATCCGGCCGGCATCCTTATAATCATTTATGAAGATGGGGTGGCGGTTGATCTGGATATCATAGATAAGATTGAGGTTCCGGATGGCAGGTTTTTCCATTTCGAAAACATAAAGGAACGAAAGTTTACCAAAAATGAAACGATCTGTAATGAATTCGCTTTACGAAATGATGAACCATATCAGATGTCCAGACTGTTTCATCGAAGTCTTATCAAATATCTGGCCGGCAAAAAAGAGCTTGGAATAAGTGTAGCGAATGAGATAGCAGCCTATCTGAATTTTGACGGGCTTATTGATGAGGAAAACTATAATGACCGGCTGACATGCATTCTGAATGACTTTAAGGGTAAGTATCAAATGGATGAGAGATACTATACCATTTTATTAAGACTATTAGATTTTTAGATGAGATATTAATGCCTGTTTTTAGGCATCTGTGTTAGCCACGGGTGTTCCCTTTCTTCAGATATCCGAGGTATGTGGCTAACACATCCCCCTTTTTGGGTACTTGTGTTAGTCGCGGGCGCCCCCATTCGCCAGCTATCCGAAGTATGTGGCTAACACAACCCCTTGTTTTGGCACATTGTGTTAGCTGTTATTGCTTCCTTTCTTTCGACATCCGAGACTTTCGGCTAACACATCCCTCTATTTTGGAACCTGTGTTAGCCGCAGTACTCCTTTTCTCCTGACAACCGAGGTCCTTCGGCTAACACACCCCCTCAATTTTGGCAGCTGTGTTAGCCGCAGAAGCCCTCATTCACCGGATATCAGTGGTTCCCGGCTAACACACCCCTCTATTTTGGCAGCTGTGTTAGCCGCAGTACTACTTTTCTCCGGATATCCGTGGCTTTCGGCTAACACACCCCCTCTATTTTCGCACTTGTGTCAGCCGGAGATTCCTCCATTTTTCGGAAAGCAAGCCCTTGTTGCATATGGTGACAGGATATAAACCTTCAGTCCGTTCTTTCTTTGAAAAAATATTGACATTATATATATATAAGTATATAGTTTGTCTGCTTTATATTTTTGCTGACAACGGAGGGAAAAAATGAAAAAGAAAATGCTTTGTTTATTGCTGGCTGCAGCCATGAGCGCATCCATGATCGCCTGCGGAGAGAACGGCAAGGATGACGGAAAGGCAGAAGAAACGACGCCGACTCCGGCTGAGGAAGAAAAGGATGAGCAGACCGAGCCTGTGACGGAGGAACCTGCGGAAGAAGAGGAAGAGCCGGTTGAGGAAGCCGGGGATGACAGCGGATTGGAAATGCTCGAAGAAGGCGTGCTCGTGGACATTGCCAAAGCACTCAGTGAGGATGACAGAAAAGCCGCCCTCGAGCTGATGAATGGCGAAGCGTATGCACAGCTTGCTCACGAAATGGCTGCGGACACGGAAACGGACCACCGGATCTATGATACGCAATACGGGCCGATCGGTGCCTATCATGTTCAGGTCAGCCTGGGCACGGATATTTTTGACATCAACAATACCTTTATCTATTTCGGTGAGTATAAGGACGGTCTGCGGGAAGGCGAAGGCGTTTGGGTCGAATACGCCGCGGACTTCGCGCCCGGACACAGCGAGTTCTACACGGAGCCGTACTGGAAAGGAAACATATATGATGTATCCTGGGAAA
Organism: Lachnospiraceae bacterium; assembly: GCA_024696005.1. Lineage (GTDB taxonomy): Bacteria > Bacillota > Clostridia > Lachnospirales > Lachnospiraceae > NK4A136. The sequence continues at coordinate 42,304 of JAILHF010000022.1, read as the reverse complement.
ACGACCTTCCGGAAGGGGATTTTGTGCTGGAGGGGTATGATGAAAACTTTGTAAAAAGCGCAACCATGAAAGGATCTGTTGTGCACGGCCTGTACGAAGAGGTCAACTACAGATGCAACTATCGTGATGACGGAAGTGAGAGTGCCAGTGATACGGTCGTAGAATTTGAAAACGGCCTGCAATGCCTGGATAATCCCACCATATCCGATGAGCCGACTTATCTGATGGACGAGGATAGGTATTATTGCATTGAACCGACCCGCGCAAATGTGTTCCCGGATTACATTGAATCCATAGGGGGTCCCGAGGGCTGGAGAGAAATGATGAAAAACGGCGTGTTTACCTGGGGGATCCTCGGATTCAGCTACTTCGGAAACTACCCCTATTTTGACTGGTAAGTGGTCTCTTGGTTCATCATTTCCCATAATGCTTCCTTTTGTTTCATTCCGAACTTTAGTATCTTCCAAAGTGAATCCACAGCATACGGGCCGTACGACTGCATATAGGAAATATGCATCTGTACGGCTCCATGAAAAACCAGATCATATTCCTCTCTGGAGATGTTCTCCCGGCCGTAGTATCCTTTCAGGAAAGCCAGGGCCAGGTCAAAACGATATGTCATTTCTTCCGTTTCGTGGTTAAACTTCACGAACTGCATGATAAGCGGCCAACCAAGGTCCAGGTACCTGCTTCCTATGCCCGCATCATCCAGATCAATAAAGGCAACGTCTCCATTTTCTCGCAGCATCGCATTGTGCGGTCCGATGTCGGTATGAACGAAACACTGATCCTGCGTATCAAAATCCGGGATTGAATCAAGTATTTCGTCAAATTCCTTCACAAAGTCAAGGTTTCTAAACCAGCTATAGTATCTCTCCTTGCTCTGTGTCAATGGAGATTTCAACCCGTATCCCCGTAAAGCATGCATTATCCGCGTTTCCCGGGCGAGTTTATATTCGTCTTCAGGTGTTTCTTCCATCTGTCTTCCGTTGATATATTCCATCAGATAAAACCAATATCCCGAATCGCCCACATAGTATTCTCCACTCTTCGTCGGATACAAAACAGGAGCCATGCCATGCTCGTTTCCCAAAAACAGATGAGCCTGAACATTTCCCTGAATCCTGGTTTCCGGTGTGGTTCCTGGGAATCCCTTCAACAAATACGTTCCCGATGCCGTTGTAACTCTGTAGATCAAGCGTTCGGAATCCTCATGGTAGCGATTTTCAATTCCGGGATTCTCAAGTTCCCAGTGTGACAAAACCCTTTCGATACACTCTGCCTTGTCTGGATCGAACGATGCGTGTTGCTTTATGTATTCCTCCCGCAATTCGGTAAGGTGAATTGCATCGGGAACTTTTCCTTCGGCCTGTATACATCCGGGACATGATCCGTCTTCCTTCTTGGAACAGCCGATGCAACACTCTCCACATGCAGTTGTTGTTGTAAAATCTATCATTTTCTTTATAACTCCTATATTGAGTGGCCTCTTGGTTCATTCGATCAGTCCGATCAGGTCTTCCAGCGCGCGATTGATGCGCTTGTCTTTATGCACGAAGAGCTGTGAGTAGATCGGAAAGGCGGCTCCGGCCCAGTCTGCTTCTTTCAGTTTCTTTGCCTTGAGCTCCGCGGCAGCGGCCATGGCCGGCATGAAAGCAACACCCAGCCCGTTCATGGCAAACTGCTTCAGGATCTCCTTGCTGCTGGTCTCCAGTTCTATCTTCGGAAGAATTCCCGCTTTGCTGAAATCGCGCAGCAGCATGTTCCGGAAGCTGCACTTGTGCGAGGTCAGCAGAAGGGGGATGCCTTCCAGGTCCTTTTCCCTTACTTTCTTTTTCTGTACGATCGGATGATCGGGACAGGCAAAAAATCCGAGCTTCTCTTTTCTTTTGAAGATCATTTCCAACTCCGGATTTTCGATCAGCGGGTTCAGGGTATAGACCAGATCCAGCGCTCCGCTTTTGAGAAGCGCGGGAAAGCTGTCGTGCTCGATGAACTGGATCTGTATGTCGACACCGGGATTCTTTTTCTTGTATTTCAGCAGCTTGTCCGGAAGCCTGTCATAGCATAGCGATTCGGAAACGCCCAGTTTTATGGTCCCCGTTGGGTTCTTCTCGGGAGACACTTCCAGAAGGATCTCCCGTTCCAGCTGCAGCATCTGCTCGGCGAGGGAGATCAGTTTTTCACCTTCGCCGGTCAGGGCAAGTGTTTTTCCCAGTCTGTCGAAAAGCGGACAGCCGAGCTCTTCCTCCAGCTGCTTGATCTGGGTCGTCACGGTCGACTGCGCATAGCCGAGCATGTTGGCCGTGGCGGTAAAGCTTTTGGTCTCGACCAGTTTCAGAAATGTCTCAAACTGCGTGTTGTTCATGGCAGCCTCCATTATCGTGAATTTTGATGATAATCATCGTTTATTTCAATTTTACTGATACATCCGTTGATGCTATTATACAGACAACGAAGGCGGAATGCAAGAGCGAATGCGAAAGGAGACATGCAGATGAGCATCAACGCGGACAATCTTACCAAGATCTACCGGCTGAAGAAAAAACAGGCAAAGACCGCTGTCGATCATGTTTCATTCACGATCCCCGACGGAGAGATCACCGGATTCATCGGGCCCAACGGTGCCGGCAAATCCACGACCATCAAGATGATGACCGGCATCCTGATCCCCGACAGCGGCTCCGTATCCATTGACGGCCTGAGCTTCAAAAAGAACCGGAAGCAGATCATGATGAAGACCGGCGTGGTGTTCGGACAGAAAAGCGTTCTGTGCTGGGACATCCCGGTTTTGGATACCCTGAAGCTGTTCCGCGACATGTACCGTGTTCCCGAAGCCGTCTACAAAGAGAACATGGAACTCTTTTCGGAGATCCTCGGGCTGGATGAATTCATCGGACAGCCGCCCAGACTCCTGAGCCTCGGTCAGCGGATGAAGGCGGATCTGGCGGCGGCCCTGCTCTACAACCCGGACATCCTGTTCCTGGACGAACCCACGATCGGGATAGACGTGCTCTCCAAAGAACGCATCCGCAATTTCATCGAGCGCATCAACCGGGAAAGGCACACCACGATCATCCTGACCACGCACGATGTTTCCGACATCGAAAAGCTTTGCAAAAGGATGATCATCATCGACAAGGGTTCGATCATTTACGACGGAACACTTGGGGAGCTGAAAGAAAACTACGGGACCACGGACCTCGAAGAGATCATAAAGCAGATCTATCTTGCGGGGGAACAGGAAGCAGCGGAGAGCAGGGCGGATCAGCTCTGCCGGGGAGCATGAGAAAACTACAGCGGATCGAATTTGCGGGAGAAGAGGACGATGCGAAAATATCTGGATTATTCATGGATCGGAATAAAGGAACACACCGCGTATGCGGGCGCCGTGCGGGCAAACTTTGTCTCGAAGATCGTATATCTTTACATGCAGTTTGCCATGTGGACTGCCCTCTTCGCTTCGAATGCGGGAAAGGATGTCCCCATGAGCCGTGACGGAACGCTGCGCTATGTCATTGTTGCGACGATCCTTTCCGCCTTCGTGGAATGCGACGTGATCGGCCGGATCAATCAGCAGATCCGGACCGGCGACATCGCGAACCGCCTGATCAGGCCCATGGATTTCCGGGCAATGGTCTTTTTCCGGCAGCTCGGAACAAGCGCGGCGGGGCTTGTGCTGTACGCGCTTCCTCTCACGATCCTGATCGCGCTCCTTTACCGCGAGCCGCTGGTGTGCAGCGAGCAGCTGCCGTACGGGATCCTCTCCGTTCTGCTTGCGTACCTGATCCAGTTTTTGTACTCGCTGATCATCGGCCTGATGGCCTTCTGGCTGATCGTGACCTGGCCGCTCAACATGCTGCTTGCCGCGATCTACAAGCTGCTGTCGGGGGCGTGGATCCCGGCGGCCATGTTCCCGGATCTGCTGGCGAAGATCAACCTCTTCCTGCCCTTCCGTGCCATCTATGCCATACCGGTGAGCATCATCACCACGCCGATGTCGCAGGATAGCATCCGCTCGGAGCTCGGCGTCCAGCTGCTTTGGGCCGTCATCCTGTTTGGCATCGCGGAATTGACCTGGCACGCGGGCCGGAAAAAACTCATTGTCCAGGGAGGGTAAATCATGTATCTGTTAAAAATGTACAGACACTTTGTTGTGATCTACATGAAAGGAAAACTTGCGTATCACTGCTCGCTTTTGTTTGAACTGATCGCCAACACGATCCAGATCGGGATCTACTTTGCCGGTTTTCTGGTCATCTTCCGGAATTTCGATAACATAGCCGGCTGGAGCAGGGACGAGGTACTGTTCATGTTCACGACCAGCTGGCTGGCCTACAGCCTGAGCTGCTTCTTCTTCTGGAGCCCGATGAAGGACATGGGCGAGCTCATACGCAGCGGGAAGTTCGATCTGTACCTGACCAGGCCGATCGGTCCGATGCTCTACATGGTACTGCAGCAGTTTCAGTATACCTTCATCCCGCGCCTGGTGCTTTCGGTGTACTTCTGGATCCGCAGCATGTCGAAGCTTTCGATCGCCTGGAACGCGCAGTCGCTGCTCTGGTACGCCGTGAACATGCTCTCCGCATTCGTGATCTTTTCTTCCATCACGGTGTTTACGGGCTCGATCAGTTTCTGGACGGTAAAGAGCGAAGAGATCGTCTCGCTTCTTACCAACAACAACTACGGACTGAAGAATTACACGGATTACCCTGTCACGATATACAACAAGGGCGTGCGTTTTCTGCTGTGCTTCATCGTGCCCTATGCGTTCACGGGCTATTATCCGGTGGCAGGGCTGCTCGGGAAGCCCCTGCCCCATCCCTGCTTCGCGTACCTGTCCCCGCTGATCGCATTTGTTTCGCTGGTCGCGGCGAAGTTTCTGTGGAGCAGCGGCCTGGGGCACTACAACAGCGCCGGCGCGTGAGGGAGGTGCCGCGGGACGATTGGGGCCTGCTTCCCGATAAATGGAGAAAGCAGAGAAAACGAAATTTGAGTGGAGTTAATGAACCCCGTCCCCAAGAGACCATTACGTCAAAATATGAGAATTGCAAGGTCAGAATATAAGGAGTATGGCATTCCCGTGTGATATATCATCATTGATATAAAAGGAGGGCTATAGCCATGAAGATGATCAATATCGCAGACGGACCGCAGAATGTTTCGGCTGTTATACAGGGCTGCATGAGAATGCCGGGGTTAACAAAGGAAGCTGCAGCAAAGGTGATCCGTACAGCTTTTGATAATGGTGTTAATTTTTTTGACCATGCAACCTGCTATGGCGAAAACGGTGCCGCCGAGACACGTTTCGCAGAAGCCTTTCCGCTGACAGGGATCAACAGGGAAGATATATTCATACAGAGCAAGTGCGGCTTGTGCTTTGACAGGAATGAGTTTGACTGGACGAAAGAAAACATTCTGTCGAGTGTAGATGACAGCCTTCGCAGACTCAATATCGAATACCTTGACACACTGCTTTTGCACAGACCCGATGTGCTGTATGATCCTGAAGAGGTGGCGGAAGCTTTTGATACTCTCGAAAAAGAGGGGAAGGTAAGATACTTCGGAGTGAGTAATCTTGTTCCCATGCAGATCGAGCTCCTGAAAAAATATGTGAAGCAGCCTCTTGTCATAAATCAGGTTCAGCTTTCTCTGGAACAATCCCAGTTAATAGACCAGGCATTGTATATGAACAATAAAACTACGGAATTCTCCGTTAACCGCGACGGCAATGCCCTTGATTATTGCAGACTGAAAGATATCACGATCCAGGCATGGTCACCTCTTCAGGTGGGAATGTTTGGAGGAACATTTATAGATAATCCTGATTTCCCGGAATTAAATAAATCTTTAGCCGAACTGGCAGACAGAGAGAATGTAACAAAGACCGCAATAGCTATCGCGTGGATACTAAGACATCCCGCAAAGATGCAGGCCATAATCGGCACGATGAACCCGGCACATATTGAAGATGCATGTGCAGCATCAGAAGTGAAGTTATCACATCACGACTGGTATGCACTTTATCTGGCTGCAGGAAAATATCTGCCGTAACATTCATTGTGGGATGGTTGCAGATACCATCCGATGATCAGGAGGAGCATGGAATGAAACGTTCGGAGATTGAGCAGGCCATCAGCTGGGCCAGGGGATTTCTTACAGCCGGCGGACTTTCGCTTCCGATGTTTGCGGATTGGACGATCGATGAGTGGAGAGCGCATCGTGAAGAGGCGGCCACGATCATAAGTACGATGCGTGGCTGGGATGTCACGACGTTTGGGCATGATGATTTTATGAAGTCGGGAGCTGTTCTTTTTACGATACGTAATGGTTTGCCTGATGGAACGGCGGGCTGTCCCTATGCCGAAAAACTGATATTTATGAAAGAGGGACAGATCCTGCCGAATCATTTCCACAGACAAAAGACCGAAGATATCATCAACCGTTCGGGCGGTGTATTATTGATCCGCGTGTGGAATTCACTTCCGGATGGAAGCGTGGACCGGAGCGGGGATGTACGTATCCTTTGTGACGGGATCGAGAGCTTTGTTCCTGCCGGTACAGACGTGGAGATAACACGTGGAAACAGTATGACGATCTATCCCGGACTTTTTCATCTCTTCACACCCAAGGCGGGATATGGAGATCTGATAGTCGGAGAAGTGAGTTCGGTAAATGATGACCGCACGGACAACTATTTTGAAGCTGGCAATCCGCGATTTATCCCCATAGAGGAGGACAGTGAGATAAAGATCCCGCTATGTAACGAGTTTGACAGAGTGCTGTGAGTACAGCGTAATATCTGTATTCCATTCCATATGGCAACGATGTTGAAGGTTTCGTTCCCTTTACCTCAAGCAGCTTGTTTTTGAGTTCGTTCTCCGGGAGGGGCTGCTGCCGTTCAGGCGGTTGCGGCGCTTGCAGATCAGAGCTGCGTCAGTTTCATGATCCATGGAGGAACCTCCGGCTGACACAAGTGCGAAAATAGGGGGGGTGTGTTAGCCGAAAGCCACGGATATCCGGAGAATGGGCGCACATGAGGCTAACACAGGAGACAAAAATAGGGGAATGTGTTAGCCGAAAGTCTCGGATGTCGAAAGAAAGGAAGCAATAACAGCTAACACAATGTGCCAAAACAAGGGGTTGTGTTAGCCACATACTTCGGATAGCTGGCGAATGGGGGCGCCCGCGGCTAACACAGCTGCCAAAATTGAGGGGGTGTGTTAGCCGAAGGACCTCGGATGTCAGGAGAAAAGGAGTACTGCGGCTAACACAGAAGTCAAAAACATGGGAATGTGTTAGCCCCTTCCCACTTTGTACACTTGAGAAAAAACCGGGCTGCCGAATGACAGCCCGGTTTTGTTATGACAAATTCAAAACACCATATTTATTTCGTTCCCTTGATCTCGAGAAGCTTGTTCTTGAGCTCGTTCTCCATGCGCTGCATCTCGGCCTCGGCCTGCTTGCGCTTCTCGCGGCCCTCGGACTGGATGCGCATCACTTCGTCGAAGGTAGTGATCAGGCTCTGGTTCGTCTTGTTCAGCGTCTCGATATCCACGATGCCTCTCTGGGATTCCTTCTCGGTCTCGATGGTCGCGGTCTTGAGTGCCTCGGCGTTCTGCAGGAGCATCTGGTTGGTCACGTCGGTGACCGCGCGCTGCGCCCTTGCGGCCTCGGTCGCGTTCTGGATGCCCAGAGCGATGACCATCTGGCTCTTCCACAGAGGAATGGTATTGACAATGGTGGAACGGATCTTGTCCACCATCTGCATGTCGTTGGACTGGATCATGCGGATCTGCGGAGCCGTCTGCATCGCGATGGTCCTGGTCAGCTCCAGGTCAACGATCTTTTTGGAGAAACGCTCGCACATCTCCTGGTAATCCCTTGCCTTCTGCGCATCCTCGGGCAGCCCGCTCTCCTGGGCACGGCGCTGAAGCTCGGGCAGCACCACGGTCTCGGCTTCCTGCAGCTTCTTCTTGCCGGCGATGATGTACATCGTCAGCTCCTTGAAGTAAGCCAGGTTCATGTCGTACATCTTGTCCAGCATCGCCGCATCCTTCATCAGGCGCGTCTCGTGCTGCTGCAGCGTATCCACGATGCGGTTGATGTTCACCTCGGCCTTGTCGTATTTCGCCTTCATCATCTGCAGCTTGTTGCCCTGCTTCTTGAAGAAGCCCTTGATGCCCTTTTCGTCCTCGCCGTTAAAGCCCTTCAGCTCGGCGACAACGCCGGTCAGCAGCTCGCCGACTTCACCCATATCCTTGGAACGCACGTTGTCCAGCGCTTTGCCGGAGAAATCCGCCATCTTCTGCTGGGTACCTGCTCCGTATGTCATGATCACGTTGCTGTTGGTGATATCGATCTGGGTGGCAAAGGCATCCACCATCTTTTTCTCTTCTTCCGAAAGCTGCTGCTCGGCCACATCGGCCGCCGAAGCCATTTCCTTCGGTACCGCTACTCCGGGCACCGTCTCGGCCGTGGGAGCTGCTCCGAAAGGATCCAGCGTGAGCGTGGGCATGGTTGATGCATTCCCCAGCTCGCTGATCGCTGCGCTGTTGGAATCCGCCAGACCCTGTACTGCCTGCTGCATTTCATTATCCGCCATGTTCTTTCCCTCCTTATTGTTGCCATCCCCGCTTCCGGGCATGGTCATGCTCGTGTTATATCACTGCTCATCATTCCCGGTCCCGGGCATGGTGATGTTTGATGTAAAGTTATGTCCTGTCAATCCTTCCTGTTCGAGGAGCTGACGCATCACCTCGGCATCCGAGGAGATATCCAGGCTGGTATCGTCAAACAGCCCGTCAAACAGCCTGTCGAAGGCATCGTTCATCATGTCGATGGTCCGCACGACCTCCTGCTTGGAGCTCTCGATGTTGGCACTGGTCTTTTCCTGCCGGTCCAGATCTATGTACGAATGCAGAAGCTTGACCATCGTGGGCAGGTAGTAGTTCATCAGCCTGCGCAGATCCTGGGTGAGGCTGGGCTGCTGCTTGGCCCGGTCGACGATCACGCGCACGGAATGCTCCATGCGGTCAAGCTTGGCCGAGATGTCCACATCCGGGATCTCCTTGTTGCACTCGCGGATCTCGTTGATGTACTGCTCGCCCTGCTGGAAGATCTCGCGCTGCTCGCCGGTGTAGCCGTCCACCACCTTGGCACGCTCCTCGGCCGACTGCATGGCCTGCAGGTACTGCTGGTAGGTTTCGTCGCTGGTGATCAGGTTCAGGCCTTCCTCATCCATGTGACCCTGGGCAAACCAGCCCTTGTCGATCATCTTCTTCAGGTCCTTGCGGATGTATTTCGCGGTCTTTCCGGTGCCCCTGGCGAGCTCCTCCACCTCGGTGTAGGTCTTGCCGTTCAGGCTCTTTACATATTTATTGAAACGCTGTATGGCGCTGAGATTGCTGCTGCTGACTCCGGCCCCGATAAAGCTTCCTACGGGGATGATCCCGAAGATGAGCGCCCCGACCAGTCCGGCCCAGCCGGCCACCATGGCCACGGCTCCCAAAGCAAGGGTACTGACGGTACCGACCGCAAGCCCGGCCACCATGCCGATGTTCGCGTTGAGTTTTTCGCTTCCGAGGTTACGATACAGGGCAGGCACAAATTTCTGCTGTTGCTGTAGCCTCTGCTGCGGCACCGCGGCGTTGGGAGCGTGATATCCGGTCCTCTGCGCCATCTGCGCCCTCTGCTGGTTGATATTGCGTATCTTCTGGGCAGTCTGTGTCTGCTGCCAATAGCTTTCATTCGTGGGATTGCGGTATCCCATGGTCCCCTGCTGCACGCGGGGTCCGAACTGCTCCGGCCGGTTCGGGTTCACGGTACGTCCCAGATTCCCGAACATGTTTTCAAGCTCACGGCTTACATCCTGGCTGAGGGAACTGTAATTCCCCGTCGCGGCTGCGTTGGCGACACGATCCGCCACACCGGCCACGCCGTCCGCCAGCACATCGATCACTTGTTTCGGTTTATTGTCTCCGGCTGCCATAGCATATCCTTTCTTTATCGCACCGTTCCTATCATAACACAAAAGTCTCTTTCTTTCAATGAAAACCCGTGCTATACTATATGACATATGAAGAAGACGGATCGCCTGAAACGCATATTGCTTCTCCTGCCCTCCCTGCTGCTGCTCGTGGGGGCTTTGAGCGTGTGCGCGAAAGGGCTGATCAGGGGCCCGCAGCAACCCGAATCCCGCGGGCTTTACATGTCCCGGACCGAGGAAATGCGCCGCAATCTGGACGAAGAGGCGCGTCTGCGCAGGCAGGAAGCCGCCGAAAAGGCCGCAAACGAGCGCGGTGAGCTCGCACAGAGCCGTCTGGTCCGCTCCCCCCTTGTCACCCCGGTGGGCGGCGGCATGGACGAGGTCACGATCCTCGTCTACATGAACGGCTCCGATCTGGAGAGCTTCAACGGCTTTGCCTCCCAGGACATCCGTGAGATGCTGGGCGCCGCAAGCAGCGACAAGGTCCACATCCTGATCCAGACCATGGGAACGAAGCAGTGGCAGGATTTCAACATCGCCTCGGACCACAGCCAGCGCTTCGAGATCGATCAGCAGCAGCTCGTGCTGCTCGACGACGGCCTCCCGCAGCTGGACTGCACCGACCCCGCCACCCTGCTGGATTTCCTGAAGTGGGGTTCGACCCTTCATCCGGCAGACCGCTATTTCCTGATCCTCTGGGATCACGGCGGCGGCTCCGTGGAAGGCTTCGGCTACGACGAATGGCTCGGCGAGGACCACTCGCTCACAATGGACGAGATGACGGCCGCCCTGCAGCAGAGCGGGCTGGTCTTTGATTTCATCGGGATGGACGCCTGCATCATGAGCTCCATTGAAGTGTGCTACGCGCTCTATGACTACTGCGATTACTGTGTCCTCTCCGAGGACTTCGAATCCGCCCTGGGCTGGGCATACGGCGGCTGGCTCGACGCGCTGGCCCGGAACAGCTCCATCGATACCGTCTCCCTGTCAAAGATCCTGATCGACGACATGGTGGAGACCAACGCCGTCGAGTATTTCGGCTCCAGCTCCACGCTGGCCCTGATCGACGAGCGTTATATCCCGGCGGCCTTTGACGCCTGGAAGGATTTTGCCTACGAAAACGAAGACACGCTGCTCTCGGTCAACTACAGCCGCGAGATCAAGCGCAGCGGACGGGCTCATCCCCGTGTGAGCAGCGTCATGGCGGAATGCTACATCACCGACCTGCTGGCGCTGGCGGTATCCATCCCCTCGCCCATGACCAAGAGCCTGGTCTCGCGCCTGGCTTCCTGTGTGGCCTACTATAACTGTTCCTTCGACAACACCGGCCTGACCGGTCTGTCCGTCACGCTGCCCTACGGCGATCCGGAATTTTACGCCTCGCTGGGGCAGGTCTTTGCCGGCATCGGCATCGACAAGCGCTATATCCAGTGGCTGGGCAATTTCCAGAACAATTCCGCAGCCTCAAATTACTACGATTATTACGAATTCGATCACCAGTGGCAGGGCTGGGACGATTTCAGTTATTGAGGCAGGCTCATGCGTATTTCCGTCGCGATGTGTACCTATAAGGGCGAGCGCTTCCTGGAGGAGCAGCTCCGCAGCATCTTTGAGCAGACGCGAAAACCCGACGAGATCGTGCTCCTCGACGACTGCAGCCCCGACGGCACGGCCGCCCTTGCCGAAAAGATCCTTTCCGAATGCGGGATCCCGCACAGCATCCTTGTGAACGAAACGAACAGGGGCGTGTTTTATTCCTTCCAGAAGTGCATACTCGCCTGCAGCGGCGACGTGATCTTCACGGCCGACCAGGACGATGTGTGGCGTAAGGACAAGATCGAGCTCATGATGCGGGAATACGAGAAAGACAGCTCCTGCATGATGGTCTTTTCCAACAGTGAGCTGGTAGACGGGGAGCTGAACTCCCTGGGATGCGATTTCTGGACTTCGCTGAACCTGCGGCGCGCCGGCCTCTGCGACCGCATCCCGCAGGAAAAGTTCCGGCAGCTATTGATGTACTACTGGGCCGTCCCGGGCACGCAGATGTCCTTCCGCCGGGAGCTGGCCGAAAAAGCCTTTCCGATCCCCGAAAAAAAGGGCTGGCTGCACGACAGCTGGCTTGCGGTCTGCGCACCGGCCTACGGCACGGTAACGGCCCTCGATGAGCCGCTCACGCTCTACCGCCAGCACGGGAAAAACACCGTGGGTGCCCGGGCAAACAAACGGGATCGGAAAGAAGAAGATATCTGCCAGGTGCAGAAGGTGCTGTTTTATCTGAAACGGCACGGCGACCGCCTGCAGAACCTGCTGGACGTGAAGGGCAGCGAAATGCCCGCCGATTACAAGGCGCAGGTACAAAAATACGTCGCCCTCTTCCGCTCGATGGAGCATTACGAGAACGACGGACGCTTCAAAAAGATGCTGTTTCTGCTCGGCCGCTTCTTCGACGGGCGCCTGGGTGCTTTCGACATCAGCCGCGGCAATGTGCTGCGGTATCTGTTTTATCAGGTTTCAGGGAAATAGTGAGCATGCGGTTTGCGGGATGAGCGAACCTGATGCTGTGAAGAGCAGAGGACATAAGGGCCGGGGCACGTCGCGGAGGAGCCCGTCAGCTCTTGAAGCTGCAGAATGGAAAAAGGGACGAGTCGCCATGGATGGCGACGAGAGCTCGAGCCTGCGCATGGATGCGAAGTCTCGAGCGGTCCCGGGCTGTACCGGAAATAAAAGCAGCTTCTTAGAGCTGCGTGGCTCCGGAGTGGTGCCCAGAACTTATGTCCTTCTGCTCAGAACCACTCTCTCCCTTCATCTACGCAAAACCGTCCTGCGAACGGAACAGCCACAAGTGCTTTTTATTTTCTGAAGATCTGTTTCTCTACCCCTTCATCGCAAGGATCCAGACAGCCCCCAGGAACAGTAACCAGGGAATGCACTGTGCGTAGAGCAGGAGCTTTTCCTCCTTTTTTTCAAGCCGGAATTCCGCGGACCGATTCGATCCGTTCTTCTTTTTTCCATCGGAAACCGCTCCCTCTTTCCCATCAATACCGAAAGCCTCTTCCCCCTTCCCCTTAAACAGGCGCAGCACCGGCAGCGACAGAAGCAGCAGGGCCGCCGTGATCACCGAGCGGCAGATGATGACTGCATATTTCACATCGATCAGATGATTTCCCACAAACCAGCCCAGCTCGTGGCCGTCATAGCGTATCCCCGAAAGCTGCGTTAGCAGCGCGCCGCCCAGCATGCCCATGTCCAGCTCCGCCGGCCATTTGCTCACCACATAAAGCGGATAGAAGATGCCGAGGACCAGGTACAAAAGCAGCACGTCCTGCTTGCGTTTTGCCAGCAGGGCACAGAAGAGCAGGAAGAACGAGAGGTAGACGATCCAGTGCGCCGACCATTCCGAAAAGAGCAGAAAGAGCAGGATCCCGCAAAACGGGAAGAGCAGGTCGTCTTTCCGCGTACACTTATTCTCCGAGCACTTCCGCGCGCAGAAATACAAAAGGATGCAGAAGAGCGTGACAAAGGGCGCCGTCTCGTAAATGCTGCCGCCCAGTATCCTGTCCGGAAAATGAAAGAGGCTGTCGTAAAAGCTGCGCTTCTGCTCGTAATCGATGAAATAGGTCCGTCCCAGCAGCTGCATCAGGGCAGGCATGCTCAGCGTGACCGCGCCGTAGCGAAACATTTTCACAGGCTCCCGGTAAAAACGCAGGAAGAAGATCGGCAGGAAAGCAAAGAGCACAAAGGGCTTGAACATCAAAGAAAGCGAGACCAGAAAGCACATCCGCCCGTAACGCTCATCCAAAAGCGCGTGCACTGCGGCGAGCATCAGCACCAGCGAAAAGCAGTCCACCTGGCCGATCGCGATCCCCGCGTACTGTGTGACGGGCGAGACCAGAAACAGAAAGAGCAGGTTTCCGATGCTCTCCTCATCCTTCCCCAGCTTTTTCAGGATCTTTGCGATCAGAAGCGTGCAGAGCGCAAAGCACAGAAGGATCAGCAGCTTAAACCAGGCAAACCAGACGAATTCCGCGATCACGCCTCCCGAAAGGCGTTCCGCGATCCGCAGCGGTGCAAACCACAGAGCCATGCAGATGTTGTAAAAGAGGCTGTAATTGTTGGGACAGGCCGGAAAGCCCTGCTCGACAAGCTCCGCGTAACGCCGTATCGTTCCGCTCTCCACGCCGTCCAGAAAGATGCGGGCCCAGGCGGTCTGGATCTTCATGTCATTGTACACAAAAGAAAACGCGGAGAAGACACTCAGCGCCGCGGCAAAGAGCAAAGCGATGTTCGTTCTTTTCTTCCCTTTATTTTCCATCGTCATCCTTCCGGTTAAAGCAGGGAACGTAATCCCAGGCATCAAACCATTTGCGGCCGGTGATGCCGTCCCGGTATCCCGTGATGATGCGCAGCTGCCCGTCCTCTTCCCCGTCCGGGACAAAGGCAAGCGACTTCACGCCATCGATCCTCCGGTAGCTGTAAAAGACCTTGCCGCGCACGCCGCCGATCGCGTCAAAACGCCGCGCCAGTTCTTCGGTGCAGCCGTCGCGGTCGCACATCAGCAGATAGACGTTGTCGTAGTTCACCCGCGCGCAGCGCTCGTCCCATTTCCGCTTTGCCTCCGCAAACGTGGGATAGTGCATGAAATGGACCGTGAGGTCCCCCAGCATCCCGACGGGATAGGGATAGGGACTCTCGACCTCAACGACTTCCTTTTCCAGATAGCCCTTCAGGTCCGAGCAGAGCTTCACGAAATCCTCTGCCGAAAAAAAGAGGTTGATCGTGGGCGAACAGAACTGCAGGCGCAGCTCGTGGTAGATCATCCCGCCGGTGCAGTTCATCGAGATCAGCGAAAAATCTTTATTCTTGAGACGCGCCCGGTCCCACAGGTGCTTGGGCAGCCGCAGGATCTTCTTCAGCACCCTCCGCGCCCGGCCCGGCGCTTTTTTACTTTTTGTCTTTGTCATTTTCCGCCTCTTCGTAGCTGATCTTTTTTGCGACGCCGTCGCAGACCCGGTAGATCTCGTCACAGCTGCGTATCGTCGTGATGCGGTGCGCGATCACGATCATCGTGATGCGGCCGGCCAGATGGTAGATCGCTTCCATCACCGCGCTCTCGGTCTCGCTGTCGAGCGCCGAGGTGGCTTCGTCCAGCACCAGAAGCTGCGGCGAAGGATAGAGAGCCCTGGCGATGCCCATGCGCTGCCTCTGTCCGCCGGAGAGCTTCACGCCGCGGTCACCGATCACGGTATCCAGCCCCTTCTCCTGCTGCTTCACATATTCCTCGAGCTGCGCCTCCCGCAGCACTTCCCACACGCGCTCGTCATCGATCTCGTCCTCGGGCACGCCGAAGGCGATGTTGGCGCGTATCGTGTCGTCCATCAGATAGATGCTCTGCGGGATGTAGCCGATCATGTGGTGCCAGGCATCCAGATGCCGGTGGATGTCCTCTCCGTCCGCGCACACCTTTCCGCCGGTGGGTTCGTATATGCCCAGGATGATGTCCGCCAGCGTGGTCTTTCCGGCGCCGGAGGGACCCACCAGGGCCACGGAACTGTTATAGGGTATGGTCATTGAAAGGTCCTTGAGCACTTCCTTGCCCGGGTTGGAGGCGTAATGGAAGCACAGACCGCTGATCTTCAGCTCCTTTTTGAATCCGATCGCGCCTTCCTGCTTTGCGCGGCGCGCCTTCTGCAGCTCCTTCATCTCGATCATGTCCTGATAGACCGCGTTCACGGAGGGCTTCGCGAAGTTGATGTTGTTCAGAAAGCCGCTGATGCGGTTGAACGAAGGCATCATGCGGAATGCCGCCATCGCAAAGACCGCGAGCACGGGAACGAAGTTCTGCACGTCCTCACCCGAAAGGATGCGCGTCCCCATGTAGACCATGATGCCGCCGACGCAGACCATCTCCACGACGGGCTTGACCATGTTGCCCAGGACGTTCCGCTGGTAGTACACGCGGGAATAACGGTCGTAGGAATCGCGGTAGCCCTTGATGAAAAAGTCTTCCTTGTTGGCGGTCTTGATCTCCTTGATGCCGCTGAAGCTCTGGAAGAACCAGCGCACGCGCTCCTCATAGGTCTTTCGGTTCTGCTCGCCCAGCTGCTTCATGCGCTTGCGCATCACCAGAAGCAGGAGCAGAAGGAGCACGCACATCAATGCGGTCAGGACCAGCGTGGTGCGCAGATCGGTCAGCGCCAGGTAGATCACCGTCAGCGTGCAGACCAGCACCTCGGCCGTAAGCTGCAGGATATACAGAAGCGTGGTAAAGAGGCTGCTCACGTCATTTTCGACGTTGCGCTGCAGCTCGGTCAGGTTGTGCTCCACATGGAAAGCATAGTTCTGATAGAGATAGCATTCCGTCATCTTCACGGCCAGGTCCTTCTGGCTGTTGGTCGTGAAACGGTAAAAGACCGAGTTCATCCAGATCAGGTAGACGTTCTTTGCGACATAGATCACGGCCAGGGCCAGGGCCATCAGCGCGATGAACTCCGAATCCTTCTGCACGGGAAAGATCTCCCTCGCAAGCAGGAAGTACTGCTTCTCATGCAGCAGCTCGGGCTTGGTCACGGCATCGATCAGCGGGAACACCCCCGCGATCCCTAAAAGTTCCAGTCCCGAATTGATGACTATGATCACAAGGATGCCCAGCATCCGGGTCCTGTGTTTCGGTTCAAGTACTGCGTAGATCTTTTTCAGCATCGTTCTGTTCCTTTATCACTCACGCTTTGCGCGCGGCAAAATATTCCTTCAGCCGCTCCCTGCCGGAAGCACCGATCTCTCCGTCCTCCGTGGCAACGATCCATTCCTCCGTGTCCGGAAAGATCAGCCATTTCCGGTCCGGGACGATCTTCACATGCGGGTTGATCGCGCCCGATACGATCGAGAAAGAGCTGGCCGCCGTCACCAGCAGATCCGCGTGGCACATGTGCAGGAAGCATTGCTGCTCCGGCATGTCCAGGCAGAATTCCACCGGAGACGAAAGCGCGTCAAACTCCGGAAAATCCTCTTTCTTTCCTTCCGAAAAAACATAAAAGCGGATGCCGCCCTCCGGAAAGACCTCGCGCTCCAGCATGGAAGCGATCCTGATGTAATAATCCGTATCCAGCCAGCGGCTGCGCATCGTCTCGTCGCCCTGGCGCAGGCGGGACTGCACGTCGCCCCTGCGGATGTGCAGGGCGATCGAAAGCCAGTCAGCGGCAAAGGTAAGTTTTTCCGCCTTCCTGCGGGAGCTCTTCCAGAAGAGATCCCGTATCATCTCATCGCCCGCGATGTCGTCGCCCTTCTTTGTCCACTGTTCGTATTCGTTGTAAAACAGGACGTTCTCGCCTTCATAGGAGCGGATGATCTGCCTGATCATCGCAAGGTCCGCCTCCCGGGCCGTATCGTAATAGGGCAGCACCACTTTGCGGAAGCCTTTCGAAAGCAGCTCTGCTGCCCTGACCATCCCGTCTCCCAGGCCCAGTGTCTCTTCCCAGGCAGTCGAGACCATCGGCGTATAGGCGTATTCCAGGCCAAAAAGCTTTGCGTGGACCAGGCCGGTCCTCCAGGCGCCGAGCCCGTGGCCGAAGCCCGCCAGATACGCGGGTTCCTCGGTCATGTAATGCTTCCAGCCTTCCGTCTTGTTTCGTATCGTACGGTTCCTGTGCTTCCAGGAGCGGTAAAAAGGATACGCCTTCTCGCGCCCCCCGCAGAGCCTGAAGAGCACGCCGCTCAGCTTGCGCTGCAGCTTTTGGGAGAAGCTTCCGTAATCGTGTTTTTCTTCTTTCGTCAGATGGTATTTCTTCATTGATCCTTATTCTTCCGGATGTCTTCCTCCAGACCCTTTACGAGGAACTCGCGGTTTTCCTCGTTCCGTATCATGTTCAGGATGTGCCTGCGGTCGATGTGACGGTAAAACTTTCTTTGCAGCCAGCCGTCCTGCTCGTGCCAGAGCTTCTTTCCGAAACGTCCGCTCAGGACCTGCATCCCCTGCGGATAAAGCTCTTCCGCAAGCTTCGTGAAACGTTCCTGCACAAAGCCTTCCCTGCGGATCTCTTCATTCCTCGCCCGGAATGCCGAAAGGATCGCGTCCGCCTCTTCCTTTCCGGCAAGGTTCACATGCCCGTCCGCATTCACCACCACCTCGGGCTCAAGCTTCAGCTCCTCTCCCTCTTTGGTGATCGTCAGCAACAGTCCGCTGTGGCGCAGCTCATCGTTCTGCCCGTGGAAGGAGAAATTCCCCTGTCCGTACAGGATGGTCGCGCCCTTGTATTCCTCCATGCAGCCGATGCAGTGGGAATGCTGGCACAGCACCACGTCGGCGCCTTTTTCGGCCAGCTTTCGGCAAAAGCGCTGCTGCAGCGGCGTGGGATAGCGGTACAGCTCCCGGCCGCCGTGATAGATGCAGATCAGCAGATCGCATTTTTCTTTCAGCGCGGCGATCTCGTCCGGCGTGTCCAAAAGGTCCACGGTATTCACGCCGGCCTTTCCGCTTTCGGCGATGTTGAATTCGGTCGCCGCGCAGGAATAGATCCCGACACGGCAGCCGTCGATCTCCTTTATGAGCGAACGGCGCATGCTCTCCCGGTCCTTCCCGGCACCGACCCAGTCCATCCCGCTGCTCTCCAGCTGTTCGATCGTATCCAGGACACCCCTGTCCCCGTAATCGCAGATGTGGTTATTGGCAAGGGAGGCGCATTTCACACCCAGCGCCTTTACCGCGGCAAAGGCTTTTTTGCTCCCCTTCAGGTGACCGCCGGATTTTTCGATCGGCTCTTCCCCGTCCGTAAAGGAGCCTTCCAGGTTCACGATGCTGTAGTCTGCCGAAGCAAAGCGCTCCATGAGCTCTTTCCCGAAGATCAGCTCCGCGTTTCCCTCTTCGTATTCGTGCATGTTGATCTTTTTCGGCAGGGTGTCTCCCGCTATCACGATCTTCATTCTTTAACGTCCTTTCCTGCGAAGCAGGCTGTATAAGCCCGGGAAGAAGAAGCAGGCAAGATAGAGCAGCTTTTTTGCCGCGCTCCACTTTCCCTTCCGGGCCGCACGGTAACGCTCCCGGTATTGCTGTTTCAGTTCTTCCCTTGCCTTCTTTTCTTCCGGCAGTTCCTTCTTCACCCTGCCGTAGTATTCCAGCAGGGCCGAGAGATAGCACTGCTCCTCGCGCACCAGGTACTCCTCCTCCCCGGCGCTCTCGTAAAACGAAAGCCTTGCGCGGAATGCATGGAGGATGTCCAGGCGCTTAAGCGAAAACTTTTCGCCCGTGATGCTGCCGGAGCGCGAACGGTAGCAATGCAGGTTTTCGCGGATCCAGCCCACCTTTGCGGCCCTGTAGAGAAACTGCACGACCATGGCTTCGTCCTCGTGGATATAGCCTTCCGGAAAACGGAGCTCCCCGATCACGGACCTGCGGTAAAGCTTGTTCCAGGCCAGGGTGATCGGCGTATGCTGCGGGCCGTAAAAGATGTCGATCAGCTGCCGTCCCGTGTAGAAACGGTTCTTTCCGTCCCCCTGCTTCGCACCCAGAGGCTCGCCCTGGTTGCAGAAGCCGCAGACCACGATGCCGCAGCCTTCCGTTTCGGCCAGCGTGACCATCTTTTCCATTGCCTTTTCGTAAATATAGTCGTCGGAATCCAGGAAGAACACGTAATCCCCGCTGCACTGCTCCAGTCCCGCATTGCGGGCCGAAGACAGGCCGCCGTTCTCTTTGTGGATCACCTTCACGCGGCTGTCCGACGCGGCAAAGCCGTCGCAGAGCTTTCCCGAGCTGTCCTTTGAGCCGTCGTCCACGAGGATCAGCTCCAGCTTTTCATGCGTCTGCGCCAGCACGCTGTCCACGCACTCCTTCAGGTAATCCTCCACGTTGTAGACGGGCACGATGACCGATATCAGTTTTTCGGAAGGCTTAAGTCCCGCCATTTCTCACCTGCGTTTTCCGTATTCCCAAGTGGCTTCCCTGCCGCGCTGTTCTCCCCTTCGGAAATACTCGCTCTGCCGCATGTCGTGCGAAGCCATGTATTTCGTCAGTTCCTTCGTGATGCGGTCGTTGAATTTCTTCGTTCCCTTGTTGCTCTCGTAATATTCGACCGCCATCGCGTCGATCATCTCGCCGTACAGCTCCTTCAAAAGCAGTGCCGGCTCGTCCTGAAAGCTTAAGCTCTTCATCTCGCTGCTGCCGTTTACGTAAAACACCTTGCGCGCCATGCGCGTCTGCTCTTCGGTGAGCGGCTCGATCGACGAGATGCCGCGGAGCAGCTTTTCGTATTCGGAATAATCCTTCGGCTCCAGCGTGTAACCGAAGCCCCTGTAATAGGGGAAACCCACGATCACGGCCGGGATCCCGCAGCAGGCAAACTCCGCACCGGCGTTGCCGCCGATCGTGATCACGCAGTCCGCAAAGCCCCGCAGGCTCTCCGAGCTAACATCGTCCGGCATCAGGAAGATGTTGTCCCTGCGATAGCGCCGGTACATGTCCTCGATCGAATCCGTCGATTCGTTATAGGACTTCCTGCTCGGATGCGGCTTCAGGATCCAGTTCACGTCCTTCGTCTCCGAAGCGATCCTGAGCGTTTTCTCGGTCCAGTCGTAATAATCACGGAAATACAGCTCGCCGTAATTGAACACGGCGTCCGTGAAGGTATGCGCCATGATCACGATGTTCTTTTTCGCGGGGTCGAGGCCAAGCTGCTTCATCAGCTCTTCGCGCCCCATGACCTTTTTCCCGACGAAAGCCCCGCGGTCCCAGACCGTCGGGATCTTGCCGTGGAAGCGGTCCTCCAGCGCCTTCAGCGCTTTCTCCTCATCGTAATCCACGCGGTCGATCAGGGCTGCCAGACGGCGGTGGCGCATCTCACCCCTTCGGATGACGCGGCCCTCCGAATCAAAGAGCACCATTGCTTCCGCCTTGTCGCTCATGCAGTACACCTCCGCGCCGGCCTGTTTGAACATCGCGTGCTGTATCCCTTCGTGATAGGCGATGTCGTCCCCGACCGAAAAGAGCGGCGGCTTTTTCTTAAAATAGTGTTTCAGCGCGTGACACATCCAGAGGATGTGGATCGTTTTCTTCATGACGGTCTTGTCGCGCAGCGTGCGTATCGTGGAAAGGGAGGAGGTACGCAGGATGTCTTCGTACATGACCCGTCCCACGGGCAGTCCCCAGAGCTTCATCTTCCGGAAGCCTTCCACATCACTGCCTTTCATGTAAACGGAGCAGGCCCTGCCGAAGGTCGCCAGCAGCGCTGCCGGATCCTTGCGGCACATGGTATCCAGCGCCACATGCTCTCCGCCGAAGGCCTCGACCAGCTTTGTGAACAGTTCGTTCTCCTTCCAGGTGAGCACGATCATCCCGGCCCCGCAGGCCTCGCAGATGGCCCTCGCGTAGATCAGCTTGGGCATGAACCATACCGTCTGCAGCCTCACCATTGAAAGGTTCACGTATACATATTTTTTGCTGCTCACTTCGAGAGGCCCGAAGCGTTTTGCGCATTCTTCCGTCAGTTCCCGCATCAGCGCAGGATCGACGGGAAAGTCCTCGATCCGCTTCATTTCGCAAGCCTCCTGATGATACGCTTTAACAGGCCCGGCTTCTCTTCCGTTTCGTGATAGCGCTCCGCTTCGGGAACAAGGGCACAGATGCTCTCTCCCAGTTCCTTCGCATCCACGGGCTTTTCGGCATATTCCCCGCAGAGCGCCGAAAGCCTGTCCACATCACAGCGGAACATATTCACATAGGTCTCCGTGTTGAAGCCTGCCCCGTGCTCCTTCGAATCGAGCGCGAAAAGCTGCGTGCCTTCGATCGAACGCATCACCGCGGCCGAATCCCGGTCGCGCTCGTTCTGCGCGCTGTAGAAATAAAAGAGAGGCGTGTCCCCAAGGCTTAGCACATTGCGGATCTCCATGTAATCCTTAAACGCGGGATCGTCTGCGTGCCCCGTGAAAAAGCGGTTGCTGCTGATATCCACAAAAGGGCGCAGGTCGCTCTGCCCGCCCCAGCTGTAGACCGCATCCGCTCCGATCGCGGCGCCCGCGATGGCCGCCATGTAACCGCCGGCGGAATTGCCGATGCAGATGCTGCGATAGCCTCCGCTCAGCTCCTTCACCAGTGTGATCACTTTTTCGATCGTGTCATGTTTTTCGCTGATGCCCGTTGCGTACCAGCATTTGCGCACGTCGCGGATCAGGATCACACGCGAGACCCGGGGCAGGCAGCGGGACGCCACGCGCGCCCACTCGTAACGGTCTTTGTAGAGCACCGTCTCGCGGAAGCTCTCCTCGGTATCCGGGAAATACAAGCCCTTGCCCGAGAAAAAGATCAGGCAGGGACCGTCCTCCGCCATGCCCTGCATGACGCGGTAATTGTCGTTTTTATAGGCCGCGCGCAAAAGCGCGTTGTCTTCGTCCAGCGTGAATGCCATCGCTTCAGCTCCCCTGTTTCTTTCCCCGCCTGTAGCTTTCGTACTTCTTTGCGCTCTCTCGCATCGAGGCAGGATCGGTCAGGCGGTAGCGGTCACCGGGATTGCGTTTCCGCTCCTCCTCGTTCAGCTTGTATTTCTCTTCCAGGACGTGATCGAAGTACTCATCGTCCCGTTCCATTTCCTTGATCGTGCGGTAGGCCTTCTCATAGACCGCCGCGCGGATGCCGTATTTGATCTTCTTTGCAAGCCCGATCTTTTCGGTAAAGAAGCAGGTCTGGAACTTCAGGTCGTATGCCTCGTTGCGCTCCACCTTTTCGGGATAGCGGATCGGAAGCGCAAGCTCCTTCTTTTCCACGCCGGAAACATAGTCCACCTTTTCCTTCGTGTCGGCGGGATGCTCGCCCTGCTCATCGCCCATGCCGATGTTGCTGATCAGATTGTACCGGGGCACGATGCCCAGCTTGTCGTTCGCCCACATGCAGAAATTCCACTGATACCCCCAGGTGCGGTACCAGTGATACTGCAGGTCGTCGAACACGATGGAAAAGAAATCCCAGGTATGATCCGTCATGAAGCTTTTGAACTTTTTCTGCTTCTTCAGCTCGGGCCAGCGGCGGATGTTCACGTCATAGAGCTTCCAGGCACGCTTCCAGGTGGCCCAGCCCCAGATCGTCGCAAAAGAGGAAAAGCAGATATCCCCGTCACCGAACGAGGGATCCTCCGGATAGAGATTGCTGCCCGTGATCATGCCGATGCGCTCGTCGTTTTCGTAAGCGTTCAGCATGTCGCGGCAGAAATAAAAGAAATTCTGCGATGCTTCGATGTCGTCTTCCACAAAGATGGCCCGGTCCTCGTTCTCGAACACCCAGGCCATGCCCGTGGGCATGCGGTAGCGCAGTCCCAGGTTCTTTTCCGCGTAGTCGCGGTGCACCTCGCAGTCCCAGTCGATGTGGCTGTCGATGTAGTCGCGCACCTCCTGCACCGCCGGCGCGTCCTTTTCGCTCCTGGGACCGTCGCAGATGATGTAGAGCTTTGCGGGCTTCAGCTCGCGGATCGCGGCAAAAGAGCGTTTTGTCACGTCCGGACGCTTATATACGATCATGACTACCGGCACATCAAACGGACTGTTCACTTTTTTTCCACCTCTTCGCGCAGGCGTTGTACCGAATCAAAACAATGGGCGTGCGCCTCCAGCCAGGCGGGATCCCTGTCCCACCAGCGCAGTTTCTGCAGATACGCGATCTCCTCTTCGGAGAAGCGGCTGCGGATCAGCTTCGCGGGGTTTCCTCCCACGATGGCATAGGGCGGCACGTCCTTCACGACCACGCTGCCTGCTGCCAGGATGGCGCCGTCGCCTATGGTCACGCCCTCCATGATCAGCACGTGATCACCGATCCACACGTCATTTCCGATCTGTATGCAGATCTTTTTCTTCTCATCGATCCAGCGGAATTCCTCGAAGCGCTGCTTCTTGCTGTAGGTAAAGCCGGACTGCTTCCGCAGCGAATAAAAGCAGGGCGAGGTGGAGACCCAGTCCCTCGAAGGGTGCTGCCCACGCACCACGTGCACATGCGCCCCGATGGAGCAATAGCGCCCGATGCTGCAGTATTCCAGCTTGGAATGCGGCGAGATGAACGAAGCAAAGCCAAGCTCGGACTGGTACAGCTCGCCGTAGACCACGTTGTGCCCTTCCAGGCGGCTGTCCACGACGATCCCGTGGATATGGCAGCCCTCACCGAGCACCGTGCGCATGCTGATGTCACTGCCCGGATAAAAGACGCTGCCGCTTTCCCTCTTAAGTTTGTGTTTCCGGAAGCGGATCGCAAGCTGCCGTACCTTCGGCCGCAGGCAAGCGTTCCACAATCCCGTTTTCTGTTCTGCCATAAAAAACACCTACAGTTTGTCGATGTCGAGTGTCCGTTCATCGGTGCTGCCCATCGTGCCGAGGAACCAGCAATGCGTGTATTCAAAGCCTTCCGACATGATGTATACACCCGTCGTCCCGCCGGTATTGGCCGCGATCAGGCAGCTGCAGCGGGACAGATAGTCCAGCGCCGCCAGATACGTGATGTTCATGGCGATCGCGTCCTTTTTGTAATCCGCCTTCTGCCCGAGCTTCTGCTCCTGCTTCCCGCGGTAGCGCTTCTGCTCCAGAACCATCACTTCATCGCCGAAGCTTTCTTTGATCATGTCGAGGATGTCCTCATCCTCGGTCGCCAGAAAGATCCCGTCGCAGCCGTAGTCTTCCTTTACGCTGCGGATCTTTGCAAGCAGCGTGTCGCGGTCGGGCTGCACGGCATGTCCCACACCCA
Organism: Lachnospiraceae bacterium; assembly: GCA_024696005.1. Taxonomy (GTDB): domain Bacteria; phylum Bacillota; class Clostridia; order Lachnospirales; family Lachnospiraceae; genus NK4A136. Next base: position 17,615 of record JAILHF010000022.1, on the reverse strand, counting down.
CGCTCAGGTAATCCGTTCCCCTGGCCAGCACGCCCAGCCATTTCTTCCGGGCCGCAAAAGCCTTTTCGTAGCGGCTTATCTCTTCCTTCACGGGCTCCGTGTAGTGAATGTATTTCACAAAGGCCTTGTGCCAGTACTTCCGAAGCCGCTCCTGCTGCAGAAGCTGCAGCATCGAACCCTCGGGCATGCGGGGATTCTCCAGGACGATCACGTTCTTTTTCCCTTTTACATCCGCGAAGGAAACGCCGGCGGGCTGCTCGAAGAAGCATTCCCAGACGTTTTTCCGTTTCCGCTCCTTCGCGTCGAAAAAGATGTTCTCTTTTGTCTGCATGTCGATCACGGGAATGTAACCGTGCTGCCTGCAATAGCTGATCCCGCCGAGGGCCTTCAGGAAGAAGCTGAACAGCCCCGCCTCGTCGCTGTAGAGGCGAAGGACGGCGTAAATGTCGCCTTTTCCCTTGTATTTGCGGATCACGCGCTCGTTTCGCGCAGCGATCGCGTTGCGTTCCACCTCGCGGTAATCGCCGCTGAGCAGTGTCCTGCTTTTTGTGAGAAAGCTCTTCAGGCTCATAACGCGTCGTAGATCCCCTTCAGCTGACGGTAATTTTCCTCTTCCGAATACTCTTCCCGGTATTCTTCATAAGCCGCCCGCGAAAGCCTTTCGCGGTCCATGGCTTCGAAACGTTCAAGGGCCTCGCAGAGCCCCGACACGCTGTTTTTATATTTCACGCCGGTCACGCCGTCACGCACCAGGCTTCCGGCATTGCCGAAATCCACGGCGATCACGGGCACGCCCAGCGAATAGGCCTCGATCACGCTCAGGCCGAAGGTCTCGTACCACTGCGATGCCACGATCAGCGCCCGTGCGCCGGACAGGATGCGCATCGCCTCGTCATGATCCTTCTGTCCCACGCATTCGATGTTTTTCAGGCCCTTCCTCTCGATATAATGCGCAAGAGCCTCTTTTTGTTCCCCCTCACCGACAAAGAGCAGGCGCTTTTTGCTGCGCGCAAAGGCTTTCGCGACCAGGGAGCTCCCCTTCAGGCGCTCAATGCGCCCCAGGACCACGTAATAGGGGGCGCCGGCTGCTTTGTTTCCGGCCGTTTCGTAAGCGGGCGTGAAATTGGGCTTCACGCTGATCTTGTCCGGATCGACGCGCAGCTTCTTTTCGTTCAGCATCAGAAGCTTTTCGCGGTTAAATTCCGTAAGGCAGATAAAATGCAGCTTGCGGTAAATGCCTGTGCGCAGGTGGATCGCATTGGAAAGCGCCACGACCGCCGTCTGCAGAAAGCTTCCGCGATAGCAGCGGTGCTTCAGCGCGCAGAAACGGCCTTTCTTCATGCAGTCCTCGCAGACCTTCCCGTCACGATAAAAAGTCCCCGCAGGGCAGAGCAGGCGGAAATTATGCATGGTCTGCACCACCGGCACCCCCTCGGCCGCCGCCGCATAGTAAACGGAGGGGCTGATCCTGTGCAGGGTATTGTGAACGTGAACGATATCGATCTTTTCACGGCGGATCAGGGCGCGCACTTCGCGATACGTGCGGATGCTGAAGATGCTCTCCAGCGCCATCGCGAGCTTTCCGCAGGCTTCGTCGTTGCTCCGTTCATAACGGACCACCTCGTGTCCGTGCTCCGAAAGAAGCTTCGCCTCGCTCTCCGCCACCGTGTCTTCCCCGCCGGGAATGCGGTAATGATTATGGACGATCAATACTTTCTGCATTGTCCTATATTAACATAATTCTGTTGAAATATCCAATAAAATACGATAAACTTTACTGGACTACGGCAATTTCCGCATTCAGAAGGAGGACCCATTCATGGCTCAAAATCCCATTGTAACCATTACCATGGAAAACGGAGATGTGATCAAGGCCGAGCTTTATCCCGAGATCGCACCCAATACCGTAAACAACTTCATCAGCCTGATCAACAAAGGCTTTTATAACGGCCTGATCTTTCACCGCGTGATCAAAGGCTTCATGCTGCAGGGCGGCGATCCCGACGGCAACGGCACCGGCGGCCCCGGCTACAGCATCCGCGGCGAGTTTTCTTCCAACGGCTTCGAAAACAACTTGAAGCACACGCCCGGCGTGCTTTCGATGGCCCGCTCGATGATGCCCAATTCCGCGGGAAGCCAGTTCTTCATCATGCACAAGACCTCTCCCCATCTGGACGGGGATTATGCCGCTTTCGGCCAGGTGACCGAGGGCATGGAGGTCGTGAACGCGATCGCCGAGACAAGAACGTACCACGATCGTCCCGTTGAGGATCAGCGCATGAAGACCGTGACCGTCGAAACCTTCGGCGTGAACTATCCGGAGCCCGAAAAAGCCTGAAAATAAAGGGTTTCAGGCGTTCATAATTCGTTCATAAATTGTTGTTATTTTGTTTATCGAAACAACATTTTTAATACATTTTTCTATACTATGATAAGACCATCGAAGGGCAAGAGAAACAAAAAGCCCGGACAACCTGAAAAGACATTAACAGCAAAACTTTTTCATAATTTATGCCAGGTAGACCCGCAAGGATCTGCCTGGCATCCTCCCTTTTATGGGGGTGTTTCGCCCCTCTCCTTCAGCGCAAACGTATTAAAATGGATCGCGGTCGTCACGATGCTGCTCGATCATGTCGCTGCGTCGTTCCTGAAGTTTTATTTCCGCGCCTATGGGAAAACTGCGGCTCTGGACACTCTCTACAACGTGCTGCGAGACATCGGGCGCATCGCCTTCCCGATCTACATCTTCCTGCTGGTGGAGGGCCTCGCCCATACGAAAAGCTGCGCGAAATACCTGCTGCGCCTGGGGATCTTTGCGATCCTGAGCGAGATCCCCTACGATCTGGCCTTTTACGGGGTGCTCTGGTACCCCAAAAAGCAGAACGTGTTCTTCACGATGCTGATCGGGCTGGCCGTGATCCGCGGCATGGACAGCATCGGGCAGACGCTGGCGCGGATGAGCAGCGCGCCTTCGAAAAAGCGGGGTAGCAAAGCAGAAGCCGAAGAAACAGCGGTCCTCAGCCCCGTCAAGGCCCTCATTTTCAAGGCCCTGCTTTACGCGGGCCTGATCGCCGCGGGCTGCCTGCTCGCCGAGCTCTTAAAGACCGACTACCACGCCCCGGGCGTGCTGGCGATCTGCGTGATGTACCTCTTCCGCCGCAGGCCGTGGATCGGCATGATCCTGCTGGTACTGCCGCTGCTCATCACGTCCACGCGTGAGTTTTACGCTCTTGCCGCCGTGATCCCGGTCTCCCTTTACAACGGAAAACGGGGCAGACAGGCCAAATACTTCTTTTACGCCTTCTACCCCGTACATCTCTTTCTATTGTATCTGATCGTTTATCTCTTTATTTCCCGGTGAGAACCTTTTCGATCTGGGATACCGCTTCGGCTGCATCCGCGCCGTCCGCGATCACCGTCACGGCCTTGCCGCTGTTTACTGCCATGTTCATCATCCCCATGATGCTCTTCATGTTGACCTTGCGCTCGCCTTCCTGCAGATAAAGCCGGCTGTCAAAGCGGCAGGCGGTCTGTACCAGCAGGCTCACCACATCGGCATTGATGCCGTCCTCCAGCGTAACAACAACTTCCTTTTCCATAAAGCTACGTATCCTCCTCATGATTTCTCCGCAATTCTTCAGCGATCCCGGAGATCTTGCGCAGGCGGTGGTTGATCCCCGATTTGCCTACCGGGGGTTCCAGCATCTCGCCCAGCTCCTGCAGATTGAGTTCCGGATGCTCGAGCCGCAGTTCCGCCACGAGCCGCAGCGGTTCGCTCAGCCTTCCCAGGCCCATGTGGCGTTCCACATAGCGGATGTCCTCGATCTGCCGCTCCGAAGCCTGAAGCATCTTGCGGATATTGGCGGTATCGCAGTTCACACGGCGGTTCACGTCGCTGCGGACGCTCTTTACGATGCGCAGGTTCTCCAGCTCCATCATGGATTGGTGCGCGCCCGTAACGCTCAGGAATTCGGCGATGGACTCGCTTTCCTTCACGTAAACGACATGCTTTCCTTTCCGCACGGTGATCCCGGAGCGGATCTGAAAGCTGTCCAGATTCGCCCTTATTTTCTCCGCCGTCTCCGAATCGTCGCAGGTAAACTCCAGGTGGTAACCTTTTTCCGGATCGCTCAGGTGTCCGCAAGCCAGAAAACTGTCCCGAAGGAACAGCCTCGCGGCACCACGTTTGCCACCGCCTATATTACCCGCTTTTGGGGAGGATGTAAAGGATAATTTTCGAAGCTCCTCTTTGACATCCGAAGAAAAAGACATGTTTAAAGCCTCTCGTCACGGTGTGTGATCGTCAGACCGTACTTTCCGTGCTCTTTCAAGCGTCCGTACAGTTCCGATGCCAGCGTGACACTGCGATGGCGCCCGCCGGTGCAGCCGATGGCGATCACCAGCTGATGCTTGCCTTCCTTGACATAATTGGGGATCAGAAAGCGCAGGAGCCCGTCCAGCTTGTCCAGAAACTCGGTCGCCTCGGGAAAGCTCATCACATAATCGTGCACGGGGGCATCGTTGCCGCTCATGCGCTTCAGTTCGTCGATATAATAGGGATTGGGCAGGAAACGCACGTCAAAGACCAGATCGGCGTCCATCGGGATCCCGTATTTGAAGCCGAAGCTCACCACCCGGATGATCAGGCTGTGGAACTCCTCTCCCTGCAAAAAGATGCGGTCCAGCTCCTCCTTCAGCACCCTGGTGAGCAGATCCGAGGTGTCGAAGACGTAATCCGCCGTTTTTTTCACATTTTCGAGGATGCGCCGCTCCCGCTTAATGCCGCTTTCCAGGCTGTCGCTGCCGGCCAGCGGGTGCACGCGGCGGCTTTCCTTGTAGCGCTTGATCAGCACGCGGTCGTCCGCGTCCATGAAGATCAGTTCAAAGGGATACTGCTTGCGCCGAAGCGACTGCAGCATGTGCTCCGCCTCGGTAAAATCCTGGTCGGCACGCACATCCAGCCCCAGGGCCACCTTGGACAGCTCGCTGCCGGGGCCGGTAAAAAGCTCGATGAATTTGTCGATCAGGGGCACGGGCAGGTTATCCACGCAGTAAAAGCCCATGTCCTCCAGCATCTTCATGGCGGTCTGCTTTCCCGCACCGCTCATGCCCGTCACGATCACAAAACGCAAAGCAGGACCTCCTTACAGTGTCATATCCCGCAGTCCGGGGATGCGCCGCAGCAGCCAGACCGGGATGTAGCAGGCAAAATAGGTGATGATGCTCCAGAGCATGGCCCTTCCCATCAGTGCCAGTCCGGTCGCATCGCCCTCCACCTTCAGGCGGAGATTCTCGATCAGATCCACACGACCGTCCAGGAAAAAGCCGAAGAGCAGGTAGATCCCGAAGGAACAGCCCCCCAGGGAGCCGATCGCGAGTTCCCACTTCTTCTGCTCCATGCGCTTGAAATACGCCTTGGCCGTGATGAAGAGCGTGACACAGTGCAGCATGGTCGAGCTGCCGTGCACTTCAGGATACATGTACACGGAACCCACGGACACGCCGCTGTTCTTGTAGATGTGGGTATTGTAGACCAGCCAGGCCAGATCCAGCGGGATCAGGATCCAGCACAGTTTCCGGCATTTCTGCGTGCTCAGGCGGCAATGGATGAAATAGCCCATCACCGGGTATATGAAGATCACCTCGGTGACCCATTCCAGCTTCATGCTGGGGTTTAAGTAATAGCGGTCCTTCAGCACATAGAGGTCAAAGAGCGGAAGGATGGAGCTTAAGGTAAAGACCGCGAGGATCAGATAGACGAAATCCACATCCCGCATGTTCTTGACCATCGGCCGCATGAAGGGCAGGCAGATCATGAAGCCCAGGGATGCATACAGGTACCAGTACTGGGTCACGCGGTCCCGGGCATACAGATCGGGGATGAAACGTATCAGATCAAAGGTGTCACGGCCTTTCATCACATCGTTGAGATAATACAGGAAGGAAAAGGCCACCAGGATGACCAGAAGACGGCTGATGCGCTTTCTCCAGACCGTGCGTATCGCTTCGTGCATGTCCAGCAGGATGGCCCCGCTGATCATCAGGCATAGCCACAGCGGGAACTTGGCAAAAAGCGTGAGAAACAGCGCCATGTTGTACTGCCAGGTGGACGGGTCGAGACTCGCATACGCCAAAACACCGTCGGAATAGTTAAAGATCACGACGATGATGGATATCACCCAGAGGATGTCAAAATAGAGCCTGCGCTTGCGCTTCGGCCTTGCGTTCTGTTCTTTTTCTTCAGATAGATCTTCCATCTCCGAATTCCCCCAAAAGGATCACCTCGGCTTCCAGTCGGATCCCGGATCCTTTTTCCACGCGCTCTCTCACCTCATCCATCAACGCCCGGATGTCCCCGGCGCTGGCACTGCCTTTGTTGATGATGAAGCCGGCGTGCTTTTCCGATACGCAGGCGTCCCCTACCGAAAGGCCCTTGCAGCCGGCATCCGCGATCAGCTTGCCCGCGAACGCCCCCTCGGGACGCTTGAAAAAGGAACCCGCGCTCGGGTATTCCAGCGGCTGCTTCTCGCTTCTCTGCTTCCGAAGCTCCGCCATTCTGTCCAATATGGCTTCCCGTTCCCCGCTCTGCAGGGCGATGCCCGCCTCCAGGGCCACGGCCCGGCATTCCTTCAGCAGGCTGTGCCGGTAGGAAAAGCGCATCTCACTGCCCGGAACGATGAACATCCGCTCCCCGGCGCTCTCCCATTTCTTCCTCTCCGTTTCCGGCGGAAGCTCCTTAGGGAAAAACAAACGCACCCATTGTACCACATCCGCCATTTCGCCGCCATAGGCACCCGCGTTCATCACGAGAGCCCCTCCCAGCGTGCCGGGGATGCCGCCGGCAAATTCCAGCCCAGTCAGGCCTTCGTCCGCCGCCGCATTGGCCAGCCTGGCCAGGGGCACTGCCGCGCCGGCCCGGATCACATCCCCTTCGGTCCGCAGCTGCGCAAATTCCGCGCCGAGGCGTATCATCACGCCATCGTAGCCCCTGTCGGACACCAACAGGTTGCTGCCGTTCCCCAAAAGGAACCAGGGGCAGCCCTCCTCCCCAAGCAGCGCCAGAAGCTCCTTCAGAGCCTGCTCCGTTTCCGTCTCCACATAGAAACGGGTCTTTCCTCCCGCACGAAAGGTACAATGCCCGCTCATGGGCTCGTGCTCCCGAAAGACCCCGATCCCGGACAGTTCCTTTATCCTTTTGCCCAAATCATCATAGTTACACATAAGGATAATGCTCTGCCCGATTATTTTATTTCATCCAAAATCAATTTTGCCGCGCCGAATATCCCGGCATCGTTTCCGAGGGTCGCAAGGACGAATTTTGCCTCCCTGCTGCCGTGGAAAACGTATTTCTTGTATTCGTCGCAGATATAGTCAAAAAGGACTTCGCCGGCCTTGGAAACGCCGCCGCCGATCACGAATACTTCGGGATTGACCACGCAGGCGATCGCCGCCAGGCCTTTGCCCAGATAATGACCGAATTCCTTCGCCACTTCGATCGCAACCGCATCCCCTTCCTTTACCGCGTCCCAGACCGCCTTGGCGCTGAGGGAACTGCCGCGCAGGGCCGAAGGCGCATCGTCCTTCTCCAGACGGCGCTTTGCAAGCCGCGTCACGCCCGTTGCGGAGGCGTACTGCTCCAGGCAGCCGTGATTGCCGCAGCCGCAGGTCTCGGGCTCGTCATCCACGATATGGATGTGGCCGATCTCGCCGCCGGCTCCGGTGGAACCCGTGAGGATCTGTCCCTCCACGATGATGCCGCCGCCCACGCCGGTACCCAGCGTCACGGCTACCAGATTGCGGCAGCCCCGGCCGCCGCCCTGCCACATCTCGCCCAGGGCCGCCACGTTGGCGTCGTTGCCGGCTGCCACGGGAATGCCGTCCAGCAGGCCTTCCATGGTCTCACGGATCGAGAACACGCCCCAGCCCAGGTTCGCAGCCTTGTGGATCACGCCCGAAGCGTCCACGGGGCCCGGCACGCCGATGCCCACGCCCAGCACGTCTTCCTTTTTCAGGCCTTTTTCCGCCATCTTGCTCTTGACGGAATCTGCGATGTCCGGAAGGATGAGGCTGCCCGCATTCTCCTTTCGGGTGGGGATCTCCCACTTGTCCGTTACATTGCCGTCCGCATCGAAAAGTCCCATTTTAACGGTGGTACCGCCCAGGTCCACCCCGAAAAGCATCTTTGCCATTTTTCCTTCCCCTTTTTACAGATTGTCATCCCTGTGCTCCAGCGCCTGCTGCATGCGCTTGTAAAGCTCCTGCGTGGCGTTGTAGCCCATCTTTTTCTGACGGTAGTTGACAGCCGCCGACTCGCAGATCAGCGCCGTGTTACGGCCGGGACGGATGGGAATGTTGTGGCAGACCACCTTGTTCCCCAGATATTCCGTATACTGCTCCTCCATGCCCACGCGGTCGTATTCCTGATCCTTCGACCACTCGGACAGGCGGATCACCAGATTGACCTCCTGGTCCTCCTTGACGCTCTGCACACCGAAGAGCATGCGCACGTCCACGATGCCGATACCGCGGATCTCGATAAAGTGCTTTGTCACTTCGGGCGCCGTGCCGATCAGCGTCTCCTCCGACACCTTGCGCAGCTCCACCACATCGTCCGAAACCAGACGGTGTCCGCGCTTGATCAGCTCCAGGGCGCATTCACTCTTACCGATGCCGCTCTCACCGGTGATCAGCACGCCTTCACCGAAGATATCCACCAGCACGCCGTGCACCGTGATGCAGGGTGCCAGCTTGGCATTGAGCCAGCGTATGGTCTCGGCCATGAACACCGAGGTTGCCTTCGAGGTGGAAAGCAGGGCCACGCCCTTTTCGATCGCGATCTCCCTGAACAGGGGATCCGGCTGCAGATCACGGCAGAACACGAATGCCGGCGTACTGCTCAGCAGCACCTTGTCGTAGATCTCGCGCTTCTTTTCCTCGGGCATCTGCTCCATGTAGGAATATTCCACGAATCCGACGATCTGCAGACGCGTTGCGTCGTAATGCTCCAGATAGCCCGCCAGCTGAATGGCCGGACGGTTGATATCGGGCTGCGTGATCTTGATCTTGCTCGCGTCGATCTCGTCGGTGAGATTGGTCAGTTTCTGTTTGTCGATCAGTCGCTGCAGGCTGATGCTTGCCATGTTGTAACCCTCCTATATTAAGTTAATGCGGCCGTGATGATGGCCATCGAATATACCTCCAGCGCATTGCAGCCGCGGGAAAGGTCGTTGATCTGCGCGTTCAGACCCAAAAGGATCGGGCCGTAGGCCTCGAAATTACCCATGCGCTGCGCGATCTTGTAACCCAGGTTGCCTGCGTTGATGTCGGGAAAGATGAAGGTGTTCGCATATCCGGCCACCTTGCTGCCGGGCGCTTTCTGCCTTGCCACACGGGGCGAAACGGCGGTATCGAACTGGAACTCGCCGTCGATGGGCACATCCGGGAACTCCTCCTTGGCCTTGGCCGCGGCGTTGCGCATCTTGTCGACGGAATCGCCCTTGCCGGAACCCAGGGTGGAATAGCTCAGAAACGCCACCTTCGGATCGATGCCGAAGATGCGGGCACAGTTGATGGTCTCGCCGCAGATCTCGACCAGCTCGTCTTCGGAAGGCTGGATGTTGATCGCGCAGTCCGCCATGGCGAGCACCTCGTTCTCACCGGTCGCGCCGGGACGCACGAGGATGAAACAGGACGAGACGATGCTGTTGCTCGGCTTGGTCTTGATGATCTGCAGGGCCGGACGCACCGTATCCGCCGTGGAATAGGTTGCTCCGCCCAGCAGGCAGTCCGCGATCCCCATCTTGACCAGCATGGTGCCGAAATAGTTCCGCTGGGTCATGGTCTTCTGGGCCTTTTCCATCGTCATGCCCTTTTCCTTGCGGATCTCGTAAAACTCCTGCGTCACCTCATCCAGACGCTCGTAGTTCAGGGGATTGATGATCTGGGCGCCGCGGATGTTGTAACCCGCTTCCTCTGCCGCGTTTGCCACCTCCTTCTCGTCCCCGAGAAGGATGGGCGTGAGGAAATTGCTCGCCAGCAAGCGGCTGGCCGCCTCCAGGATACGCGGATCCTCCCCTTCCGTAAGAACGATGGTCTTGGGGTTGGCCTTCAGTTTCTGGATCATTGCTCCGAATCCGAACATTGCAGTCTCACCTCCTGTACATGATTTCCATTTTATCTGCCGCCAGGGCAGTCTGAAACGTTTTTCCCAAAGCCCTTCGCCGCAGGGCGGCCTTTTTCAGAGGGCTAAATCTTATCATACCACGAAATCGGTGCTTCCTGCAAGTTTATTCATCAGGTCGATTGCAGTTGGCTACGAGCAGACAGACATAAGTTCCGGGCACCACTGCGGAGCCACGCAGCTCTAAGAAGCTGCTTTCATTTCCGGTACAGCCCGGGACCGCTCGAACGGAAACGCCCCCTCCCTACGGTCGGCTCTCGCTCGATCCGCAATCCATGCGGATCGTCCCTCTTTCCATCCGGCAGCTTCAAGAGCTGACGGGCTCCTCCGCGACGTGCCCGGCCCTTATGTCTTCTGCTCCGGCGCCCCTTCTCATCGCATCATCTGGTAGCGCTCTTCAGCTAACACATCCCTCTTTATCCGGCTCTTGTGTTAGCCGGGATTCCCCTTTTCTTCCCCCAATCTACTCTCTTTGACTAACACTTTCCTCTTATTTGGCTCTTGTGTTAGCCGGGGCTCCGCAATTACTATTCAGTAGCCGCCTCTGCGCAGTCACGACGGGACTGCTCCCTCATCTCATCATCTGGTAGCGCTCCTGCACTTCCTCGGAGGGGGTATAGCCCTCCAGCTCCTTCTCCGCCATGCCAACGATCTCGTCATAGGAGCGCAGAGGGCAGTAATAGAGGTCCAGGTCGTTGCTGTCCATGATCATGTGATACAGGATCATCGACTTTTTGGAGGAGTCGTAATCGTAGTAATACGCCACGCGGGCCAGGATGTTCAGGTCCTTGTCCAGCAGATAGCTGTATTTCCCGCTCAGGATCAGGATGGACATGTCTGTCCCTTTCAGCTTTCGCAGGGCACGCACCTCGGCGTGGATGTCGTAGTAAACGCGCAGCGGCACCAGCCCGGTCCGGTCGCTGATCGTGATGTTGCGGCTGTCGTTGAGCCCCGCGCGGTAGAGGCCGTCGTCCGAAATCACATCCTCATGATTCAAGGTCGAAGAGATGTCGATCAGTTCACGGTATTGTTCCCGGGTGGAGCTTCCGGCCGGCTCCAGACCATCGTAGCCCTTCCAGCGGTAGCACGAGACCATAGAGGAATGAACGGGCTTGATCCAGAGCACGCCGTCCCGCCAGGCAGCCGCTTCGACAATGTCATCGATCTTGCCCGGAAGATAGGAAGCAGTCGCTTCCTGCAGCACGTTTTCCTCCTCCTTGTACAGAAAGATGTTCCCTTCCACGGTGGGCAGGAGCACGCTCCCGTCCTCCCAGGGGATCCCGCAGAGGATGTTCTGGCCCGCAAGATAGTCCTTCAGATCCCGGTAGCGGCCCGCATCGTCCCAGAAGTTTTCATCCTCCGGCACCGGAGCCGTATCCCAGGGCAGGAACTCGTCATGCTCGTAGATCCCCAGTGCATTGCTCAGCGCGTATTGCGTCGATGCAAGATAGGGGAAGCTTTCGTCTTCGAGGGAGCGCGGCATGGCGCTCAGGGCCGCATACATGGCGGCTTTCCCGTCACCGCTTTTCATGAGCTGCTCCGACACGACCGCCATGGACTCGGCATAGCGGACCATCTGCTCGTCGTACTGCTCCTGCAGTTCCTTGTTCTGCTGCTCGATCTGCTTATTCTGCTCGCTGATCTGCTTGTTCTGTCTGTTGATCCGCAGCGAAAAGCCGGTGGCCGTGACCGCAAAGAGGAAGCATACCGCCGCCGCGATGCCGCTGACCGCGACGATGCGGCGCGCCTTTTGCTCACGGTGCCTCTGCTTTAAGTCGTCATAGCTTAAGCCAAACATCGGCGCCGCAATGCGGAGAACGGCGTCGTCCATCTTTTTCCTGCGCTCGGCAGGCGTGTCGCCGCGCACATCGGCCGCCAGGGGCTCCACTCTTTCCCGCCGCACGCTGCCGTCCGCATCCGTCACTTCGCGGTAGCAGACCCCTTCGGGGAAGGATACATCCGGCTCGCCCTCGATCAGGACGCAGAGGATGCGCTCCAGTCCCCGGAGCCCGCGGAAATACTCGATCTCTTTCGCACACCAGAAGGATTCCTGATAGCGCGGGCTGCAGATCACGATCAGCCATTCCGAATTCCGCAGGGCCTTCTCGATCTGGTCCGAGAGGCTCTCGGCCAAAGGCAGCTCGTCCTCGTCCCGGAAGATGCGCCGGATCCGCCGGTGATCCTTCGGGTATCTGCTGCGCAGGTTCGCCGGAAGCACAAAGCTCTCCAGCCGCCGCTGGATGCCCTTTGCGATCTCGGTGTCCAGTTCCGCGTGGCGGTAACTTATGAATGCGTCATAACGGATCTCTTCTTCGTTCATTGGCTGTTCGTTTCTCTGTACAGGGCGTTATCTCCAGACGATCTCCAGGAAGCGCTCGATCTCCTTCCAGGCTTCCGTTGCCTCGGGATAGAGCGTCACGGTCTGCGCGTTCCTGTCGCCCGGGGTCAGGCGCTTCTGCAGCGTGATGATCCCCATCTGGAAGATGTGCCACATTCCTTTATATACGTGCACCCGCACCCTTCCGCCGGCGAAACGCGCGCGCGCGGCCACCGAAAGCGTGTCGTCCAGGAGCATCTCCATCTCGCCCACCTGCATCAGCATGGGCGGAAAACCGCGGAAATCGCCGTTGACCGGCGAGATATAGGGATCCATCGGGTCGTGGTCCGCATAGTAGCCTTCTTTGTACACCAGGCTTTTGCGGGTCCCGCCGAAGATCGGGTCCGAGTCGTACTTTTCCTGGTAGGAATCGCCGCTCTTTGTCAGGTCGGTCCAGGCACTCATGGTGATGAAGCCGGCCGGCATGGGCATTCCGTGATCCCGCAGGTACAGGCCCAGCGCCAGGGAAAGGCCGCCTCCCGCGCTGTCTCCGGCCACCACGATGCGCTCGGTGGAATAATCGTGCTCCAGAAGCCAGCGGTACGCCTCGACGGCGTCTTCCAGCGCGGCAGGGAAGGGATGTTCCGGCGCCACGCGGTAATCGGGCGAGAGCACGTCGGCCCCGCCGCTCACCTCGATGTATTTCGCAGCCGCGTCGCGGTAGGTATTGTGAAAACGTCCGTAATAGCCGCCGCCGTGAAGCTGCAGGATCACATGGCGCGCCCAGGGCGGATCCTCCTGCCCGGCCGGCGCAAGCAGCTCCATCGAAAAGTCTTCCATGTCGATCACGGTCTGGCGCAGCTGTTCCGGACAGCGCCACGGCAGTTCGTGATCGCTGCGCAGGTTCTGCAGATCGCCGTTCACGCGCGCCTTGCCGATCAGCGGCAGATGGTTTGCCACGCGGACGATCTCTCTCGCGGTCTTTCCCCGCAGACTCACTTCCTGCTCAGACATGGAACCTCCTTCCCAGTTCACGGCTCACAGCTCTTTCTCCGAACAAGACGGTCCCGATCAGATACAGTCCCGTCACCACCACACAGATGATGGGCAGAAGGATGCTCTTGCTCTTTAAGACGATATCGAGAACGATGATCAGCGCGCTGCAGACGCCCAGCACCAGCAAAAGCAGGGTGTAGGAAAACCAGCGGCTGCGGTTGAGCATCATCAGGAAAAAGACCATGCCGTCACCAAAGAGGATCACGCCCGGGATGGCCCAGGTCAGGGCCCAGCCGTAATCGCCGGTAAAACGGTCGATCAGCCACAAAAGGATCATGGTAAAGAGCATCTGCAGGCCTACCTTGGCCGCGAAACCGCTGTCGCGCCGCACCCAGTACAAAAGGAACAGGTAGCCGTAGACAAAAGAAGCCCCGGTGATGGCGGACCACCACACATGGGGCGTTGTATAATGGTTGATCACGATCAGGATCGCTTCGCTGCTGATAAACGCAAAGAGGATGATCCTGAGCCAGAGATGGATCAGTCTCTGTCTGCGCCTTGCGTTGGGATAGGGCGCGCCGCCGCCGTAGCGCATGCGGGCGCTTTCCTGCTCCCCTTCCGTGAGCTCTTCGGTTACGCAATGACAGAGCGGACAGGTATCCGTTCCCTGCAGCAATGTGGTCCTGCACTGCGGACAGCGTGTCATTTGCTCTTCTCCTTCTTCTCTTTCTTCTTTTTCCGATAGATGAGCTGCTCCTCCTCGCCCTCCTCGGGGATGTACTCATTCGTCTCCAGAGCGGCTTCCGCCCCATCCTTCGCGATGGACTGGAAGAAGCGCTTCTGGATCGAAAGATCCGTCAGGCAGGAGGTAAAGGTCACGACCAGGGTGCCGCCGTAGGAGACGATGGCGCCTTTGATGTTCTGGCCCCGGCTCATAGCGAGCATCGCGTAGAAATGCTCGACGTATTTCCGGTAGGGCTCCTTCAGCTCCACGTTGCCGACGTTGGTCATCGTGGAAGTGGCGGTGTCCGCCGAAGCCATGTAAACGTGCCGGATCGCGATATTCTTGATAAAAATGGGGATCGGGCGCAGAAAGGCGTTCTGCTCGTTGCTCACGTTGTAGGAGAGGATGTTGTCCAGGTTTTTCGGATCCATCTGCTCCTTTAAGTTTTCCGCGACCAGCCTGAGCACCTCCTCGCGGCTGACCGTCTCTTCGCCGGGCTGGAAGCGGGCCGCGATCATCACGAAGAAATTCTTCATCGTGTGGGATTCGTAGCGCGCGCGCAGGTCCACCGGCACGCAGCAGCTGATCGGAAGCTTGGAAGGGCCGCCTTTTAAGTATTCCCGGTAGATCGCGTAGACGTAATTGCCCACCAGATACTGGTTGATGGTCAGACCGTATTTCTTCGCGGCGGCTTTCAGCTCGTCGATCACGAAATAGCCGTGCACCACGCCCATCTCGCCCTTCGGGCGCGTCTCTCCCTTGATCACGAGCGCCTTGCGCGAACCGTAGGCCGTGTCGTGGGATGCACCCTTTTTGTAATTCTTGAGATAGCTGTCCTCCTGGTCCATGAAGACCCCCGAAGAGATCCTGTCCTTCTCGCCGGCAAGATCGTCCGGATGGGCCAGCCGCAGGTACTGGTAGACCAGCTCCTTCAGAAAGACCAGGCCGCCGTAGCCGTCCGTCAGGGCGTGAAAGACTTCCAGGTTGATGCGTTTCTTATAATAGGTAACACGGAACATGTAGTGGTTGTTCCGGCTCTTGTTGATGTAGGCTCCGGGGAAATCCTCCTCCTCGCGCACCTTCGGAACGGGGCGGTCGTTTTCCTCGAAATAGTACCAGAAAAAGCCCATGCGCAGGCGCATGCGGAACATCAGAAAGCCTTCCAGCACCTTTTCCACCGACTGCTGCAGCAGATCCGGGATCACATCTTCCGTGAGCGTCACCGAGATGCGGTATACGCTGCTCATCCCTTCCCTGCTGATCACGGGAAACAGTAAAGCGGTGTTGTCCAGCTTCGCCCATGCAGGCTGCTTCTTCAGTTTTTTACCGTGTTTCGGCAAGTTAGTGCCTCCGTGCTGCTAAAGTATTCGTTCTGCTCGCACCATCCGTCCCGGCTCGCTCACGGCTCCCGGCTCCGGATGGTGACTCGCTGAAAGTAATTCTTTCGTTCTGCTCGCACCATCCGTCCCGGCCCGCTATCGCTCCCGGCTCCGGATATCGACTCGCTGCAAGTGATCGATTTCTTACTGAGAGTCGCGAAGTTTCTCTGCCTTCTCCGTTTTCAAGCGCTTGCGCAGGTCGCCGAAGAAGTCCTTCAGGATGCGGCTGCAGTCCTCTTCGAGGACGCCGCGGACCACCTCGGCCTGATGGTTGAACTCCTTCATTTCAAGGAGGTTCAGGATCGAGCCGCCGCAGCCGGCCTTCGGATTCATGCAGCCCATGACCACGCGCGGGATGCGTGCCTGTATGATGGCGCCGGCGCACATCTGGCAGGGTTCCAGCGTGACATAGAGGGTGCATTCCTCCAGGCGCCAGTCGCCGATCACGCGGCCCGCCTTTTTCATGGCCGTGATCTCGGCATGCGAAAAGGTGCTCTTGTCCGTATTGCGGCGGTTATAACCGCGGCCTATGATGCGGTCTTCGTATACGATCACGCAGCCGATCGGCACTTCGCCGATCTTCATCGCCTTCCGGGCCTGTTTGAGGGCCTCGCGCATGTATTTCTCGTCAAGCGTCAAGGTACACCTCCGCAAGCAGCGCCATGCGCAGGCGAACGGCATCCTCGAAATGCCGGATATCCATGCCGGTCTTTTTCTGGATCTTCTCCAGACGATAGACCAGGGTGTTGCGGTGCAGGAACAGATCCCGCGCCGTCTCCGAAAAGCTCAGATCGTGCTCGAAGAAGCAGTTCACGGTCCGAAGCTCCTCCTCATCCAGGCGAGAACGCATGCTCTCGCCGAAGCACTCCCGCAGGTAACGCGCGCAGACCTCCCGGTCGAGCCCGAGCATCAGTCCGCCCAGGCCCAGCGAAGCGTAACTCATCACCAGGCACTCGCTGTGAAAGCTTTCCATGACCTGCATCGCGGTCTGTGCCTGCAGATAGGACGCGCGCAGCCCGCTCCAGCCCTCGGCCGGCTTTCCGTAGGCAATGCGGACCTTTTCCATCAGTTCGGTATTTACCATGCTCAGGATCCTGGCGGCCGTTGCCGCGGGATCCTCGCGTTTGCCCGGTTTGTGGATCAGAAGCAGCGTGGTCTCGCTCTCGCGCAGCAGCAGGTCGCCGGCGTAGAGCTGGCCCAGCAAAGCTTCCGTCCCTTCGCGGCCGCTGTTTTTGAGCCGCAGCAGATAAGGAAGCAGGCGGGTCTCGTCCGTCATGTTCAGGGCTTCCAGACGCATGGGCAGGCTGTCCGCGTTCACGCTCCCCTGCAGGATGTCGCGGCAGAGCTTCTCCGGGCTGTCCTTCTCATCCAGATACGCCAAAAGCTCCGCGGCCGGAACGGAAAAGAGCGTCTCTCCGTCTCCGCCCAGGACCGTCAGCTCCTGCGTTTCCTCCAGATCCTTCAGTTTTTCTTTCCAATCCGCCATTTTTTCACACAATAAGCACCGCGGAGCATCAAATGCAGCAGCCTGGGGCTGACAAGCGCCACCAGAGCCGCTCCGCGGTTTCTCACTCTTGCTTCGGAGTCCGAAAGCACTGTTTTTGCGGCCTTTTGCAGGTCCGATCCGGTCCGTCGCACAAAGGAACTGCGCTCCCCGAGGGATGTCTCGGACAGGTTCTGCGCGCAGGCGGAAAAGTGCCGGCTCACGGCTGCCTTCCGGCAGGCGGGGCGCTCTTTCCGCACCCGTGCGATCATCTCGCGGCAATGCCGCCAATAGGCTTTTCTCCTGCTTGCGGCCGTGGTATAAATGGTGCTGCCGCTCCGCTGTATGTAATGATAACAGACCCGCTCCCCGACGACCACGCGCCGCGCGGCCATGAACAGGCGGTAGACTGTTCCCATGTCCTCCGCCTCGGTCCCCTCGGGAAAACGGATCTCCTTCCAAAGGCTCTTTTTGCTCAGATAGCCCCAGGGCACGCTCATCAGGCCTCTCTGGTAGAGCAGGGCTTTGAGGGCGTC
>JAILHF010000004.1 GCA_024696005.1 Lachnospiraceae bacterium | reverse complement strand
AAATACTGGCGATACGTGAACAGATCGACAATATTTGACGTTAAGGGCAACAGGATGTAAGATGAAAGGCAGATCTGGTCAGAAACATCCGGCCATGGGGCCAATCTCATTTTCATCAACTGTCGATACCTTTACGCCATCCGCATGCAGAAGGCTTATTGTTTTTCCTGCTGTCATAAACTATAATCGAAAACAGAAACAGGAACAGAAAAGGAAAACGCCATGAAATACCAATACGACAAAAAAGATCAAAAACTGTTCTTTCTGGGGGCGGTCCTCTTTTCGGCCGTAAGCGGCATCGCACTCCTGCTTCTGCTGATCGACGGGATCGGGGGCCTGATTTACGCAAAAGACATGAGCAACAGCTCGGTCTGGTCCTTTATTGCTCTGCAGGTCGCACTGCCTGCCACCCTGCTTTCCTGGTACGCTTACCTGGACTGCCTCCTTTATGAACGGCGCTTAAACCGCTGGGGGCTGGAATTACCGGAATCCAAAAAGGAACTTCTGATGCCCCCCGCCGATGATCCCGACCTGCTGAAGGAGGGTCCCTTCGACAAAAACAGCAGCCTTTTGTCCGCTCTCTGCCTGGTGGTCCTTTTAGGGAGCCTGATTTATGTCTTTCTCGACATCGGCCACTTTCTTTCCCTGAACCTGGGAAGTGATGCGCTCGCAATGGGGATGCTCTTTTATGGTCCGCTCAGCATCGCATGGCTGATCGGCGCCCTGGTCTATCGCGCCCGCCGCAGTAATAATATATACCGCTATGCCGCCGATCCTGTTCCCAACAAAAAAATCCGTCAGTCTCTCCCGCAGGGGCTCCTGACCATCCTCCTCTTCCTCGTGATCAGCATTTTCTTTCTGCACATCCCGCATTCCATGCTCGATTATGCCTATAAAAGCCGCCTGGAAGCCGTCTATGACGGCGGATGGCGCGAACATCTGGGGGAGCCTCTTCCGCCCGGCTCGCCCTGAAAAGAAAGCAGAGCACCAAAAAACCGCCCGGCGGCATTTCGTCAGAGGGCGGTTTTTTTATGCTGTTCATTCCCCGTTATCGGATTCGGCGGAGGGCTCTTCCTGAGGCGGTGCCTGCGCCGCTGCCTGTTTCTGCAGACCGCTTCCGATCTCCCTGAGCATGCGGATCAGTTCGATGTCCTCATCCGTAAGCCGCAGATTCGTTTCCAGTTCCTTTCCCTCCGGTGTGGTGACCTTCATCTCCACGATGGTGCCTTCCCTGGCACCGGCTTCCGCCACGGCCTTCATGAAGGGAAAGAACTTGGGATGGTTCGCGGAGAACTTCCCGAGCCCCGCCTTCACCTTGAAGAAATCCAAAGGGTTGATCATATGTCCGTGCCTCCTGTCTTATAATATCCGTCCTTTTGATCCAGACGCTCTTCGTATTTGTGTACCGGCAGCGGCCGGTCAAAGAAATATCCCTGCACCAGGAAACAGTTGTGCTGCATCAGAAGATTGGCCTGATCCTGTGTCTCCACGCCTTCCACGATGCATTCCATTCCCAGATCCTGCACCATGCGGATCACGTGACGCAGCATGATGCTCTCCTTGCTGTCATCGGTCCTCCCGATCATCGGCAGGAAAGAACGGTCGAGCTTGATCACGTTCCAGGGCAGTTCCCGTATCAGGTTCAGCGAGGAATATCCCGTGCCGAAATCATCCACCGAGGTCGATATCCCCTGTTCCTGCAGATCGGTCACCACGCGCTTCAGATCGTTGAATTCCACATCCGTCGTGGTCTCGGTCAGTTCGATCTCGATGTACTCATGCGGGATCTCGTAGTTGTCGATCACGGAAAGGATATGCCTGGAAAGGTCGATGTCTCCCAGATGCCGTCTGGAAAAATTCACCGAGACCCTTACGGGCTCGCGGCCGGCATCCAGCCAGCGCCGCATGTCCCGGCATACCTTTTCGAGCATATAGAAATCCAGCGTGCAGATATGTACACTCTGTTCCAGGACCGGGATGAAGAAAGAAGGAAAGATCACCTTGCCGTCCCTCTCCCAGCGGCAGAGGGCTTCCGCCCCTACCATGCGGTAATCATCGAGGTTCACCTTGGGCTGGTAATATACCTTGAACTCGCTGTTTTTGATCGCTTCCGGGAAAAGCAGCTCGATGCGCTGTATCTCTGTCTGCCGTCCCCGCAGCTCATCGCAGTAAAACATCTCGTTCGTCTCATGCGCCTGCCTGGCGGCATTATAGGCCAGGACCACCCTGTCCATGATCTGGTCTTCGCTCGTCACTTCTTCCTGCTCCCCGGGCAGATAATAACCGGCCACGGCACTGAGCATCATGCGGTTCACACCGTCCCCGTCAAAGGTGACGGCATATCCCTTCATGTGGCTGCGCACGATCTCCAGGTCCTCTTTCCGAAAGAGGCAGATGAAGTTATCGCCGCCGACACGCCCTACCGTTCCGGGTGCGGCCAGCCTGCGTTCCAGTTCCCGGATGTACTTCACCATGATCACGGTCCCGGCTTCTCTCCCCGCACGGGCATTCACCAGGGAAAAGCCTTTCAGGTTAAAGCGGCAGGCCCCATATCTGTGGATCTCCTTCCGGGAGATCAGCTTGCTCATCAGCCGCAGCATGTAAGGCAGATTGCGGATGTTGAGCTGCTGGTCGGTATAGGTACGCCTTTCCACCAGTTCTTCCAGACGGGCTTTGGCATGGAAGGTAAAGATCATCTTCTCAAATACGCGGATCTTTTCCAGATCCTCGGCATCCCAGCTCTCACCCTCTGCGGGATAGATCCTGTAGCAGATCACGTTCTCGGCAATATTGGTCTCCCGCATCACGCAGGGATTATGCTTATCCGCCGTACCGTCCACATAGACGTCACGCACGACACCGCGCCGCTGCGCTTCATCTTCCTCGCTTCCGTAGAATTCGACATGGATCAGCGCAATGCGAAGCAAACGACAAAGAGGCGCCACGATCAGCGCCACTTCCCTCTCATCCCAGCTCCTTTGCTTCTCCAGCTCCAGGAGGACCTGTTCAAATGCTTCGTTGTATCTTGCCAGATCGACTGCCATGTATGACCCCCCCGTTGCGGCAGGCAAGATACCGGCCCGCAGCCACGCAGCATATCGCATGGTCCGGCTGCGTCTGTCTCGTTACAGACCGTATCCCCGGCCGCCTTCCATATCGTTTACTCTACCACAAAACGTGTTTTCCGTCAAAGCATTACGGCCGGTGCTTTCTCATCCTCAAAGCCCAAGCATGAAGCTTTCAAGGCGGTCCAGACCGTCCTCCACGCGTTCGCGCGGGCAGGCAAGATTCATCCGAAGGCAGCCCTCCCCGCCTTTTCCGTAGATGCTCCCCTCGGAAAGATACAGCCCCGTCCGCTCGCGTAAAAGCCTCTGCAATTCCACCGATCCCATGCCCAGCGCGGAAAGATCGAGCCACATGAGATACGTGGCATCCCCCTCCGTCACCGAGATCCGGGGCATGCGTTCGCGTATGCGTTCCTCCGCGATCCGCCGGTTCTCAAAAAGATAGGCACAAAGCTCATCCAGCCAGGCGCCGCCCTTTGTAAAGGCCGCCTCTGCGGCCACGCAGGCAAACGCATTGGGTTCTGCCACCTCATCCGTGTTCAGCCCCCGCCATACCTTGTGCCTGAGGAAGGGATCCGGCACGGATACCGCCGCGGTCTGCAGTCCTGCCAGATTAAAGGTCTTGGTGGGTGCAAGGCAGCTTACGCTCACCTCGCGGCACTCCTCCGAAACAGAGGCAAAGGGGATATAGGCTTTGCCGGGGCGCACGATATCGCAATGGATCTCGTCCGCGATGACCGTCACATGATAGCGCTTTGCCAGGCTGCCGATCTGTCCCAGCGTATCCATATCCCAGATGATGCCCGTGGGATTCTGCGGGTTGCAGAGGATCATCAGGCTGCACTGCGGATCCGCCATTGCCGCTTCCACAGCCTCCATATCCATGCGGTAGCTCTTCCCCTCCCGGATCAGCGGGCACTCCAACGGCCTGCAGCCGTTGTTGCGTATGCTGTTGAAAAAGATATTGTAGACCGGCGTATTGATGAGCACCTTCTCATTCGGGGTGGTGAGCTTGCGGACCATGGAGCTGATGGCGGGGATCACTCCCGTACAGAAGATCAGCCAGCTCTTCTCCATCGTAAAACCGTGACGCGACCTCCACCAGTCGATGTAGGCGTCATACCAGCTCTCCGGCACATCACTGTAGCCGAAGACGCCGTGGCGCAGCCGCTCTTCCATGGCCGCCAGGATCTCCGGTGCTGCCGGAAAATCCATGTCCGCCACCCACATGGGCAGCTCGCCCTCTTTTACATCCCATTTCAGGCTGTTTGTCCCAAAGCGGGAGGGCACATGATCAAAATCATACATCCTTCGTTCCTCTCTTCCATTCCGGCGCATCGGAACGGACTTCCACCGCTTCGCAGACGATCTTTGTGCGGGACGGATCGATCTCGTCCTTCTCTATGATCAGCTCCCCGATCTCGTCAGCGCGTATCGTGCCGCTCTTCGGATTGAACACGCTCTCGATCCTGCCGTTCACGCTCACGTCGGCAGAGGAATACTCAAAGGCCAGCGTGGTATCCACCAGCCGGCAGTCCTTCATCACCAGTTCCTCGATGTAGCACATGCCCTGCAGGCTCTCGATGGTACAGTTGATGAGGGTGAGCTTTTTGGAGTTCCAACCCAGATACTCTCCGGAGATAAAGGAGTCGTACACCGTAACGTTTTCACTGTTCCAGAAAGCATCCTTGGAAAGAAGCCGGGAATTACGTATCGTCACGTCCCGCACCCCATCAAAGGAATAGTTCCCGTCCAGGATCAGATTGTCGATCTCCATCCCGCTGCTGTTCATGGCAAAGTAGTCGCCCCGGGCCGTGACGTTCGCAAGCTTTACCCCTTGGCAGCTCCACAGTGTTTCCTTTGCATCCGTCATTGCCGTATCCCGGATGCTCAGATCCCGGCAGCGCCTGAAATTCTTGGGGGCCTGGATCACGCAGTCCTCCACCCGCATGCCCTCGGTATACCACACGCCCGCTCTGGCCATGTCAAACCAGCAGGATTGTCTGGCGATCACGTTCTTGCAATACCACAACGGATACTTCCAGCGGAAGAGCACGTGCTCCAGCTCCAGGTCCGAGCTCTCCTTCAAAGGCGATTCCCCGTCTTCAAAGACCGAAGCCTCGATCCTGAGATCCGTGCTGTGAAACAGCGCCCGCTCCCCGCTGAACTTTTTGTCCCTGATCAGTTTCTTTTCCATGATTTCCTCCTATCGCAACACCCGGCTCCAGTCGTCGATCCCGATCACCGACTTTGCCCAGGCGTCATATTCCGGATCCGCAGGCCCCCCCATATTGTCATATACCTCCTGGGTCTTAGCCAGGAAAACGGCATTGATGGAAGGGTCCGGAGAGTAGATCATGGTCTCGATGTAAGGATTGCGTATGCAGGCCTGGTAAGACGCGTACAACGCCGCAGCCTGCACCTCCTCACCCTGTCCGGCCGAGAGCCCCGTTTCGCTCGCCATCATGTGGCGGACACGTCCCGTAGGAGAAAGCAGCTCCGGCGCCATCATAAAATCCGTGAGCACGGAAAGATTCTGAAAGCTCACCATGGCATTCGTATTGATCATAATGGAATAAATGGGATCCATCCCCGTCATATCCCAGAATCTGGCGTGGGTCAGCGGCACCGGATGCGGGTGGTAGGACAGTCCCCAGTCCACATCCCCCGCCGCCTTGATCATAGCGTTGAACTTCAGCACAAAATCCTTCGCGTCGATATAGGCATAGTACTCCGGCTCCCCGGGGGTCCGGTTCCGGTCCCAGTCCTGGCTGAGACAGATGAAGACATGAGCATTGGCGTTGGCGCTCTTGATGGCGTTATAGGACACCCGGAAGCCCTGCAGGTATTCCCGCACATAGCGGTCCCAGTCCATGTAGTTCACATAGCACCATTTCCGCTCGTTCACCTCGTTTCCCACGATATAGTCCTGGGTGATGTGGGTATCCGCCAGATTGTGCATGGACGCCGCCAGCGCGTTTACACCCTCGGCGTTGGCGGCATTGAACATATACTGGAAAGGCCCCTCATCTACGGGATAAGGGTCGGTGCCGTTTCCGGCAGGATGCCGCAGCGTGGGGTTGCTCCCGTAGTTATTGATCTGAAGGATCAGGTGATCCCCGCCTTCTTCGGTATCCAGATTGTAATTGTAGAAGATATCCGCCAGGCCTTTGGGCTGATAGCCCTCCCGCTCTTTGGTGCTGGTCGCGAGCAGCTCTGGATTGACGATGTACTGGGGCTCCCCGAGCATCTCTCCTTCCTTCGTTGCAAAGACGTACTTGCAATAAAGGCTGTCCACGGAATCGTGGGGCGCTCTGGGGAAACGGGCTTCGGGCGAATCCGATACTGCTGCCGTTCCCACGATCTCGCCCTCACTGAGCTCATACTGGTAAGGCGCCAGCTGGTATACGTTCAGCTCAGCGTCCCCCGTGGCCGGCTGTCCTCCCAGGTTCATCCTAAGAAGGATGGTGGATTCATCCGCAAGCACGCAGCCCGATCCGCCCACACGCGCAAGGGCTTCCTCCGGCGATGCCCCCGCCGGCAAAATGCCGGCTTCGGTCGCAGGTGCCTCCGGCTGCGCGACGGTCCCGGCCGCCTCCGGCGCCAGCTCCACCGCCGCAAGTTCCTGCGCATCCACCGAACGTTCCTCCGCCGGCTGCTTGTCCTCCGCCGCCGTTTTGCCACTTCCGTCATCGAGGATCGCCGGGATCGTGATCCCCAGGACCGCGACCGCCGCAAGGGCCAAAACACCGAAAAGGATCAGCACCGGCCCGTTCCGGCGTCTCTTCCTTCTGCTCCTTCTTTCCGTATTGTCATTGTATTGCATCTTTCCTTCCTCCCGTTCTCCGGCATCCCAAAAACGGCCTCAGCACGCTCTTGGTGGCCAAAGTATCGGCCCGTAGCCACGTGGCAAATGCGTGGCCCGGGTCTGAACAGCAACTGCTTATGCTCTCTTCCCGGCCGCATCCACCACATGCGATATCAGTATGGATGTGGTAACGCTTCCCACGCCTCCGGGTACCGGGGTGATCGCCTCCACGATCCCCTCCGCTTCATCAAAACGCACATCCCCGCAGAGCTTTCCGTCTTCCTTCACGTGGATCCCCACGTCCAGCACGGTCTGGCCTTCGCGGAAGCTCTCCGCTCCCACCACACCGGCTTTTCCCGCCGCAACGATCACGATGTCGGCTTCCTTTATGACAACGGGCAGGTCCTTTGTCCTGGTATGACAGACCGTGACCGTCCCGTTCTTTTTCAGCAGCATCATGGCCGCCGGTTTTCCCACCACCAGGCTTCTTCCCACGACCACACAGCGCCTGCCGCAGGGATCGATGCCGTAATGATCCAGGATGCGCATGCAGGCAGAGGGCGTGCAGGGCGGATAGCCGCATTCCTTCCCTGCGAACACGCCGGCCAGCGATGCATCCGTGATCCCGTCCACATCCTTTTCGGGCAGCAGCGTGTTGATGACGCGCTCCTCGTTCAGGTGGGGGGGGAGCGGACGAAACAGCAGCACGCCGTGTATCGTTTCGTCCCGGTTCATCTCTTCGATCCGCGCGATCAGCTCTTCCTCACTCACATCTGCCGGAAGAGCCACGTTCCTGCAGGCCACCCCCAGCGTTTCCGCGCGCTTCATTGCGCCGCGCTCGTAGGACAGATCATCCTCCCGTTCGCCCACGCGCAGGATCCCGAGGGTGGGGACGATCCCCTTTTCC
The DNA here is from genome assembly GCA_024696005.1 of Lachnospiraceae bacterium. Taxonomy (GTDB): domain Bacteria; phylum Bacillota; class Clostridia; order Lachnospirales; family Lachnospiraceae; genus NK4A136. The sequence goes on along the minus strand of JAILHF010000004.1, from coordinate 2,361 downwards.
TTCAGCGCTTGTGCAGCTTCCTTTATCTCTTCGTTCAGCTTTGCGTTAACTTCTTTTCCCAGAAGCTGTCTTGCCATCCGCTTTTCCTCCCTTTATTCCGCTTCGCTCTCCGGCCTGCTGCCGGCCCATCTTGCGTTTACTGTTTCCCATCCGGCTCATACCCGGGATTATACCATTTCAAAGCCCCTTTCGCAATAAGATGGACAGGGCCGCCTTTTCAGGCAGCCCCGTGTTTCGTATTACCTTACTCTGTAACTCTTACCGTGATCGTGATCGTCTTCCCGTTGATCTTAGTAGTCAGCTTACCGGTTCCCTTGCTCCTGGCTACGATATGCCCTTCTTCATCAACGAAAGCTACATCCGGCTTGCTGCTCTTAAATACCACATCCTGCTGTACTCCGGGAAGAGCTATATCAGCGGCAGTTCCGACCTTCAGATCATTGATCGTGTACTTGTTCTTGTTTCCGCCTGCGACCTTCTCTCCGGTAACCGTGATATCCTCCGCATAGAAGTCGATCGTGTACTTGATATCATTCGCAGAAGCTGTAAGAACTGTCTTTCCTGCATTCTTTGCTGTAAACTTATCGCCCTTCTTAGCCTTCTCAGCTATAGCGGGATCTGCACTGGTCCAGTCATATACTCCCTTGACACTGATCTTCCTGGAGCCTTTAAGATTTACATGCAAAGTACGTTTCTTTGCAACAGCCCTCTCCTTCACCGTGATCGTGCAGTTATAGGCGCTGCCGTTTACATATGCCGTGATCTTTGCCTTACCCTTTGCAACAGCTGTAACTTTACCGTCCTGATCCACGGTAGCCACATCAGGCGCTGCACTGTACCAGAGGATGTTCTTGATATTGGCGTCTTTGGTTATGGTAAGAGTATGCGTAGGGTTCTGTTCGGTTTCCGTTATCTCAAGGGTCTTCTTCTTATCTGAAAGAGTGGGCTGACATATATGAACAGTGATATCCGGATGTCCTGACATCTTTATGGTTATGATATCACTGTTTTTGGGTGCCTTCTTCGCCTTAAGATAACCCTTCTTATCGACGCTTACATACTTCTTAGATGTCTTGTCGGTGACCTCCCAGTCCTTGCCGATATAGAACTTCTGTCCCTTGACCAGATAGATGTCGGTAGTAGCGGAAGTTATCTCCGGTCTGTTATCCAGGGCAGAACCGGTACCCGGCTCAACGACCCCGTTTTCCTTCCAGCCGGCGTAGATAGTCGTGTTGGCAGTTATCTTCTCCTTAAAAGTATACCTGGACTTGCCTTCCCTATCCGCAAACCAGCCGGTGAATATATAGCCGTCTGCTGAAGGATCGGTAGCAGGCTTCATTGCCGTCTTTCCTTCTTCAACATTCTGTGGCGCGGGCATATCCATAGCCTCTACCTTGTTTGCATCAAAGGTGACGGTATACTGTTTTGCTTCCCTCCAGCCTGCATAGATGGTCGTATCCTTAATAACCGGCGTTGTGAATACATATTCCGTTGTGCAGGCTTTATCTTCAAACCATCCGGTAAAGATAAAGCCATCTGCTTCCGGGTCAGCTGCAGGTTTGCTTACAGGCTGACCGTTCTCTACCTTTTCAGTGATATTGCTTGCTTTTCCACCCATATCAAAGGTAACGGTACGGTCTACGCCTTTCCACTTCGCATAGAGCGTGATATCCGCTGTTACAGGCGCAGCAAAATCATACTTCGTCCTGCAATCGCTTTCCGTGTACCATCCTATGAAGCTGAAACCTTCTGCCAAAGGATCCGCAGGCATTGTTGCCGTCCCGTCTTTCTCCACGATCTGTGCGGGAGGCGCCGTTCCGGGCTTGCCATTCAGATCGAAGCTTACGGTAAAGGCATTTTCCGGAATATCCTCATAGCCCGCAGCAACGGCCACAGCTTTAGCCGGCATCGTAAACGTCGCCTCGGCACTCTTTGCACTGCCGGCTGTAAAAGTCAGCTCTTCCGCCCCTGTCCATTCCTTAAAACGCTTTCCGCTCTCCGGATCATTTGCCCTGATCGTTACAGGCGTTCCTGCCGTATAGCTTCCGCTTCCCGTACCGTTCGTCACTGTAAGCGTATAGCGGGTCGGCGCAGGCGGATCGGGAGGGGTCGTCTTCTCTGTCCATTTTGCCGTCAGCTCCAGATCCGATGTGACTGTGTTGCTGTCAAAATCCCATGCAGTATCCCCGCTGTACCAGCCATTAAATGTATAGCCGTTCTTTGTAGGATCCGCAGGCTTCCTGACCAGGCCGTTTTCCTTCACACTCTGCTTTGCAACCGGGCTGCCGCCGGCCGGATCAAAGCTTACCTCGAAGCATTTATCTGTAGTATAGGTCAGCGCGTATACGGAATACCTGCTTC
>JAILHF010000003.1 GCA_024696005.1 Lachnospiraceae bacterium | reverse complement strand
CAAGAAATACACAAGGCTCGGCTGCTTTGAGTGGCTGGCGGATAAGAAGAAGGCCGGGTATGTGAGGCATATGGGCTTTTCCTATCATGACAGGGCGGAGCTTTTGGACCGTATCCTTACCGAGCATCCCGAGGTAGAATTTGTGCAGCTGCAGCTGAATTATCTGGACTGGGAGAGTGAGGCGATACAGTCGAGGAAGTGTTATGAAGTGTGCGTAAAGCACGGGAAGCCGGTCATCGTCATGGAGCCGGTCAAGGGCGGCACTCTCGCCAATGTGGTGCCCGAGGTAGAAAAACTCTTCAAGGACTATGCGCCGGATATGTCCGTGGCTTCCTGGGCGATCCGTTTTGCGGCCAGTCAGCCGAATGTCAAAATGGTCCTTTCCGGCATGGGCAACATGGATATGATGCGGGATAATACCGGATATATGAAGGACTTTAAGCCACTCACAGAGGAAGAGCTCGATATCGTAAAGAAGGCGACAGATCTGATCAATGCGAGCATCGCGATCCCCTGTACAGGCTGCGCGTACTGTGTGGACGGCTGCCCGAAGAACATCCCGATCCCGAAGTACTTCTCTCTTTATAACGCGGAAAAACAGGAGTATGCCGGGAAGGGCTTCACTCCGCAGGGCGGATACTACCACAGGCTGACGCAGGTCTACGGAAAAGCCAGCGATTGTATCAAGTGCGGAAAGTGCGAGCAAATCTGTCCGCAGCATCTGCCGATCCGCGAGAACCTGAAGCTGGTCGCGGCACAGTTCGGGAGCTGACTGGCGGATATGCAAAAGGGGGAAAGTGATGGAGTTGTATAACGGCAGACCCGCAGGTCCGGAGAACAGATTGCCGAGAGAGATACGGACTTACGACATTCTTGATAGTCTTGGTATCGAATACCTGAGAACAGATCATGAGCCGGCGACAAACATGGATGCTTGCGAGGAGATCGACGCCACGCTCGGTGTCACTATGTGCAAGAACCTGTTCCTCTGCAATCGCCAGAAAACGAGCTTCTATCTGCTCTTGATGCCCGGCGACAAGAAGTTCAAGACCAAGGAGCTGTCGGCGCAGATCAACTCTGCCAGGCTCTCATTTGCGGAAGCGGAGGATATGCTTAAGTATCTCGACATCGAGCCCGGCGCCGTCAGTATCATGGGATTGATGAATGACAAGGATCGCGCCGTACAGCTTCTGATCGACGAGGATGTGCTGAAGGAAGAATACCTCGGGTGTCATCCGTGTGTTTGCACGTCGAGCCTGAAAATGAAGACAGCTGATGTCATCGAAAAGTTTCTTCCCGCGACAGGACATGATCATAAGACGGTTCACCTGGTGGGGGAAGACTGATGTATTGGCGGCTGCAGGTTTTGTTGTATTGCGGGGCTTCGTCTGACTGTGAAAAACTGCTGCGACTTGCATGAGCATATGAAAACTGAGAATAGGGAAGTTTTATATGCTTATATGAGGTGGGATAGCTTTGCTGGATCGGATATAAGCATATAAAACCGCGAATATGATGGATTCTATATGCACATAAGTGGCAGGCGGTCTTTGCAAGACGAGATAAAAGCATATAAAACCGCGAATACGATGGATTCTATATGCACATAAGCGGCAGGCGGTCTTGGCAAGACGAGATAAAAGCATATAAAACCGCGAATACGATGGATTCTATATGCACATAAGCGGCAGGCGGTCTTTGCCGGACAGGATAAATGCATATTAAAACCGCGAACAGGAGAGTTTCATATGAAGAAAAGAATACTGTCTGCCATACTTCTCCTGACCCTTCTGCTGTCGGCAGCAGGCTGTTCTTCCGCCGGAAAGCTTCCGAAAGCGGTTGAAACGGTAGAGTACTCGATCGAGGGAGCCGATTACAAATGTACCGGATATGCGTCGATGAGTCCCGAAGAGATCACAGCGAGCCTGTCGCTTGAGCAGAAAGCGGCGCAAATGGTGATGCCCGCGATCTACAATGTCACCCCGGAAAAAATGCAGGAAAGCGACTATGGCAGCATTCTCTCCACGCCCGGCGGCAGCATTGATGCCGCGTCCTGGCGGAACGTAGTGGACACTTATCAGAACGCCGCGCTCTTATCGGATGCGGGGATACCCTATATCTACGGACAGGACGATGTTCACGGCGTGAATTACTGTCTGGACGCCGTATACTTCCCTCATAACATCGGACAGGGTGCTGCAAATGACGAAGAGCTCGCTTATCAGGTCGGACTGATCACGGCTGATGAAGCGAAACTCTGCCATATGCTTTGGAATTATTCTCCGTGCGTCGCGCTGTCCGCGGACCCGCGCTGGGGAAGAACCTATGAATCCTACGGTTCGGATCTGGAAACGATCACAAGGCTGAGCTCCGCGTACACAAAGGGCCTGATCGACGGAGGACTGGTCGTCTGCGCAAAACACTTCCTTGCGGACGGAAACGTGAGATATGGCACGGGTGAGGAAGGGGGCACCGAAATGCTCATCGATCGCGGGGATGCAGCGCTCACCGACGATGAGATAAATGAACTCCTGAAAGTATACCAGGCTCAGATCGATGCCGGCGTGCAGACCATCATGATCAGCCATTCATCCTTAAACGGCGTGAAGATGCACGAAAACAAAGAGTACATCATGAAGCTGAAAAACGAGATGGGCTTCGAAGGCTTTATCGCAAGCGACTGGGAATCCATACAGCACATATCGGGCGCGTCCTACAAGGAGCAGGTGATCACAAGCATCAACGCGGGTATCGACATGCTCATGGAGGTAGAAAGATTCGATGAGGCAAAACAGATCATCGAGGACGCAGTAAGAAGCGGTGAGATCGATGGAGAACGGATAGATGACGCTGTAACGAGGATCGTCAGAGTCAAAAAAGAGGAGGGATTGTTCGAGGATCCATTCCTCGAAAAAACACCGACAAAGCAAAAGGAAACCGGCTCTCAGGAATACAGAAAAGTCGCGGAAAAACTGGTCGAGGAGAGCCTCGTCCTCCTGAAGAACGATCACGACGTCCTTCCGCTAAAGGCAGGTATGAAGGTCTATATAACGGGGCCGGCTGCTGATGATGCCTCAGTACAGTGCGGCGGCTGGACGATCGAATGGAACGGTTCTTCGAATAAGGACATCGCGGGCGTGACGACCATACGGGACGCCTTTGAACAATATGCCGGGGATTACGGCATCGAGATCATCACCAACAAGAGAAAAGCCAAAAACGCCGATGTCGTACTGCTCTGCGTGGGTGAGCGGCCCTACGCGGAATGGAACGGCGATACCGCGGATCTGCAACTGTGCGGAGCGCTCGGCATCCCCGATAACAAAAAGGCCATCCAAGAGGCAAAGAAGCTCGGTAAACCCATCGTCACCTGCATCATCGCAGGCAGAAATGTCATCATCGATCCCGAGGACTACGCTGACTGGGACAGTGTTGTGATGTGTTATCTTCCGGGTTCGGAAGGAAAAGGTATCTCCGATGTACTGTGCGGATGCGCGGATTTCACCGGAAAGCTTCCCTCACCCTGGTACGGCAGTATCGGCGAGATCGGAACCGACAGCTCCTTCCTGGAACGCGGCTATGGCCTTTCATACAGCAAAGAAGATATGTAAAGGAGTATAGAAATGGAGGTGTGTTATGGTTAAGCATGTGATCTTGTGGACACTGAAGGAAGAGTATTCCGAAGAGCAGAAAAAGGAGATAAAGAACGGCATCAAAGAAGGATTGGAAGGTCTGAAGGGGCAGATTCCGGGCCTTTTGGAGATTAAGGTCAACACACAGCCGCTTGCATCCTCCAACTGCGATCTCATGCTGGATTCCTCATTTGAGGATGAAGCCGCGCTCAAAGGATATGCTGTGCATCCGGCCCACGTGGAGGTGGCGAATGGTAAGGTGAGACCGCATACAGCAACAAGAGTGTGCATGGACTATACTGTTTAATGAAGCTCTTGGGATATATCAACAGAGCGTAGGGGTCGAGAGATGGAACAATTGTCTTGGACTAGACGGAGCGAGGACAATAAAATATGGTGGGTTGACAATACTACTAGGAAAGGGGCTGGAAGATTCAGCTTCGATTCCGGGGGATTTTTATCGATATGAGCACACGTATAGAAGACCATTCTGCTGACGTTGCACGAGCTATGCAAATACGACCCTCCAAATTTGAAGAGTCGTTCAACTGAGGAGGATAACTGCTTGATCTATAAATACGGAGCAGCGGACAATTACGAAGATTTCGCAAGCGGAAGAGTAATCTACGGAGGAAAGGGAATTCCCAATTATCCTGTAAGATTGATTACTGAGATCTTTGGAAGAGCAATGGAATACTCGAAGAAGAAAGAGGGTCTCATAGTTTATGATCCGTGTTGCGGAGGCGCTTATTCGTTAACTATTCTCGGATTCTTCTATGGAGAAAGTATCGGCAGGATATACGGAAGCGATATTTCCGAAGAGATGGTTACACATGCCCGGAAGAATCTGAATTTGTTAAAGAATGCTGGACTTGACGAGAGAAAAACAGAACTTGAAAAGCTTTATTCCGAGTTTGGAAAAATCTCCCATAAAGAAGCGATTGAAAGTATTGATAAATTAAAAGAAAAACTTGTTAAAGATATCGAATCCGAATGTTTTGTAGCGGACTGCACAAAGAGTCTTCCTGATATAAATCCGGACATCATCATAACGGATATTCCTTACGGAAATCTTGTGAACTGGGGTGGTGAAGGTGAGCTTGATGTTATGATTGATAACCTGCTTAAGATTGCAGGTGATGATACTGTTTTGGCAGTAAGTATGGACAAGAGCCAGAAGATAACATCGGAAGGATGGAAACGGGTCGAGAAACAAAACATCGGAAAAAGACGATTTGAGATTTTGTGCAAAAAACATTTATAAATGTTTGCAATATATATCCTTGACTATGCGTATTTGAAATAATCATTCTTTTTCACCGAAGAAAGGGAAGCCAGAAGATAAACAGGAGCTAAGGCATCACCCGGGCATCGCTTTGGTGATGCCCCTTTTTTTGATTCCGAAAACGAAGCCAGCCGAATCTACCATTCCGTTCACACCGATTCCACCAAGCAAGCCACCCCGATTTTCCGGCAACTGAGCCAGACGACCGTGTGAACGGAATGGCGACCCGAGCTGTTCACGTCGCCGAAGTGAACCCTGAAAAAAGTGAACCCCTCGGCAGTGATGCCGGGGGATAAAAAAGTGGAAGCCCTTGATCTACAAGGACTTCCGAGTGGTGGTGACAGTTGGACTCGAACCAACGACCCCATCGATGTGAACGATGTGCTCTACCGACTGAGCCATGCCACCACGTCTGCGTACCTTCGGCCTACCAGTCCAGTTGGACATTTGGAACAGTTCGTCCTACCGACTGAGCCATGCCACCTTGCTGCCTCTGTCGGACTGCCAACTGAGCCGGCAGGCCGAACCGGGAACGAAGTGCATTATATCATGATGCCCGGTTTCGGTCAAGGGACTTTTTTCAGCTCCGGCTCATTCCGCGGTAAAGGTGACAGTGACGTTTGCGGAGACGAGGAGCCGGGCAGCCTCGACGACGGTGCCGGTGTCCGAGGCTTCCTCCTTGCCCAGGGTGCGGAAGTTGCCGGCGCTGTTCTCATAGCTGTAGGTGCCGCCCTCGGTGACCGTCTCGATCCCTGTGATCTTCAGCCCGGAGGCTTCCGCCAGGACGTCCGCTTTGGCTTTTGCGTCCGCAACGGCCTTCTTCAGGGCTTCAGCCTTCGCTTCCTCCGTGTCCGTGGCGGAGTAGGTGATGACGCTCAGCGTGTTCGCGCCGGCGGCGAAGGCGGCGTCGATGACCGGACCGACCTTGTCCATGTCCGTGACCCTGACCGCCAGGGTCGAGCTGACGTTGTAGCCGGAGACCTTCTCGTCCCCGCCCCGGTAGTCGTAGATGACGTAGACGTTCAGCAGGTCCGTCTTGAGGCAGTCCTGCGGGATGCCGAGGGCAGTCAGCGCCTCGCGGATGGCGGCGGTGATACGGTTGGCCTCCTGCTGGGCGGTAAGGACGTCGTTCTCCCGGATGTTCACGCCCAGGCTGACGACGGCGTTGTCCGCGCTGACCGGGATCTCCCCGGTGCCGCTGACGGTGATCTTCGTGTCCGCAAGGCGGCGGCCGCGGTGAACAGGAGCATCAGGGCGGTGAAAAAGGCAGTGAATCTCTTCATGATCGGTTTCCTCCTTCTCCGGCCTTGCGGCCTTCATGATATCAGACGGCGGGGAGAAGGGAAAAGTTCCCGCAGGAATAAAAACTCCCGGGCGTTGATTCTCCCGGGGCTTGAATGTATAATATGAGCGGTCCTTCGGGGCTGAGAAAAGATACGGGGACAGGAAATGAGAAGAGATAGAAAGCTGGATCTCATGCGTGGATGGGCTGTGTTCCACATGTTCTTCATGCATGTTCCGTACTGGCTGAATTTCTACGGGTCAGGATGGCCGGCGCTGATCCGCTCGTGGCTGCTCTTTACGATGGCGGTCTACTTCTTTGTGACCGGCGCCGTGAATATCGAGGCGAAGCGCAGGCCCTGGGGTGAGTTTGTCGTGCGCCGGGCGAAGGTGCTGATGCTCCCGTACTACCGGTACGCTCTGCTGTGCACGGTCATCGCGGCCGCCGTCTATGTTTACAAGGGACAGTTCACCTGGGAGCTGCTGGGACGGACGGCGCTGAGCTGGGTGCTGCCGATCGACCAGCAGATCATGCCCCTGCCGTTTATCACATGGGCGGTCTGGTTCGTGCCGGTCTACCTGAGCGTGATCATCGTGTTCCCGCTGACGCGCTGGCTGGTGGAGCACATCGGCATCGTGCTGACGGAGGTCGTGCTGATCGCCGTGTTCCTGGTCGTGGAGAACATCCCCGGCGTGCCGGACCTGGTGCAGAAGGCCGCC
>JAILHF010000049.1 GCA_024696005.1 Lachnospiraceae bacterium | reverse complement strand
TCGCCGAATCGTCTCGCAAAATCGCCTGTTCCTGCGTGCAAGCACGCGTCACATCCGCTTTTGCGATCCGCCCTGCTCAATTGCAGCGTAGAAAATCTTCGGGGTTGGATAGCTGTTTATTTATCAAGGTTCTGTGCCGCTCCGCTTTGTTTCCCTCTCGCGTGCGACTTTTAGATATTACCACTTTGCATTTCCTCTGTCAACACTTTTTTCTGTTTTTTTCACAAAATTTTTCAGTGTTTTTCGTAGGACTATATATAGTGGTTTTTTGTATTCTTTGTACCTATATATAATAGGAAGAAACTTATGTAAATCCGTCCCTTAGAATACAAAAGGCAGCTTTTTCGCTGCCCAGCGGAGAAGGAGGGATTTGAACCCTCGCGCCGGTTACCCGACCTACACCCTTAGCAGGGGCGCCTCTTCGGCCTCTTGAGTACTTCTCCGAATTACATGAAACATATTCTTTTCGCGTCAAACGCAAATGTTATTATAGGAAATTCTTTTCCAAATGTCAAGACTTTTCTCGCAGTTCCCTGTGTGCGGCCTGTCCGGCCTGCATTAAGGACAAACTTCCTTATAAAGATCTTTCCCTTCCGTATCGATCACAACGATCGTCGGAAAGTCCTTTACCGTCAGCCTGCGCAGCGCTTCCGCGCCCAGATCCTCGTACGCGAGCACTTCCGAAGAACAGATCGCTTTTGACAAAAGCGCGCCCGCTCCGCCGACCGCCGCGAAATAGACCGCGCCGTTTCTGAGCATCGCATCCTTTACTTCCTGCGAGCGCTTTCCTTTTCCGATCATCGCTTTCAGGCCCAGATCCAGCAGTGTCGGTGTGTATTTATCCATGCGGCTTGCCGTGGTGGGACCTGCCGAACCGATGGGTCTTCCTTCCCGCGCAGGCGAAGGCCCCATGTAATAGATGGTCTCACCTTTTATCGCGAAAGGCAGTTCTTTTCCGGCATCCAGGGCTTCCTGCATGCGCTTGTGCGCGGCATCTCTCGCAACATAGATCGTGCCGCTCACATAAACCAGATCTCCCGCGCGCAGCTTCTTCAGATCCTCTTCCTTAAACGGTGCCTGCAAATGATATTCCATATACGCCTCTTATTCCGGGCTTTCCGGCCCTTTCGTATTTTCTGATACAGCTTTTACAGTTTTCTGCTTGCGTGCCGGTTCACGTGACAGCAGATGTTGACTGCCACCGGCATTCCGGCGATGTGTGTTGCATAGCTTTCGATATTAACCGCAAAAGCAGTGGTGCTGCCGCCGAGACCCGCCGGCCCGATGCCGCTTTCGTTGATCCCGCGCAGGATCTCTTCCTCCAGCGCGCGGATGTGCTCTTTCTCCGAGCCTTTTCCGATATCGCGTGTCAGCGCAAGTTTCGCCAGCAGCGCGCATTTTTCAAAGGTCCCGCCGATGCCCACTCCCACGACCATGGGCGGGCATGCGTTCGGGCCGGCATCCTTCACCGCGCCGATCACGGCTTTCACGATCCCGTCCCTGCCGTCCGCGGGTTTGAGCATGAACACGCGGCTCATGTTCTCGCTTCCGAAGCCCTTCGGCGCAAGCGTCAGTTTCAGACCATCGCCGGGAACCATGAAATAATGGATCACGGCAGGCGTGTTGTCCTTTGTGTTCACGCGCTCGATCGGATCGCCCACAACGGATTTGCGAAGATAACCTTCGGTATAGCCCTGACGCACGCCTTCGTTGATGGCGTCTTCGATCCAGCCGCCCTCGACATGCACGTCCTGTCCCACCTCGGCAAAGACCACGGCCATGCCGGTGTCCTGACAGATCGGGATCAGCTCTTCCTTCGCAATGCGCAGGTTTTCCTGCAGCTGTCCCAGCACGCTGCGCCCCAGTGCAGAGCTTTCGTTCTGCGCCGCTTTGTCCAGGGCCCCGCACATGTCGGCGCTCAGTCCGTAATTAGCCTCGATGCACATCTCTTTGATCGCTGCTGTGATGTCTTCCGCTTTGATACTACGCATATTTACTCCTTAAAAAAGAGACAGGGGTTGTTCATCCCCCTGTCTCGGATATTGGTCTGTATGGTTTTCAGGATTCGACAGCTCTTTCAAAAACAACCACTGTCTGCTTTTTGGTGGAAGAAAAGCCTGCCATCATCAGCTTGCCGCCGTTGGGAACCTCGCGCGTGGTCACTGTTACCACATGGAAGCCCTGTGCTGCGTAACGGTTCAGCAGAGTCTGGAAGGATACGAATTCCACCAGCGTGCCTCCGGACTTTTCGCTGTCGAGCTGGATCTCGTCCACAACCTCTACCGCATATTCGTAGCGGCGCATTGCCAGCGATTCCAGCCGGCTGTTGACTTTGATCAGGTTATCCAGCAGGCAGACATCCTTGAGCTTTTCCAGATCCTCGGGCTCTGCCTCCGACAGCAGATCCTGCTCCATCCGGCGGGTCCTGCGCACGTGTACCGTGTCATAGTAAGCACTGCTTTCGTTTACGTGCTTCTTCGCCATGTCCATGTTCTGAACGGACTTGGCGTAGCCCTTTTCTTCCAGATATTCGATCGCGATCTTCTGAACGTTGTCTTCCGTCTTTTCCAAGCCGGTATCAACAACCTCTTCGATCTCGTTCACTCTGGAAGTAGGAACGGAATTGCTCTTTCTGATCAGATCGAACATGATCTGGTTCACATCTACCATGGCTTATACCTTCCCCTTCCTGTCATATCCCCATTTCCCGGCGGGCACTATTCCCTTTCGAATAAAACACCGCGCATTCTATGGTATCACAGGAAGGGCGTTTTTTCAAGGTTTTTTCTCTTCGCTTTTGGCTGTGTCTTCGGGCTTTGTCTCTTCTTTTTTCACGATGCTTTCGCTCTTTTTTTCTTCAGAGGCGCTTGCGGTAAGGGCTTCGTACTTCTTCCTTCTCTTCTTCTCGCCGGAGCGGATGATGCCGCGCACGATCAGGAAGATCACCAGGATGATCACGCCCCAGAATACCAGATAAGGCAGGTTGATCACAAAGCCCACGCCGAAGTTCTGAAGGCCGCGTCCCAGGCTCTTTAAGCTCGATACAAAGCCGCTGCCCATGCGCTCTGTCGCGGTCTGCTCCGCAACAGGCGTCAGTTCCTTCACCTCGGTGATGCTGATCGTGAGCGTTGCATAATCCACCAGATTGTCATAGGTACGGAGCTGGCTCTCCATGCTTTCCAGCTGGTAACGGACATCGGACAACCTGCTCTCGAGCGCGATCATGTCTTCGATCGTTTCAACCTTTTCCATCATCTCCAGAAGACTGGTCTCTTCGGCGCGGAGCACCTTGCGGTGGCTTTCCAGATCCACATAGGTAAGCGTCACATCGCTGACATTTTCGTTTTTGGTCACGATATTGGCGACGGTCGCCAGCTCGCTCAGAAAGCCGTCCAGCTTGTCCGCCGGGATGCGGATCGTCAGCGTGGCGTTGCGCACGCTCTCTCCGCCCTGGAAGTTGCTGCCGTTATAGCTGTAGCCGTTCTCGACATAACCGCCGGCGCCCTTTACGCGCTGGTCCAGCAGGTTCATCAGCTCGTCAAAGGTCTTGGTCTCGACGCTCAGGTTCACGTTGCGGATGAGCTTGCGGTTGTTCTGTGCCGCGGTCTCTCCGCTCTCGCCCACTTCCGGCGCCATCGGCGCTTCCGCGCCGCCCATGCCCATTCCGTAATCCTCCATGGCAGATTCTTCCATGTCGCCGTAATAAGCACCGTTCGTTGCCGCATCCGTTGCCATCGCAGGGCTTTCCCTGTAGGTCGCGCCCGCGTTGCCGCAACCGCCCAGAAGCAGGATGCCTGTCAAAAGTAATCCGCAAATGCTTTTCTTCTTCATAATTTTTCCCTCCCCTTGTGTACTGCAAAAAAGGTACACTTCACTTACAAAAGAGATACGTCGGAAACAAAGTATTTTTATGGGATTTGCGGAATATTGATGAGCTTACTCTTCTTCGGAGCTTTCTTCCGCGGGCTTTTTCTTCTCGATGCGCTTGAATACTTTATTGACCGTATGCGCAGTGCCCCAGGCGATGAGGCCGAAGATGATGAAAAGCCAGAGATACCAGGTGTAGAAAAAGATGAAAGGACGGTAGATCGTCACGCCCAGAGGAACGCCCCAGGCCAGCGCGATCTTGATCCAGCTTCCCATGTTGCTGACGGAAAGAAGAAAGGAATTGCGTATCGTTCCCCAGAAGCTGTTCTCGTAGCGCGCGGTGAGCGGGAAGAGAAAAGCCAGGACCATGGAAAGAAAGACCAGCTCAACGATGATAAATACCATATAGAACTGCGGCATCGTTCCCTCGAAATTCAGGGCATAGATCATCTCGACCCAGATCACGAAGGATGCGGCCAGAAACAGCAGCCAGTAGCCGGTCGCGCGTTTGAAATTGCTCTTGAACGCCGAAAAATACTGCTTCCGGATGCTGCCGTCTTCGTGACGCACCATCCGGAGCGTTACCGTGTATAAGGAAGTAAGAGCTGCACCGATCGTGATGACCGGAATGCAACTCAGCACAAACAGAACATTCAGTTCAAAAAGGTCGCCGAATACGCCCAGAGCCCTTACCAGGCGGGACGGCTTGTCATTCACTTCACTCATTTTGTCAGATCAGCCTTCATGGCTTTCAGGTCAAGCTTCACGGCGTCTTCGTTCATCGACACCTTATCCACTCCGGATTGCGAGATCCACTGCTGCTGCAGTGTCGAAAGGCTCTCTTTCGCCTTGTCCTTTGCCGCATAGCGCAGCGCTTCCTCGCGGATCGTCTCGTCGTTTTCCGCGTCCATGCGGATGATCATCATGCCGGCTTCCGTCTCGACGATATCCGAGATGTCGCCGGTCTTCAGACCATTGATCGCATCCTCGATCGCGGGGGCATAACTCCCGCTCATGCCCTTCTGCTCGCCGGAGATCGCGGCAATGCCGTATTCCACGGCAAGGTCTTCCAGCTTTTCGCCGGATCTTGCGCGCTGCAGGCATTTCTCGGCCTGTTCGCGCTCGATCTCGAGCTCTTCGGGCGTCAGTGTCATGTAGGAACCGTCGTCTTCCCGCATCGGCTGGCCGTCCGCCCCGTAACGGATCGACGGGAACAGAAGATAATACACCTGATAAAAGTTCTTATCGGCATAGCTTTCTTTGACACTTTCGTACATTTCGTCCGCCATGTCCGAAACCGCCTGATCCGTCAGCTTCGAAACGTACTCCTCCCTGAGCATCGCGCGGTTCACGCAGTCCCGGCTGATCCCGTACTTCTTCAGAAAGCCGTCGGGAAACGCGTTCATGAACATGTCGGTATTGCTTTCGGCCTTCTTTTCCTCTTCGGCCGTGAGGGTGATCCCCTTCGTCTTTGCAAGCTCGTATTCGACAAACTCGAGCCTTGCCTGATCCGTGATCTGACCGAGGATCTCGTTCTGTTTTGCGGCATCGATCTCGCCGTCCGTTTCAAACACGCTGAGATACTGCACCGCGTACAGGGCGTAGTCTTCCGCAGATACAACAGAATCCCCCACTGTAAATACCGTGGGGGATGTGTTTTTGCCGCATGCACATAAAACCAATGCGATCACAGAGATCCATATGAGAACTCTTTTCATTTTTATTCCTTTACACCGCCGAGCGAAACACCGGCTACGATATATTTGCTGAGCACGAAGTAAGCGATCATGATCGGCAGAACGGACATGGCCAGGCCCAGATAGATCTGACCGAAGTCACGCTGCTTGTCGTTGGACTTCAATGCTTCAATGAACATGGGCATCGTTGCCTTGTCACGGTTGGTTGCAAGCAGGATGGAAGGCGTATACAGGTTGTTCCAGCTTGCAACGAATGCGAAGATCGCCTGGGTAGCCATGCCGGGCTTCAGCAGAGGAAGCGCGATGGTATTGAAGGTGCGGATCTCACCTGCACCGTCGATACGGGCTGCTTCCACGATCTCGACCGAGAAGCTGGCCTCCATGTACTGCTTCATGAAGTATACGGTCGTGGGTGCCGCGATCGCAGGAAGGATCAGCGCCAGACGGGAACCGTAAAGACCGGTAACCTGGCAGACCTTGATCAAACCGACGATGGAAACCTGGGTCGGGATCATCATGATCGCGTAGATGAAAGCCCAAGCCACTTCTCTTCCCTTAAAACGATATACCGTGATACCGTATGCCGTGAAGGATGCGAAGTATACCTGCAGGACGGTCGTCGGGACCGTGACGATCAGGCTGTTGAACATTGCCTTCCAGATGGTAACGATCTGCGCGTCCGTGGAGCGCTTCAACAGTCCCGTGTAGTTGCTGATCAGGCTGGATCCCGGGATCAGCACCAGGCCCTGCATGATCCTGGATGATGCGTTCGTTGCGTTGATGAACAGGATATAGAACGGGAACAGGCTCAGCAGGCAAAGCACGATGCATATAGCGATACGGATCGGTCTGATGAAGCGAAGCCGCTTTTTATCTTCTTCCATATTTACAGATATTGTCGACATGTCTCTCCTCCTTTACTTGGACTCTTTCTTGGGTTTCTTCTCGGACGTAGCTACATAGAAGACCATACTTACAGCCAGCGTGATGAAGAACAGTATTACGGAATACGCTGCTGCACGTCCGTGATCCTTCGCCGTAGTCTCAGCAGCAAACTGCTTGATCAGCATGACCACCGTCTGCGTGGAGAGAACTTTCTTTCCGTGGAATTCCACAAGGGGTTTGCCCAGGTTGAACAGCTGAGGGATATCGTACATCTGCAATCCGCCGATTGCCGAAGTGACCAGCGTGAACTGCAGGATCGGCTTCAGCAGGGGAAGCGTGATATAGAAGAACTGCTGGCGGGGCGAAGCGCCGTCCACCATGGCTGCTTCATACAGGGACGGGCTGATGCCCATGATGCCGGCGATCAACACGATCATCGTGTTGCCGTACCACATCCAGAACTGGATGAAGGCGATCAGACCCAGGGAGAACCAACCCTGCGTCAGCAGGTTCTTGGCCTGATCCTCCGTCACGATATGCAGGACTTTTAACAGATACGTGACACCGCCGTGCACATCAAAGAGGTTGAAGAACAATACGGCGATGGTAGCTGCCGTGATGATGTTCGGCATGTACATGATGACTTTATAAGCACCCTCTCCCCGGAGCTTGCACTGCAGGTCGGTGAACCAGGCTGCAAGCAGCAGTGACATGAGGATCTGAGGGATGAAATTCAATAACCAGAGAATGATGGTGATAGCGATAGCGGAGAAGATCTCTCCGTTTGCCTTATCCCCGAACACGTAATTCGTGTAGTTCCCGAGGCCGAATACAACCGTTGCGTTTCCACGGCCGGTCGCCTCCTTATAAAAGAAGGAACTGTAAAAGGTATAAAGCAGAGGATAAAACTGAAAGATCAGAAAGACAATAAAAAACGGCGCCAGAAAGAGGTAACCGTATTTTCCGTACTCTACTGTTTTCTTTTTATTATTCATTTGCGGTACTCCCCACTTTGTTTTTTGATGATAACCCTTTTCATAAAATGTGCACCGGCATCCGCAAAGATACCGGTGCACGAACTTGCTTGAAAATTACTTCAGGTAGCTGTACTTAGCCCTGATGTCGCTCTCCACCTGTGCAACTGCATCATCAACGGTAGCGATGGTGCCTGCCCAGTAAGCCTCAGCAGCCTTATCGATGGCAGCCTTGATCTCGCTGTCAAGATAGCTGGAGTTGGAAAGGTCGATGTAGCAAGCGCTCTCGATCCAGGTCTCAACAGGGTTCTGGGTTCCGGTGATGTCGGAAGCACCCTTGCCGTCTGCAAGGATCTTAGCCATGGCAGCCTTGTTGTTCACATAATCGAAGGTATCAGCGCTGATCTTGTACATGATGTCATCATCCGTGCAAAGTGCAACTGCAAGGAATGCAGCCAGCTCGGTGTTCGGGCAATCCTTCAGGATTGCAACATAGGAACCGCCCCAGTGATAACCGGTAGGTCCGGTCGTGGTTCTCCACTGACCCTTGGTGGTGTCGCCGCTCTCGTTGAACTGCATGCACCAATACAGAGACCAGGTGCAGCCGAAGTAGCAGAATACATCGCCTTCATAACCTGCGTTCCAGCCGTCGCTCCACATGTTAGCGCTGTTGCTGTAACCGCCGTTGCTGAGCATCTTGGAAAGTCCGAAGTACTGATTTACAGCATAGTCGAGGCTCAGAGTCTCGCTGCCGTCGCTGCCGATGGTAACCCAAGGCTGTGCCTGAGAATCCCATACAGCGTACTTGATCTCGTCGTTACCGGATACCATGTGATATCCTGCATCCTTCATCTTCTGAGCGGTCTCGAAGAAGGTAGGCCAATCCTTCAGGTATTCCTGAACATCAGCGGGCTCGGATACACCCAGAACGCTCTGAGCGATATCGCTACGATATACAACGCAGCCCGGGGTTGCCTGCCAGGTAAGAGCCTTCAGATGACCATCGTGCGTAGCATAGTCGATGGTGTACTTGTATGCGTTCACATACATATCAGGGGTAACACCCAGATCATCCAGGTTCAGGGTTGCATAATCCTCGCTGTCCGGAGCTTCGGTGTAGAACTTAGCTACATCGTTATCCATAGCGATCAGGGAAGGATACTTGCTGCCGTCAGCGATAGCTGCGTTGATACCCTGCTGATAGGTACCGTCGGTACCGGAGCAGCCCAGGTTCACATACTCAACATAATCCTTCAGCTGAGGATACTCATCCAGAACATACTGAAGACGTCCGCCGAACTCATCGTTCCAGGAGTAAGCGTAGATCTTCTTGCTTTCATCCCAGCCCTTGGTGTCGGGAACTGCCATCTTAGCGTTGGTGCCGGGGGTTCCGTCATCAACCTTCGTTGCTACCTTGCCGCCGTTAAGATATACGGACAGGTCCTCACCGGCCTCAGACTCGGTAACACCCTCTTCAACCTCAACCTCAACAGGTGCGTTGGTAGGAGTGGGATCTGCAGCGGTGGTAGGATCTGCAGGAGCAGCGGGCTCGCTGCCGTTGGTGCAGCCTGCAAGAGAGCCTGCAGCCATGATCATTGCCATAGATAATGCCAATAATCTCTTTTTCATGTGTCTAATTACCTCCCATAAATTTGTTTTGTAAACGGCCCTGTGCCGTTTGCTTTTTGCAATATAGCATAGCCCAAAAATATATGCAAGCCATTTTTTAATTCATATCAAATTCTTGTTAAATATTGCTAAATTGCATTTGCCTCTTTTATAAATATTCACATTGTATTCACAGTTTGTTAATATTTTTCGGAAAATGCACTAAAAAACCCCGAAATTGACACATTTCGGGGTGAGGTCGTCTTCCGACAGGGTCCTGTTCCGACCCGTTTTTCCCTGTATTTTCCCTGCTTCCGGGGCCTGAAAACCTCTCATTTCACGGCAAAAATCCCAGATTTTGCTACCGGGCGTTTCCGCATTGCTCAACAAATTGCCCGATTGTTGCTTCCGACTGCTCAAAATCGGTTCCCGGGAGCAATTTCCGGCGCATTCCGGCCGTTTGCGTAAACCGGGATCCGCTGTCCCGGAAAAACCTACTGCAGATATTTCAGGAATTCCAGGAACTGTTTCGCCATGTCCGTTCTCCTGTTGCTCGTGAATCCGGCGTAGATCTTCATGCTATCCTTCTTTTCACCGTTATACTCCAGACAGTTCTTCAAAAGTTCCGATCCGTCCACGCAGATCGCCATCGCCTTGCCGTCCACCGTCAGCAGAAGGCCGGCCTCTTCAAAAGCTTTCAGCTCCTCCGCGGAATAGAGGTTTTCCAGCGGGATCACATAACCGTACTCGACATAACGGCGCAGCACATCCTCGCCGCTGATCATCAGATCCATCCCGCCGACCGCCAACTGCATCGTCACCTTCTGCTGGTCCGAATAGGTGTACTTCTCGTACAGCTTCGCATCTGTGCTGCTATTGCTCTCCGCTTCCTCATCCGCCAGGATGTAGATGTCGCTTTCCGCATTGATGCGCTGCTTTTTCGGATCCTCCAGATATTGCGCGGCAAACGCGTCTTCGATGTCGGCCTCCGTCCTTCCGAGATCCCGGAAGTTGGCAAACATCACATAGAGCATCTCTTCCTTGTGCCTGGCCATGTCCACGATCAGGATGATCACTACGATCAGTACCGCGGCCGCCGCTATGACCCATTTCAGGTAATAGTCCGCAAAGTATTGCATTTTTGCCCGCATCGGGGCATCTTTGATCTTTTCCCGTTCCTCACGGAACTCATCCATTAACGGCATTTCAATACACCCTGTAATTCCCGCTCAATAAAAGATAAACAAAAAAGTGCAGACAGTTGTCGTAGTAGCGGCGGTCGCCGTCCCGCAAACCCTTTTCCAGGAACAGCTCCACCCAGGGTCTCGCGGCTTCCCCCGCCAGGACTGCTGCCGAAGCGTTCGACGCGATCACGCCCCAGGGGTGCAGTACACTTTCCTCCATGTCGGTACCGTCGACCAGGAAGATGTGATCCCAGTTCCCCTTCTCCTTCGCGGCATTGAAGAATGCGATGAAGCGGGATGCCTGTTCCTTTGCCCACTGCGTCTCCCCGCACCAGACTGCATCCAGTGCGATGTTGATCATGGTACGGTAAGCATCGCTGTAGTACCAGTCGTGTCTGCCGAACATCTTATTATGCCCCTCATGAGGCGTTCCGTCAAATTCCCCGTATTCGGGAGAGAGTCCGGTCTTGGGATGGCAGCATTTCGTCCAGTATTCACGGCTTGCTTTCGCGGCTTCGCGGAAAAACTCCCTGTCCTCCTCGTAAGCGTAGAGCGCATACTGCTCGTAGAAATGCGGCAGATGATAGGACGGATCCGAAAAATCACACTCCGCGATGAAGCGGATCAGGTGATTGTCGGGATCGAACATCGCGCGCCCGGGCAGATTTCCCGTCCCTTTGCGTATCATCGAATGCAGCAGTTCCTTTGCCTGCGTGTGATAATCGAGTATCCCTTCCCCGCATCCCCAGCGGTTTCCCGCAAGGATCAGGGCCATCGCAAAGTATTCCTCACCGTCCGGCGCGGCACCCCATGCGTTCTTTTTCCCGTCGGGGGCACAGGACCAGGCAAAGTAGCCGGCGTTATCGCCCTCCTCGAGATACATGTACTTTTTCGACCAGCGCCAGATGCGGTCAAACTCTTCCTTCCGGTCCATCTGCACGCTCATCATCATGCCGTAGCTCATGCCCTCGGTGCGGGCATCGATGTTTCCGGTGTCTTCCATGTAGCCCATGTCTTCACCGGCCGGGTGATAGATGCGCTCGTCTTCACTGCCGTAAAACAGTGTCCGGAAGATCTCTTCACAGCGCTGCTTCGCCGCTTCGTCACTCACGCCGTACTCTTTCAGATAATTCCTGTATTCCATGCGTTTCTCCTGTTTCGTTTTTATGCGCAAGCGCTTTCCCTACTTTTTCCCGGCTCTCCGGTCCAGTTCCTCCTGCATCTCAGCGAGGAAATCTTCGGGATGGCAGGCGTTGTACTCCTCCATGTAGGCTTCCCAGTCGCTTGCAAAATCCGTGCTCATCACGAGCATCGGGATCCAACGGTGCTTCACTTCGTTCATCTTTGCCCAGGCCCTGCCGCCCGAGGTCGCATTGGTCATCGTGTTTGAATAGGACCACATCGGGAACCAGGGCTGGTTTTCCTCTTCCACCGATCCGATCATCTGGGGATAGGTCTTGACATTGTATGCCTCAAAGCATTCCGCAAGCGGTTTCGCAAGACTGTCCTTGAATTCCGAGGGCTGCTCGTTCGGGAAGTTTGCGTTCTTTCCGTCATCACTTGTCCCCCCGTACTGCGGCAGATATCCGTAGGTGCAGAGATGTTCTTTCTTGTAAATGTCGTCGGTCACTTTTTTCCGCATCTCTTCGGTCCGGTAAAAGACGCCGTCTTCTCCCACCAGATAATCCACTCCCTTTTCTCCCCAGAAACGGAGGTTATGGATATCCTGATCGAGCATCGCGTTCAGGAAGGAAAATGCCAGATCGGGATCCGCGCAGGAGGTGGTCACCGCCACACCCGAGCTCACGTTCAGCGTATCGCCGTAGGTATGCCAGCGGTTTTCCATTCCCTTCTCGATGGTCAGTCCGAGCGGCACATAATTGCAGCCCTTCTCATCCAGACCGTTCTGGTGGAGCATGTCGTTGATGTCCATGAAATCCCAGTACTGGTCGCACATTCCCAGCACACTTCCGTTTTCCAGCTTTGCCAGATACTCCTCATAATTCTGCGTGGCAAATTCTTCATCCAGGATGCCCTTTTGGTATTCCTCGTTCAGTTTTTCGAAATAGCGTTTCGCCGTTAAGGTAGTGTTGTAATCCAGGATCTGCGGGTTCTCGGGATCCGTCTTGTAGTCCACCATCACGGTACCGTCGTTCGGATATCCGTCCAGGAACTGGGGCGCGTTCTCGATGCTGAAAAATTTACCCTCCTCACAGATGCAGGTATAAGGGATCACCTTTCGTTCCTCGCCCTTCGCATCAATGAAGGTGGGATGCGCTTTGTAATAACGTTCCAGCAGACGGAAGTACTGATCGAGCGTTTCGATCTTCGGATACTTCGCCCATTCCAGCACACGCACCTGGATCCAGAACGCTTCATCGTTGTGCATCGTTGCCGTCGAAGCACCCTTTGTCTGCTGGAAAACATTGCACCAGTAGATGTGACCGTCTTCACGGCGGAACTGGTCCCACTCCTCGGGCGTATAATAATTCGTCAGGTTCGGATACTTCCCGCTTTCCAGATATTCATCCCAGGGGATCAGCACGCCGGCATCGTAGAGCATCGCGCAGCCGTCACCGCCGTCGATCAGGTCGGGATAGTCTCCGGTCGCGATCATGCCGCCGATCGCTTCGACCGCACTCTGGTTTCCGAGCCAGCTCTCTTTCAGACGCACGCCGGTCCTCTCGGCGATCACTTCCTGCACGTCGTTTCCGTCATAGATATAGGGCCTGGGCTTTGCGCCGAAAAAGGTAAAATCGGTGATGGCCGTTGTCGGATAATGTTTCTCCGTCAGCTCCCCCGTCACGCTTTCCGACTCGGGACCCGCCTGCTGCGGCGCATTTTTCCCGCAGGACGCGATAACAAACAGTCCAATGAAAAGGACCGAAAAAAGAAAAGAACGGCTCCCGGAAAACCGGAAACCATTCTTTTCTCTCCCCCTCATTCTCAGATTTTTCTTTTTATCCATACTTTGGCATCAGCCCTTTACGGCACCTGCGGTCAGACCTTCGACGATCTGATTTGCGAAGATGCTGTAAACGATGATGGTCGGGATGACCGCGATCACGATACCCGCAAACATCTGCGTGTAGTTCGTACTGTGCGGTCCCACGAATTTCGTAAGCGAAACCGGAAGGGTCTTCAGCTCGTCGTCCGAAATGAACACCAGCGCGAAGAGCAGCTCGTTCCAGTTATTAACGAAAGACATCAGTCCCGTTACCATGAAACCGGTCTTTGCAAGCGGAAGACCTACCGTTACGAACAGGCGGGGAACGGAGCATCCGTCAATGACCGCAGCTTCAAACAGCTCGTTCGGTATGCTTTCGAAAAATCCCGTCATGATGTATATCGTGATCGGCAGTGAAAACGCTACATACGGTATGATCAGACCTGCCAGCGTGTTGGTCAGCTTCCAGGATGCGAACTGCGTGTACAGAGAGAAGAGCACGCAGTGGATCGGGATCATCATACCGATCATGAAGTAGGTCAGCACCAGCTTGGAAAGCTTGAAGCGGAGTCTCGCGATGGCGAAAGCTGCCATGGAACCCACCACCAGA
This sequence comes from Lachnospiraceae bacterium, assembly GCA_024696005.1. Lineage (GTDB taxonomy): Bacteria > Bacillota > Clostridia > Lachnospirales > Lachnospiraceae > NK4A136. The sequence continues at coordinate 79,627 of JAILHF010000049.1, read as the reverse complement.
GAGATGATCAGGGTAACGGTAGCCACGATGAACGAGTTCAGCGTTGCTCTTCCCAGGTGACCTTTGGTCCATGCGAACACGAAGTTGTCCATCAGGGACGAAAAGTCGTGAGGCAGTGCCCAGGGAGTGCTCTTGAAATCCGAATTCGGCTTCATTGCGGACATTACGATCCACAGAAGCGGAAGGATATAAACCAGGACCAGGATGCTCAGAAGCACATAGATCGCAACCTGTACCGCCTTATGCTGTGCCCTGTTCTTATCTACTACACTGTTATCAAACTCAACATTCATCTCAGATCCCCCTTACATATCATAACTTTCGGTCTTGACGAACTTGTTGATCAGGAAGGTAACGAGCAGACACATTGCAAGCAGTACCATACCGACCGAACATGCGTAACCGTATTTGCTGTAGCGAAGACCCTGATCGTAGATAACGGTGGCAAGCACGTGTGCCTTACCGCCCACACCTCTCATGCTTTCCGGAAGCATACTGAAGATCAGATCGAAGAACTTCAGCGAACCGATGGCATTCAGGCTCATTGCCGTTGCTACCATGGGCTTGATCAGCGGAAGGGTGATGCGGAAGAAGGACTGGGTCTTACTGCATCCGTCAATTGCCGCTGCTTCATATATATCCTTGCTGATGCCGGATATCTGTGCCATATACAGCATCATGGACTGTCCGACGTACTGCCACAGAGCGACGAAAGAGATCACCACGATGGGAAGGATGATGAATCCGCTTGTATCAGCCAGCCACTGCTTTCCTTCGGATGCCTTGTTCAGCAATCCGAGGTTTTCCATGATCTTGTTGATACCGTACTTCGGATGGAAAATGAAGTACCACAGAAGACCCAACGCCGCCGAGCTCAGTACACAGGGCAGATAATAAACATTCTTGAAGAAATCACGCCCTCTCTTGATGTTTGTGAGCAGTGCGGCCAGTACCAGACCGAAGATCAGCTGCGTCACACAGGAGAAGATCATGAAAAAGATCGAGTTCTTGAAGGCTGTCTTCATATCCGCGTCCGATGTGAACATCGTGATATAGTTCTTCAAAAACACAAATTTCGGTGTTTCACTGATCTTGTAATCGCAGAGCGAATAGTAAAATGCGGTTCCGATGGGCACGATCAGCACTGCCGTAAACAGGATGAATGCCGGTGCCAGGAACAGGATGATATTGCTTTTTTTTCTTAAGAGTTTATCCATAGATCCCCCTTAACAATATGTCAGCACCCAAATTGCGGGTGCTGACACAGATAGTGATCACTGCTTAGATCTTACTTCCAAACGTTGTTCTCGTAGTACTCCTGGATGGGCTTCAGAGCTTCTGCGGGATCGGTACCCTTAAAGATCTCTACGAAGCAGCTATCGAAGGTAGCACCTGCCTCGGTGTCAGCCAGGGACTCGTTGTAGAATCCGAAGGTAGCGCTTGCGTTCTTGAAGACATCCATAACGTAGGACAGCTCAGGGGGAGCAACGCTCTCGTCATACTGAACCTTGGTCACAGGGATCTTACCACCGACTTCTGCGGTGTACTTCTGAGCGGTATCATCAACAAAGTACTTGATCAGGGCGATTGCGCCTTCAGGGCACTTGCTGGTTGCGCTCATTGCAAGAGAGTCACTCTTAGCGATCACGCGGTTAGGATCTGCGGAAGAACCGTCAACAGCGGGGAATGCGAACACGCCAACCTTGTCAGCGAAGCCTTCCGGACCGCTACCGTTGATCTGACCGATCGCCCAGGAACCCTGGATCAGGATAGCAGCTTCGCCATCATAGAAAGCCGCGGTTGCAACGTCGTTATCATCAGACACTGCGGTATCCTGGAAGTACTGGCTCAGCTCCTGGATCTGCTTGCCGGCGTTGATGACCTTGGCATCGTTCCAGTCAGTCTTGTGATCCTTAACATCCTGAAGGTTCAGGCCGTTACGATCGCAGAGATAACCGGCTACCATGGACAGGCACCATGCGGTACCGGCAGAGATGGTGATGGGAGTGTAGCCTTTGTCCTTCAGCTTCTGGCAAGCGGTAAGCAGCTCGCTGTAGGTCTTGGGAACGCTTGCACCTGCATCGGCAAACATCTCGGTGTTGTAGAATACGCAAGCTGCTGCGATATTCAGAGGAATAGCGTAGATACCTGCGCCGCCTGCAGCCTCGGCTCCATAGGTGCCGCCTGCAAACACTGCATCGGAAGTGAAGGTGCCCTTCCAGCCGTCTGCATTCAGATAATCATCCAGCTTTGCAGCGGTTCCGGGAAGAACATAGTCATTCAGGTTAGGACCCGGGGAAACGATGAATACGTCAGGCGTGTTGCCTGCAGCAACTTCAGCGTTCAGCTTGGTGTAGTACTCCTCCAGATTGGTGGAGACAACCTTTACGTGATACTTGCCCTCATAATCCTTGTTGAAACGTTCGATGGAATCCTTGTAGCCCTTGGAGATAAGGTCCTCGGATGCATCCAGGTCATCCCATACCATGAAGGTGAGCTCCTGAACTCCACCACTTGCGCCGCCATTGTTGCCGCCATCAGAACCACCGCTGGTGCAACCTGCCAGCATGCTGACCGTCAGAACAGACGTTACAGCGAGCGACAAAAACTTCTTCATTTTCATTGCTTTTTTTCCTCCTTATAGTTTTCTGCTCCGGATCATTCCGGATTTGTAACCATATTCTATTCTAACAGGGTAAATCAATAAAACTACGGACAAATTTAGAAGATATACCCGAGAAAGTTTCAAAACAAAAAACCACGGGTTTTGATCCCCGTGGCCTGTATTTTCCATAATAAGCGAATATTATGCGAAGGATTCAGTTTCCGCTGTGGTCGCGGCGGTATTTGGACGGCGTACAGCCCATGCGCTCGATGAATTTCTGCACGAAATAGTCGCTGTCCCTGTAGCCCACCTCCTCGGCGATGCGGATGATCTTTTTATCCGTGGTGCTCAGCATCTTCGCAGCCTCGTGGATGCGCACGTCGGTCAGATAGTCCTTGAAGGACTGGCCGTATTTCTTCTTAAAGATCTGCCCCAGATAGGCGCTGTTGATGAAGAATTTCTGGCTCATCTCCCGCAGGCTGATATTTTCCGCGTAGCGGGTCCTGATCTCTTTCTCCACGTCCCTGAGCACGCCCTGACCAGCCCGCGCCCGCAGCTGCGAGATGTATTCGGCATATTCGGAGCAGAAACGCAGCATGTACTCGCTGCTCTCCTTGATCTTGCCCTCCACGAAGGAGCTCTCGCTGATGAAGCGCATGATCTCCTCCTGGTTCACCTCATCGTCCTGTTCCGAGGCGATGTGGATCAGCTGGAAGAGCAGATACGAGATGTTGAACTCCACGGATTCCTCCGTGATCTCCTTTTCCCGGATCTCGCGGTAGAACGCGTATACCTGCTTCTCGATCTCGGCCATGTTGTTTTCCTCGATCGCGGCAGCCAGCAGGTCCATCTGCTCCTTGCAGATGATCGTCCGGTTCTGCTTGTCGTCGTCCTTGTCATAGGTGCCGATCAGCGCCGTGATGCTCCTCTGCTCCTGTTTGGCCTGCTGCAGCTCCGAAATGAGCTCTTCCTCCTCCCGGTACTTCTCGTCCAGCTGGCGCACCTTGCGCACGGCCGCCAGGAGCTCGTCGCGGTCCACGGGCTTGACGATGTAGTCGATGCAGCCGTAACGCATCGCCTGCTGTGCATAGCCGAACTCGTCAAAACCGCTCATCACGATAAAATAGGCATCGGAGATGCCTTCTTTTTTTACTTTTTCCAAAAGCTCCAGACCGGTGCAGCCGGGCATGCGGATGTCCGTGAGCACCAGATCCGCCTTTTCCTTTTTCAGAAACTCCAGAGCCTCTTTTCCGTTCTTCACGCAGCCAGCGATCTCGCAGTCCTCTGCCTTCCAGTCGATCAGAAGCTTCAGGCCCTGCGTGATGAAGGGCTCGTCATCCACAAGCAACACTCTCATATGCGGATCTCCAGGGGCATTTCGATCTTGACCACGGTACCCACGCGCTCCTCGGAGGTGATCTCGAAGCGGACCAGCCCCTTCGTCATCTTTTTCAGCCGCAGGTAAGCATTCATCATGCCCACATGTTTTTTATTTTTCATATCTTCGATCGTAACATTTTTGACGCGCTCGTTCAAGTCGGAAAGCGTTTTTTCGTCCATGCCCTCTCCCGTATCCTCGATCTCGATGCGCATCCAGCCGTTCTTTTTGCTGGCACGGATAAAGATCCAGGTGGGCGTGGATTTCTGCTCCACGCCGTGGATGCAGGCGTTCTCCACAAAGGTTACGATCGTCAGCTTCGGGATGCCGAACTGTTCGCAGTCCGGATCCACGGTGATCTTATAGTTCAGGCGGTCGCCGAAGCGGTACTTCTGGAGCAGCAGATAGGCTTCCACGAAGTCCATCTCCTTGCTGATGCTCACGGCGTCACCGCCCCAGTTCACGTAGGTGCGCTCCATGACGGCAAGCTTTCCCACCATCTCGGCGGTCTCGGTCTCGCCGCGCATCAGGCTGTGCATGCGGATGCTCTCGAGCGCGTTAAAGAGGAAATGCGGGTTGATCTGGCTGTGCAGGGCCAGCAGCTCGGCATTCTGTCTTGCGATGTTGATCTCCTGCTCATGCAGCTTGTCCTTATACACCGTCATGATCAGCTCGTTCATGCGGATCGCCATCCGGTTGTAGCTGCGCATCAGGCTCGTGACCTCGTCGTTTCCCTCGATGCGGGTGATGAGTTCCAGTTCGTCGTTTTCGGGCTTTCTCTCGAAAGCGCTTTCCAGAAACTGGATGCGCTTTGTGATGGAGCTTTCGATCATGCGCAGCATGATCATCGGCAGCACGATGTTGATCAGGAGCATGATCGCGAAACGCAGGCCGTTCGAGCCGAAGAATTCCCACTGCCTCTTCTTCTCCGGGACCACGTTGATGGTCAGGTCCTGGTCGTAAAGGCGCGTCACCTTGCGGTAGACACCCTTCTCCAGCTGTTGCACCTCTTTGAAGGGAAGGCCTTTTTCCAGAGAGCTGTTCTTGTCCAGCACGATGGTCGTGTCCATGCAGACCGTTACCTTGTAGTTGCGGTTCAGCTCCTTCAGTTCGTCCACCACGGCCGCCAGATTGCTGTAATCCAGCTCCAGGCGCAGGATCTTTTCACAGCCGCGGAACAGGTCCATGTCCATGCGCATGTACAGCACGACCTTTCGGATCATGCTGCGGTCGGTCTGCGAGCTCTGCTCATAGATGAAATGCAGCGAGCTCTGCCGCTTTTCCTGCTCAAATGCCTGATACCACTCGCTTTCCTTGTCCAGGCGGTAAAAGCCGCTGCCGTTTACGATCGTGGGGTTGTCCGCATAGATCGAGAGCGTTCCGCCTTCGATACCGATGTTGCTGTCGAACAGGAGCGAGCTCTTCATGTCGTAGAACGCGTTGTAATAATCGGCCGGCGATTTATATTCCTGGTTCAGGAAATCCTCCATCACCTGGCTCTTGTAAAGGTTATGCGCGATGGTCACGGGGTACTCCAGGTTCTTCTGCAGGCCGTATTCCACCGCCAGTGCGCATTTTTCCATTTCACTTCGGAGCGTGTTATTGGAAGACTGGATGATATTGTGCAATATCATCCAGTCGGTGATCACCATGGGGATCAGAACCCCCACAAAAAACAGGAGGTAGAACTTGTTCCTGAGTTTGAGATTGTTGAGATATCCCTTCATCAGATCCTGATCTGTGTGCTGAGGCACTTGCTGCCTGTCAGTTCTTCACTGCGCGCTCCGGGCTGCTGTCCGCCCGCATAAAGCGTGTACGCCCCTTTGAGCGTCACCCTGCGGCCGTCTTCGAGCACCGTCGTAAACGCGTTGTCCGAAATAAAAAGCTCCGTTCTGCGGCTTTCTTTCGCCTTCAGCGGCACCCGTGCAAAGGCGCACAGCGAGCAGGCCGGCTGGTCAGCCGCATCGATCGCCGATGCGAATTCCGCGTTCTCCCCGTTCGAAAGCTTTTCATCGATCTCATTCGAGACATAGATCTCGACGACTTCTTCCGCGTCGCAGCTTCCGGCATTGGTAAGGCTCACGTTCGCGAGATAGCCGCCTTCGGTCTTCGTCAGCGTCAGATCGTCGTAACGGAAGCTCGCGTAGCTCAGTCCGTAGCCGAAAGGATAGAGAGGCTCGGCCTTGGCATAGCGGTAGGTACGCCCCTTCATCGAATAATCCGTGAATTCCGGCAGATCCCCTTCCCTGCTGAAGGTGACCGGGAGCTTGCCTCCCGGCGAGACCTTGCCGAAGAGGATGTCACCGAGCGCACGGCCGCCGAAGGCGCCGCTGTACCAGCATTGCAGCACCGCGCCGCAGCGCTTTTCCTCGCGGCTCACATCCATGCCGCTGCCGGTATTGAGGACCAGCACGATGGGCGTGTCAGTCTTTTCCAGCGCCTCAAACAGCCTGCGCTGGGATTCCGGCAGGTACAGGCTCTCCTTGTCGCCTGCCGCGAAAGCGTTTCCGGTATCTCCTTCCTCGCCCTCGATCGTGGCATCCAGCCCCAGGCAGAGGATCACCACGTCGCTGTGCTCGGCCACGGAAAGGGCCTCGCTGATGCGGTCGTCCGGCTTTGCCAGCGGCTGCACCTCCTTTTTGAACAGATGGCAGCCCTCGGAATACAGCACGCGCACATCCTCACCTGCTGCCGCCCGGATCCCGTCCAGGTTCGTCACATAGACCGAGGAAGTGCCGTTATAGTTTCCGTTCAGCACATCCACCGAAGTGGCGGTCGGCCCGATGATGCCGATCGTCTTCACTTTGCTGCGGTCCAGGGGAAGGATGCCGTCGTTCTTCAGAAGCACCACGCTGCGGCAGCTTGCCTCGTAGGAAAGCGCGCGGCTCTCCTTCGTGTCCACGTCCATCTGGCCCAGGCTGTCGTATTCGCAGTCGTCCGCAAACATTCCCAGGCGGAAACGTGTCGTGAACACACGCACCGCAGCATCGCGGATCTCCTGCTCGGTCACCAGACCCTCCTCATAAGCCTTGTACAGGCTCTGATAGGTAAAGCCTGCATTCAGGTTGCAGCCGTTCTTCAGCGCCAGCGCGCAGGACTCCTCGGGGCTCTTCGTCACCTTATGGTTTTCGTGGAAATCACGGATTGCCAGGAAGTCGCTCACGATATGCCCGTCAAACTGCCACTCCTCGCGCAGCTTTTTGCGCAGCAGATAATCGCTGCCGCAGCAGACCTCGCCGTTGGTCCTGTTGTACGCGCCCATCACGCTCTCCACGCCGGCCTCGCACACCGCTGCCTTGAAGGCGGGCAGATAGGTCTCTTCCAGATCCTTCCCGTTCACCTTCGCATCAAAGGAATGGCGCAGGGATTCCGGCCCGGAGTGAACGGCAAAATGCTTCGCACAGGCCGCGGTCTTTAAGTACTTTCCCTTTCCCTGCAGACCGTTGATGAAAGCCACGCCCAGACGCGAGGTCAGATACGGATCCTCTCCGTAGGTCTCCTGTCCGCGTCCCCAGCGCTGATCCCGGAACAGGTTGATGTTGGGCGACCACAATGTGATCCCCTTGTAGATGTCCCTGTCATCGCGCTTTCTCGCCTCGTTGTATTTGGCGCGTGTTTCGGTCCCGATCACGTCCGCGATCTTTTCCAGAAACGCCGCGTCAAACATCGCCGCCAGCCCGATCGCCTGCGGAAAGACCGTTGCCGTGCCGGTACGCGCCGTTCCGTGCAATCCTTCATTCCAGTAATTGTACGCGGGGATCCCCAGACGTTCCAGCGCGGGCGCGTTGTACAAAAGCTGCTCCGCCGCTTCCTTCACGCTCATCTGCGCGACCAGTGCTTCCGCCTCTTTTCTGAAATCCCTCTTCATCCCTGCTTCCTTTCCCTTTACCGGATACTCCCGCGCAGCGCCGTGCGCGGCTCGGGACATAATAGTAATGCCCCCGCCCTTGTGGGGCGGGGGATTTGGTTCATCTCATAAATGTTCTGTGCTGCTTATGCAAACGGATTCTCCGTAGGATAAGGCAGGCTCTTGGGCTGGTTGTAGTTGATGTCCTCGATGGGAACACCGATGTACTTGAACACTTCGTACAGAGCCTTTCCGTGATGGCCGAACGCCACTGCACCGTGATGAGGATAGTTCTTCTCGATCAGGATGTGACGATAGAAGCGGCCCATCTCCTTGATGGCGAATACGGCGATGCCGCCGAAGGAGCGGGTAGCAACGGGCAGGATCTCGCCCTCTGCCGCATAAGCGCGGATCAGGCCGTCAGCGGTGCTCTGCAGACGGAAGAAGGTGATATCGCCCGGTGCGATGTCGCCTTCGAGGGTTCCGTTGGTAACCTCAACGGGCAGTGCACGAGCCATGATCTTCTGGTTGCGCATCTCGCAGCTTGCCATCTTCTTGGAGCAGGTATTGCCGCAGTGGAAGCCCATGAAGGTATCACTGTGCTTGTAATCGAACTTGCCCTCGATGGATTCCTTGTACATATCCTTGGGCACGGAGTTGTTGATGTCGAGCAGGGTTACGATGTCGTCGGATACGCAGGTACCGATGAACTCGCTCAGGCAGCCGTAGATATCCACTTCGCAGCTTACGGGGATCCCGCGGCCGGTCAGACGGCTGTTCACGTAGCAGGGCACGAAGCCGAACTGCGTCTGGAATGCGGGCCAGCACTTGCCTGCGATGGCAACATACTTGCGATAGCCCTTGTGAGCCTCTACCCAGTCAAGCAGGGTCAGCTCGTACTGAGCCAGCTTGGAAAGGATCTCGGGCTTCTTGTTGCCTGCGCCCAGCTCCTTCTCCATGTCTGCTACCACCTCGGGGATACGGGCATCGCCTGCATGCTTGTTGAAGGATTCGAACAGATCCAGCTCGGAGTTCTCTTCGATCTCAACGCCCAGGTTGTAAAGCTGCTTGATGGGAGCATTACAAGCCAGGAAGTTCATCGGGCGGGGACCGAAGGAGATGATCTTCAGATCAGCCAGGCTGATCAGCGTGCGAGCGATGGGGATGAAGGCATTGATCTCTACAGCCAGATCCTCGGCATCGCCGACGGGATTCTCGGGAATATAAGCCCGTACATTACGGAGCTTCAGGTTATAGCTTGCATTCAGCAGGCCGCAGTAAGCATCGCCGCGGTCATCCAGCAGGGAATCCTGGGTCTCTTCCGCTGCTGCCACGAACATCTTGGGTCCGTCAAAGTGCTTTGCCAGCAGGGTCTCGGAGATCTCGGGACCGAAGTTGCCAAGGTATACGCACAGTGCATTGCAGCCGGCCTTCTTGATGTCTTCCAAAGCCTGCACCATGTGGATCTCGCTCTCTACGATACAGATCGGGCACTCATAGATGTCCTCGGCATTGTACTTTGCCTTGTAAGCCTCTACCAGGGCTTTTCTTCTGCCTACGGAAAGGGACTCCGGGAAGCAGTCACGGCTGACGGCTACAATACCGATCTTTACCTTTGCGATGTTTTCCATTCTTTTCTCTCCTTTTCTTTCTTTTCTTTTTTGTGTTCTGCTCAAAAGGACGCCTGCTGCGCTTTAAGCAGTTACTTTTGAATGCAGTTGAGGTTAGTATATAATTTTTTGTTGCTAATTGCTTACCATAAAATGCTAAATTACACTGCACTCAGTGCAGGAATTCGAAGCTCTTCAGGCAGCCGCTGCCGTTTCCGCGGAAGGTCAGGTACAGCTCGGTCACGCCGTCCGGGATCTGCACGTCCGTCTCGAAGGGCATCCAGATGTTCTCGCCGCGCACGTCGATGCTGCCCAGGCTGTCGCCGTCCCATTTCGTGCGGATCTCGAATTTGCCGTTCAGATAGCCGCGCGTCTTGATGCGCAGGCCCTTCACGCCCTTGCATTCGAAGAACTTGAAGCCTGCCGTCGCGCCGTCGCCGATCTGTGCCAGATAAGCGGGCATCGTCTGTCCGTCCGAACCGTCCTGGATGATGCGCGGTGCATGGGGATCGCCCACATACATGTCGTGCTTCTCCGTGAACAGGTTGCAGGCGATGTAGGCCGGATATTCGCCCAGATCGCTCAGAGGGCCGCCGTTGAAGCCGCAGGAAGTGATCTGCACCTGCGGGATGCTGCCGTCCGCCGCAAATTCGATCTTTTCGGCGCACTCCTGACGCGAATACCAGTTTCCGTTGGTATGACGATGGTAGAAGATGTACCATTCGCCACCCACCTCCTCGATGCTGCCGTGGTTGTTCGCGCCGTAAGCCATGGCCATGTCCGCCGGCTTATAGCTGTCGATCCCCTTGTCGCAGTTGCTGATGATCACGCCGCCGTAGCTGTAAGGCCCCAGAGGGTCGTCGGCCGTGGCATAGCAGAGCTCATGCATCACCTGGGAGGAATAGATAAAGTAATACTTTCCGTTGCGCTTGCGGATCGAGGGCGCCTCGAAGAAGGCATGTCCCTCAAACGGCGTGCCCTCCGCATACTGTGCCCCGGGCACCACAAAGTCGTGACGCGACTTCACCGTGAGCATGTCCTTCTCCAGCACCGTCAGCATCGCGCCGTGGCGGCTCTTGTCGCCATGTCCGCAGAAGCCGGTGAAGAGATAGGTCACATCACCTTCGGTCAGCACACCCGGATCGAACTGGGGCTCGTCGCCCTCCTTGTTGCCGAGCAGCGTCCCGTCGGGATAATGCACATTGCCCAGATACTCGTACTTTCCGGCCGGCGTGTCGCACACCGCCACGGAAACCACGTTCACCTTGTCCAATACATAATAGAGATAATAGCGCCCGTCCGGACCCTTCGTCACATCCGGTGCGTACAGGCACATGTGTCCGTCCTCATTCAGCGGATCGTCCGTCTTGCGGAAGATCACACCCTCATAACGCCAGCTCTTCAGATCGTTCACCGGTGCCGACCAGCATACATAGTCGTTCAGGCAGAAGGTCTGTCCGCCGAAACGGTCATGCGAGCCATACACATACACCCTGTCACCGAAGACATAGGGCTCGCCGTCGGGGATATACTCCCAGCTCGGCAGATAAGGGTTGAACGCCTGCTTCGGCTGCGGGCTCTCCAGACCGGGAACCGGGCCCTCGCTTAAGAAGTTCATCTCGTTGCGCTCGTCCGTCTTATACGGCTTCCAAAGCGGCTGCGGCGTGCCGTCGCTGTCCGCGCAGTTGGGATCGCCGGTCTTTACGAACGCCGCCACATAGTTGCACATCTGACGGGCCAGATCGAAGTGATGCCCCTTCAGAGGCCTCCAGCACTTCATCAGGCTCTCGAACCAGAACCACAGGTCCACCGAATGGAAGCAGCCGGGATGGTCGTCACCGGGCATGTCCGGACCGAATCTGTAATAGTAGATCGGTCTCGACGGATCCTTCTTCAGGACATCGTTAAAGACTTCCTTCACGGATTTCTCCACGGTATTCACGCCGCCCATGATGAATTCGTCCGTCGTATTACCGCTGATCAGCGGCGCTTTGCAGCAGTCGCCGTTGATAAAGCGCTCGATGGGATCGCCCAGGCAGAACTTTCCGTCCTGGATGCCCACGAACATGATCCCTTTTTCACGGTATTTCGCGTATTTCTCGCGGATCACATAGGGATCCAGCGCCCGGGCTTCTTCCAGGGTCTTCACACCCAGATACTCAAAGAAATCCACGCCCTTCTGCTCGGCCTTGTCCAGCGTGGCCGGGAAGAACAGATCCTTCTCCGCGTCCCTTCCGGCAAAGCGGATGATGCCGCTCCAGACCAGGGCGCCCTTGATGATGCCGAAATTCTCCTTGCAGGTGAACTGGTTCATCACGCTGCAGCCGCCGGCCGACTGTCCCGCGATCGTGATGCGTTCGGGGTCGCCGCCGAAATTCGCAATGTTGCGGTACACCCAGTGCAGACCTGCCTGCTGGTCCAGGAAACCGAAGTTGCCCGGAGCATCCGGCGACTCTGCCGAGATCTCGGGATGGGACAGGAAACCGAACACACCCAGACGGTAGTTCACGCTCACCACGATGATGCCGCGGCGTGCCAGTCTCTCGCCGTCAAATTCCATCTCGGCGGTATAGCCCCACTGGAAGCCGCCGCCGAAGAACCACACCAGCACCGGAAGCTTCTCGTCCGTCTTCCTGGCCGGTGTCCACACATTCAGATACAGGCAGTCCTCTCCCATCGCGATATCGGGATCGACATGCCATTCCTTGCAATAGATATCCGTTCCCACGGCAGGCTGGTCCTGCACCGAGATCGGAGCAAATTCAAATGCATCCCGCACACCTTCCCATTTTTCGGCAGGCTGGGGCGCACGCCAGCGGTTCTTTCCGACAGGCGGTTCCGCAAACGGGATGCCCTTATAAACAGTGATCCGGGGATCCGCGGAAGGAAGCCCGCGGACTTTTCCGTTTTCCGTCTCTGCTATCCTGAGCATTTTTCCTCCTTATACTCTGCTTCATTCCTGGCGCATCCGTCTTGCGATGCGATTCGGATGCCGGTTCCTGGCGCACCCGGCCTCGCGATGCGATTCGGATGCCGGTTCCTGGCACACCCGGCCTCGCGATGCGATTCGGATGCCGATTCCTGGCGCACCCGGCCTCGCAACAGGTCCCGGATGCGGATTCCGTCGCCAAGCCGCTCACAGATCTGCCCTGCTGTTTCGCTCTGCACGGAACCGGGCGCAATTCGGCATCCTGCCTCAGTGTGCCCTCGCTCGGCCTTCCGGGCCTCGCGTTCCTGTCTTTCTCTGCAGATCCTAGTGCGGCTAGGCTCCTCCATATGCATCCGGTTCCTGTTGCAGGCCGGTGCGGCGGAGTGATCGCTTACATCGATCTGTCAGTACCTCCGGTTCGTCCGGTCTCCTCTGCAGACCGCCGCGGCGGAGTGATCGCCGATCACATCAGCTTATATACATCCTTCAGTGCGGGATAGATCTTGCGGAAGGTCTGGTAGCGCTCCTCGTACTTTTTAGCCAGCTCGGGCTCGGGCTCCACGGTGCCGATGACCTTCACGATCTTGGAAGCCGCTTCCTCGACGGATGCGAAATAGCCGCAGCCGACTGCTGCCAGCATCGCGCCGCCCAGTGCGGGGCCTTCCTCGCTCTCGATGGAATCCACGCTGATGTTCAGCACGTTCGCCATGATCTTTCTCCACAGGGGGCTCTTTGCGCCGCCGCCGCAGATCTTGGTCCGGTCGATCTTGATGCCCGAAACCTTTGCAACCTCGAAGGAATCACGGATGCCGAAGCATACGCCTTCGTATACCGCCTGCAGCATGTCCGCACGGTTGGAATCCATGGTCATGCCCACGAATGCTGCTCTTGCGTCGGGATCGTTATGAGGGGAACGCTCGCCCATCAGATAAGGCAGGAAATAGACGTGATTTTCGCCCAGTTTGGTGATGGCTGCCTGTGCGCCTGCGAAATCCTTGTCCCGGATGATGTCGCCCATCCACCACTGGTTGCAGGATGCTGCCGAAAGCATGCAGCCCATCAGATGATATTTGCCGTTTGCATGCGCAAAGGAATGCAGCGCATTATGCTCGTCCACGGAATAGGTATCCGAGGAGATAAAGATCGTGCCGCTGGTACCCAGGGAGATGTTGCAGTCGCCGTTACCCACGGTACCGGTTCCGATGGCTGCCGCAGCGTTGTCGCCCGCGCCCGCGATCACCTTTACGTCCGCGGATACGCCCAGCTCCTTGGCTACATCTGCCTTCAGCGTGCCGATCACTTCATAGCTTTCAAAGATCTTGGCGAGCCACTCCTTCTTCACGGAGCAGATCTCGCACATCTTGTCGGACCACTTGCGGTTGTTTACGTCAAAAAGAAGCATGCCGGATGCGTCGGAAACGTCCGTCGCGTGCACGCCGCTCAGACGGTATGCCAGATAATCCTTCGGCAGCATGATCTTCGCGATCTTTGCGAAAAGATCCGGCTCATTCTCCTTCATCCAAAGGAGCTTGGGTGCCGTGAAGCCCGCAAATGCGATGTTTCCGGTCTCGGCCGAAACCACATCCCTGCCGATGGTGCCGTTCAGGTACTCGCATTCCTTGGACGTTCTGCCGTCGTTCCAGAGGATCGCGGGACGGATCACGTTGTCCTGATCGTCCAGCACCACCAGTCCGTGCATCTGTCCGCCGAAGCTGATGCCCTTCACCTTGTCCTCGTTTCCGGCGATCAGCTCTTTCAGACCTGCCATGGACTGCTCAAACCAGTCCGTGGGATTCTGCTCCGACCAGCCGGGCTTGGGGAAATTAATGGGATACTCTTTTGATACGGTTTTTACGATCTTGCCCCCTTCATCCATCAGGATCAGCTTGACCGAGGATGTTCCGAGATCGATGCCAACAAAGCCTGCTTCCATAAATTGAATACCTCCTTATTCATACTAAAAAATGGCCCGGGGAACTGTAATCAATAACTTTGCAATATGCGCAGGATGGAGTCGCAAGTGCAAGGCGGAGGAAGGAGTCGTAGCGGGCTACGGCGACTGACGACAACGCAGCAATTGCGAGTTCAGACAAGCAGATTGCAAAGATTCTTGATTAAAAGTTCCACACTCTGTTCAACAGTTTATCACAGATACAAGCCATTTTTACACCCGCAAAACTGACGGAAATACCCGTCATTTTATGGTAAAAGGGACACCGTTTCGAGTAGTTCGGGGAAGCTTCCGATCACCGCTTCGGGCTCTTTCGCGCTGCCGAAGCCGTAAGCCGCGTGAATGAAGGCGATCCCGGCCGCGTGCGCCGCCTCCTCATCCCCGAGGATATCACCGACGTAGACCGGCTTACGGAAACCGTTCCTTTCCATGACCAGACGGATGTTCTCGGCCTTGTACTTGCCGGTATCTCCGTAGCATTCCGTATCCGCGATATATTCCGTGATCCCCAGCTTGTCCATGGCCAGCTCGATGTAGCCGGACTGGCAGTTGCTCACGATGCAGACCGGGATCTTTTCCGAGAGCTTCTTTATAGTAGCAACCACTCCGGGATAGGAAATGTCCCGCTCGTTTTCTTCCAGGGCCTTTTCCTCATATTCCGTGCAGACATCCATCAGGCGGTAGCGCTCTTCTGCCGTCAGTTCTGGCAGCATTTCGTCCGCAATGACATTCATGGGCTTACCGAAAAGCCCCTTCAATTCCTCCGCCGTCACCCGGCGTTCGTAACCTTCCGCCGCAAGGGCCTTGCTCCAGGCCTCCGCCACCAGGGGCGTGGTATCCCAGATCGTTCCGTCCACATCCAATAATACAGCATCTGCTTTCATAAATTTCCTCCCCTTGTGATCTCACAAATCTCGGCCTCCCCGCCCCGCACCCGGAAGCGCACATTCAGTGCTCCGTAGCTCACGCCCCACACCCTCTCCTCATCGTGGATGAAGGCCGTGCGCGGATCCTGCTTAAGGATGCCGGTGACCGCAGCGCGTTCTTCCGGCGTAAGCTTCTCTTCCAGTTCCGCGGGGATCCGTATCGAAAGCGCATGTTCCTTCGTGACGTCCGAAAAGCCGCCCCTTGCTTCGGGATGCGCATCCGCATAAGGCAGGTAGGGCTTGATGTCGTAGATCGGGGTTCCGTCCAGCATGTCCACACCGGAGACCGTTATCTCGCAGGCCTCTTCATCCACCTCGCGGATCTTCACGCAGGAAAGCCCCAAAGGGTTCGGCCGGAAAGGCGAACGGCTGGCAAACACGCCGACACGCTCCCTTCCGCCCAGCCTGGGCGGCGCAACAGTTGCGCACCATTCCGTGCGGTGGTTTTCGGAAAAGTCCCAGATCAGCCACAGATAGTCATATTCGCGTATGCCCCGCAGCGCATCGGGCTGGCGGTATTTCGGCACGAAAACGATGCGGCCCTCGGCTTCTTCCACCAGGCCGCTCTGCCGCGGGATCCCGAATTTCTCCGGAAAGCCGGTATGAATGTGTGCGATCGCTTCGATTTCCATTATTCTGCGCCCTTCCACTGCAGGCGATGCAGCTCCCCTTCGCTCTCCAGCCCCGGAAAACCCTGCTGCCGAAGGGCCTCAAAGAGCACGATGTTCACCGCGTTCGAAAGGTTCAGGGAGCGAGTCCCGGGCAGCATGGGGATGCGGATGCAATGCTCCTCGTGCTCCACCAGGATCTCCTCGGGAATGCCCGCGCTCTCCTTGCCGAACATGATGAAATCGTCCGGCCGGTATTCCACATCCGAATAGCGCTGTCTGGCCTTCGTCGTGGCAAAAAAGATGCGGGCACCGGGGTTTTTCTCCAGAAAATCCGCATAATTGATGTAACGCGCGTAATCCAGCTGCGGCCAGTAGTCCATGCCCGCCCGCTTCAGCGCATTTTCCGTCAGGCGGAAGCCCAGCGGCTCGATCAGATGCAGCTTCGTTCCCGTCGCGACGCAACTGCGCCCTATGTTTCCGGTATTGGCCGGTATCTCCGGCTCATGCAGTACGATGTTCATGATAAATACCCGACAAAAAAATCCGGCCTCCGGAGATCGGAAACCGGACCTCATGCATTTATGAATTTAACTCAAGCCGTTCTTCCCTTCCCGAGGCATTCGCCCATGACGCTCATGATGTCCTCGGTCGTGGCTTCGTTGTTCTTGACGAGGAAGTCGGCCATCTTTTCGATGTACTCCTTCCCTTCCTCTACCAGGCGCTTCGTGACTTCCATCTCCTGACGCATCAGCACGTTGACCTGCTGCAGCAGCTCCCCTGCCATGGGGCTCTGCATCGCACGGGCCGGATCGATGCTGTAGAGACGGTTTTCATCCATGCCGTACAGGCAGATCATCTCCAGCGCCACATTCGTTGCCTGGCGCAGATCCGAGGATGCCCCGGTATTCGTTCCCGATCTGTCATTGTAGAACAGCTGCTCGGCCGCGCGTCCCGCAAGCCCGCTCCGGATCTGCCACAAAAGGTCTTCCTTTGTGTGGTCCATGACATCCTCGCGGACCTCGTGTGCCATGTATCCGCCGAAATTGCCGCGGGAAACGATGGTCACATACGGAGGCTTTTCGCCGGAGAGCACGCTGATATACGTATGGCCGGACTCGTGTATCGCCGTCGCACGCGTGGTCTCGGGATTCCATTCCTTCTTTTCGCCGAAGCGGTATTCCTCCATGGCCGCCAGAAGCATCTCGTCGTTTACGGGTTCCCCGCTGACCGATGAGCGGCGCAGGGCCGTATCCAGGATGTTCTTCAGAATGGCCAGGCTTTCTCCGGTGGTACGGTCGGCCAGCGTCTTGATTGCATCATCGCTGACATCCGATTTCTGCAGTTTTCCGATCTGCATCTTCAGGAAACGGACGCGCTCGTCCTGCTTGGGCAGGTCCACCTTGATGGCACGGGCAAAACGTCTCGTCAGCGCTTCATCCAGCTGCATCGAGCCGCCGTCGTTGTTCTTTCCTATGCCGTAGTTGGTCGCGGCGATCACGAAGACCGGACGGGTCGGATCCTGATGGAAACCGTCCATCTCGGCGATCAGTGTGTTCAGATCGCTCTCGCGCGCTTCGTTAAAGCTGCCGGTACGCTTCTTGCCGATCGAATCGATCTCGTCGATGAAGATGATGCTCGGTGCGCATCGGCGTGCCGTCATGAACAGCCTGCGGATGCTCTTTTCGCTCTCACCGTAGAATTTGTCGGCGAAGCTGTTGCCGGTCACCGCAAAGTAGCTTGCATCGGACTCACCGGCCATCGCACGCGCCAGCATGGTCTTGCCGGTTCCCGGAGGTCCGTAGAGCAGGATGCCCTTGGGCGGCTGCGTGCTGTTCATCATGAACGGCCTGGGATTCTTCATGTAATTGATGAAGATCTGCAGCTCTTCCTTTGCGTCCTCCGCGCCGATCACATCCGCAAAACGCTCCTTCGGACGATCCCCTGCCGCCAGCATCATGTGCTGCGGGTCCGAGATCATCTGCTTGCGGATTGCCAGGTCGTAGATGTGGATCTCGGCCGTCTTTCCGTCATCGCTGATCTTCTGCGCGGAATTGTATTCCAGGGTCTTTGCCTTGGCGTAAAGCTCGTTTACCTTTTTGCGGGTATAGAGCATGTTGCCGATCTGTACCAGCCTGTTGGAAAAAGCAAGAGGATCCTGCAGGCTCAGGGCTCCCCAGGCACCCTTTTCCCGAAGCTCGATCTCTTCGTGCAGCGGGAGTTCCTTCTTCTCCACCAGATAGACCGGCACCTGTGTCAGGCGGCGGGTGAGTTCTTCAAACACCCGTATTCCCATGGATTTGCGGTCATCGATGCTCAGATATCCCGTATTGTCCTGTTCCCCGAACAGGGGGTCGATCAGAACGATGTCGATGTCCTCTTCGATGGCGATCTTCTTTGCCTTTTCCTCATCATCGCAATAGGTGATGCGGTAATTCTCCGGCAGGCAATATTCCTTCGGATCCAGCTCATCTCCGAGATAAAGGGCATGAAGGCCGTCCGGATTCTCGAACAGCTCCCGGACATCCTCTCCGTCGTCATCGTATTCCAGCACCATGCGCAGGTTTTCCAGCTTCGGAAGGCTGCTGCGCAGGTCGTTCATGTGACGCCCCAGATCGAAGAGCTCGTCCTTGACCAGCGACTCGCTCTGTGCCCGGATCTCGTCCGCGCCGGTGATCCAGTTGTTCTTGTAAAGCAAGAGCTGCGCAAGCTTCGGATCGATCTCCGTGTGCAGCCCGTATGTCTCCATAATGGCAGCCGCGCCCTTGTCCAGATCCTTGCGGATCACGTCGTAAAGGGTGAATGCGTCCAGCCTGTCAAAGAGTATCGTGTTCTCGCCGGAGAAATTCGACAGAAAACGCTCTGTCCAGGATTCCGGCACGGGTTTTTTCTTATCGGAAGAAAGCATGTCTTCCTTCAGCGCATCCAGGATCACTGCAAATCCTGCCCTGGAAAAACGCTGACTGCGGTCTTCGTACAGCTCGCGTCCCACGTCCGTCGTGCAAACCATGACGGCCTTTTTGAAGTCCACCTTCTTCCCGTCCTTGCGCTCCGCCTTCAGATCGCCGTCTATGATGTCGCACAGAAGGCTGACCATGCTGGGCGTGACGAGTTCCATTTCGCTCGCCAGGATGAAGCAGCGCGGATTATGGTCGACAAATTCGAAAAGAGCTTTCACCGGTTCCTTTTCGCTGCCGATGTTGTCCATGTTCAGGATCGGCATCTTCAGGAATTCCGCCGCCTGATGCAGCAGACCCGGCTTGTTCACTTCGCGGGGGCCCGACAGCAGCATGATGCCGCTCACGCCCTTGCGGATATTCTCCGAATCGCAGAGCAGCTCGCTGCGGAAGTAGTTCTGGACAAAGCCGTGCACAGCCTCCATCTGCCCGGGATTCTTCTCGTTCAGATACTCGTAGAGCTGCTTCGTTTTGTTCAAAAGGATCTCGAGGCGCTCCCTCTGGGAAAGATTCTCCGTTCCGTCTTCTTCCGAAGCTTCTTCGGTTTCAGCTTCGCCGTCTTCATTTTCGGCGTCCGCCTCATCTTTCTTTCCGAAGATCTCCTTGCCGGAAAACATCGTCGCGCTCCCGCTCTCCGGCCCGCTCTCTTCCTTTTCCTTTGTTACTTCCTTTGCTGCGGGTTTTGCCGCGTCGTCGTGATTGATATAGGCAAAGATATCCTTCAGCTCGCGCCCTTTCTTCATCAGCGGGAGCTCCGGGATCTCGAGAAGGATCAGGTTCTGCAGTACCGTCAGGGCAAATACATCCGAGTGATCCTTTTCCGCTTTTTCGCGGATGTTGTCGACCTGCCTGGTCTGGGTCTCCACGCCTTCCTTGCCGTCGATCAGCGGGATCGCCGTCTTCAGCAGCGTCGTGTCCAGGCCCTGCCTTTCGATCTCTTCACGGATGTGGATGATCTCCTCGCGGTCCTTCTCGTCCGAGAAATAGACGTTGATCACGCTGTCGTTCATGGAAGCGACCGACGCATACGCATAGAGAAGCTGCAGCGGGGTCAGTTTATCCACCTTGAACTTCTTCTCGGCCAGTTCCTCAAGGTAACTGTACAGTCTGTTTTCTTCCATGGCGGATCATCCCCACATTGCCTTCATGATGATGGGATATGCCTCATCGATGATCGAAACCATCTGCATGCAGCAACGGTATACTTCCTCACCGCAGGTATCCGGGGTCAGAACGCAGTCGTCCGAAGCGTTCACGGTCAGATCTTCTTCATCAAGGCTGAACTTGATCCAGCGGAACTGGTTATTCAGATGATTGAGCGCGATCAGGACGTCACCGATCTTTTCCTTCGGAACCTTGACCACTTCGTAGCCCTTGATCGAGCAGCTCTCGTTCTCTTCGGGATAGAAAACGATCACGATGCGCTGGCTGTCCTTGTTATCCAGACGAAATCCCGTGACGATCGCTTCTTCGTTGTCCCCTCTGAGGTCGTATTTGATACCCTTGGTATCGAAATATGCTGCCGCCAGTTTCGTTAACATGTTAGCCATAATGGTACCCTCCTTATTTTGGGATATGATTAGCTATTATATATGGAATCGCGCATTTTTACAATTCTCATTCCTTGCTCGTCGCGTTCCTGTTGGTTCATGCAGTTTCGGGAGTGGCTAAGCTCCTCCATAGGTTGCCACGGACTTATATCTGCCTGCTTTTCCGAACTTCCCGAGAAAAATTTCAAAAAGCTCTTGACATACTATGTCAGTCGTAGTACGATAGCCGTAGTTACGACAGACGTAGCTACGACTGGCATAGGAACGTCAGTCGAGGTAACATAAAAGGGAGGTGACGGCAAATGCCCGAAAACAATACCGCGATCAGCAGCGATGTGATCCGCGGCTACAACGACACGATGATCCTGCACATCCTCAGGCAGGGGCCCTCCTACGGATACGAGATCTCCAAACGGATCCGCAGCATCACCGAGGACAAATACATCATCAAGGAAACCACCCTCTACTCCGCATTCACACGGATGGAAAAAAACAACTACATCCGGTCTTACGAGGACAGCGGAGATACCGGAGGCAAGAAGCGCACCTACTACCGGATCACCGAGGAAGGACAGCGATACTACAACGAAAAATGCGCGGAATGGGAGCTGACCAAGGATGTGGTACAGCGCTTCATAGAAGGAGGAGAACATGGAAACGATCAAAAATTATCTTGAACAGATGTTTGCGAACATGCCCCGCACACCTGAAGTGCTCCGGGCAAAGCAGGAACTTCTGCAGATGATGGAAGACAAATACAACGAACTGATCAGCGAAGGCAAAACGGAAAACGAGGCAGTCGGCACCGTGATCTCCGAGTTCGGAAACCTGGATGAGCTTGCCGATGTGCTGAACATCCATCAGGAGATCGAGCAGGAGCACTCTCTGGTGGAAAGCGCTCCCCGCCGCACACTGATCCTCGATGAGGTAAAGGACTTCCTGGCTTTTTGCGTAACCCGCGCAAACGGCCTGGCTCTGGGGGTGGCACTCATCATCCTGAGCGTGAACGCTCCGATCCTTTTCGATGCGATCCACATGACCGCGGTCGGCGTTGCGCTCATGTTCCTGCTGATCCTGACTGCCGTGGCGATCTTCATCATCATCGCCTTCAATTCGCAGAAATGGGACTACATCAGCAAGGAGCCCTGCAACATCGATTTCGCGACTTCGAACTACATCAGCGAAGCCAAGGAACAGTTCCGCAGCTCCTATGTCGCGAAGATCACGGTCGGCGTGCTGCTCTGCGCAGCCAGCTGGATCCCCGTCCTGGTCCTGAGCAGCATCCCTTCGACTTCGCTCGGTCCCACCGTCGGCATCGTGGTCCTGCTCATCATGGTAGCCGTGGGCGTTTACCTCTTTGTTCACGCCGGCACGATCATGAACAGCCTGAACCTTCTGCTGAAAGTAAACGACCGCGAGACCGTGAGCGGCAGCTACAACGAAAACGCCGTTCCGCACTACAACGGCAAGAGCGGCGAGCGCATCATCAGCATCTACTGGCCTACCGTGCGCAGCATTTACCTGATCTGGAGCTTCCTGACCTTCCAGTGGTGGAAGACCTGGATCATCTGGCCGGTGGCGGGCATCACCTACGCCATCATAAGCAGCCTGCTGCGTGACAAATCGACCGATCAGGCATAAGGAGGATAAAGAAATGAGTTCAACAAGCGATACCAGATGGAAAGCACGTTACGTAAAAACACTGAACTTCATCACCGTGATCTGCATCCTCATCGGATGCTTCATCCACATAGGAGGCGGCCTGCTCTTTGGCTTTGTCCGCAACGTCGGCAGTTCGGAAACGAGCAGTTCCGCTTCCTCCACGACCGGGATCTTCACCGAGGTCAGCTGTGACATGGATCTCGGCAACCTGATCCTTCAGTACGGAGATGAGTATTCCTACGAGATCAAGGATTACCCTGCCAACGCTACTCCCGAGATCGAGCTTAAGAACGACAAGCTGGTGATCAAACAGAAGAGCAAGAGCAACAACTGGAAAAACAACGGCGCGTTCAAAAACTGTCAGGTGATCGTTACGATCCCGGATGACGGCGCACTCAATAAAGCCGATCTCAAGCTCAATCTCGGTGAACTCGAAGCGAAAGAACTCAGCATCGATGATCTGAAGATCGATCTGAAGCTGGGCGGAGCCTCTTTCAAGGACTGCAAGTTTGACAAAGTCAACATCGACGCAAAGATGGGTTCCGTCTCCCTGAAGGACTGCGACTTTACCACGGGGAACTTTGAAGCAAGCATGGGAAGCATCAGCCTGGAGAGCTGCAACTTCGATTCCGCAGACTGCTCTTCGGAAATGGGAAGCATCAACGTGAACGGCCGCTATTCCAAACTGGAAGCGGACTGCGACCTGGGTTCGATCAATGTGAAGAGTGACCTCAACGATACCCGCTTCGATCTTTCCACCGACGCGGGAAGCATAACGGTTAACGGATCCGGCTACGGACGCAGCTATAAGAACTGATTGAATCGAGCAGGGGGATGAAAAATCCTCCTGCGCAGAAATAAAAAAAGCGCGGGGCGAAATGCCCCGCGTTCTTTTTTTGCGTTCGACTTATTTCTTGTTGCCGTTCACAAGATCCTTGAGAGCCTTGCCTGCCTTGAACTTAGGAACCGTAGCAGCGGGGATCTTAATAGCCTCGCCGGTCTGAGGGTTCTTACCCTTGCGGGCTGCACGCTTGGAGGTCTCGAAAGTACCGAAGCCTACCAGCTGAACCTTACCCTTCTTCTTCAGCTCCTTGGAAACCGTGCCGGTGAAAGCCTTGAGAGCTCTGTCCGCATCAGCCTTGCTGAGCTTGGCTTCCTTTGCAATTGCATCAACCAATTCTGCTCTGTTCATGTTATTCCCCTCCATATATAGTGGAATTTTTTGTAACAAACGCATATTAGCACAAAATATGTGGTGTGACAATAGGAAAATGCACTTTTTTACGCGTTTTCAGCGGTTTTTTTGAGTCCAAACCCCGTATTGGTGTGGATGCGGGGAGAAAGACCCGCTATTGCTCCGTCTGCCTGCGCTTGTTTTGCTCGAGATAAACCAGCAGGACCGTTACATCCGCGGGGCTCACACCGCTGATGCGCGATGCCTGTCCGACGCTTTCGGGGCGGAACATCTTCAGCTTCTGACGCGCTTCCAGACGCAGGCTTTTCACGTCGTCGTAATCGATGTCTTCCGGAATGCGGCGGCTCTCCGTTTTCTTGAAAGCCTCCACCTGAGCCTGCTGCCGCCGGATATAGCCTTCGTATTTGATGTTGATGTTGATCTGCTCCACGACATCCGCACGCAGACGCGCATCGCCCTCTGCTTCCTGCAGCGCCGACTCTTCTTTTTCCTTTTCCTCTTCTTTTCCCGGCTCCTCATTCGAAAGATGAACCAGGCCCGGAATGCTCTCCAGCTCGGAAACGATATCGTAATCCAGCTCGGGTCTGCTGATCAGTTCCGCCAGGGTCGTGGCTTTGCGGATCGGCGCCGTTCCTTTTTCTTCAAGGAAGGCCTGCACCCTTTCGTTCGCTCCCACGTAATGGCGGTGCAGACGCGCGCACTCCGCGTCGATCAGGCGCTGCTTCTTTTCCACGTATTCCATCTGTTCGCGGCTCACCAGGCCCAGCTCATATCCGTAATGTCTGAGGCGCAGATCCGCGTTGTCCTGCCGCAGCAGCAGACGGTACTCCGCCCGCGAAGTCATCATGCGGTAGGGCTCGTTGTTTTCCTTGTTCACGAGGTCGTCGATCAGAACGCCGATGTAGGCTTCCGAACGATCCAGCACCAGCGGTTCGCGGCCCTTGATCCTGCAGGCCGCGTTGATCCCCGCGATCAGTCCCTGCGCCGCCGCTTCTTCATAGCCGCTGCTTCCGTTAAACTGTCCGGCGCAGAAAACGCCGCCTATCGCCTTGAGCTCCAGGGACAGCTTCAGCTGGCCGGGTCCCAGGCAGTCGTATTCGATCGCATAGGCATTGCGCACGATGCGGCAGTTCTCCAGTCCGGGAACCGTCCTGTACATCGCAAGCTGCACGTCCTCCGGCAGCGAGCTGCTCATGCCGCCGACATACATCTCGCCCGTATGCAGTCCTTCGGGTTCAATGAAGACCTGATGTCTTTCCTTCTCGGGAAAACGCACCACCTTGTCCTCGATCGAAGGGCAATAGCGCGGGCCGGTCCCTTCGATCACACCCGCGAAAAGCGGCGAGCGGTCCAGGTTCTCCCGTATGATGCGATGCGTTTCTTCGTTTGTATAAGTAAGATAGCAGTCTGCCTGCTCGATCTGCACGCTTTCCGGATCCGTGGAAAACGAGAACGGCACCACGCGCTCATCCCCGTGCTGCGGTTCCATCTTCGAATAATCCAGGCTGCTTCCGTCCATGCGGGCAGGGGTCCCGGTCTTGAAGCGGCGCAGCACCACACCGTGCTCCCGCAGCGAATCCGACAGATGCGTTGCGGCCTGCAGTCCGTTCGGACCGGTATGGGTGATCGCTTCCCCGGACAGGCAGCGTGCGTTCAGATAGGTTCCGGTCGCGATGATCAGCGCCTTGCATTCGTAAAAGGCGCCGGTATAGCTGCGCACACCGCAGATCGTCTGCCCCTTCGCATCTTCCTTCGTAACGATCTCGCACACTTCTCCCTGCTTGATCCGCAGGTGTTCCTTCGCTTCCAGGTGCTTTCGCATCTCCCGCGAATACTCGGCTTTGTCGGCCTGCGCCCGCAGGGAATGCACCGCCGGTCCCTTCGAGAGGTTCAGCATCTTCGACTGGATGAAGGTCCTGTCGATGACCTTGCCCATCTCGCCGCCCAGCGCATCGAGCTCCCGCACCAGATGCCCTTTGGAAGAGCCTCCGACGTTCGGGTTGCAGGGCATCAGCGCGATCGAGTCCACGCTCACCGTAAAAAGAACCGTTTCCAGTCCCAGTCCCGCGCATGCCAGCGCCGCCTCGCACCCCGCATGGCCGGCGCCGATCACGCACACATCCGTTATTTCGTGTATCGTATTTTTATCCGTTAATCCCATGTCTCTACTCTATGTTATGATAGATCTCGCGGATCCGTTCTTCGTACTCTTCCTTCGGCATCGGCTCCGCGTAAATGAATCCCTGTATCATGTCACAGCCCTGCTGTGCAAGGAATTCCACCTGGTCCTTTTCCTCGACGCCCTCGGCCACCGTGCGCATGTTCAGGCTGCGGGCCAGACGGATCGCCTCGCCCACCACGATCTCTTTCCGGTCCTGTTCCGCATCGCCGCGGAAAAACTCGGCATCCAGCTTCAGCACATCCAGCGCCATGTCCTTCAGCGAATTCAGCGAGGAATAGCCCGCGCCGAAATCGTCCATGGACACGCTGAAGCCATAGGACTTGAGCCGTTCGATCGTCGTGATCAGCGCGTTCTTGTCATCAAAGAACGCACTCTCGGTCAGCTCGATCTCGATCAGGTGGTGGGGCGTTCCCGCTTCATCCACCATGTCACGGATCTGCTCCGCCAGGTCCTCTTCCGCGAAATGCGCGCGGGAAACGTTCACCGAGATGGGTACGCACTCCAGCCCCTGGTCCAGCCAGGCTTTCTGGTCCCTTGCCACATGACGTATCATGTAATGATCGATCTCGGTTATGAAGCCGTTGTTCTCAAAGATCGGAATGATGCGTCCCGGCGCAACCAGGCCGAATTCCGGCGACTGCCAGCGGATCAGCGCTTCGGCGCCGCTGATCTTGGATTCATCGGGCGAATACTTGGGCTGGTAATAGACCACGAACTCTTCGCGCTCCAGAGCCTGCTGCTGCCGCTCCTGCACGGTGTTGATCCATTTCTGTTCTTCCACCAGATCCTTGTTGAAAAACGCGATGCCGCTGTCGTCTGCTTTTTCCAGCGTGGTCCTTGCGGTGCAGGCATTGTTGTAAAGCTGCTCCAGCTGCGGGTTCCGGCGCATCACCGCTTTGCCGTTGTGAATGGATGCTTCCACCAGGGCCACGCCCACCTGGAACTGGAAGACGTGTTCGGGATCGGCTTTCTGCAGCTCCTCCGTCAGTGCCGTGATGCGGTGCTTCAGGGTATCCTCGCCCGTAAGCTCCAGAAGCAGAGCAAAGCTGGAGGAACTGACATGCGCGTTCAGCTCCCTCTTAGGCTGGATGTTCGCGTCGATGATCTTCGAGATCTTGCGGAGCATGAGCTCGCCTTCTTCGAGCGAATGGCAGAGACAGTAATTGCGGTATTTGACGATCACAAGGTTCAGGACCGCATAACGCTTTCCGGCGTTGCGCATCTTTTTCAGCAGCGCTTCGCCCTTGATCAGATAAGCCATCCAGTTGTTTCCCAGCGTCACTTCATCGGTCAGGAAGAAATCCGTCAGCTTTGTCTGATAGCCGATGTTGCGGATGATGCCCGAGATCAGTCCGATGAAGATGACGATCAGCATGACCATCATTCCGAGCAGGAAGGTTGTGATCACGACCACATCTTCTTTTTCCACCTGCAGGTTGCACTTTCCGATGAAGCTGCTGCCATCCTCCAGATAGACCGAGATCCAGTAAGGGATTACCAGGCTTTCGACAACGATGCCGTCATCATCATCCTCGTCATCCCCTCTGCCCGCATTCTTCTCCGTCATGTGGAGGGAGAAATAATTGACCAGCCCTTTCAGGCCGCTGTTGTTCTGATCCTCAAAGAAATCGACGCTTTCGGTATCGGCAAAGATGTTATAGCGTATGCTCTCATCCGCGCCGGTGAAATAGATCCTCCGGTTGCTGATGGTATCTTCGCCCTGCCGGAATAAGGTCTTTCCTCTCACGTCCCGCACGATGAAGGATCGGCCTTCTTCCTTCAGGTAGTCCATGATCCCTTCGTTATCCGTTGTCGTGGCCAGCCGGTACAGCTCCGCCATCTGATTGATGTTGCTGCTTTCCTCATTCAGCTTGGTGCTCTGCATGTAAATGAAGAACACGACCACGATCGCGCCGAGGACGATCGTGAAGCAGAGATAACTGATCACAAAGGAAACCACGGACAGCCAGGATTGGCCCTTTTTCAGTTTCCGGAAATCTTTTTCTTTTTGTCTTACCATGACTCAGGCTTTCCCCCCGTTTTCCTGCTTTTTCATGCGGGTCTTGTTTTCGTACATCTGATAATACATCAAAAGGCGGTGAAAGTAAAATGCCGCGAGATCGGCCGGCCGCCGGACGGAAATACAGCCTTGTTATCGCACTTTCTTTATCGTATACTTTGGTTAAAAAGAAAGGAAAATGCCATGGCCGATCTGAGAGAACTTGCGGTCTTTTGCCATAAGATGACGAATGCCCTGCGGGCCGGTTTCGATATCGAGCGGGCCCTGATCATCATGCAGGACGATACCCACGGACCGCTCGGCGGCGCCATCAAGCGCACCCTGGGCAAAGTGAGCCGGGGGACAGCCTTAAGCAGTGCGATGCGTCCTGACGAAGAGATCTTCACCCCCGAGCTGGTAAACTGCGTTTTTGTGACGGAGCAGACCGGCCACATCGAAAAGGCCTTCAGCCGCATGGCCGTGATCTTTGACGAGCGGATGACGATACAGCGCAAGATCCGTCAGGCCGCCCTTTACCCGTCCATCGTGCTGATCGTTTTTGTCGGCGCGCTGATGGCGGTTGCTTATGTGTGGCACTTCCTGCCCCAGGCCATCGCGATCGTTGCAGGGATCATCCTGGTGCTGGTCGGGATCATCTTTCTTCGCAGCGGCGGAGCGGCCCTGAGCCAAAAAAGCGACCTGGCAGGCCGCTTCGTGCTGGGTCTTCCCGTCATCGGAAAGCTCCTGAAAAAAACCGAGCTCGCGGATTTCGCGAGCAACATGTCCGCCTTTTACGACTGCGGAATGCCGGTGGAACAGGGACTGCGATACAGCTTAAAGACCCTGCGTCACGCAGCCCTGCAGAACAAGATCCGGAGAGCCGCCGACTGGGTGGCGGAGGGAAATCCCCTTTCCGACGCGCTTCAGATGCAGGGGATCTTTCCCCACGATCTGATCAACAGCCTGCGGACCGGGGAACAGTCGGGAAATGTTTCGGAAATGCTGGATCACATCGCGAAATACTACCGCGAGGACGTGCGCCATTCCATCGACATGGTGTTTACGGTGATAAGGCAGTAACTGACTCGTTCTGCAGGCAGAAATAGTCCGTGGCGTTCAGTTGTACTCCTCCAGGATCAGGTCCCGGATGCCCTCAAGCGTCTCGCGGTACCCGGCACCGCTCCTTTCGTCGGAACGCAGGCTCTGTTCCTTCTTTCCGAATTTCAGATTCAGCTCGATGCTCCCTTTTGCGTTGCCGGAGGATGTTCCCTGCGAGCCTCCCGCGACCGCAGCCTCATATGCGGCACTCACTTTGTCCATGAACGCCTTGTCCGTTTCCTTTTCCCCGAATTTCTTCTTCCCGCTGCCGTCGTTTTCGGTCGCTTCCAGCACATAGGTCCCGTCCGGCTTTTTGCAGGCGCTTGCCGTAAACGTGTAATCGTCCCCGCCGTAGAAGGTAAAATACATGCTCAGGGGCTCATCGGTATCGTAGTATGCTTTCGCCCCGCTCTTTTCGTAAAAGAGGGCGTTCAGGTCGTGTATGGTCGCGAGCGGTATCTCCGTCGACTGGTTGTTCCTGCAGTAGATCTTTTCCCCGGAGGCGTAGACGGCACGGAAGGAATAACCGAAATCATCCGGAATGCCGTTTGTCACGGAAACTCTGCCGTTCCATCTCGCGATCCCGCTGTCCACGATGATCTGATCCAGCTCCGTCAGGAAAGCCTTGTCCGCCGTGAAGGGAAATTCGACCTGCGGATAGCGGTCGTAGTGCTCCTCAAAGCGGTAGCTGCCCGTCACCGTCCCGCTGCTTTCATCCAGGCTGCAGGAGAAATAAAACTTTCCGCAGTCGAGAGTGTCGTCATCATAGACCATGCTGACGGTCGAAACCATGCAATCCAGGGAAACAAGGTCGTGCGACTCGATCGTCTTCGGTGCGTTTTCGTCCTGCGTCTTTGTTGTTCCGCCTCTCACGTCATCACCTCTCACATTTTCGGGTGGGTCTTCCTCTCTGGTACAGGCTGTCAGTATCAGCGCGATCAACACCAGGATGACCGATATGTATTTCATGTCCACCCTCCCTCCTGCCGGTGTCACCAGTCAAAGCTTTTTACATATTATACCATCAAATGTCAGTTCGTTTTCAGAAAAAATGAAATGCGTCCAGCCTCTCTTCCTGCTGAACGTGTTTTCCCCGATCGGATAAAGCTTCGAAGTATAGTCTCTTCCGTCCTCATCCACGCCGCGGGCATAGAGCTCCCCTTCTTTCAGGAACACTTCATCAATGTGCTGTTCGGCCTCATCCGGATGATCGTAGCTGCCGCAGAACGCCTCCCACCCGGATCGGTCGGGATCCTTTATCGCCTGATCTTCAATGGTCTCCACCGGCCCGGGTTTCCGGTCCATCGCGATCGCGCGCATCCCGTTCCAGAAAGCGGCCTCGGCACGCACATCCTCCGGCTCGCGGCAGCCCATGAACACAAGCACCCGGTCGGCATCCATAAAACGCTCATACCAGGTATTCAGTCCGGGCATGCCGCCGCCGTGCTTCACGATCAGTCCGAATTCCTCATCATTTTTGATGTCCCAGCCGAAGCCGTAGCCGTCACGGTCATCATCCGCTCCGGATATGCTTCCGTCATTCAGTTTCACCGTGCTGTACATCAGCTTCTGCTCTTCAAGGGTGAGTACTTTTTCTTCCCTGAGCGCTCTGTCCCAGATGAACATGTCGAAGATGTCGGTATATACATAATCGTCGCCGTTCAGTCCGTCGAACGCGATCACATCCCGGTCGGCCGATTCCGCCACGGGAATGTGTCCGCCGTCCGGACGATCGAGAGCGATCTCTTCTCTTCCTGCCGATTCCGTCCCGGGAACATGCCCGCTGTTCTTGACTACCATGTTGCGGGCGGTATTATCGTGCGGGATCCCTTCGGTCCAAATGTGATGCACGCCGGTATGGTACATCCCTGCCGGCTCAAATATCTTCTTTTTCAGGTATTCTTCAAACGGGACGCCTGCTGCCTTTGCGACGATCTCGGCCAGCAGATTATAGCCCCCGTTGGTGTACTCGAATGCGTCCCCCGGGGCAAAGCGCGCTTCTTCCCCGCTCTCCGTCAGAAACGCAATGACACAGTCGCTGCCCGGCACTTTCTTCTCTTCCTTCCATTTGCGGATGATCCAGTTGTCTTCATCATAGGTTTCCGGAATGCCGCCGGTGTGTGTCAGAAGATGCTTTATCGTTACGCCGGGATAAGGGATCTGCGGATAGAATTTCGTTACTTCATCTTCAAGGCTTAAAAGCCCTTCCCTTACCAGAAGCATCACCGCTGCTGCCGTAAACTGCTTGGTGATCGACGCCAGCTGGAAAATGCTGTCTTCCCTCATCGGCAGCCTGTCTTCAAAATCCCGGAAGCCGACTGCTCCCTTGCTGATGATCTTTCCTTTTTCGGCATACAGCCAGGTGCCGTTAAACGCGCCTTTCTCATTTGCCTCTTTCACTAATTTTTCCATTAAAATTCTCTTATCCATAATCTCTTCCTTTTTCTCCGGCTAACACACTGAACTTTTCCGGCACTTGTGTTAGCTGCCTTCCCCGGTTTCTTGCCTTCCCCGGTTTCTTGCCTTCTTCTCTTTCTCTCGGCTAACACAGCCAGCTCTTTCGAATACTTGTGTTAGCTGCCTTCCTTGGTTTCTTGCCTTCTTCTCTTTCTCTCGGCTAACACAGCCGACTCTTTCGAGTACTTTTGTTAGCTGCCTTCCCTGATTCCATGCCCGGTCTTCCGGTTTTTGGCTAACACATCCGGCGCATTCAACACTTGTGTTAGCCGCAAGCCATGTTGAATATCCTTATAGATTCCTGTCAACCGCAGAACCGTCCCCCTGATCGGTCAAATATTTGCATTGATCTCTTTAACAATCTCCAGGATCTCGATATCCCCATCCACCAGGATCTCAACGATCGGATCGCTTCCGTCTTCATTTGCACCGTTCTGCCAGTATATCTCCGCCATGCGCAGGTTCTCTTCTTCAGAGATACAGCCGTCAAAACACTTATACGCATCGCCTTCGTAACAACGACCAGCAACTTTTATCTTTGCAATTCCATAAGTCGGGCGACCCAGTTTTGCAAAATACTCTCCCCAGCGATCTGCTTCCTCAAAGGTCTTTGACACATATAAAGAAGCCAGACGCGACGGGTATTGCGGATACTTTTCTTTCCGAACTTTCTCCAGCGTCAGTTCCCTTAACGCTACATCCACCGCATGGCTCAATTCCGTATTTTTATACTTATCCGGATCCCGGTAGATATCCTCAACCGTCTCCATTTGTTCATATACGCGTTTATGAACACCGTTCGGATGATCTTTATCCAACAGAACATGCTCTCCCGCCATCTTGGGAATATCCGATATAACGTGATAATATATCTTTTCCATTTTACCTTACCTCTCTTTCTTTGGCTAACACTTTCGACTCTTTCAGTACTTATGTTAGCCGCCATCCTTGATTTCTTACTCCCTCAGCTAACACATTCTGCTTTTTCAGCTCTTGTGTTAGCCGTACCCTATGCTTTCAGGCCTGTTCTTCCGGCTTCCGGCTAACATATTCTGCTTTTTCGGCTCTTGTGTTAGCCGTACCCTATGCTTTCAGGCCTGTTCTTCCGGCTTCCGGCTAACATATTCTGCTTTTTCGGCTCTTGTGTTAGCCGTACCCTATACTTTCAGGCCTGTTCTTCCGGCTTCCGGCTAACACTTTCAGCTTTTTCGATACTTGTGTTAGCCAAAAGGCATATGGAGTATCCTTATAAGAAAGAGCCGGCATCTTACAACCGGCCCTTCACAAATTCAGCATTAGTATCTATTCAGAACAAATCGCTGTAAAACTCGTGATTCGCAAGCTCACCCTCACGGTATTCTAAACAGTTCAGCATTATTCCTTTTTAAAAAATCAATATCCCTGCCATAATCAAAGGCAGTATCCTCATCATTCGCCTGAAAAGCTTCAAACAGATCCGTCGGGATCTTTCCCGGCCTTGTCCTTTCGTAGATCGTGAGATTCCAGGAATGCTTGCATTTTTTGCAACGGTAGATCAACCACACATCCACACTGCTGCCGTTCGCATTTACCCGGAATCTTCCGGAATTCACAAATTCCTGTTTCTTCCCGCAGCCTCCGCATTTATGATAAATCCGGATCGCCGCGGATTCAGACTGCCTCAACGCGTTCCTGCAAAGCCACGCGCTGATCCCGCAGGATCCTCTGAATGCTTTTTTCGGATAAAGAAAAACTCTGTGCCAGTTCTTTTAAGCTCCGGCCTGCCTGATAGGTTTCGTATATCTTCTCGTTGCGTTCACGAAAATACGCTTTTGCAGCGGTATTGCTTCCCCATTCCTGTTTTTCTTTTGATGGTATATAAATTGATTTTCCTTCTACATATTGCTGAATCGCTTCTATTAATTCTTTGGGCAGAATGGTCTCTGCCTTGATATAGCTCATTTTGCTCCTCCTAAAATTATTACCTTAGGATTCGTCTGAGCTTAGAACGATTCGTTTTTTATTTAAGCTCAGACTACTGAGCGATAATAAATTTGCGGGTCATAAAATCCATGCTCCTTTCCTGATTGACAAACCAACTATCTGTTTCGATTATACAAAAGCCTTTCGCGCCACGCAAGCTCAAGAATGTTTCTAAACAAACTCGATCCTAAGGAGGGGCCCGCGAAGCGGGAGGATTCCTTAGGATATTCGCAAGGGGGGACCCACGAATGTTGGGGGATTCCTTGCGATGTCAACCGAAGAACCGTCCCCCCGATTCCAACCCATACTTCCTCCGCTGCTTGACCAATATCGAGATCTGCTTTTTCTTGGCGTAGTTCCTTTGATTCTCC
The DNA here is from genome assembly GCA_024696005.1 of Lachnospiraceae bacterium. GTDB lineage: Bacteria > Bacillota > Clostridia > Lachnospirales > Lachnospiraceae > NK4A136. The sequence continues at coordinate 46,340 of JAILHF010000049.1, read as the reverse complement.
GCACCCAGGTTTTGATACAGCATGTACCTCTCCATGGAAAGACTTCCGTCTTCCAGCGCTTTCTTGATCGCACAGCCCGGTTCGGTATCATGCCTGCAATCGCTGAATTTGCAACGGCTCTCCAGTTCCATGATATCCGAAAAAATATCGTCTATGGCTTCTTCGGTCTGTGCCATTCCGATCTCCCTCATCCCCGGCGTATCAATGATCGACACGCCGTTTTCAAGCTCGATCAGATGCCGGCAGGTCGTGGTATGACGTCCCTTGGAATCGCTTTCCCTGATCGCCGAGGTTTTCATGGTCTCTTCACCTGTAAGCGAATTAAGCAGTGTCGACTTGCCTGCACCGGAGGATCCCATCAGACAGATGGTCGTGCCGGGTACAAGATACTCTTTCAGTTCGTCCATGCCTATATCATACAGTGCCGAGATCGCATGTACCCTGATCTTGTCCGATATGGTCTCCACCTCACTCACATAACGGCCGACGTTTGTGCAAAGATCCGCTTTTGTCAGGATGGCAACCGGTATCGCGCCTCCCTGCAGCGCTACACTTGCATATCTTCCTATGCGGTTATAACTGTAGTCGTCATTCAGGGAAGTGACGATGAAGCAATAGTCCACGTTCGCCACCATGTACTGCATCACGCCCGTCTTGGACTGATCCGGCCTCTGCAAAAAGTTCTTTCTTTCACAGACGGAAAGAATTATGCTGTCACCGTCCGGGTTATGCCGGAATGTCACATAGTCACCGACCACCGGAAGCTTATCGGCCTCTTCTTCATAAAAATGCCGGTTCAGCGTGGCCGGAAGCTCCTGCCCCATAAACTTTATCGCATAGCTGTTCTTCTGAACCTCGCATATCCTTCCGGTTTTCGTATCATGACGGTCGTTTTGTATTTCTTTTTTTATCATTGTATTATTATTCATTCTTTTTTACCTGCTTTCTGTAATTATAGATGATGCCGCCTTCCACGCTTTCATGACGGAACCATTCAAAGCCTCTTGATACCAGCTCCGGGTCAGGCGCAGTTCGCCTGGTTTCGTCATCGCCGTTGCATATCACCAGCCATCCGGCGTCTTTGGTGATCCGTGTGATTTCCGCGATCTCTTCTTCATAATGATCCCCGATCACGTGTCCGCTCATGACAACATCAAAGCTGTCATCTTCATACGGAAGGCTTAACACTTCTCCATCCAGGACCCGGACGTTGCTTATCCCCTCTGCTTTGATCCTGTCCCGCATGTATTCCCGCAGACAGTCACAGGGTTCGCTGGCATAGACGCGCCTTGCTTTCTTCGCCGCGGCAAAGGCAAGCCTTCCGGTACCGGAACCGACATCCAGAACCAGCTTGTCCTTCAGATCGACCAGTTCATGAAGATATTTTTCATCCCAGTTACGGATATAGTTCACCTGTTCCATGACCTTCGGAAATGCATAAACGACAAAAGTCTCGTGCGCCTGCAGGATCGCGGTCTCGGCTTCTCTCATCTCCTCCTCTGTCCAGTTTTCGCCGGGGATCGCCTGCACTTCATCAAGGAACGGCGCGCATTCCGGCGCTTTGTTGCGCACATACCAGACAACATGCGGATACCGGAAAAGCGCCTTTGCCATGTCCAGCTTGTAATCCCGGCCTTCGGACGGGAACCAGTCATAAACGCTGCAATCCGTAAAGATCCACTGAAGTGCCCAGCGGTCGAACAGCAGGAAGCTGTTCATCGTGTAATCTTTTGCATTGATCCAGTTATAACTCATTTTTTCCTCCACATGAATTGATCCGTGACTTTTTTACAGTCACACAAATGATAAAAGCTGCTGTCCTTTCGGACGCAAAGTTTTTGTTACAGCATGGGAGATCCCGGGACAAACGGGCAAAAAAAGACCGTGACACATGCCACGGTCAGAACAGAAACATCCGGATGATCCTTATCGGATCAATATGCACAAACCGAGGTCTTCACGCTGTATGCAATTGCAATCTCATTCTTCATTACTTCCATCATGCTTACCTCGCTTTCTTTAAGATTTATTTCCTGCACATCATAACAAAGCAGATCATTCTTGTCAACGCTTTTTTCGGGCGCTCGGTCCGCAGCCCTTAAGGATCCGCCCTTCAGCACCTTCTCTCGTAATCGACGATCGTCATCTTTTCATTGATCTTCCGCGCTTCGCCGATCCGCACGAAACCGCATTTTTCATACAGATGACAGTTGCCCTTCTCTTCGAGTATCGTATCGAGCTTCCAGGTCTTTACCTGCGGATACATGCTAAACACTTTCATGATCACGGCGTATCCGATCCCCTGTCCCTGGTATTTCGGAAGGATGAAGATCGGGCTGATGAACGAAATCTCCTTTTCATCCGGATCCCTGTGTCCCACATTGATCACACCCACTTTGGCGCCGTCCTTTTCGATGAAGAAGTAGCTTCTGTTCGGCTGCGCGAAACGCCCTTTTATGCGCTCGATGGGCTCGATCGCCGGCGAGATCTCATCATGGTACTTCTCGTACAACGGCATGAAGCTCTCCACCTGCATCTCATGAAGCAGCTCCAGATCCTCTTCTGCCACCTTCTTTAATTTGATGCGGTTCATCAGCTCGTCGGCTCCGCGGTCCGGAAAGCCGAAGTGTTCCTTTATCATCCTCGCGACCTCATCCGGCTCCAGCTTTGTGTTGTCGATCTTAAAGTAGTTCGCAAAGGGCAGCTCTCCCTCCCTGCTCTCCAGACGGTAATGGCTGTCCTCGTTTTTCAGCCGGTCTTCGGAGATCTGCAGGTCACGCTTGGATGCCTTGTTCCGCAGACGGTTTTCCGTTTTGTTGCGCTCCAGCCGGACTGCCTGATCTGCCACGAGCTCGACATAGTATACGGTCCCGCCCGTTGCTTCAAAACGGTCCGTGACCCCTTTGATGAAATCCCAGTCGGACTGCAGGTCAAACGCCCACATGTAGGTAAAGATCATTCCCTTTTGCTCCGAACGCAGAAACTCCTCAAAGATGTCCTCTCGGAGCTTGTTTACCAGCGCCCCGTTGAAATAGCCGAAGATCTCGATCACGGGCTCGATCGTCATGTGATTGTGAAAGAGCCTGAAATCCGTGATCTTCATCAATTCCTGTCCGACCGTCATCTTCCCGACGGCTCCGCTTCCGATCAATAATACCAGGTCCATTTTTCTCCTCCTCCCTTCAGCCTTTGTGTTCCTTTGTGTCAAATACGATCAGCGGGATCAGCATTTCGTCCGCCGTCAGGCTTCCGTGCAGCGATACCCATTTTTCCTCATCGTTGTAGATCCCCAGATCACCGGTCGCGATCGCCAGGAAATCGCCCAGCATGCCGCGGAATTCCCTGTGCGGCGTTCCGGTCCCGAGAAGCTTTTTCTCCAGCACCTCTTCCATCGGCATCAGCAGGAAATCTTCGCCAAACTCCCGCTCAAATTCCTCCCGGAAGATCTCCTTCTTTCCCTCTTTGATGAAAAGGTTCAGCACGCGCGGTTCCAGCGAAGGCATGCGCAGCAGGCAGTCACTGATCTTCGGGTAATCTTTGATGACGCAGCCCCGCGTATCGATATGTCCGTGGTCCGCCGTCACGATGATCAGCGCATCCTCCAGTTCCTTCGAAAGCCGCCCGACTGCTGCCTCCATGCGGACAAGCTCTTCGTGAACCTCCTGTGATCCGCAGCCGTTTCTGTGAAGCAGGCCGTCCGGATCCTTGTCGTAGGCATAGATGAAATGGCGGCCCGCGCCCTCGCAATGCTCTTTGATCTTTGCGCAGATGTCGTCGATGCTCTCCAGCTCTTTATCCAGAAAGGTGGCAACCATGTGTGTCTCTATGCCGCTTTTTCCGATCAGCTCCGGCACGCTCTCGTACGGTGTAAAGGTCTGCGCCACGTTATAAGGCGCTGCGGGTTCATCCGTTCCCTGTATCGTGTTCAGAAACACCGTGACGTTTTTGTCGATCTGCGGATAGTAGTTATCCCAGCCGAGCCACGCGTGTTCGCAGGGCTCCAGCCCGGAGAGGACCGATGTAGTCGCAGCCACGGTGGTCGAAAGAAAGACCGACTCATAGATCCCGGCCAGATGCGAACGAAAAGCACCGTCTTCCTGCAGGTGACGCTCCAGGATCACTTTGCCCATCCCGTCCAGAAGCAGCACGACGATGTTTTTGTAGTCCCTCGCAAGACGTGCATCCAAAAGCGGAAGGCTGTCTCCCTTCGGCGCGATGCCGTAATGCTTCAGCAGCGAGTTCGGAAGATTCGCGATGCAGTTTTTGTGATCGGGCCATATGATTTCCTTTTTCATGCTGTTTCCTCCTGAAAAAAATAACCGCCTGTTCCGGAAGAACAGGCGGTCAGTGAAAATACTCTTTGATCCTGAAATGCTATTCTTCCCTTTGATCCGAAAATCCGCGTACGTCACGCATGTCATACACATAATCCATGCGTACGATGTTGATGATGGTATCTGCGTTTTCGTATCCGTTTCTTCTCAAAGGAAATACACTCCTGTATGCTTTGCTGTTAACTCATGAATGATATTGCGCTAAGATTACTCTTTTCACAAAGCAATGTCAAGCATTTTCTGTTTTGACTACTCAGAACCAGTTCAACGTACCCGTGGTAATGGTAAAGTTCTTGGTCTTGCTGCCGTAGTACTTCGTTTTCTCGGTACTGTTGTCTCCCAGTCCGTTCACGATGACATATGCTTTGCCTTTGTAGATGTTGTTTGCGTAACTGACCGTGTAATCCTTGCCCTCCGTCAGCACGGTTCCGTCCAGTGTCACTACCAGCTTGTATTCACCCTTCATCTCGATGGGGGACCCGGTAAACGGAATGCTGCTTACGGTCTTGCCGTTCTGCTTCTTGATCTCCACTTTTGCCTTGGACAGATCACCGGACTGGGTACACTTTGTGATCACATAGCTTGCGGTAGCAGTACCCTTAACATTCTTACCCTTTGCTTCCAGCTTCACCGTCACGGTAACACTGTTTTCCTTTCCGAAATCGGCCTGGGTAACCTTCCGTGTCGTGATCTCTTTTCCGTTGATGAAGTAGGTGGGCGTGTAATTGGCCTTCGTTATCTCCATTCCGTTCAGCGTCACATAAGGTGTTGAAAGCAGCTTGGCATCCTTATACCAGGCCATATCCGGGCAGTTGATGCTCACGCTGTTGGCACTCAGGGATATCGCTTTGACATGGAAGTTCTTGATCTGACCGGATGTTCCCTTGTAATTGCCGAGGAAAGTGACCTTCGCTTCTGCTTTTCCCGCTTCCTTGTTCTTCTTAAAGCTCACTTTATAATCCTTACCGGCCGTCAACGTCCGGTTCTTATAGAGTACCTCTACGGAAGGCTTAGCACCGTTCGGATCATAGTTTACTTCCGCCGCGACGTTTACGCTTACACCACTAGCCTTAAGCGCCTGGATCTTGTAGCTCTTCGCGACCGAGCTATTGTAGAGGCCCATCCCGAGGATCCTAACCTTCACGACACCTGCCGACGTGATATCATCCTGATAGGACAGGACATAATCCACGCCCTCTTTCAGTTCTGCCCCGCTCTTTGAATCCACAACCACAAGTTCCTTCGCGCCAAGGCGCTGCTCCGTGCCGTCATAGGTTCGGGAAACGGGACTAAAGCTCTTCACCTTCAAAGTCTTCGCGGTACCGACCGTCACATCCAGCACCCTTGTGCCCATGAAGTTTCCTTGTCCGCTGAGAGTCAGGGTTCCGTTCGCCGTAAACTTCTTTTTGCTGTCGAAAGAGAAATCCTTGCTTGACAGCTTGTATTTGCCCAGGTAAAGCACCGGGTTAGCCGACTTTCCGCTGGCCACGATCAGCTCTGCTGCCGTCACTTCCTCATCATCCAGGGGCCTGCGGTTGATGGTAAAGGTCCTGACCACTTTTCCGGGCACCGTTACGCCGGTAACGGTTACCTTTGCCGCAGAGGAAGCATTCAGATTGTTGCTGTAGCTTACCTTGTAATCCGTACCCTCCATCAGCTTCCTGCCGCCGGAATAAACCGCTACGGCCGGGGTGATCTTTTCACCGGTATATACGTAACGCTCTTCTTTCTCAAATTCCACATAAAGGCTCTTGCTCTTGTCAATGACATTCAGAACAAAGTGGGCGGTCTTCTTGCCGTCGGACGATTTCAGCGTGATCGTGGTGGTACCGAGCTTCTTTGCCGTAACCATGCCGTAAGAGGAGATGACTGCCACATCCGTATCGGAGCTGCTCCAGTACACGGTCTTGTTCGTCACATCCGAAGGCGTGAACTCCACCGAAAGCTGCAGGCTCTCACCCACCTCCATGGCTCTCGCCCGGGTGATCGCCAGGCTCTTGAGCGCGACATTCTTGGACTTGTCACGGAAGGCCTCCGGATTGCTCCAGAAATAACCTATCGTGTTGTCGATTATCTCGCCGTATTTATTGATCACATTTACCGTATAGATCGTATCGGAATCGATCCCCTCCATGTCCTCCGGCGTGAAATAATAGATCGAAGTCGACTTCAGCGTGATGCTCTTTACCATGGAACGCGGGTCGCTGTACTTGTAAAAACGCACGGTATAAGGCACGGCATACTGCTCATCGCTCACGGTCATGCCGTAAATACCGCCCTTCGCGCTGTGATAATAGCAATAGTAACTCTTGTCATACCACTCGCCGTACTGTGAGTCATAGTAATCGGACCCACCGTCACTCTTCGGACACTGCCCGTTAACGGTGATCGCGAAGTAGTAGCCGTATTCCTCGGGATCCAGGCCCTTCACATCCCAGATCATGCGCCCATCCGGCCAGGTCAGCTGGATCAGACTGGTCTCGACGGCCACCGGCTTTTTGTTGCTGTCATAGACATGGACAGCCAGACCGTTGTCCGCCACAAACTTATCCCGTTCCTTCTGGTCCGAAAGGGTTTTGTCGGTCAGGAGCGGTGCGCTGGCATACAGCTTTGCGCCCGTGCCGTCATCAAACCAGGTCAGGGACTGTGCCGTCATGGTATAGCGCTCTTTCACCACATGGATCGTGATCGAAGATGCGATATTGACATCTTTTCCGTCCACCGTCTCGAACAATCCCAGATTATAATCGCCCACAGGGAAATTGTTATCCGGCTTCCAGCCCGTTACCGTAAAGTAATCCTTTCCGTCCTTGGACTTGGCTTTGTTCAGGGAGATCGTGGTTACTTTGTTATATACGTAGCGGTAATAATGGTATTCTTCGTCGTACTCCAGTGATACGGCAAGGACGTTCACAAACAGCTTGTCGGTCTTGTGTGCCTCCGGCAATCCGGAAGCGGTCAGATTCAGTGTTACCGAACCCTCCTGATAATACCAGCGGTCAGGAAGCAGACTCATCTTGGACGCTGATGAATAACCTCCGTAGGTTTCATTGGGATAGTTATAATACTCCACACGCATGTCGTAATCGCCCAGATATTCATGCTTGTCCGAATAGAAGTTCAGATATACATTTTCACCGTCGGTCGGGACATAAGGGCTCCCGTCAGGCTTTTTAAAGCGCAGTTTCATATTGCCCTTTGCGTCCGGCCTGCCGCTCGCGGTACCGTAAAGTACGTATTCTTCGTCCTCTTCATCACTGTAGTCGTAACGGCCGATCTCGACATTCAGCAGCTGGTTTGCGGAAGTGGTATCAACCCTGAGCTCGAAATAATCCGTTTTCCAGTTATAGACCACCGACTCCACTTCAAACCAGGAGCTGTTTGCGTACGCATCCAGATCCCAAAGCTCCTTTGCTGTCCAGCTCTTTCCTTCGATCCCGTCCGTGCGCAGGTCCTTGACATTCTTGCCCTTGAACTCAATATAGTATACCGTTGCGGGATCCGCCTTCAGGATCTTGTCCCAGTTTGCGTTCTTTTCCAGTTTGAAGACATATTCGTTCGCGTAGTAGTAATAGTAATCAGTATACCTGCTATTCTCTTCCTCTTCCTCATCGTAGTATTCTTCATCAATGGAATGGGCATACTGCTTGATCGATACCGCATTGGTATACTCGGTCGTTCCGTCCGTGATCACCGGCGGCGTGGAAAGATCCAGGTTATAACCGTATACGGTGGCATAAACATACCTGCCTTCACAGCCTGCATCTGCCCACAGGCCTTCATCGTAAAGGACAACGGGATCGTTTGTCACATGGATCTTGTTCCGGATCACCGAAACCTCTTCACCGGCTTCGTTAAAGCAATGCAGATCATAATCACCGGCAGAAAGGATGCGGCACGCGGTGAATTTTCCATAGACCGAGGTGATCGAGTAATCCAATCCGTTATCCCCGGGAATCTCCATGGAAGGATACAGTTTGTACGCTTTCGTATCCTCGCAGGCTCCGAGTTCAGCCTTATTTTTCAGATAGACCGTGTCACCCTTCCTCACCTCGGCAGAATACACGCCTCTTTCGATCGCGTCCATCGAGATGCTCTGCTCGATGTAAACCAGCTTGTCTGTCGGCGCCAGGTACTGGTCCGGCAGATCGTAGTCCGTATCCGCAAAGCGGATGCTGCAGCTTCCGCTGACGATCGGCTGCTCGTGATACGGATCGCTGATGCTCACATTAAAGGTATATTCCTGTCCCTTTTCAAGGGAGAAATCGCTCTTCGCATCCGGCACGATAAAGGCCGCTTTTCCCGTCCATTCGCTGCCTGAGCATACGACTTTATCGGTCTGGGTCGAATCATAGGTCCTGCTGACGCCATTCATGCTCACGGTCATGGTCCAGGTTCTGCTGTCGGCTTTTCCGGGGAAATTAAACAGCAGCGGATACTTTCCGTTCCGGTCGATATAGGCGGTCTTTTCCGTCCCGAGCTCCTTCGTCCGCCTGTAAGAAGCATGCCATTCTCCCGAATGGTAGCCTGCATTCCCTGCAGCTTCGTACTGGACGTAGTTTCCGGCCAGGGACAGATATCTCCAGCTGACGCCGGACAGATCGGGCAATGTCTCGACCTCGTTGAAGTCCAGATCGACCGTCTTCAGTTTTTTCAATTTCAAAAGAGGCGAGATATCCTTTATGTCATGACTATAGATGCGTACCGAGGTCAGACTCGGCATCTTCTCCGGCAGATCCTCCAGGGACACGATGGGGGTATCACCGAAAACAGAAAAAATTGACAGATCTACCAGGCCTTCCAGAGTCTCGTTCGTCATGGTATAGCCCTGCCTTACCAGTTCATCATACAGCGCCTTGTCCTTGAAATCGTCCCTGCTATATTCCGAAACGGTTCCCGTGTTGATCTTCTTCGGCTCGGTTGCGCTTCCGTAACTCAGGATCACTCTGTCGGGATCCCAACGGCTGGTAACCGTCAGATAGTAATCGTAGCTTGCATTCTGGGAAAGACCGTTCAAATCCAGGCGGCAATTGCTGACAAGCGTTTCGTCATCATCATCCGAATCAAACTCGCGTGTTTCGGAAATATATTCAGCATCCGTGCTGAGCTTATAGTAAAGAGTGGCCTCATAGTAATCTATCCCATAATACGGCTCAAGCTCAAGCTCTGCTTTCAGTGCGTTTGTAAGAGCATCCACACTCACGCTGATCTTTCGTTCTGCCGGATCCCTTCTTTTGTACGCTTCTGCAGACAGGGGATAATCAATGTTCGTCTTTTCGCCGTTTTCACCGGTATAAACGATGATGCGGATCGTCGCGCTGTTTGCGGAAGTGGAGAAAAGCCCGCCATACCAGGTGACAAAGCCCTCTTCATCTTCTTCCACCTCCCCATCGTCATCGGTCCAAAACGTGGAGGGCTCGTCCTCATCGTCCGTTGCCGGTCTTTTAAGAACATTGCCGTTTTCGTCCACCAATTCCATTCCGATGATCTCTTCTTCACCCCAGTTATTAAGGCGGAAACCGATACGCTCGGCTTCAAAACCATACTGGCGAAGCGATACCGAGTCGATGTTCACACGGCTCTGCGTTACGGCGGCACCGGTGGTAAAGCTCTGTTCGGGTGTCACGAACCAGTAACGCTCACCATCCGGAACAGCTATGCGGTAACGATACGTTGTAGCGGGCTTCAGGGCGCTGTCATAACCAAGAGAGTATTGACTCATCAAGCGCATATACATCTGCTTGTTCTTTTTGAGCTTTCTGTCTTTTACCATGGAAGTGCAGGTTTCATAACCCTCGAGAGAATCCGCACAGGCTTTTCCTTCGAACAGGTCCTTCTCCGCATCCGCAGTATAGATCAGGAAGGTTTCCATCCCGTAATATTTTGCCATCAACTCATAAGGTATGTTTAGCGGATCATATTCATCATACTCATCTTCCCCGCCAAAGACCGCCTTGATGTTTGCCGTATAGCTGTTTGCGGAAGCATTGGCGCTCACCGTACCCGTCGATTTCGTTTCGATCGTTGTGGGTTCACCGAGCACGTAGTAAACATCGTCGCTGCCATTATCCGCGCACAGGAGCAAGACACCGGTATATTCCGTACCGGGCTCCAGCTCTGCTTCACCTGCAGGGAAATCCGTAGCCGTATCCCCGTTCTGGCCATAGACCTCATTACTGCTCAGAACACCGGCAAGTTTCGATGCATTTATGCTTACCGTATTGTTGGCAAGGGTTTCCGTCCATTCGGTATTCTCCGACTTATCGGCAAAGAAACGGATCTGCGAAAAATATTCGTCATCCCAGCAAAAACCGCTGAAACTCCAATACAGGCGGACGGAGGTATACGTTTCGTACTCCCCTGTTTTCTGTATCGATATGGAACTCAGCGGCATCGTCTGAAACGTGTCGAACGTTGTATCCAGATAACGATATTGATCCCCGTCCTTCCGGAGCAGACGGTAATAGTATGTGGTCCCGGGTTTCAGCATAGCCCCTTCCATACCCAGGTTGATCCAGGAGGTATCGTTTTCCCTCACATTCACCAGATGACCATCATAAAGGTAGGGCATCATGTTCTCGGACACGGTACCCGTCCCTTCCGTAAGATCTACAGTCTCGTCATCCGTCAGGAGAAGATATACATCGGCAGTTTCTTCCTCCCCCAGGCCGCTCAGTGTCACGCCAAATCTGGTACCAAAGTGGCCCGGTTCCGTATTTACCAGGTATGCGATCTCGTCGCCATCCACTTCCGGGATCTCTGTTTCCTCGTTCGTGGCCTTCGGCCGGTCCGACGACACACTTCCGTTTCCGGATGCCGTCTCCTTTTCGGGTTCGCTCTCTTCCCCGGACGCTTCCGTTTCAGCTTCCGCCACTACGGCCGTTTCCGGAGCCGCGCTCACCGCCATGGTCCCGAAATCCGACAGCAGCATGCTCGCTGTCAGCATGGAACTCAGAAACCGATAAAGCTTTCTTTTCATCCCAATACCCCTCCTTTTGGCATAAGTTTTTTGCATTACCTAAAATTATACCGCATTTTCCCATCTTATCAATAAAAAAGCCCCCTATAAGGGGGCTTTTGGAAGAATTGTTCATACATCATATTTCTTCAACAGCATGTCCAGCGCTTCGCGCAGGAGGATCGCTTCCCCGATCCCTTCGCGGGTCGCCAGTTTGTTGAGGCGAAGGAGCTGATCCTGGGTATAGTGACTGGTCTTGGGGATCATTTTTTCCTCCCTTGCCATGATGACCCGGTTGCCTCCGCCGGCTTTGGCACGGAACAGGGCGCCGTCGGCTTTCCGGATGAGCTCCGCGCAGCGGGATGCGTCCACAAAAGCGGTGGCCATGCCGATGGTGATCGTGTGCTTCCTGCCATCCGGCGTTGATACATCATAATTGTTCCGCAGATCGTTCAGGAAGAGGAAGATCTCCTCCCTTTCCATGTCACCCTTGAAGATCAGCCCGAACTCGTCTCCGCCTATGCGGTAGACGGAGGCGTTCTTCGGGGCATTCTTTTCAATGAATTTCCCGGTTTCGATCAGGAAACGGTCCCCTTCTTCGGAGCCGAATTCCTTGTTGACCGCCATGAAGCAATCACAGTCGATCAGGGCGATAACGACGGTCTCGCCCTTTTCCTCGGAATCGCCTTCCAGGATCTCGGTCAGATCCTGATCGAATTGCTCTCCCTGCGGGAATTTCAGGGCATCGTTAACGGCTGAGCGGTTCTGTTTGTTGTTTTTGCGGTTGAGTTCCTGATGATCCGCCACGGTAATGGGACGCGGCGCTTCGTTTTCTGCCTTTTTTCTCGCCATATTAACCTCCTTAAAATATGTTGGAATATTATCCCGTAAATAATATATGCTTTTAAATATTATTTAGCAAATATTATCGGATATGTCAAGAGATTTTTTACCGGGTTTTGCCACAAAAAAAGGGGGCCGGCCGGCCCCCCATACTTGCTATCTATTATCAACTGCCGTACGGATCCATGCGGCAGAGTACGGATTTTGGCGCTTCCTTCTCAGCGGATCGCGTCAAACAGTCCCAATGCTTCCCAGTCGACCGCCTCATCACCGTCGAAGTAGATCATGACACCGGACTCGGGATCGTACATGCGCTCCATGATCCAGCCGTCCTCCACACTTCCGATGGACGCATACCAGATGCCATCCCTTATTTCAGGGGAATCAAAGCTTTCGTTCGCATACTCCTCCGACACCCGGAGCACATTCACCAGGTTGTATTCCCCGATCTCGGCTGCGAAACGGTAGAGCTCTCTTCCGGTCTGAACGTTTCCGTCCTGGTCGAGATACTCCTCATCCGGCGACAGGAGGGTCCAGCCTTCCTTCTCCAAACGGGCTGCCATCTTGCTCAGAACAGGATCCTGTCTGTAATCCCAGGTCTTGCTGAAAGGTCTGCCTTCATCGCTGTAGATCACGTCGTCGGGAATCTCTTTGCCCTGCAGTCCGTAGGTTTCGATGCATTCTTCTTCTGTAAGATCCAGGCTGGTCACGTTGGGATCACCTACCGGATGACCGACAGGCTCTTCTTCGTCATCTTCTGCGTCAATGGTCTGAACGGTCTCCTCAGCATTCCCGGCATTCATCACTGCGAGCTGCTCCCGTTCTTCCTTTACCGTTGCGGGCCCTGCGTCCTGCTCCTCCTTGTCCATCGCCTTGGAGGACAGCACGATCGCGATCCCCAGTGCGAATACGATAATGATAGCTCCTGCAATTCTTGAAATCTGTTTATAATCGATGATGTTTTTCACTCTCTTTTTTATCTCCTTTCCGCTGTAATTATCGCCGGCGAATGCCGCGTACAGCCCGCTATGCACGCTTTCACGATCCAGTGCCAGTTCCACGATGGATCTGCAGTACGACCGCTTGATCCCGTTGCCCATCTTGTCGATGACCGCTTCGTCGCAGCGCATCTCCAGGTCGGAGCACATCTCCGCGAAACCGATCCATACGATCGGATTAAACCAGTGCAGGCACAACGTCAGCACGCCGATCAATCTTGTTATATGATCTGCTTTCTCTATATGAGTCTTTTCATGCAGCAACACATAGGCCTTTTCCTGTTCCGACAAGCCTGTCTGCATATAGATCCTGGGTCTCATGATCCCCAGTACAAATGAGGTATCGATGGCGTCCGATTCGTAATAGCTTCCGTCGGGCTGTCTCTTCGCTTTCCGGAGCATTGCGTGCAGGCGTATCGTTTTCACCGTAAGATAGATGAATGCGATCGCGATGCCCGCGAGCCAGATGATGGGAATGAGCGCTTTCCAGTCCATGGTCGCTGCATGTACGACCGGTTGTGCCGCTACGGCCGCTGTCTTTTTTGCTCCCTGAAGTGCCAGGGCGTTCACGGTCTGCCGTACCGCTTCCGTCCGGACCGGTGCCGGCGCCTCGTTCGCCTTTCCGAAAAGGTTCATCGGGCTGAGCGCTGTGCCGATATTGACCGGGCACAGCAGCCGAAGGCCGGCCGCGATCCAGAACAGAGCGCTGATCCTCTTGGGCAGCTTTGCGAAGCATTTCCGCAGGATCAGAACGGCGATGATCGCCAAGCTTCCGTAGGTACTCATTTGTAAAACCTGTTGGAATATTTTATCCATAAAAATCCCCTATACTTCTGCAATGATCATTGTTCGTCTGTGTGGTTTTCGATCATGCTGATGAGCTCGTTCGCCTCCTCTTTGCTCAGCTTTCCGTTACCCAGGAAAGCGTTCACGAACGCCGGCAGGGATCCGCCGAAGCTTCTTTTCACCACATGTTCGCTTTCATGCGACTGGATGTCTTTCCGCTCGACGAGTACCGTGACCAGGGAATCCTCATTCTTCACGATGTTTTTCTCACACAGCTTCCGGAGCATCGTATAAGTCGTGGATTTTTTCCAGGACAGCCTGCTCTCACAGAGCTTTACGAGCTTTCCCGATTCGACCGGGGCGTTGTCCCAGATCACATCCATCATCTTATATTCGCTCTCACATAACAATAAATCATCCATAACTTTTTTTCCTCTTTTCTCCTTTCCAAAACATAATTTGGTCTATAGCTATAAACTGATTGTAGTTTACAACTATAAACCAAACTTGTCAATACACATTTTCAACTTTTTTCAAAAAATTTCATTCCTTCGTCGAAAGGTACTCTTTCATCTTCTCGGTATACAGAACGGCCCTGCGTTTCATGATCAGGGCATCGATCAGAAGACAGCCCAGATAACAGACGATAACGATGGCTCCCAGCAGGATCCATTGGAGCCTGCTGCCCGCAGATGTAAACAGGCCCATCAGATAAAACATCCCGATCTCGGCCGGAATGAACAGAAGATAGAACAGGCTCAGACAGAAAAGGAAGCCCTTTTTCTGAACACGCCCGTTCAGGAAACACAGTGTGAACGCAGCCGCACCCCATAAGCAGAGCACAAACAGCTTGACCAGAAAGAGGACGGATATCGTCCCGCTTCCGTTGATCAGCGAAACGATCACGCAGCAGAGCACCAGCCAGGAATACGAAAACGCCAGGCCGTTTCTCATGTTTTTCAAAAATTCTCCCATCGTTCAGTCTCCTATCCCGAGTTTTTTCTTCAGTTCCGATGCGTATCTTCTGGAAACCACCACCACCTCGCCGTTGGAAAGAGTTGCAAGGATGTTCCTTGTGATCTCCGGTTTCAGTCTGGTGATCTTGTTCAGGTTGACGATCACCGATTTGGAGCAGCGGAAGAAATCCGCCCGGTCCAGGATCTCTTCCAGCTCGTAAAGACGCTTGTCCGTACTCAGGACCTTGTCCTCCGTGTACAGAAAGGTCTTTTTGTCCACGGATTCGATGTAGAGGATCTTGTCGGCACCGACGATCAGCTTTTCCCCGTCTTCGTCAGCCACGATCCCGGCCCGGTAATTCTCGATATACTTTTTCAGCTTCAGGACTTCCTTTGTTTTTTCCCTGCAGCGGATCTCCACTGCGGTGACCAGAAACTTTTCGTCCTGCGTGATCTCAACGTTCAATTATTCCTTCTGTTCCTTTCTCACTTCTGCGAAGAGGAGAATGCAGACTGCGCACTGCATGGCGATCATGAATACTGCCGTCGCTACATTTCCCAGAATGAGGCTGACTGCCAGCGCTCCGATCGTTTCCGCCACCGAAAAGACCGTATACGTTTTGCTGTCATACACCCAGCCGTAAGGAAGCAGGTGTCCGGCAAATACCATTGCGTACAGCATCAGCATGGCTTCGGGTTTCCGGCTGTAGGCCCACATCACGATCAGAAGGTAGAGCATCTGGTTCATGGTGCACAATAATCCAAGTTTGTTGATCGGGTTCTGCGTCTTTCTGAAGATATCGGCTCCGATGATCTTTGAAAACAGAAAGGCCAGCGGCATCAGAAAACAGGAGCACATGAAAGTATACAGATTTTTCGTGACCACCGCTTTGCCGGAAAACTGCACCAGCAGGATCAATGTCCAGATGATGACTGATGCCATCATGAACGGCAGGCCTTTTTTCTGCATCTTCTGCGCATCGCTCTTCAGCGCCTTCAGGTGTTCGATACTGACTGTCATGTTAGCGGGATTCATATTCATTGTCCATTCCTCCAAGGGGTTTTTTGTTATGAATCCATCTTAACAGGCAGTTTCCGGGGCGGCAATATCTCCGGAACCAAGCGGTACAAAGCGCACTACCAGGATGCCGGGATGCGTATAAAAGTGCGGCGATCCGCCGTCATCGACCGGCGACGGATGCCGCAGCTTTTTGTTTATTATCAGTTTATCAATAGGAGGAATCGGATAAACCGGGGTTATTTCCCTGATCCGAAGATCCCGGCATTAATCAAACGGCAGCTCGTCCTTGTGGTTCTGAAGCGCTTTATATAATACCGTTGTCATCTGGCACATCCTGTAGACGGCCGCATCGACATCCCGCTCCATGGTCTCGGCGGGAAAGCGGTATAACTTGATCGTCTCAAGATAGTAGGTTGCAAAATCCATTGTCACCTTATCGATATAGGTTCCCTTATCCATGAAGATCCCTCCATTTTTCATTTTTTTCGGGTCCCAAGATCGCAAAAGGCTATGCATATCCTTTGCGACCACCCTGAAATCATTTTATAGGATATCGTGTTTTTTTCAAGTCTCTTCGGAAAATTGCCTGGCAACATTATCATTCCTTCCGGCCCTTTTGGAGCAGTTCAGCCAATAGCCTGTAGGTATCTCTGTAGATCCGGCTCCGTCCTTCATCCAACAGGTACATGATGTCATCATGCGTTGCGGGATCCTTCAGGATCCCGGCCACATACGGCGCATAGCGTGTTCCGGCGCCTTCCGAAACCTCGTTTATGAATTCGTCCACGGTCTTTCCGCGGCTGTAGCTGCGGCCTACCCGGTCCGTTGCAGCATCCATGCAATCCGCGACCTGAACGATGTCGATCACGGTCTTGTAGGGACTGTCTGCTGTTTTGAAATCCGTGGGGTATCCGGCGCTTCCGTCGTACCACAGGTGATGACCCCGGATCACATCCGCATACTCCCTGATGGATTCAAAACGCTCCGCCATCCTTGCGCCGTTGTCGGGATGTTTTTTCAGCATCAGAAATTCCGCATCCAGGAGCCTGCGGCCGTACATCGCGATCGTATCGATGATCGTGAGCTTCCCGATGTCGTGATAAAGCGCGGCATGATACACGTAATCCTGGATGCGGTCACGGGAAGCCTTCACGTCTTCCACACTGCTGCAGCCCGGAAAACCGACAAAACGTTCGGGCTGTACCGCAAGCAGATGCCTGGCAAGGCAGAGGCTCAGCTTGGCCACCATGTTGGAGTGAACATAGGTAGGCGGATGGATCGCCATCAATGCCCGCATGCTGAGCTCGCTGAAACGGATCCCTCCGGGGATCTCACGGAAATCATCCAGGAAATTATTGAGATGCGCAGAAAACGCCGTGACCATTTCACCGGAGCGGGCCAGGGAATAGTAGCGCATCATCTCGTACGGGATCCGCCTTTGCAGGGCAAGGAGCTTCTCCGGAACCTCAGCTCCCTTCTTTTCCCGCAGGACATTGATCATCGAAAAGATCACCAGCGCACTGCTTAAATTTACATTTGTTCCGGGGCGCGAATAATCTTCTTTATCCCGTTTTTCATAGAGTTCGATCAACTCGGACAGGCGTCTTTCCAGAGACGGATCCAGGATCCTTCCGGCCGCGATCAGCATCAGCGTCCGGATATGTTCCTCTCCGAGATGCTTTTCCATATTTCCCGTATTGCCCTGTTCCACCAGCCTTTCACACTCACAGCCTGCATCAAAAGCCGCCCGGTAGATCTCCTCCGGCCGATCATCCGTATATGCCATTTCGGCGATATATTCGCAGATCAAAAAGTTATGTTCGTCAAATTCCTTGTCCGATAAGGCTTCCCGGTAGAACGGATCCTTCAGGATCTCCCGCACTTCGTTCAGACATCGGATCATCTCGGCCGGGTCAGTGAGCTCATACAGACACGCTCCGAATCTCGCAGCTACAAGTACTGTTTTTTTCGCCTCCGGAGACAGTCCGGAAAATCGTTTTTTATCCAGAAATGTCAGCATCTCACGATAATCCGCGCTTCCCTTCCGGACAGCCCTGAGCACCTCCTCTTCATCATCGCTGCGGTAACTCCTGTTTATATGCTCATAAGCCATGTCGATCGCGCGGTCCAGCCTGCGGACCTTTTTTTCAGGGTCCGTATCCGTATTATCTTCCTCTTCCGGCAGCTCCTCTTTGGTGCTGCTCAAACGCTCATCGATCATCTCGGCAAGACAGCCGTCCATCACGTCGGTATGCGTTGCATCCAATAAAAGTCCGTTAAGCGCGTCCAGCTCCTCCGCCGTTTCTTCGTCCAGGGGCTCACTGCCCTGAAGCATCGGCATCAGGATGCGGTCCAGCATTTCCGCATTTTCTCCGGCCAGTTCTCCGATCTTTCGGAAATTATAAAGCAGAACGCGGCTGTAATCATCCGCATTCTTCACCTCCTCCATCGAAGGAGCCGAAAGCTTGCGGACTTCTCGCAGCCGTTCTGCATAGGATTGAAACTCTTTTTTGATCTCTTCTCTATTCAGCTTCTGCATAGCTTTTCCTTTTATTCGTGCAGTCTGTACTCCCGGTCCTCTTCCATGATCGCAAGCATGCATTTTGCCGCTTCGGGATCAAACTGCGTTCCGATGTTTTTCTCGATCTCTTCCCGGACTTTTTCCTGCGGCAGATAATTCCGGTAGCTGCGGTTGGAGGTCATGGCGTCGTAACTGTCTGCAACGGCGATGATCCTTGCTTCCAACGGTATGTCTTCTCCCGCGATCCCGTCGGGATAACCCTTCCCGTCGTAACGTTCGTGATGCCAGTGCGCTCCGATCGCGAGGGCAGGATTGCTCTTGATCTCAAACAGTATGTTATATCCGATCCCCGGATGCGTCTTGATGATGTCGTATTCGGCTTCGGTAAGCCGGCTCGGTTTGTTGATGATCTCGTTCGACACACCGATCTTTCCGATATCATGCAGCAGACCCATATAGTATATGTTCTCACAGGTCCCCGCGTCCAGTCCCATTTTTTCGGCTATCATCCGGGAGTATTTTGCAACCCGGATGGAATGGCCGTTCGTGTATTTATCCTTCGCGTCGATCGTGTGCGCAAGTGCTTCCATGACTTCAACGGAAAGCGTTTTTATCGTTTCCCTTGCATCGATCGCTTCGTTCGTCGCATTGATGTTTTTGATGATTATGTAAAACGCCCATATGAACAGAAAAAGGATGACCGTCGAAAAAAACTGACTCGCGATGTAGACCTTTTCGCCGCCGTACATATAGGAAACATAATCCACCACTGTGTAGACCGGTATAAAAACACTGGGAGAAATCACAAACAGCTTCCAATTGATCTCCCTTTTCCTGTCCGTCAGCTCCGAAAGCGCTCTTATCACAAGCAGGTATATGAGCAGCGTTGCTATGAACAAGACGGTAGTCTTTGCGATCCCGACGGAATAGAAGAACACTAAGCTTCCGTCCGTTTCTTTGAACGTTCCTCCCTCGCTGAGTATGAAGACCACCGAAAAGATCAGATACACGTAAGTGACCAGAGACAGATTGGGCACTTTCATTTTCTTCCCGATAGAGCGCGCAAACAGGATCATCATAAACACGAACAGGATAGTGCTCAGCAGGATTGATGGAAGATAGATGATGGGTTTATCTTCCGACAGGGCAACGATCATATTCGGATCTTCGCCCTTTACAACCTTGAAAAACATTATGACGACCCCAGCCATTACCGCAGTGCTAAAGACCAATATATAATAGACCGGTATGGGATTAGTGAGAAGCGTCCTGAAAAAAAGCTTTCCCCTGCTCTGTCCTTCTTTCAGAAAACATTTTTTCAATGAAAGATACAGAAGAACGGAAAGAAAAACGGAAAACAATATAGAATAACATGTGCTTATGTTCTTTAATGTCTCTTCCATTACACAACTCCTCTTTACTTTTTTTTCCTCAGATCACTCTGATCAGCAGCATATAGAAAGCCGTTCCCAGCAGGATGCTCAGGACTGCGTTTCTTTTCCACACCTGCATCACGACAACCGAGATGCCCGCAAGCAGCTCGGGGATCCCGAAAGGATGGGTCGTGAGCGAAACATCCTTCAGGCAATAAACGATCAGCAACGCTATGATCGCCTGCGGGAGTACTTTTCCGAGATAGGATATGTATTTCGGCGTCTTCTTTCCGAAGACCAGAAAGGGAAGAAAACGCAGTGCCATGGTCGTGAGCGCCATAAGCGCGATCAGGATCGCCGCCCTCATACCTTCTTCTCCTCTCTTTTCCGGAGCAGGGTCAGTACCAGGGTGATCAGCAGCATCGCAGGGATCAGGAATCTCTCAGGCCCGAACACGATCAGACATGCCGTTGTGCAGGCAAGTCCCGTCAGCGCCGGAACATGATCTTTCGAATTGATCCATTGTTCCGTAAACGATGCAATGAACAGCGCCGTCATGGAGAATTCGATCCCCTCCGTCGAAAACGGGATCACCGCTCCCAGCAGACTACCGATCACACTTCCCGCTACCCAGTAACACTGGTTGAAAAACGAAACGTAAAAACGATAGCGGTTGAAGTTTTCCCCGGGATGGTCGTCGTCATCGCATAGAAGCGAATAGGTCTCATCCGTCAGTGCAAAGATCAGGTACGGCTTGTACTTTCCCGTCTTCTTGTACTTATCGATCATGGATATGCTGTAAAACAGATGTCTGGCATTAACCATGATCGTTGTGATGACAGTGGTGATCACGGAGGCGCCTCCCGTCAGAAGACTGATGCCCAAATACTGCATCGATCCCGCATAGATAAATACGCTCATCGCAAGCGCCCATAATACACCATAACCCGCATTATGAAGCAGTATTCCGAAACCGGTCCCGAGCACTACATAACCTGCCATGACAGGCAAGGACCGGTAAAATGCTTTTTTGATCTCTTTCATTCGCCTGTTTCCTTTTTCTGACCGAAGCCCTTTTTTATTCGGCGGATCAGAAACACAATGCACACGCCGATCGCCGCACCGGTCGAGTTTAAGATCAGATCATCGATATCCGTATGTCTTCCGATGCAAACCAGCTGGCTCACTTCGATGAACAATGAAAACCCGGCTCCTGCTATGATCGCTTTCAGGATCGTATCTAATTTTCCGAAACAGACCGGCCACACGATCCCCACCGGTATGAACATGGCAATGTTCCCGATGATGTTCATCTGCCAGCCGTCATAGCGGTCAGTCAGAAAGTAGAACGGGATCAGGCTGATCATGTCGTGAAGATCTTCTTCAAGTCCGAACTTTAATGTCGGTATCTTTCCGTCTTCCAGATGAAATCCGAAATACACGAATCTGCAAATGACAACGATGCAGATATATACCAAAAGCATCTTAAGCTCTTGCTTTGCAGAGAATGTCTTCGTTTTCACCGCTACCGCAAAACGGGCAGCGATCCATAGGAACGTAATGAACAGAAACAGTTGTAAATATGTGATCTCAATCATTATCCTGCTTTCTATCCGGTATTCGTCAGTCTTCTATCCGGATGATGTTATACTCTTTTATTTCTTCCGATTTATCAGTATCACTGCTGTATTCCCTTGAATGACTGATCTCGATAAAACACAGCTTCTCAAAATCATATCCCCAGTGAGGGATCAGAAACCAGCGGTTCATGAGGCCAGTGTATTCCTCAACCTTTTTTCGAAAGTAATCTTCCGGGAAGGCATGCTTCAGGTTCCTGAGATATCTTTCAAATCCCGGCAGACGGTGATCTTCAATGGCATCATAGTCATAATTTCTGTATTCGACATAATACCATTCTCCGTTTTCTGCATGATCCCTGTACCAGCGCCAGGTTTTGGAACTGTCAGCCTTGCCGACAAAATTGCAGATGACATCCAACTGCCACCATTTCAGATCCTCTTCATTCTTTGCCTCATAGCGGAGCTTGTCCGGATCGCCGCGTTCTCCTTCCGACATTACCTTGAGACCGTCAAGATAGAGTCCGCCGAACCAGTCAAGCGATTCGTTTCTGCAGTCTTCCGGAAGATGTTCCCTGATCCATTTTTCGTCCAGTTCCATATTGTTTCCCCGTTAATCCAACAGACCTTTTATGGTATCCTCATAATTTCCTGTGATCATAGTAACATGCTCGCCGCTGTTACGGAATCCTTCTGTCATTTTACGATTATCGATCTTCATCTGCTCAATCGTACAAGAATCATCGAATCTTGTTTCAATATCGGATTCATGCGATCTGATCGCTTCGAAATGAGAATCAATATACTCATCTGACATGGCAAGACAGATAAACCTGATCGACCCTAAATACCGATCATCAAAATCCGATCTCCAGTCATATGGAACATAGCAGCCTTCCACGATCAGATTCTGCTCATTCTCTATTGCGGTTTTTATCATCTCACGGGTTATGGGCCACAGATATTCCGTAAGCTTATCATCATCTTCCGGTGTCAGTTCCGTATTGCCGCTTCGTATCAATCCCATTTTCAGATGGTCTAAGGAAAGATACGGGTATTTGTATTTTTCAAGCATTCTCTGTGACAGAACCGTTTTGCCGACATGAGATGCTCCTGTGATAATAATAATCATTCTTTTCTCCTGCAAAACCGCTCATTCTTTCAACAATCGGATCAATGTCCGATAGGAAAGAAATATCTCAGCCGCTATCAGCACTGCGAATAATGCAGCGCCGCCCGGGATCACCAGGATCAAAAGCTTGAACGAAAGGATCTGCGTCTTCCAGAAAACAAATATGCAGATCGCGATCGTGACCACATAGCTCAGGATCCAGGTCCCGATATAAGTCTTGTCCGGAACGTAATGCCAGCGGCCTCCCTCATTTTTGAAAGAAAAGCAAGTGTAGGAACCCGGAGCTCTTCCTCTCTGGTAGATATATACTTTTTCCAGATTCGTGTTCCTGCAGTTTTCGTCCAGGTACGGTTTGTGTCTCTGATTAAGAATGCTCTGGATCAGCC
This sequence comes from Lachnospiraceae bacterium, assembly GCA_024696005.1. Classification (GTDB taxonomy): domain Bacteria; phylum Bacillota; class Clostridia; order Lachnospirales; family Lachnospiraceae; genus NK4A136. Next base: position 23,455 of record JAILHF010000049.1, on the reverse strand, counting down.
ACATGAATGCCAGGGCTAAAACGATCGAGAGCGGTATGATCAGGATCAGGTATTTTTCCATTTTTATCCTCAAACCCGGCCGGACCGATCCGGCCCTCAGACGGGTACAAAAGCCCATCGTTCAAAAAATTGAAATGTTTCACATTTTACAGTTTTATCACCACCACATAATGTTCCACGTGGAACATTCCTTTTCTATATTTTGTGGTTGCGATTTTATGTCATCCACTCGTTTCACGTGGAACATTCGGGGACTACTTGCCCATGCAGAACTCGGAAAAGATCTTATCTGCCAGGTCATCCCCCATTTCTTCCCCAATGATATAACCAAGATGTTTATAACTATCTGATAAGTCGATCGCAAAAATGTCTTCGGTCATGAAACTCCGGATCGCATTCAGAACAAGATAAAGACTTTCTTTTGCCAGACGTAATTCTTCCAGCTGCCTCAGATTGGTCAGGATCAGATCTTCGTTCAGGAAAGATACCGAGGAAAGGAACATCTCTTCCAGGGTCCTCTGCAGGTCAACAAGACCTTCGCCGTTCTTGGCAGAAATGGGGATCAGCGGGTATCTCTTCCCGGCTTCCCCGGCTTTATCGGAAAATAGTCGTAACATATCCTCCGGAGAGGTCAAGCTGTGCAGGTCTGTTTTGTTATAAAGCAGAATGATACGCTTATCTTTTATCCTGTCCGCTATCTGTATGTCGTTTTCGTCGATCGGAGCCGAACTGTCAGCCACAAAAAAGATCAGATCCGCATCATCAGCGATCCGTATTGCTTTTTCCACACCGATCTGCTCCACTTTATCTTCCGTATCTCTGATACCTGCCGTATCGATCAGGTTTAACTGCAATTCTCCCAGGCGCACACTTTCCTCGATCGCATCGCGCGTTGTTCCCGCGATATCCGTGACGATCGCACTTTCATGACCGGCCAGAAGATTCAAAACGGAAGATTTTCCGGCATTCGGTTTTCCGAGTATCGCCGTGCGTATTCCCTCTTTCCGTATCCTGCCGTTTTTGGAAACCAGAAGGATCTTCTCGATCTCCTCAATGAAATCACATACCTTGCCATCCAGCTCCTCGGGATAATCCGTAAGATCATAATGCTCGGGATCATCCAAAGCCGCTTCGATATAAGCAAGTTCATGAAGGATCTTTTCGCGCAGGGAACTGATGCGCTCATAAACCGCGCCTTCCACCTGGCGGAGCGCATTTTTCGCTGCAAAATCGTTTTCCGAGCGGATCAGATCCATGACGGCTTCCGCCTGCGAAAGGTCCATTTTTCCGTTCAAAAAAGCACGCTTTGTAAATTCGCCGGGTTCCGCAATTCTTGCTCCGCTTGCAAGAACCAGGGCAAGCACTCTCGCGCAAAGATAAATCCCGCCGTGACAGTTGATCTCGACGGTATTTTCTCCGGTATAGGAATGCGGCGCACGCATCACGGAAAGAAGCACTTCATCAAACTTTTCGCCTTTCGGAGACATGATATCTCCGAGGCAGAGCTTATGATCCTCAAGCTCCGATGCTTTTCTCCCGTTCTTCGAAAGATATATGCGATCTATAATATCTATGGCTTCCGTGCCGCTCACCCTGATGATCCCGATCCCGGCGGAAGTCATCCCTGTGGCAATCGCAGCAATGGTATCCTGTTTCATGATCCCTCCGAGTTACAGAAGTATTTGTTAAGAATGCAGTATTATATCAAGTCTTCTAAAAGAATAGCAAACTATAGTTTCGTTCGCAAGCCGTCTTTGCGGGATGAGGATAGAGGATGGTGCTGAGCAGAAGTACATAAGTCCGGGCACCACTCCGGAGCCACGCAGCTCTAAGTCGCTGCTTTCATTCCGGGTACAGCCCGGGACCGCTCGAGACAATACCTCCGTGTATTGGCTCTCGCTCGATCCGCCATCCATGGCGGCTCGTCCCTATTCTCATCATGCAGCTCCAAGAGCTGACGGGCTCCTCCGCGACGTGCCCGGCCCTTATGTCTTCTGCTCTTTCCGCCTATTGTTTTGCTCATCCCGCAAAGCCGCATGCTCACTACACGGCAAGGGATCGGCAGGGATCAGGCGAATACCCTTCACCCATGACAACTGCTCTTTTTATGAGCCAGTTTCGAGAACACCATGGCGTTCCCGAAATCCGCGAATCTCCCTAAACCTTCCGACATATATACAGCAAATGATTGGTAATCCCCAGCAAATCCCGCTTCTCCGCAAAATGCAGATACCAGCGCGCAAACGCCTCGAAATCCTCATCGGAAAAACGAAAATCTTCACGCTTCTCCAAAGGCTCCAGCAGACCGTCAACACCTGCGGTCGTGATCCACTCCACCTTCTTTTCCCGGAACAGACCTTCAAATTCCTCCAACTCATATCCGGTAAAGAGCTGCTCCTTGAAATGCCTTACTTTGTAATCGGCCGTAAAGTTTTCTTCCTCACCTGCCGCCCAATTTCCGTAAAAATAGTTTGCATACATGATGGCAAAGATAGAGATGAATGCAAAGAGCATCACTCCGCCGGTTTTTGTCACGCGGATCGCTTCATCGATCGCACGGTTCACTTCTTCCGGTTCATAGAGATGATACATCGGTCCCAGAACCAGCGTCACATCAAAGGAATCATCCGCAAATCTGCTCAGATCCGTTGCATCTCCCGAAAAGGAACAAATGTTGTCGATCTCTTTGCTGTTTTCCCTGAGGATTTCAAGATTGTGATCGACCAGTTCAACAGAGCTCACATCATAGCCTTCTTTTGCAAGAGCAATGGAATATCTTCCGGTTCCCGCTCCAACCTCAAGCACCTTTGCTCCTTCGCTTAAATAGCGATGAATGTAATGCATGGTCGTGAAATATTCCAGCTGGCCATGTCTTGTTCTCTGAAGCCTTCCGTCTTCATCGATCTGATCATAAAATCCGCTTACGATATCTTTTCTGCTGTTCATGATTTTTCTCCTTATTTTCCGCCCGTTTTTTTCAGATCCAGCGACAGTATTTCCCTCGTTGGCCAGAAAGCACAAAGATGCAGTCTGGCGATCCTGGCGGTAAACGGAGAAAATGATTTCAGAAATACCGGCAGTGCAGCGCATATCACATCCGGCTCATCGATCAGCATTGTTGCATGCGGCGTCCAGGGAAAAGGATGAATGGATTCCCGGTCACAGGCCTCATGAAGCGCTTCGATCTGCGCATTTCGTTCCGGCGCGCAAAACAGAACCTTGCCTCCCGGAAAGATTCCGATATGACTGAAGTCCAGGGAAAAAGAAGAAAATTCCTCTGCAGCTTTCTTTGTGATCTCGATTGCTTCCGCTTCCTTATCCACGGAAAACGTAGCCATGCTGATATGATAAGGAAGACCCGGGGTCTGCTGACCGCCAAAGCCCGCCATCTTCAAAGCATCATACCAGCCGGACATCCGGACCTGGTTTTCAAAATCCAGATCTGCCATCAGTGTCAAAATTTCTTCCGCCATGAGTCATCCTCCTTTTCACAAAGTTTTAGACGTATTATACCACGCCGTAACAGTTTTTGCTCGCAAAAAAACAGTGAGGACAAACCTCACTGTTTTTCACATTTTGTTTTTCCGGGCGGAAACTTATCTTCCGTTATTCTTCAGGGTTACGACTACCTTGCGGTAAGGCTCTTCACCCTCGGAGTGCGTCGTCACATAGCGGTCACTCTGCAGAGCGGAGTGGATGATGCGGCGCTCGTAAGGATTCATCGGCTCCAGGGAAACCGGTCTGCGCCCGCGCTTTACCTTGAATGCGATGTTGCGCGCAAGCTTCTCGAGAGTTTCCTTTCTTCTGGAACGATAATTCTCGGTATCGATCTTGATGCGAATGTAATCTTCCGTGCCCTTGTTCAGAACAAGAGAGGTAAGATACTGCAGGGAATCCAGCGTCTGTCCGCGCTTGCCGATCAGGATGCCCATCTCTTCGCCGGCCAGATCCACATTCAGCGTGTTGTCGGCGCCAAAACTGCTGCTGATCGTAGCTTCGATCTTCATGGATGCAAACACATCCTTCAAAAAGCTCTCTGCCTGTGCGATCAACTGTGCCTTCTCCTCTTCGGGGATCTCGCGCAGCGGCTTTGCAGGCTTTTCTTCTCTTACTTCCTCAACCGGAGCGGGCTCGAAACGTTCCTCGCGGTCTTTTCTGCGGTCATCGCGGTCACGACGTCCGCGTCCGCGGTTCTCACGCTCGCGGCGTTCCTGGCGGCGGCGCTCACGGAATGCTCTTTCATCTTCTTCCGTAACGGTGGGAATTCCCTCGCGTTCACGGATCGCAGCAGCACGCTCCGCATTTTCCTTGCGCTCCGCTTCTCTCTTTGCAGCCTTTTCCGCTGCTTCTTTCTCTTCCTTTTCTTTTCTGGCAGCTTCCTCAGCCGCAGTGATCTCGGCCTGTGCAGCCTCAAGAGTCTCAAAAGATTCCTCTTTGATGCGAGCCTTGATCACGGCAGGCTTCACGCCCAGTCCGATGAATCCGGAAGAACCTTCCGAAACAACTTCATAATCAAGACGATCACTGGTCACCGAAAAAGTCATGCAGGCATCCGTTATGCAGTCACTTACCGTCTTTGCAGAAAACTCCCTGTATTCCGCCATTTTTCCACCTCCGAACTAATTCTTGTTATTCTTTTCGTTAAACGCTTTTACCATTGCAGCTTTTGAAGCCAGACTGCCGGGCTTTTCAGAATTCTTGTTGTAAAACTCCGTGGATTCCTTCACGTTCTTCGCAAGCTTTTCCTTGTCAGCGATCGAAGGCTCGGTTTTCTTCACTTCCACGCTCTTCGTATTTCTCGTCGCATTGGTACTGATCTGCTGGGGAGGAAGCCCCTGCTTGCGGCGCTTTTCATTGTTCTTTTCAACATTGTTCTTGATCATCTCATCCACATCGATCTTGTCCAGATGCTTGTTCACACAGATCTGGATGATGCTGCGGACGACCGAACCTGCGATCCAGTAAATACCGATACCGATCGGCAACGTGAAACAGAAGAATGCACTCATCAGAGGCATTACGGTATTCATGGTCTTCATGGAAGATACCATGGCGTTTTCTTCGCCTTCCTTCTTCCCGTTATCCGTCTGTGGGATCAGCTTTGTATTGATCCACTGCGTAACGGCTGCAAGAAGAGGGATCATCAGCACGCCGATGATCATCAGCATGTTGCGCTCTCCGCTCCACTGCGTCGAGATCACAAAAGAAGGGGAATCCGCGATGTTCAGCCCAAGAAATCTGTTAAACATGTCGAGGGCATTATGGGTATTGCCGATATCCGTGGCAAGCTCCGGATATGTAGACAGAAGGGTATCCCAGTCCTTCGTGCTCGCGCTGTTCAGCAGATCGATCAGCGTATTCTTTCCTGCTTCACTTCCGGCAACAAAATCGCCGCCGGTTACCTGCTTTACATAGCGGGAATAGCCGGAAAAGCCCTGAAGCATCTCCAGAAAACCGTTGGTGCCGATCTTTGCGGAAAGCTTATCCACAAGCGGGAAGAAAGATTCCTTGATCCTGGGAACATAAGCTGGAATGCTGTAGATGACACGATACAGAGCAAAAAGGATGGGCATCTGTATCAAAAGCTGCAGACAGCTTCCGGAAGGATTCACGCCGTATTTTGCATACACGGCCTGCGTTTCCAGATTCATCTTCTGCATGGATTCCTGGTCGGTCTTTCCTTTGTACTTGGCCTGAATCTCCTGCAACTCGGGATTCATCTTACCGGAAAGCTTCGAAAACTTCTGCTGCTTTACGGTAAGCGGGAGCATCAGCACATACACGATGATCGTGAACAGAATGATCGCGATGCCGATGCTCGGATACTCCATGAAAAGATCGAGCACCCAGAAGATTCCCTGCAGAATATAACCCATTACGATCGAAAACGGTCGTAATATGAAGTTCGTATTTTGAGTCAATAACATCTTATTTCACCTTATGATATTTCATTTTGGGAAGATCGGGGACCGGATCATAGCCACCCTTGGAGAAAGGATTACAACGAAGGATTCTCCAGCACGTCAAAATACCTCCTCCCACCACGCCGTGTCCGGCAAACGCTTCCTTTGCATATGCGGAACAGGAAGGGTAGTAGGGGCATTTCGTGCTCTTCAAAGGAGAAATATATTTCTGATACAAGCCTATCAAATATATAAGAAACGATCTCATTAATTCTATAGTATTGCCTGTATGCGAATGATCCTCAAATCAGGATCCCGTGTAATCTTCCCAAATGCAGCAACGCACTTTCGGCTGCATCATATCCGATCCCGGCGGCACTTCCTCTCGCTACCACAACTATGTCCAAACCACTATTGAACTTCTTCTCATTTAAACGGTAGCTCTCACGGACCAGTCTCTTTATCCTGTGCCGCACAACACTGTTTCCGACCTTTTTGCTTACAGATACTCCCAGGCGGTTTCCAACCGTTGCGTTTTCCGAAATATACATTATAAAATATTTATTGGCAAAAGAATGCTTTTGCTCATACACACGCCGGAAGTCTGTATTCTTTTTTAAAGATCCCGAAAATAACATGATCTCTTCTTTATTATAATGTATAAGAAGAAAAGGTCACAAAAGCGACCTTTATGCGGATAATACTTTTCTTCCTTTTCTTCTTCTCGCGGAAAGAACTTTGCGTCCTCCGGGAGAACTCATTCTTGCACGGAAGCCATGAACCTTAGATCTGGATCTCTTCTTAGGCTGAAATGTCATCTTCATAGTTATACACCTCCCATCCCATCAAAATATAAGATAATCAAAAATCGATCACTTGGAAAACACAAATGAGATTATAACGAATGTAAAGCCCCCCGTCAAGCCTTAAAATAAGGGATTTTTCTTTATCAACAGTCTGAAATTTTATATTTTTTTTATAATTCAAGATATTGTAGAGTTATAAAAATTTTGTCCACAAGATGTGGATACAAATATACGTTCGATTTTTCACATCACATTTACATAAACTTTTCCACTTTTTGTGGAAAAAATGTTGATAAGATAAACCGGATATAAAAAAAAAGAGCCAAAAAGGCTTAAATACGCCATTTTCATGTGGGGATATTTTATTCACACACAGGAAAACGTAAAATATTTACGTCATACTATGTAAACTGAATATCCACAAAATAAAAAACTTATTCCGAATTTACCCCCATTTGAAATTTATAATCTTCTGTTGTAATATAAATCGACAATTCTTGGTTTAGGGGGCACTGAATGGAGATCATCAGACAACAATGGGATAATATCAAGGATATCATCCATACGGAATATGAAATTACCGATATTGCTTACAAGATATGGGTCAGCCCTCTTCAATTCCTGAAATGTGAAGATCATATCGTTACGATCCTGATCCCAAACGGCAAGCAGGAAATGCTTGATTACATCAAGATCAATTATACCAAATGTTTCCAGGAGATCATCAGTGAGATGCTCCAGGATAACTTTACGATCGAATTTACTCTGGATGAAGGAAAAGGAAACACCGCAACGGCTGCAGCAACGGAAGAAACCGAAGCCGATGACAAGGGTTCCAACCTCAACACCAAGTATCATTTCGAGAATTTCGTCGTCGGATCCAACAACAAGATGGCGCATTCCGTATGCCTTCGCGTTGCCGAAGCACCCGGTTCCGAATTCAATCCCCTTTTCATCCATGGGGGTTCCGGACTCGGAAAGACCCATCTGATGACGGCCATCGGACATTATATCGTAACCAATACGAACCTGAAAGTCCTTTATGTGACATCCGAAGAATTTCTGAATGAAGTGATAGAGTCCATAAGGAACAGCAACGAAGCCGCAAAGATCCGTCTGCGCGAGAAATACCGCAACACGGATGTGCTTCTGATCGACGATATCCAGGTCATCATCGGAAAGACCGCAACCCAGGATGAGTTTTTCAATACCTTCAATACCCTGGTACAGAACGGAAAGCAGATCGTGATCACTTCCGATAAACATCCGGCTCACATCAAAGATCTGGATGACCGTCTGCGCACCCGTTTCATGAGCGGTATGACCGTGGACATCGAGCCTCCCGCCTACGAGACCAGGGTGGCCATCCTGCGCCGCTTTGCGGAAAACTTCGATTACAAAGTGCCTGACACGATCGTGGATTACATTGCCGAGCACATCAAATCCAATGTCCGTGAGCTAGAAGGCGCCTACAAGCAGGTTTATGCCCTCGGAAAGCTTTTGGAAGAAAGCGGCGAAGAAGTCAATCTCGAAAGCGCCAAGAATATCCTGAAGGATACGATCTCTTCCGACAATCCTTCCGTGGTTACCCCTTCCCTGATCCTCAAAGGGATCTCGGAATATTATAAAGTAGATCCGGATGACATTACCTCAAAGAAGCGCAATGCCGAATTTGTCATTCCCAGGCAGGTATTCATGTATCTTTGCAGGGAAATGACGGACACCACGCTGAAGGGGATCGCCGCACTTCTCGACAAAAAGGACCATTCCACGGTTCTTTACGGCGTCAACAAGATCAGCGAAGAGGTCAAGATCAACAAGGAAATGATGGAAACGATCGAAGCCATCAAAAACAAGATCAAAACCTACTGATAAAAGTGGATAATTCTGTTTACCGGCACATATAATTTGTGGAAGAGAGAGGAAAAGCCCTCTCTCTGCCCCAAAACGGGAAAAAAACACCTTCATAAATATCCCCCCATATACACAAGTTTTTCTTTTCATTTTGGCCGAAATCTATTATAATAGTATAGGTTTTACACTTATGCACGTATCCTACTACTATTACTGATTATTAAATATAGTATGATACCCGTTTGGCGAAATGGAGGATTGTTGATCATCATGAAAGTCATTTGTTCAAAACAGGACCTTATGAATGCCGTGAATATCGTTTCCAAAGCAGTTCCTGCCAACACGACCATGTCTTTGCTTGAATGCATCCTGATGCAGGCCGGAAACGGGGAGATCCGTCTTACGGCAAATAATATGGAACTCGGAATAGAGACTGCCATCGGCGGCATGATCGATATAGCCGGAATGATAGCAATTGACGCCAAGATGCTGCAGGATGTCGTAAGGAAGCTTCCGGATGACGACATCACGATCGAGAGCCAGGATGATTATTCGGTAAACATCACCTGCGGCAGCAAGATCTTCAAGATAAACGGAAAGAACGGGGACGAATTCACCTTCCTTCCTAAGGTGGAAAGAAAGGATTCCATCCAGATCTATACCTTTACACTCAGGGATATCATCCGTCAGACGATCTTCTCGATCGGAAACAGCGATATCAATAAAGTAATGGGCGGTGTGGACATGGTGATCAAGAACGATCAGCTGAAGGTGACCACGCTGGATGGGCATCGTGTGTCCATCCGCAAGGTTCAGCTGAAGAACATCTATGCGGAGCAGGAGATCATCGTTCCCGGCAAGACCCTCAGTGAGATCAGCAAGATCCTTCCTTCGGATTCCGAAGAAGAAGTTGAGATCTATTTTTCCGATGCTCACGTGATCTTTGAATTTGAAAAGACCACGGTAGTGTCCCGCCTGATCGACGGAAACTACATCAATGTGGACCGGATGATGAGTTCCGATTATGAAACAAAGGTAACGATCAACAAAAAAGCCTTTTATGACTGCATTGACTGCTCCATGCTCTTCTCGAAGGAAGGTAACAAAAAGCCCATTGTCCTGGACATCAGCGACAGTGAATTGAAGCTCAAGGTCAATTCTTCCCTCGGAAGCTATGATGATAACATCGAAGTGACAAAACAGGGCAAGGACATCGTGATCGGTTTCAATCCCAAATTCCTGATGGATGCGATGAAAGCCATCGATGAGGATGAGATCGACATGTATCTCGTCAATCCCCGTTCTCCTCTTTACATCAAGGACGAGAATGAAAGATATGTGTACATGATCCTTCCGATCAACCTCAGCTGATGAAGATAAAAGACGAATTCATAAAACTCGGTCAGGCAATGAAGCTTGCTGCCCTTGTTTCAGAGGGAGTGGAGGCAAAGTATGCCATCCTGAATGAAGAAGTAAAGGTGAACGGCGAGATCTGCACGCAGAGGGGAAAGAAGCTTTACCCCGGCGATACGTTTTCCTATCAGGGAAAGACCGTAACGATAGAGTCATGATAATCAAGTCATTAGAACTGGATCATTACAGAAATTACGAAAGCTTAAGCATTGATTTCAGCAGCGGCGTGAACATCCTTTACGGTGACAACGCCCAGGGAAAGACCAATATACTGGAAGCAATCTATGTTTCCGCAACTACACGCTCCCACAGAGGAAGCAAAGATAAGGATATCATCCGCTTTGACTCAGAGGAAGCGCATATCAAGACCATTCTGGACAAGGAAGGTCTTGAACGCCGCGTGGACATGCATCTGAGAAAAGGAAAATCAAAAGGGATCGCCATCGACAAGGTAAGGATCAAGAAGGCGATCGAACTTATCGGTCTTTTGAATCTTGTCCTCTTCTCACCCGAGGATATGGCCATCATAAAGAACGCTCCTTCGGAACGCAGGAATTTTGTGGACACGGAGCTCTGTCAGCTTGACCATATCTATCTTTATGATTTTAACAACTTCAATAAAGTGGTCAATCAGCGGAACAAACTGCTGAAGGACCTGTATTTCCATCCGGAATACAGGGAAATGATAGGAATATGGGATAATCAGCTTGTTTCCTACGGGACCAAGATGATCCGCCGCCGGGAAAAATTTGTCGAGGAACTGAACGCGATCATCGAGGAGATCCACGCAAAGCTTTCCGGAAACAGGGAAAAGCTGAAGATCGTATACGAGCCCAATGTCAGGGCCGATGATTTTGAAGAACAACTGAAAGCTTCCCTGGAAAAGGACATCCGCCTGAAGATGACCTGCGTGGGTCCCCATCGTGACGATTTCATCTTCCTTTCAAACGGGATCGATGTGCGTGTGTTCGGATCCCAGGGGCAGCAGCGCACGGCGGCTCTTTCCCTGAAGCTTTCCGAGATCGAGCTGGTAAAACAGGTAACGAAAGACAATCCTGTCCTGCTTTTGGACGATGTATTGTCCGAGCTGGACGGAAACAGACAGAACCATCTTCTGAACAATATAGGCGGGATACAGACGATCATCACCTGTACGGGACTGGATGATTTCGTGAACAACCGCTTTGCATATGATAAAGTATTCCGGGTTTCGGAAGGAACGGTAACGAGAGAAAATTAACAGAAGTGAGGCAGGAAATGGACGAGCAGATTTTTGACCGGCAGCAGGAAACAGACGAAGAAGGAAGAAAGATCCTGGAAAATCTTCAGGAGATCGAATCCGAACATGTGGAAGGAGAATACGGGGCAGACCAGATCCAGATCCTGGAAGGTCTGGAAGCGGTGCGCAAACGTCCCGGCATGTATATCGGTACCACATCGCTGCGTGGTCTTCACCATTTGGTTTATGAAATTGTTGATAATTCCGTAGATGAAGCGCTGGCCGGATATTGCAATACCATTGAAGTTCACATCAATCCGGGCAATTCGATCACCGTGATCGATAACGGACGCGGCATTCCCGTGGGCATCAATCACAAAGCGGGTCTTCCCGCTGTTGAAGTCGTGTTTACCGTGCTGCATGCCGGCGGTAAATTCGGCGGCGGCGGATACAAGGTATCCGGCGGTCTTCACGGTGTGGGCGCATCGGTTGTAAACGCGCTCTCCACCTGGCTTGAAGTGGATATCTATCACGAAGGAAAGGTATACAACCAGCGTTACGAGCGCGGAAACGTATGTTACCCCCTGAAGGTGATCGGCAACTGCGAAGCGGACAAGAGCGGCACAAAGGTAAGCTTCCAGCCGGATCCCGAGATTTTTGAAGATACGAAATTTGAATACGATACCTTAAAGAACCGCCTGCGTGAAATGGCCTTCCTGACAAAAGGCCTGAAGATCGAGCTTTTCGATGACCGGGAGGATGAAGAAGCCGGCAAGCGTCATCATACCTTCCACTACGAAGGCGGCATCAAGGAATTCGTTTCCTATCTGAACGAAAACAAGACCGCGCTTTACGAAAAGGTCATGTACTTTGAAGGAAAGCGTGACGACGTATACGTGGAAGTGGCCATGCAGCATAACGACGGCTACAACGAAATGGTATACGGCTTTGTAAACAATATCAATACGCCGGAAGGCGGCACGCACGTGGAAGGTTTCAAGCAGGCCATCACCAAGACCTTCAATACTTACGGGCGTGCGAACAAGATCATCAAAGACAACGAGCAGAACCTGAGCGGTGAAGACATCCGCGAAGGCATCACCGCGATCATCTCGATCAAGATCGAGGATCCGCAGTTTGAAGGACAGACCAAGCAGAAGCTCGGCAACTCCGTTGCACGTCCTGCCGTTGAAAACATCGTGCGTGAACAGCTCACCTATTTCCTGGAGCAGAATCCCGCCGTTGCAAAATCCATCGTGGAAAAATCACTGATGGCGCAGCGTGCAAGGGATGCCGCAAGAAAAGCAAGGGACATGGCCCGCAGAAAAACGCCGCTGGAAGGCGCAGCCCTTCCCGGAAAGCTTGCGGACTGTTCGGACAAGGATCCGCGAAACTGCGAGATCTACATCGTTGAGGGAGATTCCGCAGGCGGCAGCGCCAAGTCGGCCAGAAGCCGCGCCACTCAGGCGATTCTTCCCCTGCGCGGTAAGATCCTGAACGTGGAAAAAGCAAGACTGGACAAGATCTACGCGAATGCCGAGATCAAAGCCATGATCACGGCTTTCGGAACCGGCATCCACGAGGACTTCGATATCTCCAAGCTCCGTTACCACAAGATCATCATCATGACCGATGCCGATGTGGACGGCGCGCATATCGCAACTTTGATGCTTACGTTCCTTTACCGCTTCATGCCGGAACTGATCCGGCAGGGCTATGTGTATCTGGCACAGCCGCCCCTGTACAAGCTGGAAAAGAACAAAAAGATCTGGTACGCCTATTCCGATGAAGAGCTGAACCTCATCCTGACAGAAGTGGGACGTGACCAGAACAACAAGATCCAGCGTTACAAGGGTCTGGGAGAAATGGATGCCGACCAGCTCTGGGAGACAACGATGGATCCCGAAAGAAGAGTGCTGCTTCGCGTAAACATGGACGAAGATGCGGAAAGCGAACTGGACATGACCTTTACCACATTGATGGGTGACAAGGTGGAACCGCGAAGGGAATTTATCGAAGCAAACGCGAAATACGTACAGAATCTCGATATCTGATTCGAAGGCAGATCCACGAAATGAAAAAAAGCGAAGGAGAAGGTGCATGGGAGAAGCGGAAAGAAAGATCGGAATGCGGATGAATCTGCTGATGGGCTTAACGCTCAGCATCTGTATGTCTGTGATCATGTCCGTGATCGAATTCATCAATTCGGGACATTTTGTACTTCCGGTCCTGCTGCTTACCTTTGCCGTGAGTTTTCTGATCAGCCTGCTGATCGGCTTTGTCATTCCCATGGGTAAACTGGGAAGAGCCGCAACAAAAAAGATGAAACCCGGATCATTGAAAGCAAGATGTGTGGAAGCGCTGATCTCGGACCTGATCTACACGCCGCTGATCACCCTTGCGATGATCATCCTGGTCAGAAAGGCCGTTCCCTTCTTTGTTGGAATGGGCGTGCGCCGTTCCTTTCAGGGTCCCGCGGAAGGACTGGAAGCCTTTGTAGGAATGGAGGAAGGCCTGGAAGCAGCGGTGGCTGCGGCGGAGCAGGCGGCACAGGCTTCCTTTCCGCCCTTTGCGATGATGTTTCTTTCATCCCTTCTGATCTGTCTGGTGGCCGGATACATCATGAGTTTTGTTTTCCAGCCCCTGTATATGAAAATGCTGATGAAGAAGTACAGACGATGAAAGTAAGAAGATTTGCACTGGTATCTTTTCTTTTGAGTCTGCTGCTCATCGGAGTGGCAGGAGCAAGCCTGATGCTTCCGAAGGACTACGACGTCGTGATCATGCTGAATGTCTGCATCATGGCGGAAACAGCGGGAAGCTGGCTGCTCACCCTGACGGACCTGATCCTGTTTCTGTTCGGAAAAAAGGACCTGCCCGGAAAAAAGAGTTACCGTTTCATGCAGCCGGTATTGATCGGCATTGCGGTGATCTTCGGGATCGTGAGCATCTTTACCGAAAAAGGGTTTAAGGGATCCTCCGCCGAGATGATACTGTTTTATCTTCTTCCGATGCTGCTGATCGTTTTCCTGATCCTTTCGATCGGGGAAGGCGGTTCGATGATAAAAGAGGACGAAATACGATAAGGAAGGCAGAAAAATGAGCGAACAAATGGACGACAAAGTATTTGACCGGATCAATGAAGTCGATCTGAAACAGACGATGGAAAAGTCGTATATCGACTACGCCATGAGCGTCATCGCCTCCCGCGCGCTTCCGGATGTGCGGGATGGCTTAAAGCCCGTGCAGAGGCGCATCCTCTTCTCCATGATCGAGCTTCATAACGAACCCGACAAGCCGCACCGTAAATGTGCGCGTATCGTCGGCGATACGATGGGTAAATATCATCCCCACGGTGATTCTTCGATCTACGGATCCCTCGTCAACATGGCGCAGGACTGGAATCTCCGTTATCCCCTTGTGGACGGTCACGGAAATTTCGGATCGGTGGACGGCGACGGCGCCGCGGCCATGCGATATACGGAAGCCCGTCTTTCCAAGGTTTCGATGGAGCTTCTGGAAGACATCAACAAGGATACCGTGGACTTCGTTCCGAACTTTGACGAGACCGAGCAGGAGCCTACCGTTCTTCCCAGCCGTTTTCCGAACCTTTTGGTGAACGGCACCACGGGTATTGCCGTGGGCATGGCCACCAACATCCCGCCTCATAATCTGCGTGAAGTGACCAATGCCGTGGTCAAGATCATCGACAACTATGTGGAAGAAGACCGCGAGACCGAGATCGATGAACTGCTGCAGATCGTGAAGGGTCCGGATTTTCCGACGGGCGCCCAGATCCTGGGAACCTACGGGATCACGGAAAGCTACCGCACGGGACGCGGCAAGATCCGCCTGCGCGGCGTGTCCGACATCGAGACCCTGCCGAACGGCAAGTCGCAGATCATCATCACCGAGCTTCCCTACATGGTCAACAAGGCCAACATGATCCTCAAGATCGCGGAATTGGTCAAGGACAAAAAGATCGACGGGATCACGGACATCCGTGACGAATCCAACCGCGAAGGCATGCGTGTCGTGATCGAAGTGCGGCGCGATGCAAACGCGAATGTGATCCTGAACCAGCTTTACAAGCATACACAGCTTCAGGACACCTTCGGTGTGATCATGCTCGCGCTGGTGAACAACCAGCCCAAGGTCATGAACCTTGTGGAGATGCTGACCGAATACCTGAAGCATCAGAAAGATGTGGTCACCAGACGCACAAAGTACGATCTGAACAAGGCGGAGGAACGCGACCACATCATACAGGGCCTGCTGATCGCACTGGATCACATCGACGAAGTGATCAACATCATCCGCAGCAGCCAGACAACGCAGGAAGCAAAGGAAAGACTGCAGGAGCGCTTCGGCCTGACCGATGCGCAGACGACTGCCATCGTGGAGATGCGCCTGCGTGCTCTTACCGGTTTGGAAAGACAGAAGCTGCAGGATGAGCACGAAGACCTTTTGAAGAAGATCGCCGACTGGAAGGCGATCCTGGCAGACGAAAAGCTGCTGCTTGGTGTGATCAGGACCGAGCTTCTGGATACGGCGGAGCGTTTCGGCGATGACAGACGCACATCCATCACCTACGACAGCTCCGATATCGATGAAGAGGACATGGTGCCTCTGGAGAATACGGTCGTCGCGATGACGAGCCTGGGTTACATCAAGCGAATGACCGTGGACAACTTCAAGTCACAGGGCCGCGGCGGCAAGGGCATCAAGGGCATGACGACGATAGAGGACGACTATATCGAAGACCTGCTCATGACGACAACGCATCATTACATCATGTTCTTCACAAACCGCGGAAGAGTATACCGGCTCAAGACCTACAAGATCCCGGAAGCCGGAAGGAACGCGCGCGGCACCGCGATCGTAAACCTGCTGCAGCTGCAGCCCGAGGAAAAGATCAGCGCGGTGATCCCCGTTTCGGATTATAAAGAAGGGCGTAATCTCTTCATGGTCACGCGCAAGGGCATCGTGAAAAAGACGAGCATCCTGGAATTCGCGAACATCAAGAAGAACGGCCTGAACGCCATTACCCTTCGTGACGATGATGAACTGATCGAAGTGAAGCAGACAGACGAGAATACCCATATCTTCCTGGTAACGAAGTATGGCATGTGCATTCGTTTCCGTGAGACGGATGTGCGCGTGATGGGACGCGGCGCCATGGGCGTGATCGGCATGAACCTGAATTACGATGACGAGATCATCGGCATGCAGCTCGATCACCAGGGCGATTCCCTGCTGGTCGTCAGCGAAAACGGCATCGGCAAGCGTTCGTCCCTCGAAGAGTTCCGCATGCAGAACCGCGGCGGCAAGGGCCTGAAGTGCTACAAGATCACGGAACGTACCGGAGACCTGGTAGGCGTGAAAGCCGTGACCGACGATCACGAGATCATGATGATCACGACAGCCGGAACCATCATCCAGGTGCGCATGAGCGAGATCCCCGTGCACGGGCGCATCACCTCGGGCGTGAAGATGATGAACGTGGAAGGCGGCGTCCGCATCGCAAAGATCGCGAAGGTGCGCGAAAAGATCAGCGACGGCAACCAGGAGTTTGACGACATTGCCGCAGCGGAGCAGCGCATGGAAGAGGAAAAGAAGAACATCCCGGAGAGAGAGATCAGCGAGGATGAAGATGACGACAAGCTGATCTTCCCGAAGGAAGAAGACGAGGACGAGTAAGCCTCACAAAAAAATGAACTTCATCATTCCGATGAAGTTCATTCCCAGATGATCCTGTATTCTACATCCGTCAGATTTCCGATCTGGCGGATGTAATTTTCTATCAGGCTTCTTGCCTGGTTTTCCGCGGTCTGCAGAAGCGAGGAATTGTTGCGTATCTCTTCCTCCATTGCGGCATCGGCGGTATTTACGGCATTTCCGATCGTTTCCGCCAGGATCGGGTTCTTCTGAAGAGCCTGGTCGGGTTCTTCCTTGTAGGAATCCGCATTGATGGACTCCGGCAGCTTGCGGCTTGTGATCACAGGTTCCGGAAGAGTAATGCGTATCTCATTTTCGTTCTGCTCCATTTTGATCTCGTTTACCGGATAACTGATCTCCACTTCGCAGTCGTATTCCTGCATGAATTTCCGGTCTTTTTCACCGGCATGTGCCAGACCGGTGCCCGCATACTGAACCCCGGAAGCCACATTGTGGTAGATGCACTTTAATGTGGACAGCTCACAGATCGCCTTCACGCTGGCAAGTTCGGGCACAAAAGGAGGAGCGAGGTTTTCGCTTACGCTGATCGCTTCTTCCTCCGTGACGGATTCCGAAACGCTTTCGGGCTCCGGCGGTGTTTCCGGCGTTTTTCCGCAGGCGGTAAACAGGAGCGGAAGAAGCAGGAGGCCGAACAGTTTTTTATTCTTCATCTGCATTCTCCTCCCCGCTGTACTCGATCACTTCTACCTTGTAATGCTTGTCCGGATCCACCTGGTTTACCAGAGGCTCCACAAGGGCACGCTCGGTCAGCTTTGCGGATTCCGTTGCCATCTGTTTCAGGGCATCCAGATCCCCCATCTTGATCCGGCGGGTCAGGTCGGTGGTTGCAGCCGTGAACGCCTCGTTGTAAGTATCACCGGTATTATATTTCTCATCCATGAAAATATAGTTGAACTCCCCGCTGATGGAGGGCTCAAAAATCTCGATCTCGGGCAGGAGGATGCGTATGGTGTTTGTTTCTTCCTCCAGCTCCACGCGGATGTTGTTGCTGTTGATCCCGGCTTTGATCGTGCCTTTGTAGGATACGTAATACTTCAATCCGCCGCCGTCCTCGTCATAAACCGGAGCCACGCCGTTATAGGGATAGACAGCCGTATACAGGGTAGCGTCCTTGACGGCACCCTTCAGCACGCTTTCAGTGATGAGCTCTACTTTGCCCTCTTCCCCCTGGATCAGATCGCTGACCGTTTCCTCGATCTTTTCGGCGATCGGCGGATCCTCCTCCTTTTTGCCGCAGCTCTTTAAGAGCAGGGAAAACAGCGGGATAGCGATCAGGACCGCAACGACACTGAGCGTGATGATCAGACGCAGTTTCCTGCGCCTGTGTTCGGCCGCGATCTCCCTTTCGATCTTTTCCCTTCTGCGGGAAATCTCCCGGTCTTCGCGTTCCAGTTTTCTCAGTTCGTCTTCTTTTCTGCCCATCATTTCCATTATAATCGTTGTTCGGTACAGTTTCAAGCGATTCCGATTGCCCCATTGATCCGGGATGTGGTAAAATGTAGGACAGATGCGGGTGCAGGAAGCGCCCGGGCGGGAAAGAGAAAAAGCATGACGGAAGGGATATTCTGCAGAACGGAACGCCTGTTGGGCGCGCAAGCTCTGGAAAAGCTGAAAAATTCGCGGGTTGCGGTCTTCGGGATCGGCGGCGTGGGCGGCCATCTCTGCGAGGCGCTGGTCCGCAGCGGCGTGGGCAGTGTGGATATCATCGACAAGGATGTGGTCGACATCACCAATCTGAACCGTCAGATCATAGCGCTGCAGAGCACGGTCGGAAGGCCCAAGGTGGAGGTGATGCGGGAACGCCTCCTGGATATCAATCCGGATGTGCAGATCCGCTGCTATCCGATGTTCTTTCTGCCCGAAAATGCTTCGGAACTGCCTTTTTCGGAATATGATTAT
This sequence comes from Lachnospiraceae bacterium, assembly GCA_024696005.1. Taxonomy (GTDB): domain Bacteria; phylum Bacillota; class Clostridia; order Lachnospirales; family Lachnospiraceae; genus NK4A136. Next base: position 4,622 of record JAILHF010000049.1, on the reverse strand, counting down.
GTGGCGGATGCCATCGACACGGTCACGGCCAAGATCGAGCTGATCCTGAAGGCGAAGGAAGCCGGGGTTCCGGTCATCAGTGCGATGGGAGCCGGCAACAAGCTGGATCCGGGGGCGTTCCGGGTGACGGACATCTACAAAACGAAGGTCTGCCCCCTGGCCCGTGTGATGCGCCGGGAATTGAAAAACCGTGGCATAAAGAGCTTGAAAGTGGTATACTCGGAAGAAGAACCGCAGAAATTCCGGGAACCCGGAAGCCTCGCTTTTGTTCCGGCCGTTGCGGGACTGATGATGGCCGGCGAGATCGTGAAAGACCTGATAACAGGAAACTGACAAACACACATAGGAGGAGGTACTGCATGCAACAGAAAACTTGCCCCGGATGCGGAGCCAATCTGGAATACAACCGTGTAAGAAACCTGTGGACCTGTGGGTTCTGCGGCCAGAGCTATGAGGGCGATATCCCTGCCCCCGCTCAGGAAGAGAGCGCCGCAAAGCCGAAATCCAAGGTAGACTTTTTCAAAAACGGCGTCGGCAAAACCCCCGTGGGCACATCTTCCGAAGGTTCTCTCTTAAATCCGCAGATCTTCCGCGTGGAGCTGGATCTGGACGAAAGCCTGGAAATGAAACGGACCGGCAGCTGCATCCGTTCGATCGCAGAGATCATAAAAAACTATACCACCTCTGAGGAGATCGAGAATTATATCTGCAGAAAGCTCTCCATTCCCGATGACATAGCGGTCAAAGGGACCCATGAAGACGCCATTCAGAACATCATGCCGCAGATCTCGTCCATCCTGGATCCCGGAGAGCGTGTGATCCTTTACGAGAACAAGGGAATCTTCTCGAAGGGAAAGGAATTCACCGCGATCACGGACAAAAGGAGCATCTTTGTAGACAAGAAAAAGGTGAAGCAGGTCATGCATGCAGATATCGACGCCCTGAAGATCTCCAACACAAGTGACTGCCCCAACTGCTACGTTAACGGCGGTTTTGAACAAGGCATCGTGGCACTGGATACGGAATGCCGGGTCCAGGCAGCGGTCATTTGCCTGCTCTGCGTGCTTTCCTTCGAAGCGGATCCGAAGCGGGAACCGATCCGTCTGACCTGACGGGATCCGGTCCGCCGGACCCGACTCTTGACAAATGCGAAATTAGTCATTATAATCTTTTTGTTATGCGGTAATCCCGCCTTTTCGGGTACGCATGACAAAAAGGACGATGCGTGGCTCAGTTTGGTAGAGCGCTGCGTTCGGGACGCAGAGGCCGCAGGTTCAAATCCTGTCGCATCGATGAGACCGTAAACCCAAGGGATACAAGGGTTTGCGGTTTTTCTATTTATCTCTTTTTTCCTTTTATCTTTCTAGGGATAAGAAGACTATCCGAATATGTATTGCGTTTGTACGCACAACGAAATATAATATAAGCAAACGAAAGGAGGGTGGGCATATGGCAATGAAATCAGCAAATCTATATGCACGGATAGAGCCGGATGTTAAAGAGCAGGCAGAGAAGATTCTGGCAACACTCGGAATACCGGCATCAAATGCTATTAATATGTTTTATAAGCAGATCATCTTAAACAGGGGACTGCCATTTGAGGTTAAGATTCCTGCGAACAGACCTGCCGACATTTCTAAAATGAGTGCCGAGACTCTGGATACAGAACTTGAAAAAGGATATGCGGATATGCAGGCGGGAAATACTAAACCGGCAACTCAGGTTTTTGCAGATATCCGAAGGGATTATAACATATGAAATATGATGTTATTCTTACGGAACAGGCGGAAAAAGATCTGCGTGGTATCTTTGAATATATAGCATTTGAATTACTTTCGCCGGAGAATGCCGTGGGCCAGCTTGATCGCATAGAAAAAAGGATTCTTTCTCTGGGAGAGTATCCTGAAAAGTTTCGCCGGTACGACAGAGAGCCGTGGAAAAGTCGAAATACCAGGGTTGTGCCGGTAGATAACTACATTGTTTTTTATATTCCTGATGAAGAGAAATCCTTGGTAACCGTGATCAGGGTTATGTACTCCGGCAGAGATATTGACAAACAGCTCAACGAGTTTACAGAGTTGTAAGCAAGAAGGAAATTTTTGTTGAGAACTGGAAGTGGGTATATACTGCCCTTTTTGGCATATGCGAATCAAAGATAATTATCGTGTATCCATTGATTCATGGCAGTGAGATGAATACCAGGTTAAAGCACCATAAGAAATAGATACGGGGAAAGCATTTGGTCTGACACCGCATCAATTTCAGATACAGTGTAAGGTCAGAAAAGCGCAAAAACTGCTTGAAACAACCAAAAGCATCCCGGAGGTGGCTTATGAAGCAGGATTTTGCGATCAAAGCCACCTGGACAGATGCTTTCAGAAGATAGTGGGCATGACGCCCCGTCAATACCAGGATGCAGTAATAAACAACGATTAACAAAGTGCAGAGAAGAACTTGGCGAACAGATATAATCCGTCATTCCCGGCATGGACTTCATGATGAACGGTTTTAGGCATTATAGATATGACCCCGGGTTCATAGACAAGTTCATAGCCATCGTTGATGCAGGTGCCTTCTCCGGCGATCACTTCATGGGTTTCCAGCTGGGTTTCATGAATGTGATCAAGAATGCTCTTGTTAGGTGCAATCCGGACCAGATGATAACTGTACTCGCCGTTTGTATCCTTGGAGGTAATGATGTGTTTCAATTCAACACCTTCAAAGACCGGATGCTTCGACCATGCGATATCGGCGAATGAAATGGTTTTGTCCGGCAGACGCAGCTGCCCGTTGTTAAAAGATTCAAATACATCAAGATTCATTTTGGTATTCTCCTTTCGTTTGATGATGTGATGATATCAAAAGGAGAGTCTGCGGAATTGGATAAAATTGCTGTTTCCGGAATGGAATAAAAGAAAAAGAGCGGTATTATGTTGAAGTACATTCCTGCCAAAATGATCCGTCAAAGCAGATTTATCACATTTTATGAGACCTGGGACGAGAGTGAGAAGGAACAACTTATTGTTCAAATGAACCTGTTGTTGGAAGAAAATCGGGAATATACTGATTCAAATAATTACAGACATCTATGCAATCTGCTTACTTCCATTGCAATGATAATGGTTCTTGAAAAGAACGGAAAAACACGAGATGAAGCGGAAAAAGAAGTTGCAGAAGCTATGTATGAATTCATAAATCCTCAGATCATATCCACGAAGAAGCTTGCCAGCCACGGTTGGTTTGTAAGATGCCTGAAAATTGTTATGCCGATCAAATTCAAGAAGACTCTCGGATATGGGTGGAGTGTGGAGTTTCCGAAATGTCCGTCAGATACATTTGCAATGATAACGCATAAGTGTATTTATCAGCAGCTTTTCACCAAGTACGGAATGCCGGAGATGACAGCCAGGTTCTGCAAGGTTGATGATATTCTGTACAGCGATCTTCCGAGAGCGGAATTTACTTATACGCAACAGATAGGAAATGGTGGGAATATGTGTGATTACTCCTATAAGAAAAGATAACTTACAGTAAAACCGGCTAAGACAGATCGGGATTTATACAGGGAAAAAGCAGCATATATAAAAAAACAGGAAAGGAAATGTTACTGTGAGGAGCCGTGTGCGGAAAAGCCGTACGCACGGATCTGTGAGGGGCTAAGGGCGTGAGCCCTTGGTCTACTATACTTATAAAGGAGGAAGAGGAATGTTTTTTAGTCAAAAATATCCCGAGATCATGGCATCGATCGAAGAAAAATTACAAAAACAGGTCGAGGAAAGAGGACTTGATTTTGCAACTGTAAGAAAAGATGTGGAAGGCGGGCTTAAATACGAGATAGAATTTTATGGAATTGCAGGCTTTGGAAGCAGCTATGCTTTGATGAGAACACCGGGGCCGCTTTTTTTTGAGTATAAGGATGTTTTCTGGGCGTGCGGAAGAGAAGCCACGACTATGGGCGGGGAAGATATTGCCGTCGTATTTGTCGTTTTTAACAATGGAGAGGAACTGATCATTAAGATCCGGGATAAAAAGGATGAGAAGGAGATCCTGTCGAGGATCCAAAAAGCGAATAAGAAGGCGATGATAGGATACATTGAAAAATACAAGGCACTTTATGAGGAGCATAAGAAAAGCCTGGGGATCGAAGAGGCTCCGCCGAAAAAGACAACGGCTCCGGAGCCGGAAAAAAAGCTTTCGGAGGAACGGATCGCTTCTGCGATGTGCAAATTTCAGAAGATCATGGATCTTTCCGGGAGACTGAAAGAGCTGGACGGAAAATGGTATGTCAAAACAAATGCTCCGGCGGTAAAAGAGGAGATACTGAAGTGGAACTGGGAGAATTATGCGCATATGCCGGAAGAATACATCCATATCCTTACGTTAACGAACGGCTTTTGTGTTGATTACAACTCCGAGGTCGGATACTTTTCGCTTTATTCTTTTTCTACGGACAGAGATGTAAATAGTCTGTATAACAGAAGTCTGGAAGAGATGAAGGAGCGAAAATACTCTTCCTACGAAAACTGTAAGCCGTCTTTTGGCTGGATCGACCACAAAATGCTTTATTATAACCCGTATACAGCCAAAAGACGGCTTACAGTTTTCGTAGGAAGAGTATTTTC
>JAILHF010000048.1 GCA_024696005.1 Lachnospiraceae bacterium | reverse complement strand
GGACAAAGTGGGGGCGCTTCCGGCCCTGGCTGCTGATCGGGACCATCACCAATGCGGTGGTATTGTATCTGGTATTCTCGGCGCCGCCCGCACTCACGGGCAGCGGTCTGGCCGCCTACGCGGCAGTCTTTTACATCCTCTGGGGCGTGACGTATACGATGATGGACATCCCTTACTGGTCCATGATCCCGGCTTTTACCGAAGGCGGCAAGGAACGTGAGGGGCTTACGGCAATGGCGCGTTCCTGCGCGGGCGTGGGCAGCGCGCTGATCACGGTCGTCACGATGCTGGTGGTACCGGCGCTCGGCGGCATCGCGCATCCGGAGGAAAGCGCGAAAGCATCGGAGATTTCGGCGCAGATCAATGACATGACGTTGTCCGGAGCGGATGAAGCAACACTTGCGCCACTGCAGGAGCAGCTTTCGGCGCTGAACCGTCCGATCGAGATCAGCGGTTTTTCCGCTTTCTCGCTGATCATCGCGATCATCTTTATCGCATTCATCACGATCACCTGCCTGTTCATAAAAGAAAAATCCAGCGTGGAGATGGAGTCGCCCTCCATCGGGCAGATGTTCAAGGCGCTGGTGACGAACGACCAGGCCATGACGGTGGTGGTCACCATCGTGCTGGTGAATGCTTCCCTGTACATCACCTCAAACCTCTTGATCTATTTCTTTAAGTACGATATCGGCGGTTCCGGCTGGAACGGCTCTTATGTGCTCTTTAACACCTTTGGAGGCGGCATGCAGATCCTCTCCATGATGGTGGCTTATCCGCTCCTTCGGAAATTCCTGAGCGTGACGAAGGTATGCTACCTGAGCTTCTTCTTTGCCATCGGCGGTTACGCGGTGCTCTTTGTCCTGATGATGACGGGGGTGAAGTCCCTGGCGTTTCTGCTGATCCCCGGCTTTTTCGTCTTTGTTGCCTTCGGCCTGCTCACGGTGCTCACCACGGTCTTTCTGGCCAATACCGTTGATTACGGAGAGCTGAAGAATCACCGCCGTGACGAATCCGTGATCTTTTCGATGCAGACCTTTGTGGTGAAGCTGGCCAGCGGCGTGGCGGTATTTCTGACCGGCATTGCGCTGGACCTTTTCCGGATCAGCAAAAACACCGAAGGTGTGGCGGATGCCGCGGAATCGGCAACGGCCAACCTGACGGGGCTGCGCCTTACCATGACGGTGCTGCCCATCGCGGGCATGCTGCTTGCGCTGTTCATCTTCTTTAAGAGATTCATCCTGACGGAGGAAAAGATGGCGGAGATCAACAAGGAGCTGGAGGCCGGAAGGAAATGAGCGCGGGCATGACGAAACGCGTAAGAAAGACAAAGCTTGATGAGGGGGAGGCAGGCATCGAATGGTCGAAGTAAAAGAAAACGAGAACGGCAAGCCGCTCTTTGTCCTGACCGGAAAGAACACCACCTACGCCTGCAAGGTGATGGAGAACGGACAGATCGAGCATCTCTATTACGGACCGAAGATCGCGGTGATCAGTTCCGACGGTCTGAGCGAACATTTTGAATTCGCGCCGCCAAACAGCTGTGCCTACAGCAGTGAATTCGGGAGCTTCTCGGCAGAGGATGTGCGTTATGAATATTCCGCGCCCGGAAAGGGCGATATCCGCGAACCGATGATCGAGGCGGTATACGCGGACGGAAGCCGCACGCTGGATCCGGTCTATGTTTCCCATGAAGTGAAGAAGGGAAAGCCGGGGCTGAACGGCCTGCCTTCTTCCTATGGGAAGGACGAAGAGGTGGAAACCCTGGGGATCCTTTTGAAGGACCGCAACGGAGGTCTGGAAGTGCTCCTGATCTACAGCCTCTTTGCCGAAGCGGATGTGCTGACGCGCTGCGTTCACATTCAGAATGCCGGGGATAAGCCCGTCACGCTGACCAGGGCGCTTAGCATGCAGCTGGATCTGGATCCGGATGCCTATACATTCCACGCTTTTACCGGGGCCTGGGCCAGGGAGATGAAGAAGACGGACATCCCGCTCAAAGCAGGGCGTGTGGGCATAAGCTCCCGCACGGGCTGCAGTTCGAACCGGGCCAATCCCTTTTTCATGATCTCCCGTTCCGGGACGAATGAGGATGCGGGGCTCTGCTATGGTTTCAATCTGGTCTACAGCGGGGATCATTATGAATCGGCGGAACGTTCCGCTTACGGGAAAGTGCGTGTTCTGAGCGGCATTCAGCCCGAGGGCTTTTCCTGGCAGCTTTTGCCCGGAGAGAGTTTCCAGACGCCCGAAGCGATCCTGAGCGTCAGTGAGGAAGGTTTCGGAGGCTTAAGCCGCCGCTTCCACCATTTTATCCGTTCCCATGTCGTGCGCGGGGAGTGGCAGTACCGGGAACGCCCTGTGCTCCTTAACAGCTGGGAAGCGGCGTATTTCGACATTTCCGAGAGCAGGCTCTACCGACTGGTGCGTGTGGCAAAGTCCGTGGGGATCGAGCTTTTTGTGATGGATGACGGGTGGTTCGGAAAAAGGGATGACGATACCTCCTCCCTCGGCGACTGGACCCCGAATAAAAAGAAACTGCCCCGGGGTGTGAAGGGGCTGGCGGACAAGATCGTGGGCCTGGGCATGAAGTTCGGCATCTGGGTGGAGCCCGAGATGGTGAATGAGAACAGCGAGCTGTACCGCTCGCACCCGGACTGGGTGCTGCGCATTCCCGGGAAAGATCATTCCACGGGACGAAACCAGATGGTGCTGGATCTGAGCCGCAGTGAGGTGCGGGAAAACATCATCGCTCAGATGCGCGAACTGTTTTCCTCGGCCGAGATCTCGTATGTGAAATGGGACATGAACCGCATCATGACGGATCTGTATTCACAGGCCCTTCCGCCGGAGCGGCAGGGGGAAGTGCGACACCGTTATATCCTGGGACTCTACCACATCATGGAGGAGCTTACGAAAGCATTCCCCCATATCCTTTTTGAAGGCTGCGCCTCCGGCGGCAACCGCTTCGATCCGGGGATCCTTTCCTATTTCCCGCAGATCTGGGCCAGTGACGACACGGACGCGGTGGCAAGGGCGCAGATCCAGAACGGCTACAGCTATGGTTATCCCCAGAGCTGCTACACCTCGCATGTTTCGGATGTGCCCAATCACCAGACGCTCCGGCGCACGCCGCTGGAGACACGCTTCAACATTGCCTGCCTGGGCGTGCTGGGCTATGAATGCAACCTGGCAGACCTGTCCAACGAGGAACTGGAAAGCGTGCGGGAGCAGATCGCACTCTATAAGGAATGGAGGAAGCTTCTGCAATACGGGGATCTGTACCGCGGAAGATGCTTTGCGGAGGCCGGCGAAAAAGACGTGCTGGACAGTGACGGCCGGGCCGATGCGGAATGGACGGTGGTGAGTCCGGACGGGATGCGGGCGGTTTCCGTCATCCTGCAGCTCATGGTGCGTCCCAATACCCATCTGTGCATCCTGAAGCCGAAGGGGCTGAAAGCGCTGCTTCCTTACCGCTGTCACAGCAGGGTGTTCAAGACCAACCTTAAGGATTACGGCGGACTGGTCAATTACGTGGCGCCCATCCATGTGAAGCAGGACGGAACGGTCCATAACATATTGTCAAAGTTTGTAAAGCTCGAGACCGAAAAGGAGGAGCACCTGATCATGGGCTCGGCCCTGATGCGGGCAGGACTGCGCCTGAGTCCGGCCTTTGCCGGGGGCGGCTATAATGACAAGCTGCGTTATTTCCCGGATTTTGCATCCCGCATGTATTTCTTTGAGGGACAGGGTGAGCCTGTGCCGGCATTGCCCATGAAAGAGGGAGAAGGCGAAGAGGAGGAACATAAATGACAAAGACCATCAGCATGAATGACGACTGGCAGTTCCGGGAGGAGTTTGGTGAGGATATCCTGAAAGACGCGCCCCCCGCCGGCATGTGTGAGGTCCGCATCCCGCACACGGTGCGGGAACTGCCTTATCATTATTTTGATGACGCGCTCTACCAGATGGTGAGCGGGTACCGCCGCATCATCAAGGCACCCGCGGAATGGAAAGGGAAGCGCGTATTTGTGCGCTTCATGGCAGTGGCGCATGTGGCTGTGGTGTATCTGAACGGAAAGGAACTGGCAGAGCACCGCAGCGGCTACACGGCCTTTGAAGTGGAGCTCACCGATGCGTTGAAATACGGTGCGGACAACGTGCTTGCCGTAAAGGTGGACAGCCGGGAGAGCCTGAATGTTCCGCCTTTCGGGCATGTGATCGATTACATGACCTACGGCGGCATCTACCGCGAGGTATATCTGGCGGTCTGTGAGGACACGCGCATCTCGGAACTCTTTGTGCAGCCGCAGGTACCGGAAGGAAAGATCCCGGCCGAGGGAATGCGCGATTTCCGCTTTGACGGACGCGTGGATCTGGACATCACGCTGGACAGCCGGGAAGGGACCGATCCGGAGGAGCTTGCTCTTAAATGGAAGATCCGGGATCACAAAAGCGGGGAGCTTGTCCTGGAGGATGAGCAGCCTTTTTCCGATGTTTCCGCATTCACGATCCCGAAGGCAAGGGTCTGGGACAGCACCGCGCCGAATCTTTACGATCTGGAGCTATCCCTCTTTCACGGGGATGAGGAATGGGACCGCGTCAGTGAATGCTTCGGTTTCCGGCGCTCGGAGTTTCGTGAGGACGGCTATTACTTAAATGACAGGCGCTTTCGGCTGCGCGGGCTGAACCGACACCAGTCCTGGCCCTATGCGGGCTATGCGATGCCCGAATCGATGCAGAAGCTGGATGCCGACATCCTCCGCTTCGAACTGGGCTGCAATGCGGTGCGCACCTCACATTATCCGCAGTCGCAGCATTTCATCCGCCGCTGTGACGAGCTGGGGCTTCTGGTCTTTACGGAATTTCCCGGCTGGCAGCATGTGGGAGACCAGGCATGGAAAGAGCAGGCTTTCGTGAATCTTGAAGAGATGATCCTGCAATACCGCAACCATCCTTCGGTCATTCTCTGGGGCGTGCGGATCAACGAATCCCTGGATGACGATGATTTCTATGAGCAGACCAACGCCATGGCCCATGCGCTCGATCCCACGAGACAGACCGGCGGCGTTCGCTATCTGGAGAAAAGCCATCTGCTGGAGGATGTTTATACCTTTAATGATTTCTCGCACGACGGCAAAACGCCCGGCTGCAAGAAAAAGGCGGCCGTCACGCCGGACATGTCCAAGGCGTATCTGATCAGCGAGTACAACGGCCATATGTTCCCGACCAAGGCCTTTGACGATGAGGAGCACCGTCTGGAGCATGCCCTGCGCCATTGCCGCGTGCTGGATGCCGTGAAAGCGAACCGGGACATCGCCGGAAGCTTCGGCTGGTGCATGTTTGATTACAACACGCACAAGGATTTCGGCAGCGGAGACCGCATCTGCTATCACGGTGTGACGGACATGTTCCGCAATCCCAAGCTGGCGGCAGCAGTCTATGCTTCGCAGCAGAACCGCCTGCCCGTGCTGGAGGTGAGTTCTTCCATGGACATCGGGGAGCATCCGGCCGGAAACCGCGGAAATGTCTATATCTTCACGAATGCCGACAGTGTGCGCATGTACCGCAATGACGAGCTGATCCGGGAATATCCGGCCGGAAATCCCGAGTTCCCGAACATGCGCCACGCCCCCATCCTCGTGGACGATTTTGTCGGGGATCGCATGAAGGAAGAGGGCTTTACCCCGCATCAGGAAGAGATCGTGAAGACGGCGATCAACTATATCGCGCGCTACGGGATGACGGACATCCCGCTGGACATCAAGCTGAAGCTGGCCGAGGCGATGACCGTCTACCACATGGATTTTGCCACGGCCTATGCCCTGTACGGGAAATACGTCGGGAACTGGGGCGGCGAGGCCACCAGCTACCGTTTTGAGGCCGTAAAGGACGGAAAAGTCATAAAGACCGTGACCAAGGCAACGGTGAGCACGATCTGCATTCAGGCCGACATCGATCACGATGTCCTCTGCGAAAAGGAAAGCTATGACGTGGCGGCGGTCCGCATCCGCGTCTGCGACAGCTTCGGGAATGTACTGCCGTTCTTTCAGGCGCCGCTTTCGCTGAAGCTCGAGGGGCCGGCCGAGATCATCGGGCCCGCGCGTGCGCAGATCTTTGGCGGAATGGGCGGGACCTATCTGCGCAGCATCGGAAAGAGCGGAAGCGGAAAGCTTGCGATCATGCTGCCGGAGGAGTATTCCTACCTGAAAGAAAAGGAAAAGATCGTGGAATTCTCCGTAAAATGACATTTTCCTTTGGCCGGCCACGGCTTGCGAAAACGGGGCGGCTGTGATAAACTCTTGTTTTAGTGCCTGTCATGGCAGGATAGGAAAGAAAAGAGGGGAGAAAAATGGAACTTAGTCTTCAGCGCAGGGTGTTGGAAGAGAAGATGGACGACATGCTCGAGGAGCTTGCGCAGGATCTCTACGGGAAGAGCATCGCCGAATGCAGCGACGCGCAGTGCTATGACTGCGTGATGCGCCTGACGAAAAAGATGATGGCCGTGACGGACCGCATCGAGGGCAAGAAAAAGCTGTATTATATCTCGGCGGAATTCCTGATCGGGAAGCTTCTTTCGAATAATCTGATCAATCTCGGGATCTATGACCGGATCGTCGATATCTTAAAGAGCAAGGGGCACGACCTGTCCCGCATCGAGGATGAGGAGCCGGAGCCTTCGCTCGGAAACGGCGGCCTCGGTCGTCTGGCGGCCTGCTTCATCGACTCCATTTCCACGCTGGGACTGCCCGGCGAGGGTGTGGGGCTCTGCTATCATCTGGGCCTGTTCAAGCAGGTATTCCGTGATCATCTGCAGACGGCCGAAAAGAATGACTGGATCACGGACAGCTCCTGGCTGGAAAAGACGGACCAGACCTATACGGTCTGCTTCGGCAAGAAAAAGGTCACATCCCGTCTGTACGACCTGGATGTGATCGGATACGAGAACGGCATCAACAAGCTGCATCTCTTTGACCTCGAGACCGTGGACGAAAGCCTGGTTAAGAAGGGGATCGACTTTGACAAGAAGGCGGTCGGCGAGAATCTGACGCTCTTCCTTTATCCGGACGATTCGGACGAAGCGGGAAACCTGCTTCGGATCTACCAGCAGTATTTCATGGTCAGTAACGCGGCCCAGCTGATCCTTTCGGATCTGAAGGCGCACGATTATGATCTTCGCAAGATGAACGAGCACGCGGTGATCCAGATCAACGATACCCATCCCACGATGGTGATCCCCGAGCTGATCCGCATCCTCGTCAACGACAAGGCCTTCACCATGGATGAAGCCATCGATGTGGTGAGCAAGACCTGCGCCTATACGAATCATACGATCCTGGCAGAGGCCCTGGAAAAATGGCCCCTGAAATATCTTGAAAAAGTAGTGCCGCAGCTGGTTCCGATCATCAAGGGGCTCGACAGCCGGATCAAGAAGAAGTACAAGGATCCCGCGGTCCAGATCATTGACAAGGACGGACGCGTGCACATGGCGCATATCGATATCCATTACGGTTTCTCCGTAAACGGCGTGGCACAGATCCACACCGATATCCTGATCAATACGGAGCTTGCGCCCTTCTATAAGCTCTATCCGGAAAAGTTCAACAACAAGACCAACGGCATCACCTTCCGCCGCTGGCTGCTTTCCTGCAACAGGCCTCTGGCGGCCTGCCTGGATGAGCTGATCGGCACGGATTACAAGAAAGATGCCGACCAGCTGGAGAAGCTTTTGGAGTTCCGCGATGACGCTTCGGTCCTTCGCAGGCTGGAAGAGATCAAACGGGAAAACAAGCTGCGTCTTGCGTCCTATATCAGGGAGCACGAAGGCGTGGAGCTGGATCCGGATTCGATCTTCGATGTCCAGATCAAGCGTCTGCACGAGTACAAGAGACAGCAGATGAACGCGCTTTACATCATCCATAAATATCTGGAGATCAAAGGCGGCAAAAAGCCGAAACGTCCGGTGAGCTTCATCTTCGGGGCAAAGGCAGCGCCCGCCTATGTGATCGCGCAGGACATCATCCACCTGCTTCTGGTATTGCAGGAGATCATCAACAACGACCCGGATGTGAGTCCTTACATGAAGCTGGTGATGGTGGAGAACTATAATGTAAGCTATGCGGAGCTGCTGATCCCCGCCGCAGACATCTCCGAGCAGATCTCGCTTGCGAGCAAGGAGGCTTCGGGTACCGGCAACATGAAGATGATGCTCAACGGTGCCGTCACGCTCGGCACGGCAGACGGCGCGAACGTGGAGATCCGCGATCTGGTCGGCCTGGATAACATCTACGAATTCGGCATGGACGCGGATACCGTGATCAAACATTATGAGAAGGCCGATTATGTCGCAAAGGATTATTATAAGAAGAGCAAGGTCATCAAAGCGGCCGTTGACTTCATCACGGGCAAACAGGCCCTTGCGGTGGGACACAAGGAAAATCTGGACCGCCTGAAGAAGGAGCTTCTGAACAAAGACTGGTTCATGACGCTTCCGGACCTGGAAGATTATATCCGCGTGAAGGACCGCTGCCTTGCGGATTACGAGGATCGCGACAGGTGGATGAAGATGAGCCTTACGAACATCGCAAAAGCCGGCTTCTTTTCTTCGGACCGGACCATTGCACAATATAATGAAGAAGTCTGGAAACTGAAGACCGCAGACGAGCTTTAAGGGCATATAACAGAAAGGAAGGACGATCCAATGCCTATCACAGATTATCTTGAGAGAAATCACAGGGAATACGGGGATGAGGTGGCTCTGATCGAGCTCAATCCCGAACAGAAGGAAACGAGAAGGATCAGCTGGAAGGAATATTCCCTGATCCAGCAGACGGAAGACCAGCCCTACCGCCGCGAGATCAGCTGGAAGGTCTTTGACGAAAAGGCCAACCGCATGGCGAACATGCTCTTAAGCCGCGGGGTAAAGAAGGGCGACAAGGTGGCCATCCTGATGATGAACTGCCTGGAATGGCTGCCGATCTACATGGGCATCTTAAAGACCGGCGCGCTGGCGGTTCCGTTCAATTTCCGCTATTCCGCGGACGAGATCCAGTACTGCGCGGATCTGGCCGAGGTGGATGTGCTGCTCTTCGGACCGGAATTCATCGGCCGCATCGAGGCCATTGTGGATGAACTGGCCAAGAAGCGTCTGCTGATCTACGTGGGCGAGAACTGCCCGACCTTTGCGGAAAGCTATCGTGAGCTGGTAGCCGACTGCTCGAGCGAGAAGCCCGATATCGCGATCTCCGACCGGGACGATGCGGCGATCTATTTCTCTTCGGGAACGACCGGCTTCCCGAAGGCCATATTGCATAAGCACTTAAGCCTGATGACGGCGGCCGAGGTGGAGCAGAAGCACCACAGCACCGGCCGCGACGACTGCTTCCTCTGCATTCCGCCCCTGTATCACACGGGAGCGAAGATGCACTGGATGGGAAGCCTGGTGGCAGGCTCGCGCGCGGTGCTGCTGCGCGGGACCAAGCCCCAGTATATCTTTGATGCGGTATCAAGGGAGCACTGCACGATCGTCTGGCTCCTGGTTCCCTGGGCGCAGGATATCCTGGATGCGTTGGATGCAGGGACATTAAAGATCGCGGATTACGAGCTTTCCCAGTGGAGACTGATGCACATCGGCGCACAGCCGGTGCCGCCTTCGCTGATCAAGCGCTGGAGGTCTTATTTCCCGAACCACCAGTACGATACAAACTACGGCCTGAGCGAGTCCATAGGACCGGGCTGCGTGCATCTGGGCGTGGAGAACATCCACAAGGTGGGCGCGATCGGTGTACCCGGCTACGGCTGGCAGTGCAAGATCATCGACGAGGACGGCAACGAAGTGAAGCAGGGAGAGGCCGGTGAGCTCTGCGTAAAGGGCAACGGCGTGATGGAATGCTATTACCGGAATCCCGAAGCGACGGCCGAGGTCCTGAAGGACGGCTGGCTTCTTACCGGCGATGTGGCCATGAAGGACGAGGACGGCTTCATCTTCCTGGTGGACCGCAAGAAGGATGTGATCGTATCCGGCGGTGAGAACCTCTATCCCGTGCAGATCGAGGATTTCCTGCGCCAGAACGACAAGATCAGCGATGTGGCCGTGATCGGCCTGCCTGACAAGCGTCAGGGCGAGATCGCGGGTGCCGTGATCCAGATCAAGGAAGGGATGGAGTGCACGGAGGAAGAGATCGAGGAGTTCTGTCAGGGACTGCCCCGCTATAAGCGCCCCCGCAAGATCATTTTTGCGGATGTGCCGCGCAACGCGACCGGCAAGATCGAAAAGCCCCTGCTCAGAAAGCGTTACGGAGTGGAACGCCTGGTAGAACGGGAGAACGAAGGTTAAGGATGAAAACGATCGAAGAGATCCGGGAGTTTTTTGGCCGGGACCGCTTTGCCTGCGGCCTGACGGGCATCTATGTGGAGGAAGCCTCGCCGGGATACGGAAAGGTGAGCCTCAGGATCGAAGATAAACATCTCAACGGAAGCGGGCGTGTGATGGGAGGCGTGTATTTTACGCTTGCCGATCTGGCCGTGGCAGTCGCGACCAATCAGGATTTCGATGACGATCTTTCGGTGGCGCTGACCGGACAGATCAGTTTCATCGGAACCGTGACGGAAGGCATGATCTATGCCGAGGCAAATGTCAGGAAAGACGGACGAAAGATCATCTTCTGTGATGTGACGGTCACACACGAGAGCGGAAAGCTTCTGGCCACGAGCAGCATGAGCAGCTATCGCTTGACGGGGATCGCCGCGAACGCGAAAGGATGAGCTGTCTGGGATAAGAGAAGAATAGTCGCCTTACGGCGGGGGATGAACTTAAGGTTCGTCTCCCGCCGTTTCGTTTTCCGTTCCGGTTCCGGATCCGGCTCCGTCGCCGAGCACATCGGCGCGTTTCAGGGCGTAATCGCCCAAAAGCTGGGCTTCCCAGCTCTTTAAGTCGTTCATGTTCAGACGTCTTCCGGTGCGCGGCAAAAGCCCGTGCGCGTTGCACAGCTCTTCGCTGTAATCCTCCAGCAGATAGATATGGCCGAAGCGTAGCGGCGAATAGGTGTAGTGGTTGATGATGGAGAGTGCGCCGCTCTTGTCCCTGTCGACCTTCATGCCGTCACCGTCGTCGCGGAACTGTACCCAGGCCATGGCTTCATAGACACGCTCGGGATAGTCCTGCGTGGAGGTGTAGTTTCCGAGAGAGTAGTAGCAGAGGGCCTCGTTGCCGTTGGGCGTAGTGATCCATTCCACCGGCTCGACCACATGCGGGTGCGCCCCGATGATCACGTCGGCACCGGCATCGATCATCGCCTGGGCCATCGTGGTCTGGTAGGGCATGGGCTGGAAGGTATATTCCACGCCCCAGTGCGGGCAGACGATCACCACGTCGGCGATCCGGTCTGCTTCCCGGATGTCATCCAGGACCTGCGGAGCGACCTCCGTCATGTTCAGGCGGTAGGTATTCGGGTCGTAGGGGCAGAGGAAATCCAGGTGCCCGACCACATCCCTTGCCACGCTTTCCCAGTTGTGGCTGTAGGTGGCATTGATGAAAGCGAAGGTATAGCCCTTGACGTCCAGCAGATAGACACGCGGATCGTCCGTATGCACCCTGGTGGAGGGATGCGCTTTTTCTTTCCGGTTGCGCCAGCCTTCCGGTGCCGGAGGGCCGTAGGGGGCCGTTTCGGGCTCGGAAGCCGCCTCTGCGGGGGCATCCGTCTCGCTTCCGTGTATCCCGCAGAGCAGGATGTTCGGATAGTTATTATGGTAGTAATCCGCAAAATGGATCAGGCCGCTCAGGCCGGTATCGTAGGCGTGGTTGGTAGCGCCCAGGACCACATCGAAGCCTGCCTTGGCCTGCGCATCTGCCACCGCCGTGGGCGAGTTGAAGGTGGGATAGCTGGTGAATTCCCGGTCATCCCCGCCGAGGGGCGTTTCCTGGTTAATGATGGAGATATCGGCCGCATCCAGGAATTCACGGATATCTTCATATTCAAAGTCATAATTGTAGGTCCCGTCATCCTGCTTTCCCGAAACGATGATGCCGGTGTGGAGCAGGTTGTCCCCGACCATCATCAGGCTGATCTCCACCGCTTCCGTGGTGGTTTCAGCTGCAGGCTCCGGGATGGGTGTGATCTGGGGGAGCTTGCTGACGTCCGTTACGGAAACGGGGGCTTCCTCCTGCTCCGTGACCGGATTGAGCTCGACCGGCGTGACATCGGAAGCCGAAGAGCCGGAAGGGTTCTTTTGTGTACAGCCGCACAGAGATAATCCTGTCAGGCATGACAGGAACAGACGGCCGAACGGAAAACGTTTCATGATCATTCCTCCTCGTGCCGGGTCAGGCCGGCGCA
Source organism: Lachnospiraceae bacterium (assembly GCA_024696005.1). Taxonomy (GTDB): domain Bacteria; phylum Bacillota; class Clostridia; order Lachnospirales; family Lachnospiraceae; genus NK4A136. The sequence continues at coordinate 82,646 of JAILHF010000048.1, read as the reverse complement.
AGTTAGATTATAACATAGGAAAGGCTTTTTGCAAAAAAATACTTGCAATTCCCGACAGTTGATGTATAATGTTACAAAAATGTTACGATTGTTTTGAAATTGTTACGAATGATTACAAAAGCATTTCATTCATGTCTGCAAGGGGAAAGCGGTTCTTTATGAAGAGGTTTACAGAACAGAAAAGAAACAGAAGGATCATCAATCGCAGAATGGCACGAAAGCTGCGTAACAGCTGGGTGCCGGCAGTGGCGTTCATCGTGGTGGCCAGCACGATCTCCGGCGTGGCTTTCGCTAACAAGGAGCCCGTGGAAGACACCGAAGTGGATGCCGAGATGATCTCCGAAGAAGTCCGCAGCGTGGTGCTTCTGGGCGGAGCGGCGCAACAGACCGAGGTTTCCGTGCTCAGCGGCATTAGCGTGGCTGTCACGGCGGAAGAGATCCTTCCGGTCTCGGGCGCGGCGGACGATCTGCTGTTCAAGGAAGACCAGGTTCTGCATGTCATGGACGACAAGGTGGTACAGGGACACGAGACCGTGGAAGCCGCCGAAGCAGTGGCAGAAGACGGGATCGTTGAAGAAGCGGCTCCGGAAGAAGCGGCTCCGGAAGAAGAAAGCGTTTCGGAAAACGAAGTAGTTAACGAGTACGAGAACTTTGCACTTGCAGATGTGCACATGACCTATATCAACGTTCGCAGCGGCCCGGGAACGGACTACAGCGTCGTGGGAAAGATGTATGACGGATCCGTGGCCGAGATCCTCGACGAGACCGAGGAAGCGGACGGATTATGGTTCCACATGGTAAGCGGAAATGTGGAAGGTTATATCAAGGCTGAGTATTTCTTTTACGGCGACAATCTCGCCGATGTCATCGCAGATCATATTCTTCAGTATGCGGTGGTTCAGGTCAATTGCCTGAACGTGCGCAAGGAAGCGAGCGTGGATTCCGATCGCATCGGATACATGACCGCTGAGGAAAAAGTCCTGATCCTCGAAGAGGAAGGGGACTGGTACAAGGTGCAGTATACGGATGACAAGGTCGGTTATATCGCATCCGAATACGTAGCGATCCAGGAAGAATACATCACGGCGAAGTCCCTCGAAGAGGAACGCGCCGAAGAACAGGCAAAGAAAGAAAAAGAAGAAAGAGAACGCCAGAAGCAGAAGGAAGTAAAGGAAGACGTTACGATCGCGGTAAGCGCACCCGCAACGAATTATTCCACGAATCCCGAGCTTCGTCAGGCAATGGTGAATTACGCATTGCAGTATGTAGGAAATCGTTACGTGCCCGCGGGCGGCAGCCTGAGCGGCGGAACGGACTGCTCCGGATTCACCTGTTATGTATATCGTGATTTCGGATACAGCATCGCGCGTACCCCGTCCGGACAGATGGGCGGAGCAGGACGCAGCATCTCCCTTGCGGAAGCACAGCCCGGTGACATCATCTGCTACGGTTACGGCGGATGCTCGCACGTGGCAATGTACATCGGCAACGGGCAGATCGTCCACGAAGCGAACAGCAGACTGGGCTGCGTGATCAGCGGCATCGACTTCATGCCGATCGTCGGCGTCAAGAGCGTGATCGATTAAGCCGGAGACGACCGGAAGCGGATCAATCATGGAACGGTAACGGGTCAGACAGACTGTTTGGCCCGTTTTTCTTTGGGGACGGTCCGCGCCTGTGTTGACATAAAATGCGTCATCAAGTATGATAATGGACGTTGCAGCCGGGAGCATGAACAGAAGGAGTGACGGCAGCAGATGCTGTTTAATTCTTTATCATTTGCAATCTTTTTACCTGTGGTATTTGCGATCTACTGGATCCTTCCCCATAAGTTCAGGTGGATCCTTCTTCTGGCCGCGAGCTACTGGTTTTACATGAGCTGGCATCCCGAATACATCGTCCTGATCCTCTTTACCACGGTGGTGTCCTATGCCGCCGGGATCGCGATGGAAAAGCAGAGCAGTGCCGGAAGGAAAAAGCTGATCCTGGCACTGGCCTGCGTGGCGAGCCTGGGAGTCCTCTTTTTCTTCAAGTATTTCAATTTCGTGAGCCGGTCCCTTGCAAGGGTCCTGTCCTGTTTCGGAATGCCGGTCGATCCGATCGTGCTGAAATTCCTGCTTCCGGTCGGGATATCCTTTTATACCTTCCAGACATTGAGCTATGTGATCGACGTTTACCGGGGGACGGTCCCGGCGGAGCATCATTTCGGAAGGTATGCGACCTTTGTTTCGTTTTTCCCGCAACTGGTGGCCGGACCGATCGAGAGGACGAACAATCTGCTCCCGCAGATAAAGGAAGAACACGTTTTTGATTACAAGGGAGCGTCCCACGGGCTCAAGCTGATGGCGTGGGGCTTCTTTAAGAAGATCGTCATTGCGGATACGGTTTCCCGATATACGGGAAGCGTGTTCGACAATCCGCAGAGCTATCAGGGCTTTGCGCTCGTTCTTGCCACCCTGCTCTTTACCCTGCAGATCTATTGTGATTTCTCGGGCTATTCCGAGATCGCCAAAGGCAGTGCGGAACTGATGGGGATCCGGCTGATGACAAATTTCAAAAGCCCGTATTTTTCCGCGAGCATCCGGGAATTCTGGAGCAGATGGCACATTTCACTTTCAACATGGTTCCGGGATTACGTTTATATCCCCCTGGGAGGAAACAGGGTAGGAAAGCCCAGAAAAGCATTCAATCTGCTGCTGACCTTTCTGGTGAGCGGTCTGTGGCACGGGGCCAACTGGACCTTCGTGGTCTGGGGCGGGATCCACGGGATCGCGCAGATCCTGGAAGACCTCTTTTTTCCCGGGAAGAAGGGAAAGGAAGCCAAAGGGATCGTGCGGGCGATCCGCGTGCTCGTCGTATTTGCATTCTGTTCGTTTGCGTGGATCTTCTTTGCGTCGGATTCGATCGGCGATGCTTTCTATGTGATCGGACATGCGTTTGACGGGATAGCAGCACCCATCCCGTATCTGCGAAGCGGCTTCACGACGCTCGGCGTGGAAAAAAGATCACTGTTCTTTTTCACGATATCGCTCGGCATGCTGCTGCTCTTTGATCTGCGTTCGATGAAAACGGATGTGATCCTTGCGATCTCCAAAAAGAAAACCTTTGTGAGATGGACGATATACATACTCTTTTTGCTGTGGATGATCCTGAATGTTCCGACGACGAAGACACAGGAATTCATCTACTTCCAGTTCTGACGGGAGAGAGGGAATGAAACGATTTTTGCGGAATGTGATATTGCTGATCCTGACGGTCGGCGCCTGCTTCGGCTCGCTCGCCCTGTTTGACCGTTTTGTCGTGGGACCCCAATACACCTTCAATTATCAGGCGTCGCTTTTGGATAAACTTGCGCGGCTCGAAAGCATAAAGGAACCGAAGATCATCCTTGTGGGGCATTCGAACCTGTCGTTTGGCATGGACTCCGCGATGCTCGAAGAGGCCATGGGGATGCCCGTCGTGAACCTGGGACTGCACGGAGGACTCGGGAATGCATTCCATGAAGAGATCGCCAAAAATACAATCAGGGAAGGGGACATCGTCATCGTATGCCATTCCTCGTTCTCCGATACGGACGAGATCACGGATGCATCGCTGGCATGGATCACGCTGGACAATCACGAGGGCATGTGGAAGCTGATCCGGAAAAAAGATTATCCGGTGATGATCAAAGCATATCCGGAATATCTGAGGAACTCCCTCTTCCTCTGGTTCACCGGAAGCGGGAACATCGATGCCGGCGGATGTTTTTCGCGCAGCGCGTTCAATGCTTACGGTGATGTTGTGTTCAAACCGGAATACGGTCAGATGGATGTGGATGAATATTTTGCGTCTACCGGTGTTTCCGTGCCGCTGATCGGCGACGTCTGCATCGATCGCCTGAATGAGTACAACCGCTTCATCCGGGATCGGGGAGCCACGATGCTCGTGGCGGGCTATCCCATCGCATACGGAAAGGATTCCTCTTTTTCGGAAGAAGATTTTGCGGCATTCGGCAGGGAGCTTCGGGAAAGACTGGACTGCGAAGTCATATCGGATTACGAGGACTATTTCTATCCTTATGCGTTTTTTTACAATACGGATCTTCATCTTACGGAGGAAGGGACGGAGGCCAGAACGCGCCAGCTGATCAGCGATCTTAAGCGATGGCAGGAAGGAACGGGTGGAAGGGAACAATGAGCTTGTTTGATTCGACAAGCTTTCTGATCTTTTTGTGCGTGGTCGCGCTGCTTTATTATCTGCTTCCCCTCATCCTGAAAAAGGACGGGCTGCAGACACTTGTCCTGATCGGCGCGGGCCTGTCTTTCTATGCGTATCTGGATGTCTTTTATGCGCTTTCATTACTGGGCTGCTGTCTCGTGAACGAGGCTTTTGTCGCCGCGATGCATCACTTCCGTGCAAAGGGAAATGTCAGAGCGAAAAAAGTGACAGCCGGCATCGGCATTGCGGTCAATGCATCGATCCTTTTCTTTTTCAAGTACAGCGGACTGTTTTCATCCCTGATCTTCGGCGGCGGAGAACTCACTTCCTTCTTTCTGGGACTGCCTCTTCCTCTCGGAATCTCCTTTTATACCTTCCACGCGATCAGCATGCTCGCTGATCTGTCGGGCGGAAAGGATGAGGAGGAAGGATTTTGGAAAAGATCCGCAGGGACCTTCTGTTATCTGACCTTCTTTGCGAATTCTGTTTCGGGACCGGTAACGAAATACAATGATTTCCGGCCGCAGATCAAAAGGCATTTCTTTAAGGAAGTCGATCTGAAAAAAGTATTTGAATATCTGCTCCTCGGATATTTCTTCAAGGTCTGCGTTGCAAACAACATGCAGAATTATACGATCGGTCTGACGGAAACGGATTTTTCCGGAAGCAGTCCGATCACGATCCTTGTTGAGATGTTCGGATACTCCTGTCAGATCTTTGCAGATTTTGCCGGCTATTCCTATATCGCGATCGGGATCGCGCTTCTGTTCGGTTATCGTCTGCCGAAGAATTTTGATTTTCCCTATGTTTCGAAAAGCATCACCGAGTTCTGGAAGAGATGGCATATCTCTTTGTCTTCCTGGCTGAAGCAGTATATCTATTTCAGCCTGGGAGGAAACAGAAAAGGAAAGATCAGGACCTATGTCAATCTGATGGCAGTCATGCTGATCGGAGGGATCTGGCACGGAGCCGATTGGAAATATCTGCTCTGGGGTGCGCTGCACGGTCTGCTGCTCGTGCTGGAACGGATGGGCAGCCATCTGATGCCGGGCAAAGAAAAGAAAAAAGAAAACGCCGTTTTTTCGTTCGCGAGGATGATCGTTTCGTTCACACTTGTTTCGTGGCTGTGGCTGTTCTTCAAGATGAACGGATACAGCGCGGTGCTGAGCGCGACGAAACAGATCTTCACCGGCTGGCGCTACGCGATGGTGATCGATACGACGGCTCTTTTGATGGCTTGTTTTTACATGCTTCCGGTATTCGCTTTTCACGCGGTGTATCTTGTCGCGAAAAACGGAAAGTGTCTAAAGGGGAAGAACTGGAAGTATTTCTTTTACGGAGCGATGATGCTGGCATTGTTGTTGAACAGAGGTACGAGTAGTGCGTTCATCTATTTCCAATACTGAAAAAAAAGAGAAAAGATCCGACAGGGGTTGTGTGTTTGCGGCAAAGGCCGCGGCAGCGTTTTTCGTGCTCCTTGCGCTGTACTGCCTTCTGCTTCGCATCGTGCCGGGGAGTGATGACGGTCCGGGACTTTACGACACCAACGTTCTGAAGGCGCAGAATTATGTTTTGAAGAACGGGGATTATGATGCGGTGCTGGTCGGATCCTCCATGGGATCGGTGGTACCGATCGGGGAGCATTCCGACAGATATTTCAACATGGCGTTTTCGGGCGGCTGTTCCCTGAGCGGCATGGAGATCATCGAAACATGCGGAGAAGAAACGGGGCACTATCCGGATGTGGTGTTTGTCGAGATCAGCGATGCTCTGGCAAACGGCGTTGACGAAGATCTGATCGGCAGAACGAGAGGGATCGGAATGGCATGGTTCAACCGGATCGCGAACAGACCGGATTATCTTTTTTACAGTCTGGTAAAAGCAGTCTACTATCGCAACAAAGAAAAGAATGCAACAGACTACGCCGTGATGGAAGACAAGCTTGCATTCTGGCTCAACGCAAAATCGAAAGCAGTCGATCAGGAAGAGATGGATGCATACATTGCGTTAACGAAAGAGCAGGTGGATAAACTCAAAGAGAAAGGATGCAGGGTGATCCTTCTGGAGATACCGAATCATCAGGAGCTGCATGATCTTGCCGAATGTGTCCAGCTTCGGGAAACGGCATTGCGTTACATGCCGGAAGATTCGTACGAATGGTTCTGTGTGGACTGGGCGGATTATGTGGTTCCGGATGCGATCCACATGGGAAAGCACAGCGCGAAAATGTATACGGAAAAACTGGTCGAAACGGTTCTGCAGTAAAGTGTTGTTTCCTCTGAAAACCGCTTGCAGAAAGGGTTTCATGGCATGCATGTGAAAAACGCATTTCTCGTTTTTTCAAAGAGCGCATGAAGGAAAGCTTGTAAAACGTTGAAAAATAAAGGATTTTTTTGTTGTTTTTTTTAGAAAAACCTTGCAAATACAATATAAATGGGGTAAACTAACACCGAAACAGAAAAGAAAAAAAAGTTCTATCATCAATTTGCAAAAAATGGAGGAGAAAAAAATGGCAGAGGAGAAGAAGACAACGACTGCAGCAAAGAAGCCTGCAGCAAAGAAGACCACCGCAGCAAAGAAGACGACTGCAGCAAAGAAGACCACGACTGCAGCTGCAAAGAAGCCTGCTGCAAAGAAGCCTGCTGCAAAGAAGACCGCTACCGCGGCAAAGAAGACCACGACTGCTGCAAAGAAGACCACTACCGCAGCAAAGAAGACTACCGCTGCAGCTGCTAAGAAGACCACCGCTGCAAAGAAGACCACCGCAGCAAAGAAGACCACCGCTGTGAAGAAGGCTGCTACCGCTGCAAAGAAGACTACCGCTGCAAAGAAGCCCGCAGCAAAGAAGACCACTACCGCTGCAAAGAAGACGACTGCAGCAAAGAAGACCACTACCGCAGCAAAGAAGCCCGCTGCAAAGAAGCCCGCTGCAAAGAAGACCACGAAGTAAGAAGGGTTTCTCGTTCAGAACGAAAATCGTTTTCGAAGTGCCGGAACGGAAAGCTGTTCCGGCACTTTTCTAAACTGGGGAATAAGCAACACGGATGGAGAACGTAAAGATGAAGAAGGAAAGAAAGTGTGGGATCCTGCTTCCCGTAACATCGCTTCCGTCGAAATACGGGATCGGTTGTTTTTCAAAGGAGGCATACGAATTCATAGACTTCCTTGCGGATGCGGGGCAGAGCTATTGGCAGGTGCTTCCGCTCGGTGTTACCGGATACGGCGATTCGCCTTATCAGGCCTTCTCCACTTTTGCAGGCAATCCTTACATGGTGGATCTTGAGGAACTGATCGAAGAAGGCTGGCTCACGGAAAAGGAATGTGAGAAAGCGGAGCAGGGAAAAGATCCGGAAAAGATTGATTATGAAAAGATCTATCGCTCGCGTCTTGCGCTTTTGAAGAAAGCGTTTCTGCGCAGCGATGTTTCTCGAAGAAAAGAGTATCGCGCATTTGTAAGAGAGAACGCATTCTGGCTCGAGGATTTTTCTTTCTTCATGGCCATGAAACTGGTCAACCGGGGAAAGAGTTTTATCCGATGGGAAGACGGACTGCGTTTGCATAAGGCAAATGCGATCGCAAAATACAAAAAGGATCCGAAACTGAAAAGTGAAATGGATTGCTGCAAATTTGTGCAGTACTATTTCTTCCGTCAGTGGGATCGTCTGAAAAAATACGCAAATGAAAAAGGGGTGCGCATCATCGGCGACCTGCCGATCTATGTCGCGTTTGACAGTGCGGATACCTGGTCGCATCCGGAACTGTTCCAGCTGGATGAGAAAGGTTACCCGATCGCGGTGGCCGGCTGCCCGCCCGATTATTTTTCGCAGACGGGACAGCTTTGGGGAAATCCCCTGTATCGCTGGGAGGATCATCGCAAGAGCGGATACGAATGGTGGATGCAGCGTCTTGAATTTGCCTTTCGTCTTTTTGATGTCGTGCGCATCGATCACTTCCGCGGTTTCGATGAGTACTATTCCATTCCGTACGGGAATCCCACGGCAGAGTTCGGCCATTGGGAAAAAGGACCCGGTTATGATCTGTTCCGCACGATGAAAGAAAAGCTCGGTGAGAAAGAGATCATCGCGGAGGATCTGGGCTTCCTTACACCGGGTGTCAGGAAGCTGGTAAAGAAGACGGGCTATCCCGGGATGAAGATCCTGGAGTTTGCGTTTGACAGCGCGGAAGATAACGATTATCTGCCGCACAATTACGACCGTAACTGCGTGGTCTATACCGGAACGCATGATAACGATACGGTGCTTGGCTGGTTTTCCACCCTGGCGAAACGCGATCAGCAGTTCACGAAAGATTATCTCGGCATCAAAAACACAAAGCATATCGGCTGGGAATTGATCCGGCTGGCTCTGGCGAGTGTTTCGGATACGGCGGTCATTCCTCTGCAGGATTATCTGGAGCTCGGGAGTGAAGCGAGGATCAATACGCCGTCCACGCTGGGGAATAACTGGGACTGGCGCATGAAAAAGGGTTCTCTCACACCGCCTCTTGCGGAACGGATCCGAAAGACCTGTGCCATGTACGGGCGTTGTGAAAAGGAATGAGGAAGGCCCTGCTTCGCATGCGGGCATTGTGAAAAGAGATGAAAAACAGCCGCGGTCTGAGCGGCTGTTTTTTTGCGGGAGCAGATCCGCCGGCCCGAAGAAAGGGGAGGGCGTTTCCGTTTGTTTGCCGGGCTCACATCAGAGCGGCGGAGCGTTCCGGAAAGAGAGGGTGCTGTTGCTGTACTCTTTGTTTTCCGTGACGTCTTCGCCGAACCATTCCGGCGGGGAAAAGCTTTTTGCCTGCTCGACGCTTTCGAACTCGACTTCGGCCAGGACCAGCGGAGCGAAGGGGGCATCGAAGACATCCAGTTCGATGGTCAGGGAAGTGCCCTCGATCGGGATCAGATAGCGCTTCTTTCGTATGACGGTACCGTCGGCTTTTGCGAGCAGATGCGCGTAGGCTTCTTCGTTCAGGGGGAGGTTGTATTCTTCCCTTGAAAGAAAGCCTCTTCCCTTGTAGGTCAGATAGTATTCGTCGTCCTGACGCCTCACGCGGACCACCGGGTCGGTGTTCAGATAGGCCTGTTCGATCAGATGAAAGGAATAGCGTTCCGGATCGGGGGGCAGTTCGCGGACCAGGAATTTTCTTTCGATCTCCATGAGGTTCTCCTTTCTGAAAATACGGAATTATGATATGATTATAAAACAAGCGGTAAAAGAACGCAAAAAAAACCATAAATTTCCGGGGAACCGGACGTACCACTATTGAAAGGAAAATCCGTGAAGGAAGAGACATTTGCACAATGCATGTCCCGGATCGCGAACGGGGACAGAAGCGCGTTGAAGGAGATATACGAAGAATACCTTCCGTATCTGTATTCGATCGTATACGGCGTGCTGCAGCAGAAGGAAGAGGCTGAGGACGTCACGAGCGAAGTGTTTTTGAGGATCTGGAATACGGCGGGGAGCTTTAAGCCCGGTAACGGTCACAAAGGTTACCTGGCGACGATAGCGCGCAACATGGCGATCGATCTGCTGCGAAAACGAAAGCGGGAGGTCCTCCTCGGAGGCGTTGAGGATGAGGAGGACGACAGCGGCGGAGGCAGCATCGCCGAGAAGGCTTCCGAGGACGTCGGGCCGGAGAATTGTGTCGTACAGGACATGGCCCTGCGGGAAGCACTGGAACAGCTGAACGATAAAGAGCGGGAAGTGGTCGGAATGAAGGTTCTGGCCGAGATGACCTTCCAGGAGATCGCGGATGCGAAGGGGATCCCGCTCGGAACGGTAACATGGAGATATCAGGCAGCGATCAAAAAATTAAGGAGGTGCGGATATGGAGAAAGATCTTCAAAGTGAATATCAGGCAATGATCCGTGCCGAACTGCCGGATCTCTGGAGCAGGATCGAAAGCAAGATCGATGCGCAGGAAGCACAGGGGATCAGCCGTGCTTCGGATAGTAATACAGAAGTAAAAGCGGAAACCATCCGGGAATTCAGACCGGAAGTAAAAAAGAAAAAGACCGTGCGCTGGCAGTACATCGCTCTTCCGGCAGCGGCAGTGCTCCTGGCGGCGATCATTTTGCCGATGATGAGCAGTGTCCGTGAGATGGCGGGAAGCACCTCGATGGCCCCGACGGCGGACACGGCATTCGGCGATAACAGTGCTCCCGCGGCAGCGAGCAACATGGAAATGATGGCTGAGCCTGCAACAATGGAAGAGGCTCCGGTCGAGTACGCATGCGAGGAAGAGAGCAGCGAGACGGACGATTCCTATAAGGCGAAGACCAACGGGAACAGTGCGATGTACAACGCCGGCGATACGAGGGATCTGGATGTCGAATCCATCATGGGCGAACTGAATCTGGTGGCCCGTGACCGGGCGGATGAGGAGGAGGCTTCGGAAGAGGCGGAGTCTGCTTCGGGTACGGCAGCCGAAGAGGAGAACGTTGTTCTTTATCTTGAGCCGACGGAGGATCTTACGGTGGGCATGCTCGTAGCCATGGGGATGAGACACAAACTGACCGTTCTCTCCTGCGAAGAAGAAGAGAACGGCCTCTGGAAGATCGAGCTGGATCCGTCGTATGAGGCGGATGGCATAAGGGGCTTTCTGAAAGAGCTTGTGGGGATGGATGTGAAGGTCGTCACCCCCTGAGAACGCAGTTGCGTTCTTCACCACGCAGGAAAGCGCGGATGTTCTCGCAGGTTTCGCTGACGACGCGCTCTCTTGCTTCCAGACTGGCCCAGGCCATGTGCGGGGTGATGAGCAGACGCTTGTCATCCCGCATTTCATAGAGCGGGCTGCTTTCGGGAAGAGGCTCGCCTTCCATGACATCCAGAGCGGCTCCGGCGATCTGCCCTTCGCGGATCGCGGCGGCCAGTGCTGCACTGTCCACAACGGCTCCCCGGGCAACGTTTATCAGGATCGCACCCTGTTTCATCGCACGGAGTGCAGAGGCATCAATGATGTGATGCGTTTTTTCATTTAAGGGGCAGTGAAGGGAAAGAAAATCGCTGCTATTCAAAAGCTCGGGCAGATCCACCTGCGGATATGACTCGTCACGTCGTGTGCCGCTTGTTCCGGCCCAGATCACACGGCAGCCGAAAGCATCGGCCGCACGGGCTACCCGTCGTCCGATATTGCCCATTCCCAGTATGCCCCAGGTTTTTCCTTCCAATTCGGAAAAAACGGGCTCGTAATGTGTGAAACGTCCCTGTTTTGTATAGGAACCGTCCCGGACGAAGCACTCGTAGTCGGTCAGATGCTCGCTCAGGCTCAGGGCCAGGGCAAAGGTATGCTGCATGACCGAAGCCGTGCTGTAGTTGCTCACGTTGCAGACGCTGATGCCGCGTGCGCGGCAGTACTCGAGGTCGATATTGTCGTAGCCGGTGGCAAATTCGCAGATCAGCCGGACCTTATCGGCTTTTCCGAGCGTTTTTTCGTTCAGCGGGGATTTGTTGGCGATCACGATCTCGGCCTCTGCGACCCTCTCCGGGATCTCCTCCGGGCTGCTGTTGTCATGGATCTGTGTTTCTCCGAGCTTTGCCAGCTCGTCCACGCTCACATCCATCCCCACGGTTCCGCGTTCCAGAATGACGATTTTCATGTTTTTTGTTCCTCCTTGATATCCTTTGCTCATTATACTACAAAAAACGCCGCTTTTATGATATGATGAAACATATTTTTACGGATGAGGAAACGAAGGGAACATGAGTTATATCACGACAACAACGGGAAAACATTTTGACCCGGCCGAGCCGGAGGAGGCGCTGCTGGATCTGTATGACATTGCGCACTCCCTTGCGTTTGTCTGCAGGGCGAACGGCCACATGCGGATCTTTTATTCTGTGGCCCAGCACAGCATTGCCTGTGCGCGGGAAGCGATCGAGCGCGGCCATGGCCGGGAGATCGTGCTGGCCTGTCTTTTGCATGATGCCAGCGAAGCCTATCTTTCGGATGTGATCCGTCCGGTAAAAAAAGATCTTCCTTATTATCTGGAGGTGGAAGCGCGCCTGCAGGACATGATCTGGCGTCATTTTATCGGCCGCCTTCCAAGCAGTGAGGAAGAAGCGGAGGTTTTTGCGATCGATGACCAGATGCTTTCGATGGAGTTCAGACAGTTGATGCCGGAAGAACTCGGGGAGGATTACCGGAAGCTCAAAAGAGAGTTTCAATGTGAATACCGGGATCCCGCCGAGGTGGTCCGGGAATTTCTGGCACTTGCCAAGGAGCATGGCGTATGCTGAACCGGCTGCGTGTACAATTTGTCTGCGGAGCGACCCTGGCTCTTTTGTTTGCGCTTGCGCTGGTCATGGCGCCGGTGTATTTCCTTTTGAGCGATTCCTTTGCCGATCAGATCGAGCTGATCCTGGACGTTTTGATCCAGAATGACGGCGACATGCCGGGAGGAATAGAAGCGGGGAAAGAAGAGAGCTTTGTCCGGCTGCTTCCGGAGCAGCAATACGAGACCCGCTATTTTTCCGTCAGGCTGGAAACGGACGGAACGGTGGCGGATGTGAATACGCAATACATGTTTACCGTTGATGAAGAAGCGGCGGTGCTGATCGCGAAGGAAACCGCCATGAGAGGGAAGACGGAAGGACGCTGCGAATACAACGACGGGATCTATCTTTACAAGATCCGGCGGGATTCGGACGGTGCGCTCTGCGTGTTTGTGGACTGCACCTCACGCATATGGATCATCCGCCAGGCCATGATGTATCTGATCCGTGTGGGACTGATCATTCTTCTGATCTTTACCATTGTGCTGAGTCTTCTGTCCCGCCGCATCGTGGAGCCGTTCATCGAGAACAACGAGAGACAGAAACGTTTCATAACCAACGCCGGACATGAATTAAAGACGCCGCTGTCCGTGATCTCGGCCAATACGGAGATGCAGGAGGTGGAGACCGGAAAGAGCAAGTGGACGGAATCCACGATGCGTCAGGTGAAAAGGCTGAATGCCCTTGTCTCGGAGCTTGTGACCCTTTCCCGTCTGGATGAGAAAGACGAGATCGAGCTGAGTGATGTGGATGTTTCGGCGATCGTGCGGGAGCAGGCGGAAAATTTCGAGCAGGTAGTTGTGTCTCAGGGAAAGCAGTGGGAACAGGAGATCGAAGAGGGACTGGTGATCCACGCGGAAAAACGAAGCGTGCAGGAACTGTGCTCCATTCTTCTGGATAATGCCGCAAAGTATTGTGATGAAGGCGGGATCGTGCGCTTAAAGCTCCAGGGAAAGGCTTCGGGGCGAAGCGCAAGGCTTTATGTGATCAACAGCTATGCTTCCGGTGCGGGGGTAGATTACCGGCGGTTCTTTGACCGCTTTTACCGCGAGGATGAATCCCATAACAGCAAAAAGAGCGGATTCGGGATCGGTCTTTCGATGGCCCAGGAGATCGCGAGACGTCTGGGCGCAAAGATCCAGGTGAGTTATAAAGGGGGAGAGATCCAGTTCGCGATCCTGTTTAAGTAGAAGATCCCTGTTTGAGCGTGAAGCTTCCGCCCTGCTCACCGAGAAGGACAAGAGACGCACCGACGGAACGGAGTTTGTTCCGCAGAAAAGAGATGTACATCCATACGGCTTCGGAATCGGCATCCTCGTCGTGCCAGAAACGGTCCAGCAGTTCGGCGGTGGGAAAAGCGACATCCGGATGATTCATGAAGAGCTCCATCAGACGGCTTTCTTTGGCGGCCAGGCTGATGGAGTTTTTGCATGTGAGTTCCGACTTGTCCATGTTCAGGGAAACATCGTGCAGCGTGAGAATGCGGGGGCTGTATTCCTTGTGGCGGCGTGTCATCGCACGCACACGGGCAAGCAGCTCACCCATGGCAAAAGGCTTGGTCAGATAGTCGTCGGCGCCCGCATCCAGACCGGTAATGCGGTCTTCGATCTCGGATTTGGCGGTAAGGAAGAGGACCGGAGTGGTCACGCCGAGACGGCGGATCTCCTGTACGGCCGTGATCCCGTCCATGACGGGCATCATGACATCAAGCATGATCAGATCAAAAGCGTCATTCCGGCAATGCTCCACTGCCAGGGAGCCGTTTTCCACGGCATCGACCGTATATCCCGCATGGGTGAGCATGGCCGAAAGGACCTCGGCAAGATCGCTTTCGTCCTCCGCGATCAATATCTTCATTCCGCATCCTCCTTGCGTATCAGTTCGCGTATGGTCTGCAGGGACACATCGCAGGCAGCCAGCTCCGCCGCGCAGCGACGCAGTTCATCGCTGATCAGTTCGGGATGGCGCAGGTTCTTTTTATACCGGAGTTCGTGCTCCAGGGCAGCCCAGGTGTCCATCGCGATGGTGCGGAGCTGGATCTCGGCATAGTAGCGTCCCGGCGAGTGTCCGTCCACATCCGGGACATCGTCCGTGACTTCCAGGATCAGATGGTAACTCCGGTAGCCGTTGGGTTTGGCTTCGGAGATATAGTCCTTTTCCCGGATCACGCGGCAGCCGGGCAGACGCCTCAGCTCGTTGATGTTCCGGTAGATATCATCGATAAAAAGACAGACGATGCGGATGCCGATCGCGTCGTGCACGTCCCGCAGGGCACTGCGCGGCGTAAGAGGAAGATTTTCACGCCGGCATTTATCGGCCATGCTTTCCGGGCTCTTGATGCGCCAGGAAAGGTGCTCGTAAAGACGGTCGCCCGTACGGTCCAGATAACGATTGACGTAATCGTTGATCATGTCGTTCAGACGGATCGCGATGCATTGCAGGGTCTTTTCATAACTTCCGTAAATGGAATCCATTTCCCGTTTCCTTTCCTTTTTTCTGATTATATCATACGGCAGGGCTCAAAACAACGAAAGGATGGTTTCTTGGATCATTCTGTGTTATCATTACGGAAAACATCAGAATGGGAGGGGATCATGAGATCATGTGTTTTGCGCGGAGCTTTTGTTCCGTTTTTGACAGCGGCCCTGCTTCTGGGAGGCTGCACAAAGACTGACAAGGGAGGAGACCGTGGCCAGTATGACGGCGAGGAGACCACGCCCACTCCGGAAACCACTCCGGCGGATCCGGATCCGGAGCCTGCGCCGGAATGCCATCCGGTCGAAAACGCGACGGAAGCGGATGTTTTGCGCTTCCTGGCCGGTGAATGGAAGCTTGCGGATAAAATGAGCGGAAAGGATTATGCCGCGCTTAGCTTTTCGGAGAACGGGGAATTGCGTTATGAACGTCTGTCGGACGGGCTGCAGATCAGCGGGAACATCAGCTTTCAGGACGGAGATTACGGCTTTTTGGCCGGGGACGGCAGAGTGGACCGTTTTTCGCTGACGTTAAACGATATCCCGGAGGAGGCTTTTGCCGATTCGCCGGGTTATGTGGCTTTCACCGCCGGCGACGTTTCGACAAGCGGCGTGTTTTACCTCGGGCGTTCGGAGGGAGAGGATTATCTGTATCTGCAGGAGGTTGGTAACGGAAGCACCTTTATTTCCGAAAACGTGTTCCGCCCCGAAAATACGGAGCCGGGCAACGGCTTCCGCGTGTGGCTGCTGCACCGTGAGAATGAGGAGGAGACAGAGGCGGAGTGCAGAAAGGACAGCATCTTCTACGCGCTGGGCTTTGCGACGGAGGAAGGCGGCATGGTCCTGGAGCCGGTGGAAGAGCATTCGGGCCTTTCGATGGCGGATTATACCGACTACCCGTATCTGAGCTGTGAATTTGCTTCCGCGGCAGACGGGCTGGCGAGCCATTATGAACTGGCCCCCGATTGCGATACCGTGCGGGTGTTTTATGAGAACTGCCTGTCGAACCCTTATCCCTGCCGTTTCTATGAGGTGGTCACGGACAAGACCGGATTGGTCACGGCGCTGTCGGATGTCACGTCGGCCATGTACAGTGATTACATGATCGCCAGGGAAGATCCGGAGGTGAGCATCGACGGCCTGAAGGTCACGATCGGCTACCGGGAATACGACATGACCGAGATCGCTCCGCCGACCAATGCGATCCTCAGCTGGACCCGCGTGGGCGACTATCTGGTCTTTGAGGGGCACATCAATCCGAATCTCGGGACCTATTCCCTCTACGATCTGCAAAAAGGTGAGTTCGAGCAGGTTCTGTACGGTTATGACCTGACATGGCAGGGCAATGACATCACGCGTTCGGTCTATGCCGACGGAACTAAGGTTTTCGATTACGAGGGGCATGTGGTCTATGAGACGGATCAGGACCGGCAGATCATCGGCGTGGAGTTTTCGGGAGATTACAAAGAACTGTACGTGAGCACCTGCCCGCTTGGTGAGTTCGACGGGGATGTCGATACGGTCGTGACGGACGCGCCGGCGTGGGACAATCTTCCCATGTATGCGTACCTGACCTATTGGAAGGGCTTCCAGGGGAATCCGCTGAACTGGCTGGATTTCAGGGAACTGGGCCCCGATGACGTAAGCGTGTTCATCATGGTGGATCCACCGGTGGAGATCTACGGGGAAGAGATCGAGAAGAACGCTTTGAACAGCGTTGCCGTGGTGGCGCTTCAGGACAATACGCTGATCCGTTTCGACAAGGGGACGGTTGCCCCGGACGAAAGCGGGATGGAAAGCGTAACGCAGGAGGGAACGACTTACACCCTGATGAAGGGGCAGATGATGTTTTTTGAGATCACCGTTCCCGAGGGCCTGTCGCAATACGGGCTTCAGGTGGAAGTGCCGGATGAGGGAAAGACAGCGTTCTGGGCGGTAGCGACCATGAGCGGCATGACGGACCAGAGATGTTGCTTCCGCTGAGGGTAATGCCGGAAAAAACAAAAAGCGGATCCTTTCGGATCCGCTTTTTTGATTCCTTTATGTTCAGTCTTCGTAGTAGCTTACGTCTCCGTTGTCATCAACGTTGAATCTCACGAAATCGGAGATGTAATAGTCGTAATAAATGTCATCGATGCAGAATGCGTAGTAGTAATCGGAAGGATCCAGGAATGCGTAGTTGATCTCGAAATCGCTGTCAACAACATATTCGTAGCCTTCCCATTCCTGCTCTTCATCGTCGTCTTCCTCCAGCGACATCGCGGTGTAGAGGGGAACGATCTCGTCTCCGATTTCCAGAGGGCGAACCTGACGGGCGGAAGCGCCGCTCTCGTCGATGCCATCCCAGGTACCTTCCACGATCACGGAGTTGTCGGCGAGCGACTGCGTCATGCGCAGGTTGGTATCCTTGCCGTTTAAGCGGATCGGGGCGGTGTAGGTCACATAGTCGTCATCGATCGAAACGATCGTGGTATACAGATTCTGTCCGTCCGGAAGGGAGAGCCAGTAGCCGTCAAAGCCGTCTTCGAAATGTCCGGTTTCCCAGTCGCCGTAAACATCAAAGGTTTCGCCGAGCGCCAGGATCACATCCGAGTCTTCGATGTACTGGAAGACCATGCCGTATACATCGGCTGCGTGATCGATGCCCTTTGCGTCCAGCGTAAAGCTGAAGGTGCCGTTCTTGTCAAGGCTGGGCTCTTTCAGGAAAGTGATGGCTTTGCTCTCGCCGGTAGTCTCGAAATCATCCGCATAGGCCCAGTGGTCATTCTCTTCTTCTTCCTGCGGCAGATAGCATTCGTTCTCGTCATCGTAATCATAGTTCCAGCAGGATTCCCAGACGTCATCATCAAACCAGTAGTCATCATCGTAATCGTAATCTTCCGAGGAAGACTCGTAATCATATTCGCTGTAATCGTATTCGCCGGCAAAGTCGTCCAGCTCAAGCCATTCATCGGAGCTTTCGTCGTAGCACCAGTAGGTCTCGTCACTCTCGTCATAGCAGCAGTAGACGTCATCCACCGTAAAATAGTAAAGACCGGCTTCTTCATCATAGTAGAAATCGTCTTCGTCCCCGTAATCACCCGAATCGTCTTCATCCGCGTCATACCAGATCGAACTGGTGAAATCCTGGCGGTCGACAAAGGCCGAATAGTAGGGACTGATGCTCACATCCTCAAAGATGCCGAGTTCCATGGAACCCTGCACGCAGAGAGGGTAGTAGAGGGAAAGACCGGTGCTTTCCTTGTGGGAAAGTCCGTTTTTCATGTAGACTACGGCGTTCTGAAGGGCATTCATGGCTTCCTTGCAGTTTGCGTAATCCGAGCAGGCGTTTATCAGGCCGCCCAGGTCTACCATGTTCGTGTATCCTTCGGAGCGGTTGTTTCCGCCGAAATTGTCCACCGATCCGATCTCGCGGATCATGGTGGAAAGGACAGAAGCATCGGCGCTGGCTTCGTACATCTCGTTGGCAAAGTCGTTGAACGCCTTGACCAGGTCATCGATCTTGTCCAGGTCGATCACGGAAAGGGTTGCAGCCGATTCCTGCCCGATCCCTTCGCAGGATTTGTAAAAGCCTTCGCAGATCACCTTTCCGAGCTCATCGCCGTCTGCAGTGGGATTCTCGGCAAGATAGTCGCCGATCATTGTGTAGTCCCAGCCGTAGCCCGGCTCCGATTCCTCGGAAGCTACCATGTAGCGGGCATAGGATGCCAGGATGTTAGCAGTCTCCACGGTTCCCATCAGGCAGGCGTCGAAGCCGATGAACTCGAAGCGGTCCGGCATTTCCTCAAAGACGCTGTAAAGGGAACTGTCGATCTCGCGAAGGGACAGGGAATCGTGGTCGTAAAGGTCGTCAAAGCAGACACCGGAGATGCTGCCGCCGCCGTGATTCCAGAAGACAACACCCATGCGCTCGGCAGGGTATTCGCTGATGCCCCATTTCAGGAAATCGGTAAGGGTTGTGGGATCACCCATGTCGGATTTTTTGCTCGTTCCGACGGGAACCACTTCGCCGTCCCGGATCAGGAAGCGGCCGATCGAATCCGCATCCGCATAATCGTTCAGCCAGTTCTCGGCACCGCCGGTCTCCACGACAAAACGTACCTTATCGCTGGCGCTTGCCGCACACATCTCATCAATGTCCCAGGAGGCGCAGCCGGATTCGGATTCCAGATTGGATCCGCAGATGTAGACAAAGATCGTCCAGCTTCCGTCCTTGACCATGGGGGTTTCCATGGATTCGGGACGTTCGATCGTCATCGTTCCGCCGGAACGGTTCACGCTCATGCGCATGGGCGTGATCGAGCCGGAGCGGGTAAGGACCTCGGTGTCTCCGCCTTTGCCGTGTTCCTGTCCCTCTTCGACCTCATTTTCGTTTTCGGCCGGTTCGTCATCGGCACAGGCCATGAGTCCGCAGGCCAGACCGAAGGTAAGCAGCAGTGCAGCCAGTCTCTTTTTCAGCATTTTCTTTCTCCTCAATATAGTAGTGATTTATGCAAATACCTTTCTCTTTATACGCTTTTCGGGGCGCTTTTGTCAATTAAAAACGTTCCGTGCTTGCAAAATGCCATAAATACGGTTACAATGCACCGTATATATATATGAAGAAAGAATGAATGAGAAGATGAAAGAACGAAAGATCCTGAAAAACAGGTTTTACCTTTATCTGACGGAGTTTTTCGCCGGAATGAGCGTGATGGCGGTGGAGCTGGGTGCGAGCAGGCTTCTGGCGCCGTATTTCTCCTCCTCGCAGATCGTCTGGACCATCATCATCGGAACGATCATGATCGCGATGGCGCTGGGCAATCTCTACGGCGGACGCAGCGCGGACAAAAAACCGGATCCCGATATCCTGTACGGGCGGATTCTGCTGGCGGCCATATGGATCGCGGCGATCCCGGTGCTGGGGAAATACATCATCATTGCCATAGCGGGAGCGCTGATCTTTACGGTCAACAGCAATTTCCTGATCATCGCGGCTTTTGCGGCCTGCATGGTGGTCTTTGTATTCCCGCTGTTTTTGCTGGGAACGGTGACGCCTTCGCTGGTCAAGTATTCCGTGAGCAGCCTGGATGATTCCGGCAGTGTGGTGGGGCGCCTGAATGCCTTTAACACGATCGGGTCCATCATAGGGACCTTTGTGCCGACCTTTATCTCCATACCGGCGGTGGGCACGGCTGTCAGTTTCCTGATCTTTGCGGGGATCCTGCTGGCTCTGGTGCTCGTGTACTTTCTATCGGAAAAGATCTTCAAGCCAAAGCTCGCGGTGGGCTGCGTGCTTTTCATCCTCTGCTGCATCTTCGGGCATGACAGCAGCTTTGCCTTTTGGCAGAACGATCTGACCTACGAGGGGGAATCGGTCTACAATTACCTGCAGGTTTATGAGAATGAACGGCAGGTGGTCCTTTCGACCAATGTGCTCTTCGGCGTGCAGAGTGTCTACCGCCGGGAAAAGGAGCTGACAGGGATGTATTACGATTACGCAATGGCCGGGCCCTTTATGGCCGGTGTCAGCGAGAAGCCCGAAATGGATGTGCTGATCCTCGGAATGGGGACCGGGACGTTTGCGACACAATGCGGGCGCTATTTCGGAGACATGAACATCACCGGCGTGGAGATCGACGGCAAGATCACCGACCTGGCCAGGAACTATTTCGAGCTTCCCGAAGAGGTGCCGGTACTCGAATATGACGGGCGTGCCTATCTGAACGTTGACAAGGGGCTTTACGATGTGATCCTTGTTGACGCCTACCAGGACATCACGATCCCGTTCTCGATGAGCTCGGCGGAGTTTTTCCGGCTGGTCCGGGATCATCTGAAGCCGGACGGCGTGCTGGTCATGAACATGAACATGCGCAGCCGTGAAGAGGGAAGCATCACCGATTACCTTTCGGATACCGTCTCGAGCGTATTCGAATGCGTGAGCACGGCGGATGTGGACGGCAGCAGCAACCGCGTGCTTTTCGCGGCGGCGGATCCCTCCTATCTGGATCGTTTTGATGCCGGGATCGCGGCGGAAGAAAACGGGGAACTGGCGCGCATGATGAAGCGCGTGCGCTCGGAGCTTGTGCCTCATGAAGCCGGCGGGCTTGTCATGACGGACGATAAGGCGCCGGTCGAGCTGCTGGGCATGAAGGTCATCGACTCGATGATACGGGACGAGGCGGACTGGTATAAGGAGATATACGAAGAACGCGGACTGGAGGGCCTGTTGGAGGAGCTTTGAGAAAGGGAAGAAGGGAAAGCTTGACGAAAAGCCCGACAGAATGTATAAAAAAGGCAGCGGCCCCTGAGAGACGAGGCCGCGGGAGGAGGAAAAGAGCATGAAAAAGAGAATGATGATCTTGCGTGCGGTGACGCTGCTTTCAACGGCAGCTCTTCTGGGGGCCTGCGGGAAGAAGGACGCGGAGAACGGAAAGGATCCCGAGGCGGAAAACGTGAGTGAAGAAGACGGCGCGGAAGACGCCGGAGAAAAGGACGAAAAAGCCGCTGACGGAAAAGATTCCGGAAAGGAAAACGGCAAGAATAACGGAAAGGATTCCGGAAAAGACAAGGATAAAGACAAGGACAAAGACGAGGACAAGGACAAAGACGAGGACAAGGACGGCGAAGGAAAGGTATCCTCGGGAAAAGATAAGGAGTCGGGAAGCAAGCCCGGCGCTTCCGGGGATGACGATGCGGAGATCGAGCTGGATGATCCCGACGATGAATGGGACGACGAAGACTGGGAAGAGGAAGAGGAAGAGGATGACGACGATGAGCGCTTTGCGGGACGGAGCGACGCAAGCGCCGGGATCGGCACGCCCAAAGAGCTTCATGAGGGAGATGTCGCACCCGATTTTTCGATCGAGACCAATTACGGAGACACCTTCACCCTTTCGGATTTTGATTCGGACGTGGTGCTGATCAATTTCTGGGCAACCTGGTGTGGCCCCTGTGTCGGTGAGATGCCGGCGATCGAGCGTCTCGAAGAGGACGGGGATGCTTTCATCATCGGGATCAACTGCGGGGAAGACCGGGATACGATAGACGATTTCATCGATGAGAACGAGTTTACCTATTATATCGGGTATGATGACGACGGCGCGGTGAGCACCTATTATCCTTCGCAGTATATCCCTTATACCCTGGTGATCAATCAGGGGATCATCTACAGGATCTTTGTCGGTGTGCCCGGAGGAAGCGAGGAAGCTGCTTACCAGGAGTATTACAAGGCGATACAGGAGTGCCTGTAATGAGAGGCAGGGTTAAAAACCTTGTGCGTGCGGGCCTGTTTCTGCTGGCGCTGCTGTTTTTGATCCTCGGCATTGCCGGGGGCGGCTTCAAGGATACCAGGAACAAGGCCGTAAGGATCTGTTATGAGTGCATCGGGATCGGCTGAAAAAACGAAAAAGAAAAGCGGCCATGGCAGGCATTATGTGCAGCTCATGGCCGCCGTTCTGTATAATTGCAATGTTCCGGGGATCGTAAAGGGATCGATCTCGCAGGGAAAGGCCAAGGGGCTGTGTGTGCCCGGCTTGAACTGCTATTCCTGCCCCGGCGCCGTGGCGGCCTGCCCGCTCGGCAGTCTGCAGTCTGCGCTTGTCAGCGCGAAATACCGCTTCCCTTATTATATCCTGGGAACCCTGCTGCTTTTCGGCCTGCTCTTCGGAAGGCTGATCTGCGGCTTTTTGTGTCCCTTCGGCTTTTTACAGGATCTGCTCGGAAAGCTGCCTGTCCCGAAGCTGAAAAAGAGCCGCCTGACGGCGGCGCTGAGCTGGTTGAAATATGCGGTTCTTCTCGTTTTTGCGATCGCGCTGCCTCTGCTCGCGAAACAGCCCGGCTTCTGCAAATACATCTGCCCGGCGGGGACGCTCGGAGCCGGGATCCCGCAGGTGCTTCAGAATGAGGTGCTTCGGCCGCTTCTTGGCTTTCTGTTTTCCTGGAAGGTAGCGCTGCTGGCCCTGATCCTTATCCTCTGCAGTTTCTGCCACCGGGCCTTCTGCCGCTTTCTCTGTCCGCTGGGAGCGTTCTATTCCCTTTTTAACCCGCTGGCATTTTTCGGCATAAAAGTGGATGCGAAGAAATGCATCGGCTGCGGGAAGTGCGTGCGGGTCTGCAAAATGGACATAAAAAAAGTATGCGACAGAGAGTGCATACATTGCGGGGAATGCATCGGAGCATGCCCGACACAGGCCATATCCTATGGGCTGCGTTTAAGAGATGAGTCCGGAAAGGGAACGGTCGGCAAGGGCGACGATGAGATTTCGTCCTGACTGTGAGCTTAAGTATTCCTGGGCCGTAAGACGGTCCGTGAGGAGCTTGTTCAGCGCCTCATCCGTGTCTTCGCCGAACAGGCCGGCTTCGTCTTCATCTTCATCACCGCTTTCCATGATCAGATCGAGCAGCTTTTCCGAGATCCGGCCGTCTTCATCGGTCAGGGCTTTCACGATGTCCGGCGAGATCGACTCCGAGCTGAGGGCGTTCTTCAGGATCCCGCGGATCTGCTTGTCCGAGAGAGCGGGAGTGCTTTCCTCTTCACCGGCTGCACGCAAAGAAGAGGGGGCATGCTTTTCGGCAAGCTCCGCCAGTACCTGCGAGAAATGAGGTCCTTCCGAACGCTCTTCGCCCAGGCTTTCCGGACGGTCGCTGCGGCGCCCGCTGTTCAGACGCTTTAGGGCTTGTGCATCCACTCCGGATTTTCTGTACAGTTGTGAGGAAAGTTCGCTTACATTCATCTTATCTGTATATATCGGCTTGATCCTATCAAATTATTAGCTCGAGTGCAATGACTTAACTTGACTTAACTTGACCGTTTACGCGGGCATCCAACGTCCGCTGGCGCCGCAGGGCAGGACCAGGGTGGTGCCTTCCACGGGCAGGCCGATCTCGCTGCTCTCGACAGTTCCGCCGCGTTTTTCGGCGATGGCCTTTTTGAGCATGTAGGTCAGTACCGCCGGCTGCAGGCCGGTGGTGTAGGAATTGATCAGAAAGAAGAGGGGATCATCCGAAAGCAGCCCGGCGGCAAGCTCGACGAGCGGCCAGACATTTTCCTCGATCTTCCAGATCTCGCCCTTCGGGCCGCGGCCGTAGGAGGGCGGATCCATCAGTATGCCGTCGTAACGGTTCCCGCGCCGCAGCTCCCGCTCCACGAATTTCACGCAGTCGTCCACGATCCAGCGGGTGTTTTCGGTCGGAACCTGTGAGGAGGCCGCGTTTTCCTTGGCCCAGGCTACCATGCCCTTGGCGGCATCCACATGCGTGACCCTGGCGCCGGAAGCGGCCAGCGCAGCCGTGGCTCCGCCGGTATAGGCAAAAAGGTTCAGCACATTGATCTGGCGGCCTTCTGCTGCGGCACCGGAGACAAGGGAACTCATCCAGTCCCAGTTGACGGCCTGCTCCGGAAAGATGCCCGTGTGCTTGAAGGCGAAGGGCTTCAAATGGAAGCAGAGAGGGGAGATGTGCGGATCCGGCAGACGATAGCCGATGGTCCATTCCTCGGGGAGGTCAAAGAATTCCCATTCACCGCCGCCTTTGGCACTGCGGTGATAGTGGCCGTTCTTTTTCTTCCAGCCGGGATGCTCATGCCCGCAATCCCAGATCACCTGGGGATCCGGGCGCACCAGGATATATTTGTCCCAGCGCTCCAGCTTTTCGCCGCTGCAGGTATCCAGCACGCTATAGTCTTTCCATCGATCCGCGATCCACATCCTGTTTCTTCCTTCCTTTTCCGTAACGTATGGAAAGTATACACCCGACGGAGGGAAGATGCAAACGGGGAGGGGCATAAACTTGTCAAATTGCAAAAGCTGTGGTAAAATCGGCACGGTTTTTGTTTATACAATAAATATGGAAGAGAGAGGTAAAAACGATGGGAATCAATGGATGGCTTATCGTGGCGTTTGCCCTGTACATGCTGATGATGGTTGGCATCGGGGCGGCCTACAGCAAGAAAAACGAGAACTCCGAGGATTACTTTTTGGGCGGCAGAAATCTGGGAGGCTTTGTGGCTGCTCTTTCCGCGCAGGCTTCCGACATGAGCGGATGGCTTTTGATGGGACTGCCGGGCGCGATCTTTATCACCGGCATCTCCGGTGACGGCTGGGTGGCTCTCGGACTGCTGGTGGGAACGATCCTGAACTGGCTGATCGTGGCGTCCCCGCTCCGACGGTATACGATACTGGCGGGCAATTCCGTGACGCTGCCCATGTTCTTCGAGCATCGTTACGGCGACAAGAAAAAGATCCTGATGACGGTCTCATCCCTGATCATCGCCTTTTTCTTTATCATATATACCGCGTCCGCACTTGCGGCAGGCGGCAAGCTCTTTGCTTCGGTCTTTCATCTGAATTATACGGTCGCCCTCACGATCGGCGCGATCGTCATCCTGGCATATACCTTCCTGGGCGGCTTCAAGGCAGTGTGCACCACAGACTTCATCCAGGGCACGCTGATGATCATCGGCCTGCTGGCAGTGCCCATCGTGGCTCTTGTGATCATGCAGAACAACGGACTCACGATCGCGCAGGGACTGGCGGATAACGGCGTGACGGATGTGAAGGCATTCACGGATCTGTTCCACGGCACCACGGCTACCAGCATCATTTCCGGCATGGCCTGGGGGCTCGGCTATTTCGGCATGCCCCATATCCTGGTCCGCTTCATGGCGGTCAAGGACGAGAAGGAGATGGGCAAGTCCAAAGTGGTTGCCATCACCTGGGTAACGCTTTCCCTGGTGTTTGCCTGTGTGATCGGTGTGGTCGGCAGAGCGTTCATGGAATACGGGCGCATCGAAGAAGCCGGGACCGAGCGCATCTTCATCGAGATGATCCAGAAGGTATTCGTGGAGGACATTCACGCATCCTTCATTGCCGGCATCTTCCTTTGCGGCATTCTGGCGGCCATCATGAGCACCGCGGATTCCCAGCTTCTGGTGAGCGCGTCGGCAATCGCGGAGGATATCTATAAGGGAGTGATCAAAAAGGATGCGGATGACAAGAAGGTGCTGACCCTGAGCCGTGTGGCGATCATCGTGATCGCGGTCGTGGCTTATGTGATCGCCCTGGATCCGGATTCTTCGGTCATGACGCTGGTCAGCGATGCCTGGGCAGGCCTGGGCGCGGCTTTCGGTCCGCTTGTCCTTATGAGCCTGTTCTGGAAGCGCACGAACCTGCCCGGCGCGGTTGCCGGTCTGGTGAGCGGGGCGCTGACCGTCATCGTCTGGGATTACATCCCTCTTGCGGGCGGTGCGACGCTGGGATCGGCGACGGGGCTTTACTCCCTGGCGCTCGGTTTTCCGGTCAGCCTGATCTGCATTCTGATCGTAAGCCTGCTTACGGCGGCTCCTTCGAAGGAGATCACCGACATGTTCGACCAGGTGAAGAAAAAAGCATAAGGCGAACGGAACTGCCCGGCCGAAAAAGCCGGGCAGTATTATTGTACAAAAGAGCGATGGTTTTGCCGGAGATTTTTGGTAAAATCGCAGATGTGATAAAAAAACATCAAAATCTTTGTAAAAAATGCTTGCATAATGATATTCCCTCGTGTATAATCGCTCTTGCTGTGACATGATAGCTGTGAAGCGGAGGTTGCCGCCTGACCGAATACATAAGGCACGGCGGGTTTTTCGCGGAGCGAATGTCAATCATCATGACGACAAGTCACTGTACTGAATAAACTGTCTGCGGATAACGCAGAAACGACGTGTTGTGAATATCGCGCAGCTTCGGGGACGAGGCAATATCCCGAAGCTTTTATAAAGAAAGGGCGCGACACACACGGGAAAGTGTACAGTCGCCGCTCATGTAACATCAAACAAACAGAGAGGAGACTTTTTTTATGGCAACAGGACAGAAGATGCGAGTAATTCTGAAGGCTTATGACCACCAGCTGGTGGACGCTTCCGCAAAGAAGATCATCGATACCGCAAAGAAGAGCGGCGCGGTGGTCAGCGGACCGGTTCCCCTTCCTACCCAAAAGGAAGTGGTAACGATCCTTCGTGCGGTACATAAGTACAAGGACAGCCGTGAGCAGTTCGAACAGCGCACGCACAAGCGCCTGATCGACATCCACAACGCTTCTTCCAAGATCGTGGAAGCGCTGCAGAAGACGGATCTGCCGGCCGGCGTTTTTGTAGACGTAAAGATGAAGTAAAAAAACAAAAACCTCTACTAACTTTATGTACGCTTTGAAAACAGTCGTACCGCTTTAGTAGAAACACAAAAGGAGGTAGCAAATGAAGAAAGCAATACTGGCAACCAAGATCGGCATGACGCAGATCTTCAAAGAGGACGGAAGTCTGATCCCCGTTACCGTACTTGAGGCGGGCCCCTGCGTGGTGACTCAGGTCAAGACGGAAGAGAACGACGGGTACGCAGCCGTACAGGTGGGCTTCGGCGAGAAGAAGGAGCGCATCATCAACAAGGATAAGGGCGGCAGCAAGGAGATCGTGCATCGTCACGGTGTCAACAAGGCGCAGCAGGGCCACTTCAAAAAGGCCGGCGTGAGCGCCAAGAGATATCTGAGAGAGTTCCGTTTTGAGAACGCAGCAGAGTACAGCCTTGCACAGGAGATCAAGGCGGACATCTTCGAGAACGGTGACAAGGTGGATGTAACGGCCATCACCAAAGGTAAGGGATTCCAGGGCGCCATCAAGCGTCACGGTCAGTCCAGAGGGCCCATGGCTCACGGTTCCAAGTATCACCGCCATGCAGGTTCCAACGGCGCCTGCTCCTCGCCTTCCAAGGTGTTCAAGGGCAAGAAGATGCCCGGTCACATGGGAAGCGTGCAGGTTACGGTAAAGAACCTGGAAGTAGTCCGCGTGGACGCGGATAAGAACCTGCTGCTGGTCAAAGGTGCGGTTCCGGGCGCAAAGAAAGCCCTGATCACCATCAAAGAGACCACCAAGGCAGAAGCTTAAGTGGAAGGAGGAACGTAAGACATGGCTACAGTATCTGTGGTAAATATGGAAGGCAAGGAAGTAGGCACGATCGACTTAAGCGATGCAGTCTTCGGTGTAGAGATCAACGAGCACCTGGTTCATCTTGCAGTCGTACAGCAGCTGGCTAACAAGCGCCAGGGAACGCAGAAGGCCAAGACCCGCTCGGAGGTTTCCGGCGGCGGCAAGAAGCCCTGGAGACAGAAGGGTACGGGACATGCCCGTCAGGGTTCGATCCGTGCACCGCAGTGGAAGGGCGGCGGAATCGTGTTCGCTCCCGTTCCCAGGGATTATTCCTTCAAGCTGAACAAGAAGGAAAAGAGAGCGGCTCTCAAGAGCGCTCTGACCAGCAAGGTCCAGGAGCAGAAGCTGATCGTTCTGGACGAGCTGAAGCTGGATGAGATCAAGACGAAGCGTTTCGCGGAAGTGCTTCAGAAGATCAAGGCTGAGAAGGCACTGGTCATCATGGACGAGAGAAACGAGAATGTGATCCTCTCCGCGAGAAACATTCCCGATACCAAGACAACCGTCACGGAAAACATGAACGTTTATGACGTGATGAACGCCGGCACCGTGGTTCTGACAAAGGCAGCGGTCGCCAATATCGAGGAGGTGTACGCATAATGGCCAGCTTATTATACTACGACGTGATCCAGAAGCCGATGGTCACGGAAAAGAGCATGGACGGCATGAGCGAGAAGAAGTACACGTTTCTGGTTCATCCGGAAGCTAACAAGACTCAGATCAAGGAAGCTGTCGAGAAGATGTTTGACGGCGTGAAGGTGGCAAAGGTCAACACCCAGAACAAAGATGGCAAGACCCGCCGCCGCGGTCTGGTCAGCGGAAAGACCGCCAAGACCAAGAAGGCGATCGTGCAGCTGACGGCCGACAGCAAAGACATCGAGATCTTTGCGGGACTGTAAGGCGTCCCACCCATACACAGACAAGTGTGATGATAAACAGCAAAGGAGAATAGAGAAATGGGAATCAAAAAGTATAATCCCTATACCCCGTCCCGAAGAAACATGACGGGTTCGGATTTCTCGGAGATCACAAAGACGACTCCCGAGAAAAGCCTTCTGGCAAAGAAGGACAAGACCGCAGGCCGCAACAACCAGGGTAAGATCACGGTTCGTCATCACGGCGGCGGAAACAGACAGAAATACAGGATCATCGATTTCAAGCGTAACAAAGATGATATTCCTGCAAAGGTGGTCGGCATCGAGTACGATCCCAACCGTACCGCAAACATCGCCCTGATCTGCTATGCAGACGGCGAGAAGGCTTATATCCTGGCTCCCGAGGGCCTGAAGGACGGCATGAAGATCATGAACGGCAAGAAAGCCGAGATCCGTCCGGGCAACTGCCTGCCGCTCTCCGAGATCCCCGTCGGTACCCTGGTACACAACATCGAGCTGCTTCCCGGCAAGGGTGGCCAGATGGTAAGGGCAGCCGGCAACTCCGCTCAGTTGATGGCTAAGGAAGGCAAGTACGCAACCCTGCGTCTTCCCTCCGGCGAGATGCGGATGGTTCCGATCGAGTGCCGCGCATCCATCGGTGTGATCGGAAACGGCGACCACAACCTGGTCAACATCGGTAAGGCCGGCCGCAAGCGCCACATGGGAATCCGTCCCACTGTCCGCGGTTCCGTCATGAACCCGAACGACCATCCTCACGGTGGTGGTGAAGGTAAGACCGGTATCGGACGTCCGGGCCCCTGCACTCCTTGGGGTAAGCCGGCACTGGGTCTGAAGACCAGACGGAAGAAGCATTCCAACAAGCTGATCGTGAGAAGACGCGACGGCAGAGCGATAAAGTAAGGGGAGGAGGAAAAGACAATGGCAAGATCATTAAAGAAAGGGCCTTTTGCAGACGCCAGCCTTCTGAAGGCAGTAGATGCGATGAACGCGGCCGGCAAGAAGCAGGCAATCAAGACCTGGTCCAGACGCTCCACGATCTTCCCCTCGTTTGTGGGACACACGATCGCTGTGCATGACGGCCGTAAGCACGTGCCTGTATATGTAACCGAGGATATGGTCGGACATAAGCTTGGTGAGTTCGTAGCAACCCGTACTTTCCGTGGACACGGAAAGGACGACAAGAAATCCAAGGTTAAGTAAGGAAGGGAGGAAATAAACTACTATGGCTAAGGGACATAGATCGCAGATTAAGCGAAAGAGAAATGAAGAGAACAGAGACAGAAGACCCTCCGCAAAGCTTTCTTACGCCAGGGTTTCGGTTCAGAAAGCATGCTTCGTTCTGGATGCGATCCGGGGCAAGGATGTGACTACCGCGAGAGCGATCCTGCAGTACAATCCCAGATACGCTTCGTCCTTGATCGGCAAGCTTCTGGACAGCGCGATCGCAAATGCGGAGAACAACAACGGCATGAATCCTGAGAAGCTCTACATTGCAGAGTGTTTTGCAAACAAGGGACCCACGATGAAGAGGATCCACCCCAGAGCACAGGGCCGCGCTTACCGCATTGAGAAGAGAGTCAGCCACATCACGATCGTTCTGGACGAGAAAGGAGCAGAGTAAGAAATGGGACAGAAAGTTAATCCGCACGGCTTAAGAGTCGGTGTTATCAAGGATTGGGATTCCAAGTGGTTCTCAGAGGACAAGTTCTCCGATTACCTTGTGGAAGACTATAAGATCAGAAAGTTCCTGAAGAAGAGACTGTATGCCGCTGGCATCTCCCGGATCGAGATCGCCCGCAAG
Source organism: Lachnospiraceae bacterium (assembly GCA_024696005.1). Taxonomy (GTDB): domain Bacteria; phylum Bacillota; class Clostridia; order Lachnospirales; family Lachnospiraceae; genus NK4A136. The sequence goes on along the minus strand of JAILHF010000048.1, from coordinate 52,059 downwards.
GCTGAGAAGGCAGAAGTAGTGGTATTCACCCAGAAGCCCGGTGTCGTGATCGGCAAGGGCGGCGCAGGGATCGAGACCACCAGAAAAGCCCTGATGAAGGAGATCGGCCGCAAGGACATCTCCCTGGATGTCCAGGAAGTGAAGAAGCCCGATGCGGACGCACAGCTGGTTGCCGAGAATATCGCTGCACAGCTTGAGAATCGTATTTCCTTCCGTCGTGCGGTGAAGAGCTGCATGACCCGCACCATGAAGAAGGACAACCGTGGCAATACCATCACCGGCGCACTCGGGATCAAGGCTTGCGTGAGCGGACGTCTGGGCGGCGCTGATATCGCAAGAAGCGAGTTCTACAGCGAAGGGACCATCCCCCTGCAGACGCTGCGTGCCGATATCGACTACGGCTTTGCCGAGGCAGACACCACCTACGGCAAGATCGGTGTGAAGGTTTGGATCTATCGCGGCCAGGTGCTGCCGACCAAGGGAAACAATGATGACAGAGCTGCCCGTAAGGAAGCCTGAGGAAGGAGACAAGAACCATGTTAATGCCTAAGAGAGTAAAGCGTCGTAAGCAGTTCCGCGGCACGATGAGCGGCAAGGCTTCCCGCGGAAATGTTATCACCTACGGCGAGTACGGTATCATTGCCACAGAGCCCGCCTGGATCAAATCCAACCAGATCGAGGCTGCCCGTATCGCCATGACCCGTTACATCAAGCGTGGCGGTCGTGTATGGATCAAGATCTTTCCGGATAAGCCCGTAACGACCAAGCCGGCAGAAACCCGAATGGGTTCCGGTAAAGGAACGCTGGAGTACTGGGTAGCAGTTGTAAAGCCGGGCCGTGTAATGTTCGAGATCGCCGGTGTGTCCGAAGAAGTGGCAAAAGAAGCACTGCGTCTCGCTACGCACAAGCTGCCCTGCAAGTGCAAGATCGTTTCCAAGGCAGATCTGGAAGCGGAACAGGAAGGCGGTGTTGTAAATGGCAACTAAGAAGACAAGAAAATATACAGACGGCCTGCGAGAGAAGTCTCCGGCAGAATTGAGCCAGGCACTGGTAGACGCTAAGAAGGAACTCTTCAACCTGCGTTTCCAGAATGCAACGAACCAGCTGGACAACACGGCACGGATTGGCGAGGTCAAGAAGAATATCGCCCGGATCCAGACTGTGCTGAGCGCAAAGCAGAGAGCCTGAGGCGGGAGGGAATAAACAGTGGAAGAGAGAAATTTAAGAAAGACCCGTACGGGTAAGGTGATCAGCGATAAGATGGACAAGACGATCACGGTAGCTGTTGAGGACCATGTGCGTCATCCTCTTTATAACAAGATCGTAAAGAAGACCTACAAGCTGAAGGCTCACGATGAGACCAACGATGCCAGAACGGGCGACACCGTAAAGGTGATGGAGACCCGCCCTCTGTCCAAGGACAAGAGATGGAGACTGGTGGAAGTGGTTGAGAGAGCGAAGTAAGCACGCGGATAGGAAGGAGATAGATCATGATTCAACAGGAGAGCAGACTTAAGGTCGCTGATAATACAGGTGCGAAAGAGATCCTGTGCATCCGCGTGTCGGGCGGCTCCACCAGGAGATATGCCAATATCGGGGATGTGATCGTTGCTACGGTCAAGGATGCAACACCCGGCGGCGTGGTCAAGAAAGGTGATGTGGTCAAGGCTGTTGTGGTTCGTTCCGTAAAGGGCGCACACAGAAAAGACGGCTCCTACATCAAGTTTGACGAGAATGCGGCAGTCATCATCAAGGATGACAAGACCCCGAGAGGGACCCGTATCTTCGGGCCCGTAGCAAGAGAGCTCCGAGAGAAGCAGTTCATGAAGATCGTTTCTCTGGCTCCCGAAGTACTGTAAGGAGGGCGAAGAGATGACAAAGATCAAGACAGGCGATACGGTCAGGATCATGACCGGCAGTACCGAGAAGGGCAAGGGCCGCGAAGGCAAAGTTCTGAAGGTAGATGCGAAGAAGGGCAAGGTGCTCGTTGAGGGCATCAACATCGTAAAGCGTCATTCCAAGCCCTCCGCGCAGAACCAGACCGGCGGCATCGTCGACAAGGAAGCGCCCATTGACATTTCCAATGTCATGGTCGTACACAAGGGAAAACCTACCCGGATCGGCTTTAAAGTTGTGGATGGCAAGAAGGTTCGCGTTGCCAAGGCCACAGGCGATGTGATCGACTAAGGAGGAGCAGAGCATTGAGTAGATTAAAAGATACTTATCAGAACGAGATCGTTGATGCGATGACCAAAAAGTTCGGCTACAAGAATGTGATGCAGGTGCCGAAGATCGATAAGATCGTCATCAACATGGGCGTAGGTGAGGCAAAGGATAACGCCAAGCTTCTGGAGAGCGCTGTGGCAGACATGGAGCTCATCACCGGACAGAAGGCAGTGATCACCCGCGCCAAGAACTCCATAGCAAACTTCAAGATCAGAGAGAACCAGGCGATCGGCTGCAAGACCACTCTTCGCGGCGACAAGATGTACGAGTTCCTGGATCGCCTGATCAACCTGGCGCTGCCCCGAGTGCGCGACTTCCGCGGTGTGAACCCCAACGCGTTCGACGGCAGAGGCAACTATGCACTGGGCATCAAGGAGCAGCTGATCTTCCCCGAGATCGAGTACGATAAGGTTGACAAGGTGCGTGGCATGGATGTCATCATCGTTACCACCGCACGGACCGATGAGGAAGCGAGAGAGCTCCTGACACTGTTCAACATGCCGTTTGCAAAGGCTTCGGCCTGATTATATGGAGGGTTAAAAGATCATGGCAAAATTAGCAATGAAACTTAAGCAGCAGCGCAAACCCAAATTCTCCACGCGGGCTTATACCCGCTGCAGAATCTGCGGACGTCCGCACAGCGTGCTTCGGAAGTATGGCATCTGCCGCGTTTGCTTCCGGGAACTGGCTTACCAGGGACAGATCCCGGGCGTAAAGAAGGCCAGTTGGTAAGAGAGGGAGGAGGAAAATCAAATGACAATGAGTGATCCTATTGCAGATATGCTTACTAGAATCCGTAACGCAAATACTGCAAAACATGATACGGTTGATGTTCCCTCATCCAAGATGAAACTGGCGATCGCACAGATCCTGCAGGATGAAGGTTACATCAGAAAATACGAGCTGGTAGATGACGGCAACTTCAAGGCCATCCACATCACGCTCAAGTACGGCGCAGACAAGAACGAAAAGATCATCACCGGCATCAAGCGCATCTCCAAGCCGGGTCTGCGTGTGTATGCGGGCAAGGACGAGCTCCCCAGGGTTCTGGGCGGCCTCGGCATTGCCATTATCTCCACGAACCAGGGCGTGATCACCGATAAGGAAGCACGCAAGCAGGGCGTGGGCGGCGAAGTGTTAGCATTTGTTTGGTAAAATATTAAGGAGGGTACGGGCATGTCACGAATCGGAAGAATGCCAATCGCGGTACCTGCCGGAGTAACGGTAAGTATTGCAGAAAATAACAAAGTGACTGTAAAAGGTCCCAAGGGAACGCTGGAGAGAGTACTTCCCGCAGAGATGGAGATCAAGCAGGAAGGTGCCGAGATCACCGTTTCCAGACCGAATGATCTGAAGAAGATGAAATCTCTGCATGGCCTGACGAGAACACTGCTCAACAACATGGTAGTAGGTGTTACCGACGGCTATGAGAAAAAGCTCGAGGTGAACGGTGTCGGTTACCGTGCAGCCAAGCAGGGCAAGAAGCTGGTGCTGAACCTGGGCTATTCCCATCCGGTAGAGATGGAAGACCCTGAGGGGATCGAGACTGCGGTTGACGGTCAGAACCTCATCATCGTAAAGGGTATTGACAAGGAAAAAGTCGGTCAGTTTGCCGCTGAGATCCGCGACAAGAGACGTCCTGAGCCTTATAAGGGCAAGGGTATCAAGTATGTCGACGAGACCATCAGACGTAAAGTCGGCAAGACCGGTAAGAAGTAAGGAGGGCCTTAAGAAATGGTAAGCAAAGAATCAAGACAGAAAGTGCGCGAAAAGAAGCATTTAAAGATCCGCAACCGTTTCAGCGGTACGGCCGCCAGACCCCGCCTTGCGGTATACAGGAGCAACAACCACATGTATGCACAGGTTATCGATGACGAAGCCGGCAATACCATTGTGGCGGCCTCCACAGTAGAGAAGGATGTAAAGGCACAGCTTCAGAAGACCAACGACGTGGAAGCTGCAAAGGTGCTGGGAGGCATCATTGCAAAGCGCGCATTGGACAAAGGCATCGAGACCGTTGTTTTCGACAGAGGCGGTTACATTTATCACGGTAAGGTTGCAGCATTGGCTGAGGCGGCAAGAGAAGCCGGCTTACAATTCTAGGAGGAGAGTAACAGAATGAAACGTGAGATCATTGATGCCAGTCAGTTGGGTGAACTGAATGATAAAGTAGTTGCCATCAAGCGCGTAACCAAGGTTGTAAAGGGTGGACGTAACATGCGCTTTACCGCTCTGGTTGTTGTAGGTGACGGCAACGGTCATGTGGGCGCCGGCCTCGGCAAAGCTGCCGAGATCCCCGAGGCGATCCGCAAGGGTAAGGAAGATGCCGCCAAGCATCTGGTCAATGTTGCAAGGGATGAGAACGAGAGCATCACGCACGACCAGATCGGCAGTTTCGGTTCCGCCGAAGTCCTGCTGAAGAGAGCTCCGGAAGGTACCGGTGTCATCGCGGGCGGTCCTGCTCGTATCGTCTGCGATATGGCAGGGATCAAGAACATCCGTACGAAATCTTTGGGATCCAATAACAAGCAGAATGTCGTTCTGGCAACCATCAACGGCCTTGCAGCTCTGAAGAGCCCCGAGGAAGTTGCCATGAAGCGCGGCAAGTCTGTGGAAGAGATCCGGGCATAAGCGAGGAGGGTAAGATCATGGCAGAGAAGAATCTAAAGGTAACTCTGGTGAAGTCCCCGATCGGCGCCGTGCCGAAGCACAGAAGAACGGTGGAGGCCATGGGACTGACCAAGATGCACAAGACCGTAACGCTTCCGGACAATGCGGCTACCAGAGGGCAGATCCAGCAGGTAGGCTATATGCTGAAGGTAGAAGAGGCATAAGGAGGACAAAAAAATGGATTTATCGAATCTGAGACCCGCTGACGGGTCCAAGCATAGCGACAATTTCCGCCGCGGCCGCGGTCATGGTTCCGGAAACGGAAAGACTGCCGGTAAGGGACATAAGGGACAGAAGGCGCGTAGCGGCGCTCCCCGTATCGGTTTCGAAGGCGGACAGATGCCTCTGTATCGTCGTATCCCCAAGCGTGGTTTCAAGAACCGCAATACGCTTACCTTCATCGGGATCAATGTGAGCCGTCTGAATGACGTGTTCGAGAGCGGCGATACCGTGACTGTGGACAGCCTGATGGAGAAGGGAATCGTCAAGAATCCCCGCGACGGCGTAAAGATCCTCGGCAACGGCGAGATCAGCAAGAAACTTACCGTAAAGGTGGATGCTTTCAGCGAAGCAGCCAAGGCAAAGATCGAAGCTGCCGGCGGCAGTATCGAGGCGGTATAAGAGTAGAGAGCATTCAGATCTGGAGGTTACGATATGTTTCGGACTTTGGTTAATGCGTTTAAGATCAAGGATATCCGCAAGCGTCTGCTCTATACGGCACTGATGCTGGTCATCATCCGTCTCGGCAGCCAGATTCCCGTTCCGGGCACGAACCCCGAGTACTTCAAACAGTGGTTTGCCCAGCAGAGCGGAGACGCATTTAATTTCTTTGATGCGTTCACGGGCGGTTCCTTTACAAGTATGTCTGTGTTTGCACTGGGTATCAGTACATACATCATGGCATCCATCATTGTACAGATGTTGACACTCTCCATTCCCAAGCTCGAAGAAATGAGCAGGGAGGAGGACGGGCACGCAAAGCTTAACGAAGCGACCCGTTATGCTACCATTGGTCTCGCAGTCATCGAGGCCATCGGTATGGCAGTCGGTTTCGGACAGAGAGGTCTGTTACGTGAATTCAATGCGGTCAACGTGATCGCAACCGTGGCCGCTCTTACCGCAGGCGCTGCATTCGTGATGTGGCTGGGCGAGCAGATCACCGAAAAGGGTATCGGCAACGGCTCATCCATCATCCTGGTATTTAACATCGCATCCCGCATCCCCGCGGACATCAGCGGTCTGTTCTCACAGTTCGTTACCAGCGCGGGCAACGTAGGTAAGGCCGTTCTCTCGGCGATCATCATCATCGCGGTGATCCTGATCACGATCGTCCTGACCGTACTGCTGAATGACGGTGTGCGCAAGATCCCGGTGCATTACAACGGGCGCAGCAATAACAGCCGCATCGCGGCCATGGGGAACACCAACAACATTCCCCTGCGGGTCAACACCTCCGGTGTCATGCCCGTCATCTTTGCAAGCTCGATCATGCAGTTCCCGGTGATCATCTGGAGCCTCTTCAGCCTTGATCCCGGAACGGGAGCATGGAGCCATATCCTCAAGGCGCTGCAGAGCAGCAACTGGTTCCAGGCAGAAACTCCCTGGTATACGCTTGGACTGCTCCTGTATGTTGTGCTGGTCATCTTCTTCGCTTACTTCTATACCGCGATCACCTTTAACCCGGTGATCATCTCGGATAACCTGAAGAAGCGCGGCGGATTCGTTCCCGGTGTACGTCCCGGACGTCCCACCACGGAATACCTGAACAACATCCTGCAGTACATCATCTTCATCGGAGCCGTGGGTCTGTTCATCGTAGTGACCATTCCCATCGTGTTCAACGGTGTGTTCGGTGCCCAGGTGACCTTCGCGGGAACCTCCCTGATCATTATCGTGAGCGTTGTGCTCGATGCGATGCGTCAGGTGGAGACCATGATGGTTGAGCGTAACTACAAGGGTTTCCTGAATTCATAAGAAGCAACTGTTTTTTGTCCGCGAGGGTGGGACGCCCCCGCGGGCTTTATGCGTTAAAAGAGAGGATGAAAGCATGAAGATCGTAATGTTGGGTGCCCCCGGTGCGGGCAAGGGAACGCAGGCCAAGATGATCGCGGAGACATACGGGATTCCCCATGTTTCTACCGGCGATATCTTCCGTGCAAACATCAAGGGAGGTACTCCTCTCGGCATGGAAGCCAAGACCTACATGGACAAGGGGGCACTGGTACCCGATGAGCTGACCGTACGTATCCTTCTGGACCGCGTGGCGCAGGATGACTGCAAGAACGGTTATGTTCTGGACGGCTTTCCCCGTACCATTCCTCAGGCAGAGGTACTGGATGCCGAGCTTGACAAGCTTGGGGACAAGATCGATTATGCCATCGATGTGGAAGTGCCCGATGAGAATATCGTGAAGCGCATGGGCGGCCGCCGCGCCTGCTTAAGCTGCGGGGCAACCTATCACATCGTTCATATCCCCCCGAAGCAGGAAGGGATCTGCGATAAGTGCGGCAGTGAGCTGGTCCTTCGCGATGACGACAAGGAAGAGACCGTCATGAAGAGACTTGCGGTTTATCATGAGCAGACACAGCCCCTGATTGATTTCTATACGAAGAAGGGCGTGCTGAAGACGGTAGACGGAACGGTGGATTCCACGGATGTGTTTGCAGCGATCCGGGGCATCCTTGACTGAGAAGAGAGGCTGACAAATGTCTATTTCGATCAAATCACCCAGAGAGATCGAGCTGATGCGGATCTCGAATCACCTGCTCTGCGACATGCATCGCGAGCTGGAGAAGCTGGTCCGGCCGGGGATCTCCACAATGGATCTTGATGATGCCGCAGCGAAATTTCTTGCGCATCACGGAGTGGTATCCAACTTTCTGAACTATGAGGGATATCCGGCAAACATCTGCGTTTCGGTGAACGATGAGGTGGTACACGGGATCCCCTCCAGGGACCGGATCCTGAAGGACGGGGATATCGTTTCCATCGATGCGGGCTGCATCTACAAGGGTTATCATTCCGATGCGGCAAGAACCCATATCGTGGGAAAGGCAAGTCCTGAAGTACAGAAACTCGTGGATGAAACAAGGAATGCATTTTTTGAAGCGATCAAGGTCGCGAGAGCGGGAAATCATGTTTATGATATCTCCAATGCCGTGGCAGATTATATCTCACCGTTCGGTTACGGCATAGTAAGGGAGCTGGTCGGGCATGGCGTGGGTACTTCCCTTCATGAAGATCCGCAGATCCCGAATTATCACATGGAACGGAGAGGGCCGAAGCTGCAGCCTGGAATGACACTGGCTGTAGAACCCATGATCGCCCTGGGACGCGGGGATGTGGTCTGGGAGGAGGATGAGTGGACGGTTGTGACCGAAGACGGAAGCCCGGCAGCTCATTATGAAAACACGATCCTGATCACGGACGGGGATCCCGAGATCCTGAGTCTGTATTGAGAAAAGGATGCAAAGCGGCGCAGGAAAAGAGCCGCAGGCTGTATGAAGGTTTTGCTGAGTACTAAGGAGGAAGAGAATGTCTAAAGCAGATGTGATCGAGATTGAAGGGACCGTTACCGAAAAGCTGCCGAACACGATGTTTAAGGTCCAGCTTGAAAACGGCCATGAGGTGCTGGCGCATATCAGCGGTAAGCTGCGCCAGAATTTCATCAAGATCCTTCCGGGAGACAAAGTTACGATGGAACTGTCCCCCTACGATCTGTCAAAAGGACGTATCGTCTGGAGAGATAAGTAAAATACATTTCCGGAGATATACCGAAAAAAAATAAAAAAATGCTTGCATTAAGAAAATCCCTATGATACTATATAAAACGGTCTTTTTTTAGGGGAAAGGAGGAATTACCATGAAAGTAAGATCATCTGTAAAACCGATCTGCGAAAAGTGCAAGGTCATCAAAAGAAAAGGGAGGATCATGATCATCTGTGAGAATCCCAAACACAAACAGCGCCAGGGTTGATCGGCGCGTAACCAATGAGCGGCTATGGCAGCACTTTCCGTCAAAAGTGTCTGCCGATCATCGATAAATGCGTGGCAGGCATTTTTGCTCTGTCATCGAGGTGAACATGCTGATCACCGTGCATTTACGATTGATACCTCTCCCAAACAACGATCGAAAGCGGACCGTCGCAGACGGAACGCAAAAGCAAAGCCGGCGCAGGCTCCCCCTGCGCGAAACGAAAAACGATCGGGGAGGGGGCAAGACCGGAGAAAACCGGTCGGACGGTTTAACCCGCCGTCCCAGTCAATTGGTAACTGTTAATCTGCCGGACTTATCATACCGACCGGCACAGCACAGGGGGATATCCCCGAACGGAGGAAAGAAAAATGGCTCGTATTGCAGGTATTGACTTGCCCAGAGACAAGCGCGTAGAGATCGGTCTTACCTATATCTACGGAATCGGGCGTGTCAGCGCAAACAAGATCCTTGAGGCGGCTAAGGTTGATCCCAACACCCGCTGCAGAGATCTGACAGACGATGAGGTAAAGGCTATCAGTGCTGTTCTTGAGGACGGCTACATGGTAGAAGGTGATCTCCGCCGTGAGATCGCACTCAACATCAAGCGTCTGCAGGAAATCGGCTGCTACAGAGGCATCCGTCACAGAAAGGGACTTCCGGTCCGTGGCCAGAAGACCAAGACCAACGCACGTACACGCAAGGGTCCCAAGAAGACGGTAGCCGGCAAGAAGAAGTAAGCAGCATTTGGTTTTTCGGTAACTATTCATTATTTATAGAAAAAAAGAAAGTAGGTTAGTTTTATGGCAGCAGCAAAGAAAGGTACTTCACCCGCAGCAAAGAAGACTGCGAAGAAGCGTGTCAAGAAAAACGTTGAACATGGACAGGCACACATTCAGGCATCCTTCAACAACACGATCGTGACGTTGACGGACAGCGAAGGCAATGCTCTTTCCTGGGCATCCGCCGGTGGTCTGGGATTCCGCGGTTCAAAGAAATCTACTCCTTATGCGGCGCAGATGGCGTCCGAGACCGCTACGAAGGCGGCTCTGATCCACGGCCTCAAGACGGTAGATGTCTTTGTAAAAGGACCGGGATCCGGAAGAGAGGCAGCGATCCGCGCATTGCAGGCTAACGGCCTGACGGTAACGAGCATTCGCGACGTGACCCCCGTTCCTCATAACGGGTGCCGCCCGCCGAAGCGTCGTCGTGTATAATTGTGTGAATGGAGGATAAAGAATCATGGCAGTGAACAGAGTACCTGTACTGAAAAGATGCAGAGCTTTGGGCATCGATCCCTCCTTCCTGGGTGTGGAAAAGTATACCCACACCAACGAGTGGAAAAGTGAGGTCGATGGCCGCAAGAAAAATATCAACAAGAGACTGGATCGTCGTGTGAATGAGTCCATCCGCAATCCCCGCAACGCAGGCAAGAAGATCAGTGAGTACGGCCTGCAGCTGCGTGAGAAGCAGAAGGCAAAGTTCATCTATGGCGTTCTCGAGAAGCCTTTCCGTAATTACTATGAGAAGGCTGACCGCATGAAGGGCATGACCGGTGCAAACCTGATGATCCTTCTGGAGAGCCGCCTGGATAACGTCGTATTCCGTCTGGGCCTTGCACGTACCCGCAGAGAGGCACGTCAGGTCGTAGGCCACAAGCATGTGACCGTCAACGGAAAGAAGATCAACATCCCTTCCTATCAGATCAAGGCCGGTGATGTGATCGAGCTGACCGAGAAGGCGCGCGGCATGCAGCGTTACAAGGATGTTTTTGAGGTAACCGAGGGCAGGATCGTTCCCGCATGGCTGGAGATGGACATCGAGGCCAGAAAAGGCGTCGTTAAAGAGCTCCCCGCAAGAGAAGCGATCGATGTGCCCGTGAACGAGATGCTGATCGTCGAGTTGTATTCCAAGTAAGAAGCTGTCCTCGTGACAGTCTCCAAGAGGAACTCGGAAACCTTATCAACAGGAAAAGGAGAACAGCTGCATGATAGAATTTGACTTTGACTGCCCGGATATCAAGATCGTTGAGATCTCGGAAGACAAAAAGTACGGCCGTTTCACGGTCGAGCCTCTGGAGCGCGGCTATGGAACCACGCTGGGTAATTCCCTGCGCCGGATCATGCTGGCATCCCTGCCCGGTGCGGCAGTAAGCCAGATCAAGATCGAAGGGGTGCTGCATGAGTTCACTACGATCGAAGGAGTGAAAGAGGACGTGCCCGAGATCATCATGAACGTCAAGTCTTTGGCGATCCGTGATGAGAGCGACCGCGATGAGCCCAAGAAAGCGCATATCAGCTTTGAAGGCAACGGTGTGGTACGTGCATCCGATATCCGTTTTGACGATCCTGAAGTAAGCATTGTAAATAAGGACCAGGTGATCGCTACCCTGAGCGGATCCAAGGATTCCCGTCTTGAGATGGACCTGCTGGTGACGAAGGGACGCGGTTATGTGAGCTCCGACAAGAATAAGAAGGACGAACTTCCGGTAGGCAGCATTGCGATCGATTCCATCTATACGCCGGTGGAGCGCGTGAATGTCACGGTTGAGAACACCCGTGTGGGTCAGATCACCGACTATGACAAGCTTACGCTGGATGTGTTCACCAACGGGGCGCTTTCACCGGAAGAATCCGTCAGCCTTGCGGCAAAGGTACTGAGCGAGCATCTGAAGCTCTTCATCAACCTTTCCGGAAAGGGCCAGACGGCAACGGTACTGAAGAATCAGTCCGAGGACCGTGAGAAGCAGGCACTGGCTATCAGCATTGACGAACTGGAGCTTTCCGTGCGTTCGTTCAACTGCCTGAAGCGTGCGGGCATCAATACGGTTGAAGAGCTTTGCAACAAGACACCCGAAGAGATGATGAAGGTGCGTAACCTCGGTAAGAAGTCTCTTGATGAGGTGCTTGAGAAGCTCCGTGAGATCGGCGTTCATCTTCGCGAAAGCGAAGACTGAGAGCAATAAACGCATGGGCGGTAAGACCGAAGAGCACGCGCCGTGTGAATACTCCTTGCGGGAACGATAAGACCGAAGAGCACGCTCCTGCGTGGATACAAGTGAAAGGAGGAAAGAAACAATGGCAATGTACAGAAAGTTAGGAAAGACCTCTTCCCAGAGAAAGGCACTGCTCCGCAATCAGGTAACGATGCTGATCCTGAACGGACGCATCACCACCACCGAGGCACGCGCCAAGGAAGTGAAGAAGATCGCCGAGAAGCTGATCGCTCTCGGGATCAAGGAAAAGGACAACTACGAGACCGTTACCGTCAAGACCAAGGTACCTCAGAAGGACAAGGACGGCAGACGTGTCAAGGAGAAGGATGCTAACGGCAAGAAGGTGACCGTATTCGATGAGGTCGAGAAGGAGATCAAAAAGGACATGCCTTCCCGTCTGCATGCACGTCATCAGATGCTGAGCGTTCTCTATGATGTAACGGAAGTACCGGCAGAGATCCAGGGCCGCAAGAAGAACACCAAGAAGGTGGATCTGGCTGCCAAGATCTTCGATGAGATCGCGCCCAAGTACACCAACCGTAACGGCGGATTTACCCGCATCGTAAAGATCGGGCCCCGTAAAGGTGATGCGGCGATGATGGTCATCCTCGAGCTGGTATAAGAAAGTCTGATCACAGTCAAAAGGGGCAACCGAAAGGTTGCCCTTTTTCGTGGCGGCGGGCCGGGGATCCGGGCCGGCAGGAGCGTGCGCCCGGCGGGCCGGACGGTAACGGGAGAGTTTTTGATACGGGAATGTCTTACGAGCTCGGAAAATACGAATTTGATACCATAGAGGACTTCATGGCCGGGAAGCGTGACCTGGAAAAGATCCGGGGCCTGAAGGAAGAAGGCCGGAGCAAGGTGCAGATCGCGCGGAACAAGAAGATGCAGATCCGGCGTGAACGGATCCGTTTTGAGACCGTGATCGGTGAGGACTTCCTGAAGGAGCTGGATGCGGAGAGCTTTACCGAAAGCTTCGAAGAAGAGGAACCGGAGCCGGAACGCAAGCCGGAGGTCATAAAGGACGGCAGATGGAAGGTCCGCCATCTGGCATTGACCTCGCTTTATCTTTTGCTGGGGCTTGCTCTGGTGATCGGCGTGCTCTGGATCGTTCGCGGGAAGCAGAGCGAAGATTCCATGGCAGAGCTCAGACAGGCTGCCGGCGGAGCGGCCGTGCAGAAGGAGCGGGAGACTGCCCCTACGGAAGAGGCCGGCCATGTGAGTCCGGATGAATCGGGAAATACGGACGCGTCGGAGCCGCAAACGACAGAGAGCGGAACGCAGGAAGCAGCCGGCGTCAGGGAGATCCTGCCCCGCTTCCGGGAACTGCATGAGCGCAACCCGGAGCTGTGCGGCTGGTTGTATATCGAAGGGACCGGGATCGATTATCCGGTGATGTACCGCGAAAACGACAATGATTTCTATCTTTCTCATGATTTTGACGGGAAAGCCGATGTGAACGGTCTGCTGGTACTGGATAAGCGCTGTGATCCGGACGCGGAAGCGGTCAACGCCCTGATCCACGGCCATCACATGCGTTCGGGTGCCATGTTCGGAAGCCTGAAGGAGTATGAGGATCCCATATACTGCAGGGAACACCCCCGGATCAGCTTCAGCACCCTTTATGAGGAAAGAACGTACGAAATATTTGCGGTTTTCAAAGCAAAGGTGTATGATGAAAAGAATGATGCGTTTGCATTTTATGATTATATCCGGATCGAGAACGAGATGGAATTTGAAAGCTATGTGAAGAATGCGGAGCTTGACGCATTGTACGATACCGGCATACGGCCGCAGTGGGGCGACCGCCTGCTGACGCTGTCGACCTGTGAGTATTCGCAGGAAAACGGCAGACTGGTTGTTGTGGCCCGGGAGCGGAACAGGTAAGAATGAGATGACGATGGGAAAGAAGACAATCGTATTGAGAAGGGTACTGGGGATCTCCACGATCCTTCTGGCGCTGCTGATCGCGATCCTTCCGATGTTCGGACGGGCGCAGCGTGATGTGGGGCTGGATGACCGGCGCAGCGATCCGCAGAATTCGGCTTTGATCGAATGTGAGATAAGCGGAGACATCAGCGTGAGCGGAAACCTTTACCTCAGTGTTTACGACGGACAGCGCAGCGACTGGGCGGTCGAAGGCTGGGGCGAGGAAGATCAGGCCTATCCCTTTATCCTCAGCCTGTTTATCGGTGACTGGTATGCGGACGGCTACCAGAGCGCCGTGATCACATTCCCGGTTCCTTCCTACATGGATGCCTGGTCGGAGGGATTCCGTCTTTTGCGCGCGACCGATACGGACGGAGAAGGAAAGGTGCTTGCCTCGCAGGAGATGAACATCACGAAGCGGATGACCGGCGGAGTCACGCTTGTCAGCTTCAAGGTGGCCAGTCTGCGTGATACGGCTTTTGCATTCTGTGTCAAAAACGCCGATGAGCTGTCTCCCACTCCCACCGGCGGTGAGGAAGACGAGCGGGAAAGGACCGTTCAGATCGATGATGAGCGCGAAGATCGGCGTGACAGCTCCGGGATCGGAGCAACGATATCCGACGGAAGCAGCGGGACGCGCATTCTGATCATCCGGGATTCGGACGGCATTTCCGTGAAGAAGATCCTCGTGCTCCGAAAGGGGATGATCCTTAAGCCCTGGTATCTGCGTCTGGTGGACTCCTCGATGAAGGACGTGACGGATTTCAAGAAGGTCACGATCACACTGCCGGTCGCAGCCGACATGGATCTGAGCAAGGGACGCGTGCGCATGGTCGGGATCAGACGAAACGGCACGCTTCACAGCTTTGATACGGATTATGTGACACGCGGCGGTTATAACTGCGTGCGCTTCAGCACGGATTATTTTTCGGATTATCAATACGGCATGGTCTATATCCCCGAAGAGGGAAATGTCACCCCGCCGGCCGTGAACATTGACGACCGCAGGGAAGACAAGCGCAACACCGTTTCGATCCGCGCCTCGATCACGGATGGGAGCGGCTATCGGAAACTCATCATCCGGGATTCCGACGGTGTTGTCATCCGCAGGCGTTTTGTCATGCTTGACCGGATGAGTTATTGGCCCTTCCGCATGCATCTCGTGGATGAGAATGAGCAGGATGTGAATGATTTCGGTCTGCTCACGGTCACGCTCCCCCTGCCGGCAGAAATGGATCCCGACAAGGGCACGATCCGTGTCCTCGGCAGCACTGCGGAAAACGAACCCGACTATTTCCTTCCCGAGATCGTGACGGAAGGCGGGATACGTTGCGTGCGTTTTTCGACGGATTATTTTTCTGATCACGAATATGCACTGATCTATACGGCTGACGCGGAAGATGCGACGCCCACCCCCACCACCTCGGTGGTGACGGCGACGCCCATCCCGACCGATACGCCTACACCGGCAGCCACGGCGACGCCCATCCAGGCGCCTACGGCCACGCCCACGCCGGCTGTTACGGCAGCGGCAACGGCTACCGTCACGCCCGGCGGCGGAACGGAGCTGACGCCTACAACGGGGACAGGAGCCACTGTCACGGAAGGGCCCAGCCCCACGATGATCCCCGGACCGAGCAATCCGGGAGGAGCACCCGGAGGACCCGGCAGGGGGGACGTTGTTACGCCCCAGGGCGGCTATGCCGTCGTGACCTACGGAGCCGGACCCGGAGGATCGGGAAACGGCAAGGGGGGCAGCGGGAGTGCCTCGAATGCGCCGGTTAATTACGGAAAAGACATGCCCAAGACCGGAAATGCAGATGTGCCCCGCATGCTTCTGGTGATCGTTTTGTTTGCCGCGGGCTGCATCGAACTGGTATCTACGATACCGATCCGGAGAAGATGAAAAAGCCTTTTTTAAAGATCCGCGATCTGAAATATGAATACATCCGCAGAGATGAGGAAAACAATGTGGAGGGCATCACCACGGCAGTGGATGGTGTCTCTCTTGATGTGGAGCCGGGGGAATTCATAGCGATACTCGGCCACAACGGTTCCGGAAAATCCACGCTCGCAAAGCATATCAACGCGATCCTGTTTCCCGCCGAAGGCGAAGTGCAGGTCGACGGCATGAATACGAAGGACAGCGGGAAGCTTCTTGCGATACGGCAGGCAGCCGGGATGGTATTCCAGAATCCGGACAACCAGATCATCGGCCAGGTGGTGGATGAGGATGTTGCTTTCGGCCCGGAAAACATGGGGATCCCCACAAAGGAGATCGCCGAAAGAGTGGAAGAGAGCCTGAAAGCCGTGGACATGTGGGATTACCGCAACGCTTCCCCGAACAAGCTCTCGGGAGGCCAGAAGCAGCGGGTATCGATCGCATCGGTCATCGCGATGCATCCGAAATGCATCGTTCTGGATGAGCCGACGGCCATGCTGGACCCCAGGGGGCGTTATGAGGTGATCCGCGCGGCCCGTGCCCTGAACGAAGTGGAGAACATCACGATCATCCTGATCACGCACTACATGGAAGAAGTGATCCACGCGGACCGCGTTTTCGTGATGGACAAGGGAAAGGTATGCATGAGCGGAACGCCCAGGGAGATCTTTTCCCGCGTGGAGGAACTGGAGGCGCTGCGTCTTACGGTTCCGCAGGTCAGTGCACTGGCCTGGAAGCTCAAAAAAGCGGGGCTTAAACTGCCGGATGGGATACTGAGCCGCGAAGAGCTGCTGAAGGCCCTGAAGGACAAGGAGCTCACCAAAAAGAAAAAAAGCGGAGCCGCCGGAGAAGGCAGGACGCAGAGAGCGGAGAGCGAAGCCGTGGATCCGAAGAACTGCCGGCTGATCGCGGATCATCTGGTCTATGTCTACAACAAGGGAACCCCGCAGGAGAAGCGGGCCCTGGACGATCTGAGCTTTGTACTGCGTCCCGGGGAGATGGTGGGACTGATCGGACATACCGGGAGCGGCAAATCCACGCTGGTGCAGCATCTGAACGCGCTTTTGAAGCCCGAGAGCGGCACCATCTATTTTGAGGGCAGCGACGTTTTTGAAAAGGACTATGACAGAAAGGCGCTGCGGGGAAAAGTAGGGCTGGTCTTTCAATATCCGGAGCACCAGCTTTTTGAGGAAACGGTTTTTTCCGAAGTGACCTACGGACCGAAAAACATGGGGATGGACCGCAAGGCGGCGGAGCTCTCGGCTTATGCGGCAATCAAGCGCGTGGGGCTGCCGGACGAGTGCTTTGACCAGTCCCCCTTTGATCTGTCGGGCGGACAGAAGCGGCGCGTGGCGATCGCTTCCGTTCTGGCGATGAAGCCCGAGATCCTTGTGCTGGATGAACCCACAGCCGGCCTGGATCCGGCCGGACGCAGCGAATTGCTTTCCATGATACGGGAACTGAAAGAAAAGGAAGGGATCACGATCCTTCTGGTAAGCCATTCCATGGATGATGTCGCGGAAATGGCAGACCGCATCCTGGTGATGGACCGGGGCAGACTGGTCTACGATGACGTTCCGCAGGAAGTGTTCTCCCATGCCAAGGAGCTGGAGGAGATGGGCTTGGCGGCGCCCGAGGTGTGCTATGTGCTGCGGGATCTGGCGGCAGCCGGAATCCCGGTGGATACGACGCCGATCACGCTTGATGAGGCAGCAAGGAGTATACGGGAGGCGTATCAATGATCCGCGACATCACTCTGGGACAATACTATCCGGGGGATTCCGTTATGCACAGGCTGGATCCGCGGACCAAGCTTTTGGGGACACTGGTCTATCTGATCTCGCTTTTTCTGTTCACCAACAGCTATGTATTCGTGGTCGCGGCCCTTTTCCTGGGCACATGCATCGTGCTTTCCAAAGTTCCGCTACGTCACATGCTCAAGGGCCTGAAGCCGGTGATCTTTCTGCTGCTTTTTACGGCGGCGATGAATCTGTTCTTTACGAAGGGGACCGTGCTGGTCAGCTTCTGGAAAATTCAGATCACCCGGGAGGGACTGCTGCAGGCCATCTCGATGGGAACACGCCTGATCCTGCTGATCTTGGGCTCGAACCTGATGACGCTGACGACGACGCCCACCAGGCTCACGGCGGGCATGGAACATCTGATGAAGCCGCTGAAGCTCTTTTTCGTGCCGGTACACGAGATCGCCATGATGATGAGCATCGCGCTGCGCTTTATCCCGATCCTTCTGGAGGAGACGGACCGCATCATGAAGGCGCAGCTTGCGCGCGGCGCGGATTTTGAAAGCGGGAATCTGCTTCGCAGGGCAAAAAGCATGGTGCCGGTTCTGGTGCCGCTCTTTGTTTCGGCTTTCCGCAGGGCCAATGATCTGGCCATGGCCATGGAGGCACGCTGCTATCACGGCGGAAAGGGAAGAACGCAATACCGTCCCCTGCGCTACAAGGGGCGGGATCTGGCGGCTTATGTGCTGCTTCTTTTGTACTTTGCGGCAGTGATCGTTTCGGGAAAATGGCTGCCCGGGATCGCCGATCCCTGGGTGAAGGAGATGCTGGAAACCGCGAAGGGGCTTTCGGTATCGATGAGTGAGACATATTGATGACGGTCAGACATATCCTGATACGGGTGGCCTATGACGGCAGCGCCTATCACGGCTGGCAGCTGCAGGACAACGGCATCACCGTGGAAGAAGAACTGAACAGGGCTTTGTCGGATCTTTTCGGAGAAGAGATCACGGTGGATGGCGGGAGCCGCACGGATGCCGGCGTGCACGCGAAGGATAATGTGGCGCTTTTCTCCACCGGTTCACCGGTGCGCATTCCGGCAGAAAAGCTGCCGTTTGCCTTAAACCGCAGACTGCCCGCTGACATACGCGTGACTTCGGGCTGTGAGGTCGGGGAGGATTTTCATCCAAGGCATTGCGACAGCGTAAAGACCTATGAGTACCGCATCCTGAACAGTCCGCTGCAGGATCCGCTGCGGCGGCACGTGACGACCTGGTATCATCAGAAGCTGGACGCGGAGCGGATGGCGGAGGCGGCCCGTGTTCTTACGGGAGAGCATGATTTTACGAGCTTCTGCAGCGTTCACGCGCAGAGCACGACCCGTGTGAGGACGATCCACGACATCAGGGTAAGCCGTGAGGATGACGAGATCCGGATCCGCGTTTCGGGAAACGGCTTTTTGTACAACATGGTCCGCATCATAGCGGGCACTTTGATGGAAGTGGGGGCGGGACGGCTCGAAGCTTCCGCGATGCAGGGGATACTTGAGGCAAAAGACCGCGGGGCAGCGGGACCGACGGCCCCGCCCGAAGGGCTCTGCCTGCTGGAATATCGTTTCGGAAAATGGGAGGAGCATCATGCGGATCAGCTGGATCGGAAATCATGAGGAAGGCCTGGAGGCTTTTCGGCAGACAGCGGAGAAGGGATATGTCACGGCCTTTATCACGCTTGATGACGAGGCGTTCGCGAAAAGGAGCGCCGGCAGCAGGGATTACGGCGGGATATGCGAACGTTTCGGCATACCCGTTTACCCGGTGGATACCATCAAGGGGGAGCGCGCTTACGAGATCCTGAAGGAGCAGCAGCCGGAGCTTCTGGTTGTGCTGGGCTGGAGTGAGATCCTTCCGAAGCGGCTTCTGGACATTCCCACGATCGGAACGGTGGGGACTCATGCGGCCCTGCTCCCGCATAACCGCGGAAGCGCGCCGATCAACTGGGCGCTGATCCGGGGAGAGGAAGAGACAGGCAATACTTTGATGTGGCTTTCCGCCGAGGTGGATGCGGGCGAGATCGCAGATCAGCGGGCCTTTCCCATCAGTCTCTTCGATACCTGCAAGACCCTGTATGATCGGGTGGCGGAAACCAATGCAGAGATGATCGACGCTCTGATCCGCAAGCTGGAAGCGGGGCGCAGGCCCGTGCTGCCGATCAGAAACAAGAGTGACGAAGCCATACTGCCGAGGCGCCGGCCGAAGGACGGTCTGCTGAACTGGCAGCAGGGGGCAAGACAGATCTATGATTTCATAAGGGCGCTGACGATCCCCTATCCCGGAGCGTTCAGCTACCTGAACGGAAAGAAATACCTGTTGTGGGAGGCGATGGTGCTGCCGGCCGGATCGGAGGCAGAGCCGGGAACGATACTGGGAATGGCTTACGGCTTCGGAGAAAGGGGCTGCGGTCTGTGCGTGGCAACGAAGGACAGCATCCTCTGCATCACGCTTCTGGAAGACGGGGAGGGAAAACGTTACAGCGGCAGGGAGCTTTATGAGCTGGGACTGTCGGGATGCTTTACGGACTACGACGGAGGAGAATGAGATGAAGCACAGAGTATTGGTAGTGGCGGCACATCCGGATGACGAGCTTCTCGGGATCGGCGGGATCGTGATAAAGCACGTGCAGGCCGGTGACGAGGTCCGGAGCGTGATCATGTGCGAGGGCGAATCCCTGCGCTACGGTGAGGACGTGGGACAGAGCCGGGCCATTTCGGAGGCTGCCGAAAAACTTGGCGTGAGCAAGGTCTATCATCTGAAATTTCCGGATCAGAAGCTGGATACTTATACGCTGACGGAGCTGATCACCCCTCTGGAAGAGATCTCGGAGGAGTTTCAACCCGATATCATCTATTGCCAGTCCGGCTGCGACATCAACCGGGATCACCGTATCCTGTTCGAAGCGGCCGAGGTGGCGTTTCGGCCCACCAGCGAATGGATACGCGACTTTTACTGTTTCTATACCGCTTCCAGCACGGAGTGGGGCTATCCCCGGAATTTTGTCCCCGATACCTGGATCGACATCTCCGCGGTGCTGGAACAAAAGATCGAGGCCTTTGAATGCTACCACAGCGAGATCCGGGAGTATCCCCACCCCCGTTCCTCCGATTCGCTCCGCCATCAGGCGCATTTCTGGGGGAACATGTGCTGCATGGATGCGGCGGAAGTCCTGATGACCATACGGAGGATCGAACGATGAAGAAAAGGCTTCCGATCTACGGAAAACCGGTATCCGGAGCGATAAAGGCAGCGGCGGACCGCGTGCTGGCGCTTTTGGCACTCCTGTTTCTGAGCCCGCTTTTTCTGTTCGCGGCAGCAGGCATCCTGCTGACCAGCCCGGGACCGGTATTCTATGAGGCGAAGCGCATGGGGATGGGAGCAAAGCCCATCACGATCTACAAGTTCCGCACCATGCGGGTGGGAGCGGACCGGGACGGTTCCATCACGGCGGCAAACGACAGCCGCGTGTTTCCCTTCGGTGAATTCCTGCGAAAGAGCAAGATCGACGAACTCCCGCAGCTGATCAACATCCTGAAAGGGGAGATGTCCGTGGTGGGCCCCAGACCCGAGGACATTGATATCGTGCGCGGGCATTACACGGAGGAAGAGATGGATACGCTCCGTGTGCTTCCGGGGCTTGCCTGCCCGGGCAGCATCTTTAACTATACGCACGGTGATGCTTACCTGCAGGGGGAAGACGCGGAGGCAGCTTATACGGACAAGCTGCTTCATGTCAAACTGGCGCTGGATCTTTATTATCTGAAGCACTGGTCCCTGCTGTACGACATCCGCATCATCTTTCGGACGATCGATGCGATCTTAAGCAGCGGCAGCGGGCAGAAGGAATATCCGTTTGAGTACCGGAAGCTGTACGGGAAAAAGGATGCGGGATACCGGAAGGAAAAGCGTGCCGCCTCGCCGGATGCGCCGCTGGTGGCTTTGCTCACGAACAATGACGATGATGTGTATTGCTTCCGCCTGGAACTGGTCAATGCGATCATGGATGCGGGATACCGCATGCTGATCTCCTGCCCGGACGGCCCGAAGTTTGAAGTGCTGGAGGAGCTGGGACTGCGGAAGGGAAAAGAGTTCCTTTATGATGACCCCGATATCGACCGGCGCGGCACGAACGTGATCAAAGACGGGAAGCTCCTGCTCCATTACTTCCTGCTCTTTAAGAAATACCGGCCGGCCGTTGTGTTGGCCTATACGGCCAAGCCCAATGTATACGCGGGCATGGCGGCTCATCTGATGGGGATTCCCGTGATCGGGAATCTGACCGGACTGGGCTCGGTCGTCAATGAGACAGGCATGCGCAAGCTCATCATCATGAGCCTGTTCCGTTATGCCTACCGCCGCGCATATTGTATGATGTTTCAGAATGCCGCCAACATGCATCTGGCACTGCGCCTCGGCATGGTGAAGGGAAAATACCGCCTGATCCCCGGAAGCGGGGTGGCGCTGGAACGCTTTGCGCTTCAGGATTATCCGGAGGGCGGGGACGGCCGTCAGGGCGGAAAAGTCATCTTTAACTATATCGGAAGGGTGCTTCACGACAAGGGCGTGGACGATTACATTGAGGCGGCCCGCCGGATACGGGAGCGTTATCCGGAGACGGAATTCAACATGCTCGGCTTCATAGAGCCGACCGAGATGCATTATGAGCAGGAGCTTCAAAAGCTTCAGGAAGAAGGGATCGTCTTCTACCGCGGATCCCAGAAAGATGTGCGCCCCTGGGTGGAACGCGCACACTGCATCATCCATCCCAGCACCTACGGGGAAGGCATGAGCAATGTCCTTTTGGAGAATGCCGCCAGCGGACGGCCGATCATTACGACCGACAACCACGGATGCTGCGAAGCGGTGGACGAGGGCGTGAGCGGCCTGATCTATCACGGCGGGGACGTGGACGAGCTCTGCCGCATGATCGAGCAGTTCCTTGCGATGCCGAATGAAAAGCGCTGCGGGATGGGGCTTGCGGGACGCAGGAAAATGGAAAAGGAGTTTGACAGGCAGATCGTGATCGATGCCTATCTCGAAAACATCGATGCGGCGATATGGGGCTAAAAAAAATGCTTGCATAATCGCCGCAAATAGGATAGAATAGCATTTGTTTTCGGGATCATAGCTCAGCTGGGATGAGCGTCCGCTTGACGTGCGGGAGGTCACAGGTTCGAACCCTGTTGGTCCCATGACAGAAAATGATGACCGCCGGTCATCATTTTTTTGTTGGCTTTGCCGGGGAGCAACGCAGGCTTGCCATCCCGCAATGAACAGTATCTTGCGGTTTTACGGAGAACTGGTTATAATACACTCGTTGCAAATCTATAAAAAAATTTTAACCAGCAAGGAGGAAACTATGAAACGCAGAAAAGTGTTGTCAATGTTCATGACAGCCGTTCTCACGTTTTCTTCCGTTTTGCCCCAGGGCACGCTTGTTGCCCTTGCGGAGGGAGAGGACGAGATCAAGACGGTAGCTGAGGAAGGGGATGTGCTTCCCTTCGGTCTGGCCGGAATGCCTGCCGGATATCGTCTGAGCGAAGAACAGCTGAACATGAAGCAGGAGCTGAAGGATCACGATGTGCTGACCGAGCTGGCCGGAATGACCGAGGGAGTGGATTACAACGCAGCCGAGGTCATCACCCTGGCAGACAGTGAGGAAGAGGCACAGCTGATCGCGGACGCCTATAATGCGACGCTCACGTGTTACGCAAACGGCGTTGCAGAGCTTAAGCTTCCCGAGGAGCTCAGCGTGGCGGATGCCCTGAGCGTTGCAATGAGCTATGAGTATGCAATGCCCGTTGTTGAGCCGAACTACCGTACCTATCTGGAGGAGCCCGTATCCGGAGACGCATCTTTGGAGTTCAATCCCACCCTCGGCGGCAGCGCAGCCGCAAAGAAGGACGAAGGCGTGAACTACGGCTGGACGGAATGGGTGACCGGTGATTACGAAAACCTTCCTCTGTTTACGAATCCGGATGAATTCCTCCGTGATCCCAGCGTGGCAGAATACCAGTGGATGCACGATGCGATCGGTACCTGGAGAGCATGGCGTTCCACGATGGGTGATCCTTCCATCAGGGTTGCCGTCATCGATACCGGTGTCAACCCGAACCATCCCGATCTGGCAGGCCGTGTGCAGCAGATCAAGGTCAACGATATCGATCCTTCCGTATACTACAGCAGCCACGGAACCCATGTGGCCGGCATCATCGCCGCTTCGGCCGATAACGGCATCGGTGTGGCCGGTGTTGCGCCTGATGTAAACATCGTTTCCCTTGACATCTTCAAGTGGAGTGATGATTATAACGATTGTTACTGCGAGACCGCGGAGGAATGCCGTGCTCTGCAGATCTGCATCGATGAAAAGATCCCCGTTGCCAACATGAGCATCGGCGGTTTCGGCTACAGTGCTTTGGCAGCCGAGAAGATGAAGGCGGCACATGACGCGGGTGTCAGTGTTTTCGTGGCAATGGGCAACGAGAACTCGAACGCCAAGTCCTATCCCGCAGCTTATGACGGCGCGATCGCCGTTGCATCGACAAATGTCGGCGGGGTAAGATCCTTCTTTTCCAATTTCGGTGACTGGTGCGCCATTGCCGCTCCCGGAACGGACATCATGTCCTGCTACAATCCTCTCAGCATTGATGATGAGGAAGGCGAAGAGTACGGCCTGATGAGCGGTACCTCCATGGCGACTCCCGTGGCTGCCGGCGTTGCGGCTCTGTACATGAGCAAAGTGGGTGTGATCGCTCCGGACGAGATGCGCGACGTGATGCAGAAGAATGCCGGCAAGTGTTCTTCCAAGCAGATCGGTGCCGGGATCGTGAACGTGGGTGCCATGTTTGCCAACAACGAAGTCACGCCCGAGATCGGCGACTACAACGAAGGATTTGTGGCGATCACCACGAAGACTGTTGATGACAATGCCAAGATCGTTTACACCCTCGACGGGAAAAAGCCTGCCGTAAAGGCCGGAGCCGTTACCTACGGTACCGTTTACGAGGATGATATCGATCTTACTTCCTATCCTTCCGAGTCGAAGGTTACGATCAACGCACTGGTCATCAGTTCCCAGGGCAAGGTCAGCTCTGTTGTCACCAAGGAAGTGACGATCGCAAAGGCGGAAGCCGGCAAGGTGGAAGTGGAATCCGTATCCCTGGATCAGGCCACCCTTTCCCTCGGTTACAGCAGCAATCCTACCGTTTCCGATAACAAGGTAACGGCCCAGGTAAAAGCGTATGTTACGGTAGGCGGCAAGGAGGTAAGCCTTTCTTCCGTTGAGCACAGATGGGTTACCAGTGACGGCTCCGTCGCCGATGCATATGAGGAAGCGGATGGCGTAGCCACGATCTTTACCAAGGGCGTGGGCAGCGCAACGATCACGCTGGAAGTATACGGCACCACGATGAAGAGTGCAGCCGTAAAGGTAAATGTCAGCGCACTGGCAGATGAGATCATCATCAGCGGCCCGGATGTGCTCGTTGCCGGCAGTGAAGCAAAGTACTCCGTCAGCGTTCTTCCGAAGAAGATCAAGGACAACCAGATCACCTGGACAGTGGATACCGATAAGGTCACCATTGACAGCAAGGGCAAGCTGAAAGTGGCTGCCGATGCCGAGTCCTTCACCCTCACGGCTACTACCGAGAGCGGTGCCAGCGGAGTCAAGTATGTAAGTGTTGTGAGCGCAAAGGTGAGCGCACTGGAAGTGACCAGCAGCGATGCCCGTTTCTCCAAGAACAGTGCTACGATCTTCAATGTGGATGTGCCCACGATCGAAGGCGTTGATAACGAACTGGTCCTGAAGGCAAACACTCCTTTTGTTGAGTGGACGAGCTCCAATTCCAAGGTGGCAGGTGTGACCTCGGACGGCACGGATGTGTTCGTGGTCGGCAGAAAGGCCGGCAAGGCTACGATCACCGGCAAGACCACCGACGGTTCCAAGAAGAAGGTAACGATCAAGGTCAATGTCAACGTTCCCGTTTCCGAACTGATCCTGAATGTTGATGCCAATGAGCTTGGCAACATCACCACCCTTCTGGGCATCGGAAAGAGCCAGAAGATCAACTATGCTTTCGGCACGACCTACGGAAAGCCCAGCAACACCAAGCTGGAGTGGGATTATGTCGTGGTCAGCCCTCAGGAAGAGGATCTGACGGCTGCGATCAAGGCAAGCGGTGCCGTCAAGATCGACAAGAAGGGTAAAGTGTCCGTCGACAAGAAGAAGTGGATGAACGCCATGAAGGGCCAGCCTGCTCCGGATGCATACCTTCATGTCATGGCTGCCACCACGGACGGGACCAAGCTGGTTGCCAGCCATGGTTTCCTGGTGCAGGAAGCCGCCACGGTTTTCCAGGCCAAGACGATCACGGACAAGGGCGAGCTGGTCAGCATCAAGAACATTACGCTGGATAAGAGCAAATGGATCAACGACGTGGACAAGTCCGATGATATAGGGTATTTCCCCGTTCTGATCGAAACGGATGCATGGCTTCCCAATGATATCTGCGTAAATGTCAGCTGCTCGAACACGGATATCCTGGGTGTCATTCCGGGTGGTGTGTTGAGAGATCCCGAGACCAACAAGCCCATCCAGCTCGAGAACGGTCATTTCCTCTATGAGGTGGACCTGATCGCCCAGACTCCCGAGTGCAAGGGCGGAAAGGCAAAGGTTACGATCTCCTGCGCAGACGGAAGCAAGAAGAAGGTGACCCTCAACGTTACCTTAAAGTAAGCCGCATCGCAGCTTAAAACGCAAACGGATGCCGCATATGCCTTTTGGGTGTATGCGGCATTTTTTATTTACATAAAACGGAAAATATGATATGATTTGAGCGCTTTTGGAAATAAGGAAAGACGGAGAGTAAAGATGGAACACAGGATCGTGGCGTTGGTATCGGCGGCGCCTCAAAGAGACCGCAACCGTGAGATCATCAGGAGACTGACGGTTGAACTGAAGGAGCGGCAGATGAAACTGCTGGTCTTTGGTACGCTTTCGGATCTGGCCGGCAGGGATACGAATGACTACGGCGAAAAGAGCGTTTTTCGTCTGATCCCGTATAAGAAGCTGGCCGGTTTGATCATACAGGCCGGATCGTTCCTGGATCCCGACGAAGCCGCCTGGATCATTTCGGAGGCAAAGGCGGCCGGCGTTCCCGTGATGGATCTTGATCATGAGACCACGGGGATTCCCAGCGTCTGCTTTGATTACGATTCGGCCTTTGCCGAGATGGTCCGTCATGTGATCCTTTATCACGGGTGCAGGAAAATAGCGATGATAGCGGGGGCGAAAGGCCAGGATGCCTCGGCGGAAAGGGAGAAGACCTTCTACAGGATCTGCGGTGAGAATTCGATCCCCGAAGAGAATATCAGGATATGCTACGGAGAGCTCTGGGACTGGCCGGCCCGTGAAGCGGTCATCAGGATGATCGAGGAGAAGGATGTTCCCGAGGCATTTATCTGCATGAATGACGCCATGGCTCTCGGCTGCATCGGAGCCCTGCAGGAAAAGGGCTATTCCGTTCCCGGAGATGTGATCGTGACCGGCATGGACGGGATCATGCTGGCGGAATACAGTGAGCCGAGACTGACGACTGTTCCGGCGGATATCACGCAGCTCTGCCGTGAGGCGGCCGAGCAGATCGATACCCTGTCCCGGGGAAGAAGGGACGAAGCCAGAAAGATCCGCATCCAGATGAAGGCGGATTACGAGGGGAGCTGCGGCTGTGCCGGGCGCAGTGATGTCAATGCCGGGATGAAGCTTCTCGAGATCGACTCCCTGATGTCGCTTCACGGAAACCATGAGCGGGACATGGCGCGCATGCGGCATAAGCTCATGGATGAAGACCGTTATCAGATGTTTGAAAAGATGGCACTGTACATGGAGAGTGACAGCTGGATCTGCTGCAATCCCTCTTTCTGGGAGAGGCAGGATGCCGGGGGGCGTCGGAGTTTTGATTACCGCCGCAGGGAGCCGCTCTTTGACCAGGAGATGATATCGGCGAGACTTTCGCCCAGCGGTGCGCCCGAGGAACGCTTTGAAGAAACGATGTTCTCGCGGGAGGAATTGCTGCCGGGCCTTGAGGGTCTGCTGCGCAGCCGTGACATGCTGCTGTTCTGCCCGCTGAATTTCCAGCAGGAAGTGATCGGATATTGTGTTTTTGACGGGATCGGACAGGTGCAGAAGCCTTTCCTGTTCTCACAGCTCTGCAGGAATATCTCGATGATCCTGAAGGTCGTGAGGGATCGGGAACAGGCCGAGTACGTCACCCGCGTGCTGGAGAGCAGCAACCGCGTGCTGTATGACCTGTCGATGCACGACGAACTGACCGGTCTGGACAACCGCCGCGGCCTGATGCAGCGCCTCGAAGAGATCTGCACGACCAAGGCCGAAAGCGGCCGGGTTCTGAGCTATACCTATCTCGATCTGGACAGCTTCAAGGACATCAATGACAAATGGGGCCACGACGAGGGCGACAGGGTCCTCAAGCTTGTGGCCGACGCTCTGAAGAATGTCAGCGATACCTATGCGGATGTCAGCGTTTCCCGCGTAGGCGGCGATGAATTTGTGGTATTCGGAACCCTCAAGGATGTGGCAGAGGGAGAGAGACTCCTTGCGGCCCTGAAAGCGGAGATCATCCAGCTGAATCACAGCATGGGCAAGGATTACAGCATCCGTTGTTCGCTCGGGCAGTCCAATTCGGAGAACATATCCCGCGAGGTGGCCAGAGAACTGATCCGCAAGGCGGATGATGCGATGTACCGCTGCAAGCGGGCCGGAAAGCTCTCGAGAAGGGAGAACTGAGTGGAGATCAGGGGCTTTACTTACGGATATGACGGAAGAGACGGCACGTACCGCAGCGAAGCAGCCGTCCGCTCCAGAGCATGCCTGTACGAAACGGGCGTGAACTGGATCTGTCTTGCTCCCGTGCTGGAGCAGGACGACATTTTTTCCCGCACGATCCGTTTCCGTTTCGGACAGAACGTGAGTGACCGGGATCTGATGGCTGTGATCGAAGAAGCACATGCGCGGGGCGTAAAGGTCTGCCTGAAGCCCGTGCTGAATTCCGCGGACGGGATATGGCGTGCCCGCATCACATTTCCGGATTCGGACATGTGGGGAAAGGATGCCTACTGGGACGAGTGGTTCGATTCCTACGGGGCGTTCATGCGTTATTATGCGAAGCTGGCGGAGGAGACGGGCTGCGAGATGTTCTGCGTCGGCTGTGAAATGGTCGGAACGGAACACAAGGAAAAGCACTGGCGCGAGCTGATCGCGTCCATCCGCGGCCTTTATCGCGGAAAGCTTTCCTATAATACCAACCACGGTCACGAAATGGAAGTAAAGTGGTATGATGCCGTGGATTACCTGGGGACCAGCGCATATTTCCCCGTCGGCAGCGAGGGGCATTATTCGACAGAGGACATGACGGCCGCCTGGGACGAGGTTCGGGAAGAGATGCGGAAGATCCATGAAAACTGGAAGAAGCCGATCCTCTTCATGGAGATCGGATGCCGCAGTGCCCACAGCTGTTCCTCGATGCCCTGGGATTTTGAACACAGGGATCTGGCGCATGACGAAGAGGAACAGGCGAACTTTTACGATTCCTGTCTTCGCAGCTTTGCCGCGGAGAAATGGTTCGCCGGCTGCTTCTGGTGGGACTGGAGCAGCACCATTTATGAAACTCGCGAAGAAGCCGAAAAAGACAACGGTTTTAATATCCATTTAAAGAAAGCGGAACAGGTGTTAAAGACATGGTACGAAAAACTCGGCTGATCCTGTCAGCGTTTTTGATCACGGCAGCTCTGGCGGGCTGTGGAAGCAAGAAGGGAGCGGAAGCGACACCGACCCCCGTTCCCACGGAGACGGAGGAAACGGGCGGCAGCGCGAACGTCACGCCCAAAGACACGGTAGTGGTGCTGGCACCCGAGGAAGGGACCTTTGGTTTTGACAAAAGCGGGGAAGGAGAAGGGGAAGCGGTCCACGTGGGACCCACGGCGACCCCTACCCCGGAACCCACACCCACGCCGGAGCCCGAACCGGAAGCCGCCGAGCCGGTGGTGATGCAGCCCTACGATCTGTCGGCCCTCCGGGCACGGACCTACACGGCGGAAGAGGAAGCGGCCATCGAAGCTTTTTATGACGGGGCCTGCTTTGCAGGGGATTCCGTTCTGTTGGGCTTCAAGAACTACAGTGCGCGCAGCACGGATCCGCTCCTGCAGGAGCTGGGATTTCTGGCAGCAGGGTCCTTTTCCCTGCATAATGCATTCTGGCCGGTGAGCAGCGAGAGCGTGCATCCCCTGTACCAGGGGCAGCAGTATCCGCTCTGGGAGTCGGTGAACATGATGCAGCCGAAAAAGCTTTTCCTGTTTTTCGGCATCAACGATGTGGCCTGGGGCGTGCAGGATTCCATCGGTCTGTATGACCAGCTGGTGGCCAAGATCAAAGAGCTGACGCCGGATGTGGAGATCAATATCCTGAGCACGACCTACACCCTGAAGGATAAGGGCAAGGGCGGCATCGACAATAACAATATCTCGACCTTTAACGCCGGGGTACAGAAGCTGGCGGCAGAACGCGGCTGGGGCTACATCGATCTGGCGACCGCGCTTTCCGACGGACAGGGAAACCTTGCGGAACCCTATTGCAGTGACGGCTGGCTGCACGAGAGCGCGGCGGCTTACGAGGTATGGACGCTGATGATAAGGGCTTACGCGGCGGAAAGACTCGGGTTCTGAAAAAAACAATATTCATTATCTGAAAGCATACAGGGAGGATGACATGATGAAAAAGAAAGCAATCGTTTGCGGCATCGCGACCGCAATGGTTCTGGCAATGACA
This sequence comes from Lachnospiraceae bacterium, assembly GCA_024696005.1. Taxonomy (GTDB): domain Bacteria; phylum Bacillota; class Clostridia; order Lachnospirales; family Lachnospiraceae; genus NK4A136. Next base: position 21,691 of record JAILHF010000048.1, on the reverse strand, counting down.
GCCTGCACGAACGGAGATGCTCCGGCGGTCGATCCGACCCCGGCACCCACTGAGGCGGCTGCGACCACTGACGGCGGCAGCACCACGGATACGGAGCAGGGTGGCGAGACCGCGCAGGCGGAAGACCTGAGCCCTCAGGAGATCTATGATCAGATCGCGGCAAAATACACGCTGCCGGATCTGTATCTCGGGGATGACGACTGGATCCTCAACAACTACGGACTGGATGCTTCCAAGCTGGACGGATACGTTTGCGGTGAGGGAGACGAGATCCATGCGGACCGTGTGTTTATCGTAAAGGTAAAGGATGCGGCGGATGTGGCGGATGTGAAGGCAAAGCTGGACAGTGTTCTGGGACAGCTTTCCTCCCAGCAGATGCTCGATTATCTTCCGGAGCAGGCCGATATCATCAAGGCGGCTTCCGTCAAGACCAAGGGCAATTATGTGACACTCTTCCTTTCGGCCGATGCCGCGGGGATGGAGGAGATCTTTAACGCGGCGGTGCATTAAACATGGTTTTCAGTTCGATACCGTTTTTGTTTTTCTTTTTACCGGTATTTCTGATCCTTTATTATGCGTTTCCGGGCAGGGCGAAGAATGTCGTCCTGCTTGTTTTCAGTCTGCTCTTTTATGCCTGGGGAGAGCCGGTCTATATCTTTCTGATGCTCTTTTCCTCCCTGGTGGATTATCTGGACGGTCTGCTGCAGGAACGCTTTGAAGGACAGAAGGGGAAAAAACGTCTGTGCCTGATCATTGCTCTTGCGATCAATCTGGGACTCCTTGCGTTCTTCAAGTATGCCGATTTTGCGGTGGGGATCTTCAACAGCCTTACGCCCTGGGATGCAAAGCTTCCGGGGATCGCGCTGCCCATCGGGATCAGTTTCTACACCTTTCAGACGGTCAGCTATTCCATTGACGTTTATAAGGGAAAGGTCAGGGCGGAAAAGAACTATTTTGATTACCTCTGCTATGTGAGCATGTTCCCGCAGCTGATCGCCGGACCGATCGTGCGTTTTTCATCGGTACAGGCCGAACTCAAGGAGCGGAAGGTGAACGAATCCGGCTTCGTGCGTGGCTTTCACCGCTTTTTGCTCGGCCTGATGCGAAAGCTCCTGCTTGCGGACCAGATCGGTGCGCTCTGGGACATTCTGCGCACGGCGCCCGGGATCAGTGCCCTGACGGCCTGGCTCGGCCTTCTGAGTTTTACCCTGCAGCTCTATTACGATTTCAGTGCCTACAGCGACATGGCCATCGGCCTTGGGATGATGCTGGGCTTTCACTTTCCCGAGAATTTCCTGTATCCTCTGAGTGCGACTTCCATCACGGATTTCTGGCGAAAGTGGCATGTGTCGCTTTCCACCTGGTTCCGTGACTATGTCTATATCCCGCTCGGCGGAAACCGTGTGGGCGTCGCAAAGCATCTCCGCAACATGTTCGTGGTCTGGTTCCTGACCGGACTCTGGCACGGCGCCTCCTGGAACTTCGTGCTCTGGGGGCTCTTTCACGGTACATTGCTCGCATTGGAAAAATATATCTGGGGCAGGCATGTCGAAAGGCTTCCGAAGCTTTTTCAGCATCTGTACGCATTGATCATCGTGGTGCTGGGTTTCGGGATCTTTACCTTTGACAATCTGGGCGAGCTGGCGGCGTATTTCCCGAAGCTGGTCTGTGCGGCCCACAATCCGCTGATCGGAAAGGAACTGTTCTGGTACGGCGGGAATTATCTCCCGTTTCTGCTGGCGGGTCTGATCCTTGCTTTCCCGGTATATCCGAAGGTACAGGAGCTGTTGAAGAAAGCGAACAGCTACCGGCGCGGCCTGATCAGCGTGTGCGGCGCTTTGGTGATGCTGGCACTGTTCATTGCGGCGGTGGCCTGCATGGTGCAGGATTCCTACAGCCCGTTTCTGTATTTCCGCTTTTAGGCGGAGCGCAGGGTGCGGGAACAGGATAATATATGGCGGTAAATGTTTAGGATGGAAAAGAAAACGAAAGACAATACAACAGAAAATATAACGGAGAATGAAAAGGTTTCTGTCACGAAGCGCGTCACGGTTTATCTGATCGCGGCCATGATCCTTGTATTTGCGTTTTCGTTTCTTGTTACGGAAAAGAAGGACTTTTCCGAGAGCGAGAACCGGAAACTGGCGTCCTGGCCGGAATTCAGTTTTGCCGCGTTGCGTTCGGGGAGCCTTACGGAGGGTGTGAAAAGCTATGTCTCGGATCATTTCCCGAAGCGGGACGAGCTTCTGGGAATTGCGAGCGGGGCTAAGCGTCTGGCAGGCCAGAAAGAGCTCGGCGGCGTCTATCTGGCAGAGGATGGGTATCTGATCAACGCTTATGAAGCGCCGAAGAATGTGGAGAAGGATATCGCGCAGTGGAGCAAGCTTGCGGAGAAGGTGGAGCATGCGCATGTGAGCCTGATGCTGGTGCCCACGGCTGTGAGCATCTATAAGGACAAGCTTCCCGCAAACGCACCGGACCGCGTGGCACAGGAAATGTACGGCTTAAAGAGTGAGCGGCCGATGGGAGAACTTCCCGCGGCGGTGCAGCAGCAGACGATCGACCGGATCTACGGGGAGATACAGGGAAAGGCAGACTGCATCAATGCATCGGCAGCCCTGCATGCGGCAGCCGGCGGGGAAGGCAGAGACGCCTCGGATGCATATGGCGACATGGCGCCCGTTATGGAGGGCATGATGTCTTCCGTCAACGGAGAGGCACTGTTTTATCGTACCGATCATCACTGGACGACCGACGGTGCTTATGTCGGATACCTTGCCTTTTGCGCTTCTGAGGGGCTTGCGCCCGTGCCGCTTTCGGAATACGCCTGCGAGACGGTCACGAAGGACTTTCAGGGGACGATCTATTCCAAGCTCAACGACCCGTATTTCGGAAGTGATGAGATCGTTCTCTACAGCGATCCGTCCTGGCAGCTGACGGTGGATTACGGTGATGCGCAGAGTGACAGCCCCTATGACCTGAACTATCTGGAAAAGCGCGACAAGTACTCGCTTTTTTTGAGCAACCAGCGCAGCTTCATCACCATCACCAACGATGCGGTGGAAGAGGAAGCCGGGGCCATCGCCCTGGTAAAGGACAGTTACGCAAACAGCTTTGTGCCGTTTCTGCTGAACCATTATCATACGGTCTATATCTTTGATACCCGGTATTATAAGGGCGGGCCGTCAAAGTTCATCAACGAGCATCCCGAGATCAGCGAGGTCCTGATCCTCTACAATCTCGGCACGCTGGATCAGGATACCGGCATCGGCGGGATCTACTGAGATGCGGGAGTTCGGGCGCGTCGGGGCAGGTTCTGCTGAGTCTTGAAGTACTCCCTCTTTCTGAGCAATCAGCACAGCTTTATCACCATCACCAATGAGGCGGTGCCGGAGGAGCAGGGAGCCATTGCCCTCGTTAAGGACAGCTATGCCAACAGCATGGTCCCGATTTTGCTGAACCGTTATCACACGCTTTATATCTTTGACACCCGCTACTAAAAGGGCGGGTCTTCCAAATTCATCAACGAGCATCCCGAGATCAAAGAGGTGTTGATCCTTTATAACCTGGGCACCCTGGATCAGGATACCGGTATCGGCGGGATCTACTGAGATGCGGGAGTTCGGGCGCGTCGGGGCAGGTTCTGCTGAGTCTTGAAAGACCGGATGATTCGGCCCGGGGAAGTTGGCCTGCCGAGCACTGAAAGACCGGATGTATCGGACCGGGGGAGCAGTAGCTGCCGAGCCCCGGAAGACCGGATGCTTCGGACCGGGGGAGCAGTAGCTGCCGAGCCCCGGAAGACCGGATGTTTCCGATCAGGGGAAGCAGGACTGCCGATTCCTAAAAGAGCGAGCGCGCCGGGGCAGAATCCTGCAGCAGATCGGCCGGCACGCCCTTATCCGTTTTTTGGGGGCGTTTGGGGCAGCGCAGCAGTTATTATCCCGCCATCTGCAGACCGCCCGCTGCCAACTGCGCGAACATTTCCGGCAGGCATGCCCTGTCATCAATATAGTAATCACAGGTGATCTTGCGGGAATTGTTTCCGTACTTCTCCACGATTTCCGGAAGGTTATCGTTCACCGCATCAAATTCCAGCTCATATTCACGGCACCAGCGGAGTGCCATTTCCAGAGGCTCTCCTGCACGGCAGGTCCAGAGGATCAGTTTATTACCCATCCGTTTCCATTCCCGGAGATAAGCGATCAGTGCCAGGTTGGGCTCGCCGAGGGCGGGCCAGTCACTGTAGCAAAGCGTACCGTCAAAATCTACTGCAATGATCTGATAATCGCTCATAAGGCACCTCCTTTTTGCTTGCCGAAATCGAACATTTGTTTGATGTGATAATAGAACAAATGTTCTGTGTTTGCAAGTACCACATGTGGTGTGAGCAGCTTCGTTTACCACAAGACCCGCAAATCCGTGTTTGTCTAAATTCCGTTCCTTTTTCTTCCGGGCCTCAAACCCCATGGCCGGAAATCCCGGTTTTCCTAAATTTCTTCCCTTTTTTCGCCCAGTCAACCGAAACGAGGGAACGGAAACACCGATTTTCCTGATTCTCGTCCTTTCTTTTCTCTTGAGTAAACCAAACTAGGGAACGGAAATCCGGATTGCCTGATTTTCGTCCCTTTTTTCGCCCCATCAACTGAAACGAGGGAACGGAAATCCGGATTGCCTGAATTTCGTTCCTTTTTTTCGGTCAGTCAACCGAAACGAGGGAACGGAAATCCGGATTGCCTGATTTTCGTTCCTTTTTTTCGGTCAGTCAACCGAAACGAGGGAACGGAAATCCGGATTGCCTGATTTTCATTCCTTTTTTTCGGTCAGTCAACCGAAACGAGGGAACGGAAATCCGGATTGCCTGATTTTCGTCCCTTTTTTCGCCCAATCAACTGAAACGAGGGAACGGAAACGCCGATTTACCTGATTCTCGTCCCTTTTTTCGCCCCATCAACTGAAACGAGGGAACGGAAACGCCGATTTACCTGATTCTCGTCCCTTCTTTTCTCCTGAGTAAACCAAACTAGGGGACGGAAATCCCATTTTACCTAATTTCCGTCCCTTTTTTTCTCCGGCGGCTGTAATTCCAGGAGGAATGATCGGATCTACAGCCGTAAAGGAGCCTGCAAGGCGGTTTTCACCCGGGAGCATACCTCATTTTTCCCGCACCCAACCACCCGAATCGAAAAGGAACACCATCCGAAACGAAAAGGAACACCACCCGAAACGGAACGAAACGGAACGGAACGCCCGCACTTGATTTTCCAAACGACTTGTAATAAAATAGTGAAGATTGTGAAATGGCGACCGATGGTGGCTTTTTCCGGAACCGTTAAGAAGACTATACAATCATAAAGGAGTCAGCGAGATGAGCAAGAGTTTTGATGATCTGTTGTCGAAGGTTAACAGCGTAAGCCGCAAGAAGGTTTCCGTTGCAGTGGCACAGGACGGCCCCGTTCTTGAGGCTGTTGAGGAGGCCAGAAAGCGCGGCATTGCGGATGCGATCCTGGTAGGTGATAAGGACAAGATGGAGCCCATCGCCAAGGAGCTCGGCATCGATCTCGGGAATTTCGAAGTAGTGGATGTGAAGGACGATATCGAAGCAGCTACCAAGGCGGTTGAGCTGGTACATACCGGCAAGGCAGACATGTACATGAAGGGGCTCATCGATACCAAGAATTTCCTGAAGAGTGTTCTGAATAAGGAAGTGGGACTGCGTACCGACAAGACGCTTTCCCATGTGTGCGTGTTCGAGATGAAAGGCCGCGAAGGCCTGCTGTTCCTTACGGACGTGGCATTCATTCCCTATCCTACGCTGGAGGATAAGGTAGCGATCATCGAGAATACCGTGGATATCGCTCATGCCTGCGGCATCGAGTGCCCGAAGGTGGCACCCGTGGCTGCGGTTGAAGTGGTGAATCCCAAGATGCCCGTGACCGTGGAAGCGGACGAGCTGACGAAGATGAACGCGGAAGGAAAGATCAGCGGCTGCATCGTTGACGGCCCTCTTTCCCTGGATATCGCGATCGATCCCGAAGCGGCAAAGCATAAGGGAGCTTCCGACCGCAAGATCGCCGGTGATGCCGACGTGATCCTCTTCCCGGACATCCACGCCGGAAACCTGGTCTACAAGGCATTGACCCATCTTGTGGACTGCAAGAACGGCAATATCATGACCGGAACCAAGGCACCCGTGATCCTGACCTCCCGTTCCGATTCCAAGGAAGTAAAGGTGAACTCGCTGGCACTTGGTGCCATCGTGGCAGAGCATCTGAAGAACGTCTGAGCGACAGACGCCGGGCAGCATCCCGCGGATGGCGGGGAAACGAGATCATAAAGGAGAGAGCAGATGGCTAAATTATTGATAATCAATCCGGGTTCCACATCCACCAAGATCGGTGTGTTCGAGGACGAGAAGCTCCTGTTTGAGGAGACGCTCCGCCACTCCACCGAAGAGATCGCACAGTTCGCGACGATCGTGGACCAGAAGGATTTCCGGAAAAAGATCATTATGGATTTCATCACTTCCAAAGGCGTGAAGGTTGAGGATCTTTCCGCAGTGGTAGGGCGCGGCGGCATGCTCAAGCCCATCCCCGGCGGCACGTATCCCGTCAGCGATGCGCTTTTGAACGATCTGAAGATCGGAAAGCAGGGACAGCACGCCTCCAACCTGGGCGGCATCCTGGCAAGAGAGATCGCGGATTCCGTTGGGATCCCTTCCTATATCGTGGATCCCGTGGTGGTGGATGAGCTGCAGAGCCTGGCCAGATATTCCGGCCATCCCGAGCTGCCCCGTACCAGCGTGTTCCATGCGCTGAACCAGAAGGCAGTCGCAAAGCGTTATGCCAAGGAGCAGGGGAAGGCTTACGATTCCCTGCGTCTGATCGTTGTTCACATGGGCGGCGGTGTATCCGTCGGTGCCCACGAAGGCGGACGGATCGTGGATGTGTTCAATGCACTGGACGGCGACGGAGCCTTTTCTCCGGAGCGTTCGGGTGCAGTGCCTCCCGGAGCTCTTGTAAAGCTCTGCTTCTCCGGCAAGTACGATGAGAAGACCATTTACAAGATGCTGGTAGGCAACGGCGGATTTAACGCTTATCTCGGGACGAACGACGCCCGTGTGGTCGAAGAGATGATCGACAAGGGAGACGCAAAGGCAAAGGAAGTCTACGATGCCTTCATCTATCAGATCTGCAAGAACATCGGCGCGCAGGCCTGCGTTCTGGAAGGAAAGGTGGATCAGATCATCTTTACCGGCGGCATCGCATATTCCAAATATGTGATCGAAGAATTTAAGAAAAAAGTAAGCTGGATCGCACCGATCACGGTCTATCCCGGAGAAGACGAGCTGCTGGCTCTTGCCCAGGGCGGACTTCGGGTGTTGAACGGTGAAGAAAAGGCTATGGAGTATTAAATATGAATTTGATCGATAAGATTTTCGGGACCCACAGTGAACGGGAGCTGAAGCGCATCAAACCCATCGTGGACAAGATCGAAGGAATGCGGGATGCCATGATGGCGCTTTCGGACGAGGAGCTGCGGGCAAAGACGACGGAGTACCGTAAGCGTTTCCGGGAGGGCGAAACGCTTGACCAGCTTCTCCCCGAGGCATTTGCAACGGTGAGGGAAGCGGGGCGCAGAGTCCTCAACATGGAGCACTTCCGCGTACAGCTGATCGGCGGCATCGTGCTTCATCAGGGCCGTATCGCCGAGATGCGTACCGGTGAAGGTAAGACGCTCGTCTCCACATTGCCGGCATATCTGAATGCCCTGGAAGGAAAGGGTGTTTACATCGTAACGGTCAATGATTATCTGGCCAAGCGTGATGCGGAATGGATGGGACAGATCCATGAGTTCCTGGGACTGAAGGTCGGCGTGATCCTCAACGACATGAAGAGTGATGAGCGCCGGGAAGCTTATAACTGTGATATCACCTACGTGACGAACAACGAGCTGGGCTTTGATTATCTGCGTGATAACATGGTCATCTACAAGGAACAGCTTGTGCAGCGCGGCCTCCATTACGCCATCATCGATGAGGTGGACTCGGTCCTGATCGACGAAGCCCGTACCCCTCTGATCATTTCCGGTCAGAGCGGAAAGGCGACCAAGCTCTACGAAGTGTGCGATGTGCTCGCGAAACAGATGAAGCGCGGCAAGGACGAAGAGATGATCTACAAGCTCGATGCCGTGATGGATTCCATGATGGGAGCCCAGAGTGAGGAAGAGGAGACGGGGGATTTCGTCCTGAACGAAAAGGACAAGAACGTGACTCTGACCAGCCGCGGTGTTGACCGGGTGGAGAAATTCTTCCATATCGAGAACCTTGCGGATCCCGAAAACAGCGAGATCCAGCACAACATGATCCTTGCGCTCCGTGCCAATTACCTGATGTTCAAGGACCAGGATTATGTGGTGGACGACGACAAGGTCATCATCGTCGATTCCTTTACCGGACGTCTGATGCCGGGACGCCGTTTTTCCGACGGCCTGCACCAGGCCATCGAAGCGAAGGAGCATGTGAAGATCAAGCGTGAGTCCATGACTCTTGCGACGATCACCTTCCAGAATTTCTTTAACAAGTTTGAGAAAAAGGCCGGAATGACCGGTACGGCTCTGACGGAGGAACAGGAATTCCGTGATATCTACGGAATGGACGTCATCACGATCCCGACCAACCGTCCCATTGCCCGTATCGACCAGAACGACTGCGTATACAAGACACGCAAGGAGAAGCTTCACGAGATCGTGGAGCGGATCAAGGAAGCGCACGAGAAAGGACAGCCCATACTGGTGGGTACCATCAACATCGATGCTTCCGAGGAACTGAGCCGCCTTCTGACGAAAGAGGGCATACGGCATAACGTGCTGAATGCGAAATTCCATGAACAGGAAGCCGAGATCGTGGCGGATGCCGGAATCCACGGGGCCGTGACGATCGCGACCAACATGGCCGGCCGTGGTACCGATATCAAGCTCGACGAAGAATCCCGCAAGTTGGGTGGTCTGCTGATCATCGGCACGGAGCGTCACGAATCGAGACGAATCGATAACCAGCTGCGCGGTCGTGCCGGACGTCAGGGCGATCCCGGTGAGTCGGTGTTCTATATCTCACTGGAGGACGATCTGATGCGTCTCTTCGGTTCCGAGCGCCTGATCGCGACCTTTAACGCGATGGGCATCGCGGAGAACCAGAGGATCGAGCACCAGCTGCTTTCCAACGCGATCGAGAAGGCGCAGAAGCGCATCGAGAACAACAACTTTTCCAGACGTAAGAACGTCCTGCAATATGACCAGGTGATGAACGAACAGCGTGAAGTCATCTACGGGGAACGCAGACGCGTTCTGGATGGCGAGAGCATGCGCGATGTGGTCTACAAGATGATCACGGATATCGTGGAAGGTTGCGTGGATACGGTCATCGGGGATGACGGTGATCCCGACAAGTGGGATCTGAACGAGCTGAACAACCTTCTGCTTCCCATCATCCCTCTGGAGCCCGTGACCCCCGAGCGTGCCGAGCGGAAAAAGAACGCCCTCGTGCAGCAGCTGAAGGAAGAGGCGGTTAAGCTTTACGAGTCCAAGGAAGCGGAGTTCCCGGATCCCGAGCAGATCCGCGAAGTGGAGCGTGTCATCCTTCTGCGCGTGATCGACCGCAAGTGGATGAATCACATTGACGACATGGACCAGCTGGAGAAGGCCAGCGGTCTTGCAAGCATGGGACAGAAGGATCCGCTGACGGAGTTCAAGATCAGCGCCTTTGACATGTTCAGTGCCATGGAGAGCGCGATCAAGGAAGATACGGTGCGCCTCCTCTATCATGTGCAGGTGGAACAGAAGGTGGAGCGTGAACAGGTGGCCAAGGTAACGGGAACCAACAAGGACGAATCGCTGCAGAAGCAACCCAAAAAGCGCGAAGCCGTAAAGGTATATCCCAACGATCCCTGCCCCTGCGGCAGCGGGAAGAAGTACAAGAATTGCCACGGAAAGGGGCTGTAAGGCATGGTTGAACTTGACCAGATGAAACTGGAGATCACGCAGTATACGGATACCCTTAAAGAAGTGCGTGATTCCCTGGATATCGACAATAAGAAGCGGAGGATCGAGGAGCTTGACATGGAGATGGCTTCTCCCGAGTTCTGGAACGATCCGGACCGTGCCAATAAGCTGACCAAGGAAGCCAAGAACATGAAGGACACCGTGGAGAAGTGCGATGGCCTTCTGCAGGCTTATGATGATATCCTTACGCTGATCGAGATGGGGAACGAGGAAAACGACGCTTCCATGGTCGAAGAGGTCCGTTCGGAGCTGGATACCTTCATCGAGGATCTGGAAGTGATCCGTCTTCAGACCCTGCTCACCGGTGAGTATGACGCAAATAACGCGATCATGCGGATCAACGCCGGCGCCGGCGGGACCGAAAGCTGCGACTGGGCGGGAATGCTCTTCCGCATGTACAGCCACTGGGTGGATAAGAAAGGTTTTACCCTGGAACTTCTGGACCAGCAGGATGGCGACGAAGCCGGGATCAAGAGCGTGGATTTCCAGGTGACCGGTCCGAACGCATACGGTTATCTCCGTTCCGAGCAGGGAGTGCACCGCCTGGTGCGCATCTCTCCCTTCAATGCGCAGGGCAAGCGGCAGACCTCCTTTGTTTCGGTGGATGTGGTGCCCGAACTGGAAGGTGATGCCGGGATCGAGATCGATCCGGACGACCTGCGGATCGATACCTATCGTTCCAGCGGAGCGGGCGGCCAGCATATCAACAAGACCTCTTCGGCCATCCGCATCACGCATATCCCGACAGGGATCGTGGTCCAGTGCCAGAACGAACGCAGCCAGTTCCAGAACAAGGACAAGGCCATGGAAATGCTGCGGGGCAAACTGCTTGTTTTGAAGCAGGCCGAAGAAGAGGCAAAGATGAAGGGCATCCAGGGCGATCTGAAATCCATTGCCTGGGGCAGCCAGATCCGTTCCTATTTCCTGCAGCCTTACCAGCTGGTGAAGGATCTGCGGACCGGAGAAGAGACCGGAAACGCGGATGCGGTGCTCGACGGCGACATCGACCGTTTCATCAATGCCTACCTGAAGAAAAAGAGTCAGGGAGCGCTCCTGGAAAACGTTCAGGACGAAGACATATAAGTCTGAGGGATCGGAGATCCGCAAAAGAACCTGCTTTTTGTTTGGGCGACGCTTTCACCGGGAGGCCGTCGCCTGTTTTTATGCTCAGGGCGTTTTCTTTTGGAGCGGAATGTGATATAATTACCTCATGGATATGTACGGACAGAACGGCGGGCAGGGAATGCCGCCGCAGGACTATTATCAGAGACCGCCGATGCGGCAGAGGAACGGAATGACCGGCGCGGCGGTGTTGATGGCGGTATTGGCGGTTTTTTCATTTGTTACCGTTGTGGGCCCCATGTTTTTCGGATCATTGGCAGTCATATTCGCGATCCTGTCCAAGGGCGGAAAGCCCCGCATGCAGGGATCGGCGCTGGGAAGCAGCATCGTGGGCGGCGGCGGCGCGCTGCTCAGCCTGGTGCTGACGGTAATGCTGGTCTGGCGCTTTACGACGGATCCGAACATGAAGAAGGAGCTGGATAACGCTTTTCAGATGATGTACGGCGTGGATTATGACGGCTTCCGGGAAGGCATGCAGAAGTATTACGAAACCGGTGAGATACCGGATTTCATGGAACAGTATTACAGGGATAACGGCCTGATGAGGCCGGGTGAGGGCGAACTATGATCGGTGCTGTGGGCAGGATCGGATACGGAGGAAACTATGGGAACGTGGCAGCAGCCATGTCCTATATGGGTTTGTCCGGCTCCGGGGAAGAAGCCCGCAAGGGAGAAGAGGTCCGCAAAGGATCGGACGGCCAGCCTCTGGTTGATAAGAGCGGTCAGCCCCTGCCTCCCACGATGGATGAGCGTGAGGCAAAACGCCTTGGCAAGATCGAATGCGAATCCTGCAAGAACCGGAAGTATCAGGACGGTTCGGACGAGCAGGTGTCTTTCAAATCCGCGGCCAGGATCAATCCGAATGCCGTGGAGGCCAAAGTGCGCGGGCACGAGCAGGAGCACGTGGCCAATGCCTATGATAAAGCGGCGCAGGGCGGAGGAAAAGTGCTTCAGGCCAGCGTGCGCCTGAAATATGCGATCTGCCCGGAATGCGGGCGGAGCTATTGCGCGGGTGGCGAGACCACCACGTCGATCCGTTATCCGAAAGACGATCCGTATACGAAGAACCATGTCTCCATGGGACAGGAAGCCTTCAAGGGAAATCACATGGATGCGGCGGTATAAGCAGAGATGAACAGGATCCGCAGTTCGGAAGAACTCAAAGCACATGCGAGAGAGAAACTTTTGGACAGATACCTTCAGGTGGTACCTGTCCATTTATTGTTCCTCTTTGTCAGCTGGGGCTTCAAATCCCTCGGCGCTGATCTTTTGTACACGAAAAAAGGATTTTTCATGAGCTTCGTTGCGCTCGGGATCTATCTGATCGGCAGCGTGCTTGCCAATCTTCTGCGTTTCGGCCTGGATTGCTTTTACATGAATTTAAGCTGCGGTTTTCCCTGCGGGATCGGGGATCTGTTCCGGGGCTTCAGTTTCCGGGACGACAGGGCGGTACGGGTATCGCTGCTTTATACGGGCATGCTCTTTTTGTGTGAGCTTCCCGCGGTGTTCCTTCTGGTGCTGCAGCTGAGGACCGGGAGCGCGGCGCTGTCCCCGCTGGCGATGCTGGCACTGTGCGTCGGGCTGGGCGTGTATTGCGTATACTGGCTGGGGATGAGCCAGTGTTATTATCTGATCCTGGATTTCCCGGACAAGGATCTGGGTGAGATCATCCGGATGTCCCGCTGGCTGATGAAGGGAAACCGGATCCGGCTGTTTTATCTGCACATCAGTTTTGTGCCTTTGTATATCCTTTCGCTGCTTCCCTGCGGCATTGGATTTTTCTGGACGCTGCCGTATGCGGAGGAAAGCTTTACCTGCTTTCATCTGAATCTCACGAGCGTGGCGGCTTCGGAGCAATAAATCTGTGAATGGCAGCATTAATCTCCCGATAAGGATGAAATAATGGAAGAACGATTCGAGGAAGAAGAACTGGAAATGCTCGATCTGCGCTCTGAGCACAGACGGGCCGAAGAAGAAGGAAGGGACGATGCCAGAAAGGCGGAAGTCCGCAGATTGAGAGACAGGGGGAAAAGCCGCAGCGGCCTGGTGGGCTGGGCTTTGGCGGTCTTTTTCATGCTGGTCGCGGCGGGGCTGGGTGTGATGCTCATATACAGCCGAAGCAGCATTCCCACGCAGTCGCAGGAGTCGGGGGCGGAAACCCAGGCGCCGGTTGCGGCTTCGCAGCCCCCTAAGGAGAAGCCGGCGGATGGGCCCGAAGCGGACGGGAGCGTGACGGGATCGGAGCAGGTGCTCGAACAGGACCCCGCATTCGCGGGAGCGCAGCCGGATGCTGCCCTTCCTGAGGAAAAGCTCTATACGCAGGAAGAGGTGGACGCCATGGTGGCGGCCCTGGTAGAGGAGCGCGTTGACGAGTGCCTTGACGAGCGGGTGGCCGAAGAGCTCCAGGGTTCCCTGGACGCGCAGAAGGCCGAGCTGAAGAGGATCGTGACCGAAGCGGCGCTGAAGGAAAACGGAGGCCCCATGACGGCGGTCCGCGCCCTTTTCGAAGACCAGGTCTTTTATACCGTGGAAAAGGATACCTACGAATTTGCGCCCATCCTGGAGGGGGTGCCGCGCAACGATGTGGTGGAGGAAAACCTGCAGAAGGATGATGACGGACGCATCCGTTACATGGTGAACGGCCAGGACGTTGCCGTGCCGATGATCGACGTCTCCCAATACCAGGGGGCCATCGACTGGAATGCCGTGGCAGGCTCCGGGATCAAATTCGCCATGATCCGTGCGGCTTTCAGAGGCTACGGTTCCGGTAAGCTGGTGCCGGATGAGACCTTTATCGCCAACGTCAAAGGCGCCACGGCGGCCGGGGTCAAGATCGGGGCCTATGTCTTTTCCGAAGCGATCACCGAGGACGAGGCAAGGGAGGAGGCCCACGCGGCCATGGACCAGCTGGCCGGCTACAAGGTGGATCTTCCCATCGTGCTGGACATGGAGCATATCGGCTATGACGATGCAAGGCAGGACCAGCTGAGCAAGGCGGATCGCACAAAGGTGGCGCTCGCCTTTCTGAACGAGGTGGAAAAGGGCGGATACAAGCCCATGCTCTATACGGGGCTTCTGGTGTATTTCCATTATCTGGAGCAGGAAAAGATGAACCGTTACCCGCTCTGGTATGCCTTCTATTCCGATACCTTTTACTTCCCCTACAAGGTGGCCTGCTGGCAGTACCGCTCGAATGCGAGGGTGCCCGGGATCTCGGGGGATGTGGACATGAGCATCTGGTTTGTGGATCCCATGAGCCTGTAGTTTTTGGGCTTGCAAAACAAAGCGGCTTGTGTTATCTTATACTCGTTTCTGATAATTGAGAAGGATTCTTCGGGGCGGGGTGCGATTCCCCACCGGCGGTACAGTCCGCGAACCGTATTCTTTCGGGAATGCGGCCGATCCGGTGCGATTCCGGGACCGACAGTGAAGCGGTTTCTGCCGCAAAGTCTGGATGAGAGAAGAAGCAGGCTTTTTTTGGCTGGCTGTTTTTTCGCCCCGCGGGTTTCTCCGCGGGGCTTTTCGATGGAATTCCTTCCGCACCCCCGTTCCGGGAACGGGTAGACGGGAATCTGCCGACGGCAGATCAGCCCGCCATCATTTAGGAGGAAAAAGAAATGGAAACAGAGAAAACGTTGTTGCAAAATGTTTCGGAGAACGCGTCCTACGTGATCGGGATCCTGGCGATCATCGCGGCGATCTTTCTGCTGGCCGTGGTCTTTGAGCTGGTGGTCAGGAAAAAGAACGGCGATAAGGGGCGGGTCTTCGGAACGAGAAAGATCGTCATGTGCGGGATGTTTGCCGCACTCTCGGGCGTGATCATGCTGCTGGAGATCCCGATGCCTTTCGCACCGTCCTTTTACAAGCTGGACTTTTCGGAACTCCCGGTCCTGGTCGGCGGCTTTGCGTACGGCCCGGCAGCAGCTGTGGTGATGGAGTTTCTGAAGGTGGTGATCAAACTGGTCCTGAAGAACACGAGCACTGCATTTGTGGGTGAATTCGCCAACTTCGCGGTGGGCTGCAGCCTGGTCCTGCCCGCGAGCATGATCTATTCCATGAAGAAGAGCAAAAAGACGGCTGTAGTGTCCCTCATCTGCGGAACGCTCATCATGACGGTTTTCGGCACGGCCTTTAACGCGATCTATCTGCTGCCGGCGTTTGCGGCCCTCTACGGGATGCCCCTGGACGTGATCCTCGGCATGGGAGCGGAGGTCAATTCTCTTGCCGGAAACGGGATCGTAAGCTTTGTGATCGCCTGCGTGGCACCGCTGAATCTGATCAAGGGCGCGGCAGATTCCGTGATCTGTCTTGCGGTATACAAGCGTCTCAGCCCCATCTTCAAGAGCGCTTCGGAACGCGTTCCCGAAGCAACCGCCAGAGAGGTCGGCTGAATAATTTGCTTTTTGATGTGCTTTCTGTTATGATAACTGTCGGGATTTTGCCCGGCAGTTTTTTTTGTGTACAAAAAAGCCGGGACGGAGACATTTATGGAAGAGACGATGGAAGAGGAAAAGGAGCCCTCGGAGGCGGGGGCCGGCGCGGAAACGGAGCCGGAGGAAAACGGAACCGAAGAGGAAAAGGAGCCGGCGGAAACAGAGCTCGAACTCGAGATCCTCATGAATTTCCGCGCATTATACGATTATCTCCTGCGGCACAGCTACAGCTCTGCGGCGGGGATCCTGGGCAGCTGCTTCGGCGTGGCTGGGATCCTGCTCTTTTTGTCGCACCGCCATGTTCTGTACCTGATCATGGGACTGGTGATCCTTTTCTACCTGCCGGTGGAACTGGCCAGAAGGGCAAAGCTGACGATGCTGACGAATCCCGTGTTCAAGAAACCGCTGCGTTATCGTTTTTCGGCGGACGGGATCGAGGTCGCGCAGGGCGAGGACAGGAGCTTTGTAGGCTGGGATGGCTGCACGAAAGCAGTCTCCACCAAAAAGAGCATCATCCTTTATACGGGAAAGAACAATGCGTGTGTTTTCCCGCGGGAACAGATCACGGGCGGAGCGGAGACGCTGATCTCGGTTCTTGCCTCTCACATGGAAGCAAAACGGGTTAAGATAAAGTATTGAGCACGGAAAGGCTTGAGAGCAGAAGCGCGGATGAGACCGCTGCCATAGGGGAAAGGATCGGACGTGAGGCAAAGGCCGGTGAGGTCTATGCGCTGTGCGGCGATCTCGGGGCCGGGAAAACGGTCTTAGCCCAGGGTGTGGCCAAAGGCCTGGGGATCAGCGGATATGTGAATTCCCCTACATTTACGCTCCTGCAGGTTTATGAAGGCGGAAGGCTTCCCCTTTACCATTTTGACGTTTACCGGATCGAGGATCCGGAGGAGATGCGGGAAGTGGGGCTTGACGAATATCTGTACGGTGACGGGCTGTGCCTGATCGAATGGGCGGGCCTGATCGAAGAGCTCCTGCCGCCGGACTGCATCCGCATCAATATTGAACGGGACGATGACAGGGATTTTGACCATCGCGTGATAAGGATAGAACGATGAAGCTGATAGCACTGGATTCCTCCGGAAATGTCGCCGCCGTCGCGATCTTCGCGGACGGACGCATCCTCGGAGAATACCGGATCGATCATAAAACAACACATTCACAGACGCTTCTGCCCATGCTCTCGGAGCTTTGCGGACGTGTGGATTTTGCGCCCGCAGAGGCGGATGCCATCGCGGTGGCATCGGGACCGGGTTCTTTTACGGGGCTCCGCATCGGAGCTGCTGCAGCGAAAGGGATGGCGGAAGCCTTGGGGATAGGGATCCTGCCGGTGCCTACGTTGGAAGCGCTGTGTTACTGTGCGGATGAATGGAAGGGCGTGATCTGTCCGCTGCTGGATGCGAGGCGCAGCCAGGTGTACAGCGGGATCTACCGCTTCTCCGAAGAAGGTAGCCTGCAGACGCTCGTGCCCGGGGAAGCCCTGCCGCTCGGGGAACAGCTGGAACGTCTGGAAGCATACCCGGAGGAATGCCTGTTTCTGGGTGACGGAAGCGATGCGTATCGAGGAGCGCTCGAGGAGCGATTCGGGAATAAGCTGCACATTGCCCGGCCGCACAGGCGTTACCAGAGCGCGGCAGCCGTTTGCATGCGCGCCGGGGAGCTTGGCAGGGGAGCGATCATCAAAGCCGAGGATTTTGCGCCCGAATATCTCCGCCGCAGCCAGGCGGAGCGGGAACGCGAAGAAAGGCTGAAGGGAGAACAGGCATGACGCTCTCTTTCCGCAGGCTTGGAGAGGATGAGCTGGATGCGGCGGCAGCTTTGGAAGCTTCCCATTTTTCGCATCCCTGGGGACGGGAAGATTTTGCGGATGCTCTGAAGAAGGAAGAACGTTACCTGTTTCATGCTGCGTTTGACGGTGAAAAGCTTCTGGGATTGGCGGGGCTGGTGCTGTGCCCGCCCGAGGCGGAACTGACCAACGTGTCGGTGGCGGCGGACGCCAGACGCAGAGGGATTGCCGGAAGGCTCCTGAAAAGCCTGCTGGAAGCCGGACGGGGATGCGGGATATCGGAGTTTACGCTGGAAGTGCGGGCGGGAAACACTCCGGCTATCGCGTTGTATGAGAGCCTCGGTTTTGTGTGTGAAGGAAGAAGAAAAGATTTTTACCGCGATCCGAAAGAGGACGCGTTGATCTATTGGTTGAGAGAGGGAAAAGATGCTTGACGTTTGTCTGCTGGGAACGAGCGGGATGATGCCGCTTCCCCGGCGATATCTGACATCCATGCTGGCCAGATACAACGGGCTGAGCATATTGGTCGACTGTGGCGAGGGCACGCAGATCGCGATGCGTCAGGCGGGCTTTAGTCCTAATCCCGTCGGGATCATGTGCTTTACGCATTATCACGCGGATCATATCAGCGGCCTGCCCGGCATGCTGTTGAACATGGGGAACGCCGAGCGGACGGAGCCGCTTCTGATGATAGGGCCGAAAGGCCTTGAGCGTGTGGTGAATTCCCTGCGTGTGATCGCTCCGGGGCTGCCCTTTCCGATCGCGTTTCATGAGCTTTCGGAAGCGGAAGAGGACATTCCTCTGGAAGAGGGATATATCCGGGCGTTCCGCGTGAATCATAATGTGACCTGCTATGGATACAGCATCGTGATCGAACGAAAGGGGCGCTTTGACGCTGCGGCTGCAAAGGAGCGCGGGATCCCGTTGAAATACTGGAACCGCCTGCAGCACGGGCAGACCATAGAGGAAGACGGACTGCATTTTACGCCGGAGATGGTGATGGGACCGGCGAGACGGGGGCTGAAGCTGACGTATTGTACCGACAGCCGCCCGACGGAGAGCATCGTCCGCAATGCGGCGGGTTCCGACCTTTTCATCTGCGAAGGGATGTACGGGGAAGAGGACAAGCTGCCGAAGGCAAAGGAACACAAGCACATGATGTTTTACGAAGCTGCCGGTCTTGCGGCCGAGGCAGGCGTGAAGGAATTATGGCTGACACATTACAGCCCGGCGCTTTTGCGGCCGGAGCAGTATATGGACGGGGTGCGTGAGATCTTTCCGGCGGCAACGGCCGGAAAAGACGGCATGACGGCGGAGCTTAAGTTTGACGAAGAATGAAGAATAATCTGAAGACGATCGTGATCATGGTTCTTCTGGTAGGCGGCCTGGTAGGCTTCTACCTCTATTTGTCGAGCCGTAATGCACGTGAGACCTCCAGTGAGAACGAAGGAAATGAACAGGTGCGTGAGATGACAGCGGTGCAGAAGCTGATCGCGGAGGCGGACTACAAGGAATATCCGGCGACGCCCGTGCAGCTGCTGAAGTATTATAACCAGATCACGGCCTGCTTTTACAATGAGGAATACAGCGAAGAAGAGCTCATGTCCCTGGGTGAGATCAGCCGCAGGCTGATGGACCGGGAGCTGGTCGCGAACCAGAACGACGCGGAATTCTTCAGCCAGCTCAAGATGGACATCGCGAATCTGAAGAGCCAGGGAGATTACGGAACAACGATCTATCAGATAGACGTGACGCCTTCCATGGATGTGGAATACTATGAGCATGAAGGCTATGAATGCGCGCGCCTTTACGATACCTTCACCCTCAAACAGATGGTGAACGGGACGATCTATTATCCCGTCGTGCGCTATGTTTATATCATGCGCAAAGACGATGAGGGGCACTGGAAGATCTTCGGCTTCAAGAAAGAAGAGGACGGGCAGGGGGAAGGCTCCCTGCTGATGAACTGAGATGGCGGAAGTAAAGATACTTGCAATCGAATCATCCTGCGATGAGACGGCGGCGGCCGTTGTGGAAGACGGAAGACGTCTGCTTTCCAATGTGATCTCGTCGCAGATCGATATCCATACCCTGTACGGCGGAGTGGTCCCCGAGATCGCATCCAGGAAGCATACGGAGCGGATCAACCGGGTTGTGCGGAAAGCGCTTTCCGACGCAGGACTGACGCTTGCCGACGTGGATGCCGTGGCCGTGACCTATGGGCCGGGGCTGGTAGGAGCGCTGCTGGTGGGCGTATCCTTTGCAAAAGGCCTTGCGTTTGCCGCCGGCAAGCCGCTGATCGGCGTGCATCATATCGAAGGACATATCTGTGCCAATTTCCTGCAGCATCCCGGTCTGGAGCCGCCTTTTCCGTGCCTGATCGTATCCGGCGGGCATACCACGCTGGCACGCGTAAAGGATTACGGAACATACGAGATCCTGGGCCGCAGCCGCGACGATTCCGCGGGAGAGGCTTTTGACAAAGTGGCCAGGGCCATCGGGCTGGGTTATCCCGGCGGGCCGAAGATCGATGCGCTTTCCGATGAGGGGGATTCCTCTGCGATCGACTTTCCGCGCGCGAAGGTCGACGGTTCGATCTACGATTTTTCTTTCAGCGGTCTGAAATCGGCCGTGCTCAATTATCTGAACAGCTGCCGCATGAGCGGGGAGGAGATCCGGACCGCGGACGTGGCTGCCTCCTTCCAGAAGGCGGTGGTGGACGTGCTTGTGGAGCATTCGATGCTGGCACTGGAGGCGGGGGGCGAAAAGCGCTTCGCACTGGCCGGCGGTGTTGCGGCAAACCGGCATCTGCGCGCGGCTTTCGAGGAAGCCTGTTCCGCACGCGGGGTGGAACTGTTCTGCCCGTCACCGGTCCTTTGTACCGATAACGCTGCCATGATCGGATCTGCCGCGTATTATGAATTCAAAAACGGCGTGCGTCACGATCTGTCGCTGAATGCGATGCCGGCCCTGAAACTGGGGGAGCGCCTGTGAAGACGGCAGCGGTCGTCCTGGCGGGTGGCAGCGGAAAACGCATGGGCACTTCGACGCCGAAGCAGTATCTGCCCCTGCGCGGAGTCCCGCTGATCTGTCACGCGCTGCGGACGTTTGAAGAAAGCTTCATCGACGAGATCGTTCTGGTGGTCACGCCCGGTGACGAGGAGAAATGCCGCGAAGAGATCGTGGAACGATACGGCTTCGGGAAAGTGAAGCACATCGTGGCCGGCGGGAAGGAACGCTATCATTCCGTGATGAACGGCGTGAAGGCAGTGAGCACGGATGCGGACTACATCTTTATCCATGACGGGGCGAGAGCGCTGATCCGCACGGAGGTGCTTGAACGGGCGCTTGCGGATGTGAAGGAATACCGGGCCAGTGTGGTTGCGGTTCCCGCCAAGGATACGGTGAAGATCGCGGATGAGGAACATTTTGTGCTGGATACTCCGAAGCGGACTGCCGTCTGGCAGATGCAGACGCCGCAGGTCTTTGAAGCGGCATTGATACGCGAGGCATATCTCAGGCTGGAAAAGCAAGAGGCGGAGCTTTTGGCGCGAGGGGTGGAGATCACGGATGACGCCATGATCGTGGAACTCTGCACGGATGCGCGGGTCCATCTGGTCATGGGGGCTTATGACAATATCAAGATCACCACGCCGGAGGATCTGGGATATGCGGAATGGATTTTGGAAAAACTTTGCAAAAATGATTGACATGAACGGGAGGATTTGATAACATATCAGACGCGGCAATTTGAAGCGATGCTGGAGAGGTATCGAAGCGGTCATAACGAGGCGGTCTTGAAAACCGTTTGCCTTAACGGGCGCGTGGGTTCGAATCCCACCCTCTCCGTTTGTTCCTCTCAAAAAAATAAAAGTTCGTTATTCATTCGGAGAAGTACCCAAGCTGGCCGAAGGGGCTCCCCTGGAAAGGGAGTAGGTCGTTAATAGCGGCGCGAGGGTTCAAATCCCTCCTTCTCCGCGAAAGAACCTCAACGGAAATCCGCTGGGGTTCTTTTATGCCAGATGCGCTTTCCGGCAGCTTAAAAAAAATTTTCAAAAATGCGAAAATTTTTTAAAAAAGGTGTTGACATGTTATTAAGAAAGTGTTAATCTGTACAAGCCGCTCGAGAGAGAGGATCTTAAAAAGCGGCACAGAACCTTGATAAATAAACAGCTATCCAACCCCGAAGATTTTCTACGCTGCAATTGAGCAGGGCGGATCGCAAAAGCGGATGTGACGCGTGCTTGCACGCAGGAACAGGCGATTTTGCGAGACGATTCGGCGA
>JAILHF010000034.1 GCA_024696005.1 Lachnospiraceae bacterium | reverse complement strand
AAACAAGACGGTTGTGGAGTATTCCCTTGCTGGATACAACAATCCGATAGGTGTTGCAGACTGGGAGAATCAGCTTGTTAAGAACCTCCCTGAAGACTTAAAGAGCAGTCTGCCGACCATAGAGGAAATAGAAAAAGAGCTGGATCAGTAATTTGTGCAACAGCCGTTGCACAAATGCGAAAGGAGATACTTAGAAATGTTGCCGTACAAATCACCACCTTGTCGAGGATTATAGCACAATTAATTGCCGGATTCAACGTTATAATCCTCGATGTTCCCCAAATTAGCGTATCCTTGCCGAGGAATATAACACGCTTGAGGCTGCCACCTTCCAAAACAAGCCAAAACTCCTAGTATTTTTTCGACTAATACTTATCAAAAACCGCGGCAGTCGCCGCGGTCAGCAATTCCGTTATTCTCCTGCTGCTCAGGCTCCCCTTAAAGGAATCCGAGGCAAATACAAGTTTCATGCTTCATCCTGCTTTCGTTCTTCATTCCAGGATATGCATCTTCGAAACATCCTTATCCTTCAGATATTCATCGATCCCGTTTTCGACGATGAATTCCTGATCTTTCTGCGTGATGGGGACAAGCCAGAGCAGATTGATCGTTTCTCCCATGAACTCTTTATACGCGGGAGATTCAATGCCACCAAGCAATCTGTCGTTCAGAAACAGGATATAATCGATCCCCTTTATGTTCCGGAACGGGATGGTATGTCCGTGACCGAAAAACGTCAGATCCTTCCACGGATATGCCGCAAGCCAGGACATCGTTGAGGCGAACGGCTTTAAGAGCGGCTCATGACGTTCATTGCAGGCAAATCCCAGTTCCATTCTGCGATAATCATTGTAATCTTCATAGGTCATGTCCACATTGGGCATGGGGATCATGCTCACTCCCAGGGTGAACGCGTACAGCAAATTCCCTTTCCTTCCCTGAACCAGGGCTTTCGGCGGGAACTCTCCGCCATCGATCGCGTAATACTTCTCTTCTTTTCCGAAGAATTCATTCAGCGTTTTCAAATGAAAATCCTGAACCTGCCCCCAGAAATCTTCTTGGTCGAAGAACTCCCAGAATCTTCTGCTGTTCTTGATTTCTTCCTCAAATCTCGGATATGCCTGTTTTAATTCCCAGGCAAAGTCCCCGGTTCCTTTGGCATAGATCGAATATCCGTGAAAGCCTTTATATCCGCTGAAATTCGGGATGACAGCCAGGATCCTGTCCCCGGATAACAGCGCTGCGGCATTGCCCTCTTCAAACCATTGTATGGATAGAGACTCCTCGTCCAGTTCGATCCCATCCGGATCATGGTCAACATACTCCGCCGGCATGCAGGGTGCTTCCCCCTCCACCGCCAATGCTTCTTCCACAGTCTCGGGCGCCTTTACCCGGTTGCAGATCCAGCAGGAACGGATCTCCGATCCTTCCCCGCCCGGATTGATCCAGAAATAGAAATAATAGTTTTTCTCCGTTTTTTCCACAATCGCCTGTATGTCCGATACCGGAGACCAGTCCTCGATCACTGTTTCATTTTCCATTTTTCTTCCTTTCCCTGCTCAGCGCAACGGGCTTATCACCCCCGCATGTCTCTATTACCGATGCCCCTCAATTATATCACTTTTATGAGATGATTCACACAGGGATCCGCACCCTCCATTTCATCAGTATTTGCCATTTTCCGTGAACGCTCACACGCCAAACCCATCATCAAAAACCAGCCAAACCCATCAATAAAAGCTCGCCAAACCCATCAATAAAAACTTGCCAAACTCATCAATAATTGTCTCTCTTCTGTGTGATATACGAACGGACGAATCATTATTGAAACAATCTTTACACCGCATCAGTGGCCGCCACTCGGCGCAAAATGCAGATATCGATTGCAATAGCGAATCCAAAAATTGCGCGAGATGCACAACTTGTACAACTCGCGCGAGCATTTACGCATCACCGCTTTTCTTTTCCTCATTGAGTGCATCCATATACCCGGCCGTTATGATGCCTGCTGGCAACGCAACTATCGCAATGCCGAACATCGAAGATATCATGGTAATAATCCGACCTGCTGTTGTAACAGGATAGATATCACCATAACCAACGGTCGTCAAAGACACTGTAGCCCAGTATATCGCATCAAAGAAGGTGTTAAAGGAATCTCCTTCCACATTAAAGATGATCAATGCCGATACAAGGATATATCCCATTGCCAGGGTGCATACCGCCAACAGCGCATCCTTGGCCTTCTTCATAACCTTGATTATGATAACTATGCTCTTGGAATACCTGAATGCCTTAAACACCCTGAACACTCGAATAGTCCTGATCACTCTGAAAAGCCTTAAAAGCTTGAATCCACTACTCAGAATCGTAAGCGCCGGTAAAATTGATACAAGATCAATGATAGCCAACGGTGTGAACGGATATATAATAAATGATAATCCTTTCCTGCCAATCTTATGATCAGCTGTAAACCACCGAAAAAAATAATCGATAATAAACAGAATGACCGTAACGATATCCGTATAGACAAAGAACTCAGGCGCCTCCTTGAACGCAAGCGGGATGACACTTATGACTATGGCACACATCATCAGCAAGTCATAAGCTGCACTGAGCTTATCATTATCCCGAGCCACCTCAATTATCTCAAAAAGACGCCTTCTCATAGTCGAAACCAATTTCTTTTTTCGTCCTCAATTTGAAACAATCACGTTAATCGTAACAGTTTTACCATTAATCTTTGTCGTCAGTTTCGCTTTACCAGGTTTGTTCGCATGAACAACTCCGTCAGCATCCACATAAGCAATTTCACCCTTGCTGCTCTTAAAGATCACAGATTGGGCGATTGACGCAAACTCTATCGTAGTACTTCCACCCGACTTGAGATTAAGCAGATATTTATTCTTGCCTGTGCTCTGAATCCCCTTTGTCCTTATAGTCGGATTTTCAACAAAAACATGAATTCTATACTCCTTACCCTCATACCTGGTTCTCAACACTGTTTCGCCTATAGCATTGGCAGTAATCTTATTCTTCTTTGTCACACTCACGATACCTATATCATCAGATACCCAGGTAACCTTCTTAACCCCCTTAACGCTTATTGTCTTATTTCCATTAAGCGTCATATGAAGCGTCCTGTCTACCGCCGGGATGTCTTCATTCACCTTAACCTTACAAGTATAAGCGGATCCGTTTACATATGCGGTAATCGTAGCGGTGCCCTTCGCTACAGCTTTCACCTTACCTTCATCAGAAACCGTAGCTATATCGGGAGCATTACTATACCACTGAACCTTTAGATGTTCCTTGTCATAGTTAAAGCTTATTTTCTGACTGCTTCCAGCCTGCAGCGTGATAGTCTTCGACACCATAGACGGCTTAGTGATATAGACATCGATAATTCGACTACCCTTTTTAAGCTTAATCGGGGAAGTTGTCACTTTTTTTGCAGTCAAAACATTTTTTTTACTTATTGACAACGCTTGCTTATCACCACTGATCCAGCCAGTTTCTGAAAGAGTGAATTTCTGTCCTTTCACAAGATGGAGTTCCGTTGTTTTTTCGTCAATAGGCTCTGTGGGATTCATCGGAGAATTCCCTCGTATTGTGACATCGCAGCTTGCCATCACGCCATTTTTAGCGCTCACAGTCACCTTTGCATTCCCTTCACCCATCGCAGTCAGGGTTACTTTTTTCCCAGTACCGCTTATAGTTACTACTTTTTCATTGTTGCTGACCCATGTCAGGTCAGCTTCCGCTGCTTCCACGGGCAAAATGCTAGCGATAAGATCCTTCTTGTCTCCCTTCTTCATAGAGAACTTTGTATCAGATAGGGTTATTGATTCTACCAATGCTCCCGCATTCGAATCCGTAACCGTTACCATACAATTGGCCGATACGCCGCCGGGTGCCATAGCAGTGATCGTTGCGCTTCCTTTTCCGACAGCTCTCACAAGTGCGCTGCCGCCATCGTAGGAAACATCCGCAACGAAGGGATCACTGCTGGTCCAGTTCAGGAATTTATCCGATGCGCTTTCCGGTGTCACCCTTGCCGTGATCGTTGCCGTTTCCCCTTCTTTAATACGGAGGGTAGAAGACGACAGTTCGATCTTTACGATCTTTTCTCCCGCTTCACATACACTAACAGAGCATTTTGCGCTGACCCCGTTTTTTGCTGTTGCGCTTATCACGCATTCTCCGATCCTTTTGGCCGTGATCAGGGCACCACACCCGGTCCCGACCACCTCAGCCACCGTCTCATCCGTACTGGCCCATACCAGATTCGAACTGGTAGAGTTTTCAGGAAGAACCTTTGCCGTGATAGCCCACTGTACACCTTCTTCCAATGTGATGCTTTCAGAAGAAAGGATCACACTCTCCACAGGTACGATAATCCAGTGTGCGTATAAAGTGGTATCCTCAAGGAAATCGACAACGGTATCCTCGGTGATCTGTCTCCCGTATTCCTTCTCCGTAAACCAGCCATCGAAGGTGAAACCTTCCCTGCGCGCCTGCGGCAGTTCACCGATCTTCTCACCATACTGAACAGTCTTTACAGCGGTATCGGTCTCTCCTGCATTTGCATTAAACAAAAGCCGGATATCTTCCGCTTTCCAGTGCGCGTAGAGTGTGTGCGTTTCCTCCTCCGTTACTCTTGTGTCAGCCGTGACCTGATCTCCGCCCTCCTTTTCCGTAAACCAGCCCAGGAAGGAATAACCGAGCCGCTCATCCGGTACCGGCAGCTCACCATAGGTATTTCCTTTTGTAAATGCTTTGCTTGTAACTGCTGCCTTCCCTCCGTTGGCATCAAAAATGACAAGCGGGATATAATTCACCGTAACATTCTTTAACTCATTCACATACTGAACCAGCGTCTCCCATTGCTCTTTGGTGCCAGAGTATTCGACCCGCTGTATGGAATCACAGCCGGAAAACGAATTGTTGTTAATTGATTTAACGCTAGCCGGTATACGAAGATATTGGAGGTTTCCGCAATTGGAAAATGCATTATTATTGATCTGGGTGATCCCGAAGGAAATATCAAGCTTTACGATATCTGCCTTCCAGACATCCCAAGGATTGCCGTTCCAGTAACCAACGCTCCCCTCCCCCTCGAAATGCAGCGTCCCTTCTCCATCTAAAAGCCATTGAATCTTATCGATCTTTCCCGCGCCGAAATTCGTACCGAAGTGCTTTTCCGCCTCCTTTATCGCGGAATTATACACCCCGATGCTTATTTCATTCCAAGAACTTTCCCGATAGTCATAATAGACATGCCGGAGGGCATTACACTGGTCAAAAGCATAATCCTCGATCGTCTTGATACTATAGGGCAATACAATACTCTCCAAAGCTGTGCAGCCGCAGAACAGCTCTTTTTTCAGAGAAGTAAGTCCGGCCAGGATCGTAACCTTTGTAATACCTGTACAGCCGTAAAACGCGTCTTCGCCGACAGAACTTGCCGCGATCGTAAGCTCTCCCTCTATGCCACAATTCTTAAAGGCATTTTCACCAATACTTTTTACACTATACGGGATCTGCAGTTCTTTCAGCTCATTGCAGCCGCTAAACGCCGAATCTCCTATGCTCGTCACCCCTTCCGAAATAGTGACCTTGCGCAGATTGCTACAACCGTAAAATGCTGAATTTCCAATGTTTGTCACACTTTCAGGAAAAGTGACTGTGCTCAGACTGCTGCAGCCGCTAAACGCTGAATACCCTATCGTCTTCACTCCCTCCAGGATGGTGAGACTTTTCAGACTGATACATCCGCTAAACACCGAATCCCCTATACTTACTGGGACGGCGATACCACTCAGGCTGCTGCAGCCATAAAACGCACGACTCCCTATGCTCGTCAATCCTTTCGGGAAGGTGATACTTCTCAGACTGCTGCAACTGGAAAACGCCGAATCCCCTATACTTGTCACACTTTCTGGGATGGTGACTTTGCCCAGGCTGCTGCAGCCGCTAAACGCTGCAGCCTCTATTTTACTGATACTCTCTCTGATCACTACACTCTTTAGATGGTCAGCTTCAAGGAAAGCCCTCTCGGGTATAATCTCATCCCAAGCATATTCTATATTATACCCGCCACCCACAGGTCCTGCGGTCTCAAGTTTTTCACATCCCGAAAATATACTATAATTATATCCCCAAGAATATCCTATAGTTCTGGCTGTTTTAGGAATAATGACCTTTTCGAGAGATGCACAGTTACGGAAAGCGTATGCCCCGATACTCGTCACTCCCTCAGGGATTGTCACACTTTCAAGATTACTACAGTCGTCAAATGCATAGCTCCCTATATTCGTCACTCCCTCAGGGATCGTCACATTCTCCAGACTACTACAGCCCTCAAACGCGTAGCTTCCTATATTCGTCACTCCCTCAGGGATTGTCACACTTTCAAGACTACTGCAGCCATAGAACGCATACGCTGGGATATTTTCATCCCAGCCAATCTCTATGTTATAACCTCCTCCCGCAGGACCGGCCGTAAGCAGCTTACTGCAACCGACAAATCGAGAATAGATTTCATCATCATTATCATCATCTGTGATTTCCTGCCAACTATTCGGTAATACTACAAGTTCCAGACTGCTGCAGTTATAAAACGCTTCGCTCCCTATACTCGTCACTCTCTCCGGAATCGTCACGGTAACAAGACTGCTGCAGCCGCTAAACGCTGCCCTTCCTATACTCGTCACTCCCTCAGGTATCGTCACGCTTTCCAGGCTGCTACAGCGATAAAACGAGAAACCACCAATACTCGTCACACCCTTCGGAATCGCCACAATAACAAGACTGCTGCAACCACTAAATGTCGAATCCCCTATGCTTGTCACTCCCTCTGGAATCGTCACGGTAGCAAGGCTGCTGCAGCCGCTAAATGCCGATCCCCCTATGCTCGTCACTCCCTCAGGAATCGTCACGGTACCAAGGCTGCTGCAGCCGCTAAATGCCGATTCCCCTATGCTCGTCACTCCCTCAGGAATCGTCACGGTAACAAGGCTACTACATCCATTAAATGCTGAATTCCCTATGCTTGTTACTCCTTCTGGGATTGTCACATTTTTCAGCCTGCTACACCTATTAAACGCATATGCCGGTATGTTTTCATCCCAGCCAAACTCTATATCATATCCGCCCCCTATAGGTCCGGCTGTAAGCAGTTTACTGAAACCGCCAAATCGTTCATAAATATTTCCCTTCCAGCTCTTCGGTAATACTACGTGTTCCAGGCTGCAATTCTTAAAAGTAAATTCTCCTACGTCTGTCACTCCTTCAGGAATTACCACACTTTTCAGGCAGCTACACTTATAAAATGCATACGCCGGTATGTTCTCATCCCAACCAAATTCAATGTTATATCCGCCCCCTATAGGCCCGGCCGTAAGCAACTTACTGCTGCTGGCAAATCTTGTATGGATATTGTTATCATATGTCATATCCTGCCAACTCTTCGGTATTACTATGTGTTCCAGATTGCTGCAATTTTTAAAAGCAGTTTCCCCAATGCTCGTCACTCCCTCTGGAATCGTCACGCTTTCAAGATTGCTGCATTCATTGAACGCATACTCCGGAATACTTTCATTCCAGCCAAACTCTATGTTATATTCTCCTCCAATAGGACCGGCCGTAAGCAGCTTACTACAACCGTCAAATCTTGCATAGCTATCAATTTTCTGCCAGCTTTTCGGTAATACTATGTGTTCCAGACTGCTGCAATCTTTAAATACATGGTACCCTATACTCGTCACTCCTTCAAGAATCGTTACACTTTCCAAACTGCTGCAACCCGAAAATGCAAAGAATTCTATGTTGGTCACTCCCTTCGGGATCATCAAGTTTTTTAAACTGCTGCAGCGAGAAAACGCATAGCCACCTATACTCGTCACTCCTTCAGAAATCGTTACACTTTCCAAACTGCTGCAACCGGAAAATGACGAATTCTCTATGCTCTTCACGCTCTTCGGAATCGTCACGGTGCCAAGGCTGCTGCAATTATAAAATGCGTCTTCACCTATGTCCGTCACTCCCTCTGGAATCGCACGGTGCCAAGGCTGCTGCAATTATAAAATGCATACGCCGGTATGTTTTCATCCCAGCCAAACTCTATGTTATATTCTCCTCCTGCAGGGCCAGCCGTAAGCAGTTTACTGCAGTTGTTAAATCGTGAATAATAATCGATTTCCTGCCAGCTCCTTGGTAACACTACGTATTCCAAGTTACTACAATTATCAAACGCATGCCATCCTATGCTCGTTACGCCCTCCGGGATCATTACACTTTTCAGACTGCTGCAACCGTAAAACGCTTCATACCCTATGTCCGTCATGCCCTCCGGGATCGTTAAATCTTCTAGACTGCTGCACCCATAAAACGCATTCCTTCCTATGCCCGTCACTCCCTCAGGGATCGTTACACCTTCCAGACTGCTGCACTCATAAAACACATACTCCCCTATGCTCGTTACTCCATCCGGGATCGCTATACTTTTAAGACTACTGCAGTCCCTGAATACTGAATTCCTTATGTTCGTTACCCCATCCGGGATTGTTACACTTTCCAGACTGCTGCAACCAGAAAACGCCTCTATCCCTATGTCTGTCACACTATCTGGGATCGTTACACTCTTTAGCTGACTGCACTTTTTAAACGCAGACTCCCCAATCGTTTCCACCCCCGGATCAATCTGTGCTTCACTTACCGAATAACTCTTCCATTCGCTATAGGCATTATCCGTCATTTCGCCAGTTCCGGATATGATAAGCGTTCTTTTCTCGTTTTCTCCTGCAATGATCTTCCATCTCAAATTAAAGCCACACCAGCCCGATGCAACGGTTTCTCCAGGCGCATACCCTGCCAGCAATACCTCCGGTTCTTCTTCCCCCTGATCAGGATCCGCTTCTTCGCTCATCTCATCCCGTTCATCCTCCTGAGGATCAGCCGGAAGCTCTTCTTCATAAAGCGGTTCAATCTGTGCTTCTGGCTCTTCGTCCCGCTGTTCTTCCTGCTGCCTTTCCGGCTCTGCTTCCTGCTCTTCTTCCTTCTCTATTTCACGCAAAGCAGGCTCTTCTTCATAGGTATCTTTAGCTATCAGTCCTTCCTCCGCAGCTTCACCTTCCTCAGTTTCTGTCACTTCGTATAACACATTATAGTCCGCCTCTTTTTCACCTTGCAGAACTGGATCTTCCGCCTCTCCAGCTGCGAACACGTGCAATTCCAACGATGATCCAAGCATGGAAACTATAAGTAGATTGGAAAAAAATCTCTTGAATTTCAAACTCATTTTCATAAACTATAACCTCCTTGAACCAATCCCCCAAAAAACTATCTCCGCAGTTTTCGTAATTCTTTTTTTATCTTTTCACCAGATTTTAGATAATCCTCTTTTTTCATACTTTCAATGAATTTTCTCAAATCTGTCTGTAAAAAAACATAACCATTCACATCTTCTGTCAATAGTTTTTCAATCACCCTCCAACATTCGATTGCCTCTTGAGATGCTCTTCTCTTTTTTTTCACACTTTCAAAAACACTTTTTTGATCACCTCGATTGATATTTCCATCGCAATACATTTTGATCAGCTTTATGTTCTCTTCAGAATCCGGAAAAAGGTATTCCTTTGTTATCCCGTCTTCTATGGCCAACTGCATCAAACGGAAAATTTTCTTATCACTTGGTATACGTTCTGATTCTCCATATTTCAGAAAAACAGGTTTAATCGTATCCCCAACGTATTCATATTTATGGAGATAAAAATATCCATTCTGTCTTTCGTATCTGATATTATCCGATTTTGTTTTGAATAGATTCACATAATCAAAACAGAAACCTCTGTTAGTTGCGGTATTCTTCAGATCTTTTTTCGGTTTATTTGCACGCCAAATTATTTCCATTCGGCTCTGAACCGTTTTCGTATCCAGTCCTGACATACCGCTCTCTGAAAACGAGTATACATATCCATCCTCTGTAAAATCATCACAGCATGCAAAATACTGCGCAACCCTTTTATCTTTTGAAAGATCTAACAACGGTGTTCCCATTCCATAATGCTGCATTATCCCTAGACGCTTTATCTCTATTTCCGCACGCTTTTTTTCTGATAATCGAGGAGATTCTTTTACAGCCGAGAAGAAGGACAGCTCCTTATAGCGACCATAAAGCTTAGCAATATGGTCCTTAAGCAATATAACCGAGTCCCCGTTTCCAATCTCTCTATAACCCGAAGGAATAATCCCTCCATTTTCATCACCATCATATTTTCGGCTTTCACCTCGGTAAACAGTTGCATCTCCCTTTTTATGCTTTTCTTTCATTGTACGCCTCCAAACCTCCCCTTCTTTCAAGCAACCCTCAATCAGACACATTAACCGTAATCGTAGTCTTCACCCCATTCACCTTAGCCGTGATCACTGCTTTGCCTTTGCTTCTTGCCGTAAGCACGCCGGCCTCATCCACAAAAGCAATGTGATTTTTATTGCTCTTATAAAGCACCGATTGATAGGTCTGCTTCTCCTTAAGTACCACAGTCTGTCCGACTTTGAGATCAAGCGTATACTTCGAATAGCTTCCATGGATGCCACTCGAAATCACCAACGGATCCTCTACATAAACGATCACCTTATACTCCAGATTTTCGTATGTAGTCGTAAGGGTTGTGACCCCGGCTTTCAACCCTGTGATCTTATTCCCGTTAATCAGCAGGGTAGATGTCCCTGAGGACTTCCAATTGAGCGATCCTTTTGTCCCATAAATCTTAAGTGTCTTATTCTTATTCACATTCAGATGCACAATCCGTGTTACCGGGGCGCTCACTTCGATTGTAAAGCTAAGATTTACACCGCCGCCTGTCGCCTTGAGTGTGGTCGTTCCCGCTCCTATGGCCGTAATCTTGCCCTTCTTTGTAATACGAACGACGGCATTCTCATAAGCAACTCCTTTTGCAAGCCTTGATGCCGGCACCGCTTCCAGATCTGAAGACCAAACAGCATTTGCCGCCTTAAAACCATTCACCTTTATCGTCGTGCTCTGCATCGGCATCAGACTGATCGTCGAGTTCTGTGTGAAATTACGCTTGGAAGCATCGACATCCGCCACCTTAACTTTACAGTTATGTGCCACGCCGTTGATATAGGCTGTAATAGTCACGTTCCCCTTGCTAAGACCATGTATGGTCCCGTCCGAGTCAACAGTAGCCACATCGGGGTTCGTACTGGTCCAAAAGCACTTGAGATTTCCGCCCCCGGTAAGAGAAACCTTTTCTATCGCCCCTACTTGGATCGTCATACTCTTCGAAATGCTCGGTTGCAATATTGTTACCCATATCTGTTGTTTAACATTTCCGTTAACTTTCCGCACTAATGCTATCGGCGATTCGGTAGCTTTCTTCGCCTTAGCTTCACCTTTCTTATTCAAAGAAATGTAACTCTTCGCACTGCACTCCCATCCGCTGTCAGGTAATACGAACTTCTGGCCTTTAACCAAGGTAAGATGATCTGTCTTGTCATATACGCCGGATTGGGAATCCAGAGGGTTCTCTCCCCGTTCGCCTTCCGTAATCCCTTCTTGAACAAATCTGGCAGTAAGAAGCATATCCGAATAGACAGGAACCGTCGGATCCCATAATACTCCCTCGGAATACCAGCCGACAAATGTCCCTTTGCCGACGGGAGGTTCTATCTTATCCGCCACCGTACCCTCATCTACAAAAAGTTTTTTATATTCTATTCCATCAGACACAAAGACAAGCAGGCACCCTCCAACAACTGTCACCTGACACTTATCCGAGTATGCCCCATCTTCCGTAGAAACAGTTATAAACGTGGTCCCCAAATTCTTGGCTGTAACTTTTCCATCGACAACAGATGCTATTCTGTCATCATTTGATGTCCAAAGAAGATCATAACCAGTAGCTTCTTCAGGTTCTATCGACACTCTCAGTTCCTCTTCCTGACCAACTCTCATAACAAGGTTGTTCCGTTCCAGAGAAACTCCAATCACCCTGTTTTCCTTATTCCCCCAATGGGCGTATAATATATGATCCGTATCAATAGAAACAATACTATTGTCAAATATCCGTTCACCGCCGATTTCAGCAGTATACCACCCCTCAAAAACGATTCCGCCCTTCGTAGCCGTTGGCAATTTTCCATATGGAGAACCATATATGACTTTCATGCTTTCTCTGTCAACAAATCCACCACAAGCATTAAATGATACGGTCACTTCCAGATCTTTTACAGTCACTTCACAGGCCGCTTTTACTCCATTCTCTGCTTGCACAGTGATTGTTGCACTTCCGCTACTAATAGCTTCAATTATAGCTTTGTCATCTCCTTCGCGGACAACAGCAACCTTTTCATCCGAACTACTCCAAATAACATTCGAACTAACAGCTTCCTCCGGATAAATCTGAAATGCTACTTCTCCTTTTTTTCCCGTAGTCAATTCCATAGAGGAAACGGATAAGATGATAAGCTCAACCTCACTTGAGTTTGGAAGAACCCTTACCCTACACTCCCCTTTTACATCGTTATGGGCAAGCGCACTGATAACAGTCTCTCCGGCAGAAATAGCTTCTACTCTTCCGTCATCACTCACAGTAGCAACGGTATCATCATCCGATACCCATGTAATACCAGGATCTGTTGCATCCTCCGGAAGAACGCTTGCAGACAGAAATATTCTTTCTCCCTCCTTAAGTTCAATATCCTCTATATTGATAACTACACTTTCTACTTCCTTGCCCTTAACAGAAACCTGACAATACGCTTTGCGAAGTCCTCGCAAAGTTTCAGCAGTAATCCTCGCATTTCCCGGTTTTATTGCTGTTACCAATCCATCTTCATCAACCCTCGCGATGTTTTCATCACTACTAATCCACGTAACTGTTTTATCTGTAGTGTTTTCCGGAAAAATTACCGCCGTCAGCTCTCCCGTCTCTCCAACAACAAGTTCAAGCTGCGCTTTATTCAGGCTGATCGCATCCGCCATAATCTGACTTACCGTCACGATACACTTTGCCGAATACTTTCCATCTTTCGTTCTTGCAGTTATTTCTGTACTCCCTTCTGCAACAGCCGTAACCCTCCCGGTTCCATCAACCGTTGCAATACGGCTATCTTCGGAAATCCACTCAATCGCCTTGTTCGTAGCGTTTTCCGGCTCAACAGTTGCCTCCAGCTTCGCATCTTCTCCAACAAGCAGACTCAACGAACTCCCGCTTATCGATATAGCGGTTACCGCTATGATTTCTATTTCCCAGTGTGCATAAAGTGTTTTAGTATCGGCAAAACCAACAATATCACTCGAACAGACTTCACTTCCTCCTGTAACTGCTGTGTACCATCCAAGGAAAGTATATCCATCCCTTACCGGAATCGGCATAGTTCCATATACATCCCCATATATAACATTCATGGATGTCTCTGATAAGCTTCCTCCATTTGCATCAAATAATACGGCTACGGTTTTTCCTTTCCACCTGGCATATAGACTATGATCCTTCGCTGTTTTCACAAAAGTCGCTGATGTGACCTTACTACCACCCGAAACATCACTATACCATCCTTGAAAATCATAGCCGTTTTTAGTTGGTGTCGGCAGGCTTCCATATTCCTGATCAAAAGTTACTGTTTTTGATTTTTGCGAACATATTCCTCCCGAACAATCGAAACTTACCGTATAGCTCTTCCCACTCCAATGGGCATACAGTGTAATATCTTCCGCTTTAGAAACTACACTATCACTCTCTATCCTCGAACCACCATCCGCTTCTGTAAACCACCCTTCAAAATCATAACCGTCTCGACTCGCCAAAGGAAGTTGTCCATAGCATTCGTTAAACAGAATATCTTTGGTTTCTATATTACAAGATCCCCCATTAGCATTTAGCATTAAAAGATATTTGTTCGGTGTCCAACTTGCTGTTAAGATATGATCCATTGCCATAGTAACTATGGTAGATGACTGAACCTTTTTCCCATTATAATACCAACCGGTAAAACTATAGCCCGGTTTCTCCGGTGTTTCCAAGACTCCATATGCTTGATCATATGTCACCTGCTTAGGACTAAGCACATTTCCTCCATCGGTATCAAACTCTACCCAGTATTTACCGGCCTCCCACGTCGCATATACAGTAACATCTGATGTCCACTCAACTTTATCAGTTTCTTTAATTGTTTCTCCGCCCTGCATTGATGTTGACCAGCCACTAAAAGTATATCCTACCCGACTGGGTATAGGCAGTTCTCCAACAGCCTCATCATAACTGACCTTTTTAGATGCAGTCGCACAGACTCCCTGATTTGCATCAAAAGTTAAATTGATGCTAACAGGCGTCCATCTGGCATACAAACTATGATCATACGTTTTATCAACCTTAGTTGAATAATAAACCCGAGTTCCTCCCTGTTTATTTGTATACCACCCCACAAATGTATAACCTTTTTTTTCAACTACCGGGAGGTTCCCATAATAACTATTATATGTCACAACAATATCAGATGTATCTCCTTCCCCACCCATCGGATCAAAAGATACTGTACATTTACAGCCTTCCCAACGAGCATAAAGCGTCATCGACCCTTCACAAATTGAGTCCTCCGTAATCCTGTTACCCCGATATACATCTGTATACCATCCGACAAAAGTATAATTATCTCTTAATGGAATCGGCATTTCTCCTATCTTTTCCGAGAATATCACTTTCTTACTATTAGTCTGTAATTCCTTTCCCCCATTAACATCAAATGTGATCTCGCATTCTGTTTTTCCGGTGGATGTAAACTTATATCCTTTTCTTTTTGCAAAGAAATATGCTTCCGATCCCATTACTCCTATGATTTCCAGGTCGGTACATCCGTCAAATGCTCCTCCATCTATACTATTCACAGTTTCAGGTATATTGATC
Source organism: Lachnospiraceae bacterium (assembly GCA_024696005.1). Lineage (GTDB taxonomy): Bacteria > Bacillota > Clostridia > Lachnospirales > Lachnospiraceae > NK4A136. The sequence continues at coordinate 30,972 of JAILHF010000034.1, read as the reverse complement.
TTTTTTAGGTTTACACACTCTGCAAATGCTGCTCTTCCTATGCATTCCATTGTTTCAGGCAAAACAATCTCTTTTATTGTTCTATTGCCCTTAAAGTACTCGTCCGGGATCGTAGCTATTCCCTGCTTAACCTCAAAACACTCCACATATTTATCTAGGTCTTCTATCTCGTCATACCAATAAGTGTATCCAGTCTGATCTCCCACATTAAAAATCAATGAAGTTACATAAACCCCATGTAGATAGGAATAATTCCAGCCCACAGATTTTGTCAACCTGTCAAGCCATTGTTGATCGGATTCAAAAAGAAAAACTATATCCCCTGAAGTAAAATCGCAGTGTCCCTTAAAACTCTGTACGGTTTTAGGAATATACACTGATTCAAGAGAAGAATAATCCCCAAACAATGCCAACGGAACAGCTTTCAGTGTCCGTGGGCACTCTATCTTTGTCGCATTAATAGGTATCTTTGAAATAAAATCATAATCGTCTCTAGTAACACCATATCTACACAGATCGACTCCTTGTCTTTGTTTATAAGCATGATAATTTCTATCCCATTTATCCGGCGTACTGGTTGCGGATGTATATATTCTAGGATATCTGCCATAGCTCAAATAATCAAAGCCATCCCATTCTTTTACTCCAAATGCCAAATAACCTATTTCCTCAACCGTATCTGGGAGATATACTGTACTCAATGAGTCACAACCGCGAAAAGCCTCTTGGCCAATAGTTTTTACTCCATTGGGAATATATATCTCCTTAAGCGATGAGCATCCCGCAAAAGATCCTATTGTTTTTACTTTGCTAGGTAAGGTTATTTTTTCTATCGATTTAGAATTCATAGATATCTCTGTTATATTTTTTCCGAATACAACCTCCTTAAGAGCCGTAAAATTTGAGATTCCTCGAACTTTGGTAACATCGTCAGTATATACTATTTTCTCGACAGTAGATTTCCCAAAAAGATCACGGATTGCGTCTGTTGCAATGGTGATTTCCTTTAGGTTCTTACAATTATTAAAAGCCAAACTATTTACGCTTTGCAAACTGTTTGGCAAAAAAACCTTCTCTATACCGATGTTAGTAAACGCATTTTTTGAAATCCGTTCAATCGTCGAAGGCAGGTCAACATCTACAAGATTTATACACTCCGAAAAAGCATTTTCACCTATCTCAATAAGATTCTCTGAAAAAACCACATCCGTTAATTTTCTACATTTATAAAAATTCTCCTTTCCGACGGTTTGTACTGTATACGACATCACGATTCTTTTAAGATTTGGCCACTGAAAAAACTGATAATCCGGAATATTTATAATCCCATCCCTAATAGTTATTTCACTGGCATCATAATCTAAACTGCTCCAATAAGAATACTCTTTTTCCGTAATCGAATATGCAATATGATAAGTTGATATTGATGAATCCGAAACCCCCGATAATCTTGTTTTCCATCCTTTAGGAGTTGTAGATGCTTCAACATAATACAATGTATCTTTTGAACAATTATAAAACGGAGCAACGCTTCCACTGATAGTGACTATAGATGAAGGAATAAAAACTGACCGCAATGAACTACAGCCATAAACAGTATAATCCTCTAAGCTGGTTATACCCTTGGGAATTCGTAAATTCGTCAGACTGATACATTCACGAATTGCATATGCAGACATCTCCGTAACAGTATCCGGAATAACAATACTGGTGGCATTTAAAATATAATAAAATGCGTATTTTCCTATACTTTCAACACCATCTTCCACAATAATCTCTGTTATATGAAACCGGTATTCATGCCACGGTGCCGGGCTGTTCTCGGAGTAATCATACATTCTTCCCATACCAGAAATAACTAATGTATAATCCCATTGTCCATTCGCCCTGGCATACCATGTCAAAGAATCACCACATGCACCGGAATCTACAATTTCTCCTAGCTCCACTTCTTCTTGCTCTTCTGTTTCATCATAATCAGCATCTCCTCCCTCTATTTCCTGCATAGATACACAAACAGGATCCTCTTCGATTTGTTGTTCGCTTTCATTCTCTGATATTGCTTCAGGCGTGAATGTCTCCCCCACCGCATACACGGGCATATCAAACGACGAAAAAAGCAAAATGATTGTTAAAACAAACGTCCAGCAGCGATAAGATCTTTTATTCATTTATTCCTCCTCCATCGTTTAACGCTGTTCTTAAAGTGATTTCAATGCATTTAGCGCATAGACTGCATCTTTACGCATAAATCTTTCATATTCCAAATCATCCCCAAGACTAATACCACAGCCACAAGTAAACAAACTCTCTGCTCCCAGAACGAAAATACCTTTGTATATCTATTCAGAATTATACCCCAACCCCCGCCCTTATTCAACCTATTAAGAGTATCCATTTCACCCATTGGGTAGTGTTGGCAATGCCAATTCATATATAACATTAAACATAGTAAAAGGCAGAAAAACACCCCCACGAAAGGAGCTCCCAATGAAACAAAAGCTGAATGAAGAGATCGGTGAGCGGATACGCGCGAAGCGCCTGGCATGCAAGCTTACCCAGGACAAGCTCAGCGAACTGGTCGGCATCAGCGGCAAGCATCTCAGCGAAGTGGAACGTGGGAACGACCGTCTTTCTTATGAGAAGCTCCTTCTGTTATGCGACGCTCTGGATTGCAGCACGGACTATCTGCTGAGAGGGCGCAACACACTGGCCGACGGGGTGGAGATCCCCGAGACGATACTGGAAGTCTTCCGCCGTTCCGATCAAAAAGAGATCGCACTCCTGCAGGAATCCCTTCAGCTCTATTCCAAAATGTTCGACCATTCCAAGTAAATCACAGATTAAATCAGCCAAAACCAGAAGTCAGATCTGAATCAAAGTCAGAATAACTCTGGCGAGTTCAACCCTGGTATCCGATTAGCTTCAGGCTAAAACCCAATTATGCAAAACAACAAAAAAAGATCCCGCCCCGCAGGACGGAATCTCATTTTTTGATTCAGGCTAAAACCCGATCAGACTACCCTCAATAAAACCTCGTCTTCTCCACCAGACTCACGAAATCCTTGTTATTGCTGGTGCGGGTGAACATGTCGATGATCTTGTCGACGGCGTCGTCGGGGCGCACGCCGTTGATTGCCTTGCGGATCGTGCTCATGGCCGCCAGCTCCTGGGGCGTGAGCAGCAGGTCCTCTCTTCTGGTCGACGACTTGGGGATGTCGATGGCCGGGAAGATGCGGCGCTCGGAAAGCTTGCGGTCCAGCACCAGTTCCATGTTGCCGGTGCCCTTGAATTCCTCATAGACCACATCGTCCATCTTGCTGCCGGTATCCACCAGCGCCGTTGCCAGGATCGTAAGGCTGCCGCCTTCGCGCATGTTGCGCGCCGCACCGAAGAAACGCTTGGGCGGATGCATCGCCGCGGGATCCAGACCGCCGGAAAGCGTGCGTCCGCTGGGCGGTACCACCTGGTTGTAGGCACGGGTAAGACGGGTGATGGAATCCAGCAGGATGATCACGTCGTTCTTATATTCCACCAGTCTGCGGGCCCGCTCCACTACCATTTCGGCCACGCGCTTGTGGTGCTCGGGCGTCTCGTCAAAAGTGGAGTAGATGATCTCCACGCCGTTGCCGCCCACTTCTTCCTTCATGTCGGTAACTTCCTCGGGACGTTCGTCGATCAGAAGGATGATCATGTGCATGTCGGGGTGATTGAGCTTGACGGATTTTGCAACGTCTTTCAGGAGCGTGGTCTTGCCGGCTTTGGGCTGGGAAACGATCATTCCGCGCTGACCCTTGCCGATCGGGCTGATCAGATCCATGATGCGCATGGATACGGGTGCTCCGGGACGCTCCAGATGGATCTTCTCATTCGGGAAGACCGGAGTCATGTTTTCGAAATTGAAGCGGCGGGTCGTGCTTTCCGGATCCCTGCCGTTCACGCTGGTAAGATACAGAAGCGCCGCGAACTTTTCCTTCTCGGTCTTTACGCGGGTATGTCCTTCCAGGATGTCTCCGGTCCGAAGGCCGAAACGCTTGATCTGGCTGGGAGCCACATACACGTCGTTGGGGCCGGGCAGGAAATTCTCGCAGCGGATGAAACCGAAGCCGTCCTGCATCACTTCCAGGATGCCGATCACGGCCGTGCCGCTGTCCAGCTCCGTCATCGCGGAATCCTCTGTCGGCTCCGCCTCCGCTTTCTTCCCTTCTTCGCGTGCGGGCTGCGGCGCGGGTCCTCTCCCGTACTTCTTCTCGCCTTCCGCGTTCGTCGCGGCGGGCGCGGTCTTGGCTGCGGGCGCTGCCTCGGGCCGGGAAGCCTGTGCCTCTTTCGCCTTTTCCTCTTCCTCGTCCTTCGCGACCATCGCTTCCACAATGTCCGCTTTCTTCATCGTGGAAACACCCTTGATCCCGCGGAATTTCGCCATGCCTTTCAGGTCGGCGAGGGAGATCGTCTCATACCGTTCTCTCATGTTAGCCATGCATAGTCCTCCTGCTCACAGCAATAAAAAAATATCAAAAATCCATGCAGCGGCGCTGCTTATGTTCATTCTAAAAAGTACAGGGGTTCTCAAGACTTCATCATCAAAAGAAAAGACCTAAACTTTCGTTACACGGGCATTATACATCAGTTTATTTTCAAATGCAAATACTTTCTTGCGCCAATACGCCGAAAATGGTACTATGATGATGCTGTTCACCGCCCGGAAAAGCACCGCAGGCTGTGAACCGTTACATCGCAAAACCACGAAAGGGATTTGCTCATGGAGCAGCGCCGTTGGGGGGACCGCCCCTATTACTCACTGGATCATTACTTCCGAAGCGTATACGGTGAAAAAATCTACAAGCTGGCTCTGCACGCCGGCTGTACCTGCCCCGTGCGGGACGGCACTCTGGATACCCGGGGCTGTATTTTCTGTTCCGAAGGCGGGAGCGGCGAATTTGCCTCCGCCCTTCCCCTCACGCCCGAAGGCGAGCCTTCCATCCGGGAGCAGCTGGACATGGGCATGGAACGGATCTCCGAAAAATACCACGGCAGGCACTGTCTGGCCTATCTGCAGCCCTATACGAATACCTACGGCGATCCCGAGCGTCTTCGCGGGATCTATACCGCCCTGCTCTCGGACGACCGCGTGGTCGGCCTTTCCATCGCCACACGGCCCGACTGCCTGAGCGAGCCCATCCTGCAGGTTCTCCGCGCCTTAAAGCAGCTCTTTCCCGAAAAAGCGCTGTGGGTGGAGCTGGGGCTGCAGACCATCCATCCCGCGAGCATACGCTACATCCGCCGCGGTTACGACAATTCCGTTTTTGAGGAAGCCGCCCACCGGCTGCACCGGCTCGGCATCCCCCTGATCGTGCACACGATCATCGGCCTCCCCGGGGAGAGCCGCGAGGATCTGTATTCCACGATCGAATACATCAACACCTTCCCGATCTTCGGCATCAAGCTGCAGCTTCTGCATGTGCTGGAAGGGACCGACCTGGCCGCGGACTACGCTGCCAGACGCTTTGAGGTGCTCACCGAAGAGGAGTACCTGGATCTTCTGATCGGTTCGCTGGAGCGCCTCTCCCCCGAGATCGTGATCCACCGTCTGACCGGCGACGGACCGCGCTCCATCCTGCTGGCTCCCCTCTGGAGCACGGACAAAAAGAATGTCTTGAATCACCTCCATGCCGAAATGGAACGACGCGGCAGCTACCAGGGCAAGCGCTATGCGCCCTCCGGCGACATCGTCCGCCTCTGAACCATCCCCCCTGCCCTGAACCAAAAAGCGCCCTGCCGCGTCCCCGGGCAGGGCGTTGCACGTGATGACAGGGGATCTGTTCGGTTCCTCGTCCAACCTGCCGGGAATGAACGCAGAATGTTCGATGTGCTCCACAGCAGTCTCCCTCGAAGTCCGTTTCCTTCACGCCCCGGTGCCTGTTCACTATACTGCAGGAGCACGCTCCTGTGCGGCTCATGTCCGATTTTGCGGATAAGATGCACGATTTTGTCCGTACAGGCTCAGATAGGCATCAAACATCCCGCAGATCTCCTTCCCGCGGGAGCGGCTGACCGGCAGCTCCTCTCCCCCGTCCAGCCGCAGCATGCTCTTTCCCATCTGCTGCACATAATAGAGATTGACCAGATACGAAAAATGCGCCTTCAGGAACGAAGCATCGCAGTCTTTGAGACGTTCCTCCGCTTCCTCCAGGCGCATGTAGGCCTCCGGGCATTCCCCGTTGTCCAGGTAGATATAGATCTTTCGGTTGAAATGATAGATGTAGCGTATCCTGCGGACCGGCAGCGCATAGCGGATCTGCCGCATCGAGAAGCAGAACTTGTCGTCCTTGCGTTCCGACGCCCACTGCTCCAGAAAGTCCGTCAGCTTCCCCTTTTGCAGGGGCTTCAGAAAATAAGCCGCAGGCCTTGCCAGGATGATGTCCGGCATGACCAGACACTCCGAAAAAACAAAGATGATCTCCGTTGTCGGGTCGAGCCGTTTGAAACGCAGGGCCGCATCGATCCCGCTCTGCTCCCCCGCCGGGTGCAGATCCAGAAATACCAGATCCAGATGACCATGAAGTTCAAACTCAAGGAGCAGAGCGTCAGGTGTCGGGCACATGAAGTATTCCAGATCATAACCCCTTTTGTTTCCCCATTCTCTCAGGATCTTTCCCAGTTCGCAAACATACGGCGTCACTCCGTCGCAGGCTGCGATACGGATCATCCGTTATCCTCCGTCCCCCCGCAAACGCTCCAGGCGTTCTTTCATCGCTTTCTCGGCCCCCAGCTCTCCCGGCCGGTAAAATACCGTTCCCTGCAGTTCATCGGGAAGGTACTGCTGTTTCACATAGTGTTCGGGATAATCGTGTGCATAGAGATATCCCTGCTCCCGTTCCTGTCCCGCGGAATCCGCGTGCACGTTCTGCAGATGCCTGGGCACCGGGCAGATCTTTCCGGATTCCACCATGCGCAGCGCATCACCGATCGCCAGGTAGCTCGCATTGCTCTTCGGCGCGCAGGCCACATAGATCGCCGCCTGCGAGAGGATGATCCTGGCTTCGGGCATCCCGACGCGTTCCACCGCAAGGCTTGCCGCGACCGCCAGCTGCAGGGCCTGCGGATCCGCGTTCCCCACGTCCTCGGATGCGCAGATCATGATGCGGCGCGCGATGAACTTGATGTCCTCGCCGGCAGCCAGCATCCTGGCCAGGTAATAGCTCACGGCATCCGGGTCGGAGCCGCGCATGCTCTTGATGAAAGCCGAGATCGTGTCGTAATGGTTATCGCCGTCCTTGTCGTAGGACATGGGTTTTTTCTGTATGCATTCCGCGGCGATCTCGAGCGTGATGTGTATCTTTCCGTCCTCCGAACGCGGCGTGGTCATGGCGCCCAGCTCGATCGCGCCGATCGCGCTTCTCGCATCGCCTCCGGCGGAGCGGGCCAGGAAATCCACGGCCTCTTCGCTGATCTCCACGTCCATCGAAGCCAGCCCCTTCTTTTTGTCCGACACCGCCCTGAGGATCAGCGCGCGGATGTCCTCCGCGGAAAGGAGCTTGAGCTCAAAGATGTTGGAGCGGGAAAGCAGAGCGGAGTTGACCTCGAAATAGGGATTCTCCGTCGTGGCCCCGATCAGGATCACGGTGCCGTCTTCGACAAAGGGCAGGAGATAATCCTGCTGTGCCTTGTTGAAGCGATGGATCTCATCGATAAAAAGGATGCTGCGCTTTCCGTACAGCGCCATGTCCTGTTTGGATTTCGCAACGATCTCCTCCATGTCCTTCTTCCCGGCCACGGTGGCGTTGATCTGCCGGAATTCCGCACTGGTGGTATTGGCGATCACCCTTGCCAGCGTGGTCTTGCCTGTTCCGGGCGGTCCGTAAAAGATCACGCTCGTAAGGCGGTCTGCCTTGATCGCGCGGTACAAAAGCCTGTCCGGCCCTATGATATGCTGCTGTCCGACGACTTCTTCGAGAGTTTCGGGACGCATGCGCACCGCCAGAGGGCTTTCCTTCTCCCCCTGACGTTCCTGCATATACGAAAAGATATCCAGATTATCCATTTTTTGCCCCATTTGGTTTACATAAAAAAGTATAGCATCCGCCCATTCCAAATGCTATACACCCGACAGTTCCGCACAGATCAACCCTGCAGCGCCGGCCTGCTCCAAAAAAATAAGAAGTCCGTTTCCGGACCGGCCGCCACGCGGCAGCCGGAAAAATAAAAAAACAAGAGGGGCTGTAAGCCGGGTTCTGTCTGGGATGATCATCTATCTGGACCGCATGTTACCACACGGCTCTAGCGACCTACCCGGGAGCACGCCGGGCCGACGTATGGCTCCCATATTTGGTCTTGCTTCGGATGGGGTTTACATTGACCTTTCGTGTTACCACGAAAGCGGTGGTCTCTTACACCGCCGTTTCACCCTTGCCGCTTGCGCGGCGGTCTCTTCTCTGTTGCACTTTCCCGGAGTCACCTCCGCCGGACGTTATCCGGCATCCTGCCCTGCGAAGCCCGGACTTTCCTCACACGGCAGAGCCGTGCGCGATCATCCGCCCCTCTTGTGTTTTTCCATTATACATTAAAACAGCTTCCGCCTACAAATTCACGAACGATCGAATTCTTCGGCAGGTCTTCCGTGCTCATCCCGAGGAAGTACTCCAGGAACTTGAGCATGCGGTTCGCCTCGTGGTATTCCGGCTCGCCCGGACGCACGGAAAAGAGCAGCGGCTCGGCGAACTGCTTGAGTGCCGCCAGCTCGTAGATCAGCGCGGAGTTGAAGGTCTCATCGGCGCTCTCCTGGAAGGGGAAGATGTTCTCCTCCTCACCGCGGCGCACCGAAGGCCACATCGAGATCGTGCGCTGTGCGCTGGCTCCGCGGGTCCTCGCGTCTCTTACCAGACGGCGAAGCAGACGCCCGTCCGTCGTGGGGATGCGGTTGTGCTCATCCACGTTCAGGCTCGTCAGCGCCGAGATGTAGATCTTGAACTTGCTCGCCGTCGGAAGCGCGTGGCTCATGCGGTCGTTCAGCGCGTGGATCCCCTCGATCACCAGGATGTCATCCGAGCCCAGGGTCTTGTAATTTCCCTTGTATTCCCGCTGGCCGGTCTTGAAGTTGAAGGTCGGCAGCTCCACGGTCTCCCCGTTCAACAGACGCACCATGTCGCTGTTGAACAGATCCACATCGATGGCCTCGAGGCATTCGAAATTATAGTTTCCGTCCTCATCCTTCGGGGTGTCCTGACGGTTCTTGAAATAATCGTCCACGCCGATCGGATGCGGCTTCAGGCCATAGCTGGCCAGCTGCACGGACAGACGATGCGAAAACGTGGTCTTTCCCGAGGAAGACGGTCCGGCGATCATGACAAACTTCACGCCGCCACGGTCCACGATGTGCTTTGCGATCTCACCGATCCTGCGTTCCTGCAGCGCTTCCTGCAAAAGGATCAGCTCTTCCAGCCCGCCCTCGCAGATCTTTTCGTTCAGATCGCCGACGGTATCGATCCCGAGCTTGCGTCCCCAGTCATCCGCGGTCTGCAGCGCGCCGAAGAGTTTCTCGCGCGGCTGCCATTCCCGGAGGGTGTCCGGCTCGTTTGCTCCCGGAAGGATCAGCATGAAGCCGTTCTCGTAACGCTTCAGGCCAAACTGGTTCACATAAGAGGTGTCGGGAAGCATGTAGCCGTAATAGTAATCCTGGTATCCGTCCAGCGTGTAGATGTTCACGGTGCTGCTGCGGCGGAAACGGAAGAGCTCTTCCTTGTCCTTCATGCCCGCATCGGCAAAGATCCTGCGCGCCTCATCCGTGGGAACGGAACGCTTCGTGATCGGAAGCGCGGCTTCCGCGAGCTCCTTCATGCGTGCCTCAAGCTTTTCAAGGAACGCCTCGTCCGTTACCAGACCGGCTTTCGGGCTGATGTAATAGCCGTTGCCGATGGCAAATTCCACCTTGACCTGCTTGCTCTTGTCATGACCGCACACATCATCGATCGCCTTCACCATCAACAGGATCGCCGTGCGCACAAAAGTCTTGTGGCCGCTGGACTGCTTGAGCGTGATGAAATCCACCTCGGCACCGGGACGCACCGTGCGCCGCAGTTCCCTGATCTTGCCGTTCTCCAGGACCAGTGCGATCGCGGCATCATAGCTGCCCGCGTATTCCTTCACAACATCCAGATAGTGTGCATCCGAAGGGTAGTGTTTTTCCTCCCCACGGATCCTCAAAGTGACATCACTCATCTTCTTACCCCCTTTACATTACTGTGAACGGTTCCTTCTGGGAAGCCGCCGTCACGTTCATCCCCGGCATCTTCTTCCGGAAGAACTCCTTCATATAGCTTACAAAGATCTTTTCGATTCCGTAATGCCCCGCATCGATCACGGCCAGGCCGGCTGCCACGGCATCGATCCCGTCATGGTGTCCGATGTCTCCGGTGATCAGAAGCTCAGCCCTTGCCTTCAGCGCATGGGGGATCATGCTCTTTCCCGAACCCGGCGCAATGGCGATCCTGCGGACTCTTTTTGCGGGATCCCCGAACAGCCGCAGGTTATCCAGCAGAAACGCTTCCTTTACCAGATCGCAGCAATCCGCCAGTGCCATGGTGCGCGGCAGCGTTCCCACACGGCCGATCCCTTCCTTGGCCAGCGCGTCCTCATAGGTCACCTCCAGCACTTCCCGCTCCTGCAGGTCCAGCCGGTCCGCCGCCTCATCCGCCATGCCCATCACATCGAAATTCGTATGCATCGCATAGCAGGCCACATTTCCCGAGATCAGCTTTAAAAGGCGTCTGCCGATGATGTCGTCATCGCTGATATGGGAGATGGACGGAAAGATCAAAGGGTGGTGCGTCAGCAGAAGATCCGCTCCCGAAAGCACCGCTTCCTCCACCACCTCGTCCGTTGCATCCACGGAAAGCAGGATGCTTTCCACTTCCATCGAAGAACTTCCGCACATCAGTCCGCTGTTGTCCCAGCTTTCCGCAAAGGAAGGCGGTGAAAGCTGCTCCAGCTCGGCGATCACATCCTTAAGCCGCATGAGCGTACTCCTTTCCTGACTGCCAGGCCTCTCCTGTGTCAAAACGTATTCGTCACGCTTCTCCTTCTTCAAAAAAACGCTGCGCCCGTCCGATCCGCTCTAGCTCCGCGTCCACCTCGGCCAGCCTGGCCTGCAGGCGCTCACCGTCGCGCTTCGGGCTTTCCAGCAGGCGTTCCCGCACGCCGGCGGCGATCACACTCTCCCTTTCCAGAAAGGACTTAAGGAGCGGATGCCTGCCCTGCAGCAGGAGCCTGCCGTACGCGTCATAAAGCGGCGCGCACGCGTCCTCGTCATCGTATGTTTCCACGCCGTTTGCGGCGCGCATCATCGGATAATACTTTCCGTCTTCCAGCACCAGCTCTTCCGCTTCGATCCGGAAGCCGTTCTTCCTCAGGAAACGCCGGAATTCCGAAATCTCGGACTGGGGCTGCAGCACAAGCTGCTTCATCTGCCGGAGCTTATCCATCCCGACATCCAGAATGCGGCACATCAGATCACCGCCCATCCCGGCGCAGATCAGTGCGTCCGCTTCTCCGGCTTCCAATGCTTCCAGCCCGTCGGAGAGCCGGCATTCTATCCTGTCTTCCAGGCCTTCCTCCCGGATGTGGTCTCTTGCGGCCTGCAGCGGGCCTTCCCGCAGATCCATGGCCAGCATGGAGCGAAAGATCCCGTCACGTACCAGCCGGATGCTCACATAGCCATGGTCGCAGCCCACATCCGCGCCGCGCTCTCCCTTCCGGCAGAGCGCGAGCAGTGTTTCCAGGCGGTCGGAAAGCCTGTGCATCAATCCAGATAATCCTTGATCCGCTTGCTGCGGCTCGGGTGTCTCAGCTTGCGCAGTGCCTTTGCCTCGATCTGGCGGATGCGCTCTCGGGTAACGGAGAACTCTTTGCCCACCTCTTCGAGCGTACGCGCACGTCCGTCGATCAGGCCGAAGCGCAGGGTAAGCACCTTGCGTTCACGGTCGGTCAGCGTATCCAGGATCTCGTCCAGCTGCTCCCTGAGAAGCGTGAATGCAGCCGCATCCGCAGGCACCGGCACGTTGTCGTCCTGGATGAAGTCGCCAAGATGGCTGTCTTCCTCTTCACCGATGGGCGTTTCCAGCGAAACGGGCTCCTGCGCGATCTTAAGGATCTCGCGGACACGCTCCTCGGGTATGTCCATGCGCTCCGCGATCTCCGTGGGCGAAGGCTCACGGCCCAGTTCCTGAAGGAGCTGGCGGTTGATGCGGATGATCTTGTTGATCGTCTCGACCATGTGCACCGGGATGCGGATCGTTCTTGCCTGGTCCGCGATGGCTCTGGTGATCGCCTGACGGATCCACCAGGTCGCGTAGGTGGAGAACTTGTATCCCTTGCGGTAATCAAACTTTTCCACAGCCTTGATCAGACCCAGGTTTCCTTCCTGGATCAGATCCAGAAACAGCATGCCGCGTCCCACATAACGCTTTGCGATGCTCACGACCAGACGGAGGTTCGCCTGGGACAGATCCTTGCCGGCACTCTTTCCCGACTCGATCTTTTTCCTGTTCTCGGCGATCTTGGCCTCCAGGTCTTTCTTCTTTTTCGTATACTCCTGCGGAAGCCTGCCGCCGTTCTTTTTCTTTACGTCCTTCTCCTGGTTCTTCAGCTTTTCCAGCTTTGCTTCCAGATCGTTGTTCTTCTCCTCGGCTTCAATGCCGGCTTCCATGCGCTTTGCCAGTTCGATCTCTTCCTCGGCGGAAAGCAGGGGCACCCGGCCGATCTCTTTCAGGTACATGCGGACGGGATCGTCGATGTTCGTTCCTTCGGAAAGCGTCGCCGTATCCAGGTTTTCGATATCCAGGTCGATCTCGGCGCTTTCTTCCATCGCCAGTTCGTCCTCGGGGATCTCGTCGTCCTCGGACTGCTCGATGCGGAGCACGATGCGGTTCTTGTCCAGCGCATCCCAGATGCGGTCAAACTGCTCCTCGTCCAGGTTCAGGATCGAGAAGGTGTCAATGACCTCCTGGTACTCCACAAAGCCGGTCTTTTTCGCCCCGTTCAGAAGGCGTGCCAGCTTTTCGTCAAAAAGGATCTGTATGTTCTCGGGTGTCACGTTTTCTTCCGTGATCTCCCCTTCTGCTGCTTTATCCTGTTTCTTGTCACTTGCTTTTTTCTCTGCGGTCTTTTTCTCCGCAGCTTTCTTTTCGGCCGCGCCCTTCTGTGCCGCCTCTTTTTCTGCCGCTTTCTTCTTTTCCAATGCTGCTTTCTCCGCTGCCTTTTTTTCTGCTGCCGCTTTCTTCTCGGCTTCTTTCTTCTCTGCCGCCGCCTTCTTTTCGGCCGCTGCCTTTTCGGCTGCCTTCTTCTTCTCCAAAGCTGCCTTCTCGGCCGCTTTCTTCTTTTCTGCCGCCGCCTTTTCAGCTGCCTTCTTCTCGGCTGCTTTCTTCTTCTCCAATGCTGCCTTTTCGGCCGCTTTCTTCTTTTCTGCCGCCGCCTTTTCAGCTGCCTTCTTTTCGGCAGCCTTCTTCTTTTCCAAAGCCGCCTTCTCGGCTGCTTTCTTCTTCTCCAGCGCCGCCTTTTCAGCCGCCTTCTTCTCGGCTGCCTTCTTCTTTTCCAATGCTGCCTTCTCCGCTGCGCTCATCGACTTCTTCACGGGAGCTGCCACGGTCTTCTTTGCGGGCGCCGTCACCTTCTTTGCAGGTGCTGCCTTCTTTGCAGGTGCTGCCACCGCTTTCTTTGCCGGAGCCGCCTTCTTTGCCGGTGCTGCCACCGCTTTCTTTGCCGGAGCCGCCTTCTTTGCAGGCGCTGCCACCGCTTTCTTTGCCGGAGCCGCCTTCTTCGCGGGTGCTGCCACCGCTTTCTTTGCCGGCGCTGCCGCCTTCTTCGCAGGTGCTGCTGCCTTCTTTGCGGGCGCTGCCGTCTTCTTAACAGCCGCCGCGCTCTTCTTTGCGGGTGCTGCTGCCTTTCCGGCTGCCGCCTTATTCACGTTCTTCTTATTGTCTTTTGAAGCCATGTCATTCGCTCCTTTTCATAATCTGCTCTGCTTGCGCAGATCCTCCAGTATGCGTTTCTGTTCCAGGATCGCTTTCAAGGGGATCTTTTCCTCACCGCTCAGGTTCTGATCGTGTTCCAGACGCTCTTCTTTGATCCGCACGACTACATCGCGGAACGCTTTTTCTTTTTCCTCGTCTGTCACGATCGCAGCCAGTCTGGTGTGGAAGACCGCCGCAGCCTCCTCCTGCTCGTCAGCGTCCTCAAACATGTTGAGTATCGCTGCCGGATTAGGCGGTCCTTCCTCCATGTCGCGGAACAAGCGCTCTGCGATCCTGTGGTATACGGGATCGGTAAAATCCTCCGCAGTAATGATCCCGCGTATGGTCCCGTATCGTTTCGGCTCCTCGGACAGCCAGGTAAGCAGCACACGCTGGGCGTATTTTCGTTGGTCTTCTGACCGGCGCGTTTCGCCGGGACGGGGAACAAATTCCTGTTCTTCCGTTTCCGGGTCGGTCCGCACGCTCTTTTCCGCCTCCGCAATGACCTGCCTGCGCAGCACATCCTTCGGGATGCCGTATTCCTCTGCTATGGTTTCCAGATAATTGTTCCTTTCGATCTCTTCCTCGAAGGAACAGAGTCTTCTTGCGATCTCGCGTTCAAATTCCGTCTTCCCGCCGGGATCGGACGTGTCGTAATCCGAGCGTATCGTCCGTATCTCAAAGAGAAAACCGTTCTCGGCATTCTCGATGCGTTTTTCGTATTCCTCGGTGCCGAGGTTCTTTATGAATTCATCCGGATCCTTGTAGGGCTGCATATCGATCACGCGTGCCCGGATCCCGACACGGCGCAGCATCTGCAGCGCCCGGATGGCCGCCATCCTTCCGGCTCCGTCGTTGTCGTAGGACAGGAGGATCTCGCGGTTCATCCGCCGCAGGATGTTGGCGTGGTGTATCGTGAAAGCCGTTCCCAGGGAAGCCATGGCCTGCGTGAAGCCCGCCTGGTGCAGGCTGATCACATCCATGTAGCCCTCGCAGAGGATGAAGTTCTTTGCCCTGCTTCCCCTCGCGATGTGCAGTCCGTAAAGGTTCTTCCCCTTTTCAAAGATCTCGGTCTCCTGCGTGTTCAGGTACTTGGGCTCGCCGTCGCCCATCACACGCCCGCCGAAGCTGATCACCTTTCCCGAACCGTTCATGATCGGAAAGATCACGCGGTTGAAAAAGAAATCGTGAAGGCCGTACTTCTCGCTGAAGGAGGCCAGCCCGGCCGCACGCATCTCGTCCGCCGTAAAGCCCTTCTGCTTCAGGTAGGCCACAAGCCGCGAACTGTCCTGGCTTGCATAGCCCAGACCGAAACGGTTCATGGTCTCGCGGTCCAGCTCTCTTTTTTCAAAATAGCGCAGCCCCAGCTCTCCGCCCGGAGCGCGCAGGCAGCAGAAATAGTATTCCGCGGCCGCTTCGTTGATATCGTACAGCCGTTCCCTGCGGCTGCGGGCACGGACCATCTCTTCCGTTTCCTTGATCTCGGGCAGCTTCACGCCTGCCTTGTCCGCCAGAAACTGCACCGCCTCGGGAAAGCTCATGCTCTCGTGCTTCTGCATGAAGGTATAGACCGAGCCGGAAGCGTGGCAGCCGAAGCAATAGTACATCTGCTTCGAGGGCGAGACCGAAAACGAGCCGGTCCTTTCCGAATGGAACGGACAGAGCCCGAAATAATCCCTGCCCTTCTTCTTCAGGTTCACATAGCCCGAGATCAGGTCAACGATGTCGTTTTTCTGCCGAATCTCCTCCAGCAATTCCTCCGAATAACGGGGCATGCATGCCTTCCTTTCCGGTTTAACCGTGCCAGCTCTTGGGAATGTAGAGCTCCTCGTACGTCGTTATCGCGAAATGGTCCGTCATGGACGCAATGTAATCACAGGAAACGCGTTCCGCGCTCTCCCCTTTTTCCATCAGCTTCCGGTATTCGACCGGGAGCTCGTCTCTGTGATGGACGTAGTAAACATAGAGCGTCTTGACAAGAGATTCCGCCTTGGATTCCTCTGCCTTGACCACGGGATTCTGATAAACCCGGTCAAACATGAAAGCGCGCATGTCAAACATGGCCTTTTCGAATTCCTCTTCCATGCAGATCTCGTTCCGGCCCTGGCTGGTCGCGATGATGTTGTGGATCAGATGATCCAGCCGCTCCTTCGTCGTATAGCCGAGCACTTCCCCGATCCGCGCGGGCACATCCGCGTCCGTCAGGACCTTGGCCCGTATCGCGTCATCCATGTCGTGATGGATGTAGGCCAGCTTGTCGGCGAAACGCACGATGCAGCCTTCCAGCGTGGAGGGATGCGAACGCGTCTGGTGGTTGAGCATCCCGTCCTTCACCTCATAGGTCAGGTTCAGGCCCTCTCCGTCCCGCTCCAGCACGTCCACCACGCGGACGCTCTGTTCGTTGTGGCGGAAGCCCAGCGGACACACCTCATTGAGCGCGCGCTCCCCGGCATGACCGAAGGGCGTGTGCCCCAGGTCGTGACCGAGCGCTATGGCCTCGACCAGTTCCTCGTTCATTTTCAGTGCCCGTGCTATCGTGCGGGCGATCTGGGAAACCTCCAGCGTGTGCGTAAGGCGCGTGCGGTAATGATCCCCCTCGGGATTCAGAAATACCTGCGTTTTATCCTTCAGCCTGCGGAAGGCCTTGGAATGGATGATGCGGTCACGGTCCCTTG
This sequence comes from Lachnospiraceae bacterium, assembly GCA_024696005.1. Taxonomy (GTDB): domain Bacteria; phylum Bacillota; class Clostridia; order Lachnospirales; family Lachnospiraceae; genus NK4A136. The sequence goes on along the minus strand of JAILHF010000034.1, from coordinate 14,294 downwards.
CAAAAGCTGGCCTGATGTCACAGGGCTCTTCCTCGCGGTCCCGCCCCCGGGATTTCTCGCTCAGCGTCGCATAAGGGCTCAGCCTTTCCCGTTCCGCTCTTTCCAGTTCCTCTCGAATCAGCATCTTCTTTCCCCGTCAATTTCAGTCTTTATTGAAAATATGCCACACCCGATTCAAAGATCAGCATGTCCTGTTCGCCGGTGATGTTGATCGCCACACCGTCGTCACGCCGCTCGGAATGGCACATCTTGCCGTACACGCGTCCGTCCGGAGAGGTGATGCCTTCCACGGCATAGAGGGAACCGTTGATGTTCCACTCCTCGTCCATCGAAAGCTTTCCTTCCGTGTCGCAATAGCGCGTTGCGATCTGCCCGTTCTCGTACAGCTTGCGGTACACTTCCTCGCTTGCCACAAAGCGTCCTTCCCCGTGGGAAGCCGGTGCGCAATAGACGCCGCCGAGCTTTGCTTTCTGCAGCCAGGGGCTCAGATCGGAGCACACCCGCAGATACGCCATCTTGGAGATATGGCGGTTGATCGTGTTGAAGGTCAGCGTGGGGCTGTCTTCCTTCTGGCCCGTGATGCGGCCCTCCGGAACGAGTCCCAGCTTGATCAGCGCCTGGAAGCCGTTGCAGATTCCCAGCACCAGTCCGTCGCGTTCCGAAAGAAGCTTGTCCACTTCCTCCTTCATGCGGGCGTTCCGGAAGGCCGTTGCAAAGAACTTTGCACTTCCGTCCGGCTCATCACCGGCGGAAAAGCCGCCCGGGAACATGATGATCTGCGCCTTCGAGATCTCTTTCGCGAATTCCTCGGCGGATTCGCGTATGTCTTCGGCATTGCGGTTGCGGAATACACGTACCACGGGATCGGCCCCTGCTCTCGCAAAGGCTCTTGCGCTGTCGTATTCGCAGTTGCTGCCCGGGAATACCGGAATGAATACCCTGGGCCTTGCCGTTTTGTTCTTGCAGATGTAGATCTGTCCTTTTTTGACGTCCGCGATCGAAAGCTCCTCGCCGCCCTGCTTCGAAACAGAGGGGAATACATGCTCCAGCGTGCCCTTCCAGGCCGCAAGGGCATCCGCCTGCGGGATGCTGCAATCGCCGTACACAAACGCACCGTCCGTCACGCTGCCGATCCGCCAGATATAGGTGGAAAGCGCATCGTACGCATCCCCGGATTCAAACTCATCGGCATCCTTCGCGGGGATCTCGACCAGGATATCGCCGATCCTGTTGGCAAACAGCTCTTCCGCGCTGAGGACTGCACTGATCTCGGCGCCCAGGCCGTTACCGAAGCCCATGCGGCTTACGGCAGCCGGGATGCCGGCCGCATCCAGCACATATGCGGCTTTCGCCTTGCCGGTGTGGATCAGGCCAGTGATCGCGTCAAAGAGCTCCATCGTTTCCTTATAGATCGGAATGTCGTATTCGTCCTTCGGCACGGAGAAGAGCAGAAGCACGTCGCCTGCCTGCTTGAACTCGGGCGTGAGGATATCTCCCTGCCCTGCCACATCCACCGCAAAGCTTACCAGCGTGGGCGGCACATCGATGTGTCCGAAGGTTCCGGACATGGAATCCTTTCCGCCGATGGAAGCCAGACCGAAGCCGAGCTGCGCGTCATACGCACCCAGCAGAGCCGCAAAAGGCTGGCTCCAGCGCGAGGGTTCCTCGCTCATCCTCCGGAAGTATTCCTGGAAGGTAAAGTGGCTCTTGCGGTAATCGCCGCCGGATGCCACGATCTTGGCCAGAGAGCTCAGCACCGAATAGATGGCGCCGTGATAAGGGCTCCAGCCGGAAAGATAAGGATCAAAGCCGTAGCTCATCATCGTGACGGCATCGCTCTTGTCGGTGCCGCTCATCGGGAGCTTCGCGACCATGGTCTGCGTCTCGGTCAGCTGGTATTTTCCGCCGTAAGGCATCAGCACGCTGGCCGCGCCGATGGAGGAGTCGAACATCTCCACCAGTCCCTTCTGGGAGCAGACATTGAGATCCGCGAGCGTTGCAAGCCAGGCTGTACGGATGTCTTCCGAAGAAAGCGCTTCCTGCACGGCAGGGATCGCAACTTCACGGAAGGGATTGCCCTCTTCGGTGGGGATCTCCACTTCCACGGAGCTTTCCTGATGCGCACCGTTGGTATCCAGGAACGCGCGGGAAAGGTTCACGATGTCCTTTCCTCTCCATTTGAGGACCAGTCTGGGCTCCTTCGTGACCACCGCCACTCTGGTGGCTTCCAGGTTCTCCTCCGATGCATAGGCGATGAATTTCTCTTCATCCGCAGGATCCACCACAACGGCCATGCGTTCCTGCGATTCCGAGATCGCAAGCTCGGTACCGTCCAGACCCGCGTATTTCTTCGGTACCAGATCCAGGTCGACGGTCAGGCCGTCTGCCAGTTCGCCGATCGCCACGGACACGCCGCCGGCACCGAAGTCGTTGCACTTCTTGATCAGGCTGCTGACCTCGGGTCTGCGGAAAAGCCTCTGGAGCTTGCGTTCCGTCGGGGCATTACCCTTCTGCACCTCGGCGCCGCACTGCTCGATCGACTGCTCGGTATGCACCTTGGACGATCCCGTCGCGCCGCCGCAGCCGTCACGACCGGTACGTCCGCCCAGAAGGATGATCACATCCCCGGGATCGGAAGTAAGGCGCTTCACATTCTTTCTCGGAGCGGCACCCATGACCGCGCCGATCTCCATGCGCTTCGCCACATAATTCGGATGGTAGATCTCTTTGACATAGCCGGTAGCCAGACCGATCTGGTTACCGTAGGAAGAATAGCCGGCGGCCGCGCCGCGGACCAGTTTCTTTTGAGGAAGCTTTCCCTTCAGGGTGTCGGATACGGGCACCGTGGGGTCTGCCGCGCCGGTAATGCGCATTGCCTGATATACATAGGAACGTCCCGAAAGGGGATCACGGATCGCGCCGCCCAGGCAGGTGGCCGCGCCGCCGAAAGGCTCGATCTCTGTGGGATGATTGTGCGTTTCATTCTTGAAACTGATCAGCCATTCTTCGGTATAGGGAGCCGTCCCGTCACCGGGGGTGATCTCTACCGGGACCACGATCGAGCAGGCGTTGATTTCGTCCGATACTTCCATATCGGTCAGAACGCCGTCGGACTTTAGCTTTTTCATCGCAATAAGTGCAAGATCCATCAGACAGACAAATTTGTTGTCCCGATTACCGTACAATTCCTGTCTCGTATCCAGGTAGCTCTGGTAGGTCGTCTCGATCGGCGTGCGGTAAAAGCCGTCCTTAAACTGCACGTCCTTGAGCTCCGTGGCAAAGGTGGTGTGACGGCAGTGATCCGACCAGTAGGTATCCAGGACGCGGATCTCGGTCATCGAAGGATCGCGCTCCTCGTCCTTTTTGAAATAATCGCGTATGTGCAGGAAATCCCGGAAGGTCATGGCCAGCCCCAGGCTCTTGTACAGCTCCTTCAGGCCCGCCTCGTCCAGATCGCGGAAGCCGTCAAAGATCTTGACATCATCGGGCTCGTCGTATTTCGTGATCAGGGTCTCGGGCTTTTCCATGCCCGTCTCCCTCGAATCCACGGGGTTGATGCAGTACTGGCGGATCCGGTCGAATTCCTCGTCCGTGATGTCACCGCTGATCACGTAGGTCACGGCGGTCCTGATCACGGGCTCCTCGTCTTCCTTCAAAAAGCGCACGCACTGCTCCGCCGAATCGGCACGCTGGTCGTACTGTCCCGGCAGATATTCGGTGCCGAACACCCTCGCGCCGTCCGGGATCGGGATCTCTTCCCGAAAAAGCTCATCCACGGGCGGTTCGGAGAAGACCGTGCGGCAGGCCGTCTCGAATACTTCCTCCGACACGTTTTCCACATCATAGCGGATATAGACCCGGATCGCCGTCACGCCCTTGATCCCGAGATACCCGGGGATCTCGCTCATCAGCTCCCGTTCCTTTACCGCATATTCACTTTTTTTTGCTACATAGATCCGTTTTACGCCGCTCATGGCCATCCTTTCCTTTTCGTACGCAAATGACACTGCAGGGACTCTCCCCCGTAGTGTCTGACCTCTTTTTTGCTCTTATCTGTCCTTTGCGGACATACCGATTAAATGTATCATTTTTTTCGGCCCTTGTAAAGCATTCCTACTCCGCGCTCCAGAACTCGATCAGTTCCTTCATCCGCTTCACCAGATGGCAGAACACGCCGTTGCGGACGCCCTCGCTCCAGACCACCGATTTTGTCATGCCCCGCATGCAATAGCTCGAAAGGATCGCGCCGAGGTTTTCGATCTCCATGATCTGCGTGGTGTCGATCACGCGGTGCTCATCCTCCGGCGAGTTGATCCTGAGCCTGCGGTAGACATAGACGTAATTGCGGTCCATGAAAGCCGTCTTCTGCGCTTTTTTGATGAAGCCCAGAAGGGTGGAATCGTAAACGGGCACCGTGATGGTCACCGCGCTCTTCCCCTCTCCCGGATCGTAGCTGCTCCGCAGATCCTGCCCCTGCTTGCTTTCCAGCCAGCTCAGATAACGGCAGAGTTCTTCCACGTCCTTTCGGTACTTCGTGATCTTCCTGCTGACACTCTCTTTGTTCTCCTGCAGCATCTTCCCGTCCTTTCCGCTCTGAGGCTTCCTTTCCTTCCTCAATAAAGCTGTCTGATCAGTTCCATTGCTTCATCGTATTCGAAATCCGCCACGGCGCGCTTGACCTCAAGCAGCTGGCGGCGTATCCCCGCGTCCATCGGGTAGGTCAGAAGATTGTCGATCTTGCGGGAGGCTTCCGACTGTTCCAGCAGTTCCAGGCTGCCCTGCAGCGCGTGGAGCATGTTGGAGAATTCCTCCCAGGAAAGCTCTTCCTCGCGGATCTGGATGATCTCCTCCCGGAGCATGCCCGCGTCGTTCAGGGCATTCCGTATCCCCTCGAGCATCTTTTCGTACTGGCGGATCAAAAAGCCGCCTTCGCGGTCGATCACGCCCACCTTGCCGTCGCGCCCGGCGTATTCCTGCAGGCGTGCCAGCTCGGACAGATGCGCCGCGCCGATACCGGCCATCAGACTCTTGAGCGCGTGCACTTCATAAATATACTGCCGGTAGTTCCGGGAATCCAGGCAGTCCTTCATTCTCTGAATGTGGCCCGGGCCGTCATCGTAGATATACTTGAGGATCTGCAGGTAGCGTCCCAGATCGCCGCCGTAATTCCTCAGCCCCGCCTCGCTGCTCACGCCGGGAATCTCGATGCGCAGATCGCTGTAATCCGCCGCTTCCTCCTCGCGGTCCACGTAATGGATGATCTCGGCCGGGAGAAACTGCTTCAGCACCGCTTCCATCGCGGAAAGCGCGATCGGCTTGGAGATGTATTCCTGGAAGCCCTTCTGCAGAAACATCTCTCTGGTCCCGCTGATGGCATTGGCCGTGAGGGCTATGACGGGGATGTTCCGCACACGCGGCTCCCGGCTCTCCCGTATCCTGGCCGTGGTCTCGATGCCGTCCATCTCGGGCATCATCTGGTCCATCAGGATCATGTGGTAGTTGTTCTTTTCCAGCTTCTGCAGACATTCCTGCCCGCTCATCGCCGTGTCCACGCGCACCTGGTAGAGGCTCAGGATCCCCTGCGCCACCTTGATGTTCGTGATGTTGTCATCGACCACGAGGATCTTGGCCAGCGGCGCGATGAAGCTCTTGCGCTCGTGCTCGCTCTGCACCGGAAGCTCCAGGTAGTCGTAATTTCCCATCGGCTCGCTGTCTGCGATCTTCTGCATGTAATGGAAGGAGAACACGCTGCCGATGCCGTAGGTGCTCTTGACCGAGATGCCGCCTCCCATGCTCTCCACCAGACGCTTGCAGATGGCCAGGCCCAGGCCCGTCCCCTCGATCGTACGGTTCTTGATCATGTCCGCGCGCTGGAAGCTGTCGAACAACGTGGGCAGGCTCTCCTCACGGATGCCGCGCCCCGTGTCCTCCACGGACACCTTGATCAGCGCGCCACCGCTGCGCTCCTCCCAGTCCACGTTCATGCGGATGTAGCCGCGGTTCGTATACTTCGCCGCATTGGTCAGGATGTTGGAATAGATCTGGCGCACCTGCGTCTCATCCCCGAGCAGCTTTCTCGGGATGCTGTCCTTCACGTGGACGATCAGCTCCACGTTCTTGTCGGCCAGACGCAGCATCACCATGTTGCAGATGTCCTTGAGCAAAAGCCCCGGGTTGTATTCCGTTTCGGTGGCCACCACTTTTCCGGTCTCGATCTTGGAAAAGTCCAGGATGCCGTTGATGATCGAAAGCAGGGTGTTGCTCGCGTTGCGGATGTTGTTGGCATTCTCCTCCACGTGGGCGTTGATGTTATCGTTGAGGATCAGCTCGGTCATGCCGATGATCGCATTCATCGGGGTTCGGATCTCGTGGCTCATGTTGGCCAGGAAAACCGATTTTGCCTGGTTGGCTTTTTCTGCCTCGTTCTTCAGTTCGATCAGGGTATTGGTGAATTCGTGTTCCTCGGTCTTGTCGTTGATCCAGATCGTCGTGCCCTTGTAGGTATCCTTGTCGTAAAACGGGACCAGCGAGATCAGGTACTGTCTCTCCCGCACCTCGATCTCCTGCTTGTCGCTTGCGCGCAGGCGGCGCACGATGCCCTCGCGGGTCGCCTCGTAATTGAGCTCCGGAAAGATCTCCCTGGCTTTTTCATTCACGAAAAGGATGCGTTCCAGGGCATCGATCACCACGAAGCCTTCCTCGATGGTCTCGATGATGTCGTCCCGGGCCATGAGCATGGAGTCGAACATGCGGTAGCGGTAAACAACAGCCACCACCAGGAGCCAGACGAGCAGCATCACCGGCACCTGCATGGAATAAGGCAGGAAACGCCCAAAAAGCAGATCCAGAAAGAGGTCCGCGCCCATCAGGAGCTCTGCCCAGGCCAGCCACCTGGTTCCCCGGTTGGTCTCGACCGGGCGTATGCGGTAATAACGGTAGGTGATCGTAAAGCCAAAGACCGCCACGACAATGGACAGCGCGGCATCGATATACAGCGGCAGATATTTGTGAACGACAAGCCGCTCACCCTCCCAGGCCGCATCCAGAAACGGGATCCCGAATTTCGGCAGGAGCATCACGGCACATACATGCAGGAAAAAATAGGCGAGCACCGGAAAACGGAACAGATCCGGTATCTTCACACCGCAGGAGCGTATCGAAAAGAACACCAGGAGCACGATGAAAGCGCACATGGATATGCATTCCAGCCAGATCGCGGCATTGGCACTCTCTTTGCCCCCGCACGCGCCCAGCCATATGCTGAGCAGGCCCATGGCCATCGCCAGTCCCGTAAAATTCAATCCCTTCTGGATATAGGAGGGTTCTCCCTGATTGATACGGATCACGCTGATCAGCCAAGCCAGGCTGCCGCATGCACAGAAAATTGGTAGTATCACGCCCATAAATTACATTATAGCAGGAAATGCGGCTCTTGTACAGTATTGTAATCCGCATGCCCCGGCGGTATAATAAGCTTGTCCGGATACCGGAAAAAGGTCTCTGCGTGTTGAGCCTACAGTACTTTAAACGGGATTCCTATATTGTCAGGCGGATGTCAGGCCTCAGCAACTATCAGTGGAAGGCAGAAGTTCTGATTGCGGTCGCCCACCTAGCTTTGCTAGGAGTCAATTAGCAGAGATCGGTATCCGGTTTATTATGTTTGGCGGCTTTCAGCCGCTGTTTTTTATTCCTCTCCCCTGAAACGGAAAAGCAAAAGGTCGGATAGCGCGTCCACAGGCGCGTCCAGGTCATCCGCTGCCCTGCACATCTCTTCCGCCAGATCGTCCACTGCAGTTCCGACGGGAAGCGACTGCTGCGAAAAGTCCAGATCGTCATACAGATCCTGCAGGCTTTCCCCGTCCGAAAGGAAATCGTCCTGAAGCCGGGCCAGTTCCTCTTTCAGCTCCGCGATCCGCGCCAGTCGCTCCGCAGCAGCCGCACGCTTCTGCCCCAGCACCTCGGCCAGCTCGCCCTCGTCATGACGCAGCTGCGCCTCGGCCTCTTCCGAAAAAAGCTCGTCGATCACTTCTTTGTCCATCTCATTTCCCCTTTCCGCACTGCCGTTTCAGCCACTCGCCGGCCAGGCGTATCCATTGTTCGCATTCCGGCTGTATGCCGTAGTGTTCTCCGGGCGTCATCGTCACTTCGTTGCAAAGCCCCAGTCCGTGCTCCCCTACCGGGAAGATGTGCGCCTCGGCAGAGACCTTTTTCTTTGCGAGCGCATCCAAAAGCAGCAGCGTATTCTCGACCGGGACGCAGCCGTCCGGCCAGGTATGCCAGACAAAGACCGGAGGCGTGTCCGCCTTCACCTGCGTCTCCAGGGACAGCTTCTTGAACAGCGGATCCTTCTTTGCCTCTTCGTAGGGCTTGCCGGTCAGCACCTCAAAGGAACCGCGGTGCGCGTATTTCCCGGAAGTGATCACCGGATAGGAAAGGATCACGCCGGCCGGGCGCGCCTCCGCAGCCGTAAGCCCGGTGAGTTTCAGGAGCTCCTCCTCGGCATAAAAGACAGCATAGGAAAATGCCAGATGCCCTCCGGAGCTACAGCCCTGGATGAAGATGCGTGATGTATCGACATTCCACTTTTTCGCGTTCTTTCGGATCAGCGCAAACGCAAGCGCTGCTTCCGAGACCGCCGTGGGAAACTTGGCCGGGGCACAGCTGTAACGCAGCACCGCCGCGTGATAGCCCATGGAATTGAAGCAGAGCGCGATCGGCTCGGCCTCCCGGTCGCTGGTATAGGCATAGCCGCCGCCCGGGCACATGAGGATGAGCGGCTTCGGTGCCCCGTCGATCTCGGGGGACTTGGAAAGAAGATAGGTAGTGAGCTCCGCCCCCGGACCCGGAGCATCGGTTTTGATCCTGATGGTTTTGTGAAGCATAAGCGCCTCCTTGATTTTTAACGGTCTTTGGGGTATATTCTATCATATATGAATGCAAAAGTGTTACATACTTTGGAATTTGATAAAATTACCGCCCTTCTGGCGGATCATTGCGGCAGTGAACCGGCCCGGCGGATGTGCGAAACACTCCGTCCTTCCCAGAACAGCGAATGGATCGAAAGCGCGCAGGAACAGACTGCAGACGCTTTCACGCGCCTTCTGAAGAACGATCGCCTGTCCTTCGGTGCGAATTTTGATGCCCGGGAGCTCATAAAGGAGGCTTCCATCGGCCGTCCCCTTTCGATGGGGAATTTCTGCGCACTCTCACGCCTGCTGCAATGCGTCGGAGACCTGGCGGAATACGGGGAAGCCACCGCGACCGAGGAGCCTGACAGCCTTCACGGCTTTTTTGAGGTGCTCGATCCCCTCACCCCCTTAAAGAAAGAGATCGACCGCTGCATCATCAGCGAGGAAGAGATGAGCGACAACGCCAGCCCCGAGCTGAAGCGCATCCGCTCCTCTTACGGCGTGATCAGCGCCCGCATCCACAGCCAGCTGAACCAGATGGTGAACCAGAGCATGCGCAGCTATCTGCAGGACGCCGTGGTCACCCAGAGGGGAGGCCGTTACTGCATCCCCGTGAAGGCCGAATACAAGGGCCAGGTCCCGGGCATCGTGCACGACACCTCGTCCTCCGGCTCCACCTTTTTCATCGAACCGGCTTCCATCGTGGAGCTGAACAATAAGCTGAGCACGCTGCACCAGGAAGAAGACGACGAAGTGCGCCGCATTCTGGCCGCCCTTACGGCAAGGGTGGACGCAGACGGCGAGCGCCTGAACGAAGACCAGCGCCTTGTCACGCTGCTGGACTTCATCTTTGCAAAAGCAAAATACGCCCTGAAGCTTGGTGCCACCCGCCCGCACTACAATACCGAAGGCCGGATCCGCCTGCGTCAGGCAAGGCATCCCCTTCTGGATCCGAAGCGCGCGGTCCCGATCGACGTGACCCTGGGCGATACCTATGACCTGCTCATCGTCACCGGCCCCAACACGGGCGGCAAGACCGTTTCCTTAAAGACTGTGGGATTGCTTGCGCTGATGGGCCAGTCCGGGCTTCACATCCCCGCGGGGGACCGTTCCGAGCTCTCGCTCTTCGGCGACATCTTTGCGGACATCGGCGACGAACAGAGCATCGAGCAGAGCCTTTCCACCTTCTCGTCCCACATGAGCAGCATCGTCGTGATCCTGAAAAAGGCCAGAAAGGACAGTCTGGTCCTCTTCGACGAGCTGGGTGCCGGGACCGATCCGACGGAAGGCGCCGCGCTGGCCACTGCGATCCTGGAGCATCTGCACATCAAGGGCATACGCACCATGGCCACCACGCACTACAGCGAGCTGAAGATCTATGCGCTCTCCACCCCCGGGGTGGAAAACGCCAGCTGCGAATTCGATGTGGAGACCCTGAGTCCCACCTACCGTCTGCTCACCGGCGTTCCCGGAAAGAGCAACGCCTTTGCGATCGCAGGCAAGCTGGGGCTCTCCCAGCACATCATAGATGCGGCTTCCGCACACATCGACAGCGAGTCCGAAAGCTTCGAGTCCGTGATCAGTGACCTGCAGGACAAGCGGCTCAGCCTGGAAAAAGAGCAGGAAGCCTTCCTTGCCGAAAAGGAAAGGCTTGAGCGCCGCATCCGCGAGCTCGAAGAAAGAGAAGAAAAACTGGAAGCCCAGAAGGACAAGATACTAAGCAGCGCAAGGGAAGAAGCCCGTGATCTGCTGAAGGAAGCCAAGGACGTCGCCGATGAGACGATACGCGCCTTCAACAAGCAGGGCAACCAGATGCGCATCGACACGATGGAAAAGAAACGCAGCAGCCTGCGGGAACAGATCACCCGGCAGGATGAGGCGCTCAGCCGCGACAGCCTGAAGCGCAAAAAGGAGCAGCAGGCCTCCATGGCCGGCGCATCACTAAAGGCTTCGGAAGCCGTTCCGGGGACCGCGGTCCATATCCTGAGCATGGACGTGGACGGCAGCATCATAAGCGCCCCCGACAAGGACGGCTTTGTGCAGGTACAGTGCGGCATTCTCCGCTCCAAAGTGCCTCTGGAAGAGCTGGTCCGCGCCGAGCAGAAGGCGCCCGCCAAAGAGAAAAAGACCAAAATGCCCGGCAAGCAGCCGGTGCTGGATCTGTCCAAAACCTCGGGCTTTCATTCCGAGATCAACGTTCTGGGCTGCACCGTTGATGAAGCGATCGCCCGGATCGACAAATACCTGGACGATGCCTATATGTCCCATGCCGACAAGGTACGCATCGTGCACGGCAAAGGTACCGGAGCCCTGCGCAAGGGCATCCATGACTACCTGCGCTTCAACTCCATCGTGAAGCATTATGAGCTTGCCGCTCACGGTGAAGGAGACGCAGGCGTGACCATCGTTTCGTTCAAATAAAAGAAAGGAATCATCATGGCCGAAAAACAGAGGATCCTGATCGTCGACGACGATGAGAACATCGCGGAGCTCATCAGTCTCTATCTGACAAAGGAATGCTTCGACACGCAGATCGTCGGCGACGGCGAATCGGCATTGCGTGCCGTCAAGGAATTTGCCCCGCACCTGATCCTTCTGGATCTGATGCTGCCGGGGATCGACGGCTACCAGGTGTGCCGCGAGATCCGCGTGAACTCCCAGATCCCGATCATCATGCTCTCGGCAAAGGGCGAGGTCTTTGACAAGGTGCTGGGACTCGAGCTCGGAGCCGATGACTACATGGAAAAGCCCTTTGATTCCAAGGAGCTGGTCGCCCGCGTGAAAGCGGTGCTGCGGCGCTGCAAGGCACCCTCCGCTCCGGAGCCGGCCGCAGAAGGCGGCGAAGAGCTGCGCTTCCCGGATCTGATCATCAACAAGACCAATTACAGCGTCAGCTGCATGGGCCACCGCATCGATATGCCGCCCAAGGAGCTGGAGCTTCTCTATTTCCTCGCTTCCGCTCCCGGCCGCGTTTACAGCCGTGAACAGCTGCTCGACCAGATCTGGGGCTATGAATACGTCGGGGATACCCGTACCGTGGACGTTCACATCAAGCGCATCCGTGAAAAGATCGGCGATCACCAGGCATGGAAAATCTCCACGATCTGGGGACGCGGCTACCGCTTCGAACTCCTATGAAACGAACGCTTTATCTGAAACTCCTGATCGCATGGGTCATCTTTGCGGTATTCGGCTTCATCGTCGTCTCGACCTTCATGCAGCAGATGACGCTCAACCGTCTGCAGCAGAACAAGGCCGAGGAACTCTACCGCGTTGCCACCCTTCTGTCCGAGAACGAAGGCCTGCTGATCTATACCAACGAGGCCTCCCTTGCGGGAACCAAGGTCTCGCTGGATTTTTATGCCTCGATGCTGGGTGCGCGCATCCAGATCCTGAACCCCTCCGGTCTGGTGGTCGTGGATTCCGAGCTTCCGATCAACATCGACGATCCCGCCGTCATAGAGGGCTTCGACATGACAGCGCTCTCGGGCTCCTTCTTCACGGTCGGGAATTTCTACCGCCTCTTTGACCGCGACTTTCTCTCGGTCGCCGCTCCGATCACCATGGGCTACGCGGTGCGCGGCTATGTGGTGATCCATTACGACACGAAGCTTCTGCAGGAAACGGCGAACCATCTGATCGACATGGACTACATCCTGGTCGGGATCCTCTTCCTGCTTTCGCTGATCATCCTGATCTTCTTCACCGAGCTTGTCTACAAACCGCTGCACCGCATCATCCACGCAACGGAGCAGTATGCCGCCGGCAACCTCCATTACGAGATCCCCGTGGAAAGCGACGACGAGATCGGTTATCTGGCCGCTTCCCTGGCCTACATGGCACAGGAACTGGCCAAGGGCGAGGACAACCAGAAGCACATCGTTGCAAACGTCTCGCACGATTTCCGTTCGCCCCTGACCTCGATCGGCGGTTACCTCAAGGCCATGCAGGACGGGACCATCCCGCCCGAGCTCTATCCGAAGTACATCGACATCGTGATCAACGAGACCGAGCGCCTGATCAAGCTGACCAACAATCTGCTGACGCTTAATAACCTGAATACCCAGGGAATGATCCTGGACAAGACGGATTTTGACATCAATGACGTGATACGCAAGACCATCTCCACCTTTGAGGGAAGCTGCCGGGAAAAGCGCATCGCCATGGAACTGTCCCTTACGGGCGAGGAGCTGCCCGTTCATGCCGATCTGACCCGCATCCAGCAGGTCCTCTACAACCTGATCGACAACGCGATCAAGTTCAGCCATCACAATTCCGTGATCAAGGTGGGGACCACGGAAAAGCACAACAAGGTCTTTGTTTCGGTCAAAGACAGCGGCATCGGCATCCCGAAGGACAGCGTGCCGCTGATCTTTAACCGCTTCTATAAATCCGACATCTCCCGCGGCAAGGACAAAAAAGGCACCGGACTGGGCCTGTCCATCACCAAGGAGATCATCCGCGCCCACGGCGAGAACATCAACGTGATCAGCACCGAGGGTGTGGGTACCGAGTTCATCTTCTCCCTTCCGCTCGTGGAGGATGAGGGCGAATAGGCCACTTTCAAACTCAGATATTATAAACCTCTGATAATACTTAAGTAATCCTGTCTCTGATCTACCACGGCATAAACGATAACCTGCTTCTTATTATCATCAAGCTTGTAAAATACAAGATCCTTTTCCAAAATAAGAACCCGATATCCCTGCCTCTTCAGCACGTTATATTTCGGTTCCACACCCATGTGCGGATCCGGCGCAAGCTTCATGATCGATCCTTCAAGATGATCCAATCTCTCCAAAGTCACATCATTCCCAAAGTTTTCCGCTATGTACAGGACAATCCTTCGAATTGAAGAATCCGCCGTATCTGTTCGTATAACTTCGTACTTCAAGTTTTGTCCTCCAGAAGACTTCTTAAGTCGTCAAACGTATCCTTCATGGGGGCAACCCTGCCGTATTTAACATCCTCATCTGCTTCCGCAAGAACCTCCAACAGTTCGATCCTTGCTTTCATCCTCTTATATTCTTCATAACCAAGAGAAACCGTGTCCCCTCTTCCATTTACCGTAATGATAACAGCCTCATTCTTCTCACGGCATTGTCTGGATATTTCGTTATAATGATTTCTCAAATCCGCAGATGGTCTGATCACTTCCTGTGGTGCATACATGATTATCACCTCCGTTTTTATAGACATATCATATCACTGTATGTCTATGCGTTCAACAACAATCTGACACTTGATGGCGTAAAGGTATCGACAGTTGATGAAAATGAGATTGGCCCCATGGCCGGATGTTTCTGACCAGATCTGCCTTTCATCTTACATCCTGTTGCCCTTAACGTCAAATATTGTCGATCTGTTCACGTATCGCCAGTATTT
>JAILHF010000026.1 GCA_024696005.1 Lachnospiraceae bacterium | reverse complement strand
GGACATCATAATAGAGAAAAAACTATCGACAGGCAATAGCAAGTTCTACGGTCTGACTATCATACTTTTTCATCAGATCCTCTTTGCTTGCGCCAGCTTTGAGATCCTGAATTGCATTTGCTAACTCAGTACGGCCCTCAGTACGGCCCTCAGCACGACCCTCAGCACGACCCTCAGCACGACCTTGATTAAGCAATTCATTTTGTAACACCATGAACTTCATGTATTCCACCTCCCATTCATGATTATTACGTGCTTTTTGTACTTCAGCATCCAACTCTTCTGTAAAATGGCCCTTCGCTTTTCCACCTGCAAGATACTTTAGAAAATTGGAAAGTTCATTTTCTTCTACAAGACTTGCGGCAGCCTCAGCATTTAAGAAGATTTTTGTTGTACCATCATCAAGTGCGACGGAGATATCTTCAAGACAGCGATTTTCGAATGTATACTTAGGTAATCCTTTTCCAAATACATCCTCGATGCAAATAAAGATAATGATACTCTTCTTCAGCTTGCTGTAGTCATCTCCTTTTTCAATGAGATGGAGATCTATCATTCCCTGATAATATCTTGTTCTCTTCGGGATATTTTTTGTATTTGTTGTCTGCATCTCGCAGTCATAGATAGTATTCTGGTCATCTTCAACATAAACGTCAAGCCGAACACTTTTTCCGTCATATGTTATGTCAAATACCTTCTGTTCGTCTAAATACCGAATCTCCCGAATCTTAACATCCAGAATGATTTCCAGAAGTCGCTTGCACAATTTTGGGTTTCTCATAACCTTTGCAAACATAAAATCGTCCGCAAAAGTCAAGTCTTTATATTCTTTCGTCTGCTTCATCCTCTTTATCCTCCTTGTCTCTAATTTATGTATATATATTCAACAGGGAGGAGATGCCCGCTCCGCCCTGATAATTGTTTTAATCAAGGCGTGAGCCTATATTCAGTTTGCTCCTGTACACAATATATTTAATATAATAAATATGAAGGTTAGGTTGTTTGATATCTCTTCCGTATATCCATTTATTTAGTTATATTTTACAACAAAATGGTCAAAAACGCAAGCATAGCAAGGATTTTACAAGCGCTGTGCCATGCTATATATCACAGTTTTAAGTCATATATTCCCGCCGTAACTGGTCCAGTTCTTCCTGCTCCTCCGGGAGCTGAGATGAGAATACTATATCAAATGTTATATCGAACAAAGACTGCAGTTCTTTAGGCATTCTATCCCAGCTATTGTACTGTCTTGTCATCTCGTACAGCAGGGCGACCGATATGCGGCTGACACCGTCCATATAGGCGAAAAAGCCATCTATAAACCGACGATGTTCTTCTTTGAGGCAGATCTCCTTGGCAGAGATGCTGCTTGAAAAGGTGAATCTGAACGAACTTCCCGGCGCTGAATTTGCTGAGTTTGTAGTTTTGGCCTTCCGCTTGAATCTGGCGATCTGGCAGAAGATATCACACGGCGTCGGGATCTCCGGGTCATACTCGGAGAATTCAAATCCCAGCTCCTTACTCAGGATATACAAGTTATGGGCCGGCATCTGCGTCTTGCCATTTTCATACCCAGATAACGTTGCCTTTGAAACCCCGACGGATGCTCCCAAAGCCTCGTCTGACCAGCCTTTCTTTGTACGATGGGCACTGATCACTGTGCCCGCATGGGTGTAAAAATCCTGTTTCAGCCGTTCCAACTCGTCCTGTTTCATAATTTCCCTTTTTGTTAAATCTGTTTAAGCACGTTCAATCTCATTGAACAGCCTTATACATTCTTCCGAATAGACTGCACATTTTTGCCGGTAGTATAATAAATTCTGAATAATTGCATACAAAAAGCACCGACCTTCGTGTGATTTGGCGATCCTCAAGGGCGATGCTCCTGCCGTGGTGCGATGCACCATCAAATTCTCTTTGATGTTCTTATCCTATCACAGTCGATAGGGAAAATCAAGGGATTTCTGATGGTTTTATTTCCTGCACCCAAAAACAGCCGGCAAACACAGGTATGCAGGAAGGAGTGACCATGCCATTCAAACCAAAGGGAAGACATCTTACCGCATCGGAACGGGGTGAGATCGAAGGGCTTCTGAAAGCGAAGCATACGATCCGTTATATCGCCCAGGTCCTGCACTGTTCCCCATCTACCATTTCCAGAGAGATCAGGAACCATGCTGTTACCGTAAAGCCTAAGATGTGTGACTGCATCCATGTGCGGAACTGTACAAATCATCGTGTCTGTAATCCTTCAGCAACGAACCAGTGTAAGAAACTGTGCCGTACCTGTCCTCATGCTATGAAGAAATGTCCAGACTACGCCAAAGCGTATTGTGACGAACTGATCGAAAGTAAACTGCCTGTCTGTAACTTTTGCTGTCACCGCAGGGGATGTCATTACGAGCATAAGATCTATGATGCAAAAAGAGCGCAGGCAGAAGCTGACAATATGCTGCACGAATGCCGTTCCGGTTATGATCTGACAGCCGGTCAGTTGGAAAGGATAGATGCCGTAGTAACCCCACTGATAAACAGAGGACAGTCCATATATCATATCCTTCAGGAGCATGGCGAGGAGCTTGGTGTCAGTGAATCTACGCTTCGCCGGATGATCAACGACTGTGTCCTAGATGCCCGGAGGATCGATCTCAGGGATGCCGTCAGACGGAAACCAAGGCGTAAACGTAAGGATAATAACTATAAAACCATGAAAACGATCAAAGAAGGACACCTGTATTCGGACTTTCTGAAATATATCAGACTGCATGATGTTGCTGTTGTACAGATGGACACTGTCGAAGGTATCCGCAGTGACAAGGCAGCTATCCTGACACTTCATTTCTGTGTTGCACATATCCAGCTCGGGCTGATGCTAAACGAGCAGTCGTCCGCAGAGGTAGTATCGGCCCTTGACCGTGTCGAGCAGGCCCTTGGAACGGAACTCTTCACGGAATGCTTCCCTGTGATCCTGACTGACAACGGGCATGAATTTGCTGATATCGATGGAATGGAACGCTCCATCAACGGCGGACAGCGCACCCGCATCTTCTTTTGCGAGCCGAACCGTTCGGATGAGAAAGGCTCCTGCGAGAACAACCATAAGTATATCCGATACATCATCCCCAAGGGTTCGTCCCTTGAAAAGCTTACCCAGACAGATATTTCCTGTGTCATGGATCATGTTAACAGCTTTGCACGGAAATCTCTCCACGGGCGGACACCTTACCAGGTCGGTCGGGCTTTGCTGCCGGAAGATCTTTTTACCCTGCTCGGGCTGACCGAGATCCCGGCGGATGATGTAATGCTGACTCCGGAGCTGTTCAAAAAACTCCATCCTTCAAAGTAAACGCAACACCGGATGCTGTCGCATTTACTCTGACAGGTCGCACCGACGGCCTGTTTGTCGTCGCCGGAAACACTCAAAAAACGGCTTGAAATCACCCTTTTCAGCTATCAGAGCATAAAAAACGGGGCCGATTTTTATCCTGAAAAATCAGATAAATTCAGCCCTTTCAGCTTATCTATTGTCTGTTGCGTTTACTTTGACAATCTTGCCATCATTTTCAGGATCATTCAGCCTTCGGCACGATCGTAATATTGAAATTCGCTTTGTAAGTCTTTCCGTCCACACTCCACACGGCAGGCAGGGAAAGCTTGTACACCTTTTTCCCACTCGCTTTGTAAGCCGGATCCAGATTCAGAGTAATGATCCCGTCTTTGTAAGAAGCCGAAAGCACGCCCTTTATCTGAAGGCCGTCCAGCTTTCCGTCCTTATCCCCGATCCGGATCATTTCATTCGTTTCCGGCTTGGTCAGGTCAAAATCGCTGACGCGCTTTTCGTATTTGCCCGCTCCGTAATAGAATTGCCAGGAATAACTTGCCATCACCGGAACACTGACACTGTTTTCGGAGACCACGGCATTCAATGCCTTGAGCACGAATTTCCCTTTCGTCGGCTTGATCTTTACATCCGCCGTCAGGGTCCGCCCCGTTGAAAGCGTAAGCTCCACTGTGACTACCATCTTTTCAGTCAGCGGCTTAAATTCATCCGTTGCGGATAATACCACTTCTGCTCCGTTCCAGTATGCTTCATAGCGTTTGCATTCCGGGTCCGCATTGTTCAGGGAAACGGATTCCTTCACCACCCGAGCGGAGACGATATCCCCGGAAAAGCCCTTGATCTTCGGGTTCAGGAAAAGCTGCCCGCCGTATACGGCATCTGACTTGCCTTTCACGACAAACTTCAGTGCCTTCTCAGGCGTGGTATCCACAACCTTTACGGTAATGGTCTTTTTCTTCATTCCCTCACAGCTGACGGTCAGCTTATAGCTGCCCTTTTTCACATCTTTAGCGCCCTTGATCCGGATCACTCCGTTATTCATGCTCACGCTCAGTCCCTTTTCCGGCCAGTTCTTTCCGGTGGCAATGCTGAGCTTCGATGCGTCCGCGGCCATGCCGTCGCTGAGTCTCACCGTCACACACGCTTCTTCCGTATCATAAGCGTTGTTCAAAACGACCTTTGATGTCGAGAGCTTCAGAGCCGCTTTCTGCGTGCTTACCTTTATTGTAAGAGGTATATAAGAATAAGCTCCGTTGATCCAGATCGTATTATGGATGCGGATAAATCCCTTTGCCTCTTTGGAAGCCGTAAGCCGGATCCCTTTATCCCCGGCCAGGGAAACCTTCACATCGTCGATCACGCTCTTCCGGGTACTGTCCACAAAATCAAACTGCCACTTCCCGTCCAGGAGTTCCTTGTCCAGAGCGCCTTTTTTCACCTTCAGGAAGAATTCCGCTCTCTGGTCCTTTTCAAGCATATCCGAATGGATCGCAAGGCTGCTTGCATCCGCACTGAACTTCGGAAGCTTGTATGCGGTCTTGAGCCAGACCGCAAGAGTCTGCTCCGTCCCCTCCGGATCATTGATCCCCCGAACCTTGATCTGCAGCTTGACTGCCTTCCTTGCATCCTTGATCTTATCCGCACTCACACTGTCCTTCAGCCGGATCCCGATCGTGGCATAGCCGTTTCCGAGCTTCGCTTTGGTGCTGTCCACCTCACAGATCTCGTAGTAATCCGTTTCCTTTGTGCCGTTGTTAAAACTGACACTCAGCATATCCGCATGGACATCGCAGCCCTCCAGACGGATCACTGCATAATCGGTACGATCTGCCAGATTCGGGGTGTTGATCTGGATTGCCTTAAACTCCTTCGGCTCGGCCTGCTGGGCTTCATTCACGGAAGCCGTCATCTGCTTGGGTGTGTAGACCGCGTACAGGATCACATCTCCGTCATGAACATCCCCGTTCTTTCCCAGGCTGCGCACATCCCTGCGCATCCACTTGTTCTTCGTCCAGCAGATAAAATCATATTCCTTGCTGAATTCCGGATCCAGCTGACCGAGGTTGATCTCGTCCGGTCCCGGAAGCACAGTGTTTTCCCCGATATTATAACTGGTCGGCAGCGTGATCCCGATCGGTGCCGCATCTTCCACACCCAGGATCTCAAGCTGCGCCGAATCCCCGAAGAACACGCCCTGTTCCGCAGCAAGGCTTTCCAATTCCTCCTCCGAAAGACCCGCAGCTGTCAGAAGCAGGCTGTCGCTTGCAGCGGCATCTTTTCCGGATTCGGGAGCCACGGCACGAACACGGATCCCGCGATAGTTGATGCTGTACTCATGGAAGCCCCAGAAAGCATAAAGCGTAATGTTCTCGCCGTCATCTTCCGCAGGATCTGCCTCCTCCTTCAGATTCAGCACTTCCTCCGCCGTCATCTTCGACAGTGCATCTGCCGTGATCGCAGGCTCCTTCGCATCTGCCGTAAAAGCCCAGCCCAGCATCACATAGCCGCCCTGCTCCGAAGTATAAGCATTTACCGATACCGTCTGATCGGCCCGGAAGGTCATTTCCGGATACTCCTCTTCGTTCACGAAAACGTCGCTCTCCCCCACCTGCTCAGCCCTGGCTGTCAGCTGGCCCTGATTCCGGTCAAAACGGATGCGGCATTCCAGATCTTCCCACTGCCCGTATACGTCAAGAGTTCTGGTGATCCCGCTTCCGGAAGCAAGCACAAAAAGGTCGCTGACGTCCACCTGTTCATGAGGGATCAGGGAGAATTCCCCGCTTCCGTCTGCGGCAATGTTCCATTCCCCAACCTTCTTGCCTTCGTTCCGAAGACCCAGGCGCTTATCGCGGTTGCCCGGTACCTTGAATTGTTTATTGCCATAAGCCAGAGAAATGCTCTTTGTCGTATCCGGCTCCAGATTGGAATGGAAGTTCAGGTTCAGATGACTCGCACTGTCCCAGTTGGGATAAATGCGGACGATGCCGTTTGTCGCATATTCCTGGACCTTTTTTACCGCCGTATTGGCAGAAAGCGTATAGGTTTTTGTCACTTTTTCGTTATGGCCGGGAACCCAGCGCCCATCGATATAGCCGCCTTCGATCCAGACGTCCTTCGTATAGATCACCTTCCACCGGAGTGCATCCCGCGTAAAATAGCCATCCTTCCGATAGACCATGGGCGCCAGAAGATCTTCGCTGTTCTCCTCAAAGGTTTGGACCATCTGTCCGTCCGCTCCGATCGTGATGCGCTCATTCCCCGCTTCCGCCAGAAGGCTTTCGTAATCCTCCCGAAGAAGGACGCCGTTCTCCGATACATAAATGATCTTCAGCTCCTTGCCTCCCAGGACCTCCGGGACCGTATATTCCCCGGCCAGTTCCGCAAGGCTCATGCGCTGTTCTTCTTCCGGCTGCTCTTCCTCCGTCTGCTCCCCGCCGGCAGGAACACCTTCGTATCCCTCCTCCGGAACAGACTCATCTGCTGCGTTCGCATCACCCGCCAGAGCATAGATGGTCTGATCACCGGGCGTAAACAGACAGCCCAGCAAAAGGACCATGCTCAGCAATGATGCCAATCTGCGTTGCCACTTCTTTTGTTTCATCTCGTCATCTCCTCCTTACTTCTTTTCAAAACGATAGAGCGGATATCCGTCTGCCGTTCTTTCCCTGATCACATCCATGTCGCCATAAAGGCGATACAGATACACAAAAAAATATTCCCGAAAAACAGAATCCTCACTGCGATCCCACAATCGCATGCGGTCCTGTTCAACAAGCGCTTTCACGGGATTCTCCACGCCAAGCTCTTCCAAAAAGCTCCGGTAATACTCCTGCCCGTACCAATACCAGCCGGCCGGGATAAAATGCTTCAGGAAATACGGCGAGGGAAGTTTTCCGCCATCCATCAATTCGGACAGCAGGCTGCTCCAACCGTAAGTCACTCCCCCTCCGAAATATACTCTGTTCCCCTTTCTGTCGAAGATCGCCCCGATATCGAGCCAGCCTCCCACCAGAAAGATCTGATCCTCTTTGCAGACGGAGGCAAAGCGCTCTTCCACCGTTCCGTCAGCCGCCGAAAGAACAGTGGTTCCCGAAGCCGGCTCCTTTGGCGTGAGAAAACATCCTGTCAGGAAAAGCAGAGCAATGGCGAGACAGAAGCCTGCCGCCTTCCCGCTCTCCCGGCTTTTTGCGTTCCCCGTCATGAACACCGCCGGCAGAAACGCCGCCAGAAGAACCGACTGCCCGAGACGCATCACATTTCTTCCGCGCATCTCAAAATACAGAAGAATGATAAAGCTTCCAAACAGCGCAAGAGCCTTTCCGGCATGATGCAGCTTTTTCTCCGACGGGGCAAAGGCCATCAGAAGAAGCACACAGAGCGGAATCAGCAATTCGCCCGGATGCATCAGCAGGAGGACGTTTCCCAACTTCAGCAACGCCGATACAAAGCCTTCCGCGCTCGTCTGATACCTCTGCTTTTTTCCGTACTCAGCCAGCAGGCAGAGCTTTTGGACATCGACATCATCCGTATCCGCATTGGTCCAGCCGGTCACCCCGCGATAGGTATATTCATCCACTCCTTCCGGAAGAAGCGGCATCTCATCCCACTGCAGTACCGGAAAATCTTCCAGGATGCGTCTCGCATTATCATAGGCCAGCCCCGACTTCCAGGGTTCTGCGGAATAGAAGAGATTCCGTCCCAGGCCCAGTCCCGCAAAAACGACCAGCCAGGGAAGAAAGCGCATCAGTTCCCTGCGGATGCTGCCCTTCGTAAAATGCTCCTCCGACGGCTTTGCAAGGATCGTCAGCGCGATATAGGGCAGTAAGATAAATGCCGCTTCCCAGCGGAACATCAGACCAAAGCCATACAGCGCCGCTCCCGCGATGCGTCTGATCCGCCCTTCCTTTCCCTCCTTTGCCGAAAAGATACCCAGGCATCCCACAAAGGAAAAGAAAGCCGCCCAGACCGTATAATTCACATTCCAAAGTACCACGCCGAAGCACAGATAAACAGCAGCTGCCAGCACGGCCAGGCGCCCCGGCCAAGAAGCAAAACGCTCAAACAGCAGGCACAGCATCCATCCCAGTGAGACGATCAGCAGCAGATGGGCCAGGGCCGTAAAAACATCTGTCGAAGGAAAGATGCATTTCGGCAGACGAAGTGCCAGGCACAGAAGCGGATGCACATACTGACAGAAATTGTTGTTTCCCAGCATTCCGTTACAGATAATGGCCAGATTATAATTATCTATATCCAGATACAGTTTTTCCGTCAGACAAAATACGACATAGGCGCAAAACACCGCCGGATATGGCGCCAGGCGCAAAAGCTTCTTTTTTCCTTCGCTGTTCTCCTTCATTTCCAAACTACTATATCATATTAGTACAGCCTCTGCAAAAGAGAAAGTCCCCCGAGGGGTACTTCTGCTGAAAAAATGTTTTTACAATAAAAAAACTCCCCGAGTAGGGCTCGAACCGCTACGCTACGCGCAGCCGCTCAAAAAATACCAATAAAAAAACTCCCCGAGTAGGGCTCGAACCTACAACCCCGCGGTTAACAGCCGCGTGCTCTACCATTGAGCTATCGAGGATTGGTCATAAGGGGAACCCACGCATGTGAGAAATCCCTTGCGATTTTTACTCTTAAATTCTTTAACGCAAGACCTATCTTATTACAAAAGAAAACATTTTGCAAGACATACTTACAAAATGTTTTTCAAGTTACCCTGAAAACCGAATACAGAGATCGTGAACCAATTTTTTACAGACCATTTAGTCTGTCAGATCGCTTCGCTTCGCTCTCGCGATCTGCCCGGATGATTCGCAAATCGCAGCTTCGTCTCTTTGCTCCTCAGCTGCTT
>JAILHF010000013.1 GCA_024696005.1 Lachnospiraceae bacterium | reverse complement strand
ACAAGGGAGCAAAGGCAGAGGCAGCGAGCTTCGACATCGACAAGGCTTCCCTGGCAGATGCGGAAGTGTTCCTGGGAGACATGGTCTACAAGAAGGCGGGTACCTATAAGTCCAAGCTTGTGATCAGCGTGGACGGCGAGGCAGTCGCGGCCGGCGAATACAAGCTGGCGTATTCCGACAACGGAAAGGTCACGCTGGCAGACGGCGAAACGGAAAAGACCGTTACCGTGACCATCACCTCCAGGGAAAAGAACTTCAAGGCAGGCAGCATCAACGCAGCATACAAGGTGAGCAGGAATGCCGATGCAACGGATGTATCCAAGGCTGTCGTGAAGCTGGTGGTCAAGGGAGGAAACAAGAAGGTCTCGAGCGTGGGCTATACCGGCGCACCGCTCACCTTCAATCCTTCGGATGACAAGCGCCAGGCGGACATCTCCGTGAAGATCGGCAAGAAGGTGCTGACCGGAGCGCAGGTATTCGAATACTTTGACGTGACTTACGCCGACAACGTGCTGAAGGGCAAGGGAACCATCATCCTTACCGCGAAAGATACGAGCGGCAATCCCTACAGCGGCATGTGCTCCGGGAAGTTCACGATCTCCAAGAGGAAGATCAGGTAAAACTGATAATTTACAAAAAGCAACAAACTGTTAGCACTCGATAAAATCGAGTGCTAATTTTTTCTTGACTTTTCATTTCGGGCGACTTATACTTTGAAAAGTGGGTTGTGAGAGCCGCAAAAGGCCCGCAACAGGCATCAGAACACAAAGAAAGGAAGTGCATCACTCATGGCTGCAAAAAAAGGCAGTTTATCCATTAACAGCGAGAACATCTTTCCCATCATCAAGAAATGGCTCTATTCCGATCACGATATCTTCTACCGTGAACTCGTGAGCAACGGCTGCGACGCCATCACCAAGCTCAAAAAGCTCGAGATGATGGGGGAATACACCCTGCCGGAGGATTACAAGCCCCGCATCACGGTGGAAGTAAGCCCGGAAGACAAGACGATCCGCATCAGCGACAACGGCCTGGGCATGACGGCCGAGGAAGTGGAGGAATACATCACCCAGATCGCTTTCTCCGGCGCAACGGATTTTATCGAGAAGTACAAGGACAAGGCGAATGAGGACCAGATCATCGGTCATTTCGGCCTGGGCTTTTATTCCGCGTTCATGGTTTCCTCCGAAGTGGAGATCGATACCCTTTCCTATAAAGAGGGCGCAAAGGCCGTGCACTGGAGCTGCGACGGCGGCACCGAGTATTCCATGGAAGACGGAAGCAGGACCGAGGTCGGAACCGAGATCACCCTTCATGTGACCGAGGACTGCGAGAAGTTCTGCAACAAGTTCGAAGCCGAGGATGTACTGAAGAAGTACTGCTCCTTCATGCCTTACGAGATCTACCTGGAGAAGAAAGGGGAGGAACTGACCGAGACCATTGATGCCGAGGACAAGCGGGACGATGACGTGGTGCTCGAGGATGTGACGCCTGAAAAGAAGGAAGACGACAAGGAGGAGCCGAAGAAGCGGCTGAAGATCCGCAAGCGCCCGGTTCCCTTAAACGATACCACGCCGCTCTGGGCGAAACACCCCAACGACTGCACGAAGGAAGAGTATCTGGAGTTTTACCGCAAGGTATTCCACGATTACAAGGAGCCCCTGTTCTGGATCCATCTGAACATGGATTATCCCTTCAACCTCAAGGGCATCCTCTATTTCCCGAAGATCAACATCGAATTCGAGTCGATCGAGGGCGTGATCAAGCTTTACAACAACCAGGTGTTCATCGCCGACAACATAAAGGAAGTGATCCCGGAATACCTGATGCTCTTAAAGGGTGTGATCGACTGCCCCGATCTGCCGCTGAACGTTTCCAGAAGCGCGCTGCAGAACGACGGCTTCGTGAAGAAGATCTCGGATTATATCTCCAAGAAGGTGGCGGACAAGCTTTCCGGCATGTGCAAGACCGAGCGTGAGGAATACGAGAAATACTGGGACGACATCAGTCCCTTCATCAAATACGGCTGCCTGAAGGATGACAAGTTCTGCGAAAAGATGACGGACTACATCCTCTTCAAGAATCTGGACGGCAAGTACGAGAGCCTGCCCGAGTGCCTGGAGGTCAAGCCCATCGATCCCGGAGACGAGGAGTCGGCGGAGGATGCGGACGGCGGCAAGGTAGAGGCCGAGATCGTCGAAGAAGAGAAGGAAGACGGAGAAGAAGCGGCCGAAGAGAAAAAGGACAAGACCGTTTATTATGTGACGGATGAGCAGCAGCAGAGCCAGTACATCGCCATGTTCAAAAAGGCAAAGAAGGACGCGGTGATCCTGAAGGCCAGCATCGACCAGCCCTTCATCACCCAGCTGGAGAGCAAGAACGAGGGCGTGCACTTCAAGCGCATCGATGCGGACCTGACCGACGACTTCAAGGCAAAGACCGGCAAGAAGGCAAGGGAAGAGCTGGATGCCCAGACCGAGGAGCTTTCCGCGATCTTCAAGAAGGCGATCAAGAAGGACAACCTCACGGTGAAGGTCGAAAAGCTGAAGAACAAGGACATTTCCTCCATGATCACGGTTTCCGAAGAGACCCGGCGCATGCAGGACATGATGAAGATGTATTCCATGCAGGGGCTCAACATGGGGGCCATGGGCAAGGAGGGCTATACGCTGATCCTGAATGCCAACAACAAGCTTGTCCAGAAGATCCTTGCGGAGAAGGAGGGCGAGAATGTGCAGCTTCTGTGCGAGCAGCTCTACGACCTGGCCCTTCTGCAGAACGGACCGCTCGAGCCCGAGGCCATGAGCAATTTCGTGGCCCGCAGCAACAAGATCATGGGACTTCTTTTGTAAAGATCCCTGCCATCGACAGCATGATCGAAAAGAGCGACTTGCCAAAGCCGCTCTTTTTTATTATACTAAGAGCGGTGTGGTTTCCGGACACCATAAAAAGGGAGGAGAAAGACATGAAAAAGAAGCTGTTTGCAACGCTGGCGGCGGGCGCACTCTGTGTGGCAGCGCTGTGCGGTTGCGGAGCCACCACGGAAAAAGTGGTGGACAAGATGTTTGAGGAGGAAGTGGAATCCGTATCATTTACCACGGATATGGAAGTGGAGTTTTCTGCCGGCATGAGCGGCATGAACGTAGACATCGGACTGAACGGCACCCTCGAGACGGAGTACGATTCCAGCGATGAGGATGAGAAGATCGCGCACGCTACCGTCGACATGAAAGTATCGGCGATGGGGCAGAACGAAAAGGTCAAGACGGAAAGCTATGCGGTAACCGGCGACAAGGAAGTAAAGACCTATATGAAGGATCCGGACAGCGGTGAGTGGACGGTCACGACCGCGGAAGTGGAAGAGAATCCCCTGGATGACAAGACGGTCAAGAAGCTGAAGAACGAGTTCATGGATGTGCTCAAGACGGCGGAGCTCCAGAAAAAGACCGAGAAGGTCGAGGGAGAAGACTGCTACGTACTGAAGCTGAATGCCACCGGAGAAGTCTTTGAAGGCATGTTGGGCATTGCCTGGGATGCACTCGGAGAGGACGTGACCGGTGAGCTGGAGGACATGAAGGTCGATGAGAAGACGGTCGTTTCCTATCTGTCCTACCTCAATTTCGATACCACCATTTATGCTTCCAAGAAGAGCGGACATGCGGTCAAGCTTGTTATCGACATGGCCGAGACCGATACCGAAGGCCTGATCAAGAAGATCTCCAAGGATATGGGATCGGATCTCAGCGGCCTGGGCGTGGATCTGTCCGCCATCACAGCCGAGATCGATGCTCTGAACTTTTCCGTGGTATTCACGGACTGGAACGATACGAAGGTATCCCTTTCCAAGGATGCGAAAAATGCGACGGAACAGGATTTCAGCCTTGGCGGCATCGACGTCCCCGAGCCGGATCCCGAGCCCGAACCCGAGCCGGAACCCGAGCCCGAGCCCGACCCCGGCATTGATACCGGTGACGGACTGCAGCTGAATGCGGACGGTTCCGTTACGCTTTACGACTATGATGACAAGGCTGTTGTAGACTTTTTTGCGCCCGAGGGCTATTCGTTCAGCGAGGATTACAGCTATCCTCCTTATTCCTTCGGCCTGGAAGGCTCGGACTGGAATACGATTTTTGTGGCGACTTCGTATACGGCATGGGATGACGTGCTGGAGGACGGTGATTACCAGAATGATGACGGTTACGATACCTACTCCGTGATGGACGAGACGGAGCACACCGTCAAGGTGATGGTGGATCTGGGAATGACGATCGACGGTTCCAGGGTGTATGCTGCCATTGACGGAGAGCTGGAAGATGACAACAGCGAGCTCAAATGGGCATCGTATTATATCCTCTTCTCCTATGAGTCGGGCAAGTGGGTGCAGGTGACCCTTCCGAGCACCGAAGTCGAAGAATGGGATTACGAAGACTTTGCTGATATTGCCGATCAGATGTTCTGAGCGGACAAAAACAGATGAAAGACGATCGGCTGCCTTTTACGGGCGGCCGATTGTTTTTTTGCGGAAAGAATGATATACTTAGGAACGTTATGAAGGAAGTGCTGAAAAGGATACTGGCAGAGGAGATCGATTTCGGAGAGGAGCGGCAGCCTCTCTCTTTTTCGTGTACCGAGATCGTCTGCGAGACCGTTCCCGATGTGGAACTGCACGGGAGCTTTCGCCTGTTTTCCGATGAAGAGGCGAAGGGATTCATCTATTCCAGGGATCTGCGCATGCGGATCGAAAAGGGCGAATTTGCCGGAAAGATCTGCGAGATCCCCTACACCGTCGACACGCACGGCCTGCCCCACGGGGCGGAGTGCAGCGGCATACTGGCCGTTGTTTCGGATCACGGGGAATACGAGCTGCCCTATCGCATCATCGTGAGCGGACAATTGCCGGATTCCTCGCTCGGAGAGATACGGAACCTGTTTCATTTCGCAAACCTCGCCAAGGCCGATTGGGAAGAGGCGAGTGAACTCTTTTATTCCCCGCGTTTTCTGCCGGTCCTGAACGGGACCGATGCGATGTATCTCGGTGCGTACCGGGGCTTTCGAACGATGAGCGGCAATTCCCAGAACCTCGAGATCTTTCTGGAGGAGAGCCGGAAAAAGACGCGTCCCTCTTACCAATGCGAAGTGGAACGCGTGGACATGATGCTGCCCCGCAAGACCATGCGGCGCCACATGAAGATCGTCCGGGACGGCTGGGGATATGCCGAGCTGCACCTGTCCGCGGAAGGGGATTTCCTGCAGGTGGAGCAGGAAGTGCTGCATGAGAGTGATTTTCCGGGGAATGTCGCCGAGTTTTCCTATATCATAGACCGTGACGCCCTTGTTCCCGGCGAGAACAGGGGAGAACTGATCATACGCGACCGTCTGGATGAGAAACGGATCCCGGTGGTCGTGAACGCGCCCGTAAAAGAGGTGGAAGACGGAGAGAGAAGCCGGCTCAGCTGCCTGATGCGGCTCTATCTGAACTACCGTGTGGGAAGGATCAGCCAGGCCGACTTTATCGCGCAGGGTGAGCATCTTGTGGATGAGGTGCTGCAGAAGACGCCGGAAGACCTGGAATACCGCCTGTACCAGGCACAGCTCCTTCTGGTGCAGAAACGCCCCGAAGAGGCGAGGACAATCCTGGACCGTGTCGCGGTCCTTGCGGACGAGCAGGGTGTTCCGGCAGAGCACGAGGCTTACCGCCTGTATCTGCAAAGCCTTTGCACCGAAGATGCGGATTTCCGCAAGAGCCTCTCGGATCATGTCGCGGAGCTGTTCCGTGACCGGGAGGGCAGCTGGAGGCTCGCCTGGATCAGCATGTCCATGGATCCGAGCTTCGAAGGCAACGAAAGGAAAAAATGGAAGCTCCTGCGCGAACAGGTCGAGCAATGGCACAATTCCAGCCCCATCCTGTTCCTGGAGGCCTATCATATCATCATTCAGGCACCGAAACGGCTGGATACCCTCGGGGAATTCGAGATCACGCTGCTGCGCTTCGCACTGCGTTACGGGCTGATGACCCGTGAGCTCAAGGAGCGCTTTGCCATGCTCTCGATGGAGGAACACAGCTATTCGGAAGAGCTCTGTTCGATGCTGAAGGACTGCTATGAACCGGAGCAGAGCGTTGTGCTCCTGGAAGCGATCTGCCTGCAGCTGATCCGCGGGAACCGGACCGGAACGGATGCTTTTGCCTGGTACAGCAGGGCTGTCGAAAAGGAGCTGCGCCTGAGCCGGCTTTATGAGAACTATATCTGCAGCGCGCCGCTGGATCACAAAGGGGGCCTTCCGCGCATCGTGCTGATGTATTTTGCTTACCGCTCCCCGCTGGATGCCGAGCGGAACGCTTTTCTGTATTCGAATGTGCTGCGGCATAAAAACGAGTATCAGGAAGTATACGAGCAGTATCTGCCCGTGATCACGGAATTTGTCCGGGAGCAGATCGGGAAGGGGCGGCTGGATGAGAATCTGGCTTTCCTCTATAAAAAGATCCTGTCCGGGAAAAAGCAGGAGCAGCCTTATGCCGACGCCTATACGGAGCTGCTCTTCGTGGAAAAGGTCCGTGTGAGCTCGGACAAGCTGAGCAAGATCGTCGTGGTCTACGAACATCTTCAGAGGGAAAAGGTCTATGCCCTGGAGAACAGGGAGGCCATGATCCCTCTTTACGGAGAACGTTTCAGCCTGCTGGCGGAAGACGAATGGGGCAACCGTTATTCGGATGAGGGCCTTTTCGAAAGAAAGCGCATGCTCCGTGACAAGCCCGACAGCCGCCGCGTTCTGGCCATGGAAGACCCTTCGGTGGGAGCGATGCTCTGCGTCGCGGAACAGAGCGGAGACGCGCCTTCGGTATCGGAGGAGAACCGGAGGATCCTGGAATTCCTGGCGGACCGCAGCGAGATCAGCGAGGATTACCGCCTCCGGATCAAGATTGCTCTGGCGGAATACTATTTTGACGGGGACGACATCGCACCCCTCGACCGGCTGATGCTGGAATTTGAACCGCTTCTGATGGACAATGCCGACCGGGAGCGCTGCATCCATATCATGGTGGCCAGAGGGCTTTACGAGGAGGCGTTCTCCTGGGTCAGAAGCTGCGGAAACGAGGGGATCGACAGCAAGATCCTCGTGCGGCTCTGTGACCGGCTCATGGCACGCAACGACATGGAATATAACGAGGACATGCTGAAGCTCTGCCGGCAGATCCTGGTCCAGGGGCGTTACGACGAGGACATCCTGAACTATCTGCTGCGCTACGACAGGGGGACGCTCAAGGAGCGGAAGGATCTGTGGCGCGCGGCCGATTCGTTCGGTCTGGACGTGCAGGACCTGCTGGAGAGCATGATGACGCAGGTGCTCTTTACCGCGTCGGACATCCCGGAAAAGATCGCGCTCTATCTGGACCACCTTGGCGGCGGGATCGGCACGGAGCTGGAGAGGGCCTATCTGGCACGGCTCTGTTACGATCATTTCATCCTGCAGCGGGAAACGGACGAGAAGGTTTTTGTGCGCGTCGGGCAGCTGATCCGGCTCGGGGAAAGCCTTCAGACCGTGTGCATCCTTTCCTGGCTGAAGAACGCGTCGGAGCGTTTCGCGCAGGCGGCACCCGATGAGGCGGACCGGGAACTTTGCCTGGATTTCCTCGAGATGATGCACAGGCAGGGGATCTTTTTCGCCTTCTTTACCGCTTTTGCGGATCTGGACCCGCGCTGCAGGCTGCTTGCGGGGCACAGCTTCATCGAATACAGGGGACGCGAGGGAAGCAGGGTCATACTGCACTATGTATGGGGGCAGGATGAGCCGGGCTATCAGGATTATTACCGCGAAGAGATGCAGCACGTGTTCGGCGGGATCTTTGTGAAGGAATTCCCGCTGTTCTACGGGGAACGCATTCATTACTATATCACGGAAGAGGACGGGCGCTCGGAAAAACTGACGCGTTCGAGCCTGCTGGAGTATGAGGATGACGGGAGCGGCCAGACGGGAGAGGACCGTTTTGCCGTGGTGAACAACATGGCCATCGCCTGTGAGCTGAACGATGAGCTTACGTTCATGAAGCTCCTCAAGGATTACGAGAACGAAGCCTATACGGTGGAAAGGCTGTTTTTGCCTGTGGAAAGCCGCAAAAGGCGTCGTGAGGAAGGATAGGAATGGAAGGGATCAAAAACCGGATCGGACTGCCGGGAAAGGAAAGGATCTATATCGGGATCGATCTGACGGATGATTTTTCGCAGCTGAGCCTGTGCACGGGCTCGGAGGATCCCGTGACGCCCGGCACGGCGGATGGGGAAGAGAGGCTGTGCATTCCCACCCTTCTGGCGAAACGTTACGGAGAGAGTTCCTGGGCATACGGGGAGGAAGCGCTGAAGCTGAGCGCGGAGAACGAGGCGTTTCCCGTTGACCGTCTGGTCGAGAGGGCCAGGAGCGGTCAGGGCGTGGAGGTCGAAGGGATGGATTACGATCCCGTGGATCTGCTGGCGCTTTTCATCCGCAAATGTCTGTCGCGTAATTCCGCGCAGGCGCCGCTGGAAAAGGTGGCGGCCATCGTGATCACGGTGGAAGAGCCGGACGAGCAGATGATCGCCATTCTGACACAGGTGGTGAAAACGCTCAGACTGAAGGCGGAACGCGTGTTTTTCCAGAGCCACGCCGAGAGCGCCTATCATTTCATCTGCCATCAGCCCCTGGATGTGCGCGCGGCGGATGTGTGCATCTGCGATCTGCGTTCGACCGGAATGAAAGTGATGCTCTTTTCGGAGAACATCCAGACGAAGCCCCATGTCGTGATCATGCAGGACCGGCATTATCCGGCCTTTCTGCCGGAGGAGTTTGCGGGAGTGCGCAATCCCGAGGGGAAAAAGAACAAGAAGGACCAGGAGTTCCAGCAGATCCTGACCGCAAATCTGGACGGGAGGCGCGTTTCGGCGGTCTTCATGCTCGGGGACGGTTTTGAGGGAGACTGGTGCAAAGAAAGCCTGAAATACATCTGCAAGGGAAGAAGGGCTTTCCGCGGGAACAATCTGTTCAGCAAGGGAGCCTGCATCGGGGCCAGGGAAAAACTGGAGCCCTCCGAGGAGGAGCGCGGCAGCGTGTTCCTGGGGCAGGATAAACTGAAAGCCAATATCGGGATGAACGTGGTGCGGGAAGGCGAGGAAGCCTACATGGCGCTTCTGGATGCCGGGAAGAACTGGTACGATACCGCGAAGGAGTGCGAGCTTCTTCTGGATGCCGAGGACCGGCTGGAGTTCATCGTGACGCCCTTGAACGGGAAGAACGTGCGGAAGATCCCGATGTTTCTGCAGGGCATCCCCAAAAGGAAACGCCGGGCCGTGCGCGTGCATCTGCGGATCAGCATGCAGTCGGAGAGCAAGGCAAGCGTGGAGGTGACCGACCTCGGCTTCGGAGAATTCTATCCGGCTTCGGGGCTGCAGTGGGAATCGACATTTACGATCGTGTGAGGAAAGCAGGATGGTGAATATATATCAGTGCGTGGGGCGTTATGCATCGGCCCCGCTGGTGATCAGAAATTCCTATATCCGGGTATGGTGCCTGGAAGAGCTCTGCTATTATATCTGTGAGAACGCGGATCTTCTGGACGACAGCTTTCCGAACAACGAGCTTTTGGACTGGCTGGCGGATGAATGCGGGCTGCGGGATCTGTCGCAGCGTCTGAAGGTGATCCGCAGGCAGAGCGTCAAGCTGGAAAGCTTCGTGCTGGAGATCCTGAACGAAGCGCATTATGTGGATGAGGAAGAAGGGAAGCGGATCGCACGCGTGATCCGGGCGAACCGTACCATGCCCGAAACGGAAAGGGTGATGGTGCTCGCGGACTATTTCCTCCGGGGAGGGCATCTGTCCGCAGCCCTGTCCGCATATGAAGCATTGCTCAGGAAGGAGACGGACGGCCCGGACGACGGGCAGAGGAGCAGGATCTGGTGCAACATGGGCGTCGTCTATGCAAGGCTGTTCTGCTTCAGGGAGGCGGCGGATCTCTATGCCCGCGCATATGAACTGAGCGGGGACGGAGAGGCGCTTTTCGGCTATCTTGCCGCGATGCGTATGCAGCTTTCCGATTCGGAATACTTAAAGTTTGTGAGTGAATATACGGAAGACAACACGATCCCGGCGGAGCTGGAGGAGCGACTGCAGCAGATCCGCCGCGATCATGAGGAAACGGATGCGGATGCGCGCCTGGACGCGCTTCGCAGGATGCGCATCGGCAGTGAGCGGAACGAATACACGGCAGCGGCAAGGGAGCTTCTGGAAGAGGCAAAGGTCGGATACCGGAAAGCCGTGTCGGAGTAAGGTATGGGACTTTTCCGAAAGCTGAAGGAAAAATGGGAGCGATGGTATTACGGCGACTTCGCGGAAGAGGAAGAGGAGTGGGACGGAGAGACTCTTGAAGAGGACCGCCCGGCTGCTTCGCGCGGAGAACGGTATTTCAGTGATGCCGATACCCGCACGGTCTTTGTGTTGGAAGCGCTCGGGCAGATGCGTGAATCGGCAGAGAAGGCGGAGCTGTACCGGGACGAGTACGATGCGGTCACTTCCCTGATCACCGACATGGAAGGGATCGATGAGCTGTCTCCGGACATCCGCGGCGAGATCGCGGAGCAGGCCGGACACATCGACAAGCTGGAAAAGGAGCGCCGGCAGGTGTATTACAGCGCCGACAGGCTGGAGGAATCGCGTTTCCAGCACCTTGAGCGCTATGAGGACGCGATACCGGATGCCATACGCAAGATGCGCGAAGCGGAAGAATACCGGCGACTGATCAAGATCGACCTGCGCCGGATGGAGGCGGAAAAAGCCAGCTGCCGCTATCAGCTCAGGGAGGCCGTGCTCACGGTCAGCAACAGCCGCGGCGTTGCTATCATCTGTGCCGTTGCGATGCTGTTCGCGATCGCCCTGCTTGCGGTGATGCAATATTTTTACCGTCTGGATGTGAGCTGGGGCTACCTTCTGATCTGCGGTGCCGGCGCGATCGCACTGACCGTGCTGTTTGTGCGTTACCAGGAGGCGAGCCGGGAGATAAAGAAGCTCGAAAAGCTCAGGGACAAGATCATCTCGCTGCATAATACCGTGAAGATCCGCTACGTGAACAACACGAACCTGCTCAGCTATCTGTACATGAAATACGATGTGGAATCGTCCGAGGAGCTGGAAGATGACTGGGCCGGTTATATGGAAGAGGTCAACGCGAGACAGAAGGACGAGAAACTCCGCGAAGACCTGGAATACTATTACAACAAGCTGACGGCGACCCTGCGTTCCTGCGGGGTGACGGATCCCGAGATCTGGACGAGGCAGGCAAAGGCCCTGGTGGATCACAGTGAGATGCTGGAGCTGCGCCACGCACTGATCGCCCGCCGCGGGAAGCTCCGGGAACATCTGGAATACAACCGGCAGGTGGCCGAACGTTCCAAGCAGAAGATCAAGGATCTGGCGATGGCCTATCCGCAGTACGCGAAGGAGATCGCGGGGATCGTGGAACGTTATGAAGGCACCCTGCAGGATGAATAAATACGAAGGAAAATCATACAAGGAGGAGAAACGATGAAGCCCATTAAAGAAGGAAAGGTGAGAGAGATCTACGACAACGGGGACAGCCTGATCATGGTGGCAACCGACCGGATCAGCTGCTTCGACGTGATCCTGAAGAACGTGATCCGCAGGAAGGGAACGGTGCTCACGCAGATGAGCCGTTTCTGGTTTGACATGACCAGGGACATCGTTCCGAACCATATGATCTCGACGGATGTGAACGAGATGCCCGAATACTTCCGCAAGCCGGAATTCACCGGCAACAGCATGCTCTGCCGCAAGCTCACGATGCTTCCGATCGAGTGCATCGTGCGCGGCTATATCACCGGCAGCGGCTGGGCGAGCTACCAGAAGGACGGCACGGTATGCGGGATCAAGCTTCCGGAGGGGCTCAGGGAATCCGAAAAGCTTCCCGAGCCGATCTACACGCCCAGCACCAAGGCCGAGATCGGCGATCACGACGAGAACATCTCCTTTGAGCGTTCCGTTGAGGTGCTGGAAAAGCAGTTCCCCGGGAAGGGAGAGGAATACGCGAAGAAGCTCCGCGATTACACGATCGCCCTTTATGTCAAGTGTGCGGATTATGCACGCAGCAAGGGGATCATCATCGCGGATACCAAGTTTGAGTTCGGTCTGGACGAGGACGGCAACATCGTTCTGGGAGACGAGATGCTCACGCCCGACAGTTCCCGTTTCTGGCCGGTAGAAGGCTATGAGGCCGGAAAGAGCCAGCCTTCTTTTGACAAGCAGTTTGCCCGTGACTGGCTGAAGGCTAACGAGCACGACTGGAAGCTGCCGGTCGAAGTGGAGGAAAAGACGATCGAGAAATACCTGGAGGCTTACCGCCTGCTCACAGGAAAAGAACTGTAAGAAGGGAGAAGAACATGGCGACGGATATTTATCAGAGCCCGCTTTCGGAGCGTTACGCGAGCAAGGAGATGCAGTTTGTTTTTTCGCCGGACATGAAATTCCGCACCTGGCGGAAGCTGTGGATCGCGCTGGCCGAGACCGAGAAGGAGCTTGGGCTTGCGCGGATCACGGACGAGATGATCGAAGAACTGAAGGCCCATCAGGACGACATCAACTATGATGTCGCGAAAGAGCAGGAGAAGAAGGTGCGTCATGACGTGATGAGCCATGTATTCGCTTACGGGCAGCAGTGCCCGAAGGCGGCGGGCATCATCCACCTGGGAGCCACCTCCTGCTATGTCGGGGACAATACGGACATCATTGTGATGCGGGAAGGCCTCAGGCTGGTCCGGAAAAAGCTTCTGTGCGTGATCGATGAGCTGGCCCGCTTCGCAGATGAGTACAAGGCACTCCCGACCCTGGCCTTTACCCATTTCCAGCCGGCACAGCCCACGACCGTCGGAAAGCGTGCCACGCTCTGGATCAACGAGTTCATGATGGATCTGGAGGATCTGGATCACATCCTTTCCGGTCTGAAGCTCCTCGGTTCCAAAGGAACAACGGGAACGCAGGCCAGCTTCAAGGAGCTCTTTAACGGCGACGACGAGACCATCGACCGCATCGATCCGATGATCGCGGAGAAGATGGGCTTTAACGGCTGCTATCCCGTATCGGGACAGACCTATTCCCGGAAG
This sequence comes from Lachnospiraceae bacterium, assembly GCA_024696005.1. Lineage (GTDB taxonomy): Bacteria > Bacillota > Clostridia > Lachnospirales > Lachnospiraceae > NK4A136. The sequence continues at coordinate 12,311 of JAILHF010000013.1, read as the reverse complement.
GTGGACACCAGGGTCTGCAACATCCTTGCGGGGATCGCGGCATCGGCGCACAAGATGAGCAATGATATCCGTCTTCTGCAGCATCTGAAAGAAGTGGAAGAGCCTTTCGAAAAATCGCAGATCGGTTCCTCGGCCATGGCTTACAAGCGCAATCCCATGCGCAGCGAGCGCATCGCATCGCTATCGCGCTACGTGATCATTGATGCGCTGAACCCGGCTATCACTTCGGCAACCCAGTGGTTTGAGCGCACCCTGGACGATTCCGCAAACAAGCGCATCTCCATCGCGGAAGCCTTCCTTGCCACGGACGGCATCCTGGAGCTGTGCATGAACGTTGTGGACGGCCTGGTGGTCAATGACAAGGTGATCGCAAGGCATCTGATGAGCGAACTGCCCTTCATGGCGACCGAGAATATCATGATGGATGTGGCCAAGGGCGGCGGAAACCGTCAGGAGCTGCATGAGGAGATCCGCCAGCTTTCGATGCAGGCGGGTGCCCGGGTCAAGAAGGAGGGACTGGAGAACAATCTGCTGGATCTGATCGCGGAAGATCCGAAATTCGGCATGAGCCGTGAGGAACTGGAGGCCAGGATGGTGCCCGCCGATTACGTGGGACGCGCACCCCGTCAGGTGGAAGTCTATCTGCGCGATTTCGTGAAGCCTCTGCTGGAAGAGAATAAAGATTCCCTGGGAGCGAAAGGGGAAGTGAACGTATAAGCCTGCCGGCCCAAGCAGTCACCGCAGGAGTTCAGTGCGAAAAGGGGGTATTGGGGATGGAACGAAAACGGATGAGACGATTTGTAGCGGCAATGCTTGCGCTGGTGCTTCTGCCCGGCTGTACCAGGACGCCTCCTTCTTTGGAAAAGGGAGAAAACAACGATCCGAACAAGAGCGTATACCACATGGTGTACTTTAACGAGATCAGTACGCTGAACTATCTGGTGACGGATACGGAGGTGGATTATGCGCTCTGTTCCAACATGGTGGACAATCTGGTGGATTACGACAGCTACGGGAACATTGTCCCGGGGCTGGCGGAGAGCTGGTCGTCCAATGCGGACATGACGGAATGGACGTTCCGGATCCGCCCCGGCGTGAAGTGGGTGGATTGCAACGGCAAGGAGATCTGTGATGTTACGGCAGATGACTGGGTTGCCGCAGCCTGGTACGTGAACAGCGCGGTGAACGATGCGGCGAACCAGTACATCTATTCCACCGGCTCGGTGGTGCATAACGCGCAGGAATATTACGACTATACGGAATATCTCCTCTTAAGCGACGGCGGAAAGCGCACGACGGATGAGGACGGGAATGAACTCACGCCCGTGCCGGAGGTAAAGCCCGAGGACATCGGCGTCAAAGCGCTTGATGAGCATACCCTGGTCTATACGCTCGACCAGCCCTGCCCGTTCTTTTTGAGCTGTCTGTCTTATTCCTCCTTCCTTCCGGTCAACCGCTCGTTTCTGGAACAGTGCGGTGACATGTTCGGACGGAGCAAGGAGAACATTCTCTATAACGGCGCGTTCCGGCTGGCCGAGTATGTCCCGCAGGAACGCCGTCAGCTGATCAAAAACGATACCTATTGGGACAAGGAGCATGTCTACATCGACGAGATCGATGCCCGCTTCCGCAGGGATATCCTGGAGGTGGGGCCGGAGACCTTCCTGAACGGGGAAGTGGACCAGGTGCTGATCAGCTTCGAGGCCATGGACAAGTGGATGGCGGATCCCGCAGCGGCTTCGCAGGTACACAGCATGCGCCCCGACATCGCATACAGCTATTTCTATTGTTTCAATTTCGAACCCGAATTCGACGCGGTCTATGAACCGGATAACTGGGGGAAGGCCGTCCGGAACGAAGACTTCCGCATGGCATTGATGCATTCCCTGGACCACAGGGCGCTGGCGGAGGTTTATGAGCCGTACAATCCCGAGATCCTCCTGCAGCATACCGTTACGCCCGATACCTTTGTATCCTTCGAAGGGAAGGATTACACGGATTACGCGCCTTTTGAGCAGATCATGAACCGCGACAGCCACGACCCGGAAGAGGCGAAGAAATGCCGTGACAGGGCGTGGGATGCTCTGGAGGCCGAGGGTGTCACGTTCCCCGTCAAGATCCTCTTCCCTTACAATCCTTCGATCATAAACTGGGCCGAGGAATGTCAGGTCGCCAAGAAACAGATGGAAGATACCCTCGGGACCGACTTCATCGAGGTGATCGTGGAGCGCGGTCCGGATACGGGCTTTCTGTCTTCGGTGCGCCGCAGCGGGAAGTATGCCATGCTCCTCTGCAACTACGGTGCGGATTTTGCGGATCCGGCCACCTATGCCGAGCCGTTTTCTGCCGATAATACCTATAATTTCTGGGACAAGTCGGATGACCCCGAAATCCGGAAGCTTTTTGAAGAATACGCATCCCTGACGGAACGCGCCGCGAAGACGTATGACGATACGGATGCCCGTTATGAGCTGTTTGCGGAAGCCGAGGCTTTGCTCATCGACCACGCGATCATCGTTCCCAGCCGCGTGAGCAACGGCGAAGGATATGTGGCCGACCGCCTGAGCCAGTTCGACGGACAGTTTGCCCCTTACGGGCTGGCAAGATCCCGCTATAAGGGGATGAAGATCAACGAAAAGTCCATGAGCATGGACGAGTTCAATGCGGCTTATGAACAATGGGAGGCGGAACGTCTGAAGCTCTCGAAGTAAGGGCTTTGCCGGAAGCGAGGAAGGAAGATGGAGAATTCAAGCCGTTTTTTTGCAAACACCTCATGCAGCTACTATCCCTGCCATAAGAAGATCGCGGAGCAGAACTGCCTGTTCTGCTACTGCCCGCTGTATCACATGGAAAACTGCCCGGGGAATCCGCGCTATGTGGAGGTGAGGGGACGGCAGCTCAAGGATTGTTCGGACTGTGTGTTTCCGCATGTGGCAGAGAACTATGATGCCGTGATCGAATGCCTGAAACGGGGGTAGCGGCCAGCAGGCTAAAATGGTTACTGTTCAGTCCCGAGCCACGCACTTCGCTGCGTGGCTACGGGCCGACGCTTGGGCTGGCAGGCTTGCCGCCCATCGGCGAAGCCGATTACGCATGGCGGCAAGCCAGTTACGTTCAGTGGCTGGCTAGCCACTGAACAGTAACGTATACAGCCGCGGACAGTGCGTCCCGTCTTGACGATTTTTCGCGTCCGTGGTATAATCCGCAAGTAAAGGACAGGTTTTGGGGCGTCGTTTACACGCCCCGTTTTTATGCGCTGAGATAAAAAGGAGGCCGGTGCGATGGTCAAAGCGGTTGTTGGAGCAAACTGGGGGGACGAAGGCAAGGGCAAGATCACGGACATGCTGGCGCAGGATGCGGATATCGTCGTGCGTTTCCAGGGTGGAGCCAATGCCGGGCACACCATAAAGAACAGCTACGGGAAGTTCGCTTTGCACACACTGCCCAGCGGCGTGTTTTATGATCATACCACATCGGTGATCGGCAACGGCGTGGCGCTGAACGTTCCGAAGTTCTTCGAGGAGCTGAAGTCGGTAACGGATAAAGGGGTTCCGATGCCCAAGGTCATGATCAGTGACCGCGCGCAGATGGTGATGCCTTACCATATCCGTTTTGACGAGTATGAAGAGGAACGCCTCAAGGGCGCTGCTTTCGGATCGACCAAGTCGGGGATCGCTCCTTTTTATTCCGATAAATTCGCAAAGACCGGTTTCCAGGTCAGCGAGCTCTTTGAAGAAAAGAGCCTGAAGGAAAAGATCGGGCGTGTGATCGTGCAGAAGAACGTTCTGCTGGAGCATCTGTATCACAAGCCGGTACTGACGGTGGATGAAGTATTTGCTACCCTGATGGAGTACAAGAAGATGGTGGAGCCCTATGTCGGGGATGTATCCGCCTTCCTTTGCGATGCATTGAAAGAGAACAAGACCATACTTCTCGAAGGGCAGCTGGGTACCCTGAAGGATACGGATCACGGGATCTATCCCATGGTGACCAGTTCCAATACCATCGCGGCTTACGGTGCTGTGGGAGCGGGCATCGCGCCTTACGAGATCAAGCAGATCGTGACGGTCTGCAAGGCATATTCGTCCGCAGTCGGCGGAGGCGCTTTTGTGTCGGAGATCTTCGGGGAAGAAGCCGACACGCTCCGTGACCGCGGCGGCGACGGCGGTGAGTACGGTGCGACCACCGGACGTCCCAGAAGGGTAGGCTGGTTTGACTGCGTGGCTTCCCGTTACGGCTGCCGTCTGCAGGGCACGACCGACGTGGCCTTTACGGTCATCGACGTGCTGGGCTACCTGGACGAGATCCCCGTTTGCGTTTCGTACGAGATCGACGGGGAGGAGACGAAGGACTTCCCGGTCACCTGGAAGCTGGAGCGCGCAAAGCCGGTATGGAAAAAGCTTCCGGGCTGGAAGTGCGACGTTTCCGGGATACGGAAATATGAGGAGCTGCCGGAGAACTGCCGCAAGTATATCGAATTCATTGAGGAGCAGATCGGTTATCCCATCACCATGATATCGAACGGGCCTTCCCGCGAGGATATCATCTACAGGGAGTCGCCGCTGAAGAAATAAGCAATGCTCTGGATGCTGCTCACACTCTTCTACGGCGTCGTCAAGGGGCTGCGGGAGATCGTAAAAAAGAAATCACTGGAGAAAAGTACCGTAACGGAGGTACTTTTCTTTTATACTCTGATAGGTTTCTGCATCCTTCTTCCGGATGTCGGCGAAGTGACGATCATGGCCCCGAAGTTTTTCGCGCTGGTGGCTCTGAAATCCTTTGTGATCTTTGTGGCCTGGCTCTGCGGATTCCGGGCGATCAAGGAGATCCCGGTAAGCCTTTACGGCCTGCTGGATCTGTCCAGGGTGCTGTTTGCCATGCTCCTTGGGGTTCTGCTCCTGAAAGAGGTGCTGAGCACAGGGCAGATCATAGGGATGTGCCTGGTGGCGCTCGGGCTGGCGGCTCTGCGTTTCGAGGACAAAGTGCATGCCCTTCTGCAGGGCGGGAAGCGTGCGGAAGAGGAAGAACGGAGGGAAGCCGGCGCAGGCTCCCCCGCGGGGGCTGAGAAGGAGAAGAAGGGCCACTTGTGGATATTCGTGACGCTCTCCTTTCTTTCGGCTTTTCTGAACGCGGTTTCCGGGACGATGGACAAGATCCTCACGAAGGAGATCAGCTCTGCCGATCTGCAGTTCTGGTACATGCTTTTTCTCCTGCTCTTTTATGCGCTCTATATCCTGTGCAGAAAGGTCAGGATCAACTGGAAGCAGACCGCAAAGAACGGCTGGATCTGGATCCTCAGTATCCTGTTCATCCTGGCGGACAGGGCACTGTTTGTCGCGAATTCGATCCCGGATTCCCGGGTGACGGTGATGACGCTGATCAAACAATCCGGCTGCATCGTGACGATCCTGGGCGGCAGGCTCGTGTTCAAAGAAAAGGGGATCGGCTACAAGCTGTGCTGTGCAGCAGTGATCATAGCAGGGATCATGACAGGGGTCATGTGAAAGGAAGGCGTATGGGTTTACTGGATGAATTAAATGATAAGCAGAGAGAGGCGGCCATGCATGTGGACGGACCGCTTCTGATCATAGCCGGTGCCGGCTCGGGAAAGACCAAGACGGTAACGCACCGCATCGCCTACCTGATCAAGGAATGCGGCGTGAATCCGTACAACATCATGGCGATCACCTTTACCAACAAGGCGGCCGGCGAGATGCGCGAGCGAGTGGACCGGATCGTGGGGATGGGCAGCGAAGGCGTGTGGGTCATGACCTTTCATTCCAGCTGCGTGCGCATCTTAAGGCGCCATATCCACGAGATCGGATACGATAACAGCTTTACGATCTATGATACGGATGACAGCAAGAGCGTGATGAAGACGGTCTTCAAGAAGCTGCAGTTCGACCCGAAGCAGATCCGGGAAGCGACGGTGCTGCGCGAGATCTCGAATGCCAAGAACGAGCTGATCGGCCCGAAGGAATACGCGGAGCAGAACATGGGGGATTTTTCCAAAAAGCGTTTTGTCGACGCTTACCGCGAATACCAGGAGATCCTTTTCCGCAACAACGCGCTCGATTTTGACGATCTGATCCGCATGACCGTGCATCTGTTCAAGGCATGCCCGGAGGTGCTCGCGAATTACCGGGATCGTTTTCATTACATCTGCGTGGATGAGTACCAGGATACCAACAATGCCCAGTTTGAGCTGGTCAGGCTCCTGGCGGGAAAGCGCAAAAACATATGCGTGGTGGGTGATGATGACCAGTCCATCTACAAATTCCGCGGGGCAAACATTCAGAACATCCTGAATTTCGAGAATGAATTCCGCGGAGCAAAGGTCATCAAGCTGGAGCAGAATTACCGCAGCACTTCGAATATCCTGAACGCGGCGAATGCCGTGATCGCGAATAACCGCGGACGGAAAGGAAAAAAGCTCTGGACGAAGCGGGAATCGGACGAGCCGGTGGCTTTCCGTCTGTACGACAGCGGGCGTGAAGAGGCGGCGGAGGTCGTTTCCGAGATTTGCCGTCTTCACCGCCGCGGCCAGGGCGACTGGAAGGATTTCGCCATTCTGTACCGGACCAATGCCCAGTCCCGTGAGTTTGAAGAGGCGTTCGTGCGGGAAAACGTGCCCTACTACATCGTCGGCGGCGTCAATTTCTATGCGAGACGCGAGATCAAGGATGTTCTGGCATATCTGAAGACCATCGACAATGCGCGGGATGACCTGGCCGTGCAGCGCATCATCAATGTGCCGAAGCGCGGGATCGGTGCCACCAGCGTGGCCAAGGTGTCGGCTTATGCGGAAGCGGCCGGGATCGATTTCTTTGAGGCCTGTTCCAGAGCCAACGAGATCCCGGGGATCGGGAAAGCCGGTGAAAAGATACGGAATTTCGCCCGCATGATCATATCCTACCGGGCGGCCCTGAAGGATTACGGCATCCTGGAAACGACGGAGAACCTGCTGAACGAAACGGGGTATCTGGACGAGATCCGTGATTCGGATGAGGATGACGCGCAGGAGCGTGTCGAAAACGTGGAGGAGCTGCTGAACCGCATTGCCGTGTTTGAGGAAGAGCATCCGGAAGGAAGCCTTTCCGACCTGCTCGAAGAGATCGCGCTCGTGTCGGATCTGGATAACGCGGACAGTGAGAGCTCCCGCGTGCTGCTGATGACGGTACATTCGGCGAAAGGCCTGGAATTCCCGAGAGTATGGCTCTGCGGGATGGAGGACGGTGTCTTTCCGGGCTACATGACGATCAACAGTGAAAACCGTGAAGACATGGAAGAAGAGCGCCGGCTGGTCTATGTGGCGATCACCCGGGCAAAGGATGTCCTGACGATCAGCGCCGCGCGTTCGCGCATGGTGCGCGGAGAAACGCAGTGCAATCCCGTGAGCCGTTTTGTAAAGGAAATCCCGGCGGAATATCTCGAAGGGGATACGGATGCGTTCGGGAGGGATTACGGAGAGCCCGGGAGCTTCCGGAGCAGGCGTGAGTCGTTTTTCGAGGGGGAAAGCTCTTTCGGGAGCGGCAGGATCAGCGGAAAGAGGAGCGCCGGCGCATCCGGCGGGAGCGCATTCCGGGAAATGCCTTATGGAAGAAAAGAAGACGACGAGGCGATCGGCGCGATCCTGAAGAAGAAAAGCGCGAGCATGCCGCAGCATCCGAAGGCGCCGGTGCAGCTCTCCAAAGTGGCGGAGCTTTCGTTCGGAAAGCCGGACTATTCGGTGGGAGACCGGGTGCGGCATGTCAAATACGGGGAAGGCGTGGTCACGGCCCTGGAGGAAGGACCGCGGGATTACAAGGTAACGGTACAGTTTGACGAGGCCGGACAGAAAGTGATGTATGCGGCATTTGCCAAGCTTGAGAAACTGGGCTGAGGGAGAATGGCATGAAGAAAAATCTGAAAAAGCTGACATTGCTGCACTCCAATGACATGCACGGGGATTTTCTGGCGGACAAGCTGGATGACAAGCTGGTCGGAGGAGTGTCGCTCCTTTCCGGTTATGTATGCAAGGTGAGACATGAGGAAAAGAACGTGCTCTACGCGATCGCGGGGGACATGTTCTGCGGTTCCGTCATCGATTCGGAATTCCACGGGCTCTCGACGATACAGATCATGAACCTGCTCTCGCCGGATATCGTGACGCTGGGAAATCATGAAGTGGACTACGGAGTGGCGCATCTGCTTTTTTTGGAGAAATGCGCGGAATTCCCCATCGTGAACGCGAATCTCTATATCAAGACCAATCATGCAAGGCTGTTTGATCCCTGCCGCATCATAGAGGTAGACGGGATGAGGATCCTCTTCATCGGGATCATCACGGAGATCACGCTGATGAAGTGCAGGTCGGACAAGCTGATCGGGAGCTTCATCACGCTGGAGGAGGCGGCCAATGAGGTCGGAAGGATCTGCAATGCTTATAATTCCACGGACGTGGACCTTACCGTGCTGCTGACGCACATCGGACTGGAAGAGGACAAGAAACTGGCGGCGATCCTGGACCCGGCATGGGGCGTGGACATGATCATCGGCGGGCATTCCCACGACTTCATGAAAGAGCCGGCCGTTGTGAACGGAATCCCTATTGTACAGGCCGGAACGGGAACAGACCAGATCGGACGTTTTGATCTGGTGATCGATACGGATGAAAACCGGATTGACAGCTACAGCTGGACACCGGTGGACATCAATGAGGACAACTGCCCCAGGGATCCGTCGATCGAAGAGGCGATCCGGGGCTATAAGGATCAGACAGACGAAAAGTACGGACGCATCCTGACCAAGCTGGTACGGCCGCTCACGGCGCCCTCGCATGTGGCGGAAACCGAGATCGGAAACCTCTTTGCGGATATCCTGAAGGATTCCCTGGGCATGGACATCTTTCTCCTGGCTTCCGGTTCGATCCGCGTAAAGGAATTCGGGCCTCTGGTGACGAAGGGCGACTTTGACCAGTGCTTTCCCTTTGACGATGCGGCCCATCTGACCTACTGGACCGGAGCACAGCTGAAACACGGCTTCCTTAGGATGCTCAGGGATGAGACGCTGGAAGGAGAACATACGGAGTTTTACCAGGTTTCCCGCGGAGTGGAGCTCGAGTATGACCAGAAGACGCACTCGATCGTGAAGCTCTGCTTTGAGGGACAGCCGGTAGAGGATGAGCGGGTCTATACCGTGGGCCTGCAGGATTTCCATTACAAGAATCTGAAGGATTCCTTTGATCTGGAGCACGAAGATCTGCAGAAGAACCACCCGCAGCGTGAGGTGGCGAGCTCCTGCTGTCAGGTCATAGAGGAGAGGCTGCAGAGCGGGCAGCATCAGAACGCCCGGACGGAGGGCCGCATCGTGATCCGTTTCACGGAGGAATCCTGGGAGAAGCTTAAGAAGACGGAGGCGGCCAAAGAAAAGGCGCAGTGAGCCCCGGCGCCGGACGGCAGCTTTAGGAAGCACAAAAAGCGGGGCGGATCCGCCGGAAAAATAAATTGCAGGAAAATGGAAAAGCTACTGGAAATATTGCGGGTTTTGTGGTATTCTCTATTTTATAAGCTGAATAAGCGAAGCGGTTTGTTACCGGTGATGAACCGGAATAAATAACAGTTCAGGAGGGTATTATGACAAGCAAAGTTGAGGACATGCTGGCAGCGGTGAAGTTGAGCGATCTGCTCGCAAAGAAGCAGGAGCCGGTGATCGAAGTGAAGGAGAAGAAGTCCACCCTTAAGACGATCCTGATCATTCTTGGGATCATTACCGTGGTCGCTGTGATCGCTTTTGCGGTATACAAGTTTATGACTCCGGATTATCTGGATGATTTTGATGACGATTTTGACGATGATTTCGATGATGATTTCTTCGATGATGACGATCTGGTGGTAGACGAGTCCAAGAAGTCTGACGCAGAATAAGTTCGGTACTACATACCGATGATCAAGGATAAGCGGGAATTCATTCCCGCTTATTGTCGTGGATGTGAAAGGATTTCTATGAAAAAAGGACAGATATACGAAGGAGTTGTGGAACGCATGGATTTTCCGAATAAGGGGATCGTGCGTGTGGATGCCGAGGAACTGAAGGGGGTTGACGGCGAAGGGGCGGGACAGGGAGCGGAGTACGCCGCGGTCAAGGACGCGCTCCCCGGGAGGCGCATCGCTTTTGTGGTGACAAAACGGCGCGGCGGGAAATACGAGGGACGTCAGAAGTACGTTGTCGCCGTGGCGGATTGCGAGAACGCCGCTTTGGCGCAAAACGTATCCTGCCCGCATGCGGGGATCTGCGGCGGCTGCCTTTACCGGAATTTCCCCTACGCGGAGACCTTGCGGATCAAGGAAGCCCAGGTTAAAAAGCTGCTGGAAGGATATGCGGCCGGTGCTGTTTATGACGGGATCATTGCCAGCCCGGAAGAGGACGGCTACCGCAATAAGATGGAATACACCTTCGGTGATGAGTACCGGGACGGCCCGTTGGCGCTCGGGCTCCATAAGCGTGGGAGCTTTCATGACATCCTGAACGTGGCAGACTGCAGGATCGCGCCCGCGGATTTCGGAAAGATCCTGGAATATACCCTTGCTTTCTTTTCGGAGCGGAAGGTCCCTTATTACCACAGGATGAAGCATGAGGGGATCCTCAGGCATCTGCTGCTGCGGAGAAGCCATGCAGACGGCAGCCTGATGGCGGGCCTGGTTACCACATCCGGTCTGGACGAGGCTTTGGCGGAGGAGTGGTGCAGGGGACTCATGCAGCTTGCGCTTGCGGGAAAAGTCGCATCGGTGCTTCATGTCATCAACGATTCGCAGGCTGATGCGGTAAAGTGTGACCGCCTGGTCCGCTTATCCGGAGAAGAATATCTGGCTGAGGAACTGCTGGGGATGAAGTTCAAGATCTCGCCGTTCTCGTTCTTTCAGACCAACAGCGCCGGGGCAGAGAGGCTTTATTCCCTGGCGCGGGAGTATCTGCTTAAGGAACGGGAGGACGGAGAGCGCGGGCAGGGAACGGTCTTTGATCTGTACAGCGGGACCGGGACCATCGCGCAGATCGTGAGTCCCGCTGCCGAAAAAGTGGTAGCGGTAGAGATCGTTGAAGAGGCGGTAGAGGCTGCGCGGGAAAATGCCGGGCTGAACGGCATCCGCAATTGTACGTTTATCGCGGCAGACGTCCTGAAAGCACTGGATGAGATCGAAGAAAGACCGGATTACATCATACTGGATCCGCCGCGGGACGGCATCCACCCCAAGGCACTGAAGAAGATCCTGGACTACGCCGTGGACCGCCTGATCTATATTTCCTGCAAACCGACCAGTCTGGCCCGGGACATGGAAGCAATTTCGGCGGCCGGCTATCATGTCGTTCGCTGGGGCATGGTAGACATGTTCCCCTATACCGGGAATGTGGAGGTCGCAACGCTCCTTGAGCGGGTAAGGAACGCGAAGGAGCATATCGAAATTACAATTGATGCTGAGGATTATTACAGGATAAAGGATTCTGAGAAGAAACAGGATGAGTAAGTAACAGATCCATTTGAAAAATATCTGAAACGTTATGTGGGAGATATTTATTCCATAGCAGAGGATAACGAGATAATCTATATTGGGTCAGAACTTCCGAGTGAATAAGCCGGTTCGGTTTACACCAAAAAGCTAAAAGGAGCAGATGCAAAAGCAAATGCTGCTCAGGCAATCCCGGAAATGATAGAGATTGCTACAAATGGTGTTTTTGAAGAAAATCGCAAGGCTAAGCATGGCAGAGATGCAAAAAACGGGTGGTATCGATATGATACAAGGTTTGCTCTGCCTGTATACGGAGATGATGGAAATATTGAGAGATACAACATCTTCCGGGGAAGGCTTTTAATCAGACATGCTTCAAGTGGGAAGAAATATCTTTATGATATTTTGGAAATAAAAAAAGAAACAGGCAAGTCCTGTCAGACCTAAGTCCTACCCGGTGAAAACCCATTTCTTAATTGGGAAGATACCAAAAAAAGAGGGATTTGTCAAATTACAGGTCTCGGGAAACCGGGGTACAGGAAAAATTTTATCAGGAACATGACATACTGTTGTCCTGTTTGGCTTGATAAGATATGCGAAAAGGGTGGTCAAATGAAGATAGACAGACTTATCGGAATATTATCCATACTTCTGCAGAAGGAGATGACAACTGCTCCGGAGCTGGCCGATCATTTTGAAGTGTCCAGGAGGACGATAAACAGGGATATCGAAGCTCTTTGTAAAGCGGGCATACCGATCCAGACTTCTCAGGGAGCCGGAGGCGGTATAAGTATTATGAACGGATACCGGATGGACAGGACGCTTTTG
>JAILHF010000053.1 GCA_024696005.1 Lachnospiraceae bacterium | reverse complement strand
ACTACAGGATTAAAGAATTCAACATCATTGGCATCATTTGCATTCTCTTTATGCTTAAGATGCCTGATGAGCACTCTGCTGCCGTTTTTCATGCCCGGGACAGGAACCCATACCTTTATCTTATTATTTTTCTGATGATCGAAGTTCTCCAGTTCTATGTTCCAAAAGAATCTGTCTGTATAACCCGTCCCGTACGATTCGGGAACGGATGTATCGGTTATATTTCTATATGATTCACTGGAGGAAGACATTTCCTGTTCCGCCACGTTCATCGACGTACTTCCCGCCTCAAATTCTTCATTTGATGCCAGGATGCCGGTCGCCTCATCTTTCAGCCCCACTACCCAGTTCATGGAAGACAGATTAGCGCCTGACACACTGTTGTAATTTGCTTCAGCGATGCCCGCCTGTGTCGCCGTATTATAAACAGCGGAATTATACAATGCGGATTTCCGTCCTGCCGTATCCGTTGCCGTTATGTATTTTATAAAACATGATCCGAAACGGTCAGCCTGGAACAGCATGGGTTCATATTGGCCATTGTGCTCAAGAACGTACGTCCCCCCTTCCTGGCCTCCAATCCCAAACCCGATCACAAATTTACTGAGGCTTCCTTCAATCGGCGTATACAAAATTACATTCTCACCAAAAGCAAAACGTTCGCCGTTTTTCGTAAATCCATCCGTCAGGAATACCGGTGCCTTACCAATATCTTCTTTATCTTTAACAGAATATGTATATGAGATAAGATTTTCAGAAATCCCATTATTTCTGTTGTTTATATAGCGTTCAACTATCCGCTGTGAAAAATAATCATCTGCTACAAAATCAGATTGATTTTTTCCGGAAAAAGCACTGTTGTATACCGCAGTCTCATTTCCTGCACAGTCATTTGCCAGAATATACAGTATCTGATAGTCTCCCAAACTTTTTGAATAGGCCCTTGTGGTTCCTGTATTAGTTTCTGCATCATATGACTCGCTAAACGGATCATAAGTGTCAGGAAACTCATGTCTTATCCTGATATGTTTACCATCCGTTACAGCAATATGCCATTCGGCTATACCACTGGGGTCTGTTATGGGCACGCTGATATTAACCGCTTCATCATCGGCTATATCAACATTGGTTTTATTAATACTGATAGCTTCCGTATTTATAACAGGCCCCTGAGCATCAGCATTTGCCTGCTCCGGCTTATCGACAGTAAAGGACAGATCCGAAAGATCCGCCACGCAATACTCTGTCCCCAGGTTCGTATACCTCTTTGCCCCCTCCAAGTATGCTTTATCATAAAATCTGATACTATTATCATTGCCTATACTTGCAGGAGATTCGGCAAAGTTTACCGCTATACTCCAGGCTTTCCAGTCACCATAATAATTTGCATCAAAAGGTGTGAATAACAGATTACCGTCAATGATGACTGTCTCATTAAAACCATATTCATCGACCATGGATGACTTCATGTCACCCTTGTTATAAAAAACGGTATAACTGGATACAATTCCCCCTGCAGGCGGTTGATAATCAAAGGAATATTGAACCTTATCACCTATCTGTATATCATCCCCTACGCTGCCGCTGTGCTTTATAACGGAAAGATTCTTAAACTGACCGTATTTTGCCACATCATTTTCTGAAACAACACTTGAAGCCTTTGTTATCTCTACCGGTGCACTAGCATAATCTGTTTCTTTCTCACCGTTTATATCCTCTGCCAGGATATAAACATGATAATCTTCACCCCATGTACCGGTGATAGTGCTGTCTAATACAAATATACCTGTACCGGTAAGCGTACCTTCGGTCACATCAGCAATCTTTGAATACTGTTTAAGCTCGGCGCCATTACTCCAGCCGTTTTCGGTCCATGTGCCATCAGTTACCACTACGGATACCCGGGTAGGATCAGAGGTATCGCTGCTGTCCGTAATGATATAAGGTATGCTATAACCACTTTCACTATCATAGGTGATTTCTCCGGCTGTTATCCCCAGATCATTATCCGAGATCGTTAGCTTATAAACCCTCTCATCATCGGACGGGATTTCGGACGGGGTTGCAGATGAAAAGATCACCGATGACAGACTGATGTTAAAAGCGGGCCTTACACCCAATTCATTTCCACTGATTCCCGTATCAGCAACCCAACTAGAACTAACATCAGAGGCCACATATCCGATGGAACTCGTATTATTGGTCAGATTGGTCAGCGATCTCAACCAATAAGGAGAATCTGTATTTTTTCCCATTTTTATTATATTACCCGAATCAGTTTTATACAGATATCCATATGAAGGCCTTGTCACTTCAAATGCATCAAGAATGAATACCTTCTCCCCAGACAGCTCCGAAAAAAGAAAATTATGATAACAATCTCCCTCTCCGTCTCCATTTCCATCTTTATCAACTTTCTCTTTTTTGGTACTTGCCGATATAGCCTGTCTTTCTATATCTGACAAATTACCCTGTTTAGTAAGAAATCCATTTCCGTTGATATCGCTCTTCAAAGTACTGGAAGACCAGTCTTCAGAAGAACCAAACTTATGTGAAAAGAGAACACTGTCGCAGTCAAGCAAGATACTGCCGCCTTTTACGCCAAAATCTTCTGATGCCTTATCCAACACACGATATTTCGTGGCATCTTCTCCGTTATATTTTCCATAGTAAACATAACTACCATCCCAATTTTCTGTCTCATTTGACGATACAGGGTTTGAAAGCACCCCATTCCCTAGTTCACGCAGCACAGAGCCTACCACCGGATCATTGCTGCCCGGCTCGGATGCCTTCACCGGCTTTCCGATCACCTCAGCCACACCGGGCTCTTCGCCAATCCCGGCAGCATAGCCCGAAGCGCCCTCCGCATTCCCTGCTGCCTGAGCCGGGACCGGGAAAGACGAAACGAGCATGGCCGCAGCCAGCAGCGCCGCCATCTTCCTTCTGAACCTGATCATCCCCTTTTTGAACATAAACCTATCCTTTCCGTGCGCGTCCGCACAAATAATATACATTCACATCATGCAAAATCCATTCAAACCCATGGCAGTATACCATATTCCGACCATTAATGCCACAAATAAATTCCTCCCGGACTTTATATGTCCTTCATGATCCGTTTTTTCACGATCCTCCGGAGCAGATCCAGCTTCTCCCGCATCCTGGCCCGCCGGTACTCCTTTTCGTCGGCAAAATAGTTCAGGATCCCTTTGTTCTCCTCCTGCCCCACAAGGCAGTACCTGGCCACGTGCCCGGGCGCCGCGAACTTGAGACCCGGCCTGTACGGATTATACAGCTCCTCGGCCGTATCACCGCCCGCAAACAGCACGCCCGAATGCAGATCCTCCCTTACAAAGAAGGCATTGGCGCCGCTTAAGTTGGTCCCGACCAGAACATAGCCCTTTTCCCTGCCCAAAAGCTCCATTGCCTTCAGGGAAGCGCCCTGCCAGTCCGTTTTATCCCAGACATGCTTCGCATTGTAAGCCTGCTTCCAGTCCAGGTCCGGCGGGAACTTGCCGTTATACTCGATGCAGACGAGCCTCGGCTTTATCGATGCGATGGCCTTCCAGACATGCCAGTCGTTCCCGTCGATATCGATGCTCAGAAGATCCGGCGTCCTTCCCTTTTCCCGGACGTTTCGGTGCTTTGCGATGAGCTCTTCCACGTTCTCCCGGGTGACAAATGCCCGGACCGCTTTCAGGCGCCCGTCTTTTATCACCGGACGGAACTTGTTCCCGATCTGCCTGCAGGACGCCGCATTCCCCTCCAGCCACAAGCCATGCCAGCCGTGATGGAGCAGAAAATGCGTATTGCATTCCAGACCGTTCTGCACGCCGATCTCGATGAATTCTTTCGTTTCCGTGCCTATCCTCCGGAAGATCTCCTGAATGATCCCATCCTCATCGTTCTGGGAATAGACCTTATACCCGAAGTTTTCGAGGGCAAGCGGATCCTTCATTCGCTTCTTCGTAAGCCGGTCCCAGCACACGCCGCCGACGATCCTTCCCGAAATCCCTCTGTCCTCAGTCATTCATGTTCCTCCCTTCCATATTGCCGTTCACAACCCTCCGGCCGCAAACGCCCCCTCCTCATTCCTCCGAATCCCCATGCCTGATCACCGACTGCGCCATGCCCATCAGGATAAAGATGGTCGGTGTGCAGATGATCTGCTGATAGCAGAAAAAGTTGTGGAAAATATATGCCGCTATCGCCATGGCCACGCCATGCAGATAGGGATGCCTTTCCGCGCCTTTCATGCAGTCCGCAAAAGACGAGACAAAAGTGCCCAGATAAGCGGCCAGCCCCAAAACGCCCGTATTCAGAAGTGCATTCAGCCATTCGTTATGCGCGCATGCCTGGATGATCTGCCTGCCCAGGACCTTATCCAGATCCGCCTGATAATACGTGTAGATGTATTCCGCAAAACTGTCCGGTCCGACGCCAAAGAGCTTGCGCAAAGGATCTGCCCGGAAGTATCCGTCAATGGTGCAGCGCCAGGAAACACCGCGGTTATTGCCCCAGGCATCATTGAATACAAGGTAATTGCTGCCGGAAGACAGGCCCGCCGGCAGCTTCCCGGCCGTATTCAGACAGACATAGATGACCACAGCGGCCGTTCCCAGCACCAGAAGCACGAGCATCACAATTCTCAGCTTCTTAAGTGATGTGACATGAAACTCCGTCTTTTTGAACACGTACAGTCTCATGAACAGATACAGAAGCACCACTGCCACAAGCAGGATTAGCGTTACTACGGACTGACTCATGAAGATCGAAAGACTGTCCAGCCCCACCATTCTGTCCGCAAAGAGCAGCTGCAAAAGCCCCATGAACTTAAAGGATCCCAGCGCCATGACAAGGCACTCCAGAAAGCGCAGAAATCTCTCATCGGAAGCAAAGGAGATCCAGAAGAGCAGGAAAAAGATGCCGAACATTGCCACATAGGCACTGTCCGAATTCTGTGTGACAAAGGTCAGGAAACCGATCACGCAGAATACGCCGGCTGCGATCCTGAGCCATGTCTTTTGCGCGCAGCAGTAGGCGATGAGCCCCAGCGGGAAGACAATGCACATGTAGCTGGAGTACCAGGTCGTCTGCCCAAGTGTGGAAATGAAATGCTGAAGATAGTAATCATCCAGATCCCCGTACATCCCCATGGGATCGATCCGAAACCGCATGATCACCCCCAGGAAAAACACCAGGGCGGCCGCTGCCAGGATCAGCAGCAGATGAAGCTTCTCCCACCTCCAGAAGCGGGATACCAGAAAATAGATCAGCCCGAAGCTCAGCTGGGCGATCAGCCCCATGTACCAGCCGTCAAAGCCCCATATCACAAAGCGTCTGTACGGGGTGATGAGCGTGGAGATGCAGCATGTGAGCAAGTACGCGATCACAAAGCAGTCCGTGGCATTCAGGTTTTTGACCGCGCCAGCAAAGAACTCCTTTGTTTTCTTTCCGGCAACAAAGCATCCCACATGCCAGATCAGTATCACGGCGGCCGCCAGCGCAAAAAAGGCGCTTACATTCCTATAGAATGCCCATTTCGCATCGCTCATGTCGTAGTATTTATCCTGGAAATACAGGGGATAAACAACCAGCATCAGAAATACATAAGCCTTGACCAGCCATGTCAGTATTGATTTTGCCACACCCCCTGTTTCAGCGGGGGCGTTCTTGCTTTTTTTTGCCATGCTTAAAAACAGGATCCTTTCATTTCATGTACACTCATGAATCTTTCAGATAAGCCTTGATGAGCGCATGCAGTTCCTCTGCGGCCTTATCCCAGGAAAGCTTATCAAGCGCCGCTTCCGGAGCACTCACTTTTTCAGCGAGCAGTGCTTCAAGATCCGGATCCGCATCCTCCGGATCAAAATAGTGAACGCTGCTGCCGGCATATTCATGCAGGACCGGTATATCCGATGCGCATACCTCCGCGCCGCAGGACAGCGCCTCAAACACGGGCAGCCCCATCCCTTCGATAAAAGAAGGGAACAGAAATGCCCTGCAGTTCATCATGAGGGCCTTGATCTCTCCGTCCGTCAAGCCCCCCGTAAATACCAGGTTATCCGCATCCGAAACATCAGCCTGCAATCCCCGGTTCATCCGCCCGGCGATCACAAAGTCATAGGACTTATATCTTTTGGCAAGCTCATGTATAAAGCCGAAATTCTTATGCGGAGATATGCTTCCGAGAGAGAAGAAATACTGCTTTTCCTTCAGTCCCCGGAAGCGTTCAAAAATGTGCATGTCCGGCCTGATATCCTGAAAATGCTCCCATCCGTTCTTTATGACTGCAACCCTGCTGCCGTCCACATCCAGACAGCGCACGATCTCGGCCTTGCTGAAATCGGAAACCGTAACGATGGCAAGGGCATTTCTCTTCATCCTCTTGATGTTGCGATGATAAGCTTTCCCCGCAGCTTCCGTCATGCCCTTTCTGCCGCAAACAGGCTTTTCCCCGTAAAAACTGAGCGGGATCACATCATGCAGATAGAATATTCCCTTCGCATGTCCTGCCCTGTTGCGGAAGCGAAGCTCCAGGGAATCTGTCAGCATGCTGTACAGATCCAGGTTCACGAATTCCCATTTCACGGAAGGGCCTTTCCGTTCCACGATCCTGATGTTTTGAAAGCGCGGCAGGGAACGCAGATCGTTTCTGTCTTTTACGACCATCTCCGCCTGTCCCGGCAAGAGCAGACGATCAAGCCTCCTGACCACTTCAAACGCAACGCGGGTCATGCCGTCCGTCTCATGGGTCAGCTCATTTCCGTTTATCAGGATCTTTCTATACTTTTTCATCCGTCTTTTTCCGCGCAAACAATACTCCGTGCCTCAGATACTGATCGGCAAACAGCTTGTCGGGGTTTGTCATCACCAGGTATCCGGGATTGACCTCCACAGCAAAACCATGATCCTCCATGATCGCACGAATGTCGGCTTCATCCGTCGTTTTATGATAGACACAGAGCAAAGCCTTCTTTATCCCCTGCTGGAGCAGTCTCTCCGCGCCCCTGAGCATTTTGATCTCCGAGCCTTCGATATCCGCTTTGACATACGTCACATCTTCCTCCGGGAAAAAATCATCAAGTGACACGTGATCTTCCCGGCTGCGATCGGACAGATACTTCTCCACGATGACAACCTTATCCTTCCACGGCATAAAGGTTTTGCGCAGGGGAACGCTCCAGTCCCTGTCCCCTTCGAACAGATATATTTTTTTGATCCGCTCGATCACATCCAGCCCGAAGATCCCCTCTGCCGCACCCATGTCCGCCACGACATCCTCTTCCCCGGGGAAACGCTCCGGACTTGTAAGATACCTGTGCGTGCACTTTTTATCCTGCTCGATCCGCAGATTATTATAGTATCTTTGGCATTTTTCCCTGCTCCAGCCTTTTTGCAGATACATCCGCTTTCCGCCGTGCATCACAAAGGGATAGCCTTCCTCATCCCGCATGACCCTGACCGCATTCTGATCATACTTCTTCGCATACGGATACGGATACATCACCAGCCCCCGGATGCGGAGAAGATGCCGCCCCATCCCCTGCTTTTCCGGATCGCGGGATAAAAAGCAGAACAGGATGATCATGGCCTTCCGCAGCCTGCGGATAAAGCCTTCGCTGATCTTTGTTTTGAGGTTTTTCAACTGTTTCATTTGCTCACGCCTTTATGATCTGTCTGATGAAAGCGATCGACTCCTTCATGTATTTCCGTTTTATCACAAACATCGCAGCCGGCACGATCAGCAGAAGGACAAGGGTGCATGCCCCCAGCCTGGCGGCAAGCCCCGGTATGCCTTCAAGAGGGATGCGGCTGCAGCAATACCAGGATATGCCGCATGTTATCACGGTTATGACCGTATATATGATCCGATTGATATAAAACTGTTTTCTGCCAGATTTAAAATATTCTTTAAACAAAAGGTGCGTAGTGCCTATATAATTAATAGTCAAAATAGAAATACTGGGAGCGATAATGATGCCTGCCACATCAAACATTTTCCCCAGAACAAGCATCAGAGCTATTACTGCTATTGCTTCAGCAACAAAGATCCATTTTGCTTTCCACCAATACCCAAGCGCAGAAAAGTAGGCATTTTTCACCTCGCTCATGGCCCGGATGTAAAAATACAGAACGAAGAGCATCATGAGCGGATCGGAAAACATCAGCTCCTCCCCCATCCAAAGCTTCATGAAAGGCTGGTAAAGGGAAACCATGTAGACTGTGCACGCCGTGACGAAAAGATTATGCAGAAACTCCATCCTGGTAAGATCCGCGTAATTCTTCTCGACGCTTTCCGACACGATGCTGTTCCCGATGCTGGCCTGGATCGCTTTCGTGATCACCAGGAAAAAGCCGATCACCGCATCATAAACCGTCAGATAATTGGAATACTGTCCCGCGATGATCAGCCCCAGATACGAATTGACGATCAGGGAATTCAGCGAATCCCGGCTCACGCCCAGTACATTGGAGATCGACAGGCCCGCGACCTGTGTCATCACATTCTTTCCGGTGGCCTCATCGATCGTTCCTTCCGGGCGGTACTGCGGGAACTTCTTTTTCGAAAGCAGGTCCAGCGCCAGGTTATAGAATACCGTTGCCAGAAGGAAAACCAGCGCAAAGAGATAAAAGTTCCGGAAAACGATCAGCGCCAGAAGCTGAAGGCAGCCGCGGAAAAAATAGCAGATGATGTAGATGAGCTTTGTGACATCAAAGCGCTGGGCCGCATTGAACAGCGCCTCTTTGTATGCAAAGAGCAGAAAGCCGCTCACCTTCTCCGCCAGATAGACAAAGTAAAGGATATAGATGTTCTCCGTGATCACGCCGGTATCGCCGACCAGCAGCCTGAGGAAGGGGCAGACGATGATCCCGCCCGCAAGCATCGCCAGGCCCATCAGCCTGTATACGCGCCTGAAATACGCCAGGATCCCCCGTACCGCTTCCGCATCGTCATCTTTGATGGGCTTATAGAGATTAACGATGACCGCCGTCGCAAAGCCGAGCTCGGCAAGGTTGAGGATCTGGAAAACGGAAGCGAAAACCGTTGTAAGACCTATGTATTCGATGCCGAAATACCGGACGGTAGCCGACTTGATCACAAACGCAAAAACGGGGATCAGGCAGTTGCTGATCACCCCCACGATGATATTGCGTTTTGAATTGCGTGTTCTTGTTTCCATTGCCGTTCTCCTGACAGGCTCATGCATGCAGTCTGTTCAGGATTGTCCTCTCATGTATTCTCTGATCCGGTAACAGA
This sequence comes from Lachnospiraceae bacterium, assembly GCA_024696005.1. Taxonomy (GTDB): domain Bacteria; phylum Bacillota; class Clostridia; order Lachnospirales; family Lachnospiraceae; genus NK4A136. The sequence continues at coordinate 40,251 of JAILHF010000053.1, read as the reverse complement.
GCACTTTGATCCCGCCGGTCCTTACCAGCGACATGGCTTTGATGGTTTTCTCGTATGCAAACGCCGCATACTTTCCGACATGGGGATGCGCCTTTCTGATCCTCCTGGCATTCCTGATGATCCTGCGTTCTTCTTTGCTCTTCCAGGATCCCGCAAAGTGGTGGATGGCATACGTGTTTTCCCCGGGTGTTTCGATCCCTGTCTCAAAAGACTTTGCCGTAAAATAGTCCCAGGAAGAGATCTTCAAGTGCAGATCGTTCTCTCTGATGATATCGCTCATCCGCTTTGACAGCGGTCGCAGATCCATCGTCCCGTTGTATCTCACGAAATGCTTTCCTGCATAATGATCGAGGCAGGCTTTCAGAAACGGAGCGTTCTTTTCTGCCCCGAAGCATCCGGCCTCGATCCGTTTTTCATCCGGGCTTTCATAAGCAAGCATGTAAGGCGCATCCAGCAGCTCATCAAAGGGCTTGAGCACTTCCATATCCATGTCCAGATAAATGCCGCCGCAATGATATACCGCCCAAATCCTGATATAGTCTGAAGCAAAGGCATATTTTTTCCGCTCCAGCGCTTCCCGGACCCAGACTGAGGAATCCGCATCAAAGCGCGCAAGGTCCCATTTCACGAATTCATAGTCCGGCAGGATCTTCTTCCAGCCCTCGACACAGCGTTTCATCATCTCCGGAACCGGATCATCACTCAACCAGCAATAATGTATGATGCGCGGTATGCTCATGACAACACTCTTTCACACAGATCATCGCTCATGCCGAAATAATCCGCACAGGCTTTTATCTGTTCATCGTTCTTTCCCTTGTCCACGTTCTCCGATGCCAGGCTGTACTTTTGGCTTCTGCTGTTGATCACATCGAGCACAAAGCCTGACGCGCCTGCGGCGCATATCTTTACATCCTTCGAAAGCGCAAGGAATTTCAGCCATATGTCATCGGCCTTGGGGCATATCCCGAGAAAATCCTGATCATCCCGCCGCAATAATGCAATGACTTCCGGCGGATACAGCACGCCTCCCACACCGGTAGCCAGCAGATCATGAGCCGGAGCCTTCGCATCCCGATATTCCCGGATCCAGTCCGCATACTTCAGGATCTTTCTGTCACGACCGAAGCGGATCTTATGGACGCGCCTTGCGATCACACAGTCTTTGTGCTTTGCATGCGCCTGAAGGAGTTCTTCTATCATTCTTTCATGATACAGGATGTCGTCATCCGCAGTGATGATCAGATCATTCCCGAATTCCCGGAATGCGTAACAGTATTTCGTATGGGGCCCCAGATCTTCACGGAAGCGGATCCTGATCCCCATGGCCCTGATCTTTTCGATCGTCTTCCGGGGATAAGAACCGCCCTTTCCCAGCCAGAGCACGATCAGATCCGGCTTGCGGCTCTGGGCTGCAAGCGACTCCAAGGTGGGGCAGATGCCGGCGATCCTCTTTTGCGTGCTCGTAAGCGATACCACAATGTTTTTCCTGTTCCCGGCATAGGAAGGCTCAAAAGTGATCCTTTTCGAAAGCGGATGCAGATTCCCGCGCACGCCGCGCAGCCTTTTTTGCATGCTTCTGCCAAGCGCAGCCAAAAAAGCCTTCCCGCTTTCCCGGACTCCGATCGTTTCCTGTCTGTATCTGCGCCACTCGGCTTCGCTTTGTGAAATCTTAAGATCGATATCGTTCATGGATCCAGCTGTTTCAAAAAGAACCTTTCCCACTTATCTGCAAATGTATCATCCGAAAACCTTAGTGCTGCCTTTTGCTGTCCGGCCGCTTCTTCCGGATATTCCGAAGCGCTAAGGTTCAGCACTCGTTCCATGCGCCTTCGCAGGCCGCGTGCGTCCCCGCTTCGGAAAATGTATCGTTCATCATGATCCAGCACTTCCGGTATGCCGCCCCTGTCGCTGCCGATGGCGATCGTCCCGTTACAGATCGCTTCAACAAGTATGCGTCCGAAAGGCTCTTCCCATTTGGAAGGAAGGATGACCGCTTTTGCCCTTCTCATGTACGCAAAGAGCTCTTCGCGCTCCATCCAGTCGATCAGCTCTGTCGCCGGTCCCGTGTCGGATGCCTGCGCCCTGATCCGGTCTGCCATGTCGCCTCTTCCGATCAGGAGCAGTTTGACGTTTTCCAGACCCTCCATGGCACGCAGAAGCGTATCAATGCCCTTTTCTTTTTTGATCTCGCCGGCATAAAGGACCATGTCCTCCTTCTGCGCCATCAGATCTTCGGACAATTCTGCAGGTTCAAGACCAACCGCATTATAGATCACTTCATTAATTCTGCTTCCTCTTATCCCCGCCGCCACATGCTGCTTTAGCATGTATCGGGAAGGCGCTGCCAGGGCGGTCAGATACGAAGAAGCCTTCGCATTCCTCTGTCTGTTGAAAGCGTCCAGCTTTCCGCCGAGGAACTTCAGTTCCAGTAAATTCGGTCCCCTGCAGACATGGGATACCGGGATCCTAAGATCATGAGCCGCCTTCCAGAGATTATACCGCCCCATGTAAGACATCGGCGATACCGTATGGACGACATCCGGCTGCTCTTTTCCGATAACGGAGCGGTAGAGCTCAAGCAGCTTATTGCTTGGATAGAGATCGCCCCATTTTCTCATGATCTTGTCAAACTGCGTAAACGGATCATCGACATGATTGTTTTTTGTATTGCTCAGAAAATGTTCGCTTAAGCCTTTCACATGCCTTCGTTTTACCCGGACTCCGTTCAAAGTTTCATTGCAGCTGCTTTTTCCCAGGCAGCGCACCACTACATCATGGCCTTTTCCTGCAAGAGCTTCCGCCATCTGTCTGGTCGAGAACTCCCCGCCGCCACACACATCCGGATAATACACTTCGGCAAATATCAGTATCTTCATCTCATTCCCTGCGGCTGATCTCTATCCTGCTGATCCTGGTCCCTTCCGGAGCTTTCAGTGAAAAGCTGACCGTTTCCCCGTCGCTCATCGCAATGGCTCCGCTGCTGACAGAAGCAGCCGAAGGATCCATCTGTGCACAAAAGCGTTCATCGCCTGCCATGATCTCGATCCGGCCCGGCTGCTCCGCTTCCGGCATGTCATAATAAACCGTGTATGTCCACGTCCCCTCGGCCGCTGCATAGGAACTGTAGAGATCTCCTCCGCCGGCCTTCATCACAAGCACGCCTTCCTCATCGATCAGCGCGTTTTCAAAGGCGTAGCCCGGGGAATAGGGAAAATCCTCTACACGGTCTTTTTCGGCTACGATGCCTCCCACACAATCAAAGCGGCTCTGCTCTGAAACGTGGATCTGCAGGCCATTGTAGTCTTTCAGATAGCTCATGCCCCTGACAAGATGATCCGGCAGGCTTTCATAAGCCTCAGGCGATGCGATCACGGCCGTCTTTCCCTCCTGCATGGAATGATCCAGATAACGTGACGTTCCTCCGAAAACAGTCTGCCATGCGCTCGCTGCCCCGTCACTTAATACTATATAATGAACATCCCTGCTGTAAACCCTTAACTTTCTTCCCAGGACCTTATTATCATCTCCGACTATGAATGCCGTTTTGATCCCTTCCGCCTCCATGACGGCGTTTAGCTCTTTCAGTTCGCCGGATCCGAGCGCCGTTTTCGCATACACCCACTGTGCATCGCCGTAAAGCAGGGACGCCGCAAACAGTCCCATGATCATCAGCTGCAAGGTCCCGGTCTGTATTTTTTTCAGGCTTTTGCCTGCGGACAGATCCTCCAGCATCATGGCCAGCAGGATGAATGCAGGCAGCATCGGCACCAGATGATACCGGCTCTCATAAACCGTTTCCCCGTACTTGAGGTCAACGAAGCAAAACATCAATGCATTTACAAGCATGAGCGAAAGGATATATCCGCTCATGTTTGAGATCTCCTTTTTCTTCACGCATTTCACGATGGTGTATGGTATGGCTACCAGCAGGATGAGCGTGACCAGAAAATCAACTGCCGTTCCGATCCCTTCCGCCGAAAACAGGCTTACGTTCTCATGGATCGTAAGTCCCCCGAAAAGCTCAAAAATGCCTGCAAATGCCGAAAGCATCGCATCGATCCATTTATCCGATGTGAGCAGGCTTTTCCGATCCGCTATAGCGGGAAGGCCCAGGGCCCTGCGCAGCACAATGCCCATGACGGATGTTCCAAGTGCCAGCACGGCAAGGATCATCCTTTTCGATCTCAATTCATGACAGTCCGCTTTGAGAAAGGCATTAACGAACTCCCACAGGATCAGCGGGCAAAGAGCACACATAAGGATATATGCCCCGCTGCTCATGCCGGCCAGAAAAACAAAAAGAAGCAAAAGCACTGCCCTTGCTGCGTATTTTTTCAGTTCTTTTCCCTTGTCGATATCCTGCACAACGCTGATCAGCAGAAGAGGCACCAATGCCCGCAGGGCAAAGAAGCCTCCCCCGGCAAAGAGCATGCGCCAGTAGCCCAGCATGATCATGCTGTAGGGGATCAGAAACAGCAGCATGCCGAAGCATTTCCAGGTCCGGGAAACGCCGGCATTCGCAAGTATCGTGTTTATAACATAAATATATAGAAAAACCACCAGAATGTTGGTGATGCCTCTCGACAAAAAGATGTCCCCGGTGAAACGATACAGAAGCGCCGACACTAAAGCGCCGCTGTCCAGGTCCAGTGAGCGCTGATAACCGTATTCCGCCGGAAAGATCCTGCCCTGGCTGCCCATTTCCATTTCATGCATGTATGCACTGGACGAATCGTAATCGATGATGGTATCCGCCCGGAACAGGTTCATGTACAGAATGAAGCCTATCTGCGCAATGAGTGCGATCAGCACGACTTTGTAAAATAACTTATCGGTCATTTCTTCTTTTTCGCGGTCTGATATTCATCGAAGCAACCAGACTTTCAAATTCCCTGCAAAAGTTTTCATTATTGCTTTTGTAGTCATTTCTGATGTCTTTTGTGAGATCTTCATAGCTTCCGATCACATCTGCAAGCTTATCGATATCTTCAACAACGATGACATTCTCCCAGCGCTTTGCCAGTTCCCGGCAAAACTGAAGCTGATGGTCATTGATGTGTTCATTGAACTCGGCCCTGCGGGGCACAACGATCGGGATGCGGCCTGCCTGAAGCGGTATGATGAAGCTTGACGGCCCGCCATGCGAGATAACGATCCTTGCTTCCGCTGCCAGTTCCATCATCTTCTCATGAGGCAGCAGACTGCTGCATTCGCAGTTTTCCGGGTTATACCGCGAATAGCCGGTCTGAATGATCACTTTCTCATCATTCCTACCGGCCCATTCATCCATGTACCTCACAAGCCTGTCAAATTGCTGCTCATGAGTTCCCACCGTAACAAAGATCATATAGAATTACCCATAACGCGGCTTCAGAAAATCCTTCCGAGATTGATCGCTTTCGGATAAATCTTCTTCATGTCCTCCCACTGGACAATGAACCTGTCCGCAACAAGATATGCCAGCCGTCCGGAAAGCGTGGAGCGATCGATCCGGTCAAAGATCTCTATGTAGACCGTCTTTGCTCCCAGCAGCTTGCCCAGATAAAAAAAGGGGACTGCTGCGCCGGCTCCGGTTGAAATGATCAGATCCGGCCGTTCCTTCCGGAGCACTTTCCAGGCGATCCCGGTGTTTATGATCAGCCCCTTCAGGCTCCTGTTTGTCGGATGATAGCAGGTCATCATCCTTTCATCCTTCAAAAGCGACCTCGCATCTTCCTTGTCAAACGTCACCCAGAATCTTTCGTGTTTCGACCAGAATGGCTTTAACATGTATAAATGCGCAAGATGGCCTCCCGAAGAGCCAACCAGACATATCTTCATTTCCACTCCCGGATTTCCCCGGGCTTTTTTCTTCTTCCCGGTCAGATCACATGCAACTTTGCGTATCTGCCTGATTATAACACGTTTGGAATATGCCGACAAGCGCCCCGACCGGGAGCATATCCCGGCAAATGCCGCCGGCCGTTCCGTCTTTCTGCATAAAAAAATTCCTCCCGGATCAATGCTCTCTGACACCGATCCGGGAGGAAGCTTATCCTGCTCTTCCGTTTCGTCCTTTATCCTTCCCGCACGTAATAATGCCGGGCGATCCACTGGCACAGCCCGGGCATGCCGGGATAGACGATGCGCTCGCTCATGTTCAGCTGGTCCAGCATGTCGCGTATCCTCCAGCGCAGTTTTCTGTCGATGATGTACTTGATCGTGTGATCCGTCTTCCGGTTCAGGAAATCCTCGATATCCTCGATCCCCATGGGGACCACGCTGAAGAACGAATACTGGTTCACGATGCGCTGGTTGATCGAAGGCGGCTCCATGATGACCATCGCGCTGTCGCCCATGTCCGCATCGTATTGCTCCAGGCTGTTACCCGCAGCCTCGGCCAGCGTGTCCACCGAAAAGATCGTCACCTGCTGCCTGCCCACGATCCTTCTGTATTTTTCCGGAAGATGGGCCACCATTTCGGACATGTCGATCCTCCACACGCAGCAGTCGTGCGCCTCCATGTCCTTCAGATCCCACTCGCTCATGGCAAAGTGCAGACCCACCAGCGCCGAATGCGTCCAATCCAGCAGACGGGTCGGCAGTCCGTTGTGCTGCCCTTCGATCATCTGCCTCCAGACCGACTGTCCGATCGTCGGATCGCCAATCTCCGCATACTTCGCAAAGTTCTCCAGGATGGCCGGTTCCAGCCTGCTCTTCAGCCCCTTGCAGTTGCGCGCAAGGGAAGTCTTCATCTTGAAGCCGGAATTCGGCATGCCGCGGTAAATATAGGAACTGCGGTTCCTGTTGATGTCCTCGCGGTAATCCTGCTCCGTCAGAAGCGGAAGCAGTTCATCCAGATTCCTGATGGTTATCTCCGTGATCACAGAATGCCTCCTTCCCGCTTCCTCATGCCAATAGCCCTGCCAGATAATACAGGATCGCGCATTCGTTCTCCTGCCAGATACGGTGACGACGTTCCACGGCGCAGACCAGATAAGCCGAAACCTTCTCCCCGTCCCTGACCCTTGCCGCCAGGACGGAAGAGCAGCCTTTCTTCTTCAACGCCTCCCAAAAGACAGGCGCCTCCTTCTCGATACGCTCCGTCGCCGCTTCCGAAAAAATATCCTCGGTCATCAGCTTTTCGATATCCGAAGCATCTTCGTCAAAGCCGGGGTCCAGGACCGCCTTCATCCTGCCGTCTTCCCGGACGTAATACAGATCCCGGATCTGCAGGACCTCTGCCAGTCCCGGCATGGCGGCCCTGAGTTTGTTCTCAAAGCCTTCCTCTTTATCGAGCGCAAGCCGCATCCCGTGCATCTCCGTAAACATCCCGTTCTTGGCGATCTTGCGGATCTCGACATTCTGATGCTTTTCCTTCTCGTATACGGTAAAGCAGTTTCTTCCATTGCTCTTTCCCAGATAAAGCATCTTGTCCACGATCCCGAACAGATCCGTGAAGTTGTCGGCATCTTCCGGAAAAGCCGCACTGCCGGTGGTCGCCGTAATAAAGGCATTCCCGCTTCCGAATTCCATCTCACTGCGCAGCACGGTCGGATCACCATAGGCTTTCTCAAAGAACGCGATCCGCTCGTCCGCTTTTATGTTCTTCAGATCGATCAGCAACAGCTCGTCGCCGCCGAAACGCCCCACAAGACCGTATCCTTCCGCGGCCTCCGCCAGGCTTTTTGAAACACGGGCCAGCACGCTGTCCCCGGCGCTGTGACCGAAGGTATCGTTGATATATTTGAAATTATCCAGATCGATCATGGCGAAGGAGAAGGGAACCCTTTCCTTGATCAGGCTGCGGAGGAAGCGCATCGAATATGCCCGGTTCAGGATCCCGGTCAGGGGATCCAGAATCTCGTCCAGACTGATCCCGTCGATGATCCCGTCGAAAAAGCGGAATTTACGGAGCTTGTCGATCGTATAGACCAGCTGCGTCCGGTCCACGCCTTCCTTTCTGCGTATCACATCCGTGATATCCACAAAGCTTCCCACCAGGCCGACGATCCGGCCGTCCTCGTAGAGCGGGCGTTTCGACGCGATGATATCCCGTTCCTCGCCCCGCATGATGCATTTTCCCTGCACTTTATAGGTACTCTTTCCGGAAAGGACCCGCAGCTCATCCTGGCGGAAGGGTTCGGGATCGGAATGCCATCCCATATCCTCATCCGTCTTTCCGATGAGCACCTGCTCCGATTCAAAGCCGTAATAATCCAGGAAGGCCTGGTTCACGCCAAGAAAACGCCTGTCCTTGTCCTTCCAGAAAACGCAGTCCTGTGATGTGTTGATGATGCTGTCAAACAGCTCAACCGTCATGTCCATGGTCATACCCCCGTTGTGATCGTCGCTTTGCAACATCGGTATCCATTATACACCCCTTTGAGAGCGCTTTCCAGTCATTATGCGGCGGTTTTTTGCCTGCTGCGTCCTTTAATTACCGTTTTAGCCGCTTATCCGGCTTCCTTCGCAACCGGCTCATAAGAGAAGCATGTGAAGGCATGATCGATCCTCGCCCCCAACCATCCTCCGGCAGTAGAGTGAGCATGCGGCTTTGCGGGATGGTCGGAACAGCCGGCGCAAAGAGCAGAAGACTTAAGGACCGGGCACGTCGCGGAGGAGCCCGTCAGCTCTTGAAGCTGCATGATGAGAAAAGGGATGAGTCGCCACGGACGGCGACGAGAGCGAGAGCCACAGCAGGGATGCTGTGTCTCGAGCGGTCCCGGGCTGTACCCGGAATGAAAGCAGCGCCTTAGAGCTGCGTGGCTCCGGAGTGGTGCCCGGGACTTATGATCTTCTGCTCGACACCAAGCATGCCCTTCATCCCGCGAAGCCGTCTTGCGAACGAAACCATTCGATACCCCTGTCTACATAAGAGAAAGATCCTCCATCCACAGCTGTACCGAGGCATCGCTGGGCATGCGCCAGTCACCTCTCGGAGACAGGGAGACGGAGCCGACCTTGGGGCCGTCCGGCAGACAGCTGCGCTTGAACTGCTGCGAGAAAAATCGCCTGAAGAAATTGACCGCAGCTTTCCGGATCTCTTCCTGTCCGAGTTCCGGATACGCGCGCATCGCATAAGCCGCGCTCCGTGAAGGTTCAAATCCATAGCGCAGGGTATAATACAGGAAAAAGTCGTTCAGATCGTATTTCCCGATCTTTTCCTCCGTCATCTGGCTGATCTCCCCGTTCAGGTTCGGCGTCAGCTCCGGCGTGATCGGTGTGTCACAGATGGAGAGCAGCACTTCCGAAAGCTCTGCATTGCCGCACATTCCCGCATAAGCCCGGCAGATGAACTGCACCAGTGTCTTCGGGACCGAAGCGTTCACGGCGTACATGGACATGTGGTCACCGTTATAGGTACACCACCCCAAAGCCAGTTCCGACATGTCACCCGTCCCGACCACCAGACCGTTCTTCATGTTGGCCGCGTCCATCAGGATATAGGTCCGCATCCTGGCCTGCGCGTTCTCATAGGTCACATCGCCTTCCCCCTGATAGGCCTGCTCATGGCCCAGCTGGGCGAGATGAAGGTTCACGCCCTCCCGGATCGCCACCTCATGGCTCTCGTCGGCGAGCAGCTCCATCAGCCTGTTCGCGTTATCAAACGTTCTTGGGGATGTATTTCCCTCATTCGGCATGGTATAGGCGATCACGCGTATCCCCGGGACCAGCTTTCTGGCTTCCTCGCATACCAGGAGGGCAAGCGTGGAATCCAGGCCGCCCGAAACGCCGATCACCAGATTGCGGATCCCCGTCGCGCGCACCCTGGTCGCAAGCCCGTTTGCCTGGATCTGCAGGATGCGCCTGCAGCGCTCATCCCTGGCCGAAGCATCCTGCGGCACAAAGGGGAACCTCGCGACCGGATAGTCATGACGTTTCATGATCTCTGCCAGCTCCGCGATCCCGGTCTCATTCGTCCCGACAGCCGGCATGCTCACTTCCACCCTGCGGTAGTCGGCAGCGGGCGCGTTTTCGAAGGTGTTCGCATGTCGCCTGTCGTGCATGATGCTGCCCGGGTCGACCAGCGCCGTGGTGACATGCGGATAAGAAGGAAAGATGCTGTCAGCGAACACGCTGCCGTTCTGCGCGATCAGGCTGTGTCCTGAGAATACCAGATCCGTGCTGCTCTCCATCGTTCCCGAAGATGCGTAGATGTATGCGCAATAACAGGCGCCGCTCTGCTGCCTTACCAGCTGCGTCCTGTATTCCTGCTTCCCGATCAGTTCATCCGAAGCCGAAAGGTTCGCGATCACGTTTGCTCCCGCCAGAGCAGCATGCGTGCTCGGCTTGTCCGGCACCCAGAGATCCTCGCAAAGCTCGACTCCCAGCACCGCTCCCGTTGCCGCGTCTTCGGCAAGGATATCCCTGCCGAAGGGGATCTCCCTGTCACCGATGCGCACGCTCTTCCCGTCCGTTCCTCTCCCGGACGCGAACCAGCGGCATTCGTAGAATTCGGAATAGTTCGGAAGATAGGTCTTGGGGATCAATGCCCGGATCTCACCCTGTGAAAGCACAGCGGCGCAGTTATATATGCTGTTTGCGTAACGCACGGGTGCTCCCACGAGCACGGTCCCGCTCCTGCCTTCCGTGGCCTTCGCGATCCGCAGCAGGGCATCTTCCGCTTCCTGCAGCAGCAGCTCGCTCTGAAACAGGTCACCGCAGGTATAGGCCGTCACGGACAGCTCCGGGAAAACGATCAGCGCACAGTCCGGCAGTTCCTCGATCCGTGCGATGATCTGCCCGACATTATGGGAAACATCCCCTACCTTCAGCTCCGGCACGACCGCCGCCACACGCATGAGATGATTCTTCATCGTGATCACTCCTTTCTTCCGAAAAAACAAAAAGGCGCCCGTTTCATCACGGCGCCTTTGCTCAAGCACATATTAACATATTCCTCCGGATTTGCAACTCCTTTTTGTGCGGCCCGGACACGCTCACTCGACCCGGATGTCCGTGAGCGCCACCTCATCTCCGGTAAGCGCCGCATACACCTTTTGCGTATCGTCCGAAACGATCGTCGTGCTCTCAATGCTGATCCCGAGGTTCTCGGTCTTCAGGATGATGCGGCTGCCCTTCCGTTCAAGAGAGAGCTCGCATTCCATGCCCTCCTTGTTGATCTCCTTCCATCTGTCCCAGCCGGGAAAGCTCTCTTTCTTTTTCATCACAAAGCTGTTCTGCGCGTATTTCCCGTCTTCCTCGTTCTCTCCGTTGAGCTTGATCAGCACATATTCCCGGTAATCGGGCCCTCCGACGCGGCCGTCAGCCGAGGAAAAGAGCACGACATACGGGCAGTGCCATACCAGGTTCGCCCCGGGCAGGCTCATGGAATGAAAGAGGATCCTGCATCTGTTCTTCACTTCCACACCTTCCGTGGAGGCCGAACGCGTGCGGTCGATCTGGATGTTTTTCAGGTCGGCTTCCATGCGGTCTATGAAGCTTATCTCATCGGCGATCCGCGGGATATCCGCCGGCCCGATCATTTCGTCCGTCGATTCCACGGTGATGGCGCTGATCTCGCAGTTTTCTCCGGTCAGCGCGACATAGGCGGCTTTGGAGCCGTCCGGCAGAGCCACGATGATCTCCTTATAACAGGACGGCCCGTCCATCTTCAGCCGCAGATGATCGTCATAACGCTCCGCAACGATCCCGTATTCCTTTCCGCTGCCGTTTTCCTTCCGTTCGATCTTTGCATCAACGATCTTGCGCGCACCCGTGCTGATCAGATGCTCGTCAAACCAGACCTCCCCGTACTCGAGATAACGGTATTCGCTGATCGTCTTTTTGTCGCTGTGTATCCTTCGGTCATACGAATCAAACAGGATGATCGAAGGCGCGCTGAAACCGTTTTCACTTCCCTCGGCGGGAACGCATTCAAAGCGGATGCGTTTCACCCCGTTCTCGAGTGGGATCCCCACGGAGATCCTGTCCCGGTAATTTCCGCAGCTGAGCTTAGTCTCCACGGCCGCGATATCCTCACGCATCTTTTCGCTGCTGTCCTGATCGATGATCTTTACCATCAGCCCGGCAAAGACCGGATCGAACACATCCCCCGCACCTTTGACAAAAGCCTCTCTGGCGTACATCTCCGGTCTTGCCTCGCGGTATCTCTTTTTGCTCGTCATCGTCACATAGGCATCCGCCACTGCAACGATGCGTGCGATCTCGGGAATGTCTTCTCCCGAAAGCCCCTCCGGATAGCCCGTCCCGTTATAACGTTCATGGCTGGAATAAGCGCTCTGGGCCAGATATGGATATTCTGTGATGGAAGAAAGGATCTCCCTTCCGATGAGCGGTTTCTGCCGCATCGCTTCGCGGTCCCATTTGCCGGGATCCTCTTCGTTCTTGATCACGCTGTCCGGGATGCCGATCATGCCCACATCATGAAGCAGGGCCGCGTAATAAATCTTCTCGCAGTCATCCGCACTCTTTCCGCTCATTTCCGCGATCCGTTTCGCATATTCCGCCACCTTCCGGGCCTGTCCCCTGGCAAAATCGTCCCGTTTCTCCACGGCCGCGACCATGGCGCCTGCCGTCTGGCCAAAGAGCCTCTGCAGTCTTTCTTTCTCTCCCTCGACATTCCGCATCTCGATCTCGTGCGCCCTGACCACCATGTTGTTGATGTCCACATAGGTAAACAGATACAGCAGTATGGAAACGAAGACCATGGACATGTTTACAATGGAGATCCCATAGGTAAAGATCTGCACGATCCCGCAGATGATCGGTCCGAAGATATAGAAAAGCAGCGCGATGAAGATCAGTTTCCGGAAGGATTTCCGGTATTGAACAATGACACTGAACTGGATCATCGGGCCCAGTACCGGGATGATGTAGGCGATCAGAAAACCGTCTCCGCGCTGGTATTCATTCAGCTCGTTAAAGGTATAATACAGACCGGTAAATGCGGAAATGACCGCGAGCGCCATTCCGGCCACTGCCAGCGCTCCGACTGCATCCAGCCGCCTGGGCACGCGCTCCATTCCGCCTTCATTTCCGAGCCAGTCCTTCAGAAGCAGATTAAAGCCGAAAACAACTGCGGATGTCAGAAAGAAAACAAAGAAATTGCTCAGCCGGACCATGACATAAGCCCGCGTCCCCGAAACACCGGCATAGATGTAGGCCAGACGGTCAAACCACAACAGGAAGAACGCCACAACGAGCATGAGGATATGGATCCTGCGCCTGGTCTTCGACATGAAGCGCGTAAAAAACAAAAGGAGGGTAAGGATCCCACAGGCTCCGCACAGAACAAGCATTGCATTTAACTGATGTTCCCTGATCAGGTCAAACATACGAGTGCCTTTCCCCCTGCATGCGCATTACTGATGAAGGATGAAGAATTCCTTCAGCTTCTCGAGCAGCTCATCCTTCTGTGTGGTCTTCAGGAAATAGCCTTCCGGCTTGAGCGCCACAACGCTCATGACGCTTTCCTTGTCGCCCTTCCCCGTCAGGAAGATGACCGGGATCGACTGCGTCTCCGGATCGCTCCTGAGCATCTCCAGAACCTGCGGCCCGCTGGTGACCGGCATTTCATGGTCCAGGATGATCAGGTCCACTTTATTCTTTCCCAGCCATTTGATCGCCTGAAGGCCGGAATTCGCCATCGCCACCTTGTACGTTCCCTTCAGCCACTCCCGGATCAGCGTAAGGAACTGCGGATCATCGTCAACCACCAGTATGCTCTTTCGGAATTCGCCGTTTTTCGCCTTCACGATATAGTCCGATACGGCATTCGCAAATGCCATGTTATCCACAGGTCTGGAAAAGACCTTGTAGATCAGTTCCGCAGGAACCTGATCACGGATATAATCGATATCCGTCTGTTCCCCGACAACCATCATCTGCAGTTCCTTCTCCAGCATGTTCTCGGTAAGGAAGTGGAGGATGTCTTCATGCGGTCTTTCCCCCTCATCCATGAACAGAGTGATCAGCGACGCTCCCCCGATCTTTGAATTGATGTTGTTGATCGTGCCGGGCACGAATTCGCAATCCACTCCCGCATCCTGCACTTTTTTTATCAGCACGCGGGCAATGAACGATTCCTTTTCTCCTATCACGATCATGCGATCTGCCGCCATTTGCTTATCCTCCTGTTATTGTTTGATCAACGCTTCCATTCCGTCCCAGTCAAACAGTTTGAGCATCTTTTCCAGTTCCCCTATCCTCCGGTCATCCTCCTCTGGCAGGGCATATTCCCGCAGCTGTTCCAGGATCATCTCCACGGAATCATAATCCATCTGCGGTATCACATCCGAAAGCGCGGAATACGCACTCCGCAATTCCTTCTCGGATATCATTTCCTTATCCGTATCATCCTTCCCGGCGTGAAGTCTGTCAAGCTTTTCCGAAAAGGCCTCATAATCCTCCAGGAGGCGGTCGGTGTTCTCATCGATGAAATCGGTATCCTCGCGGTTTCCCGCATCTTCAAGCTGCGCCGCCAGCGCCGACAGTTCCAGAGCACCCACGATCCTGGCCGAGCTCTTCAGGGAATGAACCTTGATCGTATACAGCCTGATGTTCCCGCCTTCGTACGAATCCCGGATGACTTTCGCGTTCGACTCGCTCGTATCCAGGAACATGTTCAATGACAGTATGTAGTTCGCGATCCCGCCCGAGTTCTTTATGCCTTCATCCGCCGAAATGCCCTCGGTCTCGTAGATCCAGCGCATCTCTTCGGGCATCTCCGTGATCTCTTCCACTGCATCGTCGGCCGTGGGCTTCATCATCATCTCTTCCGGCAGATGCTTCATGATGGTCTTTTCCAGCGCCAGGCTGTCGACGGGTTTCGCGAGATAACCGTTAAAGCCCTTCGACTTGTAAAACTCTTCTCCGGCAGTCGCATTGGCCGTCAGGGCGTATACCGGCAGATCGCGGTCGAACTCGCGTATCCGGGCAACGGTTTCTACCCCGTCCATCCCGGGCATCATGTGATCCAGCAGGACGACATTAAACCTGGTCTCCCGGATCTTTTCCAGGCACTCTTCTCCGCTCTTGGCCGTCGTCACGAATACCCTGGTCGCTTTCAGCAGGCCCTTGATCACGTTCAGGTTCATCGGTGTATCGTCCACGACAAGGATATCGGCATCCGGCGCCACAAACTGCGGCACATAAGGTCCCTTTTTGCTGCTGTCATCATGTTCGAGGAATACGCCTATGGGAGTTCTGTCAACGATCTTCTGCGTCACGGTCAGGATGAATTCCGAGCCCTTGCCGTAAACGCTCTCACAGCGCAGATTGCCGCCCATCAGTTCCGCAAACCTGCGTGAGATGTCCAATCCCAGACCGGTTCCCTGGATCCCGCTGTTTTTCTGCTCATCAAGCCGCTCATACGCCATGAAGAGCTTGTCCATGTCTTCTTCCTTCACGCCGATGCCGGTATCCTTGACCGAGAAGCGGATCAGGCAGTTATCATCCTCCCGTTCCTCCAGGGAGACGGAAAGTGAAAAGCCGCCGTGATCGGTGTATTTCAATGCATTCGTCAGCAGGTTCAGCACGATCTGCTTGATCTTGCCGGCATCTCCGTACATCCGCGAGGGCAGGATCTCGTCCACGATCACGTCAAAGATCAGCTCCTTCTCGGTGCTGCGCATGCGGATCATGGACACGATGGAACGGAGCATCTCCTGCACATCGTATTCCTGCTCCACCAGATGCATCTTGCCCGATTCGATCTTGGACATGTCCAGGACATCGTTGATCAGCGACAGAAGCGACTCCGTTGCATTCCGGATATCGAAGGAGTAGTTCATCATCGCCATGAAATAGCCCTTCGGGACCCCCGTCGCATCCTCGCGGAGCGCCATTTCGTTCATGCCCATGATGGTATTGATCGGCGTGCGGATCTCATGCGACATGTTGGCCAGGAAACGGGACTTGGCCGTGTTTGCCCTCTCCGCCTCTTCCTTTGCCTGCCGGATCTCTTCGTACTGCCTTCGGATGACGGTGCTCTTCATGACACGCCACACGACGATGCCGCCCACGACTGCCACGATGACGGCCATGAGGAGGCGCACGATCGGCATTTCCAAAAAACGTGCCTTTTTCTCGAAACGGAAGCTCTCATCGAGCAGTTCTTTTTTGCCCATGTTGTCAAAGAGCTTTATGTGAAGCGTATAGCTCCCGTATTCCAGGCCCGTATACTCCAGAGGCTGCAGCCTGCTCCGCGATACGCTGATCCCTTCCTCTTCTTTTCCTTCCATGTAGACTTTCACGAGAGGATTCATCAGGGAATAATCCAGAACAGACGCCGTGATCCGTATCCTTCCCCTTGTGGAAGGCAGCCGGTATACCCCCTCACGGTCCGGAAGGATCTGTTCGTCTCCGTAATACACCGAGCTGATCGCCGCCTTTACCGGAACACTTTCCTCCCCCCGGAGGCTGGTATTGATCCGGCTCACGCAGCTGCGGCAGGCAATGTAGAGATAGCCGTCCTCTCCGAGCGTGCCGTGGGAATTGGAGGTCGGCGTGCTCGGAAGGCCGCTCTCCACGGTATACAGCCGGTAGTCCGTAAGTTCGTCGTTGAGCATCTTATTTGCATCCACCACATAAACACCGAAAGAGGAAATGATCCACATGGCATCCTCTTCGCCGAAATACAGATCGTAATTGTTGTTATACGGGAAGGACATCACCTCGACGATCTCCCCGTCGCTGATATACTGGATGGAGTTGGAAGTGACCAGCCAGAGCACGTCCCGCACGTCGTCCCGCACGATGCGCATGACCACATCACTGGTAAGTCCGTCGTCCCTGCCGATCCTGCTGATCTCCGATCCTTTGATCACATAGATCCCGTCGCCGTCGCTGCCTGCATAGATCTCGCCTTCTTTGCCGCATTCCAGGCAGAGGAAGGTCAGGTCCTTTATCCCCTCGTCCGCTCCGACCGTCCTTGTGACCTCTCCGTCTTTAATGACAGCCAGGCCGCCGTTCGTTCCGGCCAGCACCGTATCGTCCGGTCCCATGATCACGCAGCGCACTTCATTGTCGGGCATCCCGTTTTCTTCCGTGAAAGACGTTATCGTCCCGTCCGCGGAATAACGGATCAGACCGATGTCGTTCGAATATCCCGCTATCCAGATTTCCCCGTTCCTGCCCTCTTTGATGCAGCGGATCCGGTTTTCGCCGACATAAGCGCTCAGTTCATTCTCAACAACGCCGCCCTTCAGATCCAGTATGCGTATCCCTTTGTCCGTCCCGCTGTACAGAAGCCCGTCATGAAGGCAGGCCGTATTCACGACCTCGGAGGGAACGGCAGCATCCTCATACAGATCGACAAAGCTGTTGGTCACGATCTTCATGACGCCCTGCGTTGATGAAGCAAACCACATGTTTCCCTGGTAATCGGAGGTCATCATCTCAATTCCGCTGTTCATCGGAAGATTGTTCAGAACATGGAACGCATCGTTTTCATCGAGATAACCCGCCATGCTTATGGACGAGATCCATACCCTTCCGCAGTCAAAACTGATCCAGTGCACGCCCGAAAGAGGGGCCACCGATATCGCTTCCATGTTTTCGGCCTTTTCGCCGAAGCTGCCGCGGTAGATCACATCTCCCTCCGTGCAGACATACACACAGCCGTCCCGCTCCGGATCCGCCATGATCGAAGTGATCTTCTCCATCCCGAGTTCATCACTGTCGTAAACCGCCGAAAGCCTGCAGTTCTCAATGCAGAAAACGATGCCGCTCTTGGTCTGGCCGTAGATCCTGCCATCCGCATCGGAATCGAGCTTCAGTACCCGCTCTTCATTCAGGCGGTCATCCTCCAGGGAATGAACCTGCATTCCGGAATCGACATAGCAGATGCCGGCAGTCGTTCCGACGAAAACGTTTCCGTCAGCATCCTCGGCAAAGATTCGGATCGAGGATGAGGGCAGACCGTCCCTGTAAGTTATGTGAGTGCTCTCGTTTCCGTCCAGAACGACAACACCGTTATCGTTCGTCCCCACCCAGATCCTTCCTGCCTTGTCCTCATAAAGACCGCGGCCGTTGGTCAGTCCTCCGGATGTATCCAGTCTGGTAAAATTCGAACCGTCATAACGTATGATCCCGCTGTAAGCCCCGATCCAGATGTATCCGTCGCTCGCACCCAGTATGAAATTGGCATCCGAAGTCGGCAGACCGTTCGAGGCGTCATAGATCTTTGTCGTATATCCGGCGTTCTCAACCTGGCCGCTGGCGGCATATCCGCCCCCGACCGGCTTGTGCTCAGCTTCTCCGGGAACGCTTCCTTCATCCGTTCCTCCGGATGCAAAAGCCCCTGATCCCGCGGAAAAAACAAGGCACAAAAAGAGAAGCAGTGCCAAAGCGGCTGCCGGAAAACGATATCCTCTTTTTTTCATCCGCAGCAACAAGCTCTCCTACCCCTCCTTGTTGTACTTCCTGAGTATCACTTTCACCTCGGCCAGGGAATCCATGAATGCTTCCACGCACTTCGGATCGAATTGCGTTCCCTTTCCTTCCTCAATGATCTCCAGAGCCTTTTCCAGAGAAAAGGCAGGTTTATAGATTCGCGGGGAAGTGAGTGCGTCAAACACATCCGCGATCGCCATGATGCGCGCGGACAGCGGGATCACTTCCCCGTGCAGGCCTTCCGGATACCCCTTCCCGTCCCAGCGTTCATGGTGGTAAGCGGCCATGTTCCTGGCTTCTTTAAGGTAGTTCTCGCCTTCCACCGTGGTGATGGCGTCTTCGATGATCTTTTTGCCGCTGACCGTATGGCTCTTCATGATCTCGTATTCTTCATCCGTCAGCTTGCCCGCTTTGTTCAGGACACCATCCGGGATGTGGATCTTGCCGATGTCATGGAGCGGCGCCGAACGCACCACATCGGACACGAACTTGGGCGTGATCTTTTCCGCATAATAGCCCTTCTTCATCAGGGCCTCCGCAATGATCTTGACATAGCCCGCCGTTTTCTGGATATGCGCACCGGTATCCGAATCGCGGTTTTCCACCATATCCGCCATCGTGATGATCAGACCGTCCTGCATCTTTGCGGTTGATTCCGACAGACGACGGATGCTGCGCATCTGCTCCGCCTGATTCTGGGTCATCCGGCAGATCGCGTTATAAAGGATCTCGATCTCGTCGCCGGTATGGATCCTGAGTTTCCGGAGACTCTTCACATCCTCATCCATATCCTCCTGGGTATCCATACCCTTGGAAAACCTGTCGAGACGCGCCGTGATGGAGCGGATCGGAAGCACGATGTGATAGCTGGTCAGCCAGATCGCAAAAACACTGAGGATGGCAAAGAAGCCGGCAAACACCGAGATCATCTCGGTCATAAAGCTCCTCTCCATAGCGGACAGCTGGCCCATGTCCACATCGGCGCCCGTGTAGCAGACACATTTCCCGCTGGAATCGAAAACAGGCTGGTAGGCCGTGAGGAGATGACCGTATCTGTCTCTGCTGATGACGGGCTCGATCTCTCTTCCTTCGAGAAGGTCGGGCACACGGTCCAGAAAGCTTTGATCGAAGTCGATCAGGGTGCCGGGTTCCTCGCAGGATTCCCCGTTCATCGTCGCTTCGGCTTCGACGTCAAAGACCACACGGCAGCCCTCCCGTTCGATCCGGTAGGCAAACACATAGGAAATGTCCATGGAACTGCGGATCAGCTTCCGGAGAAGCTCCTCGGTCTCGGCGTATCCTTCCGCAGACCGGCCTTCCCTGATGTAAGCTTCCACTCTGTCGCCGTCCAGGATATTGGCCGCGATCATGGCCGTTCCCCGGGCGATCCTTGTATGTTCCCGGATGACGGTCTTCCGGTATACCGCCATGCTGATCCCCGCGGCGACCACGGAGACCATCACCAGAAAGGAGCCGATCACCAGAAAGACCTTTGTCCGCAGGGAAATGACACGGTTGTGCCTGCGTCCTTCGCTGAACACTTCCTCTTCGGTGAGCATTCCCTGCAGCCGGGCGCCGAAACTGAAATAGCGGTAGGCCTTCCGGGGAATGAAGCGGATGATCCCCAGGGCAAGGAACACCGAAAGTGCTTTATCCGGGATATCCGTCAGATATTTCGAGAGAAAAAAGGAAAGCTCCGGGCCGAAATAACCCGTATCGTTCAAAAATGCGGCCAGAGAACCGTTTTCAAAGCTGATCCCCTCCATGAAAAAGGGGATGAGTGCCGCGGCGCTGCCTCCGATCAGACTGCTGAACAGGATCAGCAGCAGGATGCCCGACAGCTTTTTCAGCTTCCCCCGCTGAAAGAGGCCTGCGGTCAGAAGAGCCACGCCCACACTGACCACGCCGTAGTACCAGGATGTGTGATCGTTCAGGCTCCGGAGGAGATTTGTGAAAAAGCCCACCAGAACGCCGGGCAGATAGCCGCCCATGGCGGCGATGGCGACGGTCCCGACGGTATCCAGATAGATCGGAAGCCGGAACGCGGAAACAAGAGCACTCAACAAAAGATTGAGCGCGATGGCAGCGATACAAAGGAAAAATGCCGCTATATTCTGCTTTTTCTGTGACAGGACCGGTTCACTCATGGAAGCCTCCGGACGGTTACGCTTGCCGTCACCTTTAATCATAGCACAAAACGGAACATATCACCAGCAAAATCAAGGCCCCCGCATGTCCGCCTTTCGGTCCGGGGCCCGGGACCAAAATGCGCTCTCTTAAGGCCGGATGCAGAGAAAAGCGCTCATACCGCCGCGTTTTCCGTTGCTGGCCCTGTGGGAATGCATCCAGGACGCGTTGCAGGCCGTGCACAGGTCCGGCTTCTGCACATGTTCCTCGCGGACGCCCGCCTTTCTCAGATTGCAGACATTGGCCTCGGTCAGATCCAGGAGGTATTTTCCCTCTTTCCCCGGTTCGGCTGTCAGGATCCGTCCTGCCTCCTCTTTGGGATAAGCGTTCCGGAAAGCTTCCGCCACATCCTCTCCCACTTCGTAGCATTCCGCGGCGATCGAGGGACCGATGCAGACGATGAGTTCCTCCGGACTGCTTCCAAAGGCTTTATGCATCTCCGTTACCGTATTTTGCGCAATGTTAGCGACCGTTCCGCGCCAGCCGGAATGCGAAAGGGCGATGGCCCGGTGCACGGGATCAACAAAATAAAGCGGCACACAATCGGCATAGGAGGTCACAAGGCAGAGGCCCGGCGCATCCGTCATGATCCCGTCCACATCGGTGTAGCTCCGTTCCCTCACGAGCCCCATCCCGCGGTGTTCTTCTCCTACCCGCATGACGTTCGCGGTATGCGTCTGCGCCGCCAGCACCATGTCCTCCGGCGCCACACCGATCATGCGGCCCACGATGCGGTGGTTCTCCAGCACGTGCTCCGGATCGTCTCCCACGGTAAAAGAGAGGTTCATCTCGCCGTAAATGCCTTCGCTGACACCCCCGAGCCTCGTGGAAAACGCATTGATCAGCCAGGGGATCCCATCCAGGGCTTTGTAGCCGATCAGGCACACACCGTCTTTTTCGCGGAGCACGGTCGTTTCCGCTCCCGCCCGTTTCTTTATCTCTGCTTTCATCTGCAAAATCCGACTCTCCCTCAAAACAAGCGCAGACAGGCCTGCGGCCTGCCTGCTGCCGGTCATTCTCTCTTTTTGCCCCTTCGCTTAAAACGTCACGGTCCTGGGGGCTGCCGTGAAGGAGGAAAACACAGCGGTGGCATCCTTGAGATACAGCACCTCCGTATTGTCATCTTCCGCGGAATACATGGCCTTCAACTGGGGATGGGTCTCGAGCATGTGCTCCTTTGCCTCGATCCTGTCATCCCGTACCAGCGTTCCCGAAACACGAAGCCATTCCCCGTTCTTGAAGGCGCAGATCTCTACCTTCGGATTTGCCTGGATCTGCTTCGATACATTCTTGGACTTGCCCGTCTGGATATAAAGCTTCCCCTCGAAGATGTCAGCCGTTCCGAAAGGACGGACGCGGGGCTGGTCACCCTCCACCGTAGCCAGATAATAGGTTTCCGCTTCCTTTAAAAACTTGTATACCTCTTCCATTTCCTTCTCCTTTCTGTTTTTGCGGGCCAAAACGGTCCTTATGTTCCTGCGCCGGGGGTTTACCGCGGCGCTTTAGGTTCATCAGCTATTTCAGGGCAAAGCCCGTAAATCCCGCCAAAAAAGCGAGGACATAGAGCAGCCCGATATGCACCGGATAGAACGCGTAAAACAGATATTTGTTGACCTTCATGCCGCGTTCCCCGTTGTACTTCGCGATCGGGATCAGCATGAGAAATGCCGTGACCTCCGACGGATTGTTGATCGTAAGGGTCAGACAGGCCATGGAAAATGCCAGCGTCTTGTTCTTCCGGAGCAGGTACATGACCACGATCGTCAGTACCCCCACGAAGGAATAATCCGTTGTCAGCAGTTCCGCGATCATTCCGAAAAGAGACAGAGGCAGGATGATCCCCGAAAACGTGTTTCTGCGGGCCGTATCCCATTTTGCGCCGATCAGCAAAAACAGAAGCAGCGAGATCAGCGCCGCGGATAAAAAGAGGATCACGAAAACCGGCGCCTGCATCTCGTTCAGCTTCGTCATGATCACAACGACATAGCCGGGAATGCTTTGGAACAGCACTGCATAAAGCAGGAGCGGCCACGCCAGGAAGGCCGCGAGATAAAAAAGCGGCCGCAGCTTTTCGTTGTCCCTGTTCTGTTCTGCGAGCAGCCGGATGAACGTTATGCAAAGCAGACCCAGCAGGAGCGTGAAGAACACGTTCTGGTATTCCGGGGCCAGGAGCCTGCTCCTAAAGCCCAGGTTAAACGGCAGCTCCGAGACCAGCGCAAAGATGGCAAGATTCATCGCATATTTCTTTACGCTTCTCGTATGCTGAAATCCTTCCACGATCAGAAATACAAACAGGGGAAAGCCAAATCTTCCGATCAGCCGCATGATCCCCATGATCACATTCAGCAGCGCGACCCCCGGGTGCTCCGAAAACCAGGCCTGGGATTGCTCCGGCGCAAGGTCCTCCGGTGTGACCTTGTTCAGATAATCCGTCAGCACGATGGCTGCGAAATGGTCGATAAACATTGCAACCAGAGCGATCATTTTGATCGCCGTGCCGGTCAGTCCCTTCTTCTTTCCCGCTTCGGGGCTTTGTACCTCCGCCGTTTCCGTTTCAACAAGCTCTGCCATGATCACTCTTCTCCTTCGTTTGGGCGCTTTCCGGCCCCGGCGTCTATCTTAGCACATTTTTCCTTTCCGTGAAAGCGTTTCAGCTCTCCGTGGGCAGGATCAGCGTAACTTCCGTTGCATCCTCCGCGGGCCAGCATTTCATGAAGATATCCCCGCCGAGCACTTCCACCGTCTTTTTCGCCACATAAAGCCCGATCCCCTGCCCCTCCCTGCCGGAGGCGTTGGAACCGCGCCAGTAACTCTTGAAAACATAGGCGGTCTCTTCTTCACTCAGAAAGCAGCCGCTATTCTTCACACTGATGATGACGTCCTCATCCTGTCTTCCCATCTTCAGGCTGATGAAACGCCCCGAGCCGTATTTGACCGCGTTGTCCAGAAGCTGCGCGATCACCCTGCAGATCGCATCGGCATCGCTGCTTAAGAGCGGATCATTCTCCAGCTTCGTCTCAAACGGGATATGCAGAAGCTCCATCCGCGCGCCGTATTCCTTTTTCATCGTGTCCATGACTTCTTTCAGGTAAAAAGACGAGATGCGCGTCTCCTGCACGCCGAGCGACTCCGCACTCCTTTCCATGACCTCTTTTACCAAAAGCTCCGCCTTGTCGACATTCTGTTTGATCCGCCCCGCGGTTTCGGCATCCGCCCGGTCCGGCTTTTTGTCCTCGTGATAAATGCCTCGTTCAATGGCCTCCGCATAAAGCCGGATATTGGACAGCGGCGTCTTGATGCCGTGGGCAACGGAGATGACAAGGGTCTGCTTCTCCCGTTCCATCATGTCCAGCGTCTTTCTTTTGCGTTCCATCTCGTCCCTGAGCATGTTCATTCCCCAGACATAACGCTCATAAGGCCCTGTCCCGGAACGGGGCAGTTCCTCCGCAAGCCGGCCCTTGGCGATCTTTTCGGGATACTCCGCCAAAGCCTCCATTGGCTTTACCATGCGCCGGTAAACCAGGAAAAGTGCAAGCAGAACCGCAAGATACGAGACGGCCAGTACCGCTCCGGCCATCACTTTCGTAAAGACGATATCATCCGACCGATAGGAAAAGATCAGGAAAGCAACAGCCGTTCCGTCCGCCCCCCGGACCGGGCTTACGTATTCCGAGCCGTATTCCGTCTGCAGCATGCCTGAGCCGGCCGCATCCGTCTCTCCGACCCGGATGCATTCCGTTCTGTCCGGAACGGCTTTTTCTCCGTACTCGCGCACATAGCTTTCCCTGTCCGGAAGGAGGATTTCTTCTCCCGCTGCCGCGGCGTCCTCCGCTTCTTTCGTGATGCGGTTCATCACCACATTCCGCATGCCGAGCTCGTCATCGTAATGTTTTCCGATCAGGAAGAACAAAAACAGGGCCACGAGAAGAAAGCCCGATGTGATCAAAATGACAAAGCCGTAAAAACTCTTCAACTTTCGCCCCCGAAAATATAGCCTTTCCGCCAGACCGTCCTAATGATCTTCGGCGAATCGGGTTCGTCTTCCAGGCGCTCCCGCAGCCATCTGACATGGACGTTCAGCGTTGACTGCTCCACAAACAGATCCCCCCATACCGCGTCATACAGTTCGTCCTTCAAAAGGAGTCTGCCCTGATTCTTCATCATGTAAAGGAGAAGATCGTACATCTTTCCCCGGATCTCACAGGGGGCTCCGTTCCTTGAGACCAGGCGGCTGGCCGTGTCGACCGTGATCGCGCCGCAGCGCAGGATATCTCCCCCGGTCCGTGCCGCTTCACTTCTGTGCAGAAGAGCCTTGATCTTTGCTCCGAGGATCGGCATCGATACGGGTTTTTCAAGGAAATCATCCGCTCCCAGCCTGTATCCGGTAAGTTTGCTCTCATCATCGCCCCGCGCGCTCAGCATGATGATCGGCACGTCCCGCTGCTCCCGGATCGCGCTGCAGGCAGCAAAGCCATCGATCCCCGGGAGCATGAGATCCAGCAGGATGAGCCTGCAGCTTTCCTTCGCAAGAAAAGCCACGCCATCTTCCGCGCTTCCCACTCCCGTCACCCGGTAATCGTCCGCTTCCAGAAGATCGGTCAAAAGCCCTCTCAGTTCTTCATCATCTTCTATGATCAGAATATCCGTCATCGTCCGTATCAAGCCTCAATGCTGCGACTGCCGCTCTTTCCCAGTTACTGTTCAGTGGCTTGCCAGCCACTGAACGTAACTGGCTTGCCGCCATGCATAATCGGCTTCGCCGATGGGCGGCAAGCCTGCCAGCCCAAGTGTCGACCCGTAGCCACGCAGCGAAGTGCGTGGCTCGGGACTGAACAGTAACCTTTCCCTCAAAAGTCGGGATGTTCCCCGGAATAACCGCACTCCGGCAAACAGGAAAGAAACGACATGTCATCCGCCGAGATCGTAAAATCATAGATATCCATATTCTCCTTCATCCGTTCGGGAGAAGAAGCCTTGGGGATCGCGGGGATGCAGCGCTGGTTCAGATAGCGCAGCAGGATCTGCGCACTGCTCTTTTTGTATTTTGCGGCCAGTTTCGCGATGCGGGGATCGTTGATGACCCTCGCCCTGCCCAGCGGGCTCCAGGCCTGCGGCAATATGCCTTCCTTCTCCAGATAAGCCAGGGCATATTCCTGCATGTAGCCCGCGTGCAGCTCCAGCTGATCCACCATGGGGCGGATGCGCGCGGTCTCAAGGAGCGGCCTGACATGATGCGGCAGGAAATTGGACAGCCCGATGGCCCTGACGCGCCCCTGTTCATAAAGCTCCTCCATCAGCACCCAGCTTTCCCTCACCTTGTCGATCCAGGCCTCGTCGTTTCTGTCATCCTTGGGCCAATGGATCAAAAACAGGTCAAGATAGCCGGTCTTCAGCT
This sequence comes from Lachnospiraceae bacterium, assembly GCA_024696005.1. Lineage (GTDB taxonomy): Bacteria > Bacillota > Clostridia > Lachnospirales > Lachnospiraceae > NK4A136. The sequence continues at coordinate 14,327 of JAILHF010000053.1, read as the reverse complement.
TTCTGCAGGATGCTTCAAAGCTCTGCAGCGTCTTTTCCCTTCCCAGATCGGCCGGCCACACCTTGCTGCAGAGGAACAGTTCCTCTCTGGGGATCCCGCAGCCCGCGATCACCTCACCGATCTGCTCTTCGTTGTTGTAAAAGCTGGCCGTGTCGATATAGCGGTATCCCGCGTCCAGAGCATCCCGTATGGTCTGCTCTCCCTTTCCGTCCGTTGCGAGGTAGGAGCCGTACCCGATCGCCGGGATCTCCACCCCATTGTCCAGAACAAAACTCCTGCGCTGATCGGTATAACCCGAAACATCCAGGATCCTGTCAAGCAGATGCATGTTCCTCAGGGAGAACTCTTCCGAGACATGAGGCTGCGCCCCGTTCAGGATGCAGTCGTTCATCTGCTCGATCTCGAGACTGTAATTGGATGCAGCAGTCACATTCACCGTACGGGGAATGCGCTCGCCGTTTTCGTTTTTGATCCACACGGTAAAGGAGAGATCGCCTTCCTGATTGTATTCCACCTCCGAACGGATAAAGCCTTTCGAACCGTGGATGAAGAGACGGTCGTAGCGGTCACAGCTGTCGATCCCCAGTGCCATGCCCGCATTCAGGGACGCACGTGCTCCGTTCTCAAAACCGATGAGCGCCGAAGCCATGTGGTCCACGCCTCCCCGGTCGAGCTCCGCATCCGCCTTCACATAGCTTACGGGCGAATCGATCAGGGAAAGGATCATCGTGGTGCAATAGCATCCCACGTCCAGGATCCCGCCGCCGCCGAGTTCCTTATGAAGGCGAAAATCCTCGGAATAGTCCTGGGTGATAAAAGCGGTATCGATATAGTCCACATCACCGATCTCGCCGCTTTTCACGATCTTTTTCAACGCTTCCACATAAGGGCTGTGCAGGTATGCGTACGCTTCCATCAGGATCACGCCGTTTTCCCTTGCGGCCGCAAACATGCGCTTCAGCTCGCTCTCATTCATCGCGATCGGCTTTTCGCACAGCACATGTTTATGCGCTTTCAGGGCCTTGATGACCCATTCGCAGTGAATGTCATTGGGCAGCGGAATGTAAACCGCCTGCACTTCGGGATCCGCCAGCAGCGCTTCGTATCCCTCGTATGCCTTTTCAAAGCCGAAACGTTCGCGAAAGCTCTCCGCTTTTTTCAGGCTTCTTCCCGCAATGGCATGGAGTACGCAGCCCTTTGCCTTTTGCATCCCGGGTATCGTGCATCCGGCCGCGATCCCCGCAGTCCCCAGCACTCCCCACTTTACTGTTGCATCGGATACAGAATTCATTTTTCTTCCTCCCGGATCGATATTCAGGCCGGTCAAATATCGAAAATGCCTGTCAACGATGCCGCTTCCACAGCCTGTGCCTATTATGTTATCACAAAGGAAGGCCCATAAGCAAGACGGACCGGGCTACAGTTGGGGAAGGCGACAAAAGCTATATGCTCTTCCCCGAAAACCTTGACACGGACTATGAATGGCTTATTTCCAGGGAGAGTGTGGAAGCAGCCCCGAAGTAAAGCCGGGAGCGCCTTTATTGGCCCTGCATGTTCTGCTGCTGTGCGGAAAAGCCGCAGCTGCCGCAGAAATTGTAGGCACAGAGTGTTCCGCACCGGGGGCAGGTCCAGTAATTCACCACCGGGCGGGCGCTGCCGCAGGTCGGGCAGAAGTTCAGCTGATTGACCCTTCCGCAGCTGCAGTTCCAACTTCCGACCATGTCGGGCCGGTAATAAACCCATCCGTTGTTATCCTGCGCGGGCACAAAACAGAAGTCTTTCTTGGATGCCTGATTGACAATAAAGAAAGATGCGGCAAACATGAGCATGACAAAACCGAACCAGAGGATAACGCTGAGGCCGATGAAAACGAAGCTGTCCGTCGCCCCTGCCGCCATCGCGATGGCGTCATAGATGCCGTGGATCACGATCGGAGCAATGATCGAAAGGGCGGTATACTTTCCGTACTCCGACCGGTTATTCGTGATCTGGGCATATTTTGCTTTGCTGTAGAAATACCCCATGAAAACAGCAAAACACGCATGTCCCGGGACTGCCGTGAACATGCGCAGGATCGCCGTGCCCAGGCCGTTGCCGAATACATATCCCACGTTTTCGACAGCCGCAAAGCCCAGAGACACAAAGACCGCATAAACGATCGCATCATAGCTGTAATTGTAATTCTTGTTGTTCCAGGTGATCAGGCGCAGGATCAGATATTTCCCGAGCTCTTCCACCGGTCCGACGAGCAGCGCCGCGACCACGACCGCTTTCAGCAGCGAATCTCCCGGCAAAAATACATTTATGATCAATTCTCCTATCGATTCCGCTATGATCGCCGGAAGGATCGTCGCCATGCCGCCGATGAACAAAAGGATCAGAAAGCCCATTGGCTCCCGTTCGTTCTTGTCTTTCACGTAAATGAAGACCAGCAACGCGATAACAGGTATCAATGCCAATGCAAATAACATATTGTCCCTCCTTTTCGTTGTCCCCCGCTATTCTCTCTTCCAGGGACTCACGATCCTGATGTAATCCGGGTGCTCCAGGATACCTTCCTCTCCGGTCAGCGCCACCTGGAGTTCCCCGGTGGCATAGTCATACACGATCACCTCGAACGTGATATCCCCGTAGATCTTCTGTGCCAGCGAATCGTATTGCGGCTTCTCGTTCGTGACGATCCCTTTCAGGTCCCCGAAGGAAAGCTTGTCTTTTTCGGAAAACCATTTGTTGTATTTGTAAAAACGCACATAATTTGAAGCGGAATAGGTGATCCTGTCTTCGCTCCCCTCCGTCACAAACGAATTCACCGCGCAGAGACAGTCCGGGTTATCCCAGGTCAGCCCATCCATGAGAGGCGTATCCGCATCGCGCAGTATGGACTGTTCGGAGTATTCCTCCCCCTCGTATGCGCTGTCCTCCGCTACGAAGGTATGATCCCTGTCGCAGATGAAGATATTGTGGGAAAAGGTAAAATTTTTGCTCTCCGCCACCATGTACTCACCGATGCTGCGGGCATCGGACATGGTTTCCAGGGCGTAGCGCAGCTCGAAGGTATAGCATTTCTTTCCCTCGCACTCGTAAAGAGCCCCGGTCCCCGCATCCAGCGGGCCGGCAAACACCTCCTTATCGTTTATCCCCGTGAGGATATCCAGCATGCCCAGCACGGAAAAACCCGTATAGCTGTTCTTCCCTTCCCCGTTGATGAAATGCGTGATGGCATGGGCCGTGCACATCTGGTTCGAGCTGCCCAGCTGCCATTCCATTGTACGGCTGAGCATGCGCTCCCCGCTTGCGCTCTTTTCCCCCCACACGGCAGAAGCGTTGCAGTTCGTGGGTCTTAAGCATTCTCCCACAAGATGGGCCAGAAGCCCCTCTTCATAACTCATTTTCCCGTCTGGTGCGATCCCCTTTCTTCCTTCCGATACGCCCTCCGCAAAGCCTTCGATCTCTTCCCGGTAATCGGCGGGCATGTTCACCAGCAGTTTTTCCAGTCGCTTTTCCACGGGGGTATAATCCCCGTTCAGATTCGGGAATGCATGCACGATGTTTTCGTGAAGAAAGGGTTCCAGCACCGGCTCCATGCCCAGCTCGAGGAACATCTCCGCATAGGTCCGGCCCACGGTGCGGTGATCGGCCCGGGTGAAATCGAGATACACCTCGTAATAAGATGCCTTCTTCTCGATGACAACGCAGCCGTCTTCGGAGGCCCGCCTTTCAAGCACCTCCTCCGTTTTTGCTTCTTCCCCGTCGTAGCTCAAGCCACAACAGGCCGATCCGACAGCTTCGATCGTGCTGACAGTCGGAAATTCCGGAGGGTTGTATTCCGGCAGTCTGCTCCCGCAGCCGCAAAGGCAGACAGCCAGGAGCGTAGCGATGCAAATCCCTTTTCTCATGTCTACCACCCCTGATCCATCAGCCATTTGTTCAGCTGACGCTCCCTTTGCGTCAGATCCGCTTCGTCTGCCAACTTGCCGAGCGTGATCTCACCTTCAATATGTCCGTCCATTAAATATACCACTTTATCACTGGCCGCTGCAACCCTTGCGCTGTGTGTTACCATCAGGATCGCGGTCCCGTCCCGGTTTACCTTGACCAGCTCCTGCATCACTTCGCCGGCCGCCTTGGAATTGAGCGCCCCGGTGGGCTCATCCGCAAACAATACCTTGGGCCGGTTGATCAATGCCCGGCAAAGGCAGGCCCTCTGCAGCTGACCTCCGGAAACCTCGGTGATGCGGTTATCGGCGATCTCGATGATGCCCAGGCGGCGCATCAACACCTCTGCGTCTTCCCGCACCTTCTTCCGCTCCTCCAGTCCCGCATGATAACCGGGCAGGATGATGTTGTCCAAAATGCACAGCTTTCGCATCATGTACATCTGCTGGAAGATGAAACCCATGCTCACCAGCCGCAGCTTGGCCATTTCCCTGTCCTTCATCCCGGCATAGCTCTTTCCGAGAAAGGTGATGTCGCCGGCTGTGGCCTGATCCATGCCGCTGATCGTATAGAGCAGTGTGGATTTGCCGCTTCCCGAAGGCCCCATGATCGTCACGAATTCGCCTTCCGCCAATTCGAAATCAATGTTGCGCAGCACATTGTTGCTGTATTTGTTCACCACATAGGTCTTGCATAAACCTTTTGCACTGAGCATGTTTTCCATGATGTTTCCTCCCCTAATCTTCCCTGATGTTCCAGATATTGATGCGCTTCACTCTTGCAAGACACAACGCCATGGCCACTGTCCCGATCCCCAGGATGATGAGCGGAACGATCACAAAACACTCCAGCGGATTTGAGACGATATGCACGCCCGTGTTGGAAAAGCTGTCACAGATCGCATTCAGCAGTTTTTCCACAAGTGTATATTCCATGGCAAAGCCCAGAAGGATCGCAATGACTATGATCATCCACATCCTGCACATCTGCCATTTCTTTACGTCCCGTTCGGTCAGGCCGACGGTCTTCAAAATGGATATACCGGGTGTTTCCTCAGACAGATCCACGTTTGTATAAAGAGAAGTCATCAGGATCAGCATGAAAGCCGATATCAGGGAAAGCACCACCTTCATGGCATCGATCGGCCCCGTGACATAGGAGAAGTTCCGTCTGACGCATTCTTCCGCGTCATCAAAGTATTCTTCTCCGAAACGCTCCTTCAGTTTTTCCAGATAACGCGCATGTTCCGATTTCGGCGCCTCCAGATGGACATTCGTGACCCGGCTGCTCAAACCGTATCCGGCGGTATATTCTTTTCCGGCGATCATCTCCGGCCCCTTCTCCTCCATGATGTCGAAAAAGCCGGTCACGATGAATTCATGCTCCACTTCTTCCGACACATACTGCAGCTCGTCATTGAGGCATTCGCTTACCGTGACCTTCAGGCGGTCCCCGATCCGGACCCCTTCCTTTTTGGCCGTATGATAACTCAGGATGATCTCGTTTTCCCGGACCGGAAGTTTTCCGCCTTTCCGCAGAAGAATGTCTTCGTTTTCGGTGTCCCCGTACCACAGTTTCGCAGCAACCGCTTCTTTCCCCTCCCACTCGATCATCGCATTCGTGCCGTTAAAGATGCGGATGCTTAAGGGGATCCCCGCCTCGTTCGCATCCTTGCACATTTCCCGGAAGGCGCCGTCCATGTCCCCGCCTATCTGGTAGTAATAATCAAAGAGCTCTCCGTACATGTACACTTCCACATCCCTCTCCAGGTTAAGAAAATGCTTTTGGTATTCGGAACTGAGCACCGAGCTCTTCAGATTAAAGACCGTAAGCAGCAGCGTGCTTGTCAGCATATAGGCCACGATCAGGAAAGCGTATTTCCCGAAACTGTTCACGATGTCCGAGAAAGCCAGGAAAAGCGGCACCTTCGTTCTTTTCGAACGGTACAGATCGATGCGGTTGAGCTTTTCAAAGCGTTCCCCCACATTGCTGCCGTGGATCGCTTCCATGATCGAAACCCGCTTGATGCGGCGCATCATGATCGCGGAAAAGACAAGGATCAGCAGCATGATCGAAAGAGATACGAAAACGGCGATCTTTGAAAAGACATGCGGATCCGCCAGGACCAGATTACGGTTCAGCCTGCGGATGATGAATACGGAAAGGGGGCCTCCGCCCGCGATCCCCGTGATGCCGCCGATGAAAGCAAAGCACACATAGACCGAAGCGAACATCCAGCGGTAACGGAAGGAATCCACACCGATGGCCCGCATCATGCCGATCTCCTTTTCCTCCTGCTTGATGGCAGACAGCATCATGTAGCGTATCATGATCATCATCACCAGAAGGATCACCCCACCCATGAACGCGAGAAAAGCGGAGATCACAAAGGTTATGGTATAGTTCGTGTCGGTTTCGGGACTGTAGGCGACATAATTGCAGGTATACACGAGTTTTTTATCATACAGCTCCAGATACAGTCTTTCCGCGCAGGACACGCTGCCTGCCCGGATCAGAAGCCTGTGGAAACGCAGCGGCTCCTCCGATTTCAGTCTCTCATAATCCACGGGCGAGATGACCAGATCTTCCCCGTTTCTCGCCGGAGTCCTGTAGATCTCGGAAACCTCGAATTCAAAGAAGCTTCCGAGCTGCGTGGTGATACGGATCGTATCCCCGATTTTTATGCCGGCCATCTCGGAAATATCCTTGCTGACAGCCACACAACCGGATGCGGGACAGAAAGCTTCTCCGTTCTCATCATAGCGCAGTCCCACCCGTGAAGTGGGCGTTGTCAGGTAAAAACGTTTGTGGTTCGGAAAATCGGGATCGTTCGCACATCTGCCGTTGATAAACACCTCACCGTTCGCCAGCGATGCAAACTCCGTCATCTCAAAATCCCGTATCATCGGGTTGTTCTGTGCCCACTCGCAGAGCGCCTCTCCTTTTTCTTCAAAGCTGCCCATGCCCACCGCGGTATTGATGATGATGTTGGGTGCATTGCACAGAAGGCTCGTCTGGGGCAGCCCGACAAACTGCACATACAAAAGCGCCGCAGCGATCACGGAAACGATGGATGCGCCGATGATAAAAAAGAAAAGGATGATATTGAGTCCCTTATTCTCCTTCAGATTGTTTTTGAGCATTCGGAAAAACATGAAAAAACCCCTCTCAAGCTTTGATGAGCTGATCATAACACGGAGAGAGTGCGGAAATCTTTAAGAAACTCTTAAAATCTCAGACATGACTTCACAGCCAGATCACTTCACTCAGTGTCTGTCTGATGTTTTCTTCATTGAGCACGACAAGCCTGGCAAGGAAACGTGCGCGTTCTTCTTCGCTCATTTCACGCATTTTTTCCGTTCCGGATTCCAGGCTCTCCCTCATCGAATCAAGCCCCTGTATCTTTGCTTCGGTCTTCATGATGAGCTCGTTCAGGGCCTCCTTTTTACTCTCGAACATCCCGGAAAGCTCTTCTTTCGAACAGTTGCCGGACAATATGGAAGAGATCTCGTTCAGGGAAAAGCCCATGTCCTGAAGCGCCAAAAGGGATTCCAGTTCGGAAAGCTGATCTGCCCGGTAATAACGGTAGCCCGTTGCCGGGTCCACTTCCACGGGCCGGATGATGTTCTTTTCTTCATATACGTGCATGGCTTTCACGGATATGCCGGCCATGGCCGCCAGCTCCCCGATCTTTAACAGCTTCTGATCCGAATGATCCGCCATCTGCGCTTCCCCCTTCAGACTGCATGGTTTTGTTGCTGTTCACCGGCCGGAACAGACTTGCCGCTCATCCTGAGGATCTCCTCCACCCGCAGCGCTCCCGGAAGATTTGTCTTCATGCGGTTTACGCTGTCATTCACACACATCACACTCATCATCATCCGTCCGCGATACTGCGTGATCTTTGTGAGCTCGGCAAAATCCCTGATCCCGTTTCCCATCATACTATTTCCCATCAGCAAAAGCAACAGATAGCCCAGATTGCCCGAGAACACAATGAAAAGCGAGGACCATGCGCTGAGACGGTGGGCCCTGATGTTTTCGTTCATGATCCGCAGACTGGCTTCCTCCACCTTTTTCATGACGATGTCTTCCCCATCAAAGACACAGATCGCGCTTCCGGCTTCCGTTATCGCTCTCAGCCGGTCCGAATACGATGCCTGCGCTTCCTGTGCATTCTTTTTGTACTGCGGGACCTTCCGGATGATGACCACGGTACTCAGGAAAAAGAACGGAAGCATCACAGCAAGGGCAGCCGCCAGAAGAGCTGCATTCAAAAATGCCAGCACCGCCGTGGAAAGCAGCAGATTCACCGAGGCGATCAGCGCATGCATGAAGTTCAGCGGCGCGGTCAGATAATCCGCGGTCCTGTCAACATCGGCATTGATCCTGGTGATCCAGTCACCTTCGGAATATTGTTCCACTTCCTGCTGCTCCATCTCCAACATGGTCTTCAGCAGTTTGTTCCGAAGCCGCTCATGCAGGAGCATGTCCGCCTTGATCGAAATGGTGCTCCAGATCGTGGCATTATATCCGAACAACAGAACCGTAAAGAGAAGGAAGGTCAGAAATGCCGGAAGAAGATCACTCTTCTCCTTCAACTCCGCAATGCGGAGGAAGCGTTCCAGCATGTTGGCTCCCAGGCATGCATTCAGAAAATCAAAAGGAGAACGCAGGACCATGACAAGAACGAATATCTTCCAAAGCCCCAGTTCTTTCAGAATAAACGAAACCCTTCGATCCATGTGAACATCCTTTCCCTGCTCTACAGCTCATCCATGTTCATGACGATGTCATAAGCCTTAAGATGCTCCGGCCTGTGCGTCACATGGACAAGCGTCCTGTTTTTTGCATATCGTTCCAGTGCCTCCAGAACCGCGGCGGCATTCTCGGGATCCAGTGCGGAGGTGGGTTCATCAAGCAGAAGTATCCCGGCATCCTTGCACATTGCCCTGGCGATGGCGACTCGCTGCGCCTGTCCGCCCGAGAGTTCATCCGACCGGTCTCCCAGATACGTGTCGATCCCCTTCGGGAGCGTGTCGATCCATTTTGTCAGATTGGCTTCTTCACAAACATGGCGTATCCACTCTTCCGTATACTCGTGTCCCATCGTGATGTTTTCCCGGATCGTCATGGGCAGAAGCATCGGCGTCTGCATGACAACGGATACTTTTTGGCAGATCCGGGCCGGTTCGCTTTCCCCATCGACCGTGACCGTTCCGGAAGAGGGCCTGCACAAGCCCGCCATCAGCTTGAGGAGCGTGCTCTTTCCGCAGCCGCTCTCTCCCAGAACGCCCAGTTTCTGCCCCTTCTTCACGAAAAGCGAAACATGGTTCAATACCGGCTGTTTCTCGTAATAAAACGAAACATTGTCTAATCGTATCATTCCATCCCTCCGTTTACATGATCTCTATCCTGGACAGATTTGCAGTAAAGACCCGGAAGCCCGAAAGCCAGGACGGAAGGTTCATGACGAACTGCGTCAGGCTTTTCTGCAGATTCAGAAATACGATGAGGGTTCCCAGCATGATGTGCCCCTCTATCACCATGCCGGAACCGGCCAGCAGCAAAAGCAGCAACGGAATCATCGAAACGATCCCGGAGAGCGTGTTATACAGAGCACTCCGCCTGCCAAGCCCGGAAGCGGGCCTCACCCAGCGCGTGATCGCAGCGTCAAACGCTTTCCTGCTCAGATCCTCTCCTCCGAAAATACGGATCACGGGAAACGCATGTATCGTTCCGTAAGCCACCCGGTTCATTCGGTTTTTCTCGTCCTGTGCCGCGTTGACCATGGCCGAAAGCCTGCGCCCGGACCAAACAACATAGAAAAGGATGAAGATCGTCGGGATCAGCAGAGTCATGGTAAGCAGGGCATCCTGAAACAAAAGAAAGATCAGGACCAGAACACCGCTGAAAGCCTTGCCCGTGATCTGAAAAAACGTATTCCCGAGATAGGCGTCCGCCTGGGCCAGCTCGTTTTGCGCAACGGACATGACCGCTCCGGCATCACAGGCGTTTCCTTCTCCGGCCGCTCTTTTGACCAGTCTGCGCGCATAAGCCATTCTAAGGCTGTGTGCCATTTTTTCCGCAGTAATGCGCCCGACATACTGATCGACATACAAAGTCAATGCGTTGGAAAGCATGAAAATGCAGATGAGGGCAACAAACGAACTTTCGATCGCCTGCCTGCCCTCTATCTTATTGACAAGATCCCCTATGAGGAAAATGTAGAAAATCTGGGACATATTGGATGCCAGAGCAGCCACGACAGCTGCCATGACCCAGAAACGGTTTCGTTTTAACAGGATCCGCAATACCGGCATCTCTTTCTCCTCCTTTCAGAGGAGTATAAACCCGTCCCCAAGGGACGAGTCAAGCCCGTAACAGTCCTTTTATCAACTCCGCAATTCTTTATGCAGATACGGGACTTAGTCAGGCCCCGCTCATGATGCGGTCCGCGATCTCTTCCACGGATGAGCAGCCCGTATCGATGCAGTCATCTGCCTGCGAAAAACCTGCCAGCGAGCGGATCGATACCTCCAGCCATTCCTCCGTGCGCCACGGGCAGTCCTGATCTGCCTTCCATCGCTCTCTCAGTTTTTCTTCCTCACAGATCAGGGTGGCACTCTTCATCTCAAGCCCAAGTTCCCTTATCCCGGCGCTCAGTTTCTCCCGTACCCAGGCATCATCCATCAGCCAGGAAAGCACGATCATGTTGCACTGCGCACAATCCCTGTAATTTTGCATCATGTGCAGGATGTTGTCGACAGCCATTTCCTTCGTTTCCCGGTTTCCGACAAAAGGATGGATATCCATGCACCAGTCCCCGTCTATGAATGCGGTTCCCGGATGCTTATCTGCGATGCAGGTACCCACTGTTGTTTTTCCTATGCCCATCGGGCCGTTAAGAATAATGACTTTCATTCTGCCCCCATTGTCGTTTCCTGCAGATCCTGATCAGCTCCTCACATTTCACTTTTCATAATGCCGAAGCAGGCACATATGCTTTTACGCTGATGCCGTCTTCGAGGTATTCCTCTTCCAAAACCTTGCCGTATCTGTGGATCTTGTCCAGCATTTTTCCGTCGGAATAGGGGATCAGACACTCCACGTATTTTCTGTTCTTTTGAAGCATGTCTGCGATGATGTCGAGAAGCTGCTCCGTATTCTCTCCCTGCTTTGCCGAGATACGGATGCACCGGTCGGCGCGATCATCGTAAAGCCGTTCCGAACCCTCAAGCAGATCCGTCTTATTGAATGCGGTGATCACGGGCTTGCCCATGATCTCCAGATCGTGCAGTGTTTCATAAACGACCTGCAGATGCATGTCCAGCGCCGGATCCGAAGCGTCCGCAACGTGCAGGATGATATCCGCATATTTTGCTTCTTCCAGTGTGCTGCGGAACGCATCGATCAGCTGATGGGGCAGCTTATTGATGAAACCGACGGTATCCGTAAAGAGCACTTCCTGCCCGCCCTTCATCACACAGGTACGTGTCGTGGGATCCAGCGTGGCAAAAAGCTTGTCTTCCGAAAGGACCGACGCATCCGTCAGATGATTCAGAAGAGTTGATTTCCCTGCATTCGTGTAACCGACGATCGCCACGACCGGCGTCATGTTCCCCAGACGCTTTTTCCGCGTGGTCATGCGAACACGCTGCATGTCCTTTATCTCTGAAGACAGTCTGGAAATTCGCCTTCCGATCACTCTTCGGTCTGTCTCCAGCTTGCTCTCACCGGGACCTCTGGTTCCGATGCCGGCGCCCAGACGTGACATTGCCTTTCCCGCTCCCACCAGATGGCTGGCGCGGTATTTCAGCTGCGCCATTTCCACCTGAAGCTTTCCTTCGCTGGTATGCGCATGGGCCGCGAAGATATCCAGGATCAGCATGGTCCTGTCGATCACCTTGGTATCCAGAAGATCCGACAGATTCTTCATCTGGGCCGGCGTAAGCTCATCGTCACAGACCACGCCGTCGGCCTCTCTTCCCGCAATGCTTATCTTCAGTTCCATGGCTTTTCCGCTGCCGATATAGGTGGCCGGATCGGGCCGGTCAAGCTTCTGCTTCATCCTTCCCACGGCAATGCCGTCTGCCGTATCAAGCAGCTCCGCCAGTTCGTCAAGCGAAGCATCCGCTTTTTCCTCATCGCCCGAATAAGCGATGAGCAGTATATATTTTTCTTTTCTGATCTCATTTTCGTACATCTGTTTTTCCTCCATTTGATCCGTGTTTCGTTGCCTGTTCCTTCTTCCGTGTGAAACCATGGATCAATGGTCCCTGTCTCACACCGTCAGATGTTCCTCATCCGGATGAAATTGATCATGTTAATGCACCTCCTTTTTGTTGATCGGATGATCTGCCTCAAAAATGCGATCCCCATTTTTTTGTACCTGTCTCTGCGAGCGCATCCACGCTCTCCAGGCCCTCGGGGGTAAGGCGGCAGATCCTGTCGCACACTTCGGAAAGATACTTTCTGTCGTGCGACACGCTTATGATGGCACCGGGGAAATCCTTTAACATGCGGCGGATGACCGGGCCGGATAAGGGCGAGAAGTTCCGCGTGGGCTCGTCAAGGATCAGCACGTTGGCTCCCGACATGGAAAGCTTCAATAGCAGTACCTTGGCCTTCTGCCCTCCGGAGAGTTCCCGGATCGGATGCTCCATCTCGTCCGCGGTGTACTTAAGGGAACCCAGATACGTGCGGATCCTGGTACGTTCCTCTTTGTCGCCGCTTCCGTCCAGAAAATCCACCGGCGTCAGGTCCATGTCCAGCATTTTTTCGTAATCCTGCGGCATGTACTCCGCACGCAGGTCCTGCCTGGCAAGCAGCTCCGAGGCAAGGATGCCCAGCAACGTGGATTTCCCGCAGCCGTTCGTGCCGATGATGCCCAGCTTTTCCGATCCGCGTATCCTCAGTTCCAGATCTTTCGCCAAAATCCTGCTGCCGTCCGCCGCGTGCAGGGCCGGGCTTTCATATTCCAGCACCCACTTTCCCGCAGGTATTGCACTGTTTTTGTCACCGAGCTTAAAGAATATCGCTTCCTCCTGCTCCGGGATCTCGGTCATCTGCGCATCCTCGCGTTCAAAGCGCTTCTCCATGGCCTTGACATTCTTCATCTTCTTTTTCAAAAGCTGGCCTATGTGATCCCGGTCCGCATGCGACAGATTGTCCATGCTGCTTCCGACGCTCTGCTCCATGCGGCGCAGTTTTTCATCGCGTATCTTCTTTTCCCTGCGTTCTCCAAGCGCTATCTGTTCCTGTTTTTCAAAATCATGCAGCCTTTCCTCCACATACTGCCTGTATGGCATGTTGGCCACGGTGTGACGGCATTTCGTCTTTCTCCGGATCTGCTCAAAATGGATGACACGGTCAGCCACATGCTCGATCAGCACCTCATCGTGCGAGATAAAGAGCAGTGCTCCGTCAAACCCCAGCATGATCCTCTCCATCAGCTCCAGAGTCTCTATGTCGATGTCATTGGACGGCTCGTCAAGAAGCAGCATGGTGGGTCGTTCCATCAGGATGCGCATCATCTGCGCCTTCACGCGTTCCCCGCCGGAGAGCGTCTTCATCATCTGTTCACGATAGAAAAAAGCCTGCTCCACATGAAAGTCTTTCGCCATCCCGGAAAGCTCTTTCGGACTCATCTCATAAAAGAACGGATCCTCCGCGAAATATGCCGAAACGCTTTTGCCCTTATCGGCCTCCGGCAGTTCCTGGGGCAGATAGGAAAGCTTTTCCCCGCTTATGATCTTTTCACCTTCATGCTCGATGTAATCCTCTATGAGCTCCGGATCGAAGATCCATTTCATCAGCGTGGATTTGCCGTTCCCTTCCTCGCCGATCAGAACAGCTTTATCGCCCTTATTCAATACAAGTGAAAAATCCTCCAGAATGGTCCTGAGATCTTTTTTATGTGTTAATGTTACATTCCTAATCTGAAACATGGCACCTCACCCCCTTTGCATGAAATAAGCCCTGTTACCTTCCGGCATCAGGGCTTAACAGCTGAATCGTCTTTCAATTCACATGACACGGATCGGGGTGATCCCATGCAAGATAATAAGCTATTTAACACATCCACAGGAGGTATGAGCAGAACTGATATTGTCATGAGATTTCTTGATGCGGATGAACACGTTTCGATACCTCCTTTCCGAAATTTCCGATCTGATCAAAAATGATCCTTACAATTTACGCATTATACAGACTGATCCGAAACTTGTCAATCCCGAATTTCATCTGCCGTTACTGTTCAGTGGCTTGCCAGCCACTGAACGTAACTGGCTTGCCGCCATGCATAATCGGCTTCGCCGATGGGCGGCAAGCCTGCCAGCCCAAGCGTCGGCCCGTAGCCACGCAGCGAAGTGCGTGGCTCGGGACTGAAC
>JAILHF010000047.1 GCA_024696005.1 Lachnospiraceae bacterium | reverse complement strand
CGGATGAGACTGTTGCCGGATCCGTATATATCAAGCACGCCCTTAAGCAGTAGTCCCACCGTTACCGTGCTCAGCCCCGCGTTCCACAGGCTTGCCGGGAAAGCCGCTGTCATCCTGTGTTTCCTGCCAATGATCTTCCAGAACACCCCACCTGCAGCGAACACACCGAAGGCATAGATCATGGCGAAGGAGAATACTCCGAAACTGAATATCTCATAGATCATGCCAAACAGTGCTGTTATCAGTGCAGCTGCCATGCAGCCGTCAGCCATCTTCAGTGTATCTGCCATTTTTTCATCTGATGTAGACAATGTCACTCACACTCCTTTCGCCTATCTTCTTTCCGCCTGTTGTCGGATTGTTGATCAGCTGTCCCTGATATACCATGGTGGAGGATCCGCCGCCGTCCAGGTTGTAGGCAGTCTGCACGCCCAGCTCTTTCATAAACTTCGCAAGCTCACTGAGCGTCAGCCCTTCACTCTCCGTTGTCCTTCCGTCTGCCACCACAAAGACATAATGTAATTCATCTATGATACCGATGGCCGTCCTGGGATTGCTCTGCATGGCCTTGCCTACTTCCTCACCTACTCTGACAGCGATCTCTCCTTCACTCACAAGAGACGGCCCGAAAGAAAATACATTCCATGCTCCCATATCCAGAAGCTCCTGCGCGCTTACTTCGCTTTCGTTTATTATCCTGAAGCTTCCGTCCTTCATTATCACCAGGTCTTCGTTCCCCTCTGCCGCCCTGTCGCGATAAAGCACACCTTCCCTTATCACGTAACCGCTCTCTCGGCTTCCGTAGAAATCTCCGTTTATGGCAAGTACTGCTCCGTTGTCTTCAGCGATCCGGGAAGTCTTTGCGGTGACGTTCCTGCCGTAGCAGTCCCCTGCAAATGCGGTCTTTAAGCTTTCTGCGGACTGAAGCTTTATGTCTGCCACATATACATCCGTATCGTTTACCCTGTATTCATTTAAGCTGATCTCCGTTCCTGCCTCTTCGTAATGCGCGGATGCAGTCTTCTCTGTATCTGCAGACTCCGTTTTTTCTGACTCTCCGGATGCTGCCCTGTCTGTATCTTCGGCCGCCAAGTCACTCTCAGCAGCAGCTCTTTTCTTTTTCTTTTCGCCGCTGCCCTTCCGTGCTCTGCTCTTTACACTCTCAGCTGTCCCGGCATCATCTTTTGCCACAGAGTTATCTTTCTCTACGACTTCTGCAGCTGGCGCTTCATCTTCAGTTACTTCTGTAACTGCCGTATTTTCTTCCGCGATCACGACCGGCTCTTCGCGGCTTTCAACTTCCGCATATCTGTGAGGTATCACAAAGCTGTCCAGCAGCACATAAGCCGTAAGTCCCGTTAGCAGCAGGCCGTAGGTCAGTGCGAATATTTTCGTGCCGGATACTTTCATAACTCGGTCCCTTCCTTCGTTTCTTCATTTTCCATCTGTCTCTTTCCTCCCATATGGCCGCCACCGGGCATGCCTTCTGCATTTCCTCCGCCGTGCATTTTTCCACCGCCTTCAAATTCCTTCATTTCAGGCAGCTCTCCGTCTCCTCCAAAATCCGGCATCTCGCCGTTTTCACCAAAGTCCCCCTGTTTTCCCATACCGCGCATGCCTTTGCGGCCTCCCATCATCTGGTTCGATATCGCATTTGTCTCTTTGCCGTTCTCTATGATGGTTCCGCCGTTGTACTCCGCATTTCCGTCGTAGTCAAAGGTAGACTGTCCTGTAATGCTGATGGTCCCGCCGTTTATAACGATATCGCCGTTACTGTCCACGCCGTCCGTATCGCCTGCGCCCATTGCTATGCTTACATCTCCGCCGTTCATCTCAAACAGGGGTGTGAGTGCGGAGGATTTCTTTGCTGCATTTATGCCGTCATCCGATGCCGTTATATCTACTGTTCCTCCGTTTATCTGTATCTGCGTACCCTCGATACCTTCAGCCGCTTTCAGCACTATTTCTCCGTTATCGACTGTTACAGCAGTGGTTGCATGTATGCCGTCATCGACTGCAGTGATATTCAGGCTTCCTCCGTAGATCATGATATTTCCCACCGTATCATCGTCGTCATTTTCGGCATGTATGCCGTCATTGCTTTCGCTTACTACTATGTCTGCGTCGGCGATCAGTATCTCATCATGTGCTTCTATGGCGCTTCCCTTGCAAGATATCATAAGCTTTCCGCCGGTCAGCTTTACATCGTCCTTTCCTGCTATACCGTTATCGGAAGAATCTATCACTACCGTTCCGGTTCCGTTCAGCACCAGATCGTCCTTTGAAAAGATCACCGCATCCGTGTTGGTATCTCCGTCAGCCGTAAAACTTCCGCTCACTGTCAGCTCGTTATCATCCGATACGCTGGTTATGAATACCTTATCCGCATTCTTTACATAGATGCAGGGACTGTCCGTATTGCTTATCTTCAATCCGTCTGTCACCAGCTGTACCTTATCTTCATCACCCGCTTCTACAGTGACCGTTACCTCCGATGCCTCACCGCTCAGCACATATACTCCTTCACTGCTTATGCTTATGTCTTTTCCGTCTGTGACCGTGATATACTCTGCGTCTTCCAGCTCCGGTTCCTGCTCCAGATCCCTGTTCGTAAATGCATCTTCCTTATCTGTTGCAAGCGCTACAGTCTCCACATCGCCGGACTTGTCAGCAAGCTTCTCGGAAATCACCACTCCGCTTTCACTCTCTTTCTCAAGCTCTACGCTCTCCACGCTCTCAGCACTTTTTCTACTTTCCGTCGTTTCCCTTCCGTATGCCGATATCGATAATGCAGACATAAGTATCATCATCACTATTTTTCTTTTCATCATCTTATCTCCTTTTCATCTCCGAAATGTGACTGTATTTACAGCGCTTCCATGGGCTCGATCATCCGTCCCAGGCTTATATCAAGATTTCCGTTCAGTGTTCTCAGCTCATCAAGGAATTCCCTGGAGGAACTGTTCTCCTTCATCACCACGCTGAGTGTCAGCTTGTAAAGGCTTCCCATATTTGTTGTTCTCACTTCTTCGTATCTGTACTCTTTTAAATATCTGCCGAAAGTCTCTTCAAATCTGTTTTCATAATCAAGATTCTCAGGCACCGATATCTTCAGCATTTTTACGCCCCTGTTCTCTGAACCGAAAGCTGCCAGTCTGAGTATCAGGTTCACTCCCGATACAGCTATGGCAAACAGCAGTGCTATTCCCACATATCCCATTCCTGCGGCCAGTCCTACTGCCATAGCCAGGAAGATCTCCGTTATCTCCTGTCCCCGTCCCGGTGCGGATCTGAAACGTACCAGACTGAAAGCTCCTGCTACTGCCACTCCGGCTCCCAGATTGCCGTTTACAAGTATTATCACCAGCTCCACGATCATGGGCAGAAGCACCAGTGTCATCACAAAGCTTTTTGAATAGCGGTTCTTTATCATGTAGGTCCCTGCGATTATCATCCCGCAGATAAAGGCTATCACCGTCACCAGTACAAACTCTTCTCCTCCAAAAGCCGTATCCGTAAGTATCGTTGAAAAAATATTGTTAAACATATGCTGCTACTCCTTTCATTTCCATTTTTTCCGCTCTTCTGTTTGTAAACTGTAATATCTTTTTATCTATTGCCTCAGAGTTCCTGATCATATCCGCATATCCCGCTCCGTATTTCGAAAAAGATGTGGGAAAGATCTCAAGCTCGCTCAGCTTCTCCGACAGTTCTCTTGAAAATGCATTTCCTACCTTTATCTCCATCAGATGCTGTTCCGGTTTCAGCAGCGCCCTTCCGCTCTTTAAGTCTCTCAGATCGCTGTTTTCATCGTTCCATTCTATGTTGCTGTCAAAGGTCACCCTGAAGTCCTTATCTTCCGTTCCCGCCATTGCTATCCTGTCGTAACAGATGCTCATGGCCGGCCTCAGATCCATGTAGAGTTTTCTGAAAGCCTCTATCTCTCTTGCTATCTGCGAACTGCCTATGTCATCACACTCTCCGCTCAGATACTCATGCATTTTTTTATACGGTCCCGATATCCTTCTCTTATATACTATGCCCGCGTATTTCTTTTTTATCTCGATGAAAGCATTTGTTTCATCGGAGGTTTCACCGTAAGTCCTGAGCCTCAGCTTCTCCTTATACAGCGGCTTCTCCATTGAAGTTCTTATCAGCCTGTGGTCCGGAGTATCATAGTATATGTTGTTGATCCGTGAGAGACCGTATTCATCCGTCTTCGCAAAAGTCTCCAGGAAAGGTACGAGCCTGCTGTACTGATCTTCATTCAGCAGATACTTTATCTCCTTTCTCTGAAACACCTCTCTGTTTGTACCCATTACCTGCACTTCCTTTCGTTTTTTCTCTTTGTATGCTCATATGATACGATCCCTTCCTTAAACGAATATTAAAAAAACACCGCAGAAGAAAAATCTTTTGCGGTGTTCAGAACTAAGTACAATCTCCTATTTCTTTAAACTTACACGGAATACCGTCTTTCCGTCAGCCGACTCGGCATTTATATCTCCGTTATGGTTTCGAGCTATACGTCTGGCTATGGCAAGACCCAGACCGTAATTATTCTCCCTGCGGCTCCTGGATTTATCGCCGCGATAGAAGCGTTCAAATATCCTGTCCTTATCTTCTTCGGGGATCGGATCGCCGGTGTTGACTATCCTTATATCTATCAGACCTTTATTCATCACGGCAGTCACTTTTACACTGCTGTCCTTATAACTGTGTCTTACCGCATTATCCAGAAGAATGGCAGCCATCTGCTCCATGTCTTCTTTATTGCAGCGAAAACTCATTCCCTCTTCTATTTCCGTTTCTATCAGGACGCCCTGTTCAAAAGCCACTGCCTCATAAGCCATGCAGGTCTTTTCAAGTATGAGGCTCAGATCCTCCTCCCTGTACGAAGCCGCATCTTCCCCGTTTTCCAGACGGGAGAGATTCAGCAGTCCCTTTATCAGCTTGTTCATCCGCTCCGATTCATATCGGATGTTATCTATGTACCTGCTGTCTTTATCAGTGCTCTCCAGCTCATCCGCAGAAGCCATTATCACTGCAAGAGGAGTCTTCAGCTCATGCGAAGCGTCCGCAATAAATTCCTTCTGCCTTGCAAACGCCTCCTCTGCGGGCTTCGTTATCCATTTTGTGATCAGTCTCGATATAAAGACTATTGCGATCTCCGTTATCACAAAGAGAAGTATGCTCTCTGCTATAAGCTTCCAAAGCTTTGTCCTTATCTCTCCTGCATTGAGTATCACTATGGACTCACCTGCGCGGTATCTGTAAGCATAATCGATAAGATACAGATTACCCACAAAGATCCGGTCATCCTTTTCTTCCGCCAGTATCTCTTCTGCCACGGCATTTGCATCAAAGCCATCGGAAGTATTGCCTGCATTGAATACTTTTGTTATCGCTCCGTCGGCTATCTCCACGATATAGATCTCGTAATCCATTATCATCACGTTTTCCATATCCCGCGGTCTCATCCTGTGTTCATCCGGCTTCGGCGCTTCTTCTCCGGGTCTTCTGCCCTCCATATCCCGCATGCCTCTTTTGCCCTCGAGTATGTCGAGACTGCGCATGATACCTTCCTTCTCACCTGCATAGAAACGGACATTCACAAGCATCATCACCGACAGGAGGATAAAACTCAGTATTGAGAATAACGTAAGTGTTGTCTTTTTTCTTAGTTCCTTCATGCTCCCCTACTCTTCGTACTCCAGACGGTAACCCATATTCCTGATGGTCTTTATCGATACTCCCGAACCTATCACCTTCAGTTTTTTTCTGACAAAAGACATGTATGCTTCCAGATTGTTCGATACCGCTTCGGAATCCATCCCCCAGATCCTGTCGTAGATCGTCCCCCTGGACAGTATCATATCGTGATTGTTCATGAGATATTCCAGCAGCTGAAATTCCTTGTTGTTGACTCCCACGTCTTCTCCGTTCTTTATGCAGCGCAGTTTTGAAGCCCGGTAATCAAGACTTATATCGCCGTATTCCAGTTTATTATCAACAGCCTTTGCGATGCACAGCTGCGCATTTACCCTTGCAGCCAGCTCGTCTATATGGAAAGGCTTCGGCACATAATCGTTTGCTCCGTTTTCAAACCCGAGCAGTTTGTCATCCAGCTCTGCTTTCGCCGTGAACATTATTATCTTTACTTTCCTGTCCTGTCTGCGTACTTCTTTAAGTATGGTGATGCCGTCTACATGGGGGAGCATGATATCAAGTATGATCAGATCATACATTCCTGACAGAGCACAGTCCAATCCGTCTTCTCCGTCGTTTGAGATATCCACTGTAAAGTGATCCCTCTTAAGTCTTGCAGCTACCAGTTCCGCCAGGGCTTTTTCATCTTCCACCAAAAGTATGCGCATGATCCCTCCATCCTGCATTTATCTGCTCTTCGTTTCCGTTGATTATACCCTACTCCCCTCCGGCCGCAAGCGTATCGTCACGGGTCTTTGACAGTTAGTTAAAAACAGCATACGGTGTTTTTTCAGCAGAATAGGGCATTTCGCCCTATTTTTTTGTGTCAGATTTCGTGTTTTTGCATGTAGCGTATGTAGCGTATAAAGCGTTATTATGTTATAATGCTATCGGATGTGGCGTTATGCGATTAAGGATAAAAAAACAATGGTATCGAAAGGCTCTATATCGAGAAGTCTGTCAGGATAAGCCCGACAAAAGTGATAACGCAAAACATCGAGAAACTTGGCAGGCTTGATGAACTTATGAAGTCAATGAACATGTCACGTTCGATCATAGCTTATACCAAGAAGTAAGCCCGACGCTACATGCCTTAACACTAAAAATCTGCTGGAATCTCTTGTAAAATCAAGGATTTCCAGCAGTTTTCATTCCAACAACTGTCAAAGACAGGATTGTAGTCCATCCGCACCTCTCCGTCAACGCAACTCTCCGTCTGAAAACGGGTCTTCCTCATCCTTTTTTCCTGACGGAAAACGTTTTTCCGGCACATCAAAAAGTGATAAATCGCTTATCAAAAAATAAGATGATGTTCCGCCCGCAAAAGAATATACTCACCATAGTTACAAAAACAAACCTAAGCAAAGTTGATAGGAGGAAAAATATTATGAGTATCTTCAGTAAAAAGGAAAAGCTGATCGTAGGTTCCGAAGCACAGAAGGAAGTACTGATCGAAAAACTGGAAAAGGCCGGCGTTGAGTATGTTCTCCGCGAGAACAAGGATCTTTTCAACGAAGGTCATCCCTCGTATACGGTGATCATCGAAGCTAAGAACAAGGCTCTGATCGCCTGACAAACCTGTTGAAAGGTTCCGGGCCCCTATCCCGGAGCTTTTCTCTACCCCCCCCCCCGAGTCCTTGCGGGCCCTATCCCGCAAGAAACTCCATCCCGGAAAGACCACGGCCCCCTCACCGTGGTTTTTCTTTGTAAACAAATTCCTTACCGGATCATCACCCGGATCATCGGTTGTTCCCCGATCGCATTGTCACCGGCAACAACATAAACATCGTAATGATCCGCCTGAAAATCGCACTGATACTGGATGGTGCGGAGTGTGCCGGACGGGACATCCGCATTTATGATATTGCTGCCCTTGTCCCCGTCGATCCGGATCCTGTAGTCTCCTTCCGCATTCGTAAGCACAACAACCACATTCGCACTCGTATCTTTTTCGACATCGAAGCCCAGCATGCTGTAATCCTGCTGCTCTTCCGTGATCTCATAAGAGATCGTGCTGTTGAGGAGCACATTCCCGAAAGCGCTCATTGCAAAGGATACAATGCCTCCGGCCAGCATGAGCGCCGAGAAGACGCCGGCCACGGCAAAGCGGCTGTTCTTATGGTGCTCGGGATCCAGCAGCTTGCTGCCGATCACCAGAAAGACCGGTGCCAGAAAGCCGAGGATCAGCCACACCCCCAGACCGGCGGACACATTCGCCTGACTGTAGGAAGCTTCGCCTTGCGACATCGTTCCGGCAAGAGTGGAAATGGCGTTATTGACGAAATGGATCAGGATCGACAGCAGGATGTTGTTCTTCTTGACCACGACATAGCTCAGGACTGCTCCGAGGATCGCCGTGGCAAAAAAGCGAAGGACCGAAACATGGTTCAGACCGAAAAGGATCGCCATGATCAGCACGATGACCCAGTCTTTTTTCAGGCTGCGGAAACCGGAGAGGATCGCCCCTCTGTGGATCGCCTCTTCACATACGGCAGGCATGAGCGCAACGATCAGGAGTGTCGGTATCAGCGGAAGCTGCCCGTACAAAGCCGTGTTCAGTTCCTCCGCCTCGTCAAGCAAAGACGGGATCAGCAGGCTCACGATCATCACACTGATGACAGAGAGAAGGAAGCCTCCCAGATGAAGGAACATGCATCCGAAAAGATCCCGCAGCGTGATCTTCCGTACCGGAAACATCTCCCGGAACTTCACTTTCGTTATCAGCGCATACACCACGGCCAGAAGCAAAAACATCAGCTCCGTCAGTACCAGTCCCAGCATCCCCCAGGCGGTCTGCATCTTTACTCCGGCCGTGAGAAACAAAGCCATCACCACCGCAAACAGCACAAAACTCATCCAGGGCTTCGCTTTTGCCTGCTCACTCAGTTTTTCCACGATCTCCTCCTTTTGAACGAATCATCTCGTTCTACGTTATATCGACTTACGTTATATCGCGAGCTGATTATATCGTTGCTCGATATATTTGTCAATACCCTGATCGTAGATTTTTCGGCAATTTTTGAAATCCGATAATACCAGCTCACGGGCATAAAAAAGCAGCATTGCCGATGGGCGGCAAGACTGCTGATCAACGTATCCTCCGGTCGGCGAAGCCCTGCCGATCTAACTATCCGACCTGGTCTTTGCGCCCATGGCTTTCAGCTGTTTCTTGCGCTCGTACATCATCTGGTCGGCCCGTTCAAACACATCGTGCAAAAGCTTATCCTCCGGCGTCAGCGTGGAATAGCCGATCGAGATGACCACCTCATCCTTTGCGATGTTCTCTTCCACCACGCGGTTGATCTCGCCCAGCACATCCTGCATCGTGTCATAGCCCTTATCCTTCAGGATGACCGTGAATTCGTCCCCGCCGATCCGGTAGACCGCTCCGTGGACGAAATGTTCGCAGATCATCGCACTGGCGTCCTTGATCAGCTGGTCTCCGGCCGCATGTCCCTTCGTATCGTTGACGTGCTTCAGCCCGTTGACGTCGCAAACGATCACGGCCAGCTTTTCGATCTCGTTCTCACGGATCTGCCGGTTCAGATAGGCTTCGGCATCGGAGTAGGCATGTTTGTTCCTCACACCCGTCATGGAGTCCGTATTGGCCATGTTGCGGAAGGCTTTCGTATTTTCCTTTTCCTCTTCCAGCTGCCTGTTGGACATATCCTTGAACATTAACAGAAGCACCACGAAGAAGATGGCCGAAAAGAGCAGGGTGAACGCGATCTGATTTTGGCTCAGCTTCTGGCTCTTTTCACTGATGCCCCGGATCCTGTCGTGGATCACGCTCTCTCGGATCAGAACCACCATCATCCAGTCCGTCTCTTCCACCGGAACATAGCACAGCGTCTCGGCCACGCCGTTAACGGTAAAAGACACGCTCCCATCCACTGCGTTCGTGAAATTATCGTGGTTCGCGTTCCACTCTTCTTCGGGAATGACTCCCCTCATCTTTTCAAACAGGTTATGCTTCGACACATAGGGCCCCAGCTCCGTGTCCGAAAGGTTCTCTCCGTTTTTGTTGTACAGGCCGAAATAGGTTCTTCCCTCATCTTCAAAAGCAAGCAGATCCACGATCTCGCGGAAATCGATCTGTACAAAGCACGCCTTGTAGGGCTTGCCGGCGATCTTCAATCCGGGCGTAGGCGCAGCCAGACAAAGCTGCTTGGAGGAACCGTAGATCGAAACCGTGCTGATCTTCCTGTCCTTCATCTCTCCCCCCGAAAGGAAAGAATGCCTGCTGCCGCCCGTATAGGTCGTATACCTTGTATAGACGATATTGTCTTCATCCACCAGTGCAAAACGGTCCAGGGACAGCAGCGATTTGATGTTTCCGATGGTCTGCCGCAGCTCTTCCAGGCTTCCGATCCCCTGGGCTTCGATGAATTCAACGGCCTTTTCCATATGATCAAAGTTGCCGTCGATCAGGTTTGTGACCGTTTTCGAACGGCGGTCCGCCATGGCCTCCAGATAGAACGAGCTCACCTCGGAAACCGCCTCATCGGTTGCCGAGATCATCTGCCTTGACGACATGATCGTGTGAACAACGACCATCAGCATCAACAGGATGCCTCCCACGATCGCAGTAAGGATAAGTTTCTTTCTAGTGACCCGTTTCTTCATCAGTCGTCACCGTACAGCAGCGAAAGCATTATGGCTGCGTCCTCCTGATAGATTACCGTTGTTGCCTCGTCGGTCTTTTCCGGGAACAGATCCCCCGGTTTATTGCCGTCTGCTATCATGACCGCGATCTGGATGGTGTCGAAACCGATGGAATAGCAGTCCTGCACCCCCAGACAGTAGATGACCCCATCTTTCAGGTAGTGCAGCGCCTCCTGGTCATGGTCCATGCCAACGATGACAGTGCTGCTCCCCTTCTCACTCACCGCCCTGGCGGCGCCGACGGGATTGCTCATGTTGCAGCAGATGATGCCATCCAGATCCGGGTACTCGTCCAGGATCTCGAGGGTAAGCTCATAGGCGAGAGACACGGAGTCCATGTCGTATTCGGTGGCGACGATCTGCATGCCCTCGTATTTGGCGATGGTGTCTTTCGCGCCCCTCGCCCAGTCTTCGTGGCAGGGTGCGCCCACGCTTCCCACAAGGATCGCCACCTTTCCCCTGTAGTCCAGCTTTTTGCACAGCGCCTCGGTCAGCTCCGCGCCGTCCTCGTAGTTGTGCGTGTTGCCGACATAGGCGATCCGCTTGCAGCCGGCAGCCGCATCGGAGCTGGAAAAGGTCATCACCTTTACACCGGAATCCACCAGTTCATCCAGAAGCGGCGAGATGACCCCCTCATCGGCAACATCTACACCGATCACGTCGTAATCCCTATCCTTTGCAGCACGCAGCCTGGCAGTCTGGTCTTCGGCCGAAGCCGCTTCCGGCGCCATGTATTCATAGGTAACGGTGATGCCCCTGTCCAGATACTGCCTCTGGGCATCCTCCATTCCCAGGGCCACGGCATCCCACCAGGGATGGACGGTCTTGTAGGTGAAATAGAAATTGTAATGATCCTTTTTGGGCTGATAGGGATCGAGCTCATGATCAAAGTCTACGGCGCTTTTCACGGAAGCATCGACTCCTCCCGGAGCGGCTTCTGTCACGCTTTCATCCGTTGTTTGGGAATCCTGCGGAGCCTCAGAACAGGAAGAAACTGCAAGAGCCGCCAGAAATGCGGCCAGGAATGTGCCAAGTCTTCCCTTGTAAGTCTTCATTTCTCACTCCTCCACAAGTAGTGCATACATTTTAGCTCTGATCTTTAAAATTTTCAACCGTTCTTCGTTCCGGAGGGAGGATTTCCTTCTGCGGCGATTTCTGCTACAATGGACGGAGTTTTACAGTTACCGTTCATACCCGGGCCGCGCACCTGCGGCAGCTCGACATCCGCTCCAAAAGTGAGATCGCCGATCTGTATGAGACTGTTACGGAGATGGAGACAGACATCGCCAAACAGTTGAACGACATCCGGCAGTACGCCGAGCACACCCTGAAGATGCAGAACGGGCTGATGGTGCTGATGGCCGTTGCCATATTATATTGCGTCATATATAATATGGAAATAGGAAACGCCTCACTCGGAAAAGGTGTAGGTCCCTTTGCCCTGCTTTTTTGACCGGTACATTGCTTCATCCGCCTTTTCAAACAGATTCGAGGCATCGGAAGCGTCTTTTCCGTTTATGATCCCGATACTCACCGAGATGGGAGGAAGCCCGTCCTCCGTTTTTTCAAGCTCCGAATGGATCAGGGCCATCTTTGCCTCGATCAGGCTGTGATGGATACTGCCGGAGTGCATCATGAAAATGACAAATTCATCGCCGCCGATACGGCAGATCCGGTCTTCATCGCGGAAAACCCGCTTTAATACTTTTACGACCTTCATCAGGACCCTGTCACCCGTTTCGTGACCGAAGGTATCGTTAAATCTCTTGAAGTCGTCCACATCCAGGACCATCATGTAGGTGGTATCCAGGTCAAGAGTGGAAAGCAGGAAATCGTAGCCGGCCCGGTTATACGCCCCCGTCAGCTCATCATGAGACACCTTGAAATTCAGACGTTCCAGATTGGATTTGTTCTTCTGGTACATCTTATTGTAGGCTTTCGCAAGGTAGATAAATTCATCGGATCCGTACTCGGAGATGGGCCGGTCCGACCTTACCTCCTCCACCGCTTTCAGGACCGGGCTGATGGAATAACGCGTGGTCAGCCACATCATAAAGAAAACCAGAACTGCCTGGATCAGGATCGCGACACGGGTGATAAAAAGCTCCCGGTTCAGCGAGACCATCTCCGTCTTCTCGATGCTTTCGGAAAGCTTATCCACTTCGTCCAGGCACTCCTGCGTGCCCCTTCTGATCCTTTCCTTCTGTTCGTAATAAGCGTCACTCAGTACGATCTCCGTCGCCCGCCGTATCATTTCATCCGCCGGGAGCGCCAGATCATCCGCACGCAGCTGTACCTGCCTTATGGGATCCGGATAATCCACGTACCCCTTTGCCTCTGCCACAAGGCGCATGGCATAATACTCCTGATCCATGAGCTCCACGGAACTGTCCATGGCCGCCTGAAGCTTCTGAAGCGCCGCATCCGTCCTGCTGTCCACGGCCATCTTTTCGATGGCTTCCTCACGTCTTTTGGATTCGAAAGCCTCGGTGAAATACGACTCCATGAAGCGCCTGTCACCGTCTATGGTGAAGCGCTGCACCTGCTCCGTCAGATGATCCGAAGCATTCATCAGCTCGTGAGCCGCCTTTTGCAGTTCCGAATCCTGCTTTGTGGCTGCATTGATCCGCATAAAAGCCCCGGTCAGCCGGAAGGTCGAAAAAACCACGGTCCCGGAAAAGATCAGTATGATGATGACAAGCCAGATATGAACTTTTCGATGAGAGATCCCCATCCTGCCTTTCAACATCTCTTCCTCCGATGATCAGATCTAACGCTGTATTTTACCACAGAATCCCGCTTCGGGAAGAAAAAACAGGTGGTTTCAACAATCCACCTGTTTTTGTTCAATATCGGTTCCTGATACAGTTACTTCTTCTTTACCTTCACCGTCACGGTCTTGGTCACGCCGCCGGCGTAGGTCAGTTTCACCTTGAAGGATGTGCTCTTCCTGCTTAGGCTGTAGATGTCGATCTCGCTTAAGTCACTCTCGTTGACCTTGGCTTCCACGCCCTTCGGCGTGCCCACGATCGAGGCCTCTACCGGCTTGATGGTTCTGATCATCCCGGCGCTGTCCTTGTAGCTGCTCACGATGTTTGCCGTTCCGATG
>JAILHF010000046.1 GCA_024696005.1 Lachnospiraceae bacterium | reverse complement strand
TGAGTAATATAGAATTGATACAGTCATTGATAAATGAAAAAGCGGAAGCAGAAGCACGTCTGAATCTCATACCTTACGATGGTTCTCCTGAGGTAAAGGAAAACTCCAGTGGTAAATATCTGTACGTCAGAAAGCGTGTCGGAAGCAGGCTGACATCGAAGTATGTTGATGTTTATTCAGATGATCTTTATCAGCTTCTCCTCAAAAATGCCAGGGAATCAAGAGAATTAAAGAAAACCATAAGAAGACTGACAAGAGAATTAGCAGAATTAGGGTATAAGTCGAATAAACTTGCAGCAAATATAGTTATAAATCTTGATTTTGCGCGTGCAAACATGAAAACCAGTATTTATGATCAGGCCGTATTAGAAGGTGTATCTACGACATATCCTCAAACGGAGGATATTATAGAAAATGGAACCGTAAACGGCATGACGGCAAGTGATGTTCAAAAAATACTGAATCTGAAACATGCCTGGGAGTTTATTCTGGATGAAGACGTTCTTCAGGCTGATAGTGATTATTATTTGCTTAGTCATATAGCAAAGCTTATAAATGAGGGGTTTTATTCAGATGGTGGAAGGATAAGAGGTGTTCCTGTGACAATTGGCGGGTGCAACTATATTCCTCCGATTCCTATTGAAAGCATGGTGAAAGAAAAAATTCAAAATATTCTTACAGGAAACGAAGAAGAGATTTATAAAGCTGTTGATATTCTTCTGTATTCCATGAAAACACAAATATTCATAGACGGAAACAAAAGAGCCGCTGTTATTTTTGCAAATCATTATATGATTTCACATGGATTAGGGCTTTTGGTAATTCCGGAAAAGGAAGTTCCTGTTTTCAAGACAATGCTTGTAAAATATTACGAAGATGATGATAAAGAAGAGATAAGCAAATTTTTGATTACAAAATGTTGGAAAAAAATGGATGCATAATGGAACGCGGTGCTGAGTTACATATAAAAGGCATAAGCATTGACTGGGATAAGATCAGCAGGGGGAGTTATCTGAGGGATATTCCGTCCGTTTCGGCTGTAAACACGCTCTCCTTTCATAAACCTGTCACCTTTTTTGTCGGTGAAAACGGAAGCGGAAAATCCACGATGCTGGAAGCGATAGCTGTTGCTTACGGCTTTAATCCGGAAGGCGGAACAAAGAACTACAGTTTCTCCACGTATGATTCGCACTCGGAACTGTGCAATGCCATGCGCCTGATCAGAGGATATAGCAAGCCCGGATGGGGTTATTTTCTGCGCGCCGAGAGCTTCTATAACGTGGCAACGGCTGAGGATGAGTACAGCAGGGGACCCGGCGGAGTGCCGCAGCATTTTCACGAGAGATCACATGGCGAGAGTTTTCTTGCCTTGGCGCAGAACAATTTCAAAGGGAACGGCATCTATCTTCTGGACGAGCCCGAAGCAGCACTGTCCCCGCAAAGGCAGCTGACTCTGTTGCTGGAGATCGTCCGATGTGCCGGGGACGGATCGCAGTTTATCATTGTGACGCATTCACCGATCCTTTTGGGAATGCCGGATGCGGAGATCCTGAGCTTTGACGATCGTGAGATACATGCCTGCAGCTATGAAGAAACAGAAAGCTATCAGGTAACGGAGATGTTTATCAATAATAGGGAACAGATTTTGAAAAGGCTGTTTGAAGAATGATGGAGACTAAACGCAAGCATATTGTTTTCCGTGGTTCCGTGCAGGGCGTGGGCTTCCGCTACCTTGCCAGGCAGGCGGCGGACAGGGTCGGATGCACCGGCTGGGTACGGAACGAGTGGGACGGAAGCGTGAGCATGGAGATCCAGGGCGCGGAAGCGGCGATCGATCAGGTGATACTGGCGATAGAGCGCGGGCTTTATGTGCGGATCGTGAACATGGATGTAAAGGAACTGAAACCCGTGGAAGGTGAGTATGGGTTCAGGACGTATTGAGATGTGAAAAACTCGCCGGATTTTGCTTGTAAAAGCGCCCGGAATGCCATCGGCATAAAAAAAGAAGGGGAGCTACCCCATCAAAAAACCCGGTCTTACAACCGGGCAAAAAAAAATAAATTACAATATCGGTATACGTTGGAGCAAGCAGAAAAGCAAGGATTTTTCGCGCGGACGAAATATGCTATAATGTCCGTATATTTGACGAAAGAAAGGACATAAAACCATGGGAATCAGACTGATCATTTTCATCATCGCGGTAATATTTGTCATCCTCGGCGGGATCTGGTATATAGTTGCTCCCGGATCGGTCCGGGAATTCTGCATCAATCATCCGCAGTTTGACCTGCGCCGGCGGACAATTAATGCCTCCGATACAACGATCCGGCTCTCCGGAGTCGCCATGATCATGATGGGCCTGGCGATGCTTTTCGGAGTTCTGGCAGTGCTTGGGATCATTTGAGGCAGATCATCGAAGGTGTGATCGCCGCCTGGATACCCGGTGTGATGATGCTCCTCGGGGTATGGTGATCGCCGCTACGATCGGAGAAGAAAGGAAAGGGGACGGTGCCATGTCTGACGAAATAAGAAACAGGATCCGCGGCTGCCTTCTCGGCGGAGCGGCGGGGGATGCCCTGGGCTACGCCATTGAGTTCCGGAAAGAGGATCAGATCTTCGCAAAGTACGGAAAAACAGGCATCACGGAATATGAGCTCGATCCGAAAAGCGGAAAGGCTGTGATATCGGATGATACGCAGATGGTCCTGTTTACCGCAAACGGGCTTCTTTACGGCGATACCCGCGGGGCGCTGCGGGGCATCCAGGGCCCGCCCTGCACTTATGTGGCGAAGGCATACGAGGATTGGCTTCTCACGCAGAGCATGAACTATGCCGAGTATGGGATCATGCCTGAAGAGCAGAAGAAGAAGCGTGTTTCCTGGCTGATGGATGTGCCGGAACTCTTCAAGCGCCGGGCCCCCGGTAATACCTGCCTGTCTGCATTGGAGCAGCGCCGCAGCGAAAGGGAAGTGACGGACGATTATCTCCGGCTGCCGATCAATACATCCAAGGGCTGCGGAGGGATCATGCGCGTTGCGCCAATCGCGCTGGCCTATCCGAAGCAGAACCCCGAGGACATAGACATCGAAGCCGCACAGATCTCGGCCATTACCCACGGGCATTCCCTCGGGTACATGCCGTCGGCGGTGCTGGCGCACATCCTGCAGCGCATCGTGTTCCCGGAGAAGGAAATGAGCCTGAAGGA
Source organism: Lachnospiraceae bacterium (assembly GCA_024696005.1). Lineage (GTDB taxonomy): Bacteria > Bacillota > Clostridia > Lachnospirales > Lachnospiraceae > NK4A136. The sequence goes on along the minus strand of JAILHF010000046.1, from coordinate 129 downwards.
AATCGTCCTGGAAGCGAAGGCGGTGACGGAACGGCTTTTCCGCGGAGATGAGCATCTGAACACGCTTTTGATGATCATTGACCGGGCCGTCCGTCTGTCCGAAAACGGCGATGCGGATCTGGACAATAT
>JAILHF010000062.1 GCA_024696005.1 Lachnospiraceae bacterium | reverse complement strand
GATCACACCCCAAACGCCTCCGCGGCTTTTTCCGCTGTCTGTTTGCGTTTTTCCAGCGTCTTGCAAAACATCTCTTCGGCGGTCGGCGGGAAGGAGTCGTAGATTATGGCGGAGCCCACTTCCGTGATGCCGCCCTTGGTCGCCACTCTCGAGACCACTTCCTCAAAGGACAGACCCTTTTGGAGCATCAGGTCACCCGTGGCGCTCATCGTGTTCAGCACCATCCGGACGATCTGCTCCTGCGGGATTGCAGTGTGGTCCTGCGCCGCCTTGCAGATCACGTCAAAGATGGAAGCTATGAAACCGGGCATGCAGCTGACCAGCTCCGATGCCATCCCCACTTCGTCTTCCGGCACTTCGATCACATTGCCGATGATGCCGAGCAACTCTTTCAGCGCCGCTTTGTCTGCCTCCTTGACCTTTTCATTATAGCACACGATCGTCTGCGAACGGTTGATCTCCGCCGTCAGGGCAGGGATCACCTTCGCCGTTTTGTGATCGACCACTTTTGCGATCATGTCAAAGCGGATGCTGCCGTTCAGGGAGACCAGCAGCGCATCCTGCTTCAGCGCGGGTGCGATCTCTTCCAGGACCGTCTTCATGTCCACCGGGCGCACGCAGACGAACACGATGTCGGCTTCCTGCGCCACTTCCGTTTTGGAACAGATCTGCGCAATGCCCCGTGCCTCTTCGAGTTTTTCCTGCGTCCTGTTCGAGACCAGCAGGTCATCCTTCGGGTATCTTCCCGACTGCGAAAACTTCCAGAGCAGCATCTTTCCCATGCTACCGTAACCGATGATCCCTACCTTCATTCGTCATTAACCTCCCTGCTCTATTTCGCCGGCTCGATCACCCAGTTCTGCACGCCGTCAGCTCCCTCGCTGCACAGGAATGCTCCCGTGCCCTTTCGCAGCGTGACCAAACGGCCGCTCTCGTACGGCGTCTGCAGGCTGAGCGTGCCGTCCGCATTTTCAGCCACACGCCAGCTCTGCGCATCCGCATAGCCGGTGTAGACCCAAAGCCCGATCGTGTTATCCTCCATGTCCCAGGCATTGCCCAGATCGATCAGCTTGTCCGGCAAAAGCTCCGGCGAAAAGACAAACCTGCCGTCCCCGGAATAACGGATGTTCCAGATACAGGGATCCGTTGAAATATCCAGGGTGGGTTCCTCCGTCCGGCCGCACAGATAGCCGCTGTCGTCTGCTGCCTTTATCGTGAAGCGTCCCAGCTGGAAGCGGCCGCGTTTGATCAGGGGCCACATCTTCGGATACATTCCCACCTGCTTCACCTCGCTGCCGCCGGTATAGGGAAGCTCCCCTTTCAACACCAGCTTGTAGAATTCGAAGAAATCATAATCATTTTCATCCGCGACGTACTGCTGATACCCCGGGAACGAATCCGGCCCCATGTACGCATGTGTGTTGGGATACTCAACCCCGAGGAGAGTCCCCAGATACTCGAGCTGATGCATCCATTCGTGCACGGCCACCGCCGTGGCATAAAGCGAGGGGATCTCGGGATCCGCAAGCGGATAGGTGCCATCCGCGGGTTTCTGCAGATCGAAGGTCGAATAGCCCATCGTTGAGGACATCCCGGCCGTTTGCAGCCCCAGCATCACATAATGCATGTCGTATCCGTCCTTCGAGGCGTTTCGTTCGCGGTTTTCATCTCCTGCCGTCTGAACCGTTGTCAGCACGGTGTCGGTATCTTCCGTAACATAGCGGTCGATCACCGGCTGTGCCGTCTCCTGCGCGAGATACAGCCAGTCCGCGTCAGCAGCCTTGGTCAGGTGCATGCTGTCACCGATGAAATGCAGATCGACCGAGAAGTCCACGTTGTGGTTCGAGATGCTTTCAACCGACTTTTCAAAATTCAGCGCGACAGCCTCCAGGTATTCCCGGTCAAAATCCGTCATCTGAAAATCCAGATCGTCATAAGTCACATGCGTGAAGCCGAGCCAGAGGACGTTGTATCTGACCGGCTCATCCAGAGGCGTGTGATCCTCATTCCGGTACTGCTCCACCGCTTCCTGCAGCATGCGCTCCGTTTCCGCCTCGTAGGAAGCAAAGAACGACGAGCCTTCCACAGATACTGTTTCCGCATCCGTCTCTTCCGACGCCGGAGCATCCGTGGTGCCTTCCGTCACCGTTTCTGCCTTGTCGCCGTTGTCCGTGCTGTCAGTCTGCTCCGTTTCAGCACTCTGTTCGGGCTTCTCTTCCTCTTTTGATTTTCCGCAGGCTCCGAGAAACATGGTGCCTGCAAGAAGCAGAGCCAGGCCGCTCCTTCCGATGCTCATTCGCTTTTTCACAATTTATTCTCCCCTTTCATCCCGCCTTTGCGGGGTTCTTGCGCTCTTCCCGCTGAAGCCCGGCCTCTATGCGGATTCCCTCCGCTCCTCCCTGTCACAGAACGCCAGGATGCGGTCATAAAAATCCTTCGCCTCATCAAAGACTCCGTGGCCGAGGCCTTCATATACAAAGAGCTCGCTGTCTGCGATGCCGTCTTTCAGCTCCCCGGCGGCATCGTTGCCTACCGTCTTATCATTGCTGCCCGCGATGATGAGCGTGGGCGCAGTTATCTTTCCCAGCTCCTCATGCATGTCAAACTCCAGTATCGCTTCGGCGTTCCTTAAAAATCTATCATAATCCGACGGTTTTGTGAACCTCGCGATCAACGGAAACAGTTTCCGGTTCTTTTCCAGGTAGGGATCGGAATAGGTCTTCTCGGCCGTGTCCACCATGAGGGTTTTGTGATCCCCGCGCTTCGCCATGCCGATCCAGGCCGATACCACGCTGCTTGCCGTTTCGTTCGCACGCGGAGTCGTGACCGCCAGGATCAGCCGGTCCACGATCTCCGGATGGAAGATCGCGATGCACTGCGCGATCATCCCGCCCTGGGAGACACCGCAGAGATCCGTCTTTTCGATCCCCAGCTCTTTCATCACGCTAACCTGGTCATCGGCCATGTCCCGGATGCTGTAGCCTTCCGGCATCCGCTCCTTCCTGCTGAACATGTAGATCGTGTGGTCCTTCATGTATTTTTTGTACGGGCCGGCCAGCAGCCATGCCTTGCCCTTTACGGTCGCAAGCCCGTCCGAAAGCCCCGGGAGCATGACCAGCTTCCGCTCCCCGGTCCCGAAGACCACATAATGCATCTCGGTATCTCCGATCGCCACGACCCCGTTTCTGATATTCTTCCCCATATGAACTCCTTTCATAATCCCTTCTTCAGCATCTTCAGATAGGTCTTGAGCTGCTTGACGTATTCTTTCTGCAGGCTTGCCGGGTCCTCCGTCCGTCCCGCCATGCTCTGCAGGAAGCTATTGTTGAAACCTGCCATGACCCACTTCAGCATGTTGATGATCTCTTCTCTCTCATTCCGGAAGTCGGACATGTCCACACCCTTCATGAGCTCCCGGAACACATCCTCGCTCTTTCCGCCGTAACGCTCCGCGATCTTGGCGCAGATCTCCGGATCCGTTTCAGCTGCCACGGCCATGAGGAACTTTCCCCGGACCGGATGCGACGCGTGCCAGGAGAATTCCGCCACCGCATAGCCTATCGTCCGCTTGAACAGATCCTTGCTCAGTTCCTCGATCTCGCCCTTCATTTCCTTCTCTCTCTGTTCGGTGACCAGATCGATCAGGTAAAAATACAGCTCCTCTTTGTTTTCAAAGTACTTGAACAGGCTGCCCTTGCTAATCCCGCATTCCTTTATGATCCGGTTCGTTGTTCCGCCCGCGTATCCGTGCTCGGCAAATTCCCGGATCGATGCTTCGATCACCCTGTTCTGTTTTTCCTTGTCCAGCTCCTGAAAGACCTTGCTTGGCATGAGCACCTCCTCTTCCCATTGATGACCACTTGGTCACCGCTTGTGTCAAATAATAGCGGCCGCACGCCGCCTGTCGATGACCGTTTGGTCACCCGCTCTGTAAAATAGTGGTGGCCCTGCAGCCACTTCTCACACACTTACCGGTGACCATCCGGTCACTACATATATCCTAATACATTTATTTCATCCTGTCAAGCCTTCTTCGAAAAGCAGTCCGCTCCGCCCGCAGCCTTTTCCAGCAATTCTTCAATGCTGATCGGCTTGGAGTAATAATAGCCCTGGGAGCTGTGAACACCGTAGTCACGGATGATGTCGCGCATGCCGGTGGTCTCGATCCCTTCCACACACACATCCGCCCCAAAGATCCCGGCCATGTTCGTGAAATTATTCAAAAGCTTCCGTTCCCGTTCATCCTCTTCGATCCTCTGAACAAAGCTCCTGTCGATCTTGATCGTGTCAAAGGGCAGATTCTTTACCAGCCCCACCGAGGAAAAACCGGTTCCGAAATCATCCAGCGCGATATGAACACCGCCGGCGCGCAGGCTTACGATCACATTGCGCAGCAGCTCCAGGTCCAACAGACGGCAGCGTTCCGTGATCTCCAGACAAAGCTTGTCCGAAGAATATCCGGTTTTCCGGATCGCATCCCAGACCAGATCGGTAAAATCCGGTCTCTCCAGCTGCGCATAGGAAAGATTGACATTGATGACAAAGCCCGGGATCAGGTCCGAAAGCTTCTTCGCGTCCTTCAGCGCGGATTCCAGGATCCACTCGCCCAGTTCGGGAAACAGGGGATCGTTCTCTAAAAACGGGATGAAAGAATCCGGAGGAACCACTCCGTACTCGTCATCCTTCCAGCGCAGAAGTGCCTCCGCGCCGATCAGCTCCTCCGTTGCCGCATCGACAACCGGCTGATAAACCAGGTAAAAGCCCTTGTATTCCTGCGCGATCGATGCGCGGATGATGTGGAGCCTTTCCAGCTCTTTCCGGCTCTCGCCCTTCAGTTCGTTCCGGAATACCACCAGATCGCCGTGCCGTTTGATCTTGGATTCTTCGTATGCAAAATTCAGGCAGGAATAGACCGTCTGGTCATCCACGTTAAAATCGTCCAGGGTGATCATACCGGCATTCAGTTCCAGGATGATGTCCGCCCCTTCCACTTTGATCCCCCTGCGGAAATGCGCACGGAGCTCTTCGTAAACGTCGATCAGTTTCTGCTCGCTCTGGGTCGCGGACATGATCGCAAAGCACGAACCATCCAGCCGGTAAGTCCCGCCGCGGTTGACCACATGATCCATCAGATAGCGGCCGAAATGCTGCAGGATCTCGTTCCCCACGTGATAGCCGTACACTTCATTGATCTCGGTCAGCTTGGCGATCCCGGCCATGCCTATTCTTATGGGAGTTTTGTTCCGGATATAGCTTTGCAGATCTGCAAAGAAACCATATTGATTGCGAAGCCCGGTCAGATGATCGATCTGGCTCTTCTGGCTGTGATTGCGGATCGAGCCGCCGAAATAGACCGGATTTCCGTTTTCGTCTTTTATCACGAGCCCGCGGCAGGTACAGACATCATATTCTCCGTCCGGACGCCGGGCGCGGTATTGCATGTCATGATCGGACTGGCCGCCGGAAAAGATCGCTTCGATTCCTTTGGAATAGGCAGCCTTGTCCTCGGGATGGATATGTTCTTCCCAGATGGCTCCGGCCCCGTACATATACTCGGAAGGCAGGTTGAACGACTCCACCAGTCCTTTTGACCAGCGGGAATAATCATACCTCATGTCACAGAGGTACACATGCGTTTCCTCGGAAACAATCGAGAAGGCCTCAAAAAGAGAGTCCAGCTTTTTTTTGGCTTCTTCCGTAATCTTCTGACCGTCCATAGTCAATTCCCCCCAAGACGTGAAGCACCCCGACCACCATGTCGTTATCCGAAAAGATTATTCTATTATAACATTTCCTTATACGTAAAACAATGAATTCCGTTACGAAATATCTCCCTTGTTACATTTTTAATTTTGCGACACGGACATGTACTTCTCCCGGTAAGTCACGCACTCCGCCGCGCATTCTCTCAGTTTTTCCGCGAACTGCTCGGTATAGTCGTCCTCCATGAGGTCATACAGCTTCTGGAAATAGCGGTTGAAATTGTCGCCGCCTCTCAGCTCATATCCGCCTATGTCCATTTCGATCCCATCCTTGTCATACAAAATGATATACCTGGAGACGCCGTCTGACATTTCATCCTCTTTTCCGATGTCCATGTTGTAGACCTTTTCGGGCGAGAAGACTTTCCTGATCTCTTCCATCCTTTCCTCGGACAGCTGCTCCCGCCCCAGCTCATCGTTGTAATAGAGAACGATCAGCGTTCCATCGCTCTTCAGGGTGTAGTGCAGGGATTCGTAGAACCAGGGCTCGCTTATGCGCAGGGTAAACATCGTCTCATCACTGAATTGGGGTGTTTCATCGCTAAGCAGCGGGCCGCGGCCGCGGTACGGACGGTCATTCTCCGAAGAGCAGCCGATCAGACTCAGAGAAAGCAGCAATACGACAGCGACAGACAGGATACTTGATTTTTTCATTTTTGATGATTCCCTCTTTTCGTCAGGTTTGAGCAGGATCCATAGAGTTACTTAGAAGATACGGATCAGGGAGGGGGGGATTTATGGTTTTTTCTTCTGAAAAACCTTCACCCAGTACGGATTTTCCCTGTCAAAGATCTCCTTCTGCTCCGGTGTGAGCTTGTCCGGGTAATCCCTCATGAGATCATAAACCGTTTCCCTGTCAAAGGAAAACTTGTGGCCGTCCCCGCTCTCTTTCAGCCACCAGACGGAATCCGTTTTTTTCTTCTTGTAGAAATACCTGTCACCTCCCGAAGTCAGCAGGCGTTCCTGGTCCTCCCGCCGGATCCTTTCGCGCTCCAGAGCTTCTTCCTGCTTCCTTCTTTCCGTATCCGCGGCGAGCTTCTCGAAATAGTCCACCTCGCTTTGATCCAGCGCATAGTAAACATCGACGTAATCATACGCGGAGCCGACGTGGTACTCCTCGGATTCTACCAGAAAGTACTCTCCCGCCTCGTTCTTATAAACCGCCCTGGCGATCCTGTTGTACCCTTCCTCAACTTCAACGCTGAACTGAAACTCGATCTTCCCGTTTGTCGAATCTACCTTCTTCATTTTTCGCCCCTATTCTCTTTCAATGTCGCTCTTCAAAAACAGACTGTTGTTGGATCCGCTCTTGATCGGACTAAGCCTGCCCTTTGACGCCAGCTGTCCGATGTATTGCCTGCTGCAGCTCAATTCCGCGGCAGCTTCCGTTGTGTCGAGCACTCTTTTTGTTACAAAGGCGAGCAATGCAGAGTGATCCAAATGTGCCTTTTCTCCCGCATGACGCAGGACATCTGCCGGAAGGAAGCGTTCTTCTCCCCATTCGATGCCGTTTCCTCCGGGCGATACCGCAACATTCCGAAACAGTTCCGCATCCCTCAAAATATTCGCAAATCTGCGGTCATCCGCACACATCCTTCCGACATCAACAAGACGCGACTTGTCGTCCATGAAGAAAACGATCGCTTTCCGGTCTTCCATCGGCAGAACGTCTTTCACTTTCTCCGTCATGCGTTTTCGGATCTCCGGATCCAAGTCGCTTTCCGCGCATTTCGCCAGGCAGATCTCATCCTGCGCGCAGCGTCCTTCACTCAGCTGTAACAATTTATACTCATCGTACTCGCGGAGTTTATTATCCTTTAGGACCGCCCCCAGATTCTGACGGTCCGGCGGGATGATGCGCTGTCTGACAAACTTCATGCTCCATTCCGAATCGATGCTGTAAATCCCGCGTTTCACAAATCCCGAAAAAAGGAAGGGTGCCGTCCACTCGTCCAGGCTTCTCAACAGCTCAGCAAAAAAACGCCTGCTTCTCTCGTAATAAAACAGATATCCGAGCAGCCTGCCTTCATTCGTTGCCCCGTCTTTGATCTCAAATATCACCAAGACTGCTCCACCTCCTCAGGATCATCTCCCGGATCTTGTCCCGGTACTCCTTCCGCAGGATCCCGTCCAGATCCGCGAACAAAGCCTCGATATCCTTTTCCTTCAGATCCGGCAATTTATGAAGCATCTTTTTCGGAACCATCCGCAGATTCTCAAGCGTGCTTCCGGATCCGATAAAAGACTGCACTCTCCGGTCCTCCATGACATCAAACTTCTTTAAGTCTTTGCTGTCATGGCATCTGCAGACCAGTGACAGTCCGTGATCAAAAAGCGGCGCCAGGTGTACACTCTTTTTTTTGGCATCTCTGAGCACCTCGATGTTTGCGCCATGACGGTCACGGTTCAAAACAAGATAATCCACGATCAGCATCTGATAGATCAGCTTTTCCCAGCCCCGCTCTATGCAGAAATCCAGCGGGCTCTGCCCGGCTTTCCTTTCCATGGCGTAATAATCCTCAAACGCGATCTTGCTTTCTCCCTTTTGTTTATAGTCTTCCGATTCACACAGATAGGTTTCCGTCTCCCGCTCATCAACCGTGATCAGAGCGTGGATCAGTCTGTACGAGAGATGGTCGATACTCAGAAAGCACAGAAGCCTTTGCACGATGATCTCATTCACGCACTCATGTCCGATGATCCCGCGGACAGGATCATAATCAGACAATTTGTAATACTTCTTGACTGCGCCGCTGTCATCATAGGCTTTCAGAAACGAACCAGCCGTACCGGACGACTTTCTGCTTTTCGTCCAGTTCAGATATCTCATGTCCTGCAGTTCTTTTACTATTTCTTTCATGCAAGCCCTCTTCCGGTGAACTTACCGTTTGGTGATCTCAAAAAGAACCTGTCCTTCGTTATTCCGAATACACAGAAAACGCTTGACGCTCGTCAAGCGTTTTCTGTCTGTATGATATCAATATACTTGACGGACGTCAAGTATATTGAGTTTTTTCTTGCCTTACTTTTTCTTGCCGGTCTTCTCTGGCACAACTATAGTCACATGCCCATCAGGCAACTCTTTGAGAATCGAACCCTTCGGATAAACAGTGCCAATTGTCGGCCCTTCAAAAGCACTATGCGCAGGTCTTTTTTTGTTTTCAACCATAATGCAGTCATCCTTTTTATCCCGGGCTGCTTCCCTTGTCTCATCGATAGATGCCATGATCTCATCAAAGAATTCACTCATGTTTGTCACCTCCGAACAAATTAATCCTCCCACTCATCATACTCATCGTCCAGATAATCCCAGGCGTCGTCTTCGTTTTCGAAGTCGCCGCGGTTGTCATAGTAGAAGCCTTCCACATCCATGTAGTCATCGGGATCCGGATGATCCGCCTCATCGTAGCGGCCCCTGCTTGAGCTGTTCTTCCTGGAAGAGCTCGGGGTCGGGGTCGCTTTCTTCGAATAGCTGCTGCTCGAAGAGCTGCTTCCGCGATAGCTTCCGGACGAAGACTTGCTGCCCGAGGAGCTGCTGTATGAACTGCCGCTGCTGTACGAACTATAGTGCGACGGGGTGTCCGGCACCAGTGCCGCCACGATCTTCAGGACAAACCAGATCACGCAGACCGCCACAAATACCTTCGCAAGATATTCCAACAGATCTCCCATGCGCTCCTCCTTTCACTGCAGCCCTTTCGTTCCCGGGCTTTGACAGAATTATAATCCCTTATCGGTCCAAATAAACACCACATTCTCCGAACGGCCGTTCTCCACCATATCTCGTAGCATAGTCATCCCGGCGCCGCTATATATTGTGCCCCTCCATTCCCCAGATTCATTTCAACGATCTCGAGCACAAACTGCCTCTTCTCCGCTTCCGGCAGCACCTTGAACTGGTAGCACATCAGCATCAGCAGGATCTCCTCCGCCGTCTTTTTGCCGAGGCTCCGCACCCGCAGCAGCTGCTGCTTGCTCGTCTCCTCGTCCTTTGCGAAGATCGCGTTCACAAGCGCCCCGATGGTGGTAAGCCCCGCCCTCTTCAGGCAGTGATTCCCGCGCACGCTGATATCGAGCACCGCGATGTCTTCTTCCAATTCCTTTTTGCTGAATGAGACTTTGAACCAGAATATCTTTTTATGCAGATACAGGAATTCCTGCATCGTCCCTGCAGGCATATAGCGGTTCATTTCATTGAGAATCTGTTCTATCCTTTCGTTCATTGCCGACTCCTCCATATACGTCTTTGATGACCTCCTTGACCACATAGGCGGAAATGAAGCTGATGTCATCCCCGCACTTCTTCTGGATCATGTGGGCCAGATACCTCAGGTTTTCCACGGAATCGGAAACGGCAACGATATGGATGCGGTTCTCCCCGGTCGTCCGGAAGATCTGACGGATGTAGGCGGTCCTTGTCGTGATGTACTTCACGACCTTGTCATACTTCTCCGGCTTTGTCTCGATGTCCATGAACATCGTGAGTTCATCCTCCCGGTAGATGCAGGTATTGTACTGACGGATGATCCCGGCATCCTCCAGCTTGCGGACCCTCTTCATGGCAGCAACGCGGCTGATCCCGAGCTCTTCTCCCAGCTCCCGGAAACTGATCCTGGCTTTGTCCTTCATGATATCGAGTATCCGTTCGTCCGTCTTGTCCAAATCTGCTCCTCTTCCGTGTTTTGTGTTACTGTTTTGTCAGCGTCGACTCTGAACTGTTTTCAGTATAATGGGGAGAGAAAGAGAATTCAATAGCGCAAGTTACGAAACGTAACCTGCGCTTACGATGTGTAATTTCAGGATATGATCTGCTCATCCCGGACGTGTCGTTGCCCCTTTCCTTGGCAATCCGCAATGCATCCTCATAAGAGCGGGTCTCGCCGGCACGTTCATCAACAAACTGGCCTATCCCAATGTATGCGGATACCTTTTCGGGCATTCACGCCGTTGCGATAACGAAGGGCATGATCAGCCATATTGATCCGATGTAAGAAAAACCAAAACGCATGACTTAAAAACTCCTTCGCATGAAAACTAAACCCCGGCCCGCTTCGCCCTGTCGTTGATCTGGCCGTTGATGTACTCGATGTCTTTCTTCACGCGGAAGCAGTCGATCGGATACGCCAAAAGCAGCACCGCGCCGACATAGACAAAGGCCATCCAGAAATTGCTCGGAAAAAACCAGCCGACGATGAAGCCGAAGAGCATCACGATGGCCGAGATCGCAAAATACTTGACGACATAGCTCATCACGATCGACAGGGAAACGTACTCGTCAAACAGATAATTGACGGCCGCGATGATGAACGCCAGCCCGAACAGCTTCAGGACCAGCCCGATCTCCTGCGTGAGGCCCGACCAGATGATCGAAGCCGTGAACACGCACAGCACCATCAATGCAGCCAGCAGCAATGTATCTTTCAAGATCTTTTTCATGTTCACCCCTTCTGGAAAGCCTTCTTGATGTCCTTCAGGTACTTCCGCGAAACGATCAGCTTCTCATCATTGTCCATCACCGCTTCCAGGCGGCTGTTCTTCAGCTGCCGGATCTCCTTCAGATGATCCGTGTTCATGATGCAGGTCCGCGAGATCCGCACCAGCCCGGTATCTTCGGCCATCTTCTCCACTTCCGGCATCGAAGAATCGAGACGGTACACCTCCTTCGCGGTGTAGATGAACAGCTTCCGTTCCACGTTCTCTATGTAATACACCTCCGTCAGGCCCAGCTTTACGCGGCGCCCGTCAACGGAGGCCTGAAAGCCCACGTCCAGGCTGCTGATCCTGCGGACCAGACCGGCCACGGAATCATTGTATTCCGGGTACTCGATCGTGACCGTCAGCGCTTTGTCTTTTACCTGTCTCGTTATGATCTGCATGCTTATTCACCAATAACAGTTTTCCCGTGGTCACCGCGATCACGCCGGCGATCGCAAGCAGCCCTCCCGAAAGGCTCCACGGCGCCCATGTAAACAGGATCTCCTTCATGCCGGCACCGAAGATCATCGGGAAGAGGATGAACACCAGTGTCAGAAGCAGCGCCATCACAGCGTCCAGCACGACGAGCAGCACCCGGTTCCGGATCACGACCACCGCAAGCAGAACCAGCACTCCTGCTGCCGTCACGGCAGTAAAGATCCGGTCAAACAGCGTCCAGATGTCTGTGCTCAGCCCTGCCGCTTCCCCGCCCGAAGCAATCGCATAAATGCTGTTGCACAGGCTGTCCGTCGTAGCCGCCACGTTCAGATTGCTCAGAACGCACACCCCGAGCTGCTTCTCTTCGGAAAAGACCACCCTCGACGAATAGTTCGGCGTGCCGCCCGAATGCCCGGTCACTCCGTCCGCAAACAGCTCCCAGCCGGAATAGTAATCCCCTTCCTCTTTCAGGGATCCCTTCACCTTGGCCAGAGCTCCCGCCAATTCCTCCGGGACGTCGATGCTCCCGGTCCAGATCCCGATCCAGCGCCCCATGTCGGCCGCGTTGGAATAAAAGTATCCCGCCGGAATGCTCGCTTCCCTTACCGCAAGGGGAAAATCAGCCGCACGGCGATAGCCGAGCCTCGTGCCTTCCGCGACCTTTCCGTCCGCAGGCATCCCGACAAAGGTGTGCTCCAGTCCGAGCGGCGCCAGCACTTCCTGCTCCATGTAATCCCGGTAGGGCATTCCCGAAGCATTTTCCGCGATCAGCCCCAGCAGGTTGTAATTCACGTTGGAATAGGCGTACTCTTCGCCCGGCCTGCTCTTCAGCTCGCGGCCCGAAATGCTCCGGGCCCATTCGGAAAGGCTCATCTCTGCCGTCGCACTCGGATAATCCTTCTCGTTGTTCGTGTATCCGCTCTTCTGCTCCAGCAGCTCCCTTACCGTGATATCCACGTTTTCGGATCCGTAACGTGCCTCAAATCCGGGGACATAATCCGAAATGTTCCCGTCCTCGTTCACCAGCCCCTCGGCGATCAGCTTCTGCACCGCCAGGCCGGTAAAGGCTTTCGTCATCGAGCCGATCTGATAGAGACTGTCTGCATCTCCATAGCAGCTAGCCTCTCCGTTTTCATATACGACAACGCTCACGGCCCCGCACTTCGTCTCCTGACGATAGCGGTTCACCAGGTCCTCTATTTCATTCGCAGCCGAAGCAGCTACGCTTTGGAAGCAGGCGCTCATGACGGATGCGGAAACGATCAATGCTTTGACGAACTCACGGATTCTCATGCGGCAAATCCCTCCTTTAAGGGCATCATAAGGGATTGCTTCCGGCTTTTCCATAGCCCCGGGCAGATGATGCAATTACAGGGGCAGATAATGCAATATCACTCCGCCTTGTCATATGCGATCTGCTTGAACAGGTTGAAAAGCCCGCTCTTGATCGCATTGTTGTCGTGATCGGCGCCGTTGATCTCGTACCAGATGTGCGCGGCCCCGTTCGTTTCCAGAAGCTCGTGATACTGTTTGGGGAAAGTTCCCACCACGGAATCCTTTGTTCCGCAGCAGATGATGAAAACCTCCGGCTCCGTGGCGCCGTCGGCAAACTTCATCTCGCTCTCCTGCATCTGCCCCTCGTGCGTCATGAAATTATCCTTCCCGGGCACAACGCCGGGCGCAGCCGAGATCGCGCACACATATCCGAAAAGCTCGGGCCTCTTCAGGGTAATGAAGATCGTCTCCCTGCCGCCCATCGAAAAGCCCGCGAGATAGGTGTTCTCCCTGCCGGTGAGGACTGAATATTTTCCTTCGATATAAGGCATCAGGTCGTTGATCAGATCATTGATGAAATTGTCGTAGGGAAGCACGCTCACACTGTCAAACCCCGGCTTCTGGGCAGGATCCGTGGCTGCAAACATGTTGGGGCACACCACGATCGTCTCTTCGATGAGCCCGTCCGCTGCCATGTTCCCGACGATCTCTTTGATCTTGTTGCTGCCGTCGCCGGAAAAGGAATACTCATCCCCGAAAATGCCGTGCAGAAGGTACAGAACGGGATACTTTTTCTCCTCGCTGTAACCGGCGGGAAGAAGGATGCTGTATCCGCGCTCCATCCCGCAGGTTTCCGAATAATAGACATCGTGCGTGAATTCGCCGTATTGCACGTCTTCCCGCTTTGCCTCGAACATGCCCGGGCAGCGCTCCTCGATCCTGTCATCAAGGACGAAGTCCGAAGCCACTTCGCTCTCCGCAGCAGCATCCCCCTCAGTCGGGGCAGCCGGCACATCCTCCGTTTTGATCCCGCTGGCAAAGGAGCTCAGGTCCTCGCCGGCATTCTCCGTTGTCTCTTCGATGTTCTTGTTCGTTTCCATTTCATTCTCCTTTTGCGCTTCCGGACCGCACGCACAGACAGCCGCTGTGATGAGGACCGATAACGCTAACAATGCTTTTCTTTTCATATGAGCAACCTCTTCCGGAAAACGCGCTGCAACGCATCATTTTCCGTTCATCTTCACCAACACATATCCCAGAATGCAGAGCAGCGGCAGGCAACAGCATATCACATCCGCCACGATCCCCTTGTTCAGGGAATTGTCCTTGTACAGGAATTCCTTCGGATCAGCCGGATTGACGAGCAGTTCCACCGTTTGCCCCACTTCGAAACGCACCAGATTTGTATAAAACGCGGAATCGATCAACAGGCAATCCGTGGTCCCGAGCGGCTCGAAGACCGGTTTATACAGCATGCCGCCTCGCATAGCCTTCCGTTCCTTTATCTCAACGACTCTGGCCGTTATTTCCGCGGTGCAATTCTTTCTTCTGCGGGCCCATTTCCCGTATTTCACCAGGCACAATGCCAGCCAGGCCAGGAAAAACAGCACCCAAAATGTGATTACGATTATGTTCGAAAGCATGCTCTCCCCCTCCCGCACGGACAGGCCAAAACGATCCGGCCTCCCAAAAGTATCACGTCGATTATACCACGAAGCGGCGGTTTTTTCATATTTTGCAACTTTTCCTGCAAATCCCCGCGTGCTATAATGAAGAGCAGGCTGCAAGAATACAGATCCACAAGGAGGTGCCCCATGCCCTTAAGCATCATCTCGATCGTCATCAACACATTGTTTTTTATCATAATGAACATCGATCTGTACACGGACCGCTTCACACTGCCGGACGAGGGCCTTCGTGTGTGGAAGTCCAGCCCGATCGACCGCCTGGACGTGGCCGGGAACCGCTTCCCCCTGTATCTCTTCCTGTTCTTCGGGATCATCAGCATCGTAAGCAGCGTGCTCTTCCTGTTCGGCCTGAAGCACAACGCGGTAAAAACCATCCGGCTCATCAGCACGATCGCTTCGGCGCTCATGTTCATCATCGTCATGATCTACAGCGCCACCGTGCATCCGAATTATTGACAACGCAGGGGGAAAAAGCTTGGAACTCACGGAACTCCTCAAAAACTGCAAAACAGGCGATGTGATCCGCTTCGGCGCTTACGACTGGATCGTCTACGCAAAAGAGGGCAATATCGTGTCCGTATTGAGCAAGGAGCCCATAAAAAAAGGAACTTACCATTCCGAAAACACGCCGCTCACCTGGGAAAAATGCGATCTGCGAAAATGGCTGAACGGAGAATTCTATGACACGTTTTCCGAAGAAGAAAAGAAGCAGATCGTGCAACTTTCGGGCTACAGCGAAAAGCACGGCTGCCCTTTTCTTCATGCCCTGGTCGGGATACGCCCCGCGATGAATCTGAGGACAGACGTCCCTATCATTCCTTCCCTTCCTGGATCTCTTTGATCATTTGATCCTGCTTCTTTGCCTCGGCGTAGAGGCTGTAATAATATATCGCCGCGATGAAGACATACGGCACAGTGAAGGAACGGAAGTATTCAAACCAGCCCTTCGGCGAGATCGGATCGATGAAACTCAGCACGAAGAGAAACGCCCCACAGCATGCGATCACGATGACATACTGCAGGATGATCATCAGAAGCGGGCTGAGCTCGTCAAACAGCCTGTTCAGGGACAGGACAAAGGATGCAATGACGCAAAGTCCGAACATGATCAGCGTGTTGGAATTGCTGGTCTGTGTCCCGCCCACGATGTTCACGACGGCTCCCGAAACCGAGACCATCGTGTAAGATATGCAGATATACAAAAGAAGCGTTTTCAGATAGTTTTTCATACGGTTTTCCTCTTCATCAATTGCAGATATTCGTTGAATGCCTTCTTGTAGCTGCGGTTTATGCAGATCCGCTCGCCGTTGTCAAAGAAGGCATATACTTTCATGTTCAGATCCGGCTTCAGCTGTTTGATCTTGAAAACGTTGATGAGGTTCGATTTGGAAACCCTCACGAAGCCGTAATTCCAGAGCATTTCCTCGCAGGCTGCAAGTGTGTTCATCAGGCGGAATACTCCGGTCTTTGTGTATGCAAACAGTTTCCGGTCCACAAAATCAAAGTAGTAGATGTCATCCGGGTCCAGATTGGTTTCTTCCCAGTCGTCCAGATCCTCATCCGCCGGGCGCCCAGAAAAAGACGGCCGCTCCGAATTGACCGAATCCATGATCTGACGAACAACGGGACGCATGTTTGTGAAATATACGTCCACGTGTTCTTCCTTGATATTTTTGTCTTCGTACAGATTTAATCTCATGTCTCAGATCGTTTTTCGGAACAGGCGGAAGGGATGGCTTCAAAGTGCGTTCCAGATGAACAGGAAGGCAAATACGCAGCCCCACGAATTCTTCGTGTGTTTTCTGATCATCAGCATCCCGTAGAGTGCGACAAACGTGGTCGCCAGGTCCACCATGCCAAGCGCGTCAAAGTGAATGGGATGAAAGAGGATCCCCATCAGCGTGCAGACCAGCGACCCCCAGTCAAACAGCTTGCCCTTCACGGGATATCTCTTCGAAATGAACTCCGCGATCACAGCGTAATTGAAGCCTTCGAAGAATCCCCATACCACGGCGATGATCAGTGTTCCGACAAGGGTCGGCAGAATGCCTGCCCTGTGCAGGTCGGGCGTTACCATGATGCTGAGCGGCTCGTAACCCTCAAACTGGCCCGAAAGCACGATGTAGAGGATATACGGGACAAAGCAGGCGATCGTTCCGAGCACTGCCTTGAGGGCGTTTTCCTTCTTCAGCCCGAAGTTCGTGAAGGGGATCTTCCGGAGGATGCACACTACCGTGATCCCCAGGCCCGCTATGCCGAATTCCATGCCGGCCGATGCCAACAGTCTCGGCCATACGGAAATGCTGCTGTCCTTGCAGAAAGTCATCAGCGGCTTGCCGATCATTCCGTAGGCGACGTATACCGCCATGGTGACCAGCGCGATGATCCAAAGATTTACATCCAGTCTTTTCTGTTCCGTTGTTAATGTACGTTTGTTGTTCTTTTTCATGATGGCAATGCTCCTTTTTCTTTGATAGCATTACCATATCAGATCCGAAATGCCCCCGTTGCGAAATCTGCACAAGTTGCACCTCAGGATGTACAAGTTGCATGGGCGGGATGAAAAAAGCCTGCATGAACCATGCAGGCCACATATTATCACACTTCACGATGGTTTACAAGGAACGAAGGATGCCTCCATTTGTTACGCTCCGGCTAACACCTCCCCCCTTATTGGGTTCTTGTGCTAGCTGCAATGATCCTCTTCCTCCCCGTACTATTCCCTCCGGCTAACACCTCCCCCTTATTGGGTTCTTGTGTTAGCCCATGAACAACATCATGGGGAGATATGAGAGTCCCCAGGCTAACACAAATGTCGAATTGAGGGGATGTGTTAGCTGATAGACCTTGAAGATCTGATGAATAAGCACGCCGCAGCTAACACAGGAGCCTAATTGGTAGGATGTGTTAGCTGACTTGCCTCGGAGATCTGATGAACAGACACGCCGTAGCTAACACAAGTGTCAAATTGGAAGGATGTGTTAGCTGTTTAACCTTGAAGATCAGATGAATAGGAGCGCAGAAGCTAACACAGGAGCCTAATTGGTAGGATGTGTTAGCTGACTTGCCTCGGAGATCAAATGAACAGACGCGCCGTAGCTAACACAAGTGTCAAATAGAAGGGATGTGTTAGCCAATGAACAACCTAATAAGGAGAAATGAGAGTTCCCCAGCTAACACAAGTGTCAAATAGAAGGGATGTGTTAGCTGATAGACCTTGAAGATCTGATGAATAGGAGCGCAGAAGCTAACACAGGAGCCTAATTGGAGGGATGTGTTAGCTGACTTGCCTCGGAGATCAAATGAACAGACGCGCCGCAGCTAACACAGAAGCCTAATTGGTAGAATGTGTTAGCCAATGAACAACCTAATAGGGAGAAATGAGAGTTCCCCAGCTAACACAAATGTCGAATTGAGGGGATGTGTTAGCTGATAGACCTTGAAGATCAGGTGAATAGGAGCGCAGAAGCTAACACAGGAGCCCAATTGGTAGGATGTGTTAGCCAATTGGTCTCGGGGATCAGATGAATAGGCGCATCGCAGCTAACACAATTGTCCTTATTTGATTCTTGTGTTAGTCGGGATTCTCCCTTCAAGTTACTGTTCAGACCTTAACCGGACACTGATTGTAAATTCCTCTGCATCCCAACCACCTGCTCTCTTTTTTCGTAAAGGACGCAGCCGCCCTTGTGGTCATCGTCCAAAAGGCCGCCATCGATCAGACCTCTGAAAAGCTTTGAATTCATTGCGTCCCGCAGCGACGCATCCCGGACATTGACATCCGAGTACGGAGAAAACGGGCAGGGTTCCGCCCCGCCATGGGAATTGATGTGGAAGAAGCCGCGCCCTGCAGCGATGCAGCCTCCCGAGCTCTTCTCATCCCCGGGGAAGGACACGAATACCATTTCCGGATGCTCCGTCCGAAGCCTCTCGATCTCCGCTCTCAGATATTCTCTTTCTTCGTCACCCGGCGCAAGTTCGCTGCTTTCGTCAGTCACGGGAACAAACTCAACGAAGATGACCAGCTTGCCTCCTTTTTCCGAGAGCCCGCCGATGAATTCCTCGGAAGTCACCTCCCTGCAGTTTTCGGTCGTCACCGTCACCGACGCTCCGAAGATCAGGCCTCTTCTGTTCAACTCTTCCATGTTGGAGATGAGCTTGTCATGGACACCTATGCCCCTTCTCGCATCCGTAGTATCTTTATTCCCTTCGATGCTCATGATCGGAATGATATTCCTGCACCTGTCGAACAGTTCGAAATATTTCTCTCCCATGAATGTTCCGTTGGTAAACACAGGAAAGAGGATGTCCGGCCTGTCGCCTGCCGCATCGATCACGCCTTTCCTGAGAAGCGGTTCTCCGCCGGCAAGCAGGATGAAGCTCACTCCCAGATCATCCGCCTCGTCAAAGATCCTGCTCCATTCTTCATCCGAGAGCTGTGCGACCGGAGCTTCATCATTCGTTGCATGATTGCATCTTGAATAACAGCCGGCACAATGCAGGTTGCAGCTGCTCGTGATGCTGGCTATGAGAAAGGGCGGAATGTGCTCCCCCTTTTTCTCCATGGCCGCGCGCTTCTTTGATGCAGCCCTGCTTGCTGCCGCAAACCTGACCATGTATGCACTTTCACGCGGGTTTTTAAGTGTGGCTCTCATGGCATCCGCAACGATCCTTTCCACACCGCGTGTCATATATTCCTGAATATCAAAACCTTTATCCATCTGCTTTCTCCACATCAATAGCGTTTTCAAAAATACTCTACCGTGATCTCTTCAAAAAGAGCCGTCCGATGGTCAGATAAAGATGACCGACGGCGATCAGAAACAGCAGCAGAAGCGCGATCCACCACACCGTCCCCATGAAAGGCAGTTCGCTCGTAAAGCCGAATGCTCCCGCGGGGCTTCCCCAGTTAAGGAAGAAATAGGGATAATTTGCACCGCCTGCAAACTCCCATCCCCTCACAAATCCGATCCCGGCATAAACCGCGTACAATACAGGCGGGATGATCACATAGATGACATTTCCGCGTTCGATCTGATCGGCGGATACGATGACAAAGAAATCGAGCACCGCCGCGACCGGAACGACAAGATGCGTAAGCGTATTCTGGATGTTCCATGCATTGGCTCCGAGCAAGGGTGCCAGCAGGACTCCAAACACCACTCCGGTGAGCGTGATCGAAACCGTTCCCACAAATTTTACCACATTCCACACTTTGCTGATCTTTTTTCCGCCAAGGAGCTTCATGAAACCGATGGCGCAGATAACGGCGATCGCGATGTTCGACTGGATCGTGAAGTACATGAACACCCTGCTGCCGCCCATGAAGGATTCTCTCCCCGCATACGCGCTCAGAAACGTGCCGATCAATGCTGACAGGACCGTAACGGCTTTCAGGACATAACTGACGGTTTTTCTTGTCTTCGAGATATTGTTCATAAACTCTCTCCTTTCCGCTCCCGTATCGTCGGAAGAATCACGCCGCCCCCTGTTTTCTGTTTGGTCATATTATATTGCGTCAAATATATT
>JAILHF010000014.1 GCA_024696005.1 Lachnospiraceae bacterium | reverse complement strand
GAAAGCAAAGAAGAAGCACAGAATGCACCGACACCGATTACGAATTATGCGTTATTCCATGATGGGGAGTATGTTACAAACGAGCAAATGAACGATAAGAAATTCTTAAAACTTACAGGAAAGTGATAGTCGTTTATATCTGAATATAAAATGGCAACTTAATATATTTCAGTTAAACGTAGCAATGGAGTTTGGTTTTCCTGGTATGGAAAATCAACAGGAAAGCAGGCTAAAACTTGAGAAAAACAACAAAACTGACTTTTTTTATACTGATCTCTTTTTTGCTCCCTTGGGCAGCTTTGTGTCTTCAAAGCAGGATTACGAATGATAACGTCAACTTGTTGCTTTTCGGTGTGCAGGCGGCATCGCCTTCAATAGCCGCGTTTGCAGTTCTCTTGTTAAGCAAAGAAGTCCGTTCGCATTTTAAGCTTATATTTCAAAAGGCACAAATAATTGCTGTGATAGTTATTCCGGTGCTGATAGCATCAATAACCATGCTGATCAGCAAAACAGTATATTGTATTGTTTGGGGGGAAGCGTTTTCTTTGGGAAATATATCCGCAACAAAATGGCTGATCTTATTGTGGGCGTTAGTTGCAGAAGAATTGGGATGGAGAGGATATCTTGAGCCGTTCCTTCGGGAAATGAAGATCAAGAAATGGATCATTCCCTGTATAGTAGGCTTTATATGGGGTCTTTGGCATTACCATTATTTTATTCAAGGCAGAATGGATGTGCCGCTTCTTTTGTTTTTTGTCGGATGTATAATCGAAAGCTATATATACAGCATATTGGTAAGTATCACAAGAAATGTGCTATCGGCAATGATCTACCATTTCTCATGGAATCTGATGTTAAATCTGTTCCTGATCAGCCCTTCCGATAACGGCGGCAGTATCATTCCTTACACTTTGGTGATCATATTGGAAACAGTGGGAATAATCATATATGGATTATCCCGGCGGTATGGACTACGGGGACGGGGTTGATGGACCATAACTATCGGACTGGCTTTCGGCTGTGTCTGTTTTTGTTTTGCAAAGGAGATCGGAATGAGAAAAAGAGCGTCAGAGAAAACACGTTTGACATTGCGGGGAATGTAGTTTATAACTTGTTAGGTAATAAAAATATATGTAAAGGAAAGGCTACAGGAACAAAGACATTCCTGTACATAAGTTCCTTTTGAATAGTTTAAGAATCTGCTTGAAGAGTAAAATGCAGGATATTATAATATTGCCGATATAATATTTCGTTTGTTTGATGAGCATATGACGCAGCACGGGTTTGGTCCGTGGAATCATGGATCGGACACAGGCAGGAGGGAAAATGAGCTTAAACGAAACACCGTCCGGCGAACGGACACATATCGGTTTTTTCGGAGCAAGAAATGCAGGAAAATCCAGCCTGGTCAATGCGGTGACCGGTCAGGAACTGGCAGTGGTATCGGATGTGAAGGGAACTACCACCGATCCGGTCAAAAAGGCGATGGAATTATTGCCGTTAGGACCGGTCGTTATCATCGATACGCCGGGTTTTGACGACGAAGGGAAGCTGGGAACGGAACGTGTAAAGAAAAGCCGCGAGATCCTGCGAACCTGTGATATTGCCGTGTTGGTAATCGATGCGAAAGAGGGGCCCTCTGACACGGATCATGAACTCCTGAAGCTGATCAAAGAGCGGAAGATCCCCGGGCTGATCGTGTATAATAAAAGCGAAAAGGCCGGAAATATTGTTGAAGAAGCAGCAGACGGATTCGAGAGTATCCGGGTCAGTGCACATACCGGAGAGGGCATAAACGAACTCAAAGACAAACTGGCACGTCTTATCCCGGATAAAACCGAAAAAAAACTTGCCGGGGATCTGGTCAGACCGGAAGACCTGTGCATTCTGGTCTGTCCGATCGATGAATCGGCTCCCAAAGGAAGGCTGATCCTTCCCCAGCAGCTGACCATACGTGATCTGATGGATCGCGGTGCGATACCCGTTGTCTGTCGTGATACGGAACTTGAGACAGTCATAAAAAAGCACGGGATCAGGCCGGCTATCGTTATTACCGACAGTCAAGCGTTTAAGCGTGTCAGCGCTGTTGTTCCGGATGAGATACCGCTTACTTCGTTCTCTATCCTCATGGCGCGATATAAGGGATTTCTTGAAACAGCAGTAAAAGGGATCAGCGCAGTAAAGGATCTTCGGGACGGTGATAAGGTTCTGCTGGCTGAGGGCTGTACACATCACCGTCAGTGTAACGATATCGGGACAGTAAAGATCCCGCGCTGGCTAAAGGAGCATACAGGAAAAGATCTGATCATCGAAACGAGTTCGGGAAATGAGTTTCCGGAGGTTCTGTCAGCTTATAAACTCGTGATCCATTGCGGAGGATGCATGCTGACGGAAAATGCGGTTTTGGAACGGATGAATGCCGCGATCGAACAGAATGTACCGTTTACAAACTACGGGATCGCGATCGCATTCATGACAGGGATACTGGAGCGAAGTTTGAGATTGTTCCCGCATCTTCATGATTTATTGCACTGAAAAATCGAGAAGTAACAGATAAATGGAATCAAGAGAAAAAGAACGGATATACCGTCTGGATCGCGAGGGAAGACTTTCGGAAGCAGAATACGCCAAACTGATCCGGGACAGGGATGAGGAGGCATCGGAGCTTCTTGCCGAACTGGCGGTAAAAAAACGCAAAGCGGTTTTCGGTGATGCGGTCTACATCCGCGGATTGATCGAGATCAGCAGCATTTGCAGAAATAATTGTCTGTACTGCGGGATACGAAGAGATAACCGGAAGGCGGATCGCTACCGACTCACAAAAGAGGAGATCCTTTCCTGTGCGGATGAGGGATACGGATTGGGGTTCAGGACCTTTGTGCTGCAGGGCGGCGAGGATCCTTATTATGCCGATGATGTTTTGTGTGAGATCGTGTCGGAGATAAAACGCGTACACCCTGATTGTGCCGTGACGCTTTCCCTGGGAGAACGGAGCAGAGAGTCTTATCAAAAACTCTGCGATGCGGGTGCGGACCGCTACCTGCTGCGGCATGAAACGGCTGATGCGGAGCATTATTCGAAGCTCCACCCGAAGGAAATGTCATTTGAAAACCGGATGCGGTGTCTGACTGATCTTAAGGAGATCGGATACCAGGTCGGTTGCGGATTCATGGTCGGGTCACCGTTTCAGACAAATGAAACGCTGGCAAAGGATCTGAAATTCATCGAAATGTTCCGGCCGGACATGTGTGGGATCGGTCCTTTTATACCGCATCATGAAACGCCGTTTGGCGGAGAGAAGCCCGGGACGGTTGAATGTACCCTGTTTCTTCTGTCGGTGATCCGCCTGATCCTGCCGGAGGTACTTCTGCCGGCGACAACGGCGCTCGGAACGTTGGATCCGAACGGACGTGAGAAAGGAATATTGGCCGGAGCAAATGTGGTCATGCCGAATCTCTCGCCTGTAGAGGTCCGAAAAAAATATGAACTCTATGACAATAAGATCTGTACCGGTGAGGAATCGGCCCAGTGCCTGCAATGCCTGGAGGCCCGGATGAGTTCGGTGGGATATCATCTGGTCACGGACAGGGGTGATTCACCGGAGCATCTGAGAAAGCGCACAAAAAAGGTAAGCGTATAGCGATAAAGGGTCATTACAACTTTGGAAAAGGAGAAAAACATCATGACAAAATATGATCCGCGATCATTAAAAGCAGACGAATTCATTAACGATGAGGAGATCCGTGCGACGCTGGCGTACGCGGAGGAAAACAGGAACAACGTTGAACTGATCGACCGGATACTGGAAAAGGCCCGGCCTGTGAAAAAGGGAAACGGCTGCACATGCGCCGGTTTGACACACAGAGAGGCCTCTGTCCTTTTGGCATGTGAGATCCCCGAGAAGATACAACGCATGTATGAAATTGCCGAAGAGATCAAACTTGCGTTTTACGGCAACCGTATCGTACTCTTTGCGCCCCTGTATCTGTCAAATTACTGTGTGAACGGATGTCTTTACTGTCCGTATCATATGAAAAACAAGCACATTGCGAGAAAAAAACTGACACAGGAGGAAGTCAGGGCCGAGGTCATCGCACTCCAGGATATGGGGCATAAGCGATTGGCGATCGAGGCAGGTGAGGATCCGGTGAATAATCCCATCGAATACATACTTGACTGCATCAGGACCATTTATGATGTTCATCATAAAAACGGCGACATCAGGCGCGTGAATGTGAATATTGCTGCTACGACCGTGGAAAACTACCGGAAGTTGAAGGATGCCGGCATCGGCACCTATATTCTTTTCCAGGAGACATATCACAAGGAGAGCTATCTGAAGCTTCATCCCACCGGACCCAAGCATGATTATGATTACCACACCGAAGCGATGGATCGTGCAATGGAGGGCGGCATTGATGATGTCGGCCTGGGTGTTCTGTTTGGTCTGGAACTGTATAAGTACGAGTTTGCCGGACTGATCATGCACGCGGAGCATCTGGAAGCAGTGCATGGTGTAGGGCCTCATACCATCAGTGTTCCCAGGGTAAAGAAAGCGGACGATATCGATCCCGAAATGTTTGACAATGGTATCGATGACGAGACATTTACAAAGATTGCGGCGTGTATCAGGCTGGCTGTTCCTTACACGGGAATGATCGTTTCCACACGTGAATCCGAAGAGGTCCGGAAACGGCTTCTGCAGGTCGGGATCTCACAGGTAAGCGGAGCATCGCGCACATCTGTAGGAGGATATACCGAGCCGGAAAGACCGCATGATACGGAGCAGTTTGATGTCTCCGACCAGAGGACACTTGACGAAGTGGTTCATTGGCTGATGGATACCGGACACATTCCGTCATTCTGCACGGCGTGTTATCGTGAAGGAAGGACGGGAGACCGTTTCATGAGTCTGTGCAAGAACGGACAGATCCTCAATTGCTGCCATCCCAATGCACTGATGACGCTGGCGGAGTATCTGGAGGATTATGCATCTCCGGAGACTAAGGAGACAGGATATAAAATGATCGAAGAGGAACTCAAGCGCATTCCTTCGGATAAGGTCAGGGAGATTGCAACAGAGAACATAAACGAGATCAGATCCTCGAACAGAAGAGACTTCCGGTTTTGAATATCCGACAGAAGGTCAAAGAAAACACCGGTGCAGATCAAGCACCGGTGTTTTGTCATGCATAGAAACGGATAGCGATCTTACATGCAGGTATAGCCGCCGTCCACGGGAAGGATGGCACCCGTGACATAGGACGAAGCGGGCGAAGCCAGGAAGAGCGTGGCGGAATCCAGCTCGCCTTCTTTTCCGTAGCGCTCCAGCGGGATCATCGTCTTGGCGTTGGCCTGGAAGAAATCGGAATCCAGCGTTTCCTGCGTGAGCGGGGTGTAGAAATAGCCCGGGCAGATCGCGTTCACGGTGATGCCGTATTTGCCCCACTCCGCTGCAAGCGCACGGGTCAGGTTTACGACGCCGCCCTTTGCCGCGTGGTAGGGAGCGGAACCGCAGATCTTGTTTCCGA
Source organism: Lachnospiraceae bacterium (assembly GCA_024696005.1). GTDB lineage: Bacteria > Bacillota > Clostridia > Lachnospirales > Lachnospiraceae > NK4A136. The sequence goes on along the minus strand of JAILHF010000014.1, from coordinate 60,865 downwards.
CCATGCCGTACATGGAAGAAATGTTGATGATGCGCCCGTAATTTGTGGGGATCATGGCCTGCTTTGCAGCGGCACGTGCCATCTTGAAGCTTCCGAAGAGATCGATCTGCATCTCGTTGTCGAACTGCTCATCCGTAACATCTTCGGCGGGTGCAACAGCGCCGGTACCGGCGTTATTTACCAGGATGTCAATGCGGCCGAATTCTTTCAGAACCTCTGCAACGGCGCTGTCAACATTTTCGCTGTCTGTGATGTCGCAGCGGATCCCGGCTGCTTTCACGCCGTATTCCTTGCTGATCGCGGCAGCGACTTCATCCACTTTTTCTTTTCTGCGGGCCATGCAGACGATATTGCAGCCCTGGTTTGCCAGTGCTTCGGCCATCTGGACGCCGAGGCCGCCGGAAGCACCGGTAACGATCGCCGTCTGTCCCGTGAGGTCGAAATAATTCTTTGTCATGATATCCTCCTTATGTAAAGTTTTTATTGTATCCGTCCAAAAGCGAAAGCAGCTGATTAATCAACATACTCGAAGACCAGCAGCTGATGGGTTGGATCCTCATGATCGGCCCAGACGATACCGCCGTTTTCGAAGTAGAAGTTCACCGAACCGTTGGCGTATTCCGAATGCTTGGAACTTACTTCGCCGTTTGCCATCTCAATGCGGGTCAGCTCGCCGTTATCGCTGAAAAGGAAGCCGTTTTCTTCATCAAAGTTGCAGATGTACTCCCACAGGCAATACTCATCATCGATCTCGGGGCTTTCGATCGACACAAAGTAGCTGTCGTCCCCGTTATCAAAGACATCCATCGTATAGCCTTCGCACTCCCAGCTGCCGACAAAGAAGTAGCCCTGCACATCACCCAGACCGCCCGGCTCCGTCTGCTGTGCTTCGGAAGCGGAACGCATGAAATGCCATGCGCCGTCCTGATCGGAATAGATGTCGTTCGGATAGGGATCATCCTCGTCAACGGGGAAGGATGCCCATTCGTTTCCGTCCTCATCGACAAATCTGTACCAGAGGGAAACGCTGCCGTCGGGATGCTCCTCGCTGAACAGGTCCACCGTGCCCTTGGAGGAACCGAGGAGCGTCATGTCCTCCAGTTCGTAATAATAGCTGCCATTCTCGGAAGTGACCGTAAGGTACATGGGATCCATGTCATCGTCCGCATATACCCATTCTCCGAGCAAGGGCTGGAAAATGGCATCGTAATCCTCTTCGTCCACTTCAACGGGGCCGTCATCTTCCGGATCTTCTTCTTTGTCCTTGTCTTTTGCGTCCTTTTCTTCGTCCTCGTCCTCGTCTTTGTCCTTCTCCTGCTTTTCCTTGGAAGAAGGCTCCTCCTCCTTGCCGCAGCCGGCAAGCGCAGTGCAGCCCAGTGCACCGATAAGTGCGAGCATTAACAGTCTTTTTTTCAAAATTGTTCCCTCCCGGATCACATCCTCACCAATCCCGTATTGGTGACACCACGTTGCCCATTTTACCATATTTGAAGAAAATATCAATTCTTTCTTATTATATTGTCAAAACGGCCGGGTTCCGTTTTGAAAAATGGGATTTCCTGTGTTATCATTACATATTAGAAGGAAGGTGCATGACATGGATTTTGACAAGCTGGTAGAAGGATATAAGAGCAGAAGCTGCGTGATCTCCGTGGAAAAGTATCCGGACGGCGCTTACGGCAACATCCGCATAGCATCGGCAAACCGGGCACACAGGGAGGACGCGGAGAAGGTATTTCACCGGCCGTTTGAAGCGAATTCGCCCTATTATCATTCCCTGCCGCAGGACAAGAATTTCGAGGATTTCATGTACCGCTCGGCATGTCTGGGCGAGCCTCTGCCAGGCCTTCTGTGAATGCGATGTCTACCGAGCCGGCGGGGATGAATTCATGATGATCGTATCCGGCCTGACGGAAGAAGAGCTTAAGGAGCGGACCGGGCAGATCAACGAGACCATCAGCAAGGATGTGCATTTTGCCTTCGGCTATCACTTTGCGGACAAAAACGAGGATATCCGTGCCGCAATGCGCATTGCGGACGAGAACATGTATTCCGACAAGAACGAGTATTATGAAAAGCATCCGGAGAAGAAATACCGGTAAGAGAGGTTGTTGATCCCATGGACGCTGCTGAGCAGATAAAAGTACTGATGATCGATGATGACGAGCTCATCGCCCGCTCCACCGCGGAGTATTTCAACATCGTGGGCGTAAAGACGGCCTATGTCACGAGCTATGAAGCGGCGGAGGAGTTTCTGGACCGGCAGGAGGTCTCCCTGCTGCTTCTGGACATCAATCTCGGCGATAAGTCCGGCTTTGACCTGTGCAAAAAGATCCGTGAAAGCTACGACATGCCCATCCTCTTCATCAGCGCGCGCACCAGCGACGATGATGTCCTGATCGCGCTGAACATCGGCGGTGACGATTACATCAAGAAGCCCTACACGTTGAACATTCTTCTCGCAAAGGTGAAGGCCGTGCTGGACCGCTACGAAAAAGCCCGGGAAGCGGCAAGAAGCGCAGCTTCCGACGGGAAGGAAAAAACGAAAGCCGATCCGGCGGACGGCAGGATCCTTATAAGAAAAGATCTGTATCTGGATACGGCAACGCACAAGCTGATCGACCACGGAAAACAGGAAGAGCTTAGGGCAATGGAATACAAGCTGCTGCTCTATCTTCTGGAAAACGCCGGCAGGGTCATCACCAGGGACGAGCTTCTGGACAATGTCTGGAGGGATGAAAACACCTGCGACGGGACCATAACCGTGCACATCCGGCATATCCGCGAAAAGATCGAGGCCGATCCGAAAAATCCCGCCATCATCAAGACGGCATACGGGGTCGGCTACATGGTAGAAGAAAAAAGATGAAGTCTTACATCCGGATGTTTTTCATTACGGCAATCCTTCTGGGGATCGCTCTTCTGGCTTTCGTCATCATCGCAAACCGAACGGATGCCGCGTCTTTCGGCGTGTCCGGGGAAAACATCGTCACGCTCAACCGCATCGCCGCCTATGCCGAAGAACACAAGGACGATCTGTCCGCGTTTGACAATGCGGGCTATGATGCGGCTTTTGTGATCGTTGACCGGGAAAACAGGCTGCTCTATTCCCATTCCGACAAGGCAACAGACATCACCATCGAAAAAGCCATCCAAAACCGCTATCCCTATCGCTTTCTGGAAGACGGGAACAAAACCTGGGGGCTCGTGATCATGCCGGATGACGGAACGGACAGCTACCGCTCCCTCGTGAGGAAACTTACGACGGCACTCGTCATCTTTTATGCACTGCTGCTGGTCGCGATGACCGCCTATGGCATCCACGTTCGGAACAACATCGTCCGGCCGTTTCAGAAGCTCAAGGATTTTGCCGCAAAGGTGGCACAGGGAGAGCTGAACGAGCCCCTGGAAATGGACAGGAGCAATCTGTTCGGGGCCTTTACGGAGAGCTTCGACATCATGCGCGAAGAACTGGCCGCGACGAAAAGCAGGGAGCTGGAGCTTCAGAAAAAGGAGCGCGAGCTGGTGGCATCTTTGAGCCACGACCTGAAAACCCCGGTGACCGGCATCAAGCTGACGGCCGAGCTGATGCAGATGCGTCTGTCCGTTAAAACGGAAAGCGCCCGGGATGCGCAGGCCACGGATTTCACATTCACCGGCGACGAGATGAAGCAGCTGAACGCGGATGCGGAGGGCATCCTGAACAAGGCCGGACAGATCGATACCCTGGTGAGCGATCTCTTCACCTCGACCCTGGATGATCTGGGCGAGTTCAAGGTAAACGTAAAGGACGAGAATGCAGCAATGCTGGGAGACATCGTAAAGAGCTTTGATGACAGGGGTCTTGCCGCAATTGGGGAAATCCCTTCCGTCATTATCAGTGCGGATCCGAAACGCATGTCGCAGGTGATCGGCAATATCCTCTCCAATTCCTATAAGTACGCAAATACAAAGATCGATGTCGATTTCCGGCTGGCAGAGCGCTATCTGGAGATGCGGATCGTCGACCACGGTCCCGGCGTGCCCTCCGGCGAGCTCGATCTGATCACCAACAAGTTCTACCGCGGGAAAGACTGGGAGAGCAGCGAAAAGGACGGGCATGGCCTGGGCCTGTACATTGCAAAGACGCTGATGCAGCGCATGAAAGGCGACCTGATCGCGGAATGCCCCGGGGAAGGCCTTGCGGTCACGCTGATCATTCCCCTGGCCTGAGCATTTAATAACTATTTAACATTTTTACAACATCGTTTTAAGGATGTTTTTTCTGCAGTCATATATAATGCCCTTAAGCTGAGAACAGAAAGGGGTATTAGATATGGCTTCTTCAATCTTACGAACCGAAAAACTCTGCAAGTCTTTCTCCAACGGCGGCCTGCAGCAGCACGTGATCAAAAATCTGGATCTGGAGATCCTCGAAGGCGACTTCACGATCATCATGGGAGCTTCCGGTTCCGGAAAATCCACGCTTCTTTATGCACTCTCCGGCATGGACAAGCCTTCCATGGGAAAGGTATTCTTTGCCGACAAAGAGATCCAGGATCTTTCGAATGACGAGCTGGCAGTGTTCCGGCGCGGAAACTGCGGCTTTGTCTTCCAGAGCATCTATCTGCTGGAAAACCAGACCATACTCGACAACGTGCTGACCGGCGCGCTGATCGTGCAGAAGAATTCACCGGAGCTTGTGAAAAAAGCGCAGGAGCTGCTGAAAAAGGTAGGCCTTTCCGAGGAGATGTGGAACAAGTTTCCGAACCAGCTCTCCGGCGGGGAAGCCCAGCGCGCAGGCATCGTGCGGGCCGTGATCAACGATCCGAAGATCCTGTTTGCGGATGAGCCCACGGGGCAGCTGAATTCGGCCTCCGGCAAGGATGTGCTCGATATCTTCACGGAGATCCATAAAAACGGCCAGAGCATCGTGATGGTGACACACGATCTGAAAACGGCGCTGCGCGGCACAAGAGTCCTGTTTTTGCGGGACGGCAGTGTAGCCGGCGAATACCGGATGGATCCGTATGACGGTAATGGCAGCAAGTCGAGAAGAAGCGGCCTCCAGAGCTTTCTCGATGAGATGGGATGGTGATACGGATGAAGATACTCAGATTATCCCTTTTCAATTTAAGAAAGAACAAAAGAGAAGCGGCAGCGATCGTTTTTCTGACGCTGGTCACAGTCATGCTTCTCGGGACGGCACTGACGAACATCCTCAGCATGAACAGGGTCTTTGACGAGTGCTTCCGCGCGACCGGCAGCTGTGAGTATTACATGGAATTCAAAGAGAAGGTCTACAGATCGCTGTACCGGGATATCCTGGAAGAAGAGTACGGGATCAAAGAGATCGAGAAGTTTAACCTGCTCTTCGGCCTGAACATCAATGCCGTGCGCGGGGACGGGGAGAAGATCGCGTACCATTTCTCTTTCATGACGGAAGAGGCGGAACGCAGGACCGAGGATTTTGTCATCCTGAAAAACCTGGCGGAGGATGAGATCAGCAGCCTGGCACATCCGGTCTGGATCCCCACGGGCGTTTACCTGAGCGGCGGCTATGAGCCCGGGGATGCGTTCACGCTGGTCATCGGCGGAAGAGATTATCCTTTTGTTGTGGCAGGTGTTTTTGAGTGCGGTCTCGGAAACAATTCCGGATACGGATACAAGCTCATCGTAAGCGAGCGGGATTATGAGCTTTTGCACGGCCTGTTTGATGAGTACACCTGCCTGGCATTTGACGGCGGGGAAGATTTCGATCCGGACGCCTATGTGGAAATGTGTGAAGAGAGATCCTCCGAGAACCTGAAATCGGACATGAACATTGCATCAAAACGGGCAGAGGAGGGTAATGAGACCAGTTACTGTCAGCTCTTCATGTGCTTTGCAATGATCATGGCAGGTATAACGATGGCAGCATCCGTTTTCCTGATCCGTCACAAGATCAGCAACGACATTGAGGACCAGATGCAGCAGATCGGCGTTCTGGAAGCTTTGGGCTACAGATCCCGGGAGATATCGCTGTCCTATATCCTCGAGTACGTGATCACTGCGGGGACAGGTTCGATCCTGGGCGGCGTGGGCGCCTGCGTCCTTTCCCCTGCCATGGACTCGTTCATCGGAGGTCTGATGGGGCGCATCCTGCACAGAGCGCCCGACTATGCAAAGATACTGGCAACGGCAGCGGCAGTTGTTGCACTGACCACACTTTTCGCCCTGTTCAAGGCCCGGGAGATCCGGAAATATCCGCCTGTGATCGCTTTTCGCAAAGGGATCCGGACGCACCACTTCGGCAGGAACATCCTCCCGCTTGCAAAGGCAGGAAAGAACATCAATGTCACGCTTGCTTTCAAGAGTTTCTTCCGGAACATGAGAACGAATGTCGGAACGGGGCTGTGCGTCGTGCTTGCGGGAACAGCGCTGATGTTCAGCACAAGCGGCTGGGATTTCTTCCGGGGAGGCACGGGAACGATCATAGGCGTAATGGGAATGGAAATAGCGGATGAAAGGATCATCCTTCTCGACGGCGTGGATGCCTATGCCTTTGCGGATGAGATCAAAAGCTTCCCCGGCGTCCGGAAGACCCTGGTCACCTATAATTGGGAGTATCTGACGGTAGAAGGAAATGACAGGTCCACAGATGTGGTCGTATACGACGATTTTGACGAGACCGAGAATATCTTTCTGTCCGAAGGCAGATTTCCCGTGGAAGATAACGAAGTGGCGATATCCCTGAGAAGAAGCAAAGATTGTGATCTGCATGTGGGCGACAGCATCACGGTCGAAGGAAAAGGAACGAGAAAGAGCCTGATCATCACGGGCATCATCCCGGAATTGGCCAACAACAAGTATAACATCTACATGAGCGCAAAAGCATACCTGCGCTGTGTCCCGGATGCACGTCCCGACACGGTCGAGGTCTACCTTGAGGATGGTGTGGAAAGGGCCGGTTTTGAAAGAAGTGTTACGGAAAAGTATGGTGCCAGCGCCAAAGACAGGGCGGAGAAAGCGGCCGAAGCGGATGATCCGGAGCAGAGGATCCGAGCCATTGCGGATGAAAAGATGGCAACGATGATCACGAATTACGGAGTGAGCGAAATCGACTATTCCATCGTGATCGGCGATAAAGTGATCTCCGGAAGAAGCAGCGGCTTTGTCATCCGCGAGATGAATTCCTATCTCGAACTTGCCAAGGTACAGATCGAGCCGATCGAGAAGCTGTTCATGGTTTTCTGCATCGGCGGAGCGATATTCGTATCGGTCGTCGTGGCGGCCATCCTTGCGATCATCGCGGCATCGAATGTCAGAAGACAGAGAAAAGAACTGGGCATCATGAAGAGCATGGGATATTCTTCCAAGGATCTGATGAAGCAGCTTGCGATCTCGATCCTGCCGGTGACCGTGACAGCGGCTGCGATCGCGGCAGTGTTCGGCTCGTGGCTATACAAGAGCTTCTGGCTGGTGGGCTTCGGCATTGCGAACGATGCGAATGTGGCGGTACTGGTCATCACGGCGATCGTGCTTGTGATCTTCTGCTACATCGTGACATACCTTGCGGCCGGAAAGATACGGCAGGTGTCGGTAACGGAACTGATGACGGAATAAGAGGAGAAAGACATGAAAAAAGCGATCATGGGAACAATGGCGATCTTGTTAGGCGCAGCCGCTGTGGCAGGCGGCGCGGGGGCAATGCAGGGAAACGCGGCAGATACTATTGTGCGGGAAGCCCCTGCCCCGGCACAGGACGGAGCCGCCCCGCAGGATGCGGAGGGGGAGCGCGTCTACTGCCTCGCTTCCGTCAGCAAGGTGTACGCTACGGCAGCAGTCATGCAGCTTGTTGACCGCGGACTGGTGGACCTCGATGTGCCGGTCACGGAATACATCCCGGACTTTAAGATGGCGGATCCGAGATATAAGGATATCACGGTCAGGATGCTGATGAACCACACTTCGGGCATCCTGGGAACGACGCTTCTCAATGAATCACTGTATGCGGAGCATGATGTGGATGCGGAAGGCGTTCTGCTGGAAAACCTGTCAAAGCAGAGGCTGAAGGCGGATCCCGGAGAATATGCGGCATACTGCAACGACGGCTTCGGTCTGCTGCAGATCATCGTAAGGAACGTCAGCGGCATGAGCTTTACCGATTACATTACGAATGAACTTGCGGCTTCCATCGGCCTGAGCCACACCGGAACGGCGGAAAATGCCGACAGGCTGGGGGATCTGGTTCCGATATACGTGGGCGGCCTTCCGAATGATTACGAATATTGCATGGATTTCGGCTCGGGCGGCATCTGTGCAACGGCATCCGACACGGCATTGTTCGGAAGCTCCTTCTTTACCGGCAGCAACAGCCTGATCAGTTCGGGACTTTCCGATGAAATGAAGGAATGCTGGACGGATTCCGATGACGCATATCTGGACGGCTGCGGTCTGGGCTGGGACTATGTCGAATCCCTTAAGTATGAGCGCGAAGGCGTGCAGGTAGTCGGCAAGGGCGGCGATGTGGGGACCATGCATTCGCATTTAATGGTAGCCCCGGACGAAAAGATCAGCGTGGCGGTTTTGTCAAGCGGCGGCGGCAGCCAGTTATGCGGCCTTATGTGTGAAGCCTTGCTGGATGCGGCGCTGGAGGAGCAGGGGAAAAGCGTCCGGGATCTTGAGCCCGGAGAGATCCATATTACGGATGCGATGCCCGAAGAGATCAAACAGTATGCGGGATACTACAGTTTTAACGATTCCACGGCGATCGGTCTTGCAAAGCTGAGCTTTCCGGATCAGGGCACGATGCTCGTGGAAGTCGCAACCTTTGACGGAAGGATTTCGCAGACCTGTTTCCGATACGCCGATTGCGGCGGTTTCGTGGAGGTGAGCGAAAGCGGCGTGCCCCGGAAGGATCAGAGAGTGCTTTATTTCAAAGAACAGGAGGACGGTGGAGTATATATTGCCTCTGAGCAGTATGCGGAGAAGGCTGAAATGGGTTCGTACATGGATAAGCAATACATAGCCGAGCGTGTGGAGGCGAATCCGCTGAGCGAAAAAGTGCAGGCCGCATGGGAAGCACGATGCGCGCATCCCATGGCCGTATGCAACAATCGTTATTCTTCGACCGTATATGATGCGCCCTTTGTGTTCATGAAGATGCCCGAAGAGCTGCCCGGCTATGTCCTGATCGGAACAGGACTGGGAAGCCGCCTGCTGAAGATAAAAGATGAGCAGACGGCGGTCGCCTTCCAGACCCTGCCCTGTACTTCAAGCAGGGATCAGATCGATCTTCACGTGACGAAGGAAGGCACGGTTGAAGCAACCTTCGGTAATGAATGTGTATCCCTTGCAGCGGTGCCGGAGTTCACTTCGGACATAAAGGAGATCCCGCTGACAAGTGACAGGGCTTCCTGGTACCGGGTCAGCGAGGAGATGGCCTATGAGGTGATCATGGCCGACTGCCCGGATGATGTGGTGATCTATGCGTATAACAAGTTCTTCGAGCCGGTGTACACCACGCACTACATCGATGCCGGTGAGGAGATCAATCTTCCGGTCGGCGGCTACATCGTCTTCCTCGGACAGAGCGGGCAGAGTGTGAAGATAAACTGAAAAAATCCTTCAATCTCCGGGACCCTTTGGCTAACACATCTCGCTCATTTAGACTCTTGTGTTAGCCAGGGGCCTACTATTCTCCTGGTTTCCACGGCCTCTTGGCTACCACATCCCTCCTTTTTTGAACTCATGTGTTAGCCAGTTTTCTTCAATTCTCCTGGTTTCCAAGGCCGATCGGCTAACACATCCCCCTCCTTTAGACTCTTGTGTTAGTCGGTGTCATCTTAATCTCCCAATCTCCGGGGTCTTTCGGCTAACACATCCCCCTCTTTTAGACTCTTGTGTTAGTCGGTGTCATCTTAATCTCCCAATCTCCGGGGTCTTTCGGCTAACACATCTCGCTCTTTTAGACTCTTGTGTTAGCCAGGGGCCTCCTTTTCTTCCGCTCTCCAAGGCCCCTCAGCTACCACATCCCCCCTGTCAACCAACAGTAGCAAAAACGTAATGTTTGGTATCTTGAAAACCATGTGCGCTTTCGGGTAGAATAGATACATCAAGTTAAAAGCATGATCCGGATCAGATTTCCGGAAGCGCCCACAGGGAGAAAAAGGATGCAAATGAATTACCGTTGCCCGGGATGCGGCAACACAATGGAATTTTCACCGTCCGAACAAAAGATGTACTGCGTTTATTGCGGTTCCAAGCACACCGTGGAAGAACTGAACGCGATGCTCGGAAGGACCGGTCTGTATGAAGGGGTAGGAAACATCGGAACCCCGACATTTTCGGCCGAGCCCCCCACGCAGGAAAGCATTTATGCGGAAGCGCAGGCCCGGCAGCAAATGCAGGCCGAAAGGGCACATGCGACCATCCAGATGAAGATCCTGCACTGCAATGCATGCGGTGCGGAGCTGGCCGTGAACGGTGTGGAGAGCTCATCGTTCTGCATATACTGCGGACAGGCCACGGTCGTGATGGACCGGGTGGAGGACTATCTGCAGCCGGATTATCTGATACCCTTCCGGATCACGAGGGAGCAGGCGGAAGCGATGATCCGCAGCAGGCTCTCCCAGGGCAGCTATATCCCCGAAGAGATCAAGAACTTCAAGGTGGACAAGCTCCGGGGCATTTACATCCCTTTCTGGCTTTATGATATGTATTACGGGGATGACCAGTGCTGGAAATACACAGTCAAGAGAGGAAAAAGCAGCGTGACCAGGTATGCGGAACGGCGCGCGGACTGCCAGTTTAAGAGGATGACCCTGGATGCCTCCAAAAACCTGAACGACGATTCCTCGCAGCGCCTCGAACCATATAACATGAATGAATTGCAGGCATTTGACCCGGCCTATCTCTCCGGCTTTTATTCCGACCGTTTCGACATGGGAACGGCTGATCTGGACGGATTGGCTTTCCGGCGCGCCAAGGAGCTGTTTGACGATAACGTGAAAAGCACGGTGCGTCACAGTGATCCAAAACTGGTGAACTGTTCTCCCGAGCATCATATCATGAAACGGGAATATGCCTTGCTTCCGGTATGGTTTCTGACCTTCCGTTACGAGGGCATGCCCTATACCATCATGGTAAACGGGCAGACCGGAAAAATGGTCGGAGCCGTGCCCTTCGTGAAGAAGAAGGCATATTTCACGTTTGCCGCTCTGGCCGCACTTTTCTGTGTCATTTTTGTTCTGGCGGGGGCCTTCCTGACTCCATTGGTCATGAAACATGCGGATGACGGCAGAGTGATCGGTGCGTATTTTGGGGCGATCGGCCTCGGGATCTGGGGCACATGGACAGGTGCCATAAAGAGATACAAAGCGATGATGGTCAGCATCGGGCTGACTAGCTCCAAAACGACCAGCAGGTTTGTCAGAGAAAGGGCAGGTGATTAAACATGGGATTTTGGGCATTTGTAGGGATCTTGTGCGGACTGGCGCTGGGGATCGGACTGGCTCTGAGCATGGTGGTCAAGAGCATCAAGGAATCCAATGATATGGGAGATTCCAAAGGAAGTATGAGGGATTTCGGTGCTACCCTGAACATGTTATATTCTGTGGACGACCTGCGGCAGGCGCCGGTCGTCGGCCGTGGATCGATCATGGCAATGCGTTATCAGGCGTTGGAAAAGCAGCAGTAAACGGGAAAAACCTTTGTTTACAACCCTTCTTATTCATTAGGACGACTCACGAAAGGATTTATATCCCAACAGAATACGGCATAGTTTGCAGCAATGCAGGCTATGCCGTTTTACTCCGAGGCCTTACGGCTAACACCCCCCTTTTTTTGGACACTTGTGTTAGCCGGAGTTCTCCTATTCACTCGGTTGCCAAGCCCATTCGGCTAACACATCCCCTTTATTTGAACACATGTGTTAGCCCCGGCTCTCCAATTCACCTGGTCTCCGAGACCTATCGGCTAACACAACCCTTTTATTCGAACACATGTGTTAGCCCCGGCCCTCCAATTCACCTGGTCTCCGAGACCTATCGGCTAACACATCCCCTTTATTTGAACACATGTGTTAGCCCCGGCCCACCTATTCAAACGGTCTTCGAGCCCATTCGGCTAACACATCCCCTTTATTTGAACTCTTGTGTTAGCCGCGTTACTCCTACCCTCCCGGTCTCCAACACAATCAGGGTTTATTGGCGTTTGCCCGGCACTCTGACCAGTGCAAACACCGGTCCGAGCACAAAGAGCGCGCATGCTGTTGCGATGCTGCCTGCGGAAAGCGAAAATCCGGGATCCAAAACGCCCAGTTCCAGCGGTCTTTCGGTAAAGAGCGTTCCGTTCAGCAGGCCGAGTGCCTCGGGCAGAGGGATGGCGCGCAGAACAAAAGGCACGATCATCCATGCGTAGAGGAAAGGCAGTCCCGCATGTGCCAGGAGCCGTCCGCTTCCCAGGGCAAAGACCACGAGAGGAAGCAGCGTGACCGAAGCAACGGCTGCGGTCATCCCGACAGGGCAGCAGCCGAATACAAAGCCGTAGAAGAGCAGGGCAGGCAGGATGGCGAGGATCACGAGCAGCAGGGATGCGCTGATCACAGCGGCACAGCGCAGCAGCTCATGGACGAAGGGTTTCATCGGCGCAGCCGCAAAGATCCCGGCCCTTCGTTTTTCTTCGCGGTTGTGATAAAAGCCGAGGAAAAACAGGGTACCTGCCCACAAAAACGGCGTCATGTGGCTGATGTAATCCCCGAAACTCCAAGCCGAGAACGGAGCCGTGAACGAGACACCGAACAGCGTCACGTTTTTCAATACTTGGTGTCCGTAGACAAGGATCAGGGCGGCAAGCCCGATGAAGAATTTGTTGAAGAGCAGTCGTCTGCATTCGTATGCGTATATTCTATTCAAGGTCAAGGTCCTCCTCTCTGAGTCCGCAGGCATCCAGGAAATCGGCATAAGTCAGAAACGGATTTTCCGGATCGAGCTCTCTGTTGAACAATTCGTAAAGGATTTCGTCGAACGCTTCCTCGCCGCCGACCAGTTCTTCCGCTTTGAGAAGCTTGAGGGGCATCTCGTCGTATCTGCGCAGATCCGACAGACCGCAGACGATCGAAGAGCGCTCATCCTCGGACAGTCTGTCAAGATATTCCGGGTTCCGGATATAAAAGTTCTTTTGATAGGATTCCAGATTGTCTTTCCAAAGGTCAATGTAATTCTTTTGCGCATATTCCTCGCCGTACAGTTCCTTCGCAATGCGGTAGGAAGAATAGACCGTCAGTCCTTCGGAAGACCAGGGACCCTGCGTTTCGTCAAAGAACATGTCGGAAAACATGATCCCCAGTCCCCACCATTGATGGACCAGTTCGTGTATCATCACTTCACTGCCGCCGGCGCCTTTTGACGGATCTTTCAGATTGAAGGCGGTAAAGTCGGCCTCATCCATCAGGCTGGCACCGGGCGTGGCATAGCCTCCGTGCACGATGCGGCTCTCGACCAGTTTCACGTAACCCTCCGAAATGGACTGGGGCGTGCCGTAGTGTTCCGTGCAGTAATCCATTACGGTTTTTACCACATCGCGCAGCTTTATCTCATCCATGACGGCCTTGTGTTTTGCGCCGTAATAGAAATTGACGGTGCCAGCATCGGTCTCCACTTCTTCCTTCACGTAGTCGCCGGCATAAAGGATGCTGTTTACGGTATCGCCCTCATAGCGCCAGGTCTTTGTTCCGTCAGGGTTTTCGCTTACAAGCTCTTCCCTGCCTTCCTCGAAGGAGACCGGGGTCATGGATGCGGGCAGGACCACCTCACAGACGCGCGCAAAGCTTTCGGGATCCGTTGTGACGTTCAGGAGATCAGGAGCGATGTTTGCATTCTCCAGGCAGATATAACGCCGGCTGATCTCGCGCTCGCCCTGCAGGTCACTTATGTTGCGGTTCTCTTTCGGAAAGCCGGCGTAGGAAAGCACAAGCTGCGTTTCCTCATCGGCGGGTATCGTGAGTTCGAGTTTTTGTACGTTGAATTCCTGGTAATCATCGAGAACATGGAGCACTTCCGTTCCGTTCGCAAGAGCCTTGCGGATGCGGTAACCCGGTGTGATCCCGAAGAGCAGTGTCCGTTCTTCTCCGGACAGATTGAGGAAGCGGTACACACACTCTCCCGAAAGCGTTCCCCGGTCGACATCAGGCACGATCTTCGCGTCCAGGCCGGTGCAGAGCACATCCTCGAGATACGGGATCTCGCAGAAACTGAGCACATCCAGGTCCGCGTTGCTATTGTCCGTCATAGGCTGGCGGAGGTATGTGAATGCGGCACAGCCGAGCAGGAGCAGGGCAGCTGCAGGCTTGACGAGCTTTTTTGCTCCCAGCAGAAAGGAAGCGGCGAGCGTTTTGCCGTACTTCCGGATGCACAGGCCGGACAGGATGAAGATGCCGCCGAGAAGCAAAAGCCAGCTCAGCTTCATCCAGGCGACAGACAGAAAGACCCTGTGGTTTGAAAAATCATCCGACAGCGCATCCACCATGGGAGTGATGAAGCAGAGCTGCCATTTGTCTGCCCATGCCGTGAGGTTCAGGGCTGCTCCGCAGAGCAGAACGATCACGGACAGCTCCGTGCTGCCGCTGACATAATAGGCCGATGCGGCGATCAGCATCCCGAAGAGCAGCGAGGTGCCCATGAAGAGCAGATACGATGCGAAATGATCCTCAAAGGCAAAAACGGAACCGACAAAACAGCGGCTTATGGGAAGCCATGCGGTGGCGGTGACCGTAAGTGTGAGCAGGGCGGTAAGCACAAGGGCGGAAAAACGGACAGCAGCCATCAGCTCGGGCGGGATCAGGGAATCCGTCAGAAGATTCACGCGCGTCTTTGCGATCCTGCCGCATTCAAGGATCGTCAGCAGCCCGAACAGCAGGTAGCCCGCCAGGCCGCCGGCGATCGCGGGATTCGCGACATAAACGGACTGCATGGTCTGTGTGAGCACGGGTTTGTAAAAGAAGATCCCGAGGATGGGAGAAACGAGTGTGAGAACCATCACGGCCTGTGTCAGTCTGCCGCGCAGCAGACGCATGAATTCCCCGGGAAGCAGGCGAAGGCTTCTCATCTTTCTTCCTCCTTTTCCGCATCCGGGCCGGCTTTCCGGCACTTCAAAGAGCTGTCGTCCGGCAACTCTGTCGTTTTCTCCAAAGTACCCTGCGAGATCAGGTAAAGATAGGCATCCTCGAGGCTCGGTTCTTCCGGGCGCGCATCGGCAGGAAGGCGATCGGCCACGACCCTGCAGCGTATCCCGTCACCGGTGTTGATCCTGGATGTGACCTGCAGTCCCTTGCTGTCAGCGCTGTTTCCGTTCTTCTCAATGAAGGAACCCACGTGTCCCACGGCGCTGCGGATCAGTTCGGAAGGCGTGCCCGAGAAAAAGATCATTCCGTGATCGATGACAATGAGGTGGTCGCACACGGACTGCACATCCTCGATGATGTGGGTGGAAAGGAGCACGAGCCTGTCTCCGGCCGTGCGGGAGAACAGATTGCGGAAGCGGATCCGCTCTTCGGGATCGAGGCCCACCGTGGGCTCGTCGAAAATGAGCAGCTCGGGTGTGCCCAGAAGTGCCTGGGCGATGCCGACGCGCTGCCTTTGCCCGCCGGAAAGGGTACGGATCTTTGCTTTGGATTTTTCTTCCAGATTGACAAGCCCGATCACCTCGCGTACAGCGTTCTTCGGATCGGGGATCTGTTTCAGGGCTGCCATGTAATCGAGAAACTGTGCGACGCTCAGCTCGTCAAAAAGGCCGAAGTCCTGCGGAAGATAGCCAAGCTTTTGTTTCAGCTCGCGCTCTTTTTCCCGGAGGGGCTTTCCGTCAAGCAATATGCTTCCTTCGGAGGGCAGCAGGGAAGCGACCAGAAGTTTCATGAGGGTAGATTTGCCGGCACCGTTCGGGCCCAGAAGGCCGATCATCCCGGGTGCGTTCAGTTTGAGATTTGCGTGTTTCAGCGCCTTCTTCCCGTTGGGGTAAGTCAGGCTCAAGTCTTTTAATTCGATCTGCATTGGAACTCATCCTTTCTGATTTTTTTGATCATCTCAAGGATAAGCCCGCTCTTTGTAATTGATCGGTGCTTTTTATGTGCTTTGTGTGAAGACGGGAAAAACGAGAGTGGCCCGCACGCCCTTGTCGCTGTTTTCGATCCGGCACTCCGCGCCATAGCGCTCCGCGATCACGCGCACCAGATAAAGGCCCAGACCGCTTCCGCCCGTGCGCCTGTTCCGGGATTTTTCCTCGCGGTAAAACGCCTCGAAAAGATGAGGCAGGTCTTCTTCGGAGATGTGCGCGGGGCTGTTTTCGATCACGAGCACCGGATGAGAGTCCCCGTCATGGGTGCTGATCCGTATCGAGCCGCCCTCGGGCGTATAATAGACGGCGTTTGACAAAAGATTTCCCAGCGCTTTTGAAAGCAGGGAACGGTCGCCTTTTACTTTAAGATCCGGCGCAAATTCGCTTTCGATCGCGAGCCCTTTTGTTTCCGCAAGTTCCGCGACATGGGCACACTGTTCCTTCGCGAGTGCGGAAAGGTTCGATGTTTCTTCATCGTGCTCGTTGCTGCCGCGTCCGATCCCCGAAACGCTCAGGATCTCGCCGATCAGTTTTTCCATGCGTCCCGTGACCTGCAGGCAGCGCGCCAGGTACTTGTCTCTGTCGCTGTAGGCTTCGATGCCGTCGAGCATGCCGGAGAGATGGCCCTTCAGTATGGTGACCGGTGTTTTCAGTTCATGGGAAGCCGCCGAGAAAAAGGCCATGCGCTGACGGTCCAGCTCGCGCTCCTGTTCCACTTCGCCGCGCAGGGCAGCGTTGGAAGCCTTCAGATCGTTCAGTGCCCCGGAAAGATTGTGCGACATCGTGTTCAGGCTCTGCCCGAGCTGCCCGATCTCATCCTGCCGGCTTTCATCGCAGGTCCAGTCAAAATCCTGCTTTGCGAGCTTTCCGGCGATGTCGTTTAGAAGCACGATCGGCTTTGTGATGTAGCGCGAATAAACAAAGGAGCAGAGCAGCGAAAAGGCAAGCATGATCAAAAGCAGCCAGGGAGCCACCTTGGCAAGTGCTTTGACGATCATGTTCTCGGATGCGAAGTGCGGACTGATCGTGAGGATATAGGGGTTCGGGCTGTCCTTGAAAAAGACTTCCACCGAGAGCAGCGATTCGTTCATCAGGAATCCGTCTTCTGCATCGGAGTCGCTTTCGTATGTGTAGCTGATCTCGTAGATGTTTTCCGTGAGTTCATCATCGCTGCTTTCCGCATCGTTTTCGTCCGGCACTCCCGGAGTATCGTCCTCCGCAACATCGAAATCCGGCAGGCGCATGGCCAGGCGGGATCCCGTCTCGACATAATTTCCTTCTTCGTCCAGAAGAAAAGCCTCCGTGCCGCTCTCGCGAATGAATTCGTCCAGCAGAGGGCCGCTTTCGGAAAGAGGAACGTCCTTGAACTTTTCCGTCAGTTCCTTCACACGGCTGTCGAGTTCGTCATTGATGACGACCGAGTAGGTATCCGGCGTGACGATGGCCAGCAGGGCAAAGGTGACGATCCCGCCGGCCAGAAGGATCAGCGTGGTGATGATGAAGATCTTTGCGGTAAGGCTTTTACGCATCCGTTTTTGCAACACGATAACCCACCCCCCTTACCGTTTCGATATAGTCATTTCCGAGTTTGTGGCGCAGATTTTTGACGTGCGTGTCGACCACGCGCTCATCGCCGTAGAAATCATAGTCCCAGAGCTTTGTGAGCAGCACTTCCCTGGTGAAGACCCTGCCGGGATTGGTGATGAAGGTCTGAAGAAGTTCGAATTCCTTGAGTGTCAGATCGAGCACGGTCCCGGCAAGCTTTGCTTCCCTGGACTCCGGATCCAGCGTCAGATCGCGGTAGCACAGGCAGCTGCCGCGGTAGCTTTCGCCCATGCTGCGCCGCAGCACCGCGCGGATCTTCTGCAGCAGGACCGGCATCGAAAAGGGTTTTGTCACATAATCATCGATGTTCAGCTCGAAGCCCTTCAGCTGGTTGGCTTCGTCGCTCATCGCGGTCAGCATGATGACCGGTATGTCCGATTCCTTGCGGATCAGTTCGCAGACGCCGAAACCGTCGATCTTCGGCATCATCAGATCGAGCAGGATCAGGTCGAACTGCTCCTTCTGAAACAGGGACAGGGCTTCCACGCCGTCGCCGGCTGTTGCGGTTTCGTATCCTGCATCCTGCAGGTATGCCGCAAGCAGTTCCTGTATGTCCGGTTCGTCATCAACGATAAGTATTCTCTGCATTTTTCCGCCTCCGGAAAGAATATAATACTCCAATGTGTGGTTTGTGTGAAGATTGGGATTTCTTTTCGGGCGGAAACGGGGTTTACTTCCTGCCGGTCAGATAGTACACGGCAAGCGCCGTTCTGTGAGAAAGCCCTTCCTTCGACAGGATGGTGGTGATGTAATTCTTCACGGTACCCTCGGATATGAAGAGTTTCTCCGCGATCTCCTTGTTGGAAAGGCCTTCCGACACGGCCTTGACGATATCCAGCTCCCGCTCCGTATATCCGGTCGGATCAAAACCGCTTCCGGCCGCAGCTTCTCCGCTCTTCGGTTCCGTGTCCGCCGCCAGGGATTCCAGCAGGCCTTCTTCCATGACACCGGTCCCGTTATAAACGGATTTGATCATCTGCTTTAAGTGTTCGGGTGTGTGGTTTTTGATCAGATAGCCCTTTGCGCCGTTCCGCAGAGCCTGCCGGACCAGTTCATCATCGTCAAAGGTCGTGAGGATCAGGACCTTGCCGAGTTTCTGCTCCACGACAAGCTTTGTGGCCTCTATGCCGTCCATTTCGGGCATCTGTATGTCCATCAGGAATACATCCGGCGGATTTTTCTTTGCCAGTTCCACGGCTTCCCGTCCGTTCGCGGCGCAGCCGATCACTTCAAATTCATCGTCCACGTCCAGGATGATCTTCATCCCGTCACGCACGAAATCGCTGTCATCCGCTATGATCACCTTTATCTTGTCCATTGTCTCCTCCTCAGATCGGCAGCAGCATGCTCACTTGGAAACCGATGGGGCTCAGGCTTCCGTCATCCGTCTCTGCATCGGGCGTGGAGCGGAAATCGATGGTCCCTCCCGCTTCCCGTATCCGCTTTCGCATCCCGGACAGACCCATCCCGGGATTGATCTCGGCACAGCCGCAGCCGTCATCGCTGATCGTGCACTTTATCATGCGGTTCAGCACAACGATGCCGATGTCGATCCGCCGGCAGCCCGAATACTTCAGGGAATTGGTCACGGCCTCGAAGATGTTATCCAGCATTACTTCCCACAGTTCGTCGGATATGACGCTCAGATCCCCCTCCGTGACAAGCTCGGCTTCCACGCCTTTGTTTGAACAGTCGTCACACAATTCGTGAAGCTGCAGCAGGGCGAGCTTTTTCTTCTCCGGCCTTTCCTTCCGCAGGATCGCGCGGATCTCGTCCATGCCGGTCCGCAGCTGGTCGATCACGGCCTGGATCATGCCTTTCGCTCTCTCCGGATCCTTTTCCAGTAGCAGCTTGCTGGCTTCCAGCTGGTAGATCGAGCCGTTGATGTTGTGTCCCAGCTTGTCGTGCAGGGTTTGCGAAAGGGAGGCTCTTTCTTCCAGGATCCTGTTTTCCGCCATGAGTACGCTCTTTTTGTGTTCTTCTTTTGCTTCGGATTCTTTCTGTCTGATGTCGCGTTTCAGGCCCTGCTGGGTAACGGTCTCGGACTGCATCTGTTCCCGGTAGGGGATCACCACGAATTCATGCTGCAGATACAGGGAAAGCAGCATCGTGATCATGATCAGGAGAACGGTCTTGTCGCCGGCTCCCGGCATGAGCACCACGAGATAAAACAGGAAATACAGATAGTAGCGGACACGCAGATCCAGAAATACTTCCATCCCCAGGAACACGCCCGGCAGGATGAAGCCTTTTCCGAAGAATGCCATCAGCAGTCCCCACAGAACAAAAGCCGCGACATAAAACACGATCCTTGCTTTTCCCTCGAACAGCTCCTTTGTTGCTACTGCGGAGACATACAGCAAAACAAGCAGAAGCATCCATACGGACACTTCCGCTTCCTTTGTGACCGATCCGACCGCATATACGCAGAATGATATCATCAGTATCATGCGGATGATCGTAAAATAGCTGTTTTTAAGGCAATGGTCCATTCTAAGATTTTCTGACCTTCAGCCCCAGGCTTCCGAGACTCAGTGTAGCGATAACATAGCTTGCTGTTACACATAATAACACAGTCAGGACCCCGCTGTCACCTGTCAGGAGTTTTTCCGTGCCGTCCAGGAACCATTTCTGCGGCATCATGTAGGAAAGCGTCTTAAGCGCCACGGAGGAATACTCGATCGGGAAATAACAGCCGCTCAACAGTGCCGACACGATCCAGATGCTGAAGGATGCCATGCTTGCGCTCATCACCTCTCCCATGATCGTTCCGACGAACATGCTGATCTCGCTGAAGATCAGGCCCATCAGGAAGATCATCAGTATGAATTTGCCTCTTTCCATCCCGAGGTCTTCCATGTTGAGCGTGAACGAGCAGGCAGCTTCCACGGCGGTAAGCATCAGGGATATGATAAATACGGTCGCGATCTTTGATCCGAAATATTCGAGCATGCTTGTTTTGGAAAGACCGATCCTGGTAAGCACGCCGTTCTTCTGCTCCGTGATCGAGGTGTAGGCCACGAAGAAGCCGCAGAATACCGATGCCAGCGTCATGAATACGAAGGCATATCCCATCTTTGCCTTCTGGTTGTTCTGTTCGTGCGTGAGCAGGCTGCTTCCTCCGCCGGCAACCGTCAGCTTCTGTTTTTCGGGCATGTTTTCTTCCGCCTCCCTGATCTTTTCCAGAAGGCCGGCAGCATCAAGATCGTCTGCGCCATATGCCTTGCAAAGCTCTGCGATCCCGCTCATGGTTGAAAGCTGCAGATCGATCTCGGCGATGAGAGCGTCTTCTCTTTTGTCATCGGACAGGACATATGCACGGACGGCATTGTTTGCGTCACCGTTCAGGATCTTTTCGTCAAAACCGGAGGGGATGTACAGAGCAGCTCCCATTCTGTCTTCGAACGCGTCGGTTTTGATGCGTTCCGCCACAAAGGCATCCGCATCCGCCACGCTGCTGATGTTTGCCCTGCAGATGACGAACATGCCGGAGCTTACCAGCTCATTCAGCAGCTTGTCGGAAAGGGCGCCGGCCGAGGCATCATAGACCTTGACCGTGTATTCGCCTTTTCCGCTGTTATAGGCGATCTTTTCTTCCGCGTTCTTCAGCTCCACAATCTCTTCGGGGCTTTCCGCAAAGGCGGTATACTCTGTTTTGCTCTTCAGGATCACCACGGACAGTACCGGTGCGAGGATCATGAAAAGCCAGAGCAGCTTAGACCTCAGGATCAGTTTCAAACTGGTTTTGATCATTGTCTTCATGCTTTTCCCCTCCTTTTGATCGAATTCACCGCTATCGCAAGTACGGAACATGCGATGGTGAGAACAGTGCAGTAGAGCAGTGCGCTCGAAACATAGTCGCTGTGACCCATGCAGGACAGTTCCGCCAGGGCCCTGTTCACATGATACACGGGTGAGAGCAGCTTGACAGACTGCGGATGCGACGAGAACATGTAAGTCTCAAAGCTTCCTCCGTAAAAGCCCATGAACCAGACGATCGTGAATACCAGGATGATCGTTGCCACGGTGTTTTCGCAGAGGTAATAGACCAGCAGTCCCAATGCCGTGGAAGCTGCCGTGGATGCCAGGATCAGAAGGATCGAGAGCAGCGGATTTCCCCAGTGCACTCCGAACAGGAATACCGTGAGTGCGCTCGTGATGACCATGCCCGGTCCCACTGCGGCCGCGATGGAGACCAGCTTGCCCAGATAGAGCTTGCTCTCCGAAATGCTCGTAACCTGAAACTTCTTGAAGATGCCGTTCTTTTTCTCACTCACGAATATCGCGGCGCCGCAGATGATCGCGTTCCAGGCAAAATACACGATCTCGATGATGCCGTAGTAATCGACGGAATCGATCGCCGGAAGAAAGTCGGGGTGTTCGGCCGTGATGCTCACGGACTTTGTGTCGATCCCGATGACAGACGCCGCCGCATTTTCATAGAAAGCATTGACGAAGTAATCAAATACTTTGGAGTATTCCTTTTTGTCATCGTTGCGGTACAGGACATAGGAATCCTTTTTGATCACGACCAGGCCGCACAGATCGTCGTTATTTATGATCTTTTCCGGATCGCCGTTCAGATACCGGTGCAGGATCAGCTCATTCTCTTCCGCGGCTTTCGTGAAGGCATCGGTCAACTCTTCCGGCACTGCGTCATCGCCGATCATGTATCCGGCGATGATGTCGCTTTCCTCATAGCTCTTCATCAGATCATCGAATGCGCTCGACAGTACCGCGATCACGATGAGCGGAAATACCAGAAGAAGGATAATGTTGATGGGATTCCGGCTCATCAGTTTTATGTTGTTTTTGATCAGATATCGTATCATCTTGTCCTCCGTTCGCTCCCTTCATGCGTAGTCCCGCAGCTTCTTCCCGGTCAGGGTGAGGAATACTTCCTCCAGTGTGATCGATGCCGTATCATCCGTCACGATCTTTTTGAGTTCCTCGCTTGTCCCGCTTGCGATCACCTTTCCGTTGTCCATGATCGCGATCCTGCTGCAGATCGCTTCCACCTCTTCCATATAGTGACTGGTGTAGATCACGGTCGCGCCGTTTTTGTTGGATTCCCGGATCTTTTCCAGAATGAAGTTCCTGGACTGCGGGTCGATGCCGACCGTGGGTTCGTCAAAGATCAGCAGCTTCGGGTGATGGCCTATGGCGCAGGCGATGTTCAGTCTTCGTTTCATGCCGCCCGAGAAGGTCCTGGCATAATCGCCTCTTCTGTCAAGCAGGCCCACATATTCGAGAGACTCGTCGATCCGCTTTTTGAGCTCCGCGCCTTTGATGCCGTAAAGGGAGGTGAAGAGCTCGACGTTTTCCCAGGCTTTCAGGTTGCCGTGGATCGCCAGGTCCTGGGGGATGTATCCGAGCTTGTCGATCAGCTCCCTGCGGTTCTTCCGGAAGTCCTTTCCCATGAAATCGACGGTACCGAGGGTGGGTCTCACGATCCCGCAGATCATGTTCATCGTGGTGGACTTTCCGGCGCCGTTGGGACCCAGAAGCCCGAACACCTCGCCCTGTTTGATCTCGATGTTCAGATTGTCCACAACCACCTTGCTGTCGTACTTCTTGGTCAGGTCGTTTGTCCTTAAGATCGTTTCCATATAATAGTTCTCCTTTTTGAATGAGTGTGCTGTTTTCATCTGATAAACCCATTATAGGAACCCGGCATTCCCTTTTGTAGTGAAAAAAGAAACGACTTGCATGTGACTTTTGTCACGTGTTTTTGGATTTTCGGGCTGATATGGTATAATGCTTCCGAAATAAGGTGGTTTTTGCCACCCGGGTTTTTATTTCAAAGGAGGAAACCATGAAAAAAAGGATCCTGTGCATTTTGCTGTCGACGGCGTGTGTTTTGAGCGCCTGCACCACGGAGAAACCGGAGGAGAAGAAACCGGTCGAAGAGGAAGAAGAGGAAGAAGAAGAGGTGCCCACACCGACGGAAGCTCCGGAAGAGAAGGAAGTACCGATCGAGATCGGATACAGGGGCAATTCCTGCGAATTTCACTCCGGCGATGTCGTGATGGCATACGGCGGATACACGACCATCGAGATCAACGACAAGGCGAAGGAGGCCTATCCGAAGCTTCAGGCCTATCTTGAGGGTTTTAACAAGCGGGAAGAAGAGGACATCCTCCAATTCTTTGATTATTCCGAAGAAGAGCTGCTGAGCTGGTTTGCCACGGGTGCGGACATTCCCTACGAGCGCAACCACATCGCGCAGCCCGTGAGGGCCGACGCGAAAGCCTTTTCCCTCTGTGTGACGGATTACGTATATTACGCGGGAGCGCACGGCGTTACCTCCTGGAGGGGGATCAATGTCGATCCCGTGACGGGAGAAGAGATCCGCTTTGATCAGGTGTTTGCCGACACTTCGGATCTGCCGCAGATCATCTACGATGAGCTGCTCAAGCAGAATTCCGATCTGGAAAGCTATTTTGCAAATGATGCTTCCTCGAAAGACGCGCTCATGGATTCCCTGGAAAACACCAGGCTGTCGGATGAGGGAAGGTTCATCGCGTGGGCGCTGGACACGGAGGGCGTATGGTTCTATTTTGAAGACTATGCGATGGGAACCTATGCGGCCGGTGCCAGGTCACTGGAGGTGCTGTATGCGGACTATCCCGAGATCTTCCATGAGGAATACTTTACCGGGAACACATCGACGGGAATTGAGCAAAGGGCGACCCCGCTGAGGGAAGGCCCGGTCAATGTGGTGGAATCCGATAAGGAGATCCCGTATCAGAAAGAAGAGGAATTCGATTATAAGATCACAAATCCGGGGAAAGACGCCTATGTCGCAGCCGGACTGAGCAAGGATGCCGGAAAGGCGGGGATCCGGATCAAAGAAAAGTCGCATGAGGATGAAGTCTACGAACCGAACCACAAGGAATGGGCCGAGAGACGCGGCCTGGACCTTTTGGTCCTTCCGTACAGCGACGATGACTGGACCTACGAAGCGGAAAACAAAGCGGATGAAGAAGGCCGGCTCATTCTCACGGTGACCGGGACCGGTGACGACAGGATCAAATATGTCCTGGATCTTTCCGATTTTGCCGTGGATCCCGACAGGGATAGCAGTGATGTGTTCGGCGAGCTGGCCGAACAGCAGATCCGCTTTGCCGCGATGGATGAAAGCGGGGAGACGCTCTACATCTCGATCGGGCATAGTACCTACGCATCCACCAGCCCCAATACCTCGTACATCATTGCCGTGGACGTAAGCAGCGGGGAGCTTTTGTGGAGAAGCGACAATCTGGTGGCAAAGGCGGACAACTTCATTATCGAGGGCTCCACGATCATCAGCGGTTACGGTTTTTCGAATGAAGCGGACTTCATCTATCTGTTAAATAAGGAAAACGGCAAGGTTCAGGAAAAGATCGGGGTATCCAATGCTCCCTATTGCTTTGTGAAGCAGGGCAACGAGCTGATCGTCCTGCATTACGGAAAAGAGGTGACTTATACGATCGAATAAAATTTTTCAAAAAAAAGAAAACCTTTTTGCCCTCCCGTGCGTATTATATGTAAAAGACGTCTTTTTGAGGAGTTTTTCGGGGAATGCAACTGGATTTTAACGAGATCATCGCGAAATACGGCAATCGCTTATATGCGGCGGCGTTTAATGTCTGCCGACAGCCGGAAGATGCGGAAGAATACAAGGTGAGCGAGATCGCAAAGATCCTTAAACAATCCGAAAACACCGTCAAAACGCGGCTCCGAAACAGCCGCAGCATGTTGAGAACAAAGCTGGAGGGATGGGATGATGAACCGGAGATCAAATGAGGAAAAATACAAAAAAAGTTTTCAGACACTGCATCTCTCCGATGATTTTCAGGAGCGTTTTGAAAAGCGCCTGAAAGAAGAAAGAGAGGGAAAAAACATGGATACAAACGGAATTTACAGAATAAGCCGCACCGCAGCCGTCATTGCCGCCTGTGCTTTGGCTTTCGGAAGCCTCGGGATCTGCTATGCTGCCGATGTAGGCGGGATCCGGACCAATTTCGAGATGTGGATCAACGGAAGCAGGCAGGAAGTGGAGCTGGAGCAGGTCAGTGAAACGGAATACCGCTGGACCGACGAGGACGGAGGCGTGCACCAGATGGGCGGTGTCATGAAGGAAGGCGACGGAAGCGAGCGTCCCATGACCGGTGAGGAGCTGGTCGACCAGACAAACGCCCAGTGCAATTACGAAGAGGGCGACGGACGTTCGTTCATCAGCTACAAGAGTCTGCGCGCAGATGTGACGGACCTGATCGGAGCCGACAACACGCTGTACATCCACATTGACGACCCGGAAAATCCGAGCACGTATTTCTGCTTCCGGATCCAAGGCAGGGATGAATATACCTGCACTGCAGACTGTGTTCCCGCGGAAGGTGTCGAGTATCACGAGCTGGAGTACGCAGGCGAATAAGCACAAGCGTTACTGTTCAGTGGCTTGTCAGCCACTGAACAGTAACAAACAAGCTACTTTTGTGCCATCAGTATGATCAAAAAATCCCCCTTGTCGGATATCCGGCAAGGGGGAACTTTTGTTCAGGATAAGGGATCAGTGAAAGGAGAGAACCCTTTCGTAGTCGTAGCCGCGGTCCGGCGTGAATTTCCGTTTTGTCAGGCTGAAGTACACCACACCGTTCTTTCTGACGAGCGGGCTGATGACGGCATTCCCCTTTTCGGTCTTGACGATGTCGCTTTCCGCCGGGGGATAAGCCGCGCTGCGGATCAGTTCCGTTTCCTCCGCGCTCGGATAGGCGGGCTCGCCCATGTCGTGCCAGAGTTTCAGGGGATTGCAGCAGCTCTCATCCACGGTCTTGCTGATCAGCGTGTATTCGCCCTCGTCCGCGAGCGGAAGGGACAGCTGCACATTCCGGTCCTCCTCATCGATGTTCCAAAGGATGCCGGCATAGCTTTCGCCTTTCTTTACGATCACGGCGTTGTCATCGCGGTAAACGCAGTCTCCGCCGAACAGCTTCAGCTGCTTGTAGAAATAGAAGGTCCAGAAGCTGGGTTTGGGGATGTTGCCGGCGGCGACCATGCCGAAACCGCCGTGGAAAAGGGAGTTCGGAACGCCCTGCTCTTCGAAAACATCACCGAAGGTCCAGTAGGAATATGCGTCGTTCACATCGCCCAGTCTGGAAAGCTGCCTGGCCAGATAAGCGGCGTTGATGTTCGTGTCGTGGATCACGCCCTTCGGGGTATAGGAGGTGCTGAATTCGGTCAGGTGGATCGGTGTTCCCCTGAATTCCTCGAAGGAATCCACGATGTCGCGTGTGGACTGCAGGTTTTCAAAGCGCATCTCGGAGTCTTCCAGCTTGGAATAATCGTAATGCCCGACCCGTTCGGGAAACTCCACCGTATAATGATGGCGGGTGATACGGTCGGGATGCAGGCCCTCTTTCCGGCAGAACTTCAGGAAGGCTTCGATCCATTCCGCGTCCTTTACGCCGCAGATCGCGGGACCGCCCACCTTGATGCGGCTGTCCCATTTCTTGATCGCCGTAAAGGTCTCCTTGAAGAGCCTGAAGTATTCATCCATGTCGGCTTTATACCAGAAACCGGGCAGGTTGGGCTCGTTCCATACTTCGATGGGCCAGTCGATCACTTCCTCACCGTAGCGCTGTTTGAGATGCGAAAGCAATGCGATCACCATGTCCGTCCAGCGGCTGTAATCCTTCGGAGGGGTGGTGTTGCCCTTCCAGTAAAAGATCGTCTGCGTTCCGCTGGCAAGATCGCCCGGCATGAAGCCCAGCTCCAGATAGGGACGGATCCCCAGCTCCAGGTATTTGTCAAAGATGCGATCGATGTAGGTATAATTGTACTCGACTTTTGTTTCCCCGTTTTCCTCGTATTCGTGATAGATGGAAACGTCATCCGAAAAGAGGCCGTGGCCGCGGATGAAGGAAAAGCCGATCATTTTCTGGACAAAAGCGAGCTCGCTTAAGTATTCGTCGGTCAGAGCCAGGCCCAGACGTCCCGTGCCGACACAGTAATCCACAAAATTCCGGAAGGCAACTCTGTTGTCCGGATCCACGATGATCTTTTCCGTGTTCATGTCAGAATGCTCCTTTCAGGGTTCATGATGAGATGCGCCTGCATCACAGCAGATATGTCTGTATCGTATCAGATATCCCGGAAGCATGCTATCCATTTATTGCGCCGAAAACGGCATTATTCCGTGATCAGGCTTCTGACTTCCACTTTCTTGGTCTTGCCTGCGATCATGTACGCAAAGCAGAAGTAACTCAATGCAACTGCTGCAGCGGGCAGGAATACGGTCATGAAGCGGTAATCGATCACGAAGTTGACGATCCCCATGCTCCGGAGCATCATGGAAAGCAGTTTTTCCGAAAAGGCAAAGCTTAACGCCGATCCGATCACGATCCCGAAGAATGCAACGATCAGGAAACGGATCGCAAACTGAAGGCGAAGATTGCCCGAAGTGAATCCGAGTGCCTTATAGATCCCGATATCGGTCTTCTCCCTTACAAAAGTCTTTGTGCATACGGTGGATACCACTACCAAGGCAAAGAGGATGGATATCGTGTAGATCACGGCCTTGATCGCGTATGCGATCACGGTCAGGAGTTCCCCTTCGGATGATTCCATGGCTTCTATGTCCTCGACGTAGTAGCTCTCCGGCAGTTCCTCTTCAAGTCTCTTGCAGATCTCGCCTGTCTTTTCGGGATCCTTTATCTTGAATCCGACATAGGTCGGGATGTAATCTTCTGCCAACACGCGGGCTCCGTCGCCGCTCATCCCGAAGAAATGTCCGGCATCCAATAAGCCGACCATGAAACCGGAGATCACATACTCGGCTTCAGCCCCCTTGAACGAGACCGTGTACTTGTCACCGATCTTATATCCCATGTCTTCCGCATAAGCCTGCCCGACAAGGATCTCGTTCTTATACAAGGGTGCTCTTCCCTTAGTGACCGTGAAGGTTTCTTCATCTTCGGAAATGCGGCAAAAGATCTTTTCGCCGTTCAGCAGCATATATTTCCCGTCGGAAAAATAGCGTTCCTCGATCTCTGTATATTCCCGGATCAGGTTTTCGATCTTTGCTTCCTGTTCCAGTACATTTTCCGTATTCTCGGGACTGTACTCCACATAATCCCGGTATATGTCTATATCTTCCGAAGTTGCGCCCATCGCCCTCTGTGCGCTTTCCGAGTCGACCGCATCCGTCATTCCCGTCATCGTCATGAGGAAAAAGACGAACAGGGAAGCAATGGCAATGGAGGACAGATACCGGCGCGCACCGGCCGAAAACTGGCGGAATGCAAGACTTGCCGATAACAGCCTTCCTCTTATGGGGATATTGAACCTGCTGTCAAAATACACTTCCATGCGTCCGCCGTTCACGGCCTTGATGGGAGAGATGCTTCCCACTTTGACGGATACGAGCATGATAAAGACAGCCGAAAGAAGCAGCACAGCGAGCAGGATCAGACCGGAAAGCAGGATATCTGCTCCGCCGTAGATCTTTGTGCCGACAACGGCTTCAAAGACTCTCGGAAGATAGCGGATCACGGGCAGGGAACAGAGCATTCCGAGCACCGTTCCGATAAACTCTGCCAGCATGTACTGTCCCAGGAAAAGCAGCTTCAGGCTTCCGCTGTCAAAGCCCTGTGCCTTGAGGATCCCGAGGTCCGTGTAATTCATCTCAATGCCGGATGAGATGCTGTTTGCCATTACCACAAAGACGATCACACTCAAAATGATCACAAAGCTTAAGAAGATGTTCAGAATGATATCGGGCATCATCCCCTGATAATGCAGACTGTCGGATTTGGTAAGAAGTCCGCTTGCGTAGCTTGCCATCTTTGTATTCTTTGTAAGGTCCGAGCTGAACTGATTGTCCGTGAGATTGCAGTCATCCGCTTTGGTGATATACACATACTCATACAGATCCGCTGCGTTGAGAGGATCCTTTTGGGCAGCAGCCTCTCTCTCCGAACGGAGTGCATCAAAGTCTTCCCGGCCGATAAAGGCGGCCTTGAGGGTTATGAATACACTTCCGCAAATGGGCTCCTCCACCAGACCCTTTACCGCATACACATGGCTTGTATCCTTAAACTTGAGGGTGATCCTGTCCCCGACCCGGACATGGTTTTTTTCTGCAAGCCCTCTCGGAATGTAGATCTCTCCTTTGCCAAGAGGCAGCACGTTTTCCTCATATCCGGAAAGGTCTTCCTTCCAGAGCCTGTCCACTCTGTCGTTCATCGCTGATATCCGGAAGGAATAAGAACCGCCTTCCCCGTTTTCAAACTCATACGTATCCGGAGCGATCGCATCGATCACCTCCACCTTTTTTACGGTCTCATAGTCTTCGATTTCCCGGATCCCTTCTTCCGTACAATATTCCTTCCGGATATTCAGGACGATATTCCCGACATCCTGTCTTTCATAGGCCTCACGGATCGATCTCGGAAAGTTCTGTTTCAGACTGACAATGGCCGTAACGGACAGCGAGATGAGAAACATCAGGCAGATGATGCTTTTGAAGGAACCCTTCTTATGACGGATGTTTTCTTTGATAAGTATCAGCATATCCATCGCGCACCTCCTACCATTCCATTGAGGACAGCCATGCCCCTACCTGCTTCTCACGGCTTTTCTCATCCTCGGCTTTGTAGGGAGGAAGCGTCATCTCGCCGACGATCTTGCCATCCTCAAGATACAGGATCCTGGTCGCCCGGAGGGCGGCACGCTGATCATGGGTCACCATGAGGATGCTCTGGCCTTCTTCGTTGCATTTTGTAAGAAGATCGAGCACTTCCGTGGTATTGCGGCGATTCAATGCTCCGGTCGGTTCATCTGCAAACACGAGCGAAGGCTTGTTGATAAGTGCCCTCGCGATCGCACATCTTTGCTGTTCACCGCCCGAACACTGCGCGGGAAGGTGACTCTTGATCTCCTTTATGTTCATTTTTTCCATCAGGGATTCGGCCAGTTTCTCCACCTCGGCCCTGGAATCGGATCTGTTGTGATATCCCGGAACAACAATGTTTTCAAAGATCGTCAGGTTGCTTACCAGATGGATCTGCTGGAAGATAAAGCCGAATTTCGTATTGCGAAGCCCGGCCAGCTCCTTTTCATTCATCGTGACGATGTCCTTTCCGTCCAGGTTCACCTCCCCGGAAGTAGCTCTGTCCATGCCGCTGAGCGCATAGAGCAGGGTCGATTTGCCCGAACCGGAAGCACCCATGATCACGGTAAAATCGCCCTCGTATACAGAAACATCCACATTCGAGATGACGTGGATCTGTCCGCCGTTATGTGCGAAACTTTTGGATAAGCCTTTTGCCTGAATGATCTCTTTTTTCATGTTTGTATTTCTCCTGTCAGTGACCGTTTTTCGGATTCTGATCAGATTTTAGATCCATTCTTATTAAGAAGTATTTAAGAGAATGAAAAATTTAAATTTTCAGCGGCAGGGTGACGATCACTTCAAGTCCGGGCTTCTGATTCCTGAGTGCAAGCGTTCCCCCCGAATGCTCCGCGATATATCTGACGATATACAGACCGAGTCCGGATCCGTTTTCCGCTCCGGCATTGCGGCCCCGGTAGAACTTATCCGTGATAAAAGGCATGTCCTCATCGGCTATCCCGTCTCCCATGTCTCTGAAATGCAGCTGTACCGTATCCTCATTTTTTGTGAGATATACGGTGATATCGGTCTTCGCGTATTTCCTGGCGTTGTTGATGAGATTCTCGACAAGCTGGGTCATCCTGCGCTTGTCTGCATAGATCAGCGCATCAAAGTCGGGCTTCCGGAAGTAAACATCGCCCTTGTCTGCGGTAAGTTCACTCAGGCTTTGTTCCAGGAAAGGTACCAGGCTGAATTCTTCGGCTTTTATCTCGATCCTGCCCATGTCGGAGAGGGAGTGAAGGAACAGATCGTTCGTCAGCCCGGTAACCTCATCACATTTGCGGATCAGTACTTCGAGATATCTCTTCCGACGCTCCGGATCGCTGTCCTTGTTTGATTCAAGCCCCTCCGCATAGGCGCGGATGGAAGCCAACGGGGTTTTGATGTCGTGGGAAAGCGTGGCGATGACCGTCTTATTGTTCTCAACGGCTTCATGCTCTGCTCTTCTTGCACACGTGATCTCCTTGCGCATGCTGTCGAAGGCCCAGGTAAAGGCCCCGAAGTAGTTGGATCTTTCATACTTGAGTGGCACATCAATATTCCCCTTTGCGATCTCGGACGCAAAATCCTTCATCTTGTCAAAGGGCATTAAGATATTTACATAGACATACAAAAAGACCAGCGCCATGAAGAATATGGTCAGGAAGCACATGACCATACCATTCACGCCGACGGTCTCATCAAGCGGCGTTTTCCTGAGACTGTCCTGATAGATCTCCAGTTTATCAACGGCCGTCTCATAAGAGCCGTCCTGTATCAGCTGGGATATCTCATTGGCATCCAGGATCTGCTTTGAGCGGATGTCCTGAGGATTCTGCATTTTTGTCCGGAATGCTAAAATGATGGTGACCAGGATCAGAAGAAGTGAAAAAATGACGGTAATTCTTATGACTCTTGCTTTCATGCTTTTTTCCTGCCTGTATGGTAGTTGGTTACTGTTTTTCGCAACGGCTTCACTGCTTTATGGCAGGGGCCCGTCATGCTATCCTGTTTCAGGGGATCTCCAGGATATAACCGATCTTATAGACCGTTTTGA
Source organism: Lachnospiraceae bacterium (assembly GCA_024696005.1). Taxonomy (GTDB): domain Bacteria; phylum Bacillota; class Clostridia; order Lachnospirales; family Lachnospiraceae; genus NK4A136. Next base: position 28,496 of record JAILHF010000014.1, on the reverse strand, counting down.
TATATTTCGGATCTGCCGGGTCTTCCTCCAGTTTCTCACGAAGCCATCGGACATGTACCGCAAGCGTTGAGGGAGCAACCTCACTGAAAGCCCCCCAGACGTCGCTTAAGATTTTATCCTTGGGAAGGGCGACATTGGGGTGTTCACACAGATAGGACAAAAGATCGAACTCCCGCAGGGAAAGGTTGACCGGCTGACCGCCTTTTGTAACCGAACGTGAAGTTATGTCCACCGAAACATCGCCAAAGTTTACGGATTGCTTTTCATCCCCGAAGCCGTAGGTCCTTCGAAGAAGGGCGTTGATGCGCGACAGAAGCTCTTTCATGGAAAAAGGCTTGGGAATATAATCATCCCCACCTATGTCAAGACCTGTTACCCGGTCTGTTTCACTGGTACGCGCGCTTGCAAATATGACCGGGACATCGGATACTCTCCTGAGTTCTTTGCACACATCGAATCCCAGGGCATCCGGAAGATTGATGTCCAGAAGAATGAGATGAAAGCTTTTCTGCGATAACAATTTGAATGCGGTTTCGCTGTCGGGTGCATGAGTCACATGATACCCATGATCCGTCAGCATATCCGTTATGATCATGGCTATGTCTTTATCATCATCAACGATCAGTATCTCTCTCATGCTCCTGTTCTCCTGTCTGCTGTTATAGCTATACGTTCCGTCACAGGAAGCTGCTATTTCCATATCTTTATTGTCTTAAGCAGGTTCTCTTTTTCTGCATCATTCATCTTGGATATCTCTGCCATCAAGGCATTATCTAAGGCGGTTGAAGCATACTGGGGTTCCAGATTTCCGACCAATTCATCAAGTGTAATCCCCATGATTCTGGCATAGTAGATCAAAAAACGCAGCGACATGGCCGTACGGCCGTTTTCAACATTACTGATGTAACCGGGTGTTACATTCATTTCTGCCGCAACCTGGCTCTGTGTAAGTCCCAGTTTTATTCTGTAGGATTTTATCTGTTCTCCGTAGTTATCATTCATGGCACACCTCACGATATATTTTGTATATAAAGTATACTAAAAGTATTGACAGATTGCAAGAAAAAGCATAGTATACAAAATATACAGATAATATAGAAAGGAGATAAGTATGGAGAATGAAATTGTTCTGTTTGAAACAAAGGATAAAGAGGTTAAATTGAATGTGACAATTCAGGGGGATACTGTGTGGCTGACACAAGCTCAGATGACGGAATTATTTGATACATCCAAACAGAATGTCAGTTTACACATAAACAATTGCTTCAAAGAAGGGGAACTGGATAAAGAAGCAGTTGTCAAGGATTTCTTGACAACTGCTTCAGATGGAAAAAAATATAAAACAAAGTTATATAACCTGGATGTTATCATCTCCGTCGGTTACCGTGTCAAATCCCAACGTGGTATTGAATTCAGACGCTGGGCAAATAAGGTATTGAAGGATTATATCATCAAAGGCTATGCCATTAACGACAAACGCCTCGAGGCTTTGCAGAAAACCGTTGAGATCCAGTCCAAAATGCTTTCTTCCATTCTGGAGATAGATGGTGAAGATGTCCTCAAGGCAGTAACGCAATATACAAAAGCACTGACTCTTCTTGATCAGTACGATCATCAGTCTTTGGAAAAGCCGGATGGCGAGAGTCCGGTTTACAGGATCACGTACGCTGATTGCAGGAAAATGGTCGACAGCATGGAGGATACTTTCAGATCCGATGTTTTTGGTGTCGAAAAAGAAGCCGGGAAGGTAGAGGGAATCATTGCTGCCGTTTATCAAAGCGCATTTGGCGGAGATGTATATCCCTCTTTGGAGGAAAAGGCAGCCAACCTTCTTTACTTCATGATAAAAGATCATCCCTTTGCGGATGGATGCAAAAGAATAGCGGCTTCCCTGTTTCTGGAGTTTCTGAATCGAAACAATGCGCTATTCAGAAGCGGCGGGAAGGTGATAAGTGATAGTGCACTTGTGGCCATAACACTTATGATCGCAGAGTCGGATCCCAAAGAAAAGGATATCATGACGACACTGGTAATGAATCTATTGAAGATTTGAGTACAGAAGCAAAAATGAGCGTAGACACAAGACCGGGATTTGCTTTACTTTGTGTCGGATTGCCATTTTGAATTATATTGTATACAATTAACCTGTTTGGCAAGAAGCGTGTTTCCTTAAAAAACTGTAAGAGGAGAACAGACATGAAAGCAGTGATCTTGAGAGGAGCGCTGAAAGAGGAACATATAAAGAAGATCGAAGAAACGGCTGCAAAGGCAAAGGTCGACGTCTGTTTCCTTGATTCGGAAAAAGAGCTCCCGGAGGATTATGAAGATGCCGAGATCGCGTACGGATTCGGAATGAACATCGCCAAGGCGCGAAAACTGCGGGAGAGCAAAAGCCTGAAATGGGTTAATTCCACCTCTGCCGGGATCGAAATGCTTTTGAAGCCCGGCTTTTTCGCGAATGAGGATGTCCTGATCACGAATTCTGCGGGAGCGTACGGCGTGTCGATCGCGGAGCACATCATTGCAGTCACGCTGATGATGTTTCGGAAGATAGACTATCATTACGCAGAATCGCTTCAGGGGCACTGGGCGGAACAGCTTTCGCAGAAATCCCTGAAGGACTGCCGGATCACGGCTCTGGGAACCGGGGATATCGGCCGCACCTTTGCGAAGAGGGTGCGCGCGTTTGAGCCGGAATCCCTGATCGGTGTGAGCCGCAGCGGGAAATGCAGCGAAGATGTATTTGACAGGGTGGTCCCCGTTGAACAGCTGGATGAAGTATTGCCGCAGACGGAGCTGCTGGTGATGAGCCTGCCCGGAACACGCGAGACGGAAGGGATCCTTTCACGGGAGCGGATCGCTCTTATGCCGCAGGGCGCCTATGTCGTAAACGTCGGCAGGGGGTCAGCCGTGGATGAGGAAGCTCTCGCCGATGCCCTGGACGGAGGGAAACTGGCCGGAGCTGCGCTGGATGTGTTCCGTTATGAACCGCTCCCGCCGAAAAGCCGTTTGTGGAAGACGAAGGGTCTTCTGATCACGCCTCATGTTGCGGGGAACATGACGCTGGAACATACCGTTGATAAAAACGTGGAAATGTTTTGCGAGAACCTTCTGAATTACGCGGAAGGCAGACCGCTGAAGCATCTGGTGGACCGGAAGACGGGATATTGATCTCCGGATGATCAGATGATGTTCGGCACGATGCCGTGTTTGATGTGGTGGCGGTAAAACACGTTTACCCCGAAGTAAAAGATCGCGATGAAGGGACGGCGGAGAAACGTGCTCGAAAAAATGGTCCTCTTCAGGATGCTTTTGTAAGAGTACACTTTATTGTACAGGTCCCAGTAGGCCTTCGTCAGCTCTTCGGGAGTCATGTTCCTGGGATAGTGCACGGCTTCACAGGAATTGTAGGAATACATGTCCGTATTGTAGATGCGGTTCTGTTCCTGCATTTCCTTGTAATACTGCGTTCCCGGTATGGGCGTGAGGATGTAGAAGCGCGGGACTGCGATCCGGTTGTCTTCGATGAATTTCGCCGTATCCCGGATGGATTCCAGCGTGTCGCCCTCCGCGCCGATCACCATCTCGGTGGAGATGTCGATGCCGTGACTGCGGATCACGGAAAGCTGCTGTCCGTAGCGGTCGGGATGCGCCCAGGCTTTCTGCATGCCCACCAGGCTCTCGCGGCTGATGCTCTCCAGTCCGAAGCTCATCACATAGCAGCCGCTTTTGGCCACGGCGCTCAGCAGCTCCTCGTCACCGGCGATGTCCACCGAGCACTGCGTCATCCAGTGCATCTTCAGTTTCGCGATCTCCCTGCACAGTTCCAGCGCGTAATCGCGGTCGGAGAACAGATTGTCGTCGAGCAGCAGAAACTGCTTGAAGCCAAGCTCTTTGACCTGTTTGATGTCTCGTATCACGTCTTCGATGCTGCGCTTCAGATACTGCCCGTGATACAGGCAGTAGATCGAGCAGAAGCTGCAGGTCTTGGTGCATCCGCGCCCGGCCTGCACCGGAAGGAAGTTGCCGATCTTTTTGTTCAGGATCAGATCGTAACGCGGAAGCGGTGTTTCCAGCTTCGTGAGAGTCTTCTTGTAAAAATCCCTGAGCGTGCCGTTGCGGTAATCCTCGATCATCTCGCCCCAGGTTTCTTCGGCATCGCCGATCATCACGCTGTCGCAGTATTTCTTTGCTTCCTCGGGCATCAGCGAGACCATGTACCCGCCCAGGATCACGGTCTTGCCCAGCTCCCGGAAACGCTTGGCGATGTCGATGGTGCGCATCACGGCATGCCCCATGCTGCTGATCCCGATCAGTTCCGCATCGGTGTCGAAGGGCACATCCTCGATGGTCTCGTAGCAAAGTTCCACTTCAAAGTCGTCCGGCGTGAGCGCGGCCAGCAGCGGCAGCGCGAGCCCGACGAAGTACAGCCGCTTCTTTTTCACAAGCTTGCCGTACTGGTCGTAGGGCGTAGGCTGTATGATCAGGATCTTGTTCTTCATCTCCGGCCTTTCATTTTTGTATCACGATCGCTTCTGTCGATCATATCCACCCCGTCTTTTTGGTGTCATAAGCTGTTCCGAAAAGGCTGCGGACCACGATCTTCGGATAGGTCTGCGCGTGGATCAGATAATAACGGAACATGAACTCAAGTGAAGACATGTTGGTGGGTTTCAGGGTCAGGTGTGTGCCGTCCAGCCGCCAGGAACGGAAATGGCGCAGCTTGTTCCGGTATTCGTTGTAAGCATCAGAGCCCTTGTAGGGCGTGAAGATCCCGAAGACGACCCAGAGCAGGTTGTTTTCCTTTATGAAGCGCAGGAGCTTTCGGAAATCCTCGCGCGTTGAGGTATAGTTGAACACGAACAGGGCGTTGCAGACGATATTGTTCTTCCGCAGGTTCCGGATCGCGTTGATGTTGTCGTTGCGTGAAGTCTGTTTGTTGTATTCGTCCAGCGTGTCGTCCGATATGGCTTCCAGCCCAACCATGATGTCCCGGAAGCCCGCTTTGTAAGCCAGCGGCAGGATGCCGGGATTTTCCGAGAGAAAATCGGCGCGCGAATATGCCATGAAATGTTTTTTGATGCCGCGCCGCAGGATCTCGTTGCAGAAGCTGCGCACCCGTTCCTTGTCGAAAAAGAAGGTGTCATCCACGATCCAGATCTTGTCGAGCTTCAGTTCTTCGATCTCGTCGATGAAATCCATCAGGTTGCGTTCGGTATATTTTCCGCTGTTCATCTTGGTGCAATAGCAGAAGGAACAGTTGAAGGGACAGGAGAACGATGCTTTTGCCAGCGCGAACTTTCCCTTCAGGAAGATGAAATTGTTTTTGAGGTAGCGGTACAGGGTCCTGCGGTCGGGCTTGGTAATGAAGCCGCATACCGGTTCGCCTTTTTCGGTCGCGATCCACTTTCCCGCTTCCTTGAAAGCAACGCCCTTCCGTCCGCGCAGAAACTGCGGCGACAGGCCGTTTTCCCAGATCTGCTTCAGGCTCGTCAGGCCATTGTCGTAATAGACCAGGTCGATGTCGTCCGTGAAGAAGTCGCGGTAGTTCATTTCCGCTTCGGGGCCGCCCACCATGATCGTGATGTGCGGATACTTCTTTTTCAGCTCCCTTGCACGGCGCTTGATGTAATCCACGGTATTGGCGTTTGCGCTCAGTCCCACAAAGCTGATGTGCTTCTTTTCGATGATCTCACACATGCGCCGGAAGCGGAATGCGTAAGGGTATTGGAATTCGTCGAGGATCCCGCAGGGGATCTTCAGATCGCGCGCGAGGCCTGCCAGGTACTCCAGTCCGAGCGGTTCCAGATTGGCGACCAGGGAACTGTATTTCGGGCGGATCAGCAAAACGCGGAATTTTGTTCGCATCATTTTCCTCCGATCAGCAAAAGCTGCCTGTTTCCGGGATCATCTTCCTTCGATCAGTTTCCTGAAGTACTGCAGGCTTACCATGAAGGCACCCACGCTCAGCTTCAGCGTATCGTGCAGTCCGTACTTCCGGATCATGTACCATCCGCTGGCAGGATTGACCGTGATCAGGTAATACAGCAGGATGGTATAGAAATAAAACATGCGTACCGAGATCCTGTCCGGCTTCACGACCAGATGCGCCAGATCCCATTTCTCGTACTCGTCTTCCCGTATGATGAAGCGGTCTTTGTATTTTTCGTAAAGCTCGGTCCCGCGCAGAGGCGTCAGGGGCTGCAGGTTAACAAAGACCAGTCCGAGCTTTTTGATCCAGCGGTAGAGCGCGAAGAAATCCTTCCCGGTCCAGTCCAGGCCCAGAATGAACGTGCCGTAGCATTCCACGTCGTATTTCTTCAGGATGGCGCAGGCCTTCTCGTTGATGCGCACGTTGGTCCTTTTGTTGTAGTCGTCCAGCTGCCGGCTGTCGCAGGATTCCAGGCCCACGATCACCGCGCGCAGTCCCACCTGCTTGAAACGGCGTATCACATCTTCGTTGGCCGCAATGAAATCCGCTCGCCCGTAGATCAGGTACTTCTTGTGTATCCGGTTCTTCTCGAGCAGTTCGCAGAATTTCAGGATGCGTTCGCGTCCCACAAGGAAATCGTCATCCACGATGTAGATCTCGCTTTCCCGGATCTGCTTCAGTTCGTTGATGATGTCCTCGAGAGGTCTCGCAAAATACTGGTCGTCGGTGATCTGCCGGCAGAAACAGAATTTGCAGTTGTAGGGACAGCCGAAGGAAGTCTTGATCAGGCTGCAGTTGCGGTGGAACATGTAATAGTAGATGTGACGGTAGCGCTTCACCTTGTCTCGGTCGGGATAGAGATACGGAAAGACGGTCTCTTTCTTTGGAGCCGGAGTGTCGCGGTGATAGACGCATTCGGGTTCCCCGGTTTCCTTTCCTTCCATGCGGTTCAGGATATCGATGAAGGTGCGGATCCCGTTCGCACGTATGATGTAATCGATGTATTTTGATGCGAAATCGCCCGGGTTCACTTCGGCATGCACGCCGCCTACGATCGTCACGATCGTGGGATCGAAGCGCTTCACCTGGCGGGCGTAATCCTTCATGATGTTGACATGGGAGATGTAGCCGGTGATGCCGACGACATCGGGCCGCAAGTGCTCGAGGAAATAAGGGATCTTCCTTTTTTCGGGGATCATGTCGATGATGACGCATTTGTGCCCCAGCGCTTCGATGTTGGAAGAAATGTATTCGAGCTCCAGCGGCTCGCAGATCATCACGTTCTGCAGCCCTATGGTCTCTTTATGCGGTTTCGGCCGTATCAGCAGCACTCTCAGGCCCATCAGATCTCCTTTTCGAACACTACATATTTCTTGTAAGCGGAATCGGTGATCGCGCGGCAGAAGCTGTTGGAATCCGCGTTTTCCTCGAGGACCCAGGAGCTTTCCATGCGGGTCATCCCGTGCTTTCTCATCTGCCGGTATGCTTTGTCGATCAGGACAACGGGCAGTCCCAGGCCGCGGCATTCCCGGATCACACCGTATTCCACGACTTTGGCTGTCCGTATTTTATTCCCGGCGTACAGATTTTTGAAAAAATGTTTTGTGCCGAAGCATTCGCCGGCTTTCGCGAGTTCGTTAAAATCCGGATACCACAGGATAAAGGCAGCCGGCTTGTCGCCCTTGAACGCATAGATCAGGGAGTCTTCCTTCATGAACAGGAACAGCTCTTTGAGCATTTCCCTGTCGTCTTCGTAATCCCGTTCGTAATAGTAGCAGTGTTCGTGGAAACAGAGATTGTTCAGGTCCGTGAAGATGCGGGAATCCTGCTCAAAGTTTTTCCGGTCGAAGAAACGGAAATGAAAGCCTTCTTCCAGCCTGCGGATCACGCGCTCGTATTTTTTTAAGGGGCTCTCCGACGGTTCCGGCAGCGGATCCGTGAGATAGGAATTCAGGCGGGTCTCGCTGCATCCGGCTTTCCGGAAATAGTCGATGTAATACGCCGGATTGCCGGGTTCGGAAAAGGAATTGCCTGTGTCAAAATGTGAAGCCAGCAGACCCAGTCCGTAATTCACATGTCCGTACAGTCCGATGACCAGGCGGCTGCAGTTGCGCTCCCTGCCCATCTTGCAGGCTTTCTTCAGCAGCAGCTTCACCGCTTCCTCCTGATCCGGCAGCGCTTCGAAAAAGCAGAGCTGGATGCAGTCCGGAAGCCCGAGGGCAAAAACGACCAGCCCTTCGCAGAGCACGTTGTCTTCTTCATCCGAAACGATCACGGGGAAAAAATCCACGCTCTGCGTCAGATGGAGCTTCCCGGAAAAGATCTCGAGCAGCATGAAATAATTGTCATCGATGTAGGGACTTCCGCTGTAGATCTTTCTTCGGAAGCGCAGGAATTCCGATCTTCCGGAGCGGGATTTTACGACTCGGACATTCATTTCATAACCTCCTGTTCGGATGGTTTATGTTCATGCTTTCGCGGCTGCTTTGCGGTGCGGGAGTTTTGTCAGGGCGATGAAGCCTATGATCACACCGGCCGCGCAGACCGCGCAGCCCGTGAGCAGCATGGTCGTGATATCGGAGTGATCGAGTATGATGCCGCTGATCAGGTTCGAGAACACACCGCCTATCGTGATCGCGCTCGTGATGAAGGCCTGTCCCTTCACCTGGTCAAGCTCGTCCATCGTGGAACTGACGTAATACGCGCCTGCCGGGATGAATACCGCATAGGCAAAGATCTGGAAGCACTGGCTCACATACATCTGTCCCATGCCTTTCGCAAAGACGAGGATCAGGATCTTCACAAAGAAAGCCACGGCGGAAACAAGCAGCAGCCTGTCTGCGGATATCTTTTTCAGCACGATCCCGATCAATGCCATGACGGGCAGCTCCAGTATGGCCTGCAGGAAATTCGAATAGCCGAGCTCGGTCTCGTTCCCGCCCAGATGGCGTATGATCTGTATCATGAAATCGTTGATCATGTTGTGCGCGAAGAAATAGCAGATCGTTCCCACAAGAAAAAGGGAAAAGGCCGGATAGCGGCGAAAAAAGCTCAGCAGGCCGCCCTTTCCGGAAGAGGCGCTGCCTTGCGTGCTCTGTTCGGTTTTCTTTTCTGCCTCCGCGGGCTTTTTGAACAGGAAGACGATCATCAGCGACAGCACCATCGCCGCGATGTTCATCCACAGAAGGATCGTCACGCCGTTCTTTTCCACGATGCCGCCGATGAAGAAAGAGGTCACCGCGAAGCTGGCGGAACCGAGCCCTCTTGCAAGCCCGTAGTAGATCCCGCAGCCGGCCTTTTGGTATTCGAAGCAGAGCGCGGTCATGACGGGCTGGTAGGCAAACTGTATCATGTAGATCAGTGCATAGATCAGGAAGATGACCGGCTTGTTGTGTGCCGTAAACAGCAAAAGCACGGAACCGCCGAGTATGACCAGCACCGAAAAGCAGATAAAACGCCGGTTCGTCAGATAGCCGGGCTTGTCGATGATGCCGGCTATGACAGGCTGCAGAATGGCAGAGAGGATGTTGGCGGCCGCAAGCAGAAAGCCGACCTCGGTATTGCTGAAGCCGTTGGCGAGCAGATATACAGAGGCGTAGGCGTGAATGGTGCAGAACGCGGCGAAATAAGCCACGTTCAAAAGCGTATACCGGATTGTCCAGCTGACAGATGTTTTATTCTTCATTATTTTCCTTTTGCGGCGTCTTTTCCTTTTTCTTCAGCGCCTGCTCCTTCTTTTCTTCGAGTTCCGCGATCTCGGTCTCGAGCTGTTTTTTCTCTTCTTCCAGGGCTCGGTGCTCATCGAGCATCTTTGTCAGATCCCTGTTCCATTCCGCCATGCGGTGTGACAGGGAATTGTTGGAAAGAGACCGGGAGATGATGGCAAGCAGGGCAATCGTGAATAACAGGAACAGAGCGGAACCCGGACTGGCCTGTGATAAGAAAAAGATCACCGAAAACAGAAGGAGGGAACCGCCGAAGATGAGGAACAGAAGCTGACTCTTGCTGTCCGCCCCGTTGTTTCTCTTTTCCGCATCCATCATGTAGCTTGTGAGCTCGCTTCTTTTCTTTTCCAGATAAAGAAGACGCCAGACGATCATGGCTTTTCGTTCATGTTTTTCCGTGAGAGCGCGGCAAAGCGATACCTGCTCTTCCGTGCGCGGGGTGTAGTCGGGGTTTTCCAGAAAATCCGGCATTGCGCCGCCGAAACGGATGCCGGTCTTTTGATCCGCATCGTCTTCTTCTTTGTGTTTTCTTTTTCCCAGATAGAAAACCTGTTCCGCCATTGGGTAAGCCTCCGACCCTTTTTATTCTATCCGCGGGAGGGTTGAAAGTCAATGAAATGCAGGTATTCCTTTACCTCTGACAGGTCTTTGAAGACGGCTTCCGAAAGCCTTTTCATCTCGTCATCCGCGGGGATCAGGTCCGGGACCATGATCGGCCGCATTCCCGCGGCATGCGCGGAGCGGATCCCATTATAAGAGTCTTCGATGGCGATCGTGTTTGCCGGTGTCACGTTCATCTCGCGGCAGGCCAGGAGATAGATCTCCGGGTCGGGTTTGCTGATCGTCACGGCATCGCCGCCGATGATGCGGTCGAAATACGAAAGCAGGCCGGCGGCCCTGAGTTCCTCTTCCACAGCGGCTTTCCGGGTGGATGAGGCCAGGCCCAGGGGTACGCCGCGCTCTTTCAGCCCGTCCAGGATCTCCCGTACGCCGTCCTTCATGGGCAGGCCGTTGTCGTCATAGCGGGCATGGAACAGAACGGAACTTTCCGCCATCAGTCTATCGGCGATGTCTTCTCCGAATTCCCCGGCATAGGCTTCCGTCAGGATCATGCGGGTCTGGTTTTTGTTGGTTCCTATGCAGCGTCGGAATACCGTTTCGATATCTTTAAGCCCCCATTTTCCGGCCAGGTCGCTCCAGCAGAACAGGCAGGCCCGCTCCGAATCAAAGATCACTCCGTCCATGTCAAAAATGACGGCTTCCATCATCTTTTCGTTCCTCCCAGATTCCGGCGGTGTCATTCTGCTTCTTTTTCCGCCTTTTCTTCCAGTCTTTCCTTCACGTCCGCGGCGATCTCGAGATAGTTTTCCTGCCAGCTCTCGTAACCCGGTGTTCCGCGGTGGTCGGGCAGATCGTAGCGGCTCTTGAGCTCAGCTCCGAGATATTCGGTGAATTTATAGGCACCCCAGTAGTTCAGGTGGGACCAGTCGCTGAAATCGGTATCGAAATCCAGGCCGATCTCGTCATAATCGTAGTTTGTGCTGTTGAAGTGCAGATCATATACCTCCGCGACCGAGCGCAGGCGGTTGTAGATCACCTCGTCCCTGTCTGTCGTGATGTAGGGCGTCACGATCAGAAACAGCTCGATGTCATGCGCCTTCGCGAACTGGATGATGCGGATCAGGTAATCCTCCGTCTTGACCGTGGCGCTCATGCTGTCGGTCTCGTCCAGTTCGGGCCTGGTCTGCGCCTCCACGCGCAGGTTCGGGGAAAAGCCTTTGTAGGAAAGGAAATCCTTCGGTGCCGTGAGACAATAGGTGAAATCCTCCGGCGTGAGTGTCCGGATCCTGTCATGATAGCCGACAAAGGAGGGGAAGTATTCCGGGATCTTCTCCGTTTCCACGCTGTTATAGAGCATCTCCAGCTTGTTCAGGGAAAAGCGCATCCCGTCCAGGTTCTCACTCATCCAGAGATACTGGTAGTCGTCCTTGAAGCGTGCCGGAGAGAAGAGATCCAGGACCACGACCTTGGGCTTCTGGTATTTGCAGATCTCCTTCAGGTAATAGTAGGTGCACCACAGGGGCTGTTCGGCCGCGCTGTAATCGTAGGAGGTGATGCCGTATTTATGCCACAGAAGGCCCGTATCCACGTCACAGTGGATATGGCTGGAGCCCATCATGACCACATCGATCGAGTTGCGGGGCTGGTAATACATGGCGCGGGCCTGGTCGATGCCGTGGTTGGATTTCACGCAAAAAACCGTATTCAGGTACCAGAGGCTGAATATGGTCAGGATGATAAAGAATAACTGTACCAGTTTTTTCTTCATGGTATCTCTCCGTCTAAAAGTCCATGTACATGAAGTTGCCGGCGTCGTATCCCGGTCCGTACACCCCAAAGATGAAGATGATCAGGATTGCGGCATAAAACACGAGATAGCGGAATACGTAGCCCCACTTCTCGATCGCTTCGGGGAAGGGGAGCTTTGCGCGGAACGACACGATGTCCGTCAGCACGACGAGAAGCAGCGAGACAAGGATGATGCCGATCTCGAGCCCGTCGATGCCCAGCTGGGCGGTTTCCGCCGCCAGTCCCGCTTCCGGGGCACCTTTGGTCAGAAGCCTGCGGATGAAACCGAGGGCTTTGCCGAGGTCTTCGGAGCCGAAAAAGATCCAGGCAAAGGCGACGGCGCCAAAGCAGAGGATGCCGCCGATCACCTTGTGAACGGTTTTTTTCTCCTTTTTGCGGAAGAACAGGATGTCCGCCACGGAATAGAGCCCGTGCAGCAGGCCCCAGACCAGGAACTGCAGGCCGTTTCCGTGCCACAGTCCGCAGACAAGGAAAACGATCATGACATTGATGCACTGACGCAGCCGCCCGTGCCGGTTGCCGCCCAGGGGGATGTAGATCATGTCCCGCAGCCAGTTGCTCAGGCTGCAGTGCCAGCGGCGCCAGAAATCCGAGATGCTGCTTGCCAGATAGGGGGTGCGGAAATTCTGCGACAGTTCCAGGCCGAAGAGCCGGGCCGTGCCGATCGCGATGGCCGTGTAACCCGCGAAATCACAGTAGATCTGCATCGTGTACATCAGAGAACAGAGGAAGAGCCACAGGCTGCCGTGCAGGGAATAGGACGAAAAGATCTGCCTGGTATAAATGCCCAGGCGGTCCGCCACCACTGTTTTCATGAAAAATCCGTACAGGAGATAGGAAAAAGCATAGGAAAGCCGGCGCTTTTCGAACAGTTTTTTCTTTTTCAGGGGACCGAGCTGCGGAAGAAAGAACTGGGCACGCTCGATGGGGCCGCTCAGGAATTTCGGGAAGAAACACATGTAGAGGGCGAAATGGACCGGTTTTTTCTCCGCGCCCAGCGTTCCCCGGGATACATCCTTCAGATAAGCGATCGCCTGGAAGAGGTAATAGGAAAGCCCGAGGGGCAGGATCAGCGTCTTGAGAAGCCCGTCTTTTGCCTCCGCGGAAAACGGCAGCAGGGGGAGGAGCCGGGAGGCCCATTTCAGGACGGCAAGCAAAAGGACCAGCAGAAAGATCGAAGCGTTTCCCACAAGAACAGCCTGCTTTTGTTTGCCGCAGCGCAGCAGCAGGTCGAGAAGAAGGGAGAGCAAATAGGTCGCAAGCGTGCAGGCCACAGCCATGATGCAGGAATGCAGGTCCAGAAAGCCGAGCCAGACGAGGCTGGCCGTCAGGAGCAAAAAAGGTCTGGCGCTGTTCCGTATCCCGTAGAACAGGATCAGCACAAGTGCCAGGAAAACGAAAGAAAATATCGAAAAAGTCAAAATGAGCTCCTTCCAACAGCTTTCGGACAGACGATTGCTCTGATTCTATCAGTACAGGAGTGTAAAGTCAAACGGGAGAGAAATTTGGGCTTATATATGGTAAAATCAAAAGAACTGTGATAAAATAATACAGCATCTTTATTTGGAAAGAGGATCTGACTATGGATGGAAATAACAATAATTCATTGATGAATAATGACGATAGCATCAGAGCGCTGGTAAATCAGAATGAGTTGCGCCCGCAGCCGATGCAGCAGAATCAGGCCGGACAGATCCCGACGATGACCCAGACCTATACGCCGCCCCGGATGCAGCCGCAATACGGGCAGATGCCCATGGCACAGCAGCCCATGGGACCGACCACGGTTTATCCTCTGCCGGGCAGCACCCAGACGAAATACTGCAAATTCTGTGCATCGGTGATCCCCATCGATGCCGTGATCTGTACTGCCTGCGGCCGCCAGGTGGAGACGCTTGCGGGACAGGCTCAGCAGACGCCTCAGGTCATCAATATCCAGAACAGCAATACCAATAACAACAACAATAATAATTCGAACATGGGCGGTCCGATGATGGTTTACGGGCGTCCGAAGGATAAACTGGTATCCATCCTCCTTTGCCTGTTCACCGGCTGGATCGGAGGCCACAAATTCTATGAAGGCAAGATCCTGATGGGTGTTCTTTACCTCTTTACGGCAGGTCTTTGCGGTGTGGGCGTACTGGTCGACTTTATCGTTCTTCTGACAAAGCCGAATCCGTATTATGTATAAACCACACGAAAAAACATTTAGGGGAAAATCATGGAAAAGATCATAGCTATCACGAATCAGAAGGGCGGTGTCGGCAAGACCACCACCGCTATTAATCTTACGGCCTGTCTGGCGGAGCTGGGCAAGCGTGTTCTCCTGATCGATACCGATCCGCAGGGAAATGCGACCAGCGGTTTTTCGATCAACAAGGTGGAACAGGATAAAACGATCTACGAATTGCTGCTTTCCGAGGTATCCATCCGAGAGTGCATCCTGAATGACGTAATGCCGAATGTTTCGGTGATCCCGGCCAATGTGAACCTGGCAGCAGCCGAGATCGAACTGATCGGCATCGAGAACAAGGAATTCATCCTCTCCAAAGAGGTGGAATTCATCAGGGACGATTTTGATTACATCATCATTGATTGCCCGCCGGCATTGAACACGCTCACCCTGAACGCCATGACCACGGCCGATTCCGTGATCGTTCCGATCCAGTGCGAATACCTGGCGCTGGAAGGGCTGAGTGACCTGATCCAGACCATCAATCTGGTGAAGGAGCGTCTGAATCCGGCGCTGGATCTGGAGGGCATCGTCTTCACGATGTTTGACAGCCGCACGATCCTCTCCTCCCAGGTGGTGGAAAACGTTAAGGAGCATTTCCCGGACAAGATCTATGAAACCAAGATCCCCAGGAATGTCCGTCTTTCCGAGGCGCCCAGCTTCGGGCAGCCCATCACGGTCTACGACAGCAAGTCCACAGGTGCCGAGAGCTACCGCAAACTTGCCGCGGAAGTGATCAGCAGAAAATAAGGGAGGTTCATCATGGAAAACATGGAAAACATGCAAATCGTATTCGTCATCATCAATCTTCTGAAGGTCATCGTACCCATCGCCCTTCTGATCGTGGTCGGCATTGTTCTGGCCGCATCGAAGAGGAAGAGAAGAGAGAGGATGAACGAGCAGCTGCATCAGATGTTTAATCAGAATGATCAAAACGGCCCGGGCGGAACGCCCATGTCCTGAGCAACATCCGTTCCCGTTTTCGAAAAGACTGTTCAGGCAGTCTTTTTGTTTAAGAGGAAGCAAGCCGTGCGGAGGTAGAAAATGATTTCGTTGGAATGTCCGAATTGCGGAGGCCGGGTGCAGCGACCGAACGAAAAAGACCGCTATGCGAAATGCCCGTATTGCGGAGGGGAAGTCTATTTTGAGGAGATCCACTCCACGGAGGAGTTCCATAGACTGCAGAATACTACTTATCAGTTGCAGCAGGAAAACAACGTGGAGGAAAGCAACCGGAAAAACCTTCGGGAATGGACCCTGATGCGTAACATCTTCATAGGATATATCGCGGTAACGAATTTCATTGCCTGGGTTCTGGCGGGATTCGGCGCGTACAGTGAAAAAGAGAATGTTACCGGGATCGGAGCCATCGTAATGATACTGTCTTTCGCGGCCGTTGTGTCTTCTCCCTTTATCCTGGCTCATAAAAGGAGCCATTATGACGTGCTGAACAACCAGATCGACCAGGGAGCAAAGATAAAAGCTTTTGTTTTCCAGATCATCGTGAACGTCGTTGTTGTGCTCATAACGATATTGATGGCTTATGTTTTCTGCCTGGTGACAGGCATGACGGACTGACCGCATCACGGAAGAAGGAGAGCGGAAATGATCATCAGCGCAAGCCGCAGGAGCGACATCCCGGCTTTCTTTTCGGAGTGGTTCCTCCGGCGGATCAGAGAAGGATACGCACTGGTCCGCAACCCCATGAATCCGAGACAGATCTCGAGAGTTCTGCTCACACCCGATGTGACGGACTGCATCGTTTTCTGGACGAAAAATCCCATCCCGCTGATCCCCCGGCTGAAAGAGCTTGCGGATTATCAATACTATTTCCAGTTCACACTGACCCCCTACGGCAGAGACATCGAAAAAAACATCCCGGACAAGCGGGAGCGCATCGTGCCGGCGTTTCGGGAGCTTGCGGAACGGATCGGCCCGGAGCGCGTGATCTGGAGGTACGATCCGATCATTGTCACGAAGCGCTATACCGTCGAGAGGCATCTGGAAGCTTTTGAAGAGATCGCCGGCCTGTTGAAGGGATGCACCGAAAAGTGCGTGTTCAGTTTTGTGGACGAGTACAGGAAGAATTCGAAAGCTCTTCAGGATCTGGGCGCCGAAGAGCTCGGTGAGAGCGTGATGCGGGACATGGCCGTGAAGCTTCGCGACATCGCCGGAGCATGCGGCATGAAGACCGCCACCTGCTCTGAAAAGATCGACCTGGACGCGCTGGGCATCGACCACAACGCCTGCATCGACAAAGAGCTGGTGGAGCGGATCTGCGGCGGAAAGATCCCGGATCTGAAGAAATACAGGAAGGATCAGGGACAGAGGCAGGAATGCAAATGCATGAGCTCGAAGGACATCGGGGCCGCGAACACCTGCAGCAACGGCTGCCTCTACTGCTACGCAACGGACAGCGCGGAACGCGTGAAAAGGTCAATGGCCGCATACGATCCCGCATCCCCGATCCTATGCGATTCGGTCGCGGAAGGGGAAGTGATCACGGATGCGCCGGACATGAAAAAGTGGATACAGACCGACGGACAGCTCTCGATGTTTGATCTGACGGATGAGGGTTGAGAAAAAAAGAAGCGATGGGGAGACAGTCACCCATCGCTTTATTTTTTTACTCATCATCCGGGGATTCCGGATTTTTCTCAGCCCGACCAGGGCAGGTCGTCGAACATGTCATCGACTTCCACGCCGTTTGAAGTGCGCGGCCAGCTCATCGGATCATCGATGGTGAGGCGCACCACGTCGCCGATATCCATCAGGAAGATATCGACATAGCTTTCGTTGTCGGTCTCATAGGGATAGAGGCAGTTGTACTGCTCGATCTTGATCTTCCCCTTGCCGTCCGCGGAGGGCAGCTCCAGATCGGTCTTGGCCGTGAAGCCCGGGATGGAATACTCTGCGGGTGAATAGAAGTCGAAGGTCTGCGACTTTTCTTTGATGGAGCCGTCGGCAGACAGATCGTAGTAACGGTAGATCGTATAGGTCCCGAGCAGATCGCAGGTTTCAAAAAGTGCCAGATTGTGCGGGTTCAGGGGCATGGACACGTTCAGCCCCACCGGATATTCCTGAATGAAATCCATGCCGTTCGACCGGATCTTGTAGACCTGAAGGGTCTCGTAATCGTCGATGTGACGGACGTTGGCCAGGAAGAGGTTTTCTCCGCCCACATGGGCCAGCCAGCCCTTCACGCTGTAACCGTCGACCACCCTGCGGGCCTCGGAATCGTTGATGTACATGTACAGATCCAGCTTTTCTTCCCCGTCCGGTGAAGCATCCGCGGAATAATTGAAGTATTCATCCGTTCCGGGAAGGTACACACCCTGCGAAGTGATCGGGAGGATGTATTCCTTTACGTTGCTCTTGTATTTGTCTTTCACCAGTTCCGGATAGTCATCATAAGGGAAGCGGACGATCTGGCAGCCGGCCGCATAAGGGGACAGCTCGTAGCAGTTGAAATAGAAGGTGACCTCTTCATAGCCGAGCGAGAAGTTATACTCGCCGACTGATTCAAAGTTGGTCCGGATGGTGTCGGCAAGCTTGCTGCTGTCATAGAAGATCTCGGGATCGTATTGTTCCAGCAGGCTTTTTTCCAGAAGGTCGGGCAGCTCATCGAGCGCATCATCGGTAAACACATCTTTGGGAAGCAATTCCTCTCCGGTCTCCGTGTCATAGTTGTGAGCGCGGTAATTGAACACATCGTGGGCACCGCCGTAGTAGGAGTCCGAATAGACCACCAGGCTGCACAGGGTCATATCGCCCCGCAGGATGGCGGTTTCGTACTCTTCGTAATAATAGGAGGGAAACGACTGTCCGCTGTTCAGCTCTGTGACTTCTTCCTTCAGCGATTCGAAGGGTGCCCCGTTGACACATTCGTCATAGATCCCGCTGAGAGTGCCGATGGAGTTGGCAAGGTTTTGATGCTCCCAGCCTTTCTCCATACCGAAGTGTGTAGCGTTTACCGTCAGAACGTCGAGACCGTAGGAGGGATCGTTGTAGACGTTTCCGGTCCTCCAGCCGTAAAATTCCAGAAATTCATCGTCGTTTGCCGCAGGCGGAGCCTCGGTGGGCGTGGGAGCTTCCGTGGGTTCAGCCGGAGCTTCGGTAGGGGTGGGAGCCTGCGTGGGTTCCTCTTCGGGCTCATAGTTGCCGCGGCTCGGCCCTCCTGCGCCGTTCGTGCATCCCGCGAGCAGCAGGCTGCCCGTGAGACATAAGGCAAAAAGACGTTTGCGCTTCATGTGAATCTCCTTTCCGATGGCTTGAGCATTTCCGTTCGTTGTATTTTACGCAGGATGCTCATGTGTGTCAATGCCGGATCATCGTATGTATTTCAACACTTCCGTGACCAGTTCTTCTGCCGTGAGCGGCATGCCTCCCGTTTCGTTCGTGCTGACGCTGCCTTCCAGGACACACTGCCTGCCGTAAAGAAGCAGCTCCTGGGAGAGACTCACGCGCACGGTCGCATCCTCGGCGCCGAATTCCATGGCGATCACGGGATGGTTTTCGCCGGCCGCATCCGTCACGTCCATGGCCGAGATCAGGCAGGGGCCGGACATGTTGGTCGTGCCGGTCTTCAGGCCGAATACCCCGGGCAGGTTATAGAGCATGGGATTGGTGTTCTTCACTTCACGGTCCAGGGCCGGAAGGCTCGCGCTCTTTAAGGAGGTGATCTCCCTGATCTGCGGATAGGTATTCAGGATATGCTGTATGAGCTTGAACATGCTCATGGCGCTCATGTGGTTCTGCACCTTGCTGGTCGCGGTGTTGTCGATGTACATGGGCAGGCCGTGGCAGTTGTAGAATACGGTGCCTTCGCTGATCCCGAGCAGGGCGGCCTTGGTGTTCATGCGCTGCACGAAAGCATCTTCGCTGCCGGCAATGTATTCCGCAAGGGTGAGCGCGCACTCGTTGCTGCTGGGAAGCAGCATGCCCTTCAGAAGCTGGTCGAGCGGGACCTGCATGCCTTCATCCATCTTGATCACGCCGTCGGGCGTGCGGGACAGATCCTGCGCTTTTTTGCTGACCGTCGCGATGTCGGAGAGCGATATCTCGCCGGCGTTCACGGCATCCATGACGATCAGGTAGGTCATGATCTTGGTGGTGCTGGCGATCGGAACCGAGAGATCTTCTTCGGAAGAGAGAAAGATCTCGCCGGTGGAAGTGTCTCCCACGAGGGCACTGTAGACTTCATCAAAGAAGCCGCTTTCCGAAAGCTCCTGCAGATCGGCCTGATAATGACCGCTGCTGTTGAGCGCGAGCGTGCCGCCTTCGACGGAAAGCTCCAGATCCATGAGCATCGCCAGGTCCGTGATGTTGAAGAACGCATCCTTGTAGCCGGCGCTGTTGCCGCCGATCATCGTGTAATACTTGACCACATCGTCATTGTAATTGATGGTATTCTGCCGAAGAGTCCCGGCCGTGTAGAGGGGGCCTTCCTCATCGGGCAAAAGCTCGGTCTTCGGGAAAGGCTCGTTTTCCCCTCCGACGGGGGAATAGCCCTCGCCGCTACGGATCGTGATCTCGTCGTTGCTTACCAGAAGAGAGAACTGCTTTTCCGTACCGTTCAGCGCCACCGCCACATCGCGGAGCGAGAGATAGCGGTTGTTGGGATAGCCGTAGTGCAGGGTGCGGACGGTGACGGCATGTCCGCCGTCCACGGAAAACGGCAGGTTTTCGAGGATGTTGATGTTCTCGGCGGCCTGCGCCCGGATCGGGGCAAGCGAGAACTGCAGTGTCACGGGCTCTTTTGCGGCTCCGGCCCCGGCGCGCCGGTAATAAGCGGCTTCGCTTTTTCCGTCGGCCGGAAGAAGGACGAGGGAGTCTTCATCCGCAAAGAAACGCAGTTCCGAGCGGCCCTCCATCGTGAGCGTTCCGCTTTTTGCGCTGTAGCTGCCGCTGCCTTCGCAGAGCGGCCTGATCTCTTCAAAGGAAGGAAGCAGGCCGGGAACAGCCTGTTTCAGATAATCAACGGAAGAAAGGCCGGTGGCGGCTTTGATCGCATCTTCGGCCTGGTCGTAGGTCAGTTCGGAAGAGCCCAGCTCTTCGGCACGGCGCACGATCAGTTCCTTCAGGGCCCGGGAAAGAGCGGCATACGCCCGTTCCGTCTCCTGCAGATAAAGGCTCTCATCGGCCGTTTCACTCCAGCTTCCGTCCGCGTTGAAGACGAGCGTGCTTTCGACCTGAAAGTCGCTCAGCTCGGTCAGCGGTACATCGGCACCCATCCGTGCCGCATCCAGCCACCCGCGGGCACGGTCGGCAGCAGTCTGTTCGACTGCTGTTTGGCGGACCCAGCTGCCGGGCAGGAAACGGGCCGCATTCAGCGCGTGGGATACGAAAAAAATCCCTCCCACGATGATCGCCGTCAGGAAGGTCAGAAGAAAGATCAGCAAAACCGTTCGTTTTTTCTTATCCATAGTTGACATAAGTATATGGAAAGAAGGCGTACTTGTCAACATAAGACGGCAGGAAGCGATTTTTTTCAAGCCCGGAAAACCTGTAAAAAAGGGGCTTTCACAGTACAGGGATCCGGTTGCGTTCGTTTTATGCTAAAAAATATACTTGCCAAACAACATCTATCTGTGCTATTATACGTGCAAGTCGAAGCGGGATCACCGCAGAGGTCTGTTGACCCCCGAAATGTAACTGTCGTTTTGGGATAGTCCGATCAACAGCATTTTCCTGAATAAAGTGATGTAAAGCAGGGAACCGGCAGAGTTTTATTTGTGTGCGCTAATTTCGGGACCGGAAGGTTCCGGGGGCATTTTTGCCCGAAAGGGGGGATGGGATGTTTGCGGCGATGATCGTGTGTCTGCTCGTGCTGACGGTTACGGCGGATCTGATGACGGACAGGATACCGAATGCTTTGACTTTAACGGGACTGGTGGCCGGTCTGTGGCATGCTTTTGAAAGGGCCGGTCCATCAGGACTCCTTTCCGCCGCGGCAGCAGCTGCGGGGATGTTCGGGATCTGCTTTGTGCTCTATCTTGTGAGAGCCCTCCGGGGCGGAGACGGAAAACTGCTGGCGGCCCTAAGTGCCATGCTTGGTTTTTCGGCAGGAGGAAGGATATTGCTGCTGGGCATGATGATCGCGCTGATCCGGGGCGTTCCCCTGCTGTTTGCAGGGCGGAAAAAGGAAGGGACGGGGATACACTTCAGTGTGCCGGTTTTTCTGGCGGCGCTGCCGGTGTTGCTGTTTGCCGGCTAGCCGGCCGCGGAACGTGATCGTTGATACAGAGGACAAGAGGAAAGGACGGATAAGATGAAAAAGGATCTGATGGCTTTATGCGATGCTGACGGGGCCTATGTATACAGGCTGCAGGAGCTTTTGGCCCGCAGGGGATCGTTCCCCTTCCGGATCAGCGTCTGCACGGAAAGGAACAGCTTCCGGGAGGAACTGAAAAAAGGGGTTTTCAGCCTGGTGCTGGCCGGGGACGGCTTTTATGAGGATGTGATGGCGATGGAGGAATCGAAGAGGCCGCTGCTTTTGCGTCTCGGAGAAAAAGATGTCGGCGAGACGGAAGGGACGGTGTGGAAATACCAGTCCGGGGAAAAGATCAGACAGAAGATCATGGATCATTACGCGGCAAAGGCAAGAGTTGTCCGGAGCGCGGAGGGCGGGCATGCGACAACGCTGCTGGGTGTTTTTTCGCCGGTCTGCCGTTCGATCCAAACTTCCTTTTCCTTATTGATGGGACAGTTCCTGGCAAAGAAGAGTTCGGTGCTTTATCTGAACTTTGAACCCTTCTCCGGTCTGCAAAAGCTGCTGGGCGGCGCGGGCGACCGGGATCTGACGGACCTTGTCTATTATCTGGAGGGCGGAAAGGAGCGTCTGGTCTACAAACTGGAGAGCATGGTGGGAAACGTGAACGGTCTCGATTACATTTCACCTGCGTTTTCCTTCCTGGATCTGGGGCAGGTGAATGAGGAAAGCTGGCTGTGTCTGATCCGCACGCTCAGGGAGATGGGGAATTACGACTATGTGATACTGGATCTTTCCGAAATGGTGCAGGGACTGTTGAACGTGCTGCGCGAATGCGACAGCATCTACACCATCACGGACCGGGAAGGCATGACGCTGTACCGGATGGAGCAGTATGAGGAGCTGCTGCAGAGCCTGGATTACGGGGACATCCTGGAGCGATGCAAGCGTCTGGAGCTTCCGAAGTTCCGCAAGCTTCCCTCCAGCATTGAAGAGCTGCCGTATTCGGACCTTGCCGCTTATGTAAAGAAACTGCTGGAAGAGCAATGAAAGAAAGGGGGCTTGCCCATGTCTGCATTGACGAATGCGTGGACGGAAGAAAAGATCCGTTCGCTGATCCGGAAGCTGGATGAAAAGACCGGCCTGAACGGTGCCTCGCTGCCGATCCGTCTGATCGACCGCGGAGAAACGCTCGGATATTACTATTACGACGGAGAAAAGTATTTTCGTTTTCTCCCTGCATTTCTGAACGACCCGGGGCTCGAGGAAGCGGCGGCAGTGGATACGATACGCCATGAATATGCGCATTATTACGTGGATGCCACCGGCCTTGGCCGTTATTTCGGTGAGAAGCTTCACGGGCACGGGAAGGCCTGGAAGCTTGCCTGCAGGCTGCTGGGCGTGGTACCGAAGGCACGTCACGATCCCGGAGATTTCCGTGATGTGAAATGGAGCAGGAAGGAGGCGAAGGCAGCATACAACGCGGAGGATGTGGCTGCCTTTGACATCAGGGAATATCTGAAGATGCAGGGTTTGCCTGCGCGCTTATCGAAGGAAGGGAGCAGCCGCGGGAGGAGAAGCCGATATGAAAGAACTGCCTGAGATCCGGGAACGCCTGAAGGAACACATCATGGGACAGATCGATCTGTCGCGCGAGATGACGGATGAGGAAGTGCGCGAGATCGTGGACAACTGCATCGTCGGGCACGGACGGGAATACGCTCTTGCACTGAAGGAGAAACAGGAGCTTTCGAGGGATCTGTTCTACGCGATCCGCAGGCTCGACATCCTGCAGGAGCTCACGGATGATCCGAAAGTCACGGAGATCATGATCAACGGAAAGGATCATATCTTTATTGAAAGAGCGGGACGGCTTTACCGCTGGGAAAAGAGTTTTTCCTCGGATGAAAAGCTGCAGGACGTGATACAGCAGATCGTTGCGAAGTGCAACCGTTCGGTAAACGAGGCATCGCCCATCGTGGATGCACGCCTGGAAAACGGCTCGCGCGTGAATGTGGTGCTTGCGCCGGTGGCTCTGAACGGACCGATCGTGACGATACGGCGTTTCCCGGAAAAGCCGATCCAGATGGAAGATCTGAAACGTTTCGGCGCCATCACGCAGGAGGTGATCGACTTTCTGCAAAAGCTGGTGGTGGCGGGCTACAACATCTTCATCAGCGGCGGCACCGGCAGCGGGAAGACGACGTTTCTGAACGCATTGTCCAATTTCATTCCCAAGGATGAGCGCATCATCACGATCGAAGATTCCGCCGAACTGCAGATCCTGGGCGTTCCGAACCTGGTTCGTCTGGAGACGCGAAATGCGAACGTGGAAGGATGCAAGGAGATCACGATGCGCGACCTGATCAAGAGCAGCCTGCGCATGCGTCCCGACCGCATCGTGGTCGGTGAAGTGCGGGGCAGCGAGGCTCTGGACATGGTACAGGCGATGAACACCGGTCATGACGGGAGCCTGAGCACGGGGCATGCCAACAGTGCGGCAGACATGCTGGCAAGGCTCGAGACCATGATACTGATGGGCATGGACCTTCCTCTCAGCGCGATACGCGGGCAGCTGGCAAGCGGCATCGACATCATCGTGCATCTGGGAAGGCTCAGGGACAAGAGCCGCAAGGTGCTGCAGGTGGTGGAGGTGCTGGGCTGCAGGAACGATGTGATCGAGACATCGGTATTGTTTGAATTTGAAGAGGAGGGGGAAGATGAAAACGGCAGGATCATGGGAACGCTTAAAAAGCGAAATAAGCTGGAACACGGAGAAAAACTGGCAGCCGCGGGATTATGACCGTTATCTTCTCAGCCCGGGGGAGTGGTTCCTTTCCATGGGAAAAGGCATGGCAGTTCTTGCCCTCATCGCCTATGTTTTCTATCGCTCCTCCGTGGCTTTCTTCCTGATGCTGCCCCTGCTGCTTTTGTATATCGTCGTGGAAAGGCGGCGCATGGCGGAAAAGAGGAAAAAGGATCTGATGCTGCAGTTCCGGGAACTGATGCATGCGATCATCGCGGGACTGCAGGCCGGTTATTCGATCGAGAACGCATTTCTGCACGCCTATGATGACATGCGCCTGCTGTACGGAAGGAACGCGCAGATCAGCAGGGAGCTGCAGCTGATCAACCGGGAACTGAAGAACAACGTCAATCTTGAGGACGTTCTGGATGACTGGGCGAAACGCTCGCACGTTCAGGATATCACGGATTTTGCGGAGGTGTTCCGCATCGCGAAACGCAGCGGAGGTGATCTGCCCGGGATCCTGCACAATGCGGCGGACCTGATCGGCGAGAGGATCGAAGTGGAGCGCGAGATCACAACACTGATCGCTTCCAAAAAGATGGAGCAGTCCATCATGAACCTGGTCCCTTTCGGGATCATCCTCTATATCGATGCCAGTTCACCGGGCTTTTTCGATCCGCTGTATCACAATGCATTCGGGATCGCGCTGATGACGGTGCTGCTGGCGGTCTACGCTGCGGCATATCTGCTGGCCCGGAAGATCCTGAAGATCGTGTTTTAAGAGCGGAGAAAGGAGTGTACATGAGCATATTTGCGGGAGTGGTGCTCCTGGTGCTTTTCGTGCTGTGTCTTTTGGCGCGGAAAGAAGAGGTGCCGAAGGAGTGTGATGCATCGGCCGTGACAAGGCCCTTCTACCGGCTGGGGGTGTGGCTGGAAAAGAAAGCGCGGAGGGAGCGGGTTTACAAGTTCTTTTTCGCGAAGAACGAGGAACGTCTGCGTCTTCTGGAGCCTGCAGCGGATGTGAGCAGGGCTTCCGGCCTGCAGTTCATAAAGAAATGCGGATTCGCGTCGGTCCTGCTGGCAGCGGGCATGCTCTTTGCGCTGGTCATCGGCCTGAAGGAAAAAAGCGAGGGGCTTCTGGCAGCAGACGGCAGCCTGAAGCGAAGGGAATACGGGGAAGGGCATTACAGCGTGGAGCTGGATGCCGTGGTCGGAGAAGAAAAGGAAACTTTGACCGTCAATGTGGAGGAACGCTCTTTTACGGAAGAAGAGATCGGTGAGATGATGCCGGCTTTCCATGAGGCGCTGGAAAAAGCGGTGCTCGGGAAGAACGAAAGCGCGGAGCATGTGAGTCGTCCTCTGGATCCGGTGGATTCCGTTTCCGGCTATCCCTTCTTCGTGGAGTGGGATCTGGGAAATCGGGATCTGTTGAAACGGAGCGGGGAACCGAAGGAAGGGATTCCGGAGGAGGGCACACCGAATTGTATCAGCGCAACGATCAGCTATGAGGACTTCAGGGAGATCTACAGTTTTTACATACGCGTCTTTCCGCCGGATGCGGAGGAAGGAAGCGGACTGAAGGAAAGACTTGCGGAGGCGCTTGCCGGAGCGGATGAGAAAAGCCGCAAAGAGGAACCCTTCTTTCTGCCCGGAGAGCTGGACGGCGTGAAGATCACCTGGCAGGAAAGAAAGAAGAGCAGTGTGAGCGTGCTGATCCTCATGGTATTGGCGGCTTCGGCAGCAGTCTGGTGGGGAAGGGACCGCGACCTGGAGAACAGGGTCCGCGAGAGGGACGAGCAGCTGAAAGCGGATTATCCGGAAATGGTGAGCAAGCTGTCGCTGTATATCGGAGCCGGGATGAGCACGCGCATGGCCTGGAAAAAGATGGTCACGTCTTACCGGAAAAAAGGGGTCAAACGTTACGTCTACGAGGAGATGCTGCTGGCCCAGCTCAGGATGGACAGCGGCGTCAGTGAGCTGCAGGCATACCGGCTGTTTGGAACACGATGCCGCTCGCAGAAATACATCAAGCTGGTGTCGCTTCTGGAGCAGAATGCGAAGCTGGGTGCTTCGGGCTTTCTGTCCACCCTGCAGCAGGAAAGCAGGGATGCGCTTCAGGACAGAAAAAGTCACGCCAGACAGCGGGGAGAAGAAGCGGGGACCAAACTGCTGCTTCCGATGATCCTGATGCTGGCGATCGTGATGGTGGTGATCATTGTACCGGCCTTTGTTTCGATCTGAACAAAGTCCGGAGGGGAATCCGGCGGGGAAAGGAGGTGAATGCGCATGACATTGTGGAAGGAGTTGAAAGCCTATGCGAAGGATGATGCCGGCATGGGCACGGTAGAGATCATTCTGATCATCGTTGTTCTTGTCGGTCTGGTACTGATCTTCAAAAAGCAGATCACGGAGATCATCAACGATCTGTTTGACAGCATCGTCACAAAATCAGCAGATGTTGCAAGATAAAAAAGCAGGGAGGGAGTTCATGAAAAAAAGGAACGAAGAGAGAGGAGCCGTAAGTGTATATCTGGCGTTGATGATGGCGGTGCTGATCCCGCTGATCCTGACAATGATAGAGGCATCCCGCGTCAATGCCATCAAAGTCCGGATGGAGTGTGCTGCGGACCTCTCCATGGACTCCGTTCTCGCGGAGTATAACCGGGAACTGTTTTCGCAGTACGATCTTTTGTTCATCGATACGGCATACGACGGCGGAAGCGGTTCGGTCGACAAGCTGCTGGACCATCTGGATGATTACATGTCTTATAACCTGAAACCGGACAAGGGGATCGTTTCCGTGTTCGGAAAGGATATTACAGGACTGCGGCAGGATTCGGCCGAGATCGTGCGTCTGTCGAGAGCCACGGATGAGAAAGGTGCGGTCTTTCGCTACATGGTAATGAGCAGCATGCTGGAACGCTACGGTCTGGCTTATGTATCGGATGTAAAGGATCTGGTGGCGGTGTCTTCTTCGGCGGATTACAACTCGTCGGATGTGAGCGGTGCGCTGGGAAGCGCGCAGGGAGCCGTGGACGGGATCGTGGTGCCGGAGCCGGAACCCGAATATGATGAAGGCGGAAACGAGATCCCCTGGGAGCCTCCGAAGAAAGACGATCCTGCGGGAAAGGCAAACGCCGCGTCGAAAGGTGTTCTGCTGATGCAGGTTTGCGACGGAGAGGTATCGGGAGCGGAGGCGGATCTGTCCTGCTATGCCTCTCATCGCAGCCTGATCAGCGGTGACGGGATGTGTGAGGACTGGAAGCCGCATGACGGTTTGGAGGAACAGCTGCTCTTTGACGAGTACATCATGGAAAAATGCGGCAATTATCGCACGCAGAAGGAAGGGAGCAGGCTTGCATATGAAACGGAATACATCATCTGCGGGAAAAACCGTGATGAAGCCAATCTGAGTTCGATTGCCGGAAAACTGATGATCCTTCGGGGCAGCGCCAACACGATCTACTTTTTCGGAAATAGTGAACTGCAGGCAGAGGCCAAGGCCATGGCGGCCGGTCTGTCTTTTGTCCTGTACATGCCGGAAGCGGAGGCTTTGTTTGAGATCCTGATCGACATGGCATGGATCTATGCCGAGACCGTGTACGATGTGCGGACATTGTTTCAGGGAGGAAAGGTTCCGCTGGTCAAACAGGCCGGGGACTGGCATCTGTCCCTGGAGAATGCGCTGGGAATGGCTGTGTCCGGTGAAGGCGAAGGAGGAGGCCGCGGACAGAGCTACGAAGACCATCTGCGCATGTTCCTCTTTATGGTACCGCTGGAGGAAAGGACCATGCGATGCATGGATATCGTAGAGATGGACATCAGGCAGGTGAGCGGATATGAGGACTTTTGTCTGGACAACTGCGTGGCGGGAGGCACGATACAGTTCATTTTCTGCAGCAGCTACGGATACAGTTTCCTGATGGAAAGGAGGTTCCGATATGCGTAAGAGTCTTTCCGGTGAGGGAGCCATTGCCCATCGGATCCGCAGTGTATTTTCCGGAGGAGGCTGTATCAGGCGTGGAATGCAGGGACGCAGTTTCTTCGGAGATATCTTCAGGCGCGGAATGTGTGGAAGTCTCACTCTTGAAGCGGCGGTGGTGCTTCCCTTCTTTCTCTTCTTCTTCCTGAGTCTTCTGTCATCGATGGAGCTGATGCATTTTACGATGCGCGTGGATCACGAGCTGAGCAGGGCTGCAAAGAAGATCGCCGTGTATGCATCCGCGGAAGGTCTGGCGCCCGGGGCTGTGCCGGCAGGCGGAAAGGGAGGAACGGCA
>JAILHF010000029.1 GCA_024696005.1 Lachnospiraceae bacterium | reverse complement strand
AACACCTTCAACAACGGCGGAAAAAAGCTCTTCTTTCCCTTTGTATCTTTTATAAACCGCCCCGGTGGTGACTCCCGCATTATCACAGATCGTTTTCAGATCCGCCTTCAGGAATCCTTTTTTCAAAAACTCTTCCCTTGCACTTTGCAAAAGTCTTGGATCGATGCTTGTATCACGTACTGACATATATACTCCGCCAAAAAACTGATAATTTGAT
Organism: Lachnospiraceae bacterium; assembly: GCA_024696005.1. Classification (GTDB taxonomy): domain Bacteria; phylum Bacillota; class Clostridia; order Lachnospirales; family Lachnospiraceae; genus NK4A136. The sequence continues at coordinate 95,152 of JAILHF010000029.1, read as the reverse complement.
TACCGGTAATTATATTATCAGCCCAATCGTGCGTTGTCAAGTTTTTTCACAGCCCTTTATGCACTGATCCTCCTGCTTGAGGATTTCAGGCGTTTTTTCGGAGCCACCTGTATCGGGAATCTGTTTGACACATCCGAGGGATATGATAGAATACAGTATGTTGGTTTGATTTCAAGCCGTTTCCTAACGTACGATGACAAGGAGTGATCCGTGATGGAAAGAAACTGTCCGTCCATAAAGATGATAAAGCGATCATCATGATCGAAAAACTCGGCAGGCTGCGCCGGGAGAACGATTATTACTGCCCGGATACACAGAACTCTCCTGAGGATCTGATCCGAGTTTTCGGAAACTATCACTTCCCTCTGGCCACTTGGTTCTGCTATTCACCGGTAGACGGCGAGCCCTGCGGCCGCTGCAATCCGTGCAAATACACCATACAGGAAGGCATAGCTCCCTGCGTGGCCATTGCCATGACCTCATTTTTATCTCTGCTCAATGCAAGACGCTCATAAAGACTGGAATGATACTGGCGCTTCAATGTTTTAACATTCCAGACACCTTTTATAGCTTCAAGTTCATAGAAGCTTCTTTCGGCAGGATCTTCAATCGTCATCAAAACCTGATAATGCGTCCAACTCAGCTTGAAAGGAAAGTTCTGATGATCAACCGTCAATTGTCCAATCGGCGATTGGACAATTCCGTTTTCCTGCATTGTCCCTAATTGTCCAATTCCTGATTGGACAATTTGCGATTCACGATCTTTGTATGTCAGATAGAACTTTCTCATCCCAGCCAGATTGCTTCTCGAAAAACCGCGACCGTATTCGCTTGTCAGATATACCGAAAGCGAATCCAGTACTCTTGCTCCATATTGTGCACGTTCTGAGCCTTGTTGTTCTTCCTCTATCATGTATTTTCCCAGAAGATTGTGTCAATAAGTAACACCGAAATGTGGTATCTTAGTCAGATCCATTATGAACTGATATATATGCGGAATCTATCCGCCGGATTTTTTAGCGCTTACCGTCCGAAGCTCATACTCACCATCAAACCCTGCAAAAAACAGGCTCAATCCCTTTTCTCTACCGGGATTGAGCCTGTTTCACTTCAGGATCTGAGATGACAAAGAATATCACGAAACCATATTAAGAGCGTTCAGTCGGCGTTCATCACGCTGCCATCATCATTCCACAACAAGTTTTGTCCAGCATATCTTTCCGTCAACTTCAACCCCTATCGTCACACTGGCGTTCGGGCTGGTCACTTTTACTTTACACTTCTTCCCCGAAGACTTCATGAGGAAAGGTAACTCGCCATTCTCATCAATCATTGCCCCCCATTTCCAGGATACTTTCTTTCCCTTCGGAACATTATAGACCGTTATTGTTTTCCATTTGTTCACCTTAACCCTGGTCTCCTTGGGCAGATACGGCGGCATCACGGCTTTCAGTTTCGCTTTATACTTAACGACATTCTTTCCGCTTCCAATAATGCATGTAACGGTGACCGTGCCGGATTTTCCTGTTGCGACCACTTCATCTCCGTCAATAACGGCAATCGACGACTTCGACTTTGGTATAGACCAGCTTACAGGAGTTCCCTTGGGAAGATCCTTTACATAATCATACAGATAAAGCGGTTCTTCAACATCAGTCAAAGTAACGGTTCCAAAATCGAATACAGGCTTGGTAACTATCAGTTCTATCGTTGCCACCGGCTCGTACTTCTTCCCATTCTTAATGTACGCTGTAATGGTTACCGTTCCTGCCTTCTTACCTTTTACTATGCCTTTCCCGGTAACGGACGCGATCTTCTTATCACTGCTGGTATACTTTTTGATCTGCGAAGCTATGTTTGCACTCAGACTCGCCTTTATCACGCTTCCGACATCAGCTTTCCCCTTGGCCGCCACGTATACCTTGCCGTCTTCCGCCTCACCGGGTCCGCCGGAACCTTCTTTTCTGACCGTTACAGTACACGATGCAGACACTCCGCTGCCATCGGTAGCGTATGCCGTTATCGTGGCCGTTCCTTCCGATCTGGCCGTTACTGTAGCTTTTTCTGTCGTATCCCAATCCCAGTCAACGGTAGCAACGCTCTCATTATCACTTTCCCAGCGCAATTCCGAATCGGACGCATTATAAGGTGATACCTCGGCTTCAAGAGAAAGAGTTTTACCCTCCATCATATTTACTTTGGCATGAGATAAAGTAATCCCTGACACATAAATATGATCAGGATCATCTTCCGCATCTATAACCGTCACAGTAGCCTTTGCGCTCACACTGCCTGCAGTCGCGGTAATGACTGCAGTTCCGGGAGATAACGCACTGACTTCCGCCTCAAGTCCGTTACCGGTTACAGATGCTATGGAAGCATTGCTGCTACTCCAGCTTATTGCTGCATCTGCAATATCATCAGGAGTTATGGCAGCCTTAAACTGTTTTGATATTCCTGTTACCATGGTGATCTCTTTCGGAGATATGCTTATGCTCTCAACTTCCGCTATTGGTTCATTTTCATCAACCACAATAATAGAAACAGTAGCTGTAAAACCACCGGCTTTAGCCGTTATAGAAGTAGTTCCTGCCTTTACTGCATTTATGACAGCAGAAAGTCCGGTACCGCTGACCGTTGCAACGGAAGTATCAGATGAACTCCAGGCAACAGATTTATCAGTTGCATTTGCAGGCGTAATGGAAGCCGTAACGACGCCGCTCTCTCCTTCCCTTAAAGTAATAGTTTCAGGCGTAACAGAAAGTCCTGTAATTCCTACAAGATTCACATTTTCATCTATTTTCGTCACTGAAAATCCATAATCTTTGCTATCAATGGCGTCACTTACCAATTGCAGCCAGAACGTATCTCCCGGAACAGTAACGGTCTTTCCCGCCAGATCTGTTCCATAATACTTCCCGATCAGATTTCCATCTTTATCCTTGATCAGGATATAATCGCCCTCTGTATCCTCTTCGAGTTTAGTCTCCTCAGAAAAAGTAATGCATATATTTCCGGCGCCTTCAGACTTGTATATCCAGATATCAGAGCAATTCTTCTCATAAGGATGGCTGCTTTGCATCTCCTCTGCATTCTGCGGATGATGAGCGGCGCCTTTTACAGTAATCGCACAACTGTTTTTCGCCCCGCCACCGTCATTGGCGGTTACCGTGATGGTGCAAGTACCTGCAGCTACAGCAGTCACTTTTCCATTTTCATCCACGCTGGCTATATTTGAGTCAGAACTACTCCAACTTACGGTTTTATCACTGGCAGAATCAGGATACACACTACATGTTAACTGCTCAGTGTCTCCGGAATTCATCGTTAGTGAAGACTTGTTTAAGTAAAGGCTAGTCACGGATTGAAGTACCACGACTTTACATGAAGCAAGTTTGTCACCTACCGTCAGCTTTATTACAGCTGGATCGTCTTTATCAGTTACTTTCAGCCCTTTAACCACGCCATCGGTAAGCGACACCTTATCCGATCCTTTGCTGATCGCCCATGTCATTTCATCAGTGTAATCCTCCGGCGTTACTGAATAAGGTAGCCGAAGTGTGGAATTCGTATAAATCGTGTACATATCTTCGGTAAACTTCACTTCCGTTGCGTTTACCTCCCGATTAACAAACTTTATACCATTATCATTAGCAAAAGTTTCCGCATAAGTACCGGTTATACCATAAATAGTAAGTTTGTCCTTATAAGAAAATGCATTTGTAGCTATACTACTCACATTTCTTGGAATAGTAATCTCTTTAAATGCCACACTGTCAGCAAAGGCATAAGCCCCTATCGACTTAACATAATATGGCAACACAATACTCTCCAGTGCCGGATCCTGATAAAATGCATATTGAGGGATTGCCGTAATTCCTGTGCTTAGTTTTATTTCTTTTAAGCTGTCACAGACGGCAAAACAGTTCCTACCTATCGAAGCAACACTATTCGGCAGGCTTATCTCTTCCAATAAAGGATCCGCCTGAAAAGCATAGTCTCCTATGGTAGAAAGCTTATCGTTAAAAACAACTTCTTTAAGTTTTTCGCATCCCCTAAACGCACTCGCTTCAATGATGGTAACTCTAGGTGGAATTACTATTTTTTCCAATGCATAGCATCTTCTAAACGCATCTTCCCTAATCGCCTCAACCGTATCGGGAATGACAACTTCTTTAAGCGCCGTACAATCCAAAAACGTTCCCGCAGTAATATTAACACGGGTATCATTCAACACCGCACGTTCCAGACTGGAGCAGCCTTCCATTACATATGTTCCCATGCCGGTAATACTATTAGGGAATACTATTTCTTTTACACTTTTACAGTTCTTGAATGCTGAATTCCCCACATATGTACATTTAGCCGGTATCGTAATCTCTTGCAATTTTGTACACTCTTCAAAGGCATTCGCATTTATCTTTACAACAGAATCAGGAATTGAAATATTTTCAAGACCCGAGCATTTTGAAAATAAATATTCCGGAATCTCCTTCATCCCATCTTCTATAACAATCTCTTTAAGATTCTCACAATTCAGAAAAGCTCCTTTTTGGGAATCAAGTATTCCATCGCCACAGTATACATAGTTAAGCACTTTATCGACAGTCACTTTTTCCAAATTAGAACAATAACAAAAGGCTCCACCTCCGATAGTCTTGAGCTTTTCAGGCAGCTGTACTTCTGTAATTTTGCTGCATCCCGCAAAAGCCCAAGGCTCAGTCCAGACAAGGCTTGCAGGCAGGTTTAACTCAGTCAGACTTGTAAGGTTGGCAAATGCTGCAGCGCATATACCATTTAACCCGCTGTTAAATGTTATTTTCTTCAATGATTGACACTGATCAAATGCCTGTGCTCCAATTTCAGTTACTGTACCAGGAATTTCAATCTCTTCTATACCATTACAGTGAGCGAAAAGATATGCTGGTATTTTTGTTGTCCCTTCCTCAAACAAAACTTCCCTGAGATTATCACAACCCGAGAACGGTCCCGAATTGTTAAGTGGCCCTTCAGCAGTTGCATATGGCCCTAATTGCACACTGTATCCACCACAATAGTGCTCTTTTGTTGTTTTTAAGCTTTTAGGTATAAAAGCGCTTGCAAGAGATACATCGCCGGAAAATGCACCTTCCCCAAGGTATGAAAGATTTTCAGAAAGAGCAATGCTAGCCAGACTGATGCATCCCGAGAAAGCCCATCCATTTATTGTTTCGACAGAATCCGGAATGATTACATTTCTCAGATTCCGACAATCCAGGAAAGCATTATCGTTAATCAACGTGACAGTATCAGGTATTGTTATCGTTTCAATACCCGGGCAATGTGCGAACAAAAAGTTAGGTATCCTGGTTGTTCCCTCTTCGAATGTTATAGTTTTCAACCCGTCGCAACTGTTAAAAGGGCCTTTTCGTGCTTCATAAAAACCAACATCCGTAGTTGTTGTTGCCAGGCTTTTTGGTATTTCGATAGATTCTATCTTGTCATCATTATTAAATGCACTATACCCAAGTGTTGTAAGCCCTTTTGAAAGCTTAACCACTTCAAGATTACTACAATCTGAAAAAGCATAGTTATCTATCTTCGTTACTGTATCAGGCATACTAACAAACACTAATTCCGAACGTCCCTTAAACACATTAGCCGCAATTCCGATGACTTTATATCCATCAATCTCCGAAGGTATGCTCAATGCCGAAACATTACCGTTATACTTCGTAACAGTGCATGTCTTCGAATCTTCATCTTTAGATGTTTCGAAAAGGGTATATTCCTTACCACTCTCATCATACCCGGTATTTCCGCCACCGACAGCATATCGCGAATTGATTGGCGTGTAGTATTTATATATTCCATTCGTAGTATTGCCGTTTATTTCACCGTTTTTCGCATTCTCCCTAGTACATCTTGCAACTTTAACACCATCTTCAAAATGCAGACATACTTTTACAGGACTGTTTTTACGAGTCAGGATATTAACCTCGTCCCCCCATGATTTTTTATCCAGCCAATAATCAAAGGTAGCTTTGTAGCCATATTTCAGATACAACCATGCGTAAACCTGTGCGCAATTTACCGGATTCTTTCCATCATCGTAGAATTTAGTCTCCGCTACAGCCTCACCCCCAAACTTTCCGTATGCTTCGCCTTTCAAAACTCCGAGATCAAAACCAATGGATGCCTTTATTCCTATAGACGCCTCCGCTTTTGCTTCTATGGTAAACTTTTCCTTATAAAAATTCTTATATACACTGAATCCTTCCCTTGCTGAATAGGAAACTCCGACAGTAAGCATCTGAACATAACTGATAAGTACGCTTCCCTTCAGCGTCATCTCCAAGGTAGTTTTTATATAGCCTATGCCACCTGCCAACGGCAGATAAGCCAGATCCATTTTGGGAGATACTCCGATATCACTTAATACATCCAGGCTTACGTTACAGGAAAATGTAACAGGAATGCTCACCTGAATATATGCCTTCTGGTTATATGACAGAATCTTCATGCAATCAATATCTTTATCAATGAAAGGATCTCCGATCGTAAACGACAAAACAGCCTTCTTACCGCCGCCCAGATCGATTTCATGATCTTTCATAACCCTGGTCGGTATATCATATTCCCTGGTTACTATGATCGCACTTACATCCCTGTTATTCAGCTCACTAACAGTGTCATACACAACTCCGTCTTCGAAGTTTTCCTCTAATGTTCCTCCAACTACATACTGTAATTCCATATCCGGATCGCAAAGGACAGCATTTTTCAGATTCAGCTTTTGCCCTTCATTTGAAATGCTTATAGATTCATATGCTTCCTCTGAAGAAACCGATTCCGTTTTTACAACATACTCTTTTTCATTTTCGGTTGCATTTATTTCCACAAACCTGCGAACGACCGGATCCCCATCCACCAGAAAACCATAGATTTTTCCTGTTTCGAGAGCCGCCTGGCAATCCGATAATGTAAATTCATCTACATCAGACATAAAAGCATTTGTTGATTTCGTAATATCAACAACGCCATCCGCAAATACCCATGAATTCTCTTTCTCAGGATCTATCTCCCTTTCTTTCAGGACATTTTGAGCATATTCCTTCAATGTTGTCATTTCAGCACTCGTTATAGGCTTATCCGGTTCAAAACTACCGTCATTCAGTGTGAACCAGCCCTTATCGATCGCAATCTGAATATCATTCGGATATTCCACAGAATCAGCTTCTGAAAAGGTGTATCCTGTGTCTTCATCCCTCTGAAAGCCCAGGCAGACATTCAGACTGTGAGCGGCAAATTCTCTCGTTGCAGCTTCATCGACATTAATCGCGTCTCCGGCCTCTACATCAACAAGGCCGAATTCGGTTGCCACCATGATATCTCTATAATATTCAAAAGACGAATTAAGGTCGCAGAAATAATTATCCGGATAATTATCTGTTTCGACCGTCATTCCAAATGTTTCTATCAGCATCCGCCACCACTCCAACCGGGTGACCTCACCCGGTTGAACAGCTTCCGGCTCCTGTGACCCCTCATCATCGAGTGGGTCTTCACTCACTTCTTTCGGTTCCGGTAAATTATCACCATTTTCACTCACCACATCCTCAGTGCCCCCATCTTCATCACCCGCCGCCCAAACAACAGGCAGATTACCCGCTTCGGCAAAAAGCAGGACGATGAGCATAACTGACGACAACCATCTGTACATCTTTCTCTTCATGTTTTTCTCTCCTATCCGTGTAAAATGTCAGAATTCGCGCCGAACGCGCCCTCAGATACAATTTTACTCTTCGTCTCAATCTATAGTCAATGTTCACTTCGCCGAAAGCGATCTTTTCCATATATGCACATTTATATGCACGATAATCAACTTGACAGAATTGTATCAAATTGATACAATTCAAGTGACAGGAGAGCTTGATATGACCATTAAAGAAATGCGCACAAAATTGCATATGTCACAGCAGAAATTTGGTGATTATTTCAATATCCCGCTAAGGACCATTCAGCGATGGGAATATGGTAAATCCGTGCCTCCCGCGTATACCGTAGAAATGATACAGAAAATCCTTGTTCTGGAAGGAAAGATTAATCCCGAGCCCAAATATCCCGTAATGAACTTCTCCGGACGGCACGAAAGAATATCTCTTCATGAAGACGGTTCTTTCGATATCTTATTCATAATAAAGAACAGACAGTATGCTGCCAAAGCACAGCTCCCACGAGAGATTGACATAAGTGATATCAAATGGTATTGCAGAAGCATAGCATCCGACTACAGGAATAATAAAATCAAAAAAATAATAAGAAATGAGTGGTGACGTTTTTGGAGCGGCGAATCGTTTTGATGCATAAAAACGACAAGGTTTGTAACCTTCTCTTCAATGAACTGGGTGCCCTTGTTAAAGTTGCAAGAGTTATCAACCCGGAATTATTACCGCTTCCGGCAAAAAAAGATATCTCTCTGCTGAAAGAATGGTGCAGGGACAGAACCGTCCCAAAAACCAGGCACCATATAGAACGACTTGTTTCCGTCAACTCAACTACCGGGATTTTTATGCTGGATAATCTCGGATTATCTCTTAATGACACCTATTGGTTCAAACCCTTCGAAGAAGACTACTCCTGGAAAGATATAAACCTTTTTGATAACGATTTTTCGACTGCAATAATATCCGAAAAAGAATCCGTAAAAAAATTCCCCGCCAAAACCCGCTTTTCCAAATACTCCCCAGATGCCACAACCAAAGGTGATCTGGAAAAAAAGTGGCTTATCAAAAAAGACGGAACAAGATTTCTTGTCAAGGGGAACTTTGGAGCAGGCTGCCAGCAAAGTCTGAACGAAAAGTTTGTGACTCTGATAAACCAAAGACAGAATACCGATATCCCATATGTCAAATATGATACGTTCGAATTTGCCTTCGGAGAGGAAAACGCTATTTGCTGTGCTTCCGACAATTTTATAACAGATGATACAATGGAATTCATCAGCGGCTATGATATTTTTCAGTCACAGAAGATCCGCGGAGGCAGGTCAGCGTATTATCAGATACTGGGCGGATGCGTAGATCTCGGACTGGACGAAGCACTTGTTCGTCACTTTTTCGACTATGAGATATTGCTGGATTATCTGATCACTAATACCGACAGGCACTTCAACAACTTCGGCATACTGCGCAATGCCGATACACTCAGGGTTACAGGCATGGCCCCGATCTACGATTCCGGAAGCTGTCTGTTCTGGTCGAAGCTCAGGCCGGAAATAACCCCGGGAATGTTTACGGATATAAAAACCCACTCTTTTCTAGAAAAAGAAGAGCGGCTTCTGAGATATGTCCTTGATCCGCAGGCCATGGATATCAGCAAATTACCTGATGAAAACAATATACATGAAGCCTTTGCGGAAGGCAATGTACTTCCGGAAGAAAGGATCGATTTTATAGTACGCTGCTTTACACATAAACGGGACAAACTCGAGTCATTTCGGAAAACAGGAACGTAACCATCCCGTGCACACCACCATCAAGATCTGATAACAAAAAAATGCGCCTTTCGTTACGAAAACGAAAGGCGCACTCTCTATCCGATTCTTATTTTACCGTTACAGTTATGGTGACCGTCTTTCCGTTCACTTTTGCCGTAAGCTTTGCTTTTCCGGCTTTTCTGGCAACAAGATATCCCGTTTTGTCAACATAGGCTATTTCCGACTTATTGCTTGTGAATACATAGTCATGCTTTAAATACTTAAAATCTACTGATGTATCATCACCGGCAACCATTGTGATCGTATACTTGTTCTTCCCCTTCTGAACGATATCGCGCATATCCAGGTCGATGGCTTCTACATACACGTGGATATGATAGGTTTTACCTTCATAGGTGGAACTGAGAAATGCATATCCCGGCTTCCCGGCAACGATCTTGTTATTGACCACCGTTGCAACAGTATTGTCATCACTTTCCCAAACAGCCTTCTTCAAGCCCTTTATCTTCAGAGGCTTTTTAGCCCCCTCCGTCAGGTATATGGATCTATAGCCGAACAGTTCGGTTTCAACAACCTTCACCTTGCACTTATAAGCTTTGCTGTTGATATACGCAGTTACAGTAGCGGTTCCGGCGGAAATAGGCTCTACTATGCCATCTTCATCAACCTTTGCCACATTCGGATCACTGCTATACCAATAGACTTCCAAATGCTCAGTGTCATAGGTAAGTTTGATCGGATGTTCTTCTCCATCACTTATGGTAAGAGACTTATCGATCACAGGCTTTGTCACATATACCTTTATGGAACGATCGCCTTTTGTAAGAGTAACCGGAGCGGCAGTGACATTCTTTGCCGTCAATACTCCCTTCTTGCTTACCGTCACCTGTTTTTTATTGCTGCTCGTCCAGCCGGTATCGGGCATGGTAAACTTCTGTCCCTTGACAAGGTAGATCTCTGTTGTCTTATCTGTGATCACCGGTGCAATGCAAAAGGGATCTTCTTTCTCGATCATCGGTTCGGGCGGTGTGATCGTTCCGCTTGTGATCTCCACTTCACCGTCCGTAAATGTCACAGGAACATTCTCTGAGTCTATATTTGTTGCATTTGAAGGGGCGCCATTCAGAAGCCCGACACTTACAGCGTATTTCCCGGCCTCCGCGTCGGATTTCGCTTCAAATCCAAGAGTAAACAATACACCGGTAGCTGTGGTATTCTTATCGGAAGATACATCATACCACTGGATCAGATTCTTTTCCGGATCTCCCGTGAATGTTCCTGCCGTAAACACTTTGCCCTTGGTAATGGATTTAAGTGTCAAAACTGCATTGTTATAGCTTACGGATAATGAAAGGCCTGCAATACCGGGGTTGGTCTTGATCTGAACGGGGATCTCCACAGTCTTTCCGGGATTGACCGACGCTTTGCCTGTCTCTATTTCAGCCGTTCCGACAGGTACAGGGTCTTCCTTTTCACTCCCGCCCTCTACCTCAACAACTCCGTCTGTAAACGCAACCTTTACATTCTTTGACTCTATATTAGTGACATTTGCCTCATCATTATCCAGATATCCCACACTGACAGTATGCTTTCCCGCCGTTGCAGTGCTTCTGACCGCAAATTCCAATGTAAACATCGTACCTGTAGCTGTAGTGTCCTTATTCGTCGAAACATCATACCACTGTACCAGGTTCTTATCTACATCAGCGGTAAAGGTTCCGTTTTCAAATACAGATCCTTTGGTTACGGATCTCAATTCAAGGCTTGCCGCATCATAGCTCACAGACAGGGCAGCTGATGCGATCCCCGGGTTGGTTTCGATCTCAACAGGAAGTTCTACCGTATCCCCGGGCTTGGCTTTCTGTTCAGCCACCTTCATCGCAGCCTCACCCTCAGCCATATCGATCATCTCTGCATCTTCCTGCATGGCTGCCGTTATGACTAACTCTTCATCGTCTGAACTCAAAAACTCTGCTGTGGCACTCAGGCTGTCAATATACCCTGCGACAAATCTTGCGATCTTTACCACATCGCCCATAGCCACCTTTCCATCTCCCGTAACATCTGCAAGGGCTTCCTCTTCGGCTGTAAGCGTTATATATCCGGCCACCGCGCGGGCCACTTTCACCACATCGCCCATGGCTACACTACCGTCACCGGTAAGATCGCCTTTTACTCCCATGCCTACAGATACCTTACCATCTGTAAAGCTTACCGGAACAGCGTTTCCGTTCTGGTCCGTAAAATTGGCATTGTCGCCATTCAGCAAACCTACAGATACATCATAGCTTCCCTTGGCTGCACTGCTGTTAACGGTAAATACCGCCCGGAACAATTCACCGTTGGTTTTGATCACTTCATCATCGCCGGCATAATACCACTGTACTACTCCGGTGGACGTCTTTCCGTCAAAAGTACCTTCGCTGAATACCTTGCCGGCCTTTATGTCGCTCAACGTAAGGGCTGTCTTGTCATAATCGATCTTAAATCCGGCAGATGCAATGCCCGGGTTATTGCTTATCGATACAGGCACTTCTACCTTCGAGCCCGCAGTACCGGATACCTTAGATACGGCTATTACAGCCTTCTCGTCATCTTCAGGACCGGGAGTAGGATTTGAGGAACCGGTAACCGTTACTTCACATGTTGCGCTAACACCGCTTGAATCTTGTGCAGATACATGTACTTTTGTCTTTCCAACAGCTATTGCTGTTATTTTGCCATCTTCTACAGTTGCTATGCTTTCATCATCTGACATCCATTCAAGATTTTTTAATGTAGCATTTGACGGGGCAACTGTAGCAGTAAGCATTGCTGCCTCCCCAGCTTTTAACGACAAGGACGTTTTTGAAAGCGTTATTCCCGAAACGTACGTCGGTACAACAACTGAAAGCTGGACACACGCTTTATTTCCATCCGCATCAAATGCATAAACATGTGTTATATATGTCCCTCTTTCATTATTATGCGATGAAATTTTTACATCATAATAGTAAACATTTCCTTTTGATGATGTAGCCTTTGTATTATTGGGCCAATCTGATACCAAGTCATCCTGACCATTAGCCTCTGTCCAGGTAGGAAAACAAACCTTCGTAACTCCTATGTTATCTGTTGCTTCACATACAACCGAATACCCATCTTGCGTGATATTGGTTATATAAGCCTGCTTAATATTCGGCGCTATCTTATCGCCCAACGTCGTAAAATTGTTTACAGGCGTTTTATATGTAATGCCATCAATAACACAGTACAGCTGATAATAATACGTAGTTCCTTTACTTAGCGCTGATGTCCATTTACCAGTTCCCAGATCATACCATATTGTCTTGATTCTACCACCAATTGTTTCGTTATGCTTCTCCATCTTATCAGGAGATGTCCCTAAATAGAAACCAACATCTGAACAACTCCTTACTACAGGAAGCGTAGCATTAATCCTGGCTGTTGTCTGGGTAACATCCGTATACCCGCTGTCATATATCACATCATCATCATTATTCAACTCATTGAAATACCAAAGCTGATTATTGTTTCCATAGTAGATATATTGTCCTAATGTAGCACCATTTTCTTTATTAAATCCCATAAGATCAACCGCTAACCCTGAATTATTGTTAACGATCCCATATGATCCATCCGCTTTTTTATCCAAAAACCAATACTGCGATGCCGAGCCATCTAATGTAAACTGTGTAATAGCCGCGCCCTCATCCAAAGAAGCTTTATAAACATCCATCGCTTTTCCGGTATAGGCATTTTTTAAGATATATTTATCACCACTTTTAACGGCTATCCAAGATTGCCAAGGATCATTCGTATACTCCCACACATTCAACTGTTTTCTATCAGTATCAACACCATTTGAAACCTCTATCACTTTACCGGACAATACACTCTCAATTAAATAGCGACCTCCATCCTTAATATCAGTAGACGGAGTAACCGGATTGGGTTGCGTCATAAAAGAATCTATAGAAGATTCATATGTCTTTCCACCTGATACTATGTAAATTCTATAGTAATACGTTGTCCCAGCCGATAACGCACCTGTCCATTTCCCTGTTCCCAAATCATACCATATAGATTTTACATTTCCTGTCGTATTCTCCACATGCTTTTGCATGTTTGTTTTTGATGTTCCTAAATAAAAACCAACTTCACTAACATATGCCATAGGCGAAACTGTAGCATTGATTGTTGCTCCAGTTTTAGATATGTTTGTAACTCCAGAATTGGCTACAGTATAAGAGCCAGTACTACCTCCACCGCCGTTATTCCCCGTAGTAACAGAAACTCTCATTTGACCGTCTGAACAATTATCTGATAAATATGCATATGAATAATCACCAGGGTCAATAATATAAAAATCACTGGTTTTCAATGCATCTCTATTTGCTGTTTTTTTATAGCCAATCACTGTAACCCAATGTCCATATTGACCATTTGCCTCATGGCCTGCACGATATTTCCCAGAAACATGCAATACCATTGGTTTATTTAAATTTATATTATCGTAAGCTGTTTTCAGACTTCTATCTGTACAATCCGACCATCCTTTAGGCCATGACGCTTGCCAAACACCATCAATCAGTTTCCAATACTCACTTCCTGAATGGACTTTTTTATCTATGATGGTTGTTGCATAAGCAAATGCATATGCCATACACTGGTATGCGCCTTGAGCTCCGACTTGATTAAGGAGGCTTTTATCATATGGAACTACCACGCGATCTTCCTCTGTAGTTGTTCCAACCGGTTCTTCTTCACTTGTCCTCTCATCCGGATTTTCATCTTCATCCACCTCATTTACTGGCTCATCTAAACACTCGTCATCCCCTTCCGCAAACGCAAACAGACTGCTCTGGCTGAAAAGCAGAACAAATGCGAGCAGAAACGACAGGATCTGTCTTCCGAATAGCTTCTTTCTTCTCATTTTCATCCCTCCTTGGTGTTTGATACTGCCCGCCTCCGTAATTTCGCATAATTGGGCATATTCACTATTTTACCCGTAATTCTATCTATAGTCAATGTTAATATCGCCTATAGCGAATATTAAGCTACTGTCATTGATTACAATCATTTACAATATTGTATATCATATATATCAAAGGAGATTATTCATGTACTCAGATAAGATTCAAAGCGAGATAGGACGGCGGATCCGGAAGGTGAGGCGTGATCAGAACGCGACCCAGCAGCAGTTTTCGGAGGAAGTGTACATTACTCCGAACTTTCTTTCCGAGATCGAGAACGGAAAAAAGGGCCTCTCCTGCGAGACCCTCTATAACATATGCGAAGAACAGCAGATATCTGCTGATTTTCTGCTCTTCGGTACTGAAAAAGAAGAAAAAAGCCCTTCCGAGACGATAATCGAAACTGCTTCCGACTTGAACGTAAAGGAACTTGGCGTTGTGACCAATTATCTGGATGCCCTGAAGAAAATGCGTGAGATGTGATTTCATTCCCGCTGTTACTTCACTTATTATCCGATCTTTCTGATCCCGGAATTCCACGGAAATCAATCAAAAATATCCTGTACATTCACCCCCTGAATGTCGCGTGGCAAGACTAAATTCCGCGGCACCTCCGCGGGGAATCTTTTTTTCAATTTTCGAAAGAACCGTCCCCGTGGCCTGCATCTTGACGCCATATCGCTGCAGCGATATAATAAAAGCGTGGGCATATATTGCTGCAGTCATGCTCAGGCTGTGTGCCGGAGGAATGAAATGCTGTTATTTCACGGATCGGAAGAGATCATATATAAACCGGAATATGGGCTCGGAAAGCAGTCAAACGATTACGGCAGGGGCTTTTACTGTACCGAAAACAGGGAGATCGCTGCGGAATGGGCTTGCAAGCGAGACAGGGATGGATTCATAAATTGTTATGACATGGATCTGAAGGGGCTGAAGATCTGCGATCTGAATGATGATAAGCATAATATTCTGAACTGGCTCGCCTTATTAACCTGTTACAGAGGATACTGGCAGAGAAAAAGCATCGCCGAAGAGGCAAAAGATCATCTCCGGAAGCATTATCTGATCGATATTTCCGGATTTGACATTATCCGTGGTTACAGAGCCGATGATTCGTATTTTTCCTTTGCGCAGGATTTTATCATGGGAACGATATCTCTTCAGAAGCTTTCCGCCGCGATGCGTCTCGGAAAGCTTGGGGAACAGATCGTGCTGAAAAGCCGGAAAGCCTTTGAACATATTTCTTTTGTGTCGGCCGAGGCCGCTTCCGCTGAGTTGTATTACAAAAAGAAAAAAGAAAGAGACGCGGCTGCACGTCGCGATTATTCCTCAGAACGGCCTAAGGCATCGCGGGTGAATGAAATCTATATATTGGATATCATGAGAGGTACGGTAAAGGATGACGAATTGTTCCTATGATGAATTATACCTTCCGCTGGCCCAGAGAGTCATGGGTGACATGTATGACTATGCCGTGAACACACTGTCCATGGATCTGAAGGAGTATCAGCATTTCTTTATCGTCAGCGGGATGGCAAGACAGTTTGAGATCGGGAATCCGACCTATGTTGCCGGAAAAAACGGATGTGAAGTGGCAAGGGAAGTGGTTGAAGAATGCACAGATCTGCAGCTCGATACGGAAGACGTCATGTATGTGGAAAAATCTGCGGAATACTGGATCGGCTGGTCATTGGCCTTTTATCAGTGGAAGAGTTGTCATTCGTATAAAAAGATAAATATGGCGATTCCCATTGAAGAGATCTACGGCATGTACGATACGCTGCACGAGGCGGATGTCTCGCTTTTTGCAGATATTATGGACGAAAAGATCAGCAATTTTGAGAAGACGCCCATGCTTCGACGTTTGCGGACCTATGCCGGCCTATCCCAGAAAATGCTGGCGGATCGGTCCGGAGTGGCATTGCGCCAGATCCAGCTTTTTGAACAGGGACAGCGGGATATCCGCAAAACCCGGGGACAAACGCTTCTTCAGCTGTCACGGGCTCTCGGGTGCAGCATGGAAGAACTGGTGAATTAAAGGAATATTCACTCACTGATCACCAGCCCGAAATGCCTTGCCTTTACGGCCAGCTCCAGACGGCTGTGATAGCCGGTCTTCTGCAGCATGTTGGAAATATGCATCTTTACGGTGGACACCTCCAGAAAGAGCTTTTCCGCGATCTCCTTATTCGACAGGCCGGCAACGAGCTCTTCGAGGATCTCCACTTCCCGCTCCGTAAAATCCGTGCTCAGGGCATTCCCGATCGGGACCTCCTGCTGCTCACTCGGATAGACGGTCTCGCCGCCCGCCACGCGCTCCATGATCTCCCGGATGGACTGCTCCTGCACTTCCTTCTGCCAGAAGCCCTCCACGCCGATCTCCTTCGCTCTTTTCTCATAGGAAAGCTCGGGCATGGAGGTAACGATGATGATCTTTACCTTCGGCTTGATGCTCTTGATCTTTTCCGCAGCGTCCAGGCCGCTCATGCTGCCCGGGATCAGCACATCCATCAGGACCAGATCCGCATCCTCGTTCTCCAGGTATTTCAGCGCCTGCACAGCCGTGGGAAAAGAAGCTGCAAGAACATAGCCTTCCGCCTCTTTT
Source organism: Lachnospiraceae bacterium (assembly GCA_024696005.1). GTDB lineage: Bacteria > Bacillota > Clostridia > Lachnospirales > Lachnospiraceae > NK4A136. The sequence goes on along the minus strand of JAILHF010000029.1, from coordinate 78,090 downwards.
ACCGCATTTTCAAATATCTCACGTACCATGCGGAAATCTTCCGCGATCACTACCCTGACGGGCATATCTTTTCCCCCTGCCGGTCCGTCCGCTCTGCCCCGGAGGGCGGGCTTCGGATCCGGGCTCATCCTGTAAAATAGTGTTTGTGAATACCACTATAACCGATTATCATCTTCCGCGCTACCGTCAAAGGTAGGTATTAAATCGTGATCCGCATCTCGAATGCCGGGCGTGTGCTTATCTCCATCTCTCCTCCGGCAGCCTCCACCTCACGGCGCAGGTTCAGAAGACCTCCCTTTTCTTCGATCTCCCCATCCGGCAGGCGGCCGTTATTCGTAAAGACCATGACATAGCGCCCGTCCTTCTGCGTCACCGTTACCGTTGCTTCGGTACCGTCCGCGTGCTTGAGCACATTGCCGATATGTACCGAAATGGCGGCATCCACGATCGGTATGCGTTTGGGATCGTCGGGCAGTTCCCCGATGATCTGCAGATTGATCCCCAGACGGTCCGCCTCCTTGCTGATCACATAATACGGCAGTTCCCATTCCTCCTGCCTGTCATTGATCAGATGCCTCATGTTCTCGCGCCAGAAAGAAAGCATCCGCTCCTTATCCACACTCCGCGGAGAGTACAGATAGCGCTTTGCCGTGAGGATGCACTGGCCGATATTGTCATGAAGGGCCCGCTTCAGCGCCAGGAGTTCCCTGTTCATGGTCACGTATTCAATGGTCCCCATCAGAGCCTTCAGGCGCCGGTTCAGATGCCCGGCCCGTATCCGCCTGTTCTTCAGTTCCCGGGTAAGAGCATGCTCCCTGCGGATGTCCAGGGCCGTCAGTTCACGCACCGGCCGGCCGTTTATCTCCAGGATCCTGCGTTTTACGCTGTAGACTTCCCCTCCCCTGCCATGGACCAGCGCCTCATCCTCCGGCAGCAGGCTCTCCGTGGTGTTCCTGCGGAGCGCCGCCCAGAATGCCGCCGCATCCGACACGGACTTCCCGTAGAGCCTGCGGCTGATCTCCTGCATGCTCTCGTTGACCATGATGGGGATGCCCTCCTCCGAATAAAAGGCCAGTCCCAGGGGCAGCCGGTCAAAAGCCTCTTTGACGGACACGGCGGACAGCGTCCTCCGCTCCAGGCCCAGCAGCCTCAGCTGCAAATATACGGCATACACAAGGAGCAGAACAAGCCCCGGCAGCAAAAGTGCCAGCGGGACCGGACCGGATGGAACCAGATCGCCCTCCTGAATCATGCTCATCATCTGCCAGAGCGCAAAACAGGCGAGCGCAGCCACCCCGGGAAGGACATAATCCTTCCAGGGCCTGCCGAGCAGCCGGATGCGCAGCAGGACATAAAGATACATCAGCAGGATGACGGAACAGACAACGAGGATCAGCCCGCGGCATTCGGAGGAAACGGAAGTGAACGTCATATTCCTGCCTCCAGTCGTACATAACCGGTATCATCCTCGTAATCCAGCTCCAGCTTCGCATTGAGCGCGGACAGCTCCCCGGCCTTCCAGGAAGGCCTTAAGTCATTCAGTTCCGCATCCAGCGTGATCTGAAGCACAAAGCGCTCCCTGCAGTCCAGAAGGACCGCGCAGCAGTGAAGCCGGGGCCAGGCATCCTCCAGCGCCGTTTCAAAAAGCTCATAGGCAAGCAGCAGCAGATCCGCCGGAAGGTCGCATCTTCCGTTCTCCCTGAGCTCACACGCGCAGCCCGAAAGCTGCACATATTCCAGCGATTCCTTCAGGGCCAGTCCCAATTCCCCGGAACTCACCCGCTCCGCGCCGTCCGTGAGCAGCATCAGGTTTCCCATGCGCTTGATATAGGCACTGAGCACGCCTGCCCGGACCAGACGCCTGCGAAAGGCTTCCTCCTCCCCTTCGCCTACCGTCAGCAGCTCGTCGGTGCGCAGGGCCTGGGGCCGTACCGCACCGTAAAGGCGGTTGTACAGGCGGTTGCGTGTCTCATAGGAGACACGCTCGGCACGCAGATCGTTCTCCTGGCGGATCAGGTCGTTCTCATCCTCCAGCTCCTCTGCCAGCTCCGAAAGCTCCCGGTTCAGGCGGTGGATCGGTCCCAGATCCTCGACCCAGCTGACATGCCCCCCCGAGATCTCTTCCTTCAGGATGCACTGGTCTTCGTCAGTCTTTCCGTCATCCCAGTTATCGGAAACCCGGAGCATGTTTCCCTCCCTGTCACTGATGCCGGCTCTCACCCCCGAATGGGCAAAGAAAAGACCATAGCCGGTATTTGCCGGGACCAGACCGATGAGCAGCACGCTCTCAAAGCCCGTGATGAACGGCAGGCAATACGCTTCCTGCAGATGAAACAGCTTGTAACCGAATATTTTCGGTGCCCCTCCGTTGATCAGGTACCAGATCAGCAGACCGAAGCCCGCCAGAACGCAGAGGGCCGGCAGGACGCGGAGTTCCCTGGCGGCCGAGATGGTGCATTTCCGGACAAACAGGACCAGGCTCCCGATGCCCAGGCCGCACATCCAGAAAAGGACGACAAAATACAGCCAGCCTCTCGTATATTCCTTGTCCGGAAAGACCGTGACATGAAACAGCTGACTGTGCAGATGGTTGGTCATGATCAGGCCTGCGAGCAGTACTTCCAGGAGCAGCAGGATGAGCTCCGCCCGCGCAGCGTGTTTTCCGAAGCTCACCGGCTCCACCCGGAGCGCTGCCATAAACATGAAAAGAGGGATGGCCGTCATGGGGATGTAGTAGGCGTACCATATGTGCTCAAGGATGATCTTCGAATCCGGGAAAAAGGTGAACTTGCTCATCCGCAGCAAAAAGAGGAGCAGCATGGACAGACAGCAAATGCGCATGCGCAGGCAGATCCTGCGGTCCAGGATGCGGTGCTGCAGCGAAAGGCTCCAGAGCATGATGATGAGGCAGAACATCGTGGCCGATACATTATGAAGCCGCCTTCCGGTCACGGGGATCAGATTGAAAACGATCCCGACGATCCAGAGAAGAGCGACCAGCCCGAAGATTCTTTTGTCGGCAAAACGTATGCGATCCATGCTTCAACTATAGCGGATTCTCCGTTTTCTGCCTACCCCCTAAAGTAGGTAATGCCTTCGTACAAAAAAACCGGCACAGTCGGGACTGTGCCGGAATGATTCTTTCGGATCAGCTGCGATCAGCGGGTTCTGGTGAATTCGAAATCAGCATAGTATCTTCCGTCTTTTCCCTTTGACACCGACATACTGTAATAACCGTTGCTGCCGTAGTTAAGGTTGTTTGCGGTGACCCTGAATTTCTTGTCCGTATTCTTCTTGATGGAGACATCCTTGGCCGAAGGCTTGGTCCATTTTCTCGTGATATAAGGATCCTGATCCGGTCTGATCCAGCATTTAACGCGGGGACCTACCACCTCCGTATACTGATAGACGTTGCCCAGATAATAATCGACAAAATGCATCGTCCAGCTCGTATATCTGGTCCAGTCGGACATCATGTAGTCAAAGTTTACCGGATCGATCGTGAAGGTAAACTGGAAGCCCTTGACAGCCTTGTTAAACTCCTTAACAGCCTTCTTGTAGGTCGTGAGGGTCTTCTTGGTGATGCCGATGGACTTTGCAACCTTGCCGTTGACGCTTGCTTTGATCGTAAAGTATGCGCCGCCGTTGGCCTTCGTGTTCTTCTTCGGGGTGAGCTTCCACTTGATCAGGTCATGGGGAACCGTGGAAAGACCGCTCAGCTTTTCCGCCATCGCGTACAGGCCGCTCTCCGTCACGGTTGCGCCAAGGTCATCTACGGGCTTGACCTTCTTGCCGCGGTAATTGATGTGGGTGTAATAGTAAACCTTGGTCCCCAGATTAAAGGTTCCCTGGTCGCAGCTGAAAGTAGCTGCCGTGGCAACATTCTGCGTAAGAGGCGTTCCCACTCCGATATAAGGGGGAATGGAGCTTGCCTGCAGGGTCTCGGGATCCTCCACATAAAGCCCGTCCGCATACTCTGCGGCATCCGGAAGACCTCCCTCAAAGACAACATTGAGCTCGTAAACATTCTCAACAACCTTCTCCCCGTTCTGGTCGGAGATGACCTTGGACTCAACAAGCTCGCCCAGCTGCTCGCGCTCCTCCAGACTGAGCGTTGCAAGATCTACCACAAGAGCATCGCTTTCCGCATCCTCAGCAGCTTCTGCTGCTTCTTCGCTGCTCTCTTCCGTCGTCTCTTCCGCGCTGATCACCACTTCGGTATCTTCACCGGCAGCGACAACGGGCATGAACTGTCCGACGGCCATCGTAAAGGTCAAAAGACCGGCCAAAATACGTTTCTTCATCACTTATACCCTCCAATAGATTTTCCCGGGACACAGATGCCCTTTTTCACAGTATTTTTAGGATACCATAGGAGCCCGACACAATGCAATTCATAAAATAACTTAAAAAACGCCTGATTTCACCGGATTATAGGCAAAAATAACCATAAACATGCCCAAAGTGTCCTCCTCAGCGCCTCTCCCGTATCAGCAGCTGTCTTGCCCGCTCCATGCGGTATCCGGGATAGCGCTCCCCGAATCTCTTCCCTCCGGAGATCGCATCCGCATAGTATCTGAGCCCCAGTTCAAAACAGATCCTGTCAAATACCGCGGGCACACGCTCCTTCAGTTCCGCCTCCGTGATCTGCCCCGAGGCGTCCGCATAGCCCGCAATCAGGCACTCCGATACAGCCGCCTCCGGTCCGGCCCCCCGGACGCAGCAGGAGCGCAGACAGTCGGCAATGTCTTCACAGATCGAGCCCTTCATGATCGTATCCAAATCGAGACAGCCGGCCACCTTCCCGTTCCGGAACAGGATGTTGGAAAGCTTGGTATCCCCGTGCACCACCGAGCACTTTTCCGCCGTAGCATCCGGCAGCTTCTCCATGCGCTTTTCGATCAGCTCTTCCAGCCCGGCATCCCGAAGCTCCCCGCACACTTCTTCGCCGTCCAGGATCTGCCTGTACTCCCGGTAATACTTCGCCGTATCGTGAAGCCCCGGATAGACAGCTTCCGGCTCGGCGGGCATTTCGGCAAATATCGCATGCATCACGGCCAGTCCCTGTCCGCAGGAATACAGGAGTTTCCCGCTCAGGGGTGCTTCCCTGATCTCCCCTTCCAGAAAAGGATACATCCTCCAGAAAAAGCCCTCACTGTCACGGACAAAGCAGCTTCCTTCCCTGCCGGCAAGCCAGACCGGATACAGCCAGCCATGCCTGTCGCAGACTCCGGAATAAAGGCTGTAATTGCGCGCCAGCTTCGAGACATCCATCTTCGGATGCAGACGCTGGAGCACATATCTTCCGCTTTCCGCGTCTATGATGCGGGTAACGTTGATGTGCCCTCCCTCGGCCGTCCGTGTCCGGACGATCCCGTGTATGTCAAATTCCGCGCATAGTTCTTCGATCGGCATTTTCTCACAATTTCATGCTCAGGGAGATGCGTTTTTTCTTCAGGTCCACCTCCACAACCTTTACCTCCACAATGTCACCCACGTGCACGACTTCCAGCGGATGCTTTACAAACTTGTCGGACATCCTTGATACATGCACCAGACCGTCCTGGTGGACGCCGATGTCCACGAATGCGCCGAAATCCACAATATTGCGCACCGTGCCCTTCAGGACCATGCCGGGCGTCAGATCCTCCATGCTCAGCACATCCTCCTTCAGGATGGGTGCCGGCATGTCTTCACGCGGGTCGCGTCCCGGCTTTTCCAGTTCTTTCAGGATGTCCGCAAGCGTGATCTCTCCGATGCCCAGCTCCCGGGCCATTGCTTTCCGGTCCTTCACCCGTTCGGATACTTTCACGGGTGTCTGCTCTTTCCAGCCCTTTTTGATCTCTTCCGCATCCAGGCCCAGTTTTTTAAGCAGTTCCGCTGCGGCCTTATAGGATTCCGGATGCACGCCGGTCGCATCCAGCGGCTGCTTCCCGTCCCGGATGCGCAAAAAGCCCGCGCACTGTTCAAAGGTCTTCGGGCCAAGCTTCGGAACCTTCAGCAGTTCCTTCCTGTCCCGAAAAACGCCGTTTGTCTCGCGGTACTCCACGATGTTTTTCGCGATGGGGCCGCTGATGCCCGAAACACGGGAGAGCAGGGCAGCCGATGCCGTATTCAGGTCCACACCCACGCGGTTTACGCTGCTCTCCACCACGCCGCCCAGAGCGGCCTGAAGCTTCTTCTGGTTCATGTCATGCTGGTACTGCCCTACTCCGATCGACTTCGGATCGATCTTGACCAGTTCCGCGAGCGGATCCTGCAGGCGCCTTGCGATCGAAGCCGCGCTGCGCTGTCCCACATCAAACTGCGGGAATTCCTCCGTTGCCAGCTTGCTTGCCGAATACACGGACGCTCCCGCTTCATCCACGATGACATAGGAAAGCGGCCGCTGCAGTTCCCGGATCAGCCCGACGATCACCTGCTCCGATTCCCGCGATGCCGTGCCGTTTCCCAGCGAGATCAGATCCACGCCATGCTTTTCGATCAGCTCCTTCAGCTTCACTTTTGCTTCCGCCACCTTGTTCTGTGGCGCGGTGGGAAAGATCACCGCGGTATCCAGCACCTTTCCGGTCGCATCCACGACCGCCAGCTTGCAGCCCGTACGGAAAGCCGGATCCCAGCCCAGCACCACCTTGCCGCTTATGGGCCGGCACATCAGAAGCTGCTCCAGATTTTTCCCGAAGACCCTTATTGCGCCGTCCTCTGCCTGTTCGGTAAGCTCGGAGCGGATCTCGCGCTCAATGGACGGGGCGATCAGGCGTGAATACGCATCCCGGCAGGCATTCTCCAGAAGAGGAGAAGTGTGGGGATTGTCCCGCACGATCAGTTGTTTTTCCAGATAATGCAGGATCTCTTCCTCCGGGGCGAGGATCTTTACCTGCAGGAACTTTTCGGCTTCCCCGCGGTTCAGTGCCAGGACACGATGCCCCGCGATCTTCTTCACCGCTTCCGAAAAGTCGTAATACATCTCATAGACGCTCTCGGCTTCCGCGTCTTTTGTACTGCTTTTCACCGTGCCTTCGTCCCGGGTAAGCTTCCGGACATGCGCACGGTACTCTGCGTTGTCCGAGATCATCTCGGCGATGATGTCCTGCGCGCCGCTCAGCGCGGCCGCCGCATCCGGCACTTCTTTTTCCGCCGACACATAACGCTGCGCTTCCTTCTCCAGAGGCTCTTTGGCCGTCTGCAGAAGTATCGTAGCCGCCAGGCCCTCCAGTCCGCGCTTTTTCGCGATCTGTGCCCGTGTCACGCGTTTCGGTTTATACGGGCGGTACAGGTCTTCCAGAACCACCATCGTCTGCGCCGCTTCGATCGCCTCCCGCAGTGTATCGTCAAGTTTTCCCTGCGACTCTATGCTTGCCAGGATGACCGCCTTGCGCTCTTCCAGGGCACGCAGATACGTCAGCCGCTCAAAAAGATCACGCAGCACTTCATCGTTCAATGAGCCGGTCGCTTCCTTCCGGTAGCGGGCAATGAACGGGATCGTATTCCCTTCATCAATCAGCTTTACCGCTGCTTCTGCCTGAGAAAGCCTTATACCCAGTTCCGTTGCAAGTATCTGTTGGATCGTCATGCGTATATCTCCGTTTGATATTTGTCTGCTAAAAATGTTGTCCGTTCCGACAAGGTTTCTTCCTCCCTGTCAGGCCTGCACCGGCGGCTGCATTCCGGCATCCAGGAGGGCGATGATGCACAACAACGCCCCCCAGTGATAAAATCTGTCACTGTTTGCGCTGTCACAGCCCTCGCCGCTGATCGCGGAATAGTTCTCGTGAACATGCCTGTGTTCCGTCCACTCTTTCAGGAAGAGTTTGCGGGATTTCTCCGCAAGATCATGACGCACATCCGCAAGCTCTGTCTCCTCCAGTGCCAGATACACCAGGAAATTGAGCGGAGCCCAGACGCGTCCGCGCCAATACTCCTGATCCGGAAACGCCGGATCATTCCTGGCAATGGACGGGAGCATCCACTCGCCGTAGAACTCTTCGCTGTTGAAATAGTGTTCCGCAATGCGTCTCTGCCGTTCGGGCGGGACCTCCGGAGAGAACAGCGCATAAAAGTTCGTGGGTGAGATCCTTTGTGAAAACTCGCCCGTATCGGTCCTGCGGTTGTAGTAAAAGCCGTTCTCTTCATCCCACAGCCCGTCCAGGCCGGCACAGGCTTTTGCAAGCCGCTCCTTCAATTCCTCTGCCGCATCATCCCTGCCGATGATCCCGGCCAGTTCGATCAGGCTCCTGCAGTCCATGATGTAGAGCCCCGTCAGGCCCACATCCTCGAGCTCCAGACGGTTCGTATTTTTGTTGAAGGGGATGTCGTCATACATCGGGGAATTGTCGAGCCCGCTCTCCAGGGCCGCACCGTAGGTATCGTGCACGCCTTCGCTCTCCCAACGGTTCCCGTACAGCACGGGGATGGGATCGCTTCCCCAGCAAAGGGCACCGCTCGCATTCATGCGATGCTCGCAGAACCAGCGGTTCCAGCGAAGCAGCTCATCAAACATGTCTTCCACGATCCACTTCTCCCGGTAGACCCGGTAAGTCTTCAAAAGCATCGTGCTTCCCACCGGCGGCTGCGAGCGGTCCGCGCTCACCTGTCCCGTCGCGTACGCAAGGTTCGGCACAAAGCCATCCTCCGTCTGTTCGTTGAGGATCTCGCGCAGGTTGCTGTACGCCAATGCCCTGTCTCCCCACGCAGCCATGTATCCCGCGAAGAAATTGTCCCAGCAGAACAGCACGTATCCGCCGCTGCTGATGCTCCAGAGACGGCTCACCGGTGAAACGACACGGTCGTGCTTCGCGTCATAGATGGTATCCCAGGCCAGAGCGGATTCCAACGCCTCATGCATGGGCTGCAGCGCTCCGTACCTGCGGTTCTTTTGCGCATGTTCTTCCTTCTTTCTTCCGATAAAAGCCTCTGCTTCCTTCAGGCTGCAGGCTTTCCCGACAGAAAACGCCACCGGCCCGTCCAGAACCAGTGAGAGAAACGCCGTCTGCACGGGGATATTGTCATCTCTCATTTCCTTTCCCGTAGAAGAAACGACCTGCGAGCCACATGGGCTGTGCGAGACGAGCGTGTCGTCCTTTTTCTCCACCCATCCGGGGCGTCCCCACAGGAAACCGCCTTCCAGGACAAGCATGGCAGGCCGGAGCTGCTTTTTGACCGGGGTGACCAAAAGGACCAGACGATCCCCTTCCGCCGCAGATTCTGCTTTTATCTCCATGTCACACCAGCGCAGGCTCATCTCGGTGTAGCTTCCGTCAAACGCATGCATGCCGGGGAACGCGGTTTCTGCCGGTTCCCGTCCGTACTCGTTCACGAAGCGTCCGATCAGCGTTTCTTTCAGATAATGCCCTTCGCGATATTCCTTAAAAGCCAGGTTCAGCGCGAATCCATCCTGCATGTGCACGTGCGAGAGCACACTGCGCACATTCCAGGTCCGCCAGCCTTTCAGGTACTGCGCTTTCATTTCTTCATACGACATATCCCGGCTCCTTTCCGCGCATGCCGCGATGCGCAATGAGCCCCCGGCGTCTATCGGTTTTTGAAGACCTTCGGGGACAGGGAATATACAAGCTTTCCTGCGATCAGAAGATAGACCGGCACGAAGATGAACCCCGCGATCGTCAGCTTCACTGCCGAGATCCCCGAAACAAGCAGAACAGTACAGACGATGAAGAGAAGGAACGACAGGAAGCCTGTGAAAAGATTCTTGATCTTTTCCGCGCCGGAATACGGCTGGAGCAGGTAGAAACGGACCACGCCGCGCGCCGAAAAATACACCAGGGCGATCAGGATCTCCAGGACCGTGAACAGGTATTGCAGGGCATAGTCCTCGCCTCCCGTCAGGGCAAGCGTCACTACACCAAAGCCCGCGAGCAGGATCGCAGGAGGGAGATTGAGTTTGAACACGTCGACCAGACGCAGGCCGAACATCGTACGCAGCGCTTCCGGTTTCCTGTAAAAACTGTAGGACAACAGAGTCGTATCGCAATTCGTGTACATCGTATACATCACGTTGTCTCCGGTATTGATCATGAACAGAAGCATCGTAAACAGGCCCGGATGCCGTGAGAACAGCCAGCGCAGCGTGGACTGTGACGGCTGCGCGAACTCACGCAGTTCAAAATACAGATAGACCGATGCCAGAGCGATCATGAGTGCCGTCCCGATGCCAAAGAGCAGGGTCCTGCCCCAGAGAACGGACGCGTGTCGTTTCATGAACAGCGAGTCGAGGAGCCGGTATCCCTTCGCCCCCGTGGTGTCGCCCTTTGCTTCGTTGATCGCAAACGAGGTCTTTTTCTTTCCGTAGTTTTTGTTGCGGATCTGTATCTCGTCCCTTATGGCTTTCTCGCTGACGATCGCCGTTCGGTAAAGCCTTTCCGGAAAGCGGCGGATGAGCGAAAGCCCCAGAAGGCCGGCCGGCACGCCCAGGGCAAGGAGGAGCAGCACTGCCCAATATGCATCGTAAGCGATCGCTGCCACGATCGCGAACGGGCCACCGAAAAACAGTGCAAACAGGATCAGGAGGCTTACGATCACGTTTCCTTCGATCGACAGCTTTTCCATGCTCTTTCCGCGTTTCCGCCTCGAATCCGCCCTCCATTTGTACACCAGCATCTGCATGCCCAGGCGCATCATGATGAAACCGACTCCCGAAAACGGCAACAGCAGAACGGCGTACCAGTCGACTCCGGCCAAGAGCGCCGCGGGAACGCCGAAAAGGATGTTGCACGCGAATACCAGGATCACCTTGTAAAACATCAGCGCCCGGACATAATCCTTTGCATCCATTCCCATGTGAAGAACGGCGTAGGTCGTTTCCGTACGGGGATAAAAGAAAAGCTGGAAGTAAGCCGAGATCCAGGACAGCAACAGGAAGCCCGCCAGGAAGCCGATCTTTTGCGGGCGTTCAAAAAAGGAACAGACCCCGCCCGAAAAAAAGAAAAGGATCACAAACAACAGTAGTTTTCCGCAGACCGCCTTGAAGATCTCCGTCAATACCGAAAAGATCATCGTCAGGCCTTTTACGACCGGAACACCGTAGATGCGGTCGCTGATCAATCTGCCGATGATCGGAATGCGGCGGAATCCGTACAGGATCCCGTTGATATTGATCGTATTGCGAAGGCTCAGTATGATCCTGAGCGAATTAGGTATCGTCCGCATCTTTCAAAGCCTCGATCACTTTTTTCTTGAAGTCTTCATTCCCCAGATTTGCCTTTTCCACCGGCTCCAGGCAGCCATGGTTCAGAAGGATGATCTCGTCGCACAGATCCAGCGCGATGTCCAGAAGATGCGTGGAAAAGATCAGGACCCTGCCCTCCTTCTGGCTCCGGAAGATGTCCTTCATCTCCTCGGCAACGACAACGTCCAGCGATGTGAGCGGCTCATCCAGAAGGATCAGCTTCGGTCCCGCAATGATGTTGATCAGCATCTGCATCTTGTTCTTCGTGCCGTGGGAATAGTCCTTCATGAGACGGTCCCAGGTATCCTCGGAGATATGCATGTACTTCAGGTATTCCTCCGGGCTTTTCTTATCCCGGATCCTGTCCGAATGGATGTCCATGAAGAAGCGCAAAAACTCCCGTCCGGTAAGGAAGCCGGGAACGGTGGGCGTGGACAGGACATATCCGATGTCGTCCGACTCTACCTCCCGCTCCGCGCCGTCTTCACGGAAAAAGTATTTTCCTTTGTCAAAATCGATGTCGCCGTTCAGGCAGTTGAACAGAGTGGTCTTGCCTGCTCCGTTACGCCCGAGCAGACCGTAGATCCTGCCTTCCGAAAATGAATAGTCCACATCGGTCAGGACCTTGTGTCCGCCGTAGCTTTTCGCTAAGTGTGAGATGACGAATTCCATTATTCATTCCTTTCCGCATTGCCCCCTGCTTTGCCCGGGAAGCCGCGCACAGTTTCCTATTTTACCGAAATCAGGCGAAAAAGCAAGCGACGCCCGTCAGGCCCTGACGGCCCAGCGCATCTTGGTCGACCGGCTTCTGGGATTTTTCCTGCATTCTTCGGCCGAAGGACGGATCACATCCGGCGAGACCTCGGCATACACGCCGGCTCGCGCCAGCTCCCGGAAGGATCTCTTCACCATCCTGTCTTCCCCCGAATGAAAAGCCAGGATCGCCACCCTTCCGCCGCTCTTAAGGACAACGGGCAGTTTTTCAAGGAAAGCATAAAGCACTTCAAACTCATTGTTGACATCGATCCGCAGTGCCTGAAAGACCCTTGCGCAGGATTTTTTCACGGCCTCTTCCCGCTCATCCTTCGGAAGCCTCACCAGCGCTGCCGCGACCGCATCGCAGAGCGCAGACGTGGTATCCATGGCCTCTCCCTTTGCCATGAGCGAAAAGACCTTCCGCGCGATCTCTTCCGCGTAGGGCTCGTCGGAATTCTCGATCATCATCCCGGCAAATTCCTCTTCACTGATGTTGTGAAGCGTTTCGGCCGCGCTGAGGCCCCGCGTGGGATCGAGCCGCAGGTCCAGCGGCCCTTCGTTCTTGTAGGAAAAGCCTCTTCCCGGGTCGTCAAGCTGCATCGAAGACACGCCCAGATCGGCGAGGACAAAGTCGAAAAGCCCGGCTTCATCTGCCACTTTGTCGATCTCGGCAAAATTGATCCTGCGGAAACGGAAGATGCTTTCCGGATATCCCGCATTCCGAAGCCGCTCTACCGTCTTTTCCGACTCGATCGGATCCACATCCAGTCCGTAAAGGCAGCCTTCTCCCGAAAGCTGTTCCAGCATCTTCCGGGAATGGCCTCCGTATCCCAGCGTGCAGTCCAGCCCCTGCTGTCCGGGCCGGATCTGCAGGAAATCCAGGATCTCCTTCACCATGATGGGGATGTGCATGCCGGCCGGCGTGGATCCCTTTTCGATCACCCGGTTTACGGTTTCCCCGTATTTTTCGGGATCGTGTTCCTTGTATTTTTCCTCAAACTTCCTGGGATATTTCCCGGAATAGTGCGCTCTTCGTTTGTGCTTTGTCTCTTCCATGGCCATGGCTCTCCCCTGCATGTTCGATGACATTATATCATACAGCAACAAAAAAAGGCCATCCCTGAGGATGTCCGTGTTAATGTTCAGCGGTGGGTCAATTCCCAGATGACGCAGAAGACAAAGCCCGCGCTCACCGCAGCCGCCGCACAGCCCGCGGCTTTGGAGGCATAGATCTTCCGGACGGGCGGCCGGATCAGCCGGATGAATACCAGGGCCATCAGGCCAAAGATGGAGCTGCTGATGGCCGTGACCCTGTTCTCGAAATTCAGCGGCCAGCCCTCGTAGGTCCAGAGGACCAGGCCGAAAGCATATTCCAGAATGTACGAAGCAGCCAGCTCGATCCCTGTTGTGACCAGGGCGCTTCCGAAAAAGAGCGCAAAGGGATTCCGGACTTTTCGAAACAGCAGCAACAGAAACAGCATGCCGAATCCGTAGATCGGACAGAAGGGCAGATGCAGCACCCCTCTGTCGATATACTGCCCCAGCAGAGCCCATACCAGCGTTACCTCATACAGCCAGCCGATAAAGGATGCCAGGGCAAAGAGACAAACATATTCCGTCAATGTCAGATAAGCTTTTTTCATGTTCTCCCGTAAGGGGGATGAATCGCACGCGCTTTATTTTCCGCCCTTGCTCCGTCTGTTGTAATCTTCCTCGACCGCCTCCATGCTCTCTACCAGGGCCTCTCCCATCTCCTTCCTGCTTCCCGCATTCCGGAATGCGGAGATGGCGCCCGAGAGAGCTCTGTAATTCAACGATGTTCCGGCCGCGTCACATACAAAGTTGTGCGATCTGTCCGCCGAGATCCCGAACTTTCCGGCCTCCGCGATCGCGTCGATGTTGGCCCCGAGGAAAAGGAATTCCCAGCCGTCCTTTTCCTTCCGCTTCTCCACCATCTTTTTGACCTTCTTGTAGTCGTATTTCCGGCTGGCATTCTCCATGCCGTCCGTTGTGATGATGAACAGCGTCTTGGCGGGCCTTTCCTCTTTTCCTTCCTGCTTGTGGACCTTCGCGATATGATCGATCGCGCCTCCGATCGCATCCAGCAGCGCCGTGCAGCCTCTGACAAAATACTGCTTGTCATTCATCGGCTCCACCCGGCTGACCGGGATCCTGTCATAAAGCACCTCGTTCTTGTCATCGAAAAGCACCGTGGAGATCAGCGCCTCTCCCTTTTCCTTGCGTTGCTTTTCGATCATGGAATTGAAGCCGCCGATCGTGTCGCGCTCCAGTCCGCTCATGGAACCGCTTCTGTCCAGAATGAAAACCACTTCCGTTAAATCCTTACGCATAAACCTGCCCTCCTTTTGTGCTGACACCTTTGCGGTGTTTTCCTTTGTTGGGCTCATTATACAAAAGGACTTTCAAAAACAGGTCGCTTGCGAAGCGACCTGTCCAAAACCGGAAAAAACAGGAGATCTCCCGTCAGTTCTGCTTGCTTTCAAAAAACGCGTTCAGCTTGGTCAGGCAGTTCATCAGCGCTTCCATCTCGTCCTGCTCCAGATCGCGTACCGCCGCGTGGATCATGGCTTTGTGGAAATCACGGTGATGAAAGAATGCCTTTCTTCCCTTCTCCGTAAGGGTAACCAGCACAACGCGCTTGTCCTCGGTGCTGCGCTTTCTCTCGATATAGCCTTTCTTCTCAAGGCTGTTCATGTTCACCGTAAGTGTCCCCACGGTAACAAAAAGTTTTGCGGCGATCGCCGACACATTCTGGGGCTCCCCTATGCCGATGGCCTCCATGATGTGCATGTCGTTGTTGGTGATGTCCCGGAAATCTTCCGTGATCACCGCTTTGGATTCGGCGTCCATCACTCTGTTGAAAAGGTTTACCAAAAGCTCGTTAAGCGCTACGGTATTTTTTCTTGCCATGTTCTCTCCTCACTCTGATCCGAAGCCCTGCGATCACCAGCGCATCACACATGCGCCATAGGTAAGCCCCGCACCGAAACCCGAAAGAACGAGCTTCGCGCCTCTTTGTATTTTACCACTTTTATGCAATTCATCAAGAAGAAGGGGGATCGCAGCCGACGAGGTATTCCCCACCCGCTCCAGATCATGGGGGAAACGTTCCATCCCCACGCCCAGTCTTTTTGCGATGGCTTCGATGATGCGGATGTTGGCCTGGTGCAGGATGTACAGATCGATCTCCTCCGCTTCCAGCCCGGCCTGCAACAGGGCCTGCCCGATGCACTCCGGCACCGTGCGCACCGCAAACTTATACACCTCGCCGCCTTCCATGTGGATGTAGGGATCCCGGAAGGGAAACGCTTCGTTGTCGGCATCCGCATAATGGCCGGCCCTGCACTGAAGCACCGCTCCGCGTCCGCCGTCACTTCCCTGCACCATGCCCAGCATCCCCATTCCCGGCTCGTCACAGGCCTGCACAAACACAGCCCCCGCGCCGTCACCGAACAATACGCAGGTGCTGCGGTCGCTTTGGTCCGTGATGCGCGAGAGTACCTCGGCCCCCACCACCAGAGCGTTTCGGTACATCCCGGATGCGATGTAGGCATTGGCCGTCTGCAGTGCAAACAGAAAACCCGCGCAGGCTGCGTTGATGTCAAAGGCCGCCGCGTTCACCGCCCCGATGTCGCTCTGCACACGGCAGGCAAGGCAGGGAAGCAGCATCTCCGCCGAGCAGCTGGCCACAAGGATCAGCTCCGCATCCCCGGCTTCCGCCCCCGCCGACGAAAGGGCCTGTCTGCAGGCTTCCGCCGCAAGCGACGCCACGGTCTCCTCACGGGCAATATGTCTCTGCCCGATCCCCGTGCGTTCCCGGATCCAGGCATCCGAAGTATCCACTGTTTTTTCCAGATCAAAATTCGTCCGTATCATCTCCGGCAAAGCGCTTCCGGTCCCGCTGATCCTGATCGTCATTTCCTGCCTCCTTCGCGCCGCCCTTTTCAGAACGCGCGGAATCTCTCGTAACGCTGCGCGGCGATCCGTTCGGGATCCCATCCCTCATAGCCGCGCAGGAAGTCCCTGATCTTTTCCTTGAGGCACTCCCCTATGGCCTGGGCGGTTTCCTTGGCCGCGCCGCCGAATTCCGGGATGATCTGCTCGATCACCCCCAGGCGCTTCAGATCCTGCGCCGTGATGTTCATCACTTCGCTGGCTTCCTTTGCCCGTCCCGCATCCTTCCACAGGATGGAGGCGAAGCCCTCGGGCGAGAGGATCGAATAGGTGGCGTTTTCAAACATCCACACTTCGTTTCCCACCGCGGTAGCCAGGGCGCCGCCGCTTCCGCCTTCCCCGATCAGGATGCAGAGCACGGGCACCTTGAGCGCCGACATCTCCATCAGGCTGCGGGCGATGGCCTCGCCCTGTCCCCGTTCCTCCGCCTCCACACCGCAGAAGGCGCCGCTGGTATTCACAAAACTGATGACCGGACGGTTGAACTTTTCCGCCTGCTTCATCAAACGCAATGCTTTCCGGTACCCCTCCGGTTTCGGCATGCCGAAATTCCGCTCCCGGCATTCCTTGAAGGAAGAACCGCGGACATCAGCGATGACCGTGACCGGCTGATCCTCCATGAAGGCGATCCCCCCGACGATGGCAGGGTCGTCCGCAAAGCAGCGGTCACCGTGGGCTTCCACAAAGCTGTCGAAGATATGCTCCATGTAATCCAGGGCCGAAGGCCGCTCGATGCGCCGCACACCCTTCACCTTTTCCCAGGCCGTCTTGGGCTGTTCGTACCAGATGCGCTCCTTGAGGATCTCGGTCAGATGAAAATGAAAATCCGTGTTCCGAAAATCCGCCCAGCTTTTCTTCCCCGCACGCTGATGGGCGTGGATCAGGAAAAGCAAGGTCTTTTTCAGGTTCCTTCGCAGCACGATGCCGTCCACAAAGCCGTGCTCTAAAAGAAACTCCGCTGTCTGGAAGCCTTCGGGCAGATTTTCCCCGATGGTCTGCCGGATCACCCGCGGCCCCGCAAAGCCGATGAGCGCACCCGGCTCCGCCATGATGACATCCCCCAGCATCGCAAAGCTGGCCGTCACGCCGCCTGTGGTCGGGTCCGTCAGGATCGTGCTGTACAAAAGCCCGGCTTCGCCGTGCCGTTTGATGGCCGCCGCTGTCTTTGCCATCTGCATCAGGGAGATGATGCCTTCCTGCATCCTTGCCCCGCCGGAGCAGCAGAAGAGGAATACCGGAAGTCTCTCCTTTGTGGCCCGCTCGATCGTGGCAGTCACACGCTCTCCCAGGATCTGTCCCATGCTCGCCATCAGAAAGCGGGCATCGCACACGCCTATGACGGCTTCTTCCCCGAACACCCTGCATCTGCCTGCGGTAAACGCCTCCCTGAGCCCCGTTTTCTCCCTGGCTTCCGCCAGTTTTTCTTCATATCCTTCATATTGCAGCGGATTGCTGACCTCCAGCTCCGTAAACCACTCTTCGAAGCTGCCGGGATCCGCCACCATGCGGATGCGGTTTCCGGTCTTTACCCGGAAATAAGCTTCGCATTCATAACAGACGTAGCGGCGCTTTGCCACGCGCTGCTTCTCCACCATCTTTCCGCACCTGGGACAGCGGATCAGTTCCGGCTCTGCCGGCTTTTCCGCAGCCGGAGGATTCTTTTTCCATAAATTCAGCCACTTGTTCATCCGGTCTTCCCCCGTCAATCACCTACCGCAAAAGATATCTCCGCACCCGCGGCCAGCACGCCGTCCACCGTGGCCTTTGCCTCCGCCACACCGATGGGCCCTTTCTGCCTGATGATCGTCACTTCAAACAGAACCACATCCCCCGGGATCACCTTTTTCTTAAAGCGTGCCTTGTCGATCCCGACGAAATAGGCGGTCTTTCCCTTCCAGGCCGGCAGATCCAGCAGCGCCACCGCTCCCGTCTGCGCCATGGCCTCCACCAGCAGCACTCCCGGCATCACCGGGTTCCCGGGGAAATGCCCCGCAAAGTACGCCTCGTTCATGCTCACGCACTTCTTCCCGACGGCGCGCACCCCCGGTTCCAGCTCCTCGATGGTATCGATCAGCAGAAAGGGATGCCTGTGGGGCAGTATCTCCATGATCTCTTTAGCCGTATATACACTCATCTTTTCAACCCTCATACTTCCTGACCAGCAGGCTCGCGTTATGTCCGCCGAAGCCCAGCGAGTTGCTGAGCGCGTACCGCACATCGCCGTGATACGCTTCGCGGCAGTAATCCAGATCCATCTCTTCCTCCGTCTCTTCCAGTCCCACCGTTGCATGCAGAAAACCCTCCTGCAGCTCCTTTACGCAGGTGATGAACTCCACCGCGCCGGCGGCTCCAAGCAGATGGCCCACCATGGATTTTGTGGAATTGATCCGAAGCTTATAAGCGTGTTCGCCGAACGCCCGCTTGATCGCCCTGGTCTCGAACAGGTCGTTATAATGCGTCCCCGTTCCGTGGGCGTTGATGTAGCCCAGCTCTTCCGGGGCAAGCCCGGCGTCTTTCAGCGCCGCAAGCATCGCCATCGCAGCTCCTTCCCCGTCCTCAGCGGGAGACGTGATATGAAAGGCATCCGCAGAGCTTCCGTAGCCCGCCACCTCTGCAAGGATGTTGGCTCCCCGGGCTTTCGCATGCTCCATTTCCTCAAGCACCACAACACCCGCGCCCTCTCCCATCACAAAGCCGTTCCGCCTTGCATCAAACGGCAGGGAACAGGCTGCCGGATCCTCGGAGGTGCTCAGGGCCGTAAGTGCCGTGAATCCTGCGATCCCGAGAGGCGATATCGCCGCCTCGGTCCCTCCCGCCAGCATCACATCCGCTTCCCCGTACTGAACGGAGCGGAAGGCTTCCCCGATGGAATGCGTGCCGGAAGCGCAGGCCGTGACCACGTTGATGTTTTTGCCCTTCAGTCCGTAAATGATGCTCACATTTCCCGCCGCCATGTTCGAGATCATGAGCGGGACCAGCAGCGGGCCGACCTTAGCCGGTCCTTTTTCCAGCAGCCTTCCGTATTCCCTTTCGATAGCCTGCAGGCTGCCCACGCCGCTTCCCACCGCACAGCCGCAGCGGTACGGGTCTTCCTTTTCGAGGTCCAGACCGGCGTTTCGGATGGCCTCGCCGGCTGCGGTCACCGCAAAACGCGCAAAACGTTCCATGCGCTTCGCGCTCTTCTTATCCATGCTCTGCTCCGGATCGTAATCCTTTACTTCGGCGGCCAGCTTTACCTTATACTCCGAAGTATCAAAAGCGGTGATAGGGGAAAACCCTGTCTTCCCTTCCTTTACCGCTGCCCAGAAAGTCTCCACATCGTTACCGATGGGCGTCACAGCCCCCATTCCGGTCACGACCACACGACGTCCGCTCATATTGCCATACCTCCGTCCACACACAATACCTGTCCCGTGATATACCCGGCAGCATCTCCCGCCAGGAAAGCCACTGCCTCCGCGATCTCTTCCGCCTGTCCCACTCTTCCCAGGGGGATCTTTTCGATCAGCTTCCCGCGGATGTCCTCGCCCATGGCGCTTACCATGTCCGTATCGATAAAGCCCGGTGCGATGGCGTTCACGCAGATGCCCCGGCTCGCCATCTCACGCGCCGCGCTTTTCGTAAGCCCGATGACCCCGGCCTTGGAGGCGCTGTAATTCGCCTGCCCCGCATTTCCCAGCACGCCGCTCACGGAAGCGATGTTGATGATCCTTCCCGAACGCTGCTTCATAAAAGAACGGGAGAAGTGACGCATCATATTAAAGGTCCCCTTCAGATTCGTATCCAGGACCCTGTCGTAATCCTCTTCCGACATGCCCATCAGCAGGCCGTCCTTTGTGATACCGGCGTTATTGACCAGTATGTCCAGACGTCCGTATTTTGCGAGCACGTTCTTCGCCAGCTCTCCGCAGGCCTCGTAATCCGACACGTCACAGCGAAGTGCTTCCGCATCTCCGCCCTCCGCCTGTATCAGCGCCACGGTCTCTTCCGCTTTCTCCTTAGAGCCGCTGTAGTTTACGATCACCTTTGCACCCAGCTTCGCAAGCTTCAGGGCGATGGCTCTTCCGATTCCCCTTCCGGCTCCCGTTACCAGTGCCGTTTTATCCTTAAGCATTCCTTTCCTCCCGTTTTTCAGACAGCTCCACTGCCCGCTCCATCTCCTCCACCGTTCCGATGTTACAGGTCCGGACCTCTTTGTTGATCCGCTTCATGAAGCCGGCCAGGGTTCTGCCCGGTCCGATCTCGACAAAACAGTCGACGCCGTCGGCGATCATCCGCTCCACGCTCTGCTGCCAGCGCACGGGGCTGCAGATCTGATCGGCAAGCAATCCGCGTATGCCGTCAGCTTCCGTCACGGCCTGCGCCGTAACATTCGAATAATACGGGATGATGGGTACATGCACCTCCGCCTTCTCCAGTTCCTCCGCCAGTTTTCCCGAAGCCTCCGAAAGCAGTGCCGAGTGGAAAGGCCCGCTCACATTCAGGGGCATCACCCGCTTCGCGCCTGCTGTGGTGCAGCCTTCTGCTGCTGCCGCTACCGCTTCGGCTTCCCCGGTGATCACGATCTGCCCGGGGCAGTTGTAGTTTGCCACCGTTACAACTTTTCCTGTTTTCTCCGAAGCACTTTGGCAGGCTGCGTCCACCGCTTCATTATCCAGTCCCAGCACGGCGCTCATGGCACCGCCCACCGGATACGCATTCTGCATAAAGATCCCGCGCTTTCGCACGATGCGGAAGATGTCGTCCGCCTCCATCACGCCGGATGCGGCCAGCGCCGCGTATTCCCCAAGGCTTAAACCGGCGCACACATCCGCCTTCAGTCCCATTTCCGTCACGGCCTTCAGGATCGCCAGTTCAACGGTGATCATGGCGATCTGCGTGTATTCGGTGCGGTCCAGATCTTCGTTCTCCGTAAAGACCAGTCTTTCCATATCAAGGCCGGTCACCTCCGCAGCGCGGGCAAATACCCCGCGGGCCGCTTCGGATGTTTCGTAAAAATCCTTTCCCATTCCGGGGTACTGTGCTCCCTGTCCCGGAAAAATAAAAGCGATCTTAGCCATTGTCCGTTCCTTTCATCAAGCGTTCCGCTTCCATAACGATGCCCTTTACGATATCACTGCAGCTTTCTTCCTTTTTGATCAGTCCGGCGATCTGCCCCGCCATGAGGGTGCCGTTTACCACATCCCCGTCCATGACAGCTTTTTTCAGCGAACCGAGGGTCAGCTTTTCCAGCTCCATGAAATCCGCTCCTTCCTGTTCCAGACGCAGATATTCCCTGGTCATGCGGTTTTTCAGGCAGCGCACGGGATGTCCGGTGCCGGTCCCCGTCACGGTGGAATCGATATCCTTTGCTTTGATGATGCGCTCCTTATAAGCAGGGTGCACAATGGACTCCTTTGCCGCCACGAAACGGGTTCCCATCTGTATGCCTTCCGCGCCCAGCAGGAAAGCTGCCGCCATGCCGCGCCCGTCCGCAATGCCGCCGGCCGCGATCACCGGGATGCTTACCGCATCCGCAACCTGGGGGATCAGCGCAAAGGAAGTGGTAACGCCGATGTGTCCGCCGCTCTCCATTCCCTCGGCCACCACCGCATCGGCGCCCGCGCGTTCCATCATCACCGCCATTGCTGTGCTCGCCACGACCGGGATCACCTTTACGCCGGCGTTTTTCCAAAGCTCCATGTACTTGCCGGGGTTCCCCGCCCCCGTGGTCACCACCTTCACGCCCTCTTCGGTGACGATCTTAGCCACCTCATCGGCGTTGGGATTGAGCAGCATGATGTTCACGCCGAAAGGCCGGTCGGTCAGTTCCCTGCATTTGCAGATCTCTTCACGCACGACCCCGGCCGGTGCGGAGGCGGCACCGATGATGCCCAGACCTCCGGCGTTCGATACCGCAGCAGCCAGCCGATGCTCGGCCACCCACGCCATTCCGCCCTGGATGACCGGATATTCCGTTCCCAGTATTTCCGTTACCCTGTTTTTCATTCCGTAAGACTCCCCGTTCGTTCTCAGATCTCTATCCCTTTTTCCTTCATATACTCCACGACCGCGCCTACGGTCGTGAGGCTCTCCAGCTTCTCCGAGGGGATCTCCACATCAAACTCCTCTTCCAGGGCCATGACCAGTTCAAACAGATCCAGGGAATCCGCGTTCAGATCCTTCTTGAAATCGCTGTCCATGGTGATCTCCACACCTTCCACATTCAGCTGCTCTTCGATGATCGCTACCAGTTTCTCAAACATTTCCATTCTCCTTCCGTATGCCAAAAACCGTTTTTGTTTTGATTATCAAGTATCTTGATAATCAAACTATATGCCGTCACATACAGTAACCCATTTTACTTTGAAAGTCAAGATATTTTTTCAGGGGAGCTTCATCAGGAACTTCGGATTGCTTTCGGCGAAAAATATGATACAATACTCTCTATCCCAAAAAGATGGGGCGGAAAAGGAAGAAAACCATGAATAAAAAAAGATCTCAGGTCATAGACGAAAATACTCCGCTGCTCATCCTGGCGGGGCCCATGTTTCTGGAACTGCTGCTGAATACGATGCTCAACAACGTGGACACCCTCATGCTGAGCCATTATGATGAATATGCGGTCGGTGCGGTCGGAAACGCCAACACCATCATGTTCATGATGAACATCCTCTTTAACGTCATAGCCACAGCCACCAGTGTGGTGGTGGCCCAGTATCTGGGCGCAAAACGCTACGAGAAGATGAACATGATCTACACCCTTGCGATCATGGTGAACCTTGTCGTCGGCGTGGTCCTGAGCGCCACTTTCTGCGCGGCCAATCCGCTGATCATGAATTTCCTGCACGTCTCGCCCGAGATGCGTCCCTACTCCATGACCTACATCTATATCGTAGGCGGCGGAGGCTTTCTGACTGCGGTCTTCAACGTCATGGTCCAGATCCTGCGCTGTAACGGCTACACCAAGATCGGCATGTGGGTCACCTTCGCCATCAATATCATCAACATCGGCGGGAACTACCTCTTCCTGTACGGCCCCCTCGCCCATCTGCAGATCGGCGTTGCCGGCGTGGCGATCTCCACTGTTGCCGCCCGTTTCCTGGCGATCATCGCTGTCTTTGTCTTCTTCTTCGTGACAAAGACCGGAAAGATCTCGCTGCGCTATCTCAATCCCTTCCCGGGCCGGCTGCTGGGCAAGATGGTCCGCATCGGGCTGCCCACGGCAGGCGAGAACCTGACCTACAACCTGTACCAGACGACACTGCTTTCTTTTGTGAACGGAATGGGAAACGACGCGGTGAACGCAAGATCTTACTGCAATTCCCTCATTTCTTTTGCGATGATCTTTTCAAACGCCTCGGCTATGGCAACACAGATCATCACGGGACACCTTGTGGGAGCGGGCAAATCCGAGGAAGCCTACAAGCGCGTCTTCCGGACCCTGCGCACTTCGATGCCCATCACGATCGCGCTTGCTTCGCTCAACGCGGTCTTCTGCCGCTACACCCTGCAGCTGTTTACCGAAAACACACACATCATCGAGCTCGGGCAGATGATCATGATCGTGGACATTTTCGTGGAAGCCGGGCGCTGCCTGAACATGACCTTTGTCAGCAGCCTGAAAGCCGCGGGCGCTTATATCTTCCCGTTCATCATGGGCATCCTCTGCAACTGGGGACTGGGTCTCACAATGGGCTATCTGGCAGGTGTCGCCCTGGGCATCGGTGTGGCCGGGATCTATGCCGGGACAGCAACGGATGAATGCATACGCGGTCTCATCGTCATGAGCTACTGGCATCGGAAGAAATGGCTCGGCAAATCCGTGGTCGAACGGAAGGAAAAGCAGGCGGAATAGTCAGTGTTCGGTTTCTCCCAGATACTCTTCCAGGCAGATCCCCTGCTCGTGGATCTCCTTTGCCGCTTCTTCTCCGACGTATCTGTAATGCCAGGGTTCATACTCGATTCCCGTGATCTCCGTTTTACCCTGCGGATAGCGCAGTATGAAACCGTATTTGTAGGCATTTTCCGCAAGCCAGGCGTATACTTCGTCATTGCTGCATCTTTCCTTGTCGGCGTTTATGTCCACCGCGATCCCCAGCTGATGCTCGCTCGTTCCGGGAAGCGCCACCATCTCCCTGGCCTTTTTCTTTGCCACCGTGCGGATGAGCCCCTGATCCACGTATGCCTGTGTCTTCTCGTCCAGGATCTGCTGCTGCTCTTCCGTCGTCCTGTATCCCTCCCTGACGAAGGGATAGATCCCTTCGGCCCTGGCATCATCAAACATCGCCTGCAGCGCGGGATAGATCCTTTTGTCTACTCTCTCCCCGTTCGAGAGCGCCGTGAACTCGATGCTGTAATTCTCCGGCAGCTTGTGCCACGCATTGACCAGCCGGAGGTTCCATTCCACACTCTTCTGCGTCTCCGCCGCTTCCGCTTCTTTTGTGAAGAAACTCCTGATACCCGTATCGCTGTGTCCGATCCCGCTTCCGGGTTCGGCGAAGAATACGAGAAGTCCCAGAACCGTAAGCATCGCAACGATGGCCTCCAGTATCATGATCTCCCTGAGTGCTTTTCTTCTCTTCACCATGTCTCTTCTCCCCTCTCATGTGCTGCCGGACGATGCCCGTTCTTTTCCTTCCCGGATCCCCGTCCTGTCCGTTTTTCCGGTCCCAAGATATATATAACACAGTTTGCTCAAAATGATTCTTAAGAATTCCGTACGAATTGCTGACCAAAATGTAAGATATCAAAAAAACGGACAACGGCGTTTTTCGTCGTTGCCCGCTTGCTGTTTCCTCTTGTTGCCTTCCCTTACATGTTCCGCATCACCTTACCACGGCGTATTCCGAAGAGAGCACATCCTGCAGATCATCATAGAAGAAATCCAGGCTGGTCCACAGCTTTTCATGCTTTCCGTCTTCCGGCTTCTGATAGATCAGTGTCACTTTGTCTTCCAGGATCAGAAAATCCAGACCGCCCTCACAGGCCGGCGTGGAAAAGGCTTTTTCAAACTCCTCGTCAAAGTGATCAAGATCCAGACCGTACTTCGGTGCGCTGTAAAAATCCAGCACTCGCTGTTTCATTTGTTCCTTCACCTGCGTGGCGTCCGAAAAGAGATCGGCCGCGGAGAGGACCTTGCCGCTCTGCACATCGATGGTGACGCGGTAATGATAGTACTTTCCGTGTTCGGCAGGCGGCAGCCCCAGTGTATTCGCGCGCCCCTCACTGTAGTAAAAACTGTAAAACATCGTATCCAGCTTTTCCTGTTCACTCACATAAAAGGACCAGGCGCTGCGGCGGTCTTCTTTTCCCCAGACCGATTTCGGAGCTGCGGCCATGATGGCGTCATCGTCAAGAATGGTCTGTTCCGCAAGCTTCCGGTAATCTGCGGAAAACGCTTCCAGTGTGTCCATCAACGCCGTGGGAGCATTTCCTTCGGCGTAGTAGGTCGTATAGCTCGTGGATACCTTGTAATCGTAAGCTGTCCCCTTCTTTTCCTCGCTCATTTCCTCGGCTTTGATACTGTAAGCGGGTTTCGCATCCCCGCCGGGTCCCAGGCGCAGCATGGGCTTTGTGGAATGAAAGCTGTTGTCCCAATACCGGAACCCCGCATCCGTAAGCTTTTCGTAAATGAACTGATGCAGAAGGAAGCCGTCCTCCAGCCACACATCACTCACATCATCAAAATTCGCGCGGGAATGATAGCTGCTTCCGTCGGTAAAGCTGATGTCGAGCTCATATCGGGTCGTCGATTTCGGCGTATCCGCGGTCCAGACATCCACACCGTTTAAGCTGTCCAGGCGGCTGTTCTTCAGAAGCTCCGCCAGTTCCTTCATGTCCGCCGGCGTCAGTTCCACACGCTCCGGGCAAGGAGCGTAATCGATGAGTGCACTGCCGTCGTCATTACGCGTGATCTTGTATTCATAGGCTCCTTCCCTCGGTTCCGGAGGCGCCATGTCTCCCATCGCGCGGTTCGGCTCATAGACGGCCAGCGACAGCTCCGCCACATCATGCACGGAAAAAGATTTCGCTGCGGATGCGTCACTGTTATCCACCCGTTCGCCATAGCTCACGGGTGGCGGCGCAACGTATTCCGTGCGCAGGAAGGTCAGGAGATGATAGCCGCCGTCACCGTCCGTGTGAGGCATCGTGTGCATCGTGATCTTATCCTCTTTTTTGTAATACCGGATATCCGGATAATACCAGCTGTTGTCGACCGGCAGGATCTCAAAGCCGTCCTTGTTGTTTTTCACATGATAGGAGCTGCTCACGACATAATCGTTGTAATCGTAGCTGATCTCGTCCTCGGTGAGCGTGAGGATCCCCCCGGATTCCGACTGCTCATACCACGTCCCGCTGATCCCGCTTGTTTTGGAACCGAAGATCCCCCTGTTTCCGTTGTTTTTTCCGCAGCCCGAAAAGAAGAACGCTCCGAGTGCCGAAAACAGGATCAGCGATCCGAATACCCTTCGTCTTTTCACCCTCTCCTTCTCCCTTCTCTGTCTTTAGTCGTTACTGTTCCGTGGCTCGGGTCTGTACAGGTACCTTTAGTCTGCCTTCACATTGATCGTAATGGTCGTGCCGTTCACTTTGGCCGTGAGCTTCGCCTTGCCCTTCGAACGTACCTTCAGGGTTCCGTCGCAATCCACAAACGCGACCGCCGGCTTGCTGCTCTTGAACACGACCTGCCGCTCGGGATCGTCAAAGGACAGCCCGCGGAACGTGATCTTCTTCTCATAGCCGATGCCCAGCTTTGCGTCATACTTGTTCTTTCCTTTTGCCGCCGTGATATCGGCTGCCGTGATGACCGGATCCTCCACGATCACCGTGATCCTGTAATCCGTGCCGTCAACCGTCGCTTTGATCACGGAAACACCCACGGCTTCGGCCGTCAGTTTGTTCTTCTTTCCGATGCTCACCGACGTGCCGCTTTCCACTTCCCAATTTGCTTTCTTCAGGCCCTTGACCTTGATGGCCTTGTTCGTGGCGCCCTTGTTGACATGCAGGGTGCGTGTCAGAGCAACGCTCTTTTCCGATACGCTCACCTTGCGGGTGTAGCTCTTGCCGTTCACATAGGCCGTGATGACGGCGCTTCCCTTTGCCACTGCCTTCACATTGCCGCTCTGATCCACCGTCGCCACATCCAGCGCGGAAGAAGCGTAAAAGACGGGAAGCTCCGCATCCCCACGGTCAAAGCCGATGCTGCCGCTCTCTCCTGCGGCCAGCTCCAGCGCCTTTTTGCCGGAGAATGCAGGTGCCGAGATATAGACCATAATGCTCTTGCCGCTGTTTTCATTGAGCAGATACACGCATCCGCCGTCGGGCGACGCCTTCTTCGCAACGGCCACGCCCTTCTTCGAAAGAGTCAGGACCTTGGGGCTGCTGCTCTTCCAGTCACACTTCTTGCTGTTGCTCCACATGTCCTTCGGGATCGTGAATTTCTGACCCTTCACCAGATGCAGCACCGTGGTGAGGTTGTCCACCGTCACCACCGGATCCATGGGCGAATCGCCGTCGCCGGGTCCCGGTGCGGGGGGATCGGGCACCTCACCGTTCTCCTGGCGGATCACCACGGTGATGCACACCGGTGCACTGTCCCCGTGCTCGGCGTCGCCCTTGATGTAATACCATACATAGTAATATCCGGCTTCCTCACCCTTCGGAAGCGCCTTGCTGAAGTCACTTGCCTTCGGGGCTTTCGAAGCACTGCTTCCCAGTGCATAGAGCAGCGTTCCGCCTTCGGCGACACCGCCCTCGATCAGCACCTGTCCGATGTGGTTATACTTCAGGTCGTCCTTCCCCACCGGCGCTTTCTTGAGCACCGGCTGCGGCTTCTCGTCCTTCTTGTAAGTTGCAGTCACCGTCGTGGCTCTCTCCGGCATGATGAGAGTGGTGACGGATGCACCCTCGTCCGCGAAGATCACATCTTCCTCACCGGTCCAGCTGTCAAACACCTGTCCCGACGGGGCCGGTGATGCGCTGATGACCACGCTCTCACCCGCTTCGTAATCACCGCTGCCTTCTCCGTTCACGACCGTGAGCTTGTAGACCACGTTGCGGATGCGCACATGGATGGGCGTCGCGTCGACACCGTTGTACTCACTTGTGGACGTGATGCGGTAATAGACGGTATACTCTCCGCATTCCGTTCCTACCGGAATGGTCTCGCTCCACTCATACATGTCCTCGCTGTATTCCATCTTGCCGCCCTTTGTGACCGAACCGGGGATCAGAAGCTGCTGTGCTTCACCCGTATAGCTCAATACAGCTGCCTGCGGAGCGGTATATTCCGGATTCTTCAGATTGCTCCGGATGACCTGCACCCAGAAGTTCACATCATAGTTCTCGCCCTTGATCCATACCGATATCTTGGCCCAGTCGGTGACTGCGCCGGAAGCGATCTCCAGGATGATCTCGCCGGTCGCCTGGTCCATGCGGTAATCCGTCAGTTTCAGTCCGTTCTCGATGGGCTCCTCCCAGAAGTCATAGCCCGTGGCATTGCCCGCGTCAGCCGGGAGCATGGCCGCTATGGAGATGCTGGGTGTCTTGTCCGTGGCGCTCACATAACGGCTGATCGTATCCAGCGTGCGCATCGCGCCCTTTTTGATGCTGAAGGTGCCGCTGCCGCTGATGACATAATCGCCGCCGTCGCGGTCGATGATCGTCACGCCGGCCGCATCACCCACCTTTACGTTGTTGCTGTAGATCAGGGAATATTCCATCGCGTCCACAAGACCCGTTTCCGGATCGCGGACCGTCACGGTGGGCTCCAGTGCCGAGCCGTTCCAGACGGCATTGGCCACTTCGATCTCCGGTTCCGTGCAGGTCTTCGGTCCGATCCGGAAACTACCCGTTGCCTGACCGGAGAATCCTCCTTTGCCGTTCACCTTTACCGTGGCGGCTCCCGCATGCACGTTGTCGGAAAACGAGAGCGTGTAATCCGTTCCGCCTGCAAGCTCGGTTCCGTCGAGTGTGACCGTCACCTCCGAATCCTTCGGAACGATCGCGCTGCCGTTGAACACATAGCCGCCCTCTGCAGGGACCACCTCCACCACGGCCGACTCCAGGCTGCGTGCCAGCACGGTAAGATTTCCCTGCGCATAGGTGAAGGCATAGTTTGCCGTCATGTCGTTTCCGTCCGCATCGCTGATCTTTGCAGCGGAAGGCGTGAGCTTGCCGCCTTCACCGGGAACGGAAGTATCACCCGTGATCGTGATCGCACTCAGGACATGGCCTGTGGGCATCACATCATACTCACTTATCAGTTCCATGCGCACCCGGTCCACCGAGGAGACCACCGGCACGCCGGCTTCCTGTATCTGGTCCTCAGCCGTGATCTTCACGGGAAGAGGATCGATGTCTGCGGTAACGTTCGTGGGGAAGGCAGAATCGTTCAGGACATAGTTCTGTTCCAGCATCTCCATTCCGCCGTAAAGCTCGACGCTCGTGATGACGACGGGCTTGTTCTTGCCGGCCGCGGGATCCGCAAATTCGCCGAACACGAAGCAGCCCATGACACCGTCATCCGCCGGGATCACACCCTCCAGCACCGCCGAACCGTGATCCATCTGCACATAGGTATCCCCGTTGTAAGCCCTTCCGTAAGCCGAAACGCTCACAAGCTTCACCTCTTTGGGCGAGATCGTAAACGAAGCGCTTCCGCTGTAGATGGTATCCGTTGTCATGCCTTCGATGCTGACCACATAGCTGCCCGCCGTGGAAGGCTTGGTCGTTTTGTTGTATTCGTCCCCGGCAGCGGTACGTCCGGTATACCGGATCTCCGGCGTTTCCGCCCAGCCGCCGGCAGGAACGGTGTACGAAGGATCGGCAAGCGTCTGGCCATAGGTAATGGACGGCATGGTCACGCTCAGGTCGGCGTACTTCAGCTCGCGGATGTTCACCGTAAAACTTATTTCCGCTTCCTTGTAATTGTCGTTTCCGGCTGCCGTGGCTTTGATCTTGATGCTTCCGGCCGTGTCGCCCGTTTTCAGGACGCTTCCGCTCAGCGTGCATCCCAGGGCACTTCCGTCGATCGCAAAGCTCACGCTTCCCTGTGCATTCTGCACCGCCGCGTTCAGATCCAGTTCCTTGCCCTTGTTCACGGTGGTAAGATCGCGCACCACCATCGTGTTGGCCGCCTTATTGATGACCATGGTCCCGTAAGACAGGCCGCTGGCCGCTTTAAAGTTCTTTCCTTCCGACACGTTGAAGGTCACGCTCACGCTGCCCGTGTTCACGGGAAGCTCCGTCTTCCCGTCATAAAGCATCGTGATGGTTCCGCATCCCGTATACACGCCCTTCAGATCCGGCTTATCAACGCTTTTTCCTTTGCCGTCATACACATAATTCAGATTGGTCTTCAGATCAAAACAGTCCCTGCTGAGCTCGGCCTTGTTCAGGCTCCATTTCACGCTCTTCGTTCCGGTAAAATTCCCCTTGCCGCTGATCTTTGCGGTAAGGGTCTCCACCTCCGTGGCCTTGGCCCCTTCGGCGATCGTATAATCCGTTCCGTTCTTCAGTTCCTTGTCCTTGTAGGTAAGTTTGATCGTCGCCTGCTGCGAATAGCCGTTATAGGTTCCGGCCGTCACCGTCGCCGTGACCTCCGAAAGCTCTCTCTGTTTGATCTTGAAGCTCTTTGTCGCCTTCAGGCCGTTAGAGAGGCTCGCCCGCACCACATAATTACCTGCATCGGAAGGAACCGTTGCACCGTAAGCGCTGTCTTCCTCACTGCTCTTCTTATACGCAAAGCCGGCACTGACCTTCCCGTTCCCGTAACGGTCCAGGTTCATCACGGAAGGACTGTTCGGTGTATCGCCCCAGGTCCAGTCGTTGATCAGAACCACCGCCGTGGTCGCATCGAGCACGGCATATTTCGAACCATAGACATAATCCTTTTTGACCACGGCATTGCCCGCGCTCGAACCGCACCAGAAGACCGGCGCCTTGATGGTCACTTCATCCGTTCCGCTCTTGGGCTTGGCCGCGCTGATGGATTCGGTGTTGCCGCTTGCCGTGCACTTTCCGCCCGTAAGCGTCAGATACGTATTCACCTTGATGCCGTAGCTGGTCTTGGCGCTGCCGCCTTTGGCCGTGATGGTGCCTCCGGTGATCATGGTCTCACGCGTGTCTTTATCCGCGATGCGCAGGCCGTAGCTCTCCTTGGTCGCCTTGCCTGCGGTGGCGCTGAGGGTTCCTCCGCTCATCGCAAAGGTGCCCGCATCCACGGCCACACTGTCATCGCCGGCTGCGCTTCCGCTTTCCGCCTCCAGCGTGCCGCCCGTCACACTGAGCTTTCCGCCGCTGAAAACGCCGTGGCTGCGGGCGCTGCCGGAGGCACTCCCTGCCTTCGCGCTCAGCTTTCCGCCGCTGATGGTCGTTGCCGTCGTGACATACAAAGCATAGTTTTCCGTAAAGTAATCACCGGACACGGACGCCGTCTCGAGCGTCGACGTTCCGCCGCTCACATTCAGTTCGCCGGCCACATACATGCCGTAGCTCCTGGCTGTGGAATCCTTTACCGAACCGCCGGTGGCTTTGAGCGTGCCTCCCTTTATGCTGACGTTTCCGTTGGAAAGGATGCCGTAGCTGCTGCGCCCCTTGTTCGTGACGCTTCCGCCGGTAGCCCGCAAAGTCGCGCTTCCTGTCAGGGTCAGCCCTCTCATGGCACGCACGCCGTAGCTGTCCTGCACGGAAGAAGCAGCCGTGGCATAGACCGGAAGCAGCCCGTCTATGGTCAGGCCGTAGCCCGAATAGATCGCGCTGGAGGTTCCCTTGGATGTGCCCGACACAGAGACCGTGAGCGAACTCGTGAGAGACGAGCTGCTGTTCTTGATGCTCAGCGACTGCTGCACGTTGATGCCGTCTATGACCGTCGCATCGGAAGGTGCCGTGCCGCCGATGGAGCAATCCCCGTTCACGACAATGTTGAGCTTTCCGTTGCAGAACAGTCCGTAGTATTCCGACTGGCTGTGCTTGTAAAGCCGGGTGATCTTGAAATCCGTCATGGTCAGCGTGCAGGTGGAAGCGTTGTATTGCAGCTTCCCGTCGCCGTCCTCCACGGTAGTCTTATCCACAAGGTTCACATCGCCTTTGGAGGTTTTCACATAGATCATCGTGGGCTTGCCTTCGGGGTTCACTTCACCGGTCCCGCCGTCGGCTTCCTCCGTTCCCTCCGGTTCCTCAGCCCGGACCTTCAGGCCGCCGGCGGCAAATTCCGTCCAGACGAGCAAAAGGGCCAGCAGGAACGCTGCGATCCTTCGAAGCAACATGCTTTTTTTCTTCATATTCTCCTCCTGATCATAACAAAAAAAACGTGTATCCCGGGGCATTTGCCCCGGACGATACACATTATACCATTATCCCGTTCGCCTTGTATACCAGCCAAAAGTAGGTATTGAGGGGGTTATTCCGAATAAAGCACCTCGCCGCTCGCGGTATCCCAGACCCTGGTGCCCACCGTCTTCAGCACGCTCTGCTCATTCTCTTCGCTGCAGTTATACCACTCGAGCTGCTTTACGCTCAGGCCCAGATCATTCTCGCTGATGATGTAGATCGCCATGCAGTCGTTTTGGGTGCAGGCAAAGCTTCCCCTGATCGGGATCTCAAGTCCGTCGGCCTGCGCGAGATCGATCTCTTCGGAAAACACTTCCGTTCCGTTCACCTCGATGACAAGACGTGCCTTCTGCGTTTCGGTGCCGTCCTTGACCGGATTGCGGCTCACGATCACGCTGTCGTTGATCGTGACGCTGCCATTCTTTACCGCGATGTCATCGATCGTTTTGTACAGATACAGATCCGGCATCATGTTTTGCCAGAGCATGTTGATGTTGATGTCGTCCAGCGTCTCCGACCTGCAGCTGTCTCCCTCTCGGATCTCGATCCTGGCCGTGCCGTCCAGAGACTCAAACAGGCCTGCGTTCACGCTTCCCGTCAGGGATGCCCCGTCTCTCTGAAGCGGGATGCTGCGTTCGCCTATGACCAGGACCGCCTCGGTATCGGCCCTGTATTCCTTCAGCGTAAACCGAAAACGGATATCCACGCTGCGGTCGCCCCGGTTCAGCCGTTCGATCCCCCAGCTGTGCTCGACCAGCAGCGAATTCATCTGTTTGATGCGCTCGAACGTCTCATTCCGGTCCATCATCATTTCGTGGGACATGTTTTTGAGTGCATCCTCCATCGCCCCGAGCTTTCGGCTCATCGAGAAGACCATCAGCAGAAGCAATGCCGACCAGACGAAAACAATGAACATCAGGCTCGACTGGGCATCCCCCTGCGAAGCGATCTTTCTGCCGGAATCATCTTCTCCCTTGAGAACACTTTCGATATGCCTGCGGTACCGGACGTGACGGACAAGCAGGATCGTGATCACCACCAGCGCGACTGCTGCCGCAAGGATCACCGGAAATAATGCC
Source organism: Lachnospiraceae bacterium (assembly GCA_024696005.1). Classification (GTDB taxonomy): domain Bacteria; phylum Bacillota; class Clostridia; order Lachnospirales; family Lachnospiraceae; genus NK4A136. Next base: position 44,781 of record JAILHF010000029.1, on the reverse strand, counting down.
GTTGCCATGTTTTTATCCCTCCTTTATCAGATCTTGAAAAATTCCCGAAACACCGTGTAATAACTTCTTGTGACCGTCATGACCGTTCCGTCCGCCATGGTCAGTGTAAACTTCATGGACAGTCCCGGCCGGATGCGGGTAACATACTTTTTCTGTATGATGACGGAATTGCTGATCCGGATGAAGCATTTTTTATCAAGGCCTTCCTCCAGCTTGTACATTCGTTCCGAAGTGACGAATTTTCCGCTCGTGGCATGAACATCGATGTTGTGGCCGAAACTCTCGATGAAGACGATCTCGTTTTCCCGGATCGCGACGCGATCGCCCCTTTCATCCTTCACCTGCAGATACCGTTCCTCTCCGGACAGACTCAGCACGTATCTCGCATCATCACTGATCCCGATCCCGTGGTCCGTCAGTTCTTTGATGACGTCCTTTCGTTCTTCGGTCTCGATCGATACCCTTACTTTCACGCTCCTCCTCCTTTCCTGTTGGCTTCAGTATAGCGTGTCCGTCTTTTTGCGCAATAAATCCTGCACGGATTGCATCATATCCCTCATGCTTTGCACGAAAATGCCCCTTCCGGCAGTTTTTGCGGGCAACAAAAAAGCCGGAGTGCCTCCGGGGCTGTCTCCGGCACATGCTTTCGTTTTCAGGAAATGATGCACGGAAGTCCGTGCTCTTCGAGCTGTATGTCCAGCTCGATCATGTCATAGATCCCGTTTTCGATAAAATAGGAAAAAATGATATCCGTCTTGTCGCAGGGAGACAGGGCATAGCCCGCGCGGGCGAGCAGATCCCTGGACTCATCGAGGTTCAGCCTGGCGCCGACGCACAGGCACAGGGCCGTCAGCTTCTGCGGATGGTAATCCGCATTGTTCTTGATCTTCGAAAAGATCTTTTTGTCCACGATCGCCCTCTTATAGACCTCGGCGTTCTCCATGTTCTTTTCACGGATCAGATACAGCAGATACTCGGAAAACGTATCGCTCAGATGCCGCATCCTTTCCTCCAGCCGGTTCTCGTGGAAATCCTCGAATTCCGCGCTTTCGCACTCCTCAAAGAACGCTTCTCCGTAGTCATACTCTTCTTCCGGCGCCTCCTTGGCAGTCTTTTCCGCCCGCTTCGTTCTCCGGCCGTACATTCCCGGACGCAGCGAAGACAGGAGATCCTCTTCCGGCAGTGCGCCTTCAGCGTGTGCCTTTTCACGGCCAGCGCCCATGCTGCCGAACAAGCCTCCGAGCACACCCTTTTTCTTCTTCGATCCCCCGGCCGCCGCATCGGAGAAAGCTGCCCCCGCAGCGGCTCCTGCCGGCGCCGACGCCCCAAGCATGGCCGCATCCGGCCTGTTCGGGCCATCCACCCTGTCGGCACGAAGCGTGGCAGGCGCACTTCCGGCAATGCATTCCATGCAGAAGCGCCTGTCGTATTCCTCTTTGCTCTTCTGCTCGGCGTAGTTTCTGTCTATGTATTCCTCCAGACCGGGATAAATGCTCCGGCCCAGATCCTTTGCCTTTTCATCGAATACGACCAGGAAGACCCGCATCTCGTGCCCCTCGAGGAAGGCATTGATCTCGTCTACGGCAATGCGCAACCCCTCTTCCTTCGGGTAACCGAAGCTGCCGGTCGAGATCAGCGGAAAGGCAATGGATGTGATCCCCAGCTGCTTTGCCAGCTGCAGGGACTTCCGGTAGCAGGAACGGAGCTTCTCTTCCTCGCCTTCGTTTCCGCCCCGGTACTTCGGGCTCACCGCGTGGATGATGTATCTTGCCTTCAGACCGAAGCCGGGCGTGAGGAACACCTCCCCCTCCGGCACATCCCCGATCTTTTCCTCCCGGTAGGAAAGAAGCTCGTCAAAACCCGCTTCCCGGTACACGGCCAGATCGCAGCCCGTGCCCACGCTTGTGTGGTCATTCGCCGTATTGACGATGGCCTCGGTATCCATTTTCGTGATGTCGTTCCGAACGATCTTAAACGCCATTCTGTCCCTTTTTCGTCCCGTCGTTTTCTTCTTCAGGGTTCACATGGATCATGATGTGCTTTACTTTGGGATATTCCTGCTCAACCCTGCTGTGCACGTTCTCGGCGATCTCATGCGCCTCAAGCAGGGAAATGTCGCGCTTTACCGAGATCTCCAGGTCAACATAGATGCGGTTCCCGAACTGTCTGGTCCGCAGCAGATCGATCCCTCTCACGCCGGGCTGTCCGGCGATGAACAGGCGCAGTTTCTGAACAAAAGCCTTGTCACAGGCTGTATCCAGCATCTTGACCACCGAGTCCTTCGAGATGTCGTATGCCACCTTCAGGATCAGCAGGCAGATGAAAAGCCCGGCGATCGGGTCCATGACCGGGAAACCCAGCATGGCCAGACCGATGCCGGCAAAAGAACCTACCGAAGAGATGGCATCCGAACGGTGATGCCAGGCATCGGCCCGAAAAGCCGCCGAATCCAGCTTCTTCGCATAGTGCATCGTATACCAGAACATCGCTTCCTTTGTGACAACGGATACAATGGCAGCGATCAGCGGCAGCATGGTAGGGATCTCCAGGCTGTCCCGCTCGTACAAAAGCTTTCTGACGCCGCTGTAACCGATCCCGAGGCCGGTACCGGCGAGGATCAGCCCCAGTGTCAGCGAGGCAACGCACTCCAGGCGCTCATGACCGTAAGGATGGTCCTCATCCTCCTGCTGCCTGGAAAGACGCACCCCGACATACGCTATCAGGGTGGCAAAAACATCGGAAAGGGAATGGGCCGCATCCGAGATCATGGCGCCGGATCTTCCGAAGATCCCGGCCAGCAGCTTGAACAATGCCAGAACGACATTTCCGAGTATCCCCACTCTTGATAGTTTCTTTACGATCCTGTTCTCATCCATAAGTCATTCCCGCAAGCAGCGTTTCCTTTCAAGCCGATCATGGGTCCTTCCGAACCCTTTTGCGCTTAAGCAGGATTATAGCACTCTTTGCCGAAAAAGTAAAAATGACAGCGCATTGACTGTCATTTTCAGAGAAGGTATTTCTTTCTTATGGGGTTATAGCAAAAAACTATAAAATGTATTGGGGGTTACATCTTGCATTATAGCAGACGCCCCTTATAAGTCCATTCTCAAAAAACACAAATTTTACAATTAAATCATCGTTTCTTTGTGCAAATTACTCAAAAAGACTTTCAAACTCTTCACGGTTGATGCGTTCCTTCTCGATCAGAAGGGCCGCGCATCTGTGCAGGGTCTCGATATTCTCCTCCAGGATCCTCCTGGCTTCGTCGTGACACTCGTCAATGATGCGCTTGACTTCCTCATCGATCTCGGCTGCCTTGGCCTCACTCGTCGTCTTTGCGTGCGCCAGATCGCGGCCGATGAAGACCTCGTTCTCGTCCTCTTCGTAACAGATCATGCCCAGACGGGACATGCCGAAGCGTGTCACCATGGCCCTGGCGGTCTTGGTCGCCTTCTGGATGTCGCTCACGGCACCGGTCGTCACATCCCCGAAGATGATCTCCTCGGCAATGCGCCCGCCCAGCGTCATCATCAGGCGCTGACGGAGCTGTTCGCGGGTCTGGTGATGGTCGTCGTTATCGGGCACCGGCATCATGTAGCCTGCGGCGCCTTCGCCGGTCGGAATGATGGATACCGTGTAGACCGAGCCCGTGAGGGGCAAAAGATGCATCAGAAGGGCGTGTCCGGATTCATGATAGGCCGTGATCTTCTTGTCGCGGTCCGAAATGATGTGGCTGCGCTTCTCCGTGCCCATTCCGGTACGGATAAAGCTCTTCTTCACATCCTCGTCGCTGATATAGCTGCGGTCCTCCCTGGCCGCCTTGATGGCCGCCTCGTTCAGGAGGTTCTCCAGATCCGCGCCGGTGTAGCCGGCAGTCGTCCTGGCCAGCTCTTTCAGGTTCACATCGTCTCCGAGCGGCTTGTTGCGGGCATGCACCTTCAGAATGTCCTCACGCCCCTGCACATCGGGCGGGCTGACGGTGATCTTGCGATCGAAACGTCCGGGACGCAGGATCGCGGGATCAAGGATGTCCACGCGGTTGGTGGCCGCCATCACGATGATGCCCTCGTTGGATTCGAAACCGTCCATCTCCACAAGAAGCTGGTTCAGCGTCTGCTCGCGCTCGTCATGGCCGCCGCCCATGCCGGCACCCCTGCGGCGCGCCACGGCGTCGATCTCGTCGATGAAGACGATGCAGGGCGAATTGCTCTTCGCATCGGTAAACAGGTCGCGGACACGGCTGGCACCCACACCCACGAACATTTCCACGAAATCCGAACCCGAGATGGAAAAGAACGGTACCTTTGCCTCGCCGGCGATCGCCTTGGCCAGCAGGGTCTTACCGGTACCCGGCTGTCCTTCGAGAAGGATGCCCTTGGGGATTCGCGCTCCCATCCTGGAATATTTCTCGGGATCCTTCAGGAAATCGACGATCTCGTCCATGTCGTCTTTTTCTTCCTGAAGTCCCGCCACATCGGCAAAAGTAATGTTGGTCTCCGTGACCTTCTGGGCCCGGCTCTTCCCGAAGTCCATCATGCGGCTGCTCATCCCGCCGTTGTTCGCGTGCGCGTTCGCGGCCGAGTTGCTGTAAAAGATCACGAACAGGATCAGGACGATCAGGCTCGGGAGCACATACATCACGAACCAGTTTGCCTCCGGCACGTCCTGGATCTGTACCTCGATGCCCTTGGAACGGGCGAAGCTTTCGATCTCGCGCACGTCGGTCACGTTGAACTGCCGCGTGCCCCTGTCCTTCATCAGCACATAAACGGTACCGGTAGGCACCTCTTTGTTCTGCTCGATCGTTACGGCCGTGACATCCCCCGCCTGAACGGCTTTCTCAAACTGTTCCTTCGTATAGCTGCTGTTCCTCTTTGTGGAAAAACTGACCCAGATCGCCGCAGCGAGCAGTAATATGATGATCAGGAATATAAAACTGTGACTGGTCTGCCTCTTCATTGCCATCTCTCTTTCTTTATGGAAAAATGCTTTAACTGTCTGATTATAAACAGTTTTTTCCCATTACGCAAGTCTTTACGCTTTCCGGACCAGCTCGACGCATTCCCCCGTCCGCAGGGCGTGCAGGCGATGCGGAAGATCCAGCATCTTCCCCCGCGGCATTCCGAACAGCTCCGAAAGCAGCCGCACATGAACTGCCGAGATATCCTTCGCGCTGCCCGAGACCTTTTGCATGCACAGGAGAGCCAGGCGCTGCCGCAGATAGGGATGCAGCCCGCAAAAGACGTCCCTGCGCATCCGCAGACCGTCCGCGATCTCCTCACAGCATGCCCCATACGCCCCCTTAAGCAGCTCTTCGATGAAATCCTCCGCCGCGGAGAGCTGCTCTGCCGCCGCATGGACATGGAGAGCCGCCCGGGCGTTTACCTGCCGCTGTGCCTCCGGAAGGATGTGATGCCGGATGCGGTTGCGCGCATAGTCATCCCCCTCGTTGCTCTCGTCACAGCACCAGGAAATGCCGCGCTCCTTTAGATAGCTTTCGATCTGCGCCCGGGATACCTCCAAAAGAGGCCGGATCAGGACACAGTCCTCAAGCTGCTGCCTGGGTCGGATCCCGCCCAGTCCCTTAAGCCCGCTCCCGCGGAACAGATTGTGCAGGACCGTCTCCGCGTCGTCTTCTATGGTATGGGCTACCGCGAGACGTCTCTTTCCGGGGTCGGGTTCTTCCGCTGCCAGGCAGGAGCGCAGGGCTTCATAGCGCAGGATGCGCGCCGCCTCCTCGCAGGAGAGGCCTTCCCGTTCCACCAGCGCCTCCACATCCACGTCGGCCCGCCGGAAAGCCACGCCCCACTCTTCACAGAGCGCCCTGACCGCTTCGGCATCCGCATCGGCGTTTTCCCGCAGATGATGATGCACATGGCAGACCAGGATGTGCCCGTGCAGTTCCCTCAGCAAATGAAAAAGACACAGGGAGTCGGCTCCTCCGGACACCCCGATCAACACGGTATCCTCCGGCCGTATCAGCCCCTGCGCCTCGATATAAGCGCCTACCTGCTCTTTCAGTTCCACGCCTCAGTTATCCTTCTGGAAAATGATCTCTCCTTCGTATACATAACCCAGTTTTTCCTTGGCCACCTGTTCCGCATACTTCTTGGTATGGGTATAGGTTTCAAACTGCTTCAGTTCCTCTGCCCGGGCTTTTTCCTCCTCCAGCTGCGCGCGCACCTGTTCCACATTATGGTTCAGCCCGTCCAGTTCCGTCTGCATGTTACCGGAATTGTGAGTAAAGATCAAAAGGAATGCTCCGACGACAGCGATCACCAGAATGGCGCTCGCATATTTCTTCTTCTCTTTGCGAAAAGCTACATTCTTTTTCTTTTTGTCAGCGTTCCTCACGCCCATTCCCCGGATCACCTCGGTTTTTTGCCCCCCCGCACTGCCGGGCGGCACATGATTGCGGTATCAAAAACTACTTATAATGATACCGCGAACCGAAGCTTATCGTCAACCACAGCATGTAGTCCGACGGTCCGGCAGCCACACCATATATGGTTTACATAATTCAGATGAACTCGTACATTCCCTCCGCGTCCTCCTTGCGGATGCTCTCCTGCACGGAAAGCACACGCACTCTGGTCTCACGGTTTCCGAACGCTATGGTGATGGTATCGCCCGCTTTCACCTCGGCACTGGCGCGGGCCACCTTGTCGTTGAGCATCACACGGCCCGCATCACAGGCTTCGTTTGCCACGGTGCGCCGTTTGATCAGCCTCGACACCTTCAGATATTTGTCCAGACGCATGCTCGTCCTCCCCTTCTCACTGCTGCTTCTTTCAAAAAAACAGGGTGTACACACGGCACACCCTGAAATGATCCTGCTATCCGGATCCCTGTCGGATCCCTCAGACTGATCTCTGCTTAGCTGATGGCGTCCTTGAAAGCCTTGCCGGCCTTGAACTTGGGAGCCTTGGAAGCTGCGATCTTCATGGTCTCGCCGGTCTGAGGATTGCGGCCGGTGCGTGCGTTTCTCTTGGTAACCTCAAACGTACCGAAACCTACCAGCTGGACCTTGCCGCCCTTCTTGAGCTCCTTGGTCACCGTGTCGGTGAAAGCGTTCAGTACGATCTCTGCATCCTTCTTGCTCAGCTTTGCCTTATCAGCGATTGCTGCAACCAGTTCTGTCTTGTTCATCTTCAAATTCCTCCTACTATGTTTGATTCTTTCTGTGCTTCCAAAAAAGCTACAAGTACCTTTATATGCGTTTTTCCCACGTTTGTCAATACTTTCGCACCATATGGGGGCTTTTTGCGCCGTTTTCCATAGGTTGCAAGGATTTTTCACGGTATTTGCCCCAATATTTCGGCATTTTGCATATTGAAAAAACTCAGTTTATAGGCATCAGTTCCGAGAAGGAATAATTGACATCTTTTTCCTCCCCGTCCATCACGATCGTGTAGCTTCGGGTCTGGCAGCCCTCCTTGCGCAGGGTGATGACGCAGCTGCCCTCTGCCTTCTTGAAGGACAGGGGGGTGATGCCGATATAGCTGCCGTCCTTATAGACTTCCACGCCCTCCGGCGCATCGATGTATACGCGGAATTCACCGGGGCTCACGACATTTACGCTACCCTCGCCGCTCAGGGGATCCCCGGCCCCGGAATCTCCGTTATCGCTTCCGCTGTTGCCGGAGGCACTGTTTTCGGAGCTGCTGTTGCCGGACACGCTGTTTTCCGAGGCGCTCGGCGTCTCGGTAGGCGTGGGCGACGGTGAAGGCGTGGGCGTTGCTTCATTTGCGGACGCGGTGTTGGAGGAAGTGCTCCCTCCTTCCGTCAGTGTCACGTTCAGCTTGGCCAGAGGCTCCGCAACGCGGATATAACGGGTCACGCTCGCGTATCCGTCCGCCTTGGCGATCATCCGGTGTATGCCGTAGCTCAGCGACACTTCCTTGCTGTGGTCCACGGCTTCGCCGTCTATGAAGATCTGCGTGTCCAGGGGAACGGTGATGAACAGGATCCCGCCGTATTTCGGGGCGCTCACCCATTTGCCCGCATCCAGGGTCAGTTCCTTTCCGCGTTCGAAATTCACGCGCTCGGTGCCGCTGCTGCCCTTGTGGGATACCGTCACGTCGAACACGCCCTCCGGCACCGCCAGCAGCATGTCCTGCGTGATCTGGTAGACGCGGTTCTCCCCGATCCCGACAAAACCGCCGATAAAATGCTCATCATTCGAAAGGCGAAGGTACCCGTGCCCTCTCTCGACGGCCAGGGCATACACCGTATGTCCCATGCCGGAGATCGAAAGGACATCCACCGGGTTCAGGTCCATGGCCTCGCCGGGACCGTCCGCCGTCAGGATCAGCGCATTGGGATCCAGGGTGTATTCTTCCCCCATCAGCGTGATCCTGCGCACGCCTTCCGTGAGCGACAGGTTCTCCACGCCCGTATAGCTGAAGCCCTGGCCGTTGAGCTGCAGGCTGTTGAGCCGGCGCCGCCCGCGCATGAAGCTAATATCCACCAGTGCCCCGGGCTTGACCTGCTCCAGGGACAGTGCCTGCGCGTACTTGTCCGCATAGGTCGTGGCCCCGTCATAGTTCAGCGTATAAAATCTGCCCACTTCCGTATTGTAGAAACGGACTGTCTTTGCCTCCACATCCTTCGAAACGAAGATCGCGGTATCCAGGCTGTCATAATTGCCCGGGGTTGCCGGAAGAAAGCCCGTTTCCGCATAGTTCCCCGACACTTCCTTCCCCGTCCCGACGCTTGTGCAGCCGGCCGTCAGAAGAAGCAGCAGGGCCGCGAACCCTCCCAAGACAGACAGATGTTTCTTTCTTCCGTTCATCCTTTTCCTTTCCATCAGCAATACTTCCGAAGCAGGTATTCCTTCGTGTTATGGGACGGTTCCTCCAGAACGTCCTCCAGCATGCGTTTCAGCAGCTCTCCCATCCCCGGCCCCGGCGTAACGCCGGCCGCCTTCAGATCCGCCCCGTTCACGGCCAGATCCCTGACCGAAAGCGGGCACTGCTTTTTAAGTATGATCTTCCTGAGCTCTCTCAGCTCTTCAAGCCGCGCAAGCTTCTCTTCACGCTGGTACAGGCTCTGCGCAAGGGCATCTGCCTGCTGCACATAAAAATACAGAGGGAAATACTCCGCGCCGATCGAGCTCATGGCACGGCGAAGCGAGCGTTCCTTCGCCGGAAAGCGCTCCTCGTGCGTCGCGACCAGGTGGACCACATCCCTTATCGTGTCATTATCGTATTTCAGGCGCCGCAGAACACACTCCGCGATCTGCGCGCTTTTCTCCGGATGCCCCTTGAAATGAGCGATCCCCGCTTCATCAACGGTCTTCTGCCCGGGCTTTCCGATATCGTGAAAAAGCATCGTGAGCCTGAGCGTCTTCAGCGCACGGGGATAAGCCTCCTCCCCGAGCTCTTCGCGCAGGCGCGCGGTGTCGATCGTCTCCAGGGAATGCAGGATATGCTCGCCCACATTGTATTGATGATGCGGGTTTTCCTGCGTGCAGCCCATGCAGGGGAGAAATTCCGGCAGGAAATGCTCCGCGAGACCGCAGTCGACAAACAGGGCAAACAGCGCCGGTCTGGGACTGACCAGGAGTTTTTCCAGCTCTACCCGTATGCGCTCGGCACTGACATGCACGATATTGTCCTTCATCGCGCAGATCGCTTCCCAGGCCGCCGGATCGATCGTGGCATCCAGCTGGGCCGCGAAACGGATCGCGCGCATCATGCGCAGCGCATCCTCCCCGAAGCGCTCCTTCGGGTCTCCCACACAGCGGATCAGGCGTTTTTCCAGATCCTCACGGCCTCCGTGCAGATCGACAAGCCCGTCCTCCGGATTATAGGCCATGGCGTTGATCGTAAAATCACGGCGCCGCAGGTCTTCGGAAAGATCGGGCGTGAACGTCACCTGCTTCGGATGGCGTCCGTCTTCATAGGCTCCGTCGATCCGGTAGGTGGTCACCTCGTAGGCGCAGAGCTTCCCCTCCTCGCGCATCAGTACCGACACGGTCCCATGCTGCAGCCCCGTGTCCACGGTCCTGCGAAAGATATCCTTCACCTCCTGCGGTTTGGCGGAAGTCGTGATGTCCCAGTCGCTGGGCTGTTTCCCGAGCAGGCAGTCCCGCACGCAGCCGCCTACGATATATGCTTCGTAGCCGGCCTCCTTCAGCTTATGCAAGATCTTTACGGCTCCCGAAGGGATCCTTGCGTCAAAATTCATTCAATGCTCCGATCACCTGCTCCTGCTCCGCGCGCGTGATCCCGTTGTACATCGGGATGGACAGCACCGTGTCCGCGTATTCCTCCGTCACGGGCAGGTCTCCCTTCCGATAGCCCAGATGGGCGTATGCCTCGGAAAGATGCGGCGGGATGGGATAATGGATGATGGTATCGATCCCTCTCTCCGCCAGATACGCCTGCAGCTCATCCCGCTGCGCGCAGCGTATCACGTATTGATGATAAACATGTTCTGCGCCTTCCCGCACCGCGGGTTTGATGATCTTCGGATTTTCGATCCCCGCGTCGTAGACGGCCGCGGCCTCCCTGCGTTCCGCCGTCAGTTCATCCAAATGCGAAAGCCGCACGGAAAGAAGGGCCGCCTGAATGTCGTCAAGGCGCGAATTGACTCCGAGTTCCTTATTATGATAGCGCTGCTCGCTGCCGTAATTGCGCAGCCTGCGGATGCGCCTCGCGTATTCTTCGTTATCCGTGATGACGGCACCGCCGTCACCGAAAGCTCCCAGATTCTTGGTCGGGTAAAAGGAAAAGCAGCCGATATCCCCGATGGTCCCGCTCATCCTGCTGCCGCAGCGCGCCCCGTGGGACTGGGCACAATCCTCGATCAGCTTAAGCCCCCGTCTTTTGCACAGCTCCGACAGCTCATCCATGCGGGCCGTCTGCCCGTACAGATGGACTGCGATGACCGCAACCGTCTTTTCGGTGATGCGGGCCTCGATCGCCTCCGGGTCGGGAAGGTAATACGCATCCGGTTCGACAAAGACCGGTGTTCCGCCGGCAGCGGAAACCGCCAGCGCACTGGCAATGAAGGTATTGCCCTGCATGATCACCTCTCTGCCTTCTCCCACGCCGAGTGCGCGGCAGGCCAGCGTGAGCGCGTCCAGACCGTTGCCCACACCCATGCAGTACGATGCGCCGTTATAGGCCGCAAAAGCTTTTTCAAAGCTTTCCAGCTCCGGACCCAGGATATAGCGGCTTCCCCGAAGCACCCGCAGAGCCGCCTCTTCAAATTCCGACTGATAGCGCTCAAATGCGCGGTCCAGCCGGTTTGTCATGATCCGTTCCATCCTTTCCTCCGAAAAAAGAGGATCTCCCGCACACAAGGGAGATCCTCCGCAGTTAACTACGTTCCTTGCTTTTTACTCGATATCAATGCCCTGAGACTTGATATACTCAACCACATCTCCCACGGTCTGAAGCTTCTCGAGGTCATCGTCCTCAACCTTCACACCGTACTCTTCTTCCACGGCCATGATCATCTCCATAAGCTCAAAGGAATCCGCCCGCAGATCTTCCTGGAAGGACGTTTCTTCCGTAATAACAGTCCCTTCGGAAATGTGCAGCTGCTCACGTATTAACTCGATAACTTTCTCTAACATCGCCGCCTCCTGTAAAGATGTCTCTGTTCTATAGGTGAGTATAGGCACACTGTAATGTTTTGTCAACCGTATAATTTTTACCTTCCGGTGGGAATGTAAGGCCGGATCGCTCCCGCAAGCTGGAACACCGGCATCGTCTGCAGCCATACGTGTCCCGGGCCGGTGACCACGGTGTTGAAGATCCCCTCGCCGCCGAAGACGATGTTCTTGAGTCCGGGAACCGTCTGCACATCGATGTGGCAGCTTGCCGTCATGGCGGCCAGATAACCGGTATCAATGATCATCGACTGTCCCTGCTGCAGCTCGTACTCCTTTACGAAGCCGTCAAACTCCAGAAATACCATGCCTTCGCCGGACAGCTTCTGCATCAGGAAGCCTTCGCCGCCCACCAGGCCGGCGCCCACCTTTTTCTGAAAGAACACGGACATGGTCACTTCCCTGGTGGATGCCAGGAAAGCTCCCTTCTGGGCAACGATCTCCTGTCCGGGATGGATCTCGAACGCCCGGATGGATCCGGGAAAGCTGGACGCAAACGCGATCATGCCCTTTCCGCCCACCGCCGTGTAGATGTTCTGGAACATGGCCTCCCCGGTGAAGGCGCGTCCGATCATCTTGCCGAAACCGCCGTTTGATGAAGTCTCCATGTTAATGTTGGGCGTCATCCAGGACATGGCGCCTTTCTGTGTGATCATGCTCTCGCCTGCCTCCAGGGTGCAGATCACTACGGGTAAGGGTTCTCCTTCGATTGAAAACTGCATGATTCTTCCTCCTTTTTCCGGCATATCACGCCGCTTGTTCTTGCTGCCGCAAAAGCGGCCTTCCTATCCGGCGCTCAGGCCAGCAGGTTTTCCGCCAGTTCCTTTAACTGCTCGCTGTTTTCGGGTTTCAGGGTGGAACGGATCGTGACGACCGGCTCCACAAGCTCCACATCCTTGAAGCCTTCCACATACTGTTTCATCACACGCGCTGCCGAGGGAGCCCAGCTTCCGTTCTCCACAAGCGCCACGCGCCTCTTCTGATAGCCCTTGATGTTCAGGACGTTCAAAAACTGACGCATCGGCGGGAATACATCCGCGTCATAGGACGATGCGCAGAGCACCAGCCGGTTATAACGGAACGCGTCTTCCACGCCCTCGTGCAGATCGTCTTCGGTCAGGTTGGTCACGCCGGTCTTTATGCCCTTTTCCGCAAAGAGCTCCGCAAGCTTTTCAGCCGCCTGCTTCGTTCCGCAGTCATGGATGGACGCGTATACGATGGCCACGCCGTCATCCTCCGGCTCATAGGCGGACCAGGTCCGGTATTTGTCCAGATAGAAATCAAGAGGCTCGTTTTCCGGGAGCACCGGACCGTGCAGCGCACAGATGTGCGTCAGTTCCTTTCCTTCAAGCTTTTTCAGAAGCGCCTGCACCTGCGCTCCGTATTTTCCGACGATATTAAAATAGTAGCGTCTCGCCTCGCAGGCCCAGTCGTCTGCCTCGGCGCCTTTATAACCGAACTTGCCGAACGCATCCGCGGAAAAGAGGATCTTCTCCGTGGATTCATAACTCACCATCACCTCGGGCCAGTGGACCATCGGTGCGGCGATAAAGTGCAGCTCATGCTTTCCGAGGGAAAGGCTGTCTCCTTCTTTGATGGTCTTTACCCTTGCGGAAAGATCCTCCTCAAAGAAGGCCTTCAGCATGTTGGCTGCTGCCGCGGAACACAGAATCTGTGCCTGCGGGTATTTTTCCGCAAAAGCCGCAAGCGACCCGGAATGATCCGGCTCCATGTGCTGGACGATGATCATGTCAATGTTCCTTCCGCCCAGGGCGCGCTCCAGATTTGCAAGCCACTCCCCGGTCACATCGGCGTCCACGGAATCCATCACGCAGACCTTTTCATCCAGGATCAGATAGGAATTATAGGCCATCCCGTCGGGCAGTTCGTACTGGTTCTCGAACTTCGTGATGCTTTTGTCGTCCACTCCCACATTGATGATCTCTTTCGTGATCTCGGCTTCGTACATGTCTGTCTCCTCTCTGCTTTTATTTCCCTGCTTTTACCTGTATGGTGATCGTTTTTTTATAACCGTTGTCAAATTCCACGACTCCTTTTATCTTGCCGGTCCTGCCGCTTCCGTGATAGATGTTTACTTCCGAAGGATCGGAAGGATTGGCCTGTGACCAGAAGGAATCGTTTTCAAACGTAACGCTCTTGGGCGTCAGGCTGTGATATGCGCCTGCGCAGTCTTTATAAGTGCATACGATATTGGTGCTGGCAAGTACCCTGTTCTCTTCCTCCACTGCTCCTTTCGGGATGATGATGGGTGCCGCCTTCACACTGATGCTTCCCTTCCGGAAACTTACCTTCTTCAAGGTATAGTCATAAGTCCGGGTACCGTCGAGGGTGACTTGCAGCACCACATCTCCCGCCTTTGTATTTTTGATGCCGTAAGTTGAGCCTGTATAGATGATCGCGATATTGCCCGCGTCATTCGGTGCATCGTCGATCACCTTGAAGCCTTCCGTTTTTGCAACCACAGCGGTAATGCGGCTGTTGGTATCTTTGTAGGAAGGCACCAGTATCATGGGCGCGCCGGTCATGGCATCGTACTTCTGCTGCACCTTGAAGCTTACGGCATCACTGATGTTCTTATTGCTTATCACCACCTTGATCTTTGCTTCGGCCTTTGAATCCGCAGCCTTGAGTTTAACCGTATACTTACCGGCCTTTAAGGATGCGGAAGGCAGGCCGATCGTCACCATGCCGTCTTCCATGGTCGCAAGGCCCATCTGTCCGTCATCGACGGTAATGCTTTCTGCCTTAGCAGGCTTGCCGTTAAATGTCACGTTAAAGACCGATTTCTTATCCGGTGCATTCAGGTTGAGCACCACGCTCTTCTGCCCCGGCATCTCCACGTTCAGCACATCCTTCTTTACAGCCTTTACCTTAAAGCTAAGCTGTATGGGATCGGAAGCAGATGCCTTCCAGTTATCGTTTGTGATCTCGATCTTTCCGCTCATGGCTTTATCTGCAGGTATGCTGATAATGCCGCCTTCTCCCACATACCCGGTCAGATTGCCGTATTTGAACTTCAGTCCGTCCACGCAATAGGGCTCAAAGGCTCCGCTGCCTGTTTTGCATAAAAGTTGGGTCGTCACGGTATTTTCCGTACCCTCACGGATGACCACGCTGCTAGCAGCAAGCTTCATCTTGGGCTTTACATAGCTTACAGGCATCATGAACTGCACGGCGCAGCCATTATCATTTATGAAGTAAAGCGTGGTATTTGCTGCCTTTGCCGCGCTCTTTACATCTTTTATGCCATCACGCAGGCTGACGGTGATCACCCCGTGATTAAACTGCGAAGCATAAAACTTATGGGAATTCACATCCTGATTGTTCAGCAATCCTCCATCCGTGATGCCTCTTACCTCGAATTCATGACTGTCTTCCTTATACAGATTCCAGAAAGATTCGTCATCAACCACTATGACTTCCGACGGCTTTACGGTGATGGCTACCTCTGCGGTCTTCGTCACGTCGTTCTTCCTGTAGCTTACCGTTACCGCCGTATCATTGACCTTGAGCGCTCCGGAAGGTTTCCAGCTGTAATTTGACACTTCAATGCTGCTGCCGTCTGAATAGGAAGCAATAACCGTCATTCCTTTGGGATCAAAAAGCTCGCCCGCCGTATATTCCGTCTTATCCGGAAGCTTGCTGATCTCTATGCCCGTAAGTTCCGCATCCGTAAAGGGATCAAAAACGTAATACATCATAAGACTGCTGCGGTCGCTTTCCATCTGTACAAACGTGGGCGCATATCCGTTGATCTTTATGCCGCCGGCTTCCGTATCAAGACCTTTTCTGAACCGGTATCCGTATTTGGCCCTGAGTGCAATGTATACCGCGTAATACTTTCCGCTCTCAAAGCCATCGCCTGCCGAAAGCTTTTTCACTATCGAAGAAGCATACTGATCGCTCACCTCCGCCCAGGACATGCCGTTATGTATGCCTTCGCTGTCACTGTCTAAACTGTCATCACTCTCATAGCCTTCTTCATCTGTCTTTTTAAACGTAACCGTCGCTTCTTTGGAAGGAATCGTGACGTAGAATTCAATCTTATCGATCTGCTTGAACTCCTCTTCTTCACCGGATCCGGCGGCAGCCTTTAATTCTACGACGATGCCGATGTTTTTTCCTTCATCCGTTACTGCAACGGATTCTATGTCTCCCAGATTTACAGCCACATCATTCTTGGAAATGCTGCTGAAGGTGTGAGCGTCATCTGCGCATATGTTCAGCTCCAGACGGTAAAGCTTATCTGCCTCAAAGCGGTCATCCGCTCCCATTTCAACAAAAATACCCGCCTGCTCTTTATACCATGAAACGCTGTTTAAGCTTACCGTTCCTGCATCCGCATTGAGCAGAAATCCGTTTGCCTGGGGCTTGTTGCCGCTTACCGGCGGCAGGATGCCTTCGATATCCATGCTGCTGATCTTTCCCTTGCAGGGGAAATCGAAAACCGCATAGGCCACATAAGGAGAGATCACGTTCATGTCTGCCCCAGAATCTCCGTTATTGATACGGAGTAAATAGAGCATGTCATCCCGGAAGGTGATGGTAGTCTTGTTATTGTTCTTCTCCGTGCTGTTAAAGCTGACCGTGAGCCTGTAATCCCTGCCGGCTTCAAATACTGCCGTATCCGCAAGCTTCTGGCCATCTGCAGACCAGGATACCGACATGTCAAGATCGATCCCCGGATGATTGTCGGCAAAGTCCTCCACAGTCCAGGGCGTGTCTCCCGCCGCAAGAGTGCCGCCAAACGGCTTGTTAAGCTCCAGATTGATATAACCGCCTTCCGTGAAAAAAGTCGTATCTGCCCTGTAATACAGGCGGACCTTGGCATACTCCCCATCGGAGCTGACGCAGCACTCTGCCGAGTTGCAGCGTTTCTTCATCTGCTCCGTTATCTCAACGGCCGCTCCCTGTGCGAAAGAAAAGCTGTTATCACTGCACTTGAAGCGTATCTCCGCAAGATAGCACTCACCGGCTTTTGCTTTTGCACCGGCATCCGTGATCTCTCCGTCGGGAATGGCATCGTATTTGGAATACTGCTTGAAAGAAGTCCCCAGGTCATACCAGGTGATCGTATCGGAAACAGCCGTGTAGCCCTGGCCTGCCGCATAATCAAATTCTTTATCAAAAGGCAGGCTCTCTGCCGGATGATCGATATCCAGTATGATAAGCTTGCTTATATCCGCTGCCTGTGCGGGAATAGCAGGGATCAGCTCGAAGATCAGGATCAAACTTAGAAGGAATGAAAGGATGCTGCGAAGTCTGCGTTTGCCGGCCATAAGTGATACCTCCTTATCGATGATGGCCCCGGATGACAGAAACGTGCCCCGGGTAACAGGAATATTTTATCATTTTTTTATGCTTTTGACCATACGGCGATATTTCACCTTTGAAGTACCGGAGAGATACCCGTCTTGTGTTTTTCACATTAATATAGTATGATTACAGCACTTTATGTTTTTTTGCACGGCGGAGCTTTGCTCCGGGGAGGATAATGATCATGAAAAATTTCAGCATGAAGACGCGTCTTCTGATCTTTTTGGGGATCATCGGCGTCGTACTGGTTGTCAAGTCGGTTCCGGACTGGCTGATCCTGCAGAAGCCGGCCACCGATATTACCGAGCTTTGGGATACGGATCTGAGCAAAATGGTACCGGGGCAGCATGTCTGCCTGGATGTGACCCTGGTGTGGGAACAGATCGGCACCAGAGTGGAACAGTCCAAGACCATGGGTGTTACCACCTCGGAGAAGGTGAGCGGATATTACTATGTCCTGCCCCTCTGCTCCTGGGATGACGAGACCATGTATCCCACTCCTTTTCTGCTTGTCAGCCTGCCTTCCACCTATCAGAGTCAGATGGAGGCACAGATCGAAAAAACGGATGAATGGTGGATGTCGGACGGTGACTTTGATACGATCCCCTCAAGCACGATCCATCTTGACGGCACTCTGAACAAGATCCCTTCCGATATCCGGAAGCAGCTCGTGAACAACGTGCTGGATTCCGGCGATTCGTTTGATGAATATTTCGTTGACTGCATGTTCCGTCCCATCGCGGCTCCTGCTGCCGTGGGCGGCATGGCTCTGGCCGGCATCGCCTGCTGCATTGCAACCGTATTGATCCTGTTCATCACCCTTCGGGCCGGAAAGGGAACTCCCGACTACGGCGCCGGAGCGAACTACGTGCCGAACGGCGCAGCAGGAGCATCCTCCTTCGCGGGGACCGCGTTCGGCGGGCAGAATGCACCGGGTAACGATTCCATTTTCGGCGGGCAGAATGCTGCGGGAGGCGATTCCGTTTTCGGCGGGCAGACTGCTGCGGGTAGTGATTCCATTTTCGGCAGTTCGACGCCACAGGGCTCCGCATCCTCATTCGGCAGCACTTCGGCTGCGGGTGGTGCATCTCCGTTCGGCGCTTCCTCTTTCGGCAGCACCCCTTCGGCTGATGCCGGCTCTTCGTTCGGTGCCACGCCTTCCACGGGCAGTGCGTCTCCGTTCGGTGCTTCGCCTGCTGCGGGTGTTGATTCCGCGTTTGGCGCCACACCTTCCACGGGTGGCAGTTCCGCATTCGGGGCTTCAACTCCTTCCGGGAGCAGTTCGCCGTTCGGGGCTTCAACTCCTTCCGGGAGCAGTTCGCCGTTCGGAGCTTCCGCTCCTTCGGATAGCAGTTCCGCATTCGGAGCTTCCGCGAATACGGGAAGCACGTCTGCTTTCGGGGCTTCTCCCGCGACCGGTGACAGTTCCGCGTTGGGCGGAGCAGCAACGGCCGGTGCGGCAGCCGGTGCAGCCTCCCTGTTTGGCAGCACTTCCTCGCAGGGTGCAACGCTTCCTTTGGGCGCTTCTTCCTCCACGGGAGCAGCTTCTCCCTTCGGCAGCACGTCCTCCCAGGGTGCAACGCTTCCTTTGGGCGCTTCTTCCTCCACGGGAGCAGCTTCCCCCTTCGGCAGCACGTCCTCCCAGGGTGCAATGCTTCCTTTGGGCGGCTCTTCCTCCACGGGAGCAGCTTCCCCCTTCGGCAGCACGTCCTCCCAGGGCGCGACGCTTCCTTTGGGCGGCTCTTCCTCCACGGGGGCAGCTTCTCCCTTCGGCAGCACGTCCTCCCAGGGCACAACGCTTCCTTACGGCAGCACCCCTGCCCAGAGCAGCCCGGCCGCTGCGCCTTACGGCAGCACCCCTGCACAGAACAACCCTGCGCCTTCGCTTTACGGCAGCACTCCTGCCCAGAGCAACCCGGCGCCTTCACTATACGGCAGCACTCCGACCACCACTCCCGAGAAGCCGGCAGAGCCCGATGAAAACGCTCCGCTCTACGCCGACAACTCCAACTTAAAGAGCATGATCGGAAATGCATTTGGAAATAACAATAATCAGTAAGAATAAAAATGTTTAAATCCTGCAAAAGATATTTTTTCCTGGGAGTCGTATTCTCCCTTTTTGCAGCGTTCCTGGATATGATAAACCCCAAAGTGGTGCAGTATACCGTGGACTGTGTCCTCGGTACGGACGGAACGCTGCCTGATTTCGTTGCATCCCTCATCGAAAAGACCGGCGGGGTGTCGTTTTTGCGTTCGCATCTTTACCTCATCGCACTCCTGGTCGTCGTGATCGCCCTGCTGGCAGCGCTCTTCCGCTACCTTTACCGCATGTGCAACATCTTCGGAACGGAACGCCTGATCAAGCGGCTGCGCGACAGGCTCTTTGACCATATCCAGCGGCTGCCTTTTTCCTGGTACAACGCGAACCACACCGGCGACATCATTCAGCGCTGCACCTCCGATGTGGAGACCGTACGGAACTTCCTGAGCGAGCAGATGACCGCCCTGTTCCGCATCGGGCTCCTGATCGTGATGGCCATGTTCTTCATGATCCGCATCGACGGGCGCCTTGCCTTTGTTTCCGGCGTCTTTATCCCGGTCGTGATCCTGTATTCGCTCTTCTTTCACAACCGCATCGGCAATGCTTTTCAGAAGGCCGATGAGGAGGAAGGCCTGCTTTCGGCGATCGCACAGGAAAACCTGACCGGCGTGCGCGTCGTGCGCGCGTTCGGACGCGAGATCTACGAACGGGAACGTTTTGAAAAGCAGAACGACGGCTACACGCGGATGTGGATCCGCCTGATGGGCTGGCTCTCCGCTTTCTGGTGCTCGAATGATTTCATCACCGGGCTGCAGATCATGCTGGTCACGGTCTTTGGCGCGGTCTTCTGTGTGCACGGGGAACTGAGCGTCGGAGCCTACATCGCTTTTGTCTCCTACAACGGCATGCTCGCATGGCCGGTCAGGGAACTGGGGCGCGTGATCTCGGACATGAGCCGCGTCGGTGTTTCGGTCAAACGTATCCGCTACATCCTGGATTCCGAGCCGGAGAACGCCGGCGACGATAAAGACTCTGCACCGCTTTCGGGCGACATCGTCTTCGATCATGTGAGCTTTGCTTATGAGAAAGACACCAAAGTGCTCGAGGACGTGAGCTTCACCCTGAAGCAGGGCCAGACCCTTGGCATCCTGGGCGGCACCGGTGCCGGGAAATCCACGCTGATGTATCTGCTGGAACGGCTCTATGAACTGCCGGAGGATTGCGGCCGCATCACGATCGGAGGCCGCGACATCCGTGACATCCCGCTGCCCGTGCTGCGCAGCCATATCGGTCTGGTATTGCAGGAATCTTTCCTCTTTTCCCGCACCCTGGCCGAGAATATCGCGATCACGCAGGAAGGGGAACCGGACATGGACGCGGTAAAGCAGGCAGCCGGGACAGCCGACCTGACAGAAACGATCGAACGCTTTTCGGACGGATACGAAACCTTCGTCGGCGAACGCGGCGTGACGCTTTCCGGCGGCCAGAAACAAAGCACCGCCATCGCGCAGCTGCTGGTCAAGAACCCGCCGGTCATGATCTTTGACGATTCGCTTTCCGCGGTGGACATGGAAACGGACGCGCGCATCCGCAGCGCCCTGAAGGAACGCACGGCCGATGCGACGATGATACTGATCTCGCACCGCATCACCACGCTGATGCAGGCCGACCGCATCCTGGTCCTGGACCACGGACATGTCGCCGAGATCGGATCACACGAGGAACTGCTGAAAAAGAACGGCATCTACAAACACATTTACGATATACAGGTTGATCAGAAATGAAACAGAAGAAAGAAGAAGTGCACAGCCTCCCCTTCTTCGGGATCCCGAGGCTGCTGCCCTTTATCCGGAAATATCATAAACGCATCCTGCTGATGGTCTCGCTGGGACTGGTGTCGAGTCTGATCGACGCCGTTTCCCCGCTTTACAACCGATTTGCCATCGATCATTTCGTCGCAAACGACACACTGGAAGGACTGCCTCTTTTCATTGCGCTGTATGTGGGAATGCTCACGCTCTATGTCGTGGACAACTTCTTCACCACCTACATCTGCGGGCAGGTCGAGATGAACGTGGACCGTGATCTGCGCAACCAGGCTTTCAAACATCTGCAGGAACTGAGCTTTTCGTATTTCAACCAGAACAACGTGGGCTATATCCACGCCCGCGTGATGAGCGATACCGGAAAGATCGGCATGCTCGTGGCCTGGCGTCTCATGGACATCATCTGGCACGGTTCCTATGTGATCTTTGTGCTGGTCATGATGTTCGTCCTGAACGCGAAGCTCGCGCTCTTTGTCGCGCTGCTGCTGCCGCCGGTGATCCTGCTGATCGCTTTCTTCCAGAAAAAGCTGGTGCACTGGAACCGGCGCGTCCGCGAGATCAACTCCAACATCACCTCCAATTACAACGAGGGCATCACCGGAGCGCGCGCCATAAAGACGCTGGTCATCGAAAAGCGCATCGGACGCGATTTCGCAAAGGAAAGCGAAGAGATGCGCAAAGCCGGACTACGCACCACGCACTACTCGTCCATGTTCGCGGCCATCGTGACCATGATGGGAAGCCTTGCCCTGGCGGTGGTATTATGGCGGGGAGGCGTGCTCACGCGTGACGGCCTGCTCCTTCTGGGCACGCTCTCGGCTTTTCTGACCTATGCCCTGAACCTCATGGAGCCGATCCAGTGGCTGATCATGACGATCTCCGAACTGATCAGCGTGCAGGTCAATATCGAACGCCTGACCAATCTGCTGGAAACAAAAAGTGACGTGACCGACCGCGAGGATGTGATTGCAAAATACGGCGACAGCTTTCATCCGAAACGGGAAAACTGGGAAACGCTTGACGGGGACGTGGAATTCCGCGATGTTTCCTTCCACTATCCCGACGGCGAGGAAATGGTGCTGGAGCACTTTAATCTGAAAGTCCCGAGCGGATCCTCGGTTGCCATCGTGGGCGAAACGGGTGCGGGAAAATCCACGCTCGTAAACCTCCTCTGCCGCTTTTTCGAGCCGACCGAAGGCAGCGTCCTGATCGACGGACGCGACGCGAAGGACCGAAGCCAGCTGTGGCTGCACAGCCATCTCGGCTATGTCTTGCAGACGCCCTGGCTGTTCTCGGGCAGCGTGCGCGACAACCTGCGCTACGGAAAACCGGATGCGAGCGATGAAGAGATCTGGAATGCACTGAAACTGGTAAGCGCGGACGGGATCGTCCGCCGCATGGAAAAAGGACTGGACAGCGCGGTCGGCGAAGGCGGCGACATGCTCTCGACCGGCGAAAAGCAGCTGCTCTCCTTTGCACGTGCACTGCTGGCGGATCCCCGCCTTCTGGTGCTTGATGAGGCTACCGCCTCGATCGATACCGTCACGGAACGCGCGATCCAGAACGCCATCGCCACCGTGACCAGAGGCCGTACCTCCTTTGTGATCGCCCACCGTCTCTCCACGATCGTGGACAGTGACGTGATCCTCATGGTCCATGAAGGAAAGATCATCGAGCAGGGAACGCACGAAGAACTGTTGGCCAAAAAAGGCGCCTACTACCGCCTGTATTCACGCCAGTATGAAGAACTGGCCTATCAGCAATAAAGATAAAACTCACGGGGTTTCGTAAACGAATTTTCCCTTGCAGATCACGGTCCGCACCTTCCCCTTCATCTCACGTCCCGTAAAGGGCGTGTTGGAGGAGCGGGAGGCATATTCCCCGCAGATCCAGCGTTCGGACGGATCAAAAATGACGAGATCGGCGCTCTTACCTTCTGCCAGCACGCCTGCATCCAGGCCGTAAATGCGCGCGGGGCCGGTGCTCATCCGCTCCACGAGCGTTTCCATGGAAAGCATGCCCGTATCCACCAGCATCTCGATCCCCAAAGCCAAAGCGGTCTCGAGACCGATGATCCCGCTGGGCGCCTCGGTCAGCCCCTTCTCTTTCTCATCGGTACAATGCGGTGCGTGATCCGTGGCGATCATCTCGATCGTCCCGTCCGCAAGCCCCCTTGCAATGGCAAGCCTGTCTTCCTCCGTACGCAGCGGCGGGTTCATCTTCGCCATGCTGCCGTGACGGATCGCGGCTTCCTCCGTGAGGCTGAAGTGATGGGGCGTGGCTTCGGCATGGATGTTGCCCGCCGTTTGCCGGGCCCGGCGCACCAGTTCCACTCCTTCTTTGCTGCTGATATGCTGTATGTCGATCTGTGCCCCGCACTCCAGGGCAATGCGGATGTCCCGCTCGATCATCACGATCTCGGCCATGCGGTCCGCGCCGCCTATCCCGAAATGCTCCGAGGCTGCGCCGCGGTTGTAGCCCGGCGTATCGATATAGGCAGGATCTTCCTCATGAAAGCTGATCGGCACGCCCAGGGCTGCCGTCTTTTCCATCGCGGCCCGCGCCAGGGCCTCGTCCGTGATGGGTTTTCCGTCATCGGTAAATCCCACGGCTCCCTCCGCCAGAAGCGCGTCCATGTCGCAAAGTTCCTTCCCCTGCATCCCTTTCGTCACCGTGGCACAGGCATAAACGTTGATCCCGGTCGAACGGCCCTTTTCCAGAACATAACGCAGGGTCTCTGCATTATCGACGGGAGGCAGCGTGTTGGCCATCATCACCACCGAGGTATAGCCGCCGCGTTTCGCCGCTGCAGCACCGCTTTCGATATCCTCCTTGCGGGTCTGGCCGGGATCCCTGAAATGCACATGTACATCCACAAAGCCGGGGGCCACGACCATTCCCGAGGCGCTGATCACGCGCTCCGTGCCGTCCGGCTCCATCTCCCCCATGCGGCTGATCTTTCCGTCTTCGATCAGCACATCCAGCCTCCCGCCCACTCCGGCAGGGTTTACCACATTTCCGTTTTTGATCAGGATCTTCTCACTCACTTTTTATGCTCCTTATCTCTTCTTCCGTCAGTTCACGCCATTCCCCTTCCGCGAGGTTCGGGTCCAGGACCAGGCTCCCCATGGAAAGGCGTTTTAAGTATACGACTTCTTTTCCCCTTGCGGCAAACATGCGCTTGATCTGATGATATTTCCCCTCCCGGATCGTGATCACGGCGCCGTCCGCGGAAAGCTCCAGCGATGCCGGCATCAACTCCGTTCCGTCCGCCAGCGTCATGCCCTTCGCGAAGCACTCCGCATCCTCTTCGGTAACCGGCAGGTCGCAGCGCAGGAAATATCGCTTGTCCACGTGATGCGCCGGCGAGAGCAGACGGTGTCCCAGGGCGCCGTCATCGGTGATCAGCAAAAGCCCGACCGTGTCCTTGTCCAGCCGTCCCACCGGATACAGGCCGCGGCGCAGCTTTTCCGGGAAGAGGTCCAGAACGGTCTTCTGATTCCTGTCCTCGGTCGCGCTCAGGATGCCGGCCGGTTTGTTTAGCATGTAATAAAAGTTCTTCCGATGCTCAAGAACACGTCCCTCGCATTCCACGGCATCGCCTTCGCCCACTGCCGCGCCGGGGTCCTTTTCCACCGCACCGCGCAGCCGGACCTTTCCGGCCCTGATCAGCTGCTTCACTTCGCTGCGGCTGCCCATGTGCATGTCTGCAAGATACTTATCCAGGCGCATGTGCTCAGCCCCCCAGCTGCAGGGAACGATAGCGGTTCACCATCGCCCAGAGCTCCTGCGGCCGCACCATGGCCAGGTTTCCGGGGATGCTTCCGTCCGCAGCAGCCGAAAAGCCTTCCCTGCGAAGCCCTTCCAGCAAATGTTCCACGCAGAGCGGCAGGGCATCCCTGCCGTTAAAATAGTGCTCTTCCAGCGTGCGCAGCATGGCACCGAGCAGATTGGTCTGTTCGTGATCCACCACCTGTTCGACAAAACGCAGTTCCACGGATTCGCGGTTGATCGACACACTGTCCGTGCCGGAGCCCCGCACCTTCACCCTGCGGCTGTCCGTCACCTCGCGGTTCGGAAAAGCCACACGCGCGTCCTTCCAGGGCGGAAGCGTTTCCGAAGCAGCCGGAGCGAGCCCCTCCCGCGCGGCAGCTTCCTTTGCCTGCTTTGTGATGTCAAGCGGTCGGTATTCCTTCATCTGCAGCACCGCATCCGCTTCCGTAAAGAAAGCGCCGGAGCTCCCCGCCACCAGGATGGTGGAGACGCCGAAACTCTCATAAAGGCTTCGCATGCGCCCCAGGAAGGGGATGATCGGTTCTTCCTCGGGCTGTATCACGCTCTGCATCAGCGCATCCCGGACCAGGAAGTTCGTCGCGCTGGTATCTTCGTCGATCAGAATCGTCGATGCGCCCGAAAGGACGGCCTCGACGGTACCTGCGGCCTGGGATGTGGAACCGCTCGCATCCTCGGTCGAAAAATGCACGGTGTCTTTTTTGTTCGGAAGGTTGCGGATGAAGGCGCTGATGTCCAGCTGCTTTACGCTGCGGCCGTCCTCGGATCGTATCTTCATCGCGCTCTCTTCCGTGATCACGTATTCGCGGCCGTCTCCCGGGATGTGGTTGTA
Organism: Lachnospiraceae bacterium; assembly: GCA_024696005.1. Classification (GTDB taxonomy): domain Bacteria; phylum Bacillota; class Clostridia; order Lachnospirales; family Lachnospiraceae; genus NK4A136. Next base: position 19,330 of record JAILHF010000029.1, on the reverse strand, counting down.
CACGCCGCGTTCCAAAGCCTTCAGGAGCGTGGATTTGCCGTGATAGCCGCCTCCGACGATCAGTGTGATGCCGCTCCGGATCCCAAGGCCGCTGATGCTCTTTCCGCCGGGCAGCGAAAGCGTGACGCGGTCCGCTTCGGGACTGACAAAGGGAACAGCGCCCTTCATCGGACGCTCATCCACGCCGGAAAGACGCGGCAGGATCGCGCCATCTGCCACAAACGCGATCAGGCCCTTCTCCTTCAGCTGGCCGCGGATCGCTTTCTGCTCATCCGCCAGCTTCATCCACTCCGAAAGCTCCTCCTTCGGAAGGGTCGAAAAAAGCAGTGCCCTGCTCACGCAGGAAGGCACATACTCCGTAAGCATCTTTTTCAGCTCCATGGCGAGCGTGGTCCGCCCCGCTGCCGGGAAGCCCGCCGAAAAACGCAGGATGAGGCTGCCGTCGTTTCCGTCGATGCAAAGAGCCGAGCGCTCCAGCACCTCCTGCTGCGGCCGGCTCACCGAAAGGGTTCCGCTCTTGCCCGAGCCCTTCGCCCTGTTGCTGAAGCTCCCCATCTCGCGACAAAAGCGGCGCAGCAGAAAGTCCTGCAGCATGACGCGCCTGTGCGCTTCTTCATAATAGTCCCGCGGGATCGCATGCTGCTGCGCTTTCATGCGGATACTCAAAGAGGAGGGTGCCGCGAAAGGATCCCCCTGGACATGATCCACGGAAAGCACAAAGCCCGGGAAGCTGTAAAATCCCTTCAGGGCTTTGTATGCCGGATAAGGCTTGTGATCCGCATCATGCAGGAGCTGTTCCAGTCGTTTCATTTTATTTCCTTCCCGCCTGCTGTTTCAGGCTTCAAAAAAGAGCCCCTTCACAGAAGCTCTTCGAGTTTTGCCCTGGCCTCTTCGTAGCCCGTAAAAAGGATGCCCTTCATCCCCTCCGCAATGGCGGCGGCGATATTGACTTCCCGGTCGTCCAGAAAAACACACTCCTCCGCTTTCAGTCCGTAGCGCGTCAGAAGCAGGCGGTAGATCCGCGGATCGGGCTTGCTCATCCGTTCAAATCCCGAGATCACCTTTCCGTCCGCCAGCGCCGCAAAGTCAAAGTGCTTTTTTTCGTGGACAACATAAGTGGACCGGGGATAGTTGGACAGAAGATACACGCCGTAGCCTCTCTGCTTCAGCTCCTGCAGCCAGGGCCTGCTGTACGGATAAGCCACCGCGATGTCTTCGATGCGTTCAAAAAAAAGGTCCGCTTCCCGCGGATACTGCGGGACACGGGCCTTCATGTCGGCAATGATCTCGTCTGTTTCCCGGACTCCAAGATCAAACTCATCCCAAAGCTCTGTCTGAACCACCTTCTCTCCGAAGAGGTCCACGAGCTCGGGCGAAAATCCCAGATCCTGCCGCATATAGGCGGCCCAGCGGAAATCCGCCAGGACCATGCCGATGTCAAATACGATGTTTCTGATCATGCTTATCGGATCACGATCACCTTGTCGATGTTCGGATCATCCCAACCGGAGGGCGCGTAATCCGGCTTTCTCTGGCCGGTGGCATCCGTGTAGGTTGCCCACATGCAGATCGGGTTCATGACGCTTCCCTTGTACTGCACGTAGATCTCGAGGCCCGACTTGTGCGTGGAAGTAAAGAGCTTCTCGTATTCGGACTGCTCTATCTTGTCCCAATCCATGGAGTTCTTGAATTCTCTTGCAAAAAGGGTGTCCCCGTCGAGCGACTCCAGAGTGACCGCCGACTTCATCGAATCGATGACCGCAACGGAAGCATCCTCCTGGACCACATCGGGATCGTTTGCAGCATAGATGAGGGCCTGGTAAATCGCATCCATCGTGCGAAGATCCGCAGTGACCTTGGACTTTTCGATATACTTGATCAGCTGCGGTGCCGCGATGCCGACGATGATCGCCATGATCGCGATCACGATGATCAGTTCAACCAGCGAGAAGCCGGCGTTTGCGAGTTTGGTTTTTTCGGAATCTTTTTTCTTCATAACTCCTTCCCCCTATCTTCGCTAATCATATCACAAGAAAACCGCGGAAAAAAGCGCGTCTGTGATTTTTTTTCCGCGTTTCGTTACAAATTTAAGGCTTGCGCGATCTTTCTTTATGCTTTAAGATAAGACGGATAATTCGAAAATGAACGTTTGGGAGGATAAATCAATGGAGATCGTTTGCCTGGATCTGGAAGGGGTACTCGTACCCGAGATATGGATCGCGTTTTCGGAAGCCAGCGGGATACCGGAGCTTTCACGCACCACAAGGGACGAACCCGACTATGACAAGCTCATGCGCTGGCGCCTGGGCATCCTGAAGGAGCACGGCCTGGGGCTGAATGAGATACAGGCCACCATCGCGACGATCGATCCGCTTCCCGGCGCGAAGGAGTTTCTGGACGAGCTGCGTAGCATCACGCAGGTCATGATCCTTTCCGATACCTTTACCCAGTTCGCCTCCCCTCTGATGAAGAAGCTGGGATGGCCCACGATCCTCTGCAACAGCCTGGTGGTAGCACCGGACGGCGAGATCACGGACTTCAAAATGCGCATCGAGCATTCCAAGCTGAGCACCGTAAAGGCGCTTCAGTCCATCGGCTACGAGACCATCGCCTCCGGGGACAGCTATAACGATCTGGAGATGATACAGGCCGGAAAGGCCGGCTTCCTGTTCCGCAGCACCGAGGCCATCAAGGCCGACCACCCCGAGCTTCCCGCCTTCGAGGAATACGGCGACCTGCTCGCGGCGATCAAGGCGCAGCTTTCTTAAGACGTATCACATATTTGCAGATGGGGTTTCCCCGGGAGGAAAACTTCTCCTCATACTCTGTCATGACGTTCCCCTGCATCAGCAGGGGATCTTTATGCAGGTCGCGGGTGCAGCTTACCAGCTCAAACGCACTTTCTTTCAGCTCTTCCAGCGCGAAATCAAAAAGATCGGTGTTGTCGGTCTTGAATTCCACGAGCCCGTCCTCTTTCAGGATCTGCGCATAGCGCTCCAGAAACTGGCGGGAAGGCAGACGCCTCTTGGCGTGCCGGTCCTTCGGCCAGGGATCCGAGAAATTCAGGTAGATCCTGTCGATCTCGCCTTTCGCAAAAACATCGCAGATGTATTCCGCGTCCATGCGGATGAAACGGAGATTGGGCAGCGCCGGCTCCTCCATCTTCTGCACGGCACGAAGCAAAACGGAGGAATACTTCTCGATCCCCAGGTAATCAACGTCCGGGTTCGCCGCCGCCAGTTCCGTCAGAAAACGCCCCTTGCCGGTACCGATCTCGAGACGGATCGGCCTGTCGTTTCCGAAGACCTCCGCCCAGCGTCCCTTGCAGGCCGTTTCGTCATGGATGACATATTCATTGGCCGCGATCATCTCGCGCGAGCCCGTGATATTTCGAAGTCGCATCTTTCCCTTCCTCCGTAAATCTGATATACTGAAGCATATGCGGCAATTATATCGTGAAACAACAAAAAAAGCCAGTCTGCATCCGATCACGCTCCTGTTTCTGCTGTTCGGCTGCTTTCTCTTTTTATGCCTTCCGCTGAAGGCGCAGGCTACCGCGCAGGACTACCTCGACGAGGCCGAGGAACGGAAAAACGACCCGGTCGAGAGCAACGAGACCGAGCGCTGGCCGCAGGGCCCCGCGATCGGTGCCGCTTCGGCCATATTGATGGACGCCGATTCCGGAACCGTGCTTTACGCCAAAAACATCCACGAGCATCTGTTTCCCGCTTCGACGACCAAGCTCCTTACCTGTCTGGTCGCCGTTGAGAACTGCTCCCTGGGCGAGATCATCACCATAAACCAGTCTGCCATCGATGCCAACGAGTCCGACGGCTCGCACATGTATCTGGAAGCCGGGGAACAGCTCACCCTGGAGGAACTGCTTTACGGCATCCTCATCAATTCGGCGAACGAAGCCTGCAACGCGGTGGGCGAGCATATCGCCGGGTCGATGGACGCCTATGTTGACATGATGAACGCACGCGCCGCCGAGCTGGGCTGCACCGACACGCACTTCGTGACGACAAACGGCCTGCACGACGACGACCATTATACCAGCGCCCACGACCTGGCGCTGATCGCGAGGGCTTTCTTTTCCCACGAGGTGCTCTGCACCATGTCCAACACCCCGCGCTATTCGATCAAAGCCGACGCCACGCACGGAGAGCACAATCTGCGTTCCAAAAACAAATTATACGAAGGCCAGGAATACGCCTACGACGGGCTGGTAGGCTCCAAGACCGGATTTACCAGCAAATCCCGGCAGACGCTCGTTTCCTGCGCCGAGCGGGGCGGCATGCGGCTGATCTGCGTGATCATGATGGAGGAAAGCCCGTTTCAGTTCAGCGATACCGCCGAGCTCTTCGATTACGGCTTTGCCCATTTCGGCAAGACCAGCGCGGACGAGCTCCAGGACCGTTTCCGCATCAGCAACTCCGATTTCTTCAGCTCGGCCGGCGACATTTTCGGCAGCACACAGTCCCTGCTCCGTGTCGAGAGCGGCGCCATGGTGATCCTTCCGGACACGCTCAGCCTTTCCGACCTGGAAACAAAGATCGTCTATGACGGGCTTCCGGAGGACCAGGTCGCACGCATCGACTACAGCTGGAAGGGCATTACCCTCGGCAGCGCTCCCGTGCTCTATAACGAAGACGCGTTCATCTCCGGCGTGCGCTTTACCGGGCGTCCTCTCGCGGACGATCCCTCCGGCGAAGGCAAGACCTACGTCAACATCTATTCGGTCCTGAAGATCCTGATCGGGATCGGCGTGGCCGTCGTGGTGCTGGTGATCGTCATCCGCCTGTCCCGCATCGCGCTGGCATACCGCCGCAAGGTCGCGCGCATCAAAAAACGCCGCGGTGAGATCGTCAAGTCCAGGGCTACCCTGCGGAAAAGCTTCCACCGTCACAGCCCCACCTCGAAGAAAACACAGCAGCGTCCCCGCAAACAACTCCACCTCGGAGACTACGGGAAAATGGATCGTTAAGTATATTGCTTGCAGAAGGATTCGATCATCTCACGGCTCTTCGTGAAACAATCCAGCATCTTTTCGGAGAACACACCGGCTTCCCCACCCACGATCATGGAATAAGCCTTGTCCATGTCAAATGCGTCACGGTAGGTACGGTCACTGATCAGGGAATCGTATACGTCCGCGATCGAAACGATCTGTGCCTCCACGGGAATCGCGTCTCCGGCCAGATGATCCGGATAACCGCTTCCGTCAAATTTCTCGTGATGATGACGGCAGATATTGTAGCTCACCTGCACATATTCCTTGCTCTGCAGCTCCCGGATCTGCTCCAGGATCTCACAGCCTCTCGTCGTATGGCTCTTTACCACCTCGAATTCATCCGCCGTCAGCTTTCCGGGCTTTAAGAGGATGGCATCGGGGATGGCGATCATCCCGATGTCGTGCAGGGCAGAAGCGCTCTCGATCACATCCACCTTCTCCGGCGTGAGATGATAGTCCCTGCCGTACAATCCGGCCGCCGTTTCCGCAAGGATGCGGGAGATCCCTTTGATCTTTTTGATGTGGGCGTTGGATTCCAGGTTACGGAACTCCACGATCGAGCTCATGACTTCCATCAGGCGGTCGTTGAACGCTTTCAGCTCCTTGTTCTTTTCCTTGATCTGCGCCGTCTGCTGGCTGATGATGCCGCGCATGTGCGCCGCGTTGTGATAGAGCGAGATCGTGTTTCGCACTCGTCCGGCCACGATCTCGGGCGTAAACGGCTTGAGGATGAAATCTACCGCGCCGTTCTCGTAGCATTCCTTGATCAGTTCGGAATCCAGTGTAGTCGTCATCATGACCACGGGAATGCGGTCGGTCACCTTCTTGACCTTCAGCACCTTGAGCAGCGCACGTCCGTCCACCACGGGCATGTGCATGTCCAGAAGCAACACCGCCACATCCTGATGGTTCTGCATCAGGTATTCCATGGCCTGGCGCCCGTTGGACGTCATCGCCACCGCATAGTCATCCTGAAACAGTGTTTTCAGGAAAACTCTGTTTTCCTCGTCATCATCCGCGATCAGTATCGTATCTCTGGCCATAACCCCTCCTTATACGCCCGCGTAGTGATCGTACACGATCTCTTTGCCTCTTGCAAAAAAACGGGCTTTTGGTATATCCTGCTGCAGGATCCTGACTGCTCCGTTTATCATCAGCTTGGTGTTCTCGTAAGCCATCGTCTCGACCGTGATATAGAGACGTCCGCCCACCTCGATCTCCTCGTTGACCTCGTCCTCGGTCTTGTCCAGCGCAGCCAGTTCCGCTTTCTGCTGCTCCAGCACATCCTGGAACTTCAGATAGACGGGATTGGTGCGCCCGTGCAGCGCGCCGATCTTTCTCAGGACCGTCATCATGCCTTCCTGGACCTTGTCCATCTCGGCCAGCAGCTGCTTCCGCCGCTGGTAGATCTCCGAAGCCCTTGTCTTTGCTTCGGTAAAGGACCCGACCTCCAGATCCGTCTTGGTCTGTGTCTTGTTCCCGACGACACCCGTCCAGATGCCGTTCGAAGCCACAACACGTCCGCCGCAGATCATATTCTTGATCCCGCTTGTCTTTACCATTCCCTTGCTGAACACATTGCTGTTCAGGATGTAGCCGCATTCGATATTTCCACCGACCACAATGTTCGCGTTCTCGATGAAAGACGCGATCAGGCCGCCTCCGGCCTCCAGCTCGCCCTTTCCGTCGGCGTTCATTCCCCTGCGAAGGATGATATCGCCGCCCGCCTTCAGGATCGCTCCCTCCACAAAGCCGTCCACGATGATGTCGCCGCCGGCATGAAGCACGGCACTCTCCAGAACGCTCGCCCTGACATAGATGTTTCCGGCGTAGGATACGTTCACGCCGTAACCCACATCCTCCTTGAACTCCAGCTGTTCCACGATGTCGAGGATGCCGTTCTTCAATACGGCCAGCCCTTCCTTCTTGGAGACGTAAGTCACGCCGTCATCCAGAAGACGGATCTTGTCCAGAGGAAGTCTGGGCAGGTTCTTGCCGGATACGGCAAGCAGCTCCAGACCGGTCACGGTAAAGCCTATGCTGCCGTGCGTTGCCGGATGATAAAGGGCCACTCTCTGCCCGGGCTGTACATAACTGTAATTCTGCTCGGCGGAATAATCGATGTTGCCGTTCTCGTCCACGTGCGGGCCTTCCGATTCCGGGCTTTCCACAAAATACTCGTAAAAGCCGTCCTCGCCCTGCACCGACTGCTCTCCGCGGGCGACTTCCAGTTCATCGCCGGGCTTGAGCTTGTCCGCTTCGATCTTGTCCACCAGAAGGCCTTTTTCGATCCCGTAGATCTTCAGCAGGTTCTGAAGGTTCTTGCGGCTGAAGTTCTGCGGCAGATCCTTTCCGACGCGGATCCAGGCACTCATCAGCCCGTCCGCCGTGTAGATCGTGATCCCGGTATCCTTGTCCGTGAGATTCATCTCGAGGGAATAGGGATCGCGCTGGAATTTTTTCCTGAGCAGCTCCTGACGCTTGCGCTGCATATCCGGAAGGCTGTAGATCAGGCGGGCATAGCTGCCAACGTCGATCTTTTCCATGAGGCCCAGACGGATCTCGCGCATCTGCGTGTCCTTGTAATAGTGACTGGAATAGAAAGAAACATCCAGTCCCTGCTCCAGACCGATGCGGATCTCGCGCATCTGGCGGAAATTCAGCTCCACGCTGTCAAAATAACTGACATTGAGCCCGCGTTCCACGCCCTTTTTGATCTCGTCAAGCTGGGCGAAGCCGTAGAGGCTCTTGTCGTAATCATCCATGCTGTGCTTCTGTCCGGCTTCGACGGGCAGCGCACCCGGTATCTCGTCATCAGTGCTTTCGGAAAGCAGGGAACCGGTACGTTCGCGGTCCCGCACGGCCGCAGAAAGAAGAACCTCATCTTCGCTGAGGCTTCCCATCAGTTTCTGAAATGCCTGCTCGCTGCTTACGGCGGCCCCCGTCTCCGGAGTGCTTTCCTTCTCGCTTCCCGCAGTCGAAACCGCGCCCGAGCCGGCGCTTTCCAGATCCTGTTGGTTCTGCACATTTTCCAGAAGGCTTAACAGATCTTCTCCGCCAAATAATCCTTCCAGCTCATCATCTTCAAAATCCATCAGCTTTCCTCCGCTGCTTCCTCCAAAACAAAGATGCTCTTTCCGGTCCTTTTATTGATATAGGCCTTGAACTCCTCCAAAGGAGGCTTTCCCACAAATCCGTTCTTCCAGAGGAGCTGCACATGCTCGGCCATCCCCTCTTTCCTGAGCTTCAGGACGATCAGTTCCTCCGTCTCCTCGGCGCCGACGATCGTGTCATAATGAAAGGAAAATGCCGTCTGATTCACCTTCACATGAACGTTATCCGACTGGAAGCGCACCAGATTGACGATCGCCTTGTCATGCTGCACCTGCAGTTCCCTGTAATTGATCCATTCACGAAAACGGTACCCAAAATAAAAGAGCCGGCGAAAGCGCATTTTCATGTATTGCGCACGGTAATACTCTTTATGCAGCTTCCGGGTAAGCAGGAAGCGGTTCTCATAGATCAGCTTCGCCATACTTCCCTCCTGATTTTTCAGTATAACATAGAACACGCGCTAACACCAGCAAAAAATAGCTTCACAGACTGCCATAAGCTTTCTCTTGCAGGGCGGCACGCTTTGTGCTATCATCTTCCCGTATGATCGAAAGGAAAGGACGGATACTGCCATGTTTGGTTTCGGAAAAAGCAAAGAAGCAAATGAAGCTGCAGAAAAGAAAGAATCGGAGTCCACGGAAGAGAAGGTACTGATCACCAAGGACATGCTGGTGACCGATGCCATGATGCTCAACCCGGACCTGGCGCCCGTACTGATGCAGGCCGGCATGTACTGCTTCAGCTGCCCGGCTTCCATGGGCGAGACCCTGGAAGAAGCAGCCATGGTCCACGGCTTTGATGTGGAGGATATCCTCGAAGCGGTAAACTCGGCTAAAACGGAAGAGTAAAGAAAAAAGGCAAAAAGATGTGCCGCGGGGCTGTTCCCCGGGGTACATCTTTTTTTGTTTGCACAGGATCCGGCCCCCGCTCCGCCTTCGGATAATCACGGCAAAAAAAATGTACCACGGGGACGAAGCTCGTGGTACATCTGAAAATCTGTTTCCGTTCGGATTTATTTCTTGGCTGCTGCCTTCTTAGCGGGAGCCTTCTTTGCAGTCTCCTCTTTCTTTGCGGGAGCTGCTTTCTCAGCCTTGGGAGCTTCTGCCTTTGCAGGCTCTGCCTTCTTCTCTTCCTTCTTCTCGGCGGTCTTCTTTGCAGGTGCTGCCTTCTTTGCAGGAGCCTTCTTTGCAGGTGCTGCCTTCTTTGCAGGCTCTGCCTTCTTCTCTTCCTTCTTCTCGGCAGCCTTGGAAGCAAGTGCCTTGACGATCACTGCCTTGTCAGCATCGCCCTCAACAGTGATGACGCTCTCATCCTTCTTGCCGTCCAGGAATGCGATGAAGTCTTTTCCGTCTGCAACGATCTTTGCATCATGACCGTAATACTCATAAGGCTCTACTTCATACTTTCCGTCCTTGGCCTGCACATAGAATGCGCCTTCACCTTCGCCGGTGATATCTACCTGTACGGCCGCGTCAACGTTCGCCTTCACCTTTGCGGCTTTCTTCTGAACATATTCCACGATCTTTTCGTAAGTCATTTCCACTTTCCTCCCGTTTCCCCGGATACAGAAGTATCACGATTCACAAACCACGTAACAAAATATAACGCTTTTTTTACGAAACGTCAATATTTTCTTGTATTTTTGTGAAATCTACCCAATGAAATCCTTGACAGAAGGGGTTTTATCCTTCAAGATAACGGTAAAGCATTGTGTTTTCAGTGTTTGAAAGGATCTTCCCCATGAAAAAGAAAGAGATCGGCACACTTCTGAAACGGCTTGACGAAACCTACGGGACCGACATCCCCTGCTACCTGCATCACGACAGCGCCTGGCAGCTTCTGATCGCCACCATCCTCTCGGCCCAGTGCACCGACGCCCGCGTCAACATCGTCACAAAGGATCTGTTCCGGAAATACCCCGATGTAAACGCCTTTGCCAATGCCAACTTAAAGGAGCTGGAGGAGGACATCCGCTCCACCGGCTTTTATCACAACAAGGCGAAAAATATCATCGCCTGCTGCCGCCGGCTGCTGGAGGAATACGGCGGGGAGGTGCCCCGCGGGATCGAAGATCTGGTCACGCTTCCCGGGGTGGGACGCAAGACCGCCAACGTGATACGCGGCAACATCTTTCATGAACCCAGTGTGGTCGTAGACACGCACGTGGGACGCATCGCAAGGCGTCTGGGCCTGAGCGCCAACGAGGATCCCGAAAAAGTGGAATATGACCTGATGAAGGCCCTGCCGAAGGATCACTGGATCCTCTTCAACATGCAGATCATCGCCCTGGGGCGCAGCATCTGCACGGCACGCAGCCCGAAATGCGCCGACTGCTTTCTGCAGGACATCTGTCCCTCCCGTGAGAAATAAAAAAGTTCTTCCGGAAATTCCGGAAGACCTTTTTTCCGGTAATGATCAGTCTTCTCCTGTCTCTTCGATCACCTTCGCGTTTTCCTCCTGGATCTTCGGATCATAGGAAAGCATAGGCTCGACTTTTTCGTTTTTGATCCTGCGCTGCACATAATTGCGGGTCAGCTTTACAACCAGCGGGCACATCGCGATCACACCGATCAGGTTGGGGATCATCATCAGTCCGTTAAAGGTATCGGAGATGTCCCATGCGATGGAGCTGGTCATCAGCGCGCCCGAAAGGATCATCAGCACAAAGATCAGCTTGTAGATCTTCGTCACCACGGGTGCGTTCTTCCCTGCCAGATACTCCACGGCCTTGGTGCCGTAATGGGACCAGCCCAGCACCGTCGTGAAGGCAAAGAGCAGGATCGCGATCGCGATGAAGTACCTTCCGTATTCAATGTCACCCACTTTGAAGATCGTGTTGAACGCTTCCGCCACCAGGGTAGCGTCGCTGTATTCGGTCACACCCTGCTCCAGATCGATCACACCCGAAGTAAGGATGACGAGCGCGGTCATCGTGCAGATGATGATCGTATCCGCAAACACCTCAAAGATGCCCCACAGTCCCTGCTTTACCGGCTCCTTCACGTTCGAATTGGAATGCACCATGACGGAGGAACCAAGTCCCGCTTCGTTCGAGAACACGCCGCGCTTGCAGCCCTGGGTAATGATCGTGGAGAACGCCACACCGGTCGCACCGCCCCAGGCAGCCTTGGGCGTGAATGCCATTCCGAAGATGTGCGCAAACGCCGTTCCCACATGACCGATGTGCGTAAAGATGATGACCAGGCTTCCGAGCACATACATCACCACCATGAAAGGAATGATCTTTTCGGCCACGACAGCGATGCGCTGCAGGCCGCCGATGACCACAAAGCCGACCAGGATCATCAGGGCAATGCCGACGATGAGCATGTAAAGCGTCACGTTCTTGTCATCACTCGTAAAGAGCACCACATCCGACAGCGGCTTGATGTCAAAAGCCGAAGTAAAGTTGATCACGATCTTGTTGATCTGTCCCATGTTGCCGATGCCGAAGCTGGCCAGGGCCGCGCAGATCGCAAAGATCACCGCCAGGGCCTTACCTACGCCCTTCATGCCCTTGTAGCCGCCCAGGCCGTCCTGCAGATAATACATGGCTCCGCCGGACCATTCGCCGTGATGGTTCTTGCGGCGGAAATAGATGCCGAGGATGTTCTCGGAATAGTTCGTCATCATCCCGAAGAATGCTGCCAGCCACATCCAGAACACAGCTCCGGGGCCGCCCGTGATGATGGCCGCGGAAACGCCCGCGATATTGCCCACACCGACCGTTGCCGCCAGCGCGGTGCACAGCGCCTGGAACTGTGAGATGGAAGCGTGCTCACCGGTATGCCCGGTCACCTTTTTGTCGAACAGGCTTCCGACGGTCTTTTTCAGCCAATGCCCGATGCGGGTCACCTGGAAGAAACCGGTCAGGACAGTCAGAAGCAGGCCGGTTGCAATGAGCAGCCACACGCCCACCTTTGTCCAGACAAAACTGTTGATCACGTCATTGATCTCTGCCAATCTTTCCATATAAAACCCTCCCTTAAAAAGAATGGCCGCAAGGGGATGATTGACCACCCCCTTGCGGCCTATGATGTTTCATTATACTCTGTTATAGTTTATCAGGCAACCCTTAAGTATGATCTGTCTTTCCGTATCGGTGAGAGCACCCAGTTTCATGCCGAATTCTTTCAGCTCTCCGTCCTTTACCACATAGGCCCTGATCTCTTCCGCCTTTTCTTCCACGGCTTTCCGTATGCCGGGCAGGAAGATGTAATCCAGGTTTGCAAAAGGAAGATCCCCTTCCTCGATCACAAAAGGCAGCATGCCCCAGTTGATCAGGTTCGAGCGGTAACGCTTTGTCGCGTATTCGTTCGCGATGTTGGCCCAGCCGCCAAGCACCTTCTGGCAGCTCGCCGCCTGCTCACGCGCGGAGCCATCTCCGGGCTTCACCGCAAAGATCGTGGAACCGATGCCGGTATCCTTCGCCGTGATCTCCGGGAACTTCGTCCATACGGTCTTCACCGCTGCCGCCGTCTCGGGGCTCAGTTCCTCGAAAGGCACATCCGCCTCACGCTTCTCCTCATCCGCTCGCACCGCCTTTGCGCGGCCCACGTACTGCGGATCTTTCCGGGAAAGCGCAAACTCCGCGAGTCCCAGAGGATTGCTCCTGTAAGACGAGGTCTCGCCGGAAGGGATCAGCTCGTCGGTGGTGGTAACGGGATCGTGGATCTCGCTGACGACCCTGAGCAGCAGGTTATCGGTAAGTGCGACCATGGCCGGCCAGTCCTTGATGTTGGGGCCGAACTTCACCTCCGCGCTCTCGTCCGCAACGCCGTGCGAATCAAACACGCGGTTCTCGTAGATGCTCTTGTCAAAGTAATATTTGTACTTTCCGATCTTTTCGGGCACCTCGGTGGCAGGGGTAAGATAACCCTTGTTCGCCGCGGTAGCCGCGATGGAACGCGCGTCCATGAGCGCAACGGAAGCGATCTGTCCGTTCTGAAGCTTCGAACCCTCGCGGTTCGGGAAGTTTCTCGTGGAATGACGGATCGAGAACTCGTTGTTCGCGGGCGTGTCGCCTGCACCGAAGCAGGGGCCGCAGAACGCCGTCTTGATGATCGCGCCGGTTTTCAAAAGCTTGGCCGCAGCGCCGTTCTTGATCAGTTCCATGTAAACGGGAACGGATGCGGGATATACGCTCATGTTAAACTCATCCGCGCCGATGTACGCACCGTCCATGATGTCGGCTGCCGCGCAGATGTTCTCGAAGCCGCCGCCCGCGCAGCCCGCGATGATGCCCTGATCCACAAGGAGCTTGCCATTGTGTATCTTATTACGAAGCTTGAAGTCCACTGCGCCGTCCAGGCTCACCTTGCCCTTTTCCTCGCAATCCGCCAGGATGTCATCGAGGTTGGCGTTCAGCTCCTCGATCGTATAGGTGTTGGAAGGATGGAACGGCAGAGCGATCATGGGCTTGACCGCCGAAAGATCCACTTCCACCACGCCATCGTAATAAGCCACGTCTGCAGGGTTCAGTTCCTTGTAATCCCCGACGCGTCCGTGGATATCGTAAAACTCTTTGATCTGTTCGTCCGTTCTCCAGATGGAGGACAGGCAGGTCGTTTCCGTCGTCATGACATCCACGCCGATGCGGAAATCGGCGGAAAGTTTGGAAACACCGGGGCCGACGAATTCCATTACCTTATTCTTCACATAACCGTTCTTGAATACTTTTCCGATGATCGCGAGCGCCACATCCTGAGGCCCCACACCTCGCGCGGGCTCGCCCTTCAGATAGATCGCGATCACGCCGGGCATGTCGATGTCGTAGGTCTGGTTGAGCAGCTGCTTCACCAGCTCCGGTCCGCCCTCGCCCACGGCCATGGTGCCCAGTGCGCCGTAGCGGGTATGGGAATCGGAACCCAGGATCATCCCGCCGCCCGTCGCGAGCATCTCACGCGCGAACTGGTGGATGACCGCCATGTGAGGAGGCACATACATGCCGCCGTAACGCTTTGCGCAGGAAAGGCCGAAAACATGGTCGTCTTCGTTGATGGTACCGCCCACGGCGCAAAGGGAATTGTGACAGTTGGTCAGCACATAGGGCATGGGGAACTTCTGCAGTCCCGATGCACGTGCCGTCTGTATGATGCCGACAAAGGTGATGTCGTGGCTCGTAAGCTTGTCAAAGCGGATGTTCAGCTTCTGCTCGTCATCCGAAAGATTATGAGCATGCAGGATGTTCCAGGCGATGGTCCCCTTCTTTGCTTCCTCCTGCGATACGGTCCTGCCGCACTTCGCTCCCGCGGCAGCCGCATCCTTGCACAGCTCCGTTCCGTTTACCAGATACGCTCCGTTTTCGTACAGCTCGATCATGTTTTTACCTCTCTCCCTGTTTTAATGAAAAAACAACGCTGAAATTATACTACAGATCCGCGACTTTGAAAACCGCTTTTGTTACCGCAGCTTTATGATGCAGGCGCAGCGTCCGTCCTCCTGCATGGGCCCGGTATATACGACATCGCCCAGCGCCTTCAGTTCCTCATCATTCATGCCCATCTGTCCGTACTTGTCGTATTCGCAGGAACCCAGGAATATGTAATCCACGCCGTACTGATGCATCAGGTTCGAATCGGCGTACAGATACATCGTTTCCACATCGGCAGAGCGGGCATCCACCGGGTCAAGGTCGTTGTGCCACAGCCATTCATGCGTATGCCAGCCCAGCACCGTCGGCAGGCCCGTGATCACGGATACACGGTTGCTGATCGTATAGCTGTCGCCGTTCGCCTCCAAAAGCAGGCTGCCGGAAGGAATGTTTTCCCGCGCCCAGAACACGGCATCCGCATCCATGGGTGCCTCGCGCCTGAGATATTCGTCCGCCCGCAGGCCCTTGTAACGCTCCCGGTCACGGATGTCGCCGGCACTCATGCGCAGTGCGGTCAGGAAATAACCGCAGCAAAGGATGAGGATGACGCCGGCGATGATCCCCCATTTCCTTTGTCCCGCCGTGCCGGGACGCAGCACGAAGCGCCCGACCACATAGCACATCATCAGGTTCAGCAGGATGAAGGCCTGGTAGCTGAGCTTGAACATCGTGTTGAAACGCTTGAAATCCCCGCCGTAAATGTCCGACACGTAAATGAGCTCGGGGATCAGGATCAGCCCCGCGCCGCACAGGCCGATCAGCAGCACGCAGAGGTCCAACTTTTCCGCGCCGCGGAACAGCTGCCGGAAGCCTTTCACTTCCCGGTCGCGCCCGTTAAAAAGCACGACGAAGAATGCCGCAAGCAGGGCGAGGGGCAGAGCCCAAAGTATCGCAAGCTGGTAGAGCGGCGTGTGCGTTTCCGCAAGCCGTATCCCGTTCGCCATCGCCTGAAAACGAAGCTGGAAAGGAAGGCTTACCAGCATGGCACCCAGCAGCACGATGATGCCCTGCATCGCCGTGACCGAAGCCACACGGGCCGGACTCTTTTTGCTGCGCAGATGCAGTGCCAGAAGCACGGCACCGCCCACCACGAAATAGATCGGGAAATCCCAGAAATTCTCCATCACGCAGATCCCGGTCAGGAAGGTGAACGCCCAGAGCTTCGGATCCGAAAGCGTCTGCTTTACCCAGTTCTCTTCTTCTTCCCGCTCGTCCGCTTCCCGCACCCAGGCCGTGAGCAGGGCCAGTATCGTCATCACCGTGAAGATGTTGATCACATGCGCGTGCAGGTCGCCGAGCAGGAACGAATACGCAGGGTATTCGTGGGCCGTGCGGTCGGCCGTTTCGGGATGATAGCCGATGTAGCGCGTGGAATCGGCATACCAGTAGGACGGCTTGTCCCCGGGGATCGCCAGAATGTCCCAGGTCCAGGGGACCAGGAAATTGAAGATCAGATAGTGCACGCTGGCTGCACCGGGAAGCACGATCGCCGCAAGAGTGCCCGTGATGCCCGCTGCTCCCCTGCTCTCGCTGTGCCCCAGCATCCACTGGTACACCAGGGAAAAGGCAAAGCCCATGCAAAAAGCGAAGCACATCGACAAAGCCAGGTTATAACCGTAGGATACGGAGTTAAAGGAAAGCTTCGTGAGGAAGGTGCAGAAGTACTGCCCGAAATAGTAATAATTCAGGTCTTCCCCGGCAAACCAGAAATCCTCCGGCGGGAAATAATCCGCGCGGAAAATGCTCTGCATGAAGCCGTAATCCATCATGCGTTCGGTCCCGAACGCATCCGGGTTGTAGCACTTAATGTAACAGAACAGGAAAAATGCGGCGGTAAAGATCAGCTCACGTACAAGAATGCCTGTGAGCGGGATCTCGGCACACAATTCCTTCAGCTTTCCCTGTTTGAAGGCAAGCCCCCACCAGAAAACAAGCACAAGCAGGCTGATGATCAGGACAGCCGCCGTCGAAAAACGGATCAGACGAAGCGATGCAAAAAGCCAGAGGATCCACGCCGGAACAAGCCCTCCCAGCAGTTTGCCGAAGAGGTATCCGTGATCGCTCAGCCTGCCGAAGAGCATCTTCGAAAGGGGATAGCTCCCGATGCCCAGGATCAGAAGCATCAGCCACCAGGCAAGGACCGGCATCATGTCGCCACCCATCAATACAAAGCCCGCCGCCAGTTCCGCTGCCAGCAGGATCAGACAGACGATATCCTCTTTCTTCATTCCTTCGTTCCTCCCACTTCGTAGATGCTGTACCCGTCTTTCTGCCAGACAAGCGGGAACGCAGCCGCGATCACGTCTTCCCGGAGCAGGTAATCCTCACTCCATCGCAGGCCGTCATCCACAAGTATGTAATGTATCCCTTCTTCCGTTGCTTTTTGCCGGAGGACCTCCGGGTCATCCGCCCCGAAGAGCTCCCGCACGATCTCCTCGCGTCCCGTGGTGTCATAGCCCGCGCTCCAAGCATAATAAGGCCAGCCGTAATAGAGCATGGCCCCGCCCATCACGGCTTCGTTCAGGGCATAACGGTCCGTCAGGAAGATGTCATCCGAATCGCTGTTTTCGCGGATCCACTGCGTGAGCGGATCGTCCTCGTCAAAAACGAGCGCTTCCCTGTCAATGTTGTAGGTAACGCGGCATTCATAAACACCCGTGGCCGTCAGCACAAAGAGCAGGAGCATCCCGCCGACGATGCGGCTGATGCGCCGGCTCTCCAGCAGGGCCGCAGTCATCCCCGCCGCGATGATCCCCATCAGGATGAACGAGAGCATCACATATTTATGATTGACCGTGATGTCCGGTGTCAGGGACAGCGTGAAGGCCATGACCAGTGGCGCGGAAAAAGCCAGCAGCATGTAGCGCAGCACACCGCGTTCCATGATCGCGTAGGCCGTCGTCAGGATCAGCAGCAGGCCGCTCAGCGCCAGCAGATAGGCGATGCAGCCCCACAGATCGGGATTGTCGGCGATGAAGCCGTACTGGTACGACGGACTCACGGCCGAGCCGCGCACAAAGAGCATGCTCTGCGCGGAAGAAAGCAGCACGGCCAGAACAGCCGTGATCAGGTATTCCAGACGGTGTTCGGAGCAGAGCGCCATCACAAAGAGCACGGCGAGGCCGCCGATCACCATCGCCCCGTTCCAGAATGCGCTGAGCCCCAGAAGCAGGCCGCAGAAGATCCCTCTGCGCAGCTCCCCGGGCAGGATGGCATCTTTTTCCAGCAGGAAAGCGCGAAACGGATGTTCCTGTTTCTTCAGCTTTTCAAACATCGCATAGACCAGCGGCGCAAACAGAAGCAGCGCCATCAGGACCACACCGATCCCGAAAGCCAGATGCCGCTGGTTTAAGTAGACCTTGAAGTTCCACAGTCCCCAGTCCTCTTTGGGAGTGTAGGAGAAAAAGCTTTCCCGGTCCAGAAGCTCCTTAAGGCTCATGCTCCCTTTCGGAAGCTCCGCAAGATAGCGGAAAAGACTGGGTGAAGAACGGAAGGTCATGTAGCAGACACTGAGCGCTCCGCACAGCCTGCGGCCGAAGAGCTTCGTCGCGAAAACAAAAAGCAGCATCGCTGCTCCGAGCATGGACAGGATGCTGGGAAGATTGAACGCATGATCCAGCGGAAGGCCGAGGAATTCCAGGTTTCCCGCCTGGAACTGGAAAAGGAAATGATAGCGGATGTCCTGTCCCGCATAGTGGGAGTATTGCGTCGGGAAATTGTTCCCGTAGGAAAAAGAACGTATCATCCCGAGATGGGTCGCAAAATCACTGAATACGGAATACCCCACGCGTATCTTTCCCTGTCGGATCGCGAAACTCCGGTATTCCATCCGGATCAGGAACATGACATAAAGGATCACCGGAAGAAGATGCAGCAAAAAAGAGAGCATGCGCTCCCGGCTCCATTCCCGATGCTCCGTTTTTTCTTTCCTGCGAGTCCGCCACAGGATCAGCAGATCCGCCAATGCAAACAAGGGCATGACGACCGCATTTGCCGGTCCCAAAGGCCTCTCCGTAAC
Organism: Lachnospiraceae bacterium; assembly: GCA_024696005.1. Taxonomy (GTDB): domain Bacteria; phylum Bacillota; class Clostridia; order Lachnospirales; family Lachnospiraceae; genus NK4A136. The sequence goes on along the minus strand of JAILHF010000029.1, from coordinate 811 downwards.
GGAGCGGAGGATGAGCGCGCAAAGATAAGTGCTCCATCCCAGAAGCAGGGAACCCGTAAAATACCAAAAAGGAAAATAAACGAAAAAAACGGGAAGTTCAAGATCCCTTCCCAAATACGTCTTCTCCCCCAGCCGGCGGTATTCCGGAAGGAAGAGGTCCAAGATGACCCTGCCGCTCAATATGCTCAGGGCAATGTAAACCAGTCCAAGCATAATATCCCAAAAACCGTGCGGCCCTCCTCGAACCGAACCAACATGCGTTACCTGCACAGCCAACTCCACCCAGGCACCCTTGCGGCACATACGAATTCCCGCTTAGTGCTGCTGTGTTCCCACCCTGACACGGTTCACAGGCACGCATTGCGCAAGACCCGGATTTCAACATCGCTTATGCAGGGCTGCCATACCGGCAAAAGCCCTCAGAGAAGCCATGGCCCCCACTAAAGCGGATTGTGGGTGCAGGACACCGCTAACGCCCCGGCTGCACGGCTATGATATTATAACACAATAATAAGATGGCGGCAAGGGATTCTTCATCACCCTGCCGCCATCATTTTCAGGGGAGAATTTTCAAGGTAAACGCAACACTCTGTTGCTTTTAGTCTGACGGAAAGGGTGTTGCATTAAGTCTGAAGGTATTCCCGTACAAAAAAAGGCCACCGAAGCGACCTTTTTTTGAATGACTCTCATTACGCGGACATCATAATAGAGAAAAAACTATCGACAGGCAATAGCAAGTTCTACGGTCTGACTATCATACTTTTTCATCAGATCCTCTTTGCTTGCGCCAGCTTTGAGATCCTGAATTGCA